>NZ_BMMS01000019.1 GCF_014646055.1 Wenjunlia tyrosinilytica
ACCGCGCACTGTCCGCAGCGCGGGCACCGGTCGAGCGCGGCGTCGCACGTCTGAAGTCGTGGCGGATCCTCCGCAGGGCACGACGCAGTCCGAATCGAATGTCGTCAATCACCGCAGCCATCCTCGCCCTGGAGCGGCAGCGCTGAAAACGCTCAGTGGACCGACTCGGGGGAGACCCATGACGACCGCGGGCTGAAGAACCGGCCGACCGAGGACGTCAGGCGGGTGCCGATCCCGCCTCACCTCGTCGCCGTGCTCCGCGAGCACCTGGCCACCTTTGGCACAGCGGACGACGGGCGGCTGTTCTTCAGTGAGAAGGGGTCGGTCGTCCCGTCCTCGACCTACTACCGCGTGTGGCAGGAAGCTCGGCTCCTCGCGCTTCCGCCGGCAGTCGCGGCCTCGCCGCTCGCGAGTCGGCCGTACGACCTCCGGCACTCGGCTCTCTCGACGTGGCTCAACGCCGGTGTAGACCCAACCGAGGTGGCCGAGCGAGCCGGCAACAGCGTCGAGGTGCTCCTGACCCGCTACGCCAAGTGCCTCGACGGACGGCAAGACGTCGCCAACCGGCGTATTGAGGATCTGTTGCGCGAGTACGAGTGATCGCAGACGACGGTAGCTCCGATGCCCCCGGACTTGTTCCGGGGGCATCGGCATGCTTTGGCCGTCAGGGGCGCTCCTCTCCTGCGGAATTCCGCGCCGGTGGCTCCGGGGTGTATGTCGGGCCGGGCCATGAAGTCAGGTCGGCTTCCCTCACTCGTTCAGAGGCGCCTCTCATGCGCATTACGCGTATGAGGCCCAGAGTTGACCACGTCTAATTGCGTCTACTTGCAGGGGTAAAGGATCATGCCGACGTTTGTTGCGCTGCTGAACTGGACCGACCAGGGAGTCCGCGGCTACAAGGACACCCCGCAACGCGCCGAAGCCTTCACGGCAGCGGCTCAGAAGCTCGGGGTGAAGGTCCTGAACCTCTTCTGGACCGTCGGCCCGTACGACATCGTGGCTGTCGTGGAGGCGCCCGACGACGAGACTGCCACCGCAGTGCTCCTACAGGTCGGCGCGTTGGGCAACGTCCGTAGCACGACCCTGCGAGCCTTCGGCCGGGAGGAGATGGACCGCATCATCGCCAAAGCCACTGGCTGAGGGACTTCCACGTCGAGGTTCTGTTGGTACGAGTGACACGCTCAAGGCGGTACCCCCCACGGCCCCTAGACCTGTCCGGGGCTTGGGGGGACGGGCATGACCTGCGCTTACGTCCCAAGATCCCGTCCACGCCTCGTCCACAGCCCCCGACATACGCCCGCTCCGAGCGGCACACGCCTGCACATACGCGAAGACCCCGGCTTCAGCGTTTCCGCTGGTGACGGGGTCTTTAGGCACCTCATACAGGGTGCCCCCGGCAGGATTCGAACCTGCGCACACGGCTCCGGAGGCCGTTGCTCTATCCCCTGAGCTACGGGGGCGTGTCGTTGTGCGACGTGCAGAACACTACCAGCTCCGACCGGGTGGCCGGGTACAGGGTTTTGGGGTCCTACCGCGCCCTCGCCTCTTGATCACGACTGGGCTCGGGCGCCCGTCTCGGGTGCTTGCGGCCCGTCTTGCCAGGGCCTCCGCCAGCCCCGCCGCCTCCGCGCGGAGTGCCTTGTCCTCCTCCGCCATGCCCCGCCCCCGCGGAGCGCCGTACCCTCCCCCGCACCCACCGGGTGCCCGCCCGGCCCGCTTTCCCCGGGACCAGGTTCGCCGTCCCGGCGGCCCCCCCGCCCTCCGCCGCGGCGAGGCGCACGGCCCCCGCGCCTCGCGGGCCCACCCCCCTCGCTGCGAGACGGGCGCCCCCGCCTCCCGCGGCGAGGCGCACGGCCCCCACCCCCCCTCGCGGGCCCCCGCCGCCCTCGCACCCCTCGCGGCGAGATGTCCGTCCACTCCCCTCGCACCCCTCGCGGCGAGATGTCCGTCCACTCCCCTCCGCCTCCCGCGCCGAGCGCGTTGCCGCCCCCCGCACCCCCGCGCCGAGTGCATTGCCGCCCCTCGCACCCCTCGCGGCGAGATGTCCGTCCACTCCCCTCCGCCTCCCGCGCCGAGCGCGTTGCCGCCCCCCCGCACCCCCCCCGCGGCGAGATGCCCGTCCCCTCCCCACGTCCCCCGGCGCCGAGCGTTTTACCGCCCCCTCCCCTCCACGAGCGCATTGCCGCCCCCCGCTCCGCCCCCGCGCGAGCGCGTTATCATTCTCCGCCCCGCACGTTCAGGCTCCCCGTCGGACGTCCCTCTCACGGGGCCGAAGTGGGCAAAACGCGGACGCACCGTGCGGCGCGCGCCTAGGCTCTCGGTTGTGGCTGGCATGTCCGGTCGGGTCCTTGTCGTCGACGACAGCAAGGTGATCCGGCAGTTGATCAGGGTCAACCTCGAGCTTGAGGGCTTCGAGGTCGTGACCGCGGCCGACGGTGCCGAGTGCCTGGAGATGGTCCAGCACGTCCGTCCGGATGTCGTCACTCTCGATGTGGTCATGCCCAGACTCGACGGCCTGCGCACAGCCGCCCGGCTCCGGGCCGACCCCGCCACCCGCGACCTCCGCATCGCCATCGTCAGCGCCTGTACCCAGATGGACCTCGAGAGGGGGGAGGCCGCCGGCGTCGACGCCTACCTCGGCAAGCCCTTCGAGCCCGTCGATCTGGTCCGCGTCGTGAGGCAGCTGATGCACATGGGGCAGCAGGACGCCGCTGAGGCGGAGGAGCCCGGAGCGGCCTCCGCCAGCGGGCGTCCCGGAGGGTGAAACCCGATGGCGGGGGGACCCCCGTTCTCCCATACCCTTGACCCGTGACACCCGCAGAGCTCTCCCACGCCATCCTGTCCGCAGTTCGCTCCGCCGTGGAGGCGGGGGAGCTGTCCGTTCCCGTGCCCGAGCAGGTCACGGTCGAGCGACCGAAGAACAGGGACCACGGCGACTACGCCACCAATGTGGCGCTCCAGCTCGCCAAGCGCGCGGGGAAGCCGCCGCGGGAGGTCGCCCAGGTCCTCGCGGAGCGGCTGAAGGCGGCGTCCGGGGTCAAGAGCGTGGACATCGCGGGCCCCGGCTTCCTCAATGTCACCCTCGACGCCGCCGCCCAGGGCGAGCTGGCCCGGACGATCGTCGAGGCGGGCCAGGCGTTCGGGCGCAACGAGACGCTCAAGGGGTTGCGGATCAACCTCGAGTTCGTCTCGGCCAACCCCACCGGCCCCATCCACATCGGCGGTGTCCGCTGGGCCGCCGTCGGTGACTCCCTCGGCCGGATCCTGCGGGCCTCGGGCGCCGAGGTCACCACCGAGTACTACATCAATGACTTCGGTGTGCAGATCGACAAGTTCGCGGGCACGCTCCGGGCGGTGGCCAACGGCCGGCCCGTACCCGAGGACGGGTACAAGGGGGAGTACGTCGACGAGCTGGCGAAGAAGATCGCCGCGGGCCACGCCGGGCTGCTGGAGAAGGACGAGCGGGAACAGCTCGCGGTCTTCAAGGCCGAGGGCCTCAAGCTCATGATCGCCGAGATCCGGCGGTCGATGGAGGAGTTCGGGGCGCACTTCGACGTGTGGTTCTCCGAGCGGAGCCTGCACGAGTCGGGCGAGGTCGAGCAGGCGATCGAGCGGCTGCGGGCCCAGGGCCACGTCTTCGACCGGGAGGGCGCGGTCTGGCTGCGCACGACCGACTTCGGCGACGACAAGGACCGGGTGCTGGTCAAGGCGAACGGGGAGACCACCTACTTCGCCTCCGACGCCGCGTACTACCTGGACAAGCGGGACCGGGGCAACGAGACCTGCGTCTACATGCTCGGAGCCGACCACCACGGGTACGTGGGGCGGCTCAAGGCGATCGTCGCCTGCGCCGGTGACGATCCCGAGCACAACATCGAGGTGCTCATCGGGCAGTTCGTGAAGATGCTCAAGGACGGTGAAGAGGTCCGCATGTCCAAGCGGGCCGGCAACATCATCACCATCGACGACGTGATCGACTGGATCGGCGTGGACGCGGCGCGGTACTCCCTCGCCCGCTCCAGCACCGACTCGACGCTCACCCTCGACATCGACCTGCTCACCAGCCAGAAGACGGACAACCCGGTCTTCTACGTGCAGTACGCGCACACCCGGATGTGCGGTGTGCAGCGCAACGCGGCCGAGATGGGCGTCGACAAGGGCCCGGCCGAGGACTTCAAACCCGAGCTGCTCACCCATGAGCGGGAGAACGAGCTGCTGGGGGCCCTCGCCGAGTTCCCGCGGGTGGTCGCCGCCGCGGCGGATCTGCGCGAGCCGCACCGGGTCGCCCGCTATCTGGAGCGGCTGGCCGGGATGTACCACCGCTTCTACGGTGACTGCCGGATCCTGCCGCTCGGCGACGCCGAGGTGACGGATCTCAACCGGGCCCGGCTCTGGCTCGCCGACGCGACCCGGACGGTCATCGCCAACGGTCTCGACCTGCTCGGTGTCTCCGCGCCCGAGCGCATGTGACACGAACTTCCCTGGAGAACCTGTGAGTCGCTCCGCACACCCCGCAGGGCCGCGCTACGCGGACGTGATCCCCGAGGGGCACTACGCCGCCCCGCCCGCCGATCTGAATGTGCTCGACCCCCGGATCTGGTCCCGGACGGTCGACCGCAACGAGCACGGGGCGGCCACCGTCGGCGGGCTGGACGTGCGCGCTCTCGCCGAGGAGTTCGGCACTCCCGCGTACATCCTCGACGAGGACGACTTCCGGGCCCGGTGCCGCGCCTGGCACGAGGCGTTCGGTGGCGAGGCGGACGTCTTCTACGCCGGGAAGGCCTTCCTCAGCCGGGTCGTGGTCGCCTGGCTGAAGGAGGAGGGCCTCAACCTCGACGTGTGCTCCGGCGGCGAGCTCACCACGGCGCTGGCCGCCGGGATGCCCGCCGACCGGATCGCGTTCCACGGCAACAACAAGACGATGGACGAGCTGGAGCGGGCGGTCTCCGCCGGGGTCGGCCGGATCGTCGTCGACTCGTTCCAGGAGATCGTCCGGCTGGCGGACGTCGCGGCCCGGCACGGGGTGCGGCAGCGGGTCCAGATCCGGGTCACGGTCGGTGTCGAGGCGCACACGCACGAGTTCATCGCCACCGCGCACGAGGACCAGAAGTTCGGCCTCGCGCTCAGCGGCGGCCAGGCCGCCGAGGCCGTCAGGCGGGTGCTGAACCTCGACTCGCTCGAGCTCGTCGGCATCCACTCGCACATCGGGTCGCAGATCTTCGACACCTCCGGGTTCGAGGTGGCCGCGCACCGGGTCGTCGGCCTGCTGCGGCAGATCCGCGACGAGCACGGTGTGGAGCTGCCCGAGATCGACCTCGGAGGAGGCCTCGGTATCGCCTACACCTCGGGCGACGACCCGAGTGAGCCGCACGAGATCGCCAAGGCGCTCGCCGAGATCGTCACCCGCGAGTGCACGGCGGCGGGGCTGGCCGTGCCGCGCCTGTCGGTGGAGCCGGGCCGGGCCATCGTGGGCCCGACGGCGTTCACCCTCTACGAGGTGGGCACCGTCAAGCCGCTGGAGGGCCTGCGCACCTACGTCAGCGTGGACGGCGGGATGTCGGACAACATCCGTACGGCGCTGTACGACGCCGAGTACACCGTCGCGCTGGTCTCGCGCGCCTCGGACGCCGAGCCGATGCTCAGCCGGGTCGTGGGCAAGCACTGCGAGTCCGGGGACATCGTGGTCAAGGACGCGTTCCTGCCGGCGGACCTGGCCCCGGGCGACCTGCTGGCGGTCCCGGCGACCGGCGCGTACTGCCGGTCGATGGCCAGCAACTACAACCACGCGCTGCGCCCGCCGGTGGTCGCCGTCCGCGACGGCGTGGCGCGCGTGATCGTCCGACGCGAGACCGAGGAGGATCTCCTGCGTCTGGATGTTGGATGACGGAAATCTCATCTCAGATCCTGGACCGGACATAGATCTGTCCGGCAGGTCAACGAGACTGGTTTCGACGAGTGCACGCGAGAAACGAGGTCGGATGATGCGTACGCGTCCGCTGAAGGTGGCGCTGCTGGGCTGTGGAGTGGTCGGCTCAGAGGTGGCGCGCATCATGACGACGCACGCCGACGACCTCGCCGCGCGTGTCGGAGCTCCCGTCGAACTCGCCGGAGTGGCCGTGCGCCGCCCGAACCGGGTCCGCGAGGGCGTTCCCGCGCACCTGATCACCACCGACGCCGTCGAGCTGGTCAAACGCGACGACGTGGACGTGGTCGTCGAGGTGATCGGAGGGATCGAGCCCGCACGGGGCCTGATCACCACCGCCATGGAGCACGGGGCGAGCGTGGTCAGCGCGAACAAGGCGCTGCTCGCCGAGGACGGGGCCGCGCTGCACGCCGCCGCCGTCGAGCACGGGGTGGACCTCTATTACGAGGCCGCCGTCGCGGGCGCGATCCCGCTGATCAGGCCGCTGCGCGAGTCGCTGGCCGGGGACAAGGTCAACCGGGTCCTCGGCATCGTCAACGGCACCACCAACTTCGTGCTGGACCGGATGGACTCCACCGGCGCGGGCTACTCCGACTCGCTCGACGAGGCGACCGCCCTCGGGTACGCGGAGGCGGACCCCACCGCCGACGTCGAGGGCTTCGACGCCGCCGCCAAGGCCGCGATCCTCGCCGGAATCGCCTTCCACACCCGGGTGACCGCGGCCGATGTGCACCGTGAGGGCATCACCGAGGTCACCGCCGCCGACATCGCCAGCGCCAAACGCATGGGCTGTGTGGTCAAGCTCCTCGCGATCTGCGAGCGGTCCGCCGACGGGAAGTCCGTGACCGCTCGGGTCCACCCGGCGATGATTCCGCTCAGCCATCCTCTGGCCAGCGTTCGTGAGGCGTACAACGCGGTCTTCGTCGAGGCCGACGCGGCCGGGCAGCTGATGTTCTACGGTCCGGGCGCGGGCGGCGCGCCGACCGCCAGCGCCGTCCTCGGCGACCTGGTCGCCGTGTGCCGCAACAAGCTCAACGGGGCCACCGGGCCCGGCGAGTCCGCGTACACGCGGCTTCCGGTCAGCCCGATGGGCGATGTCGTCACCCGCTACCACGTCAGCCTCGACGTGGCCGACCGGGCGGGTGTGCTCGCCCAGGTGGCGGCAGTCTTCGCCGAGCACGGCGTCTCCATCGACACCGTGCGGCAGCAGGGCAAGGACGGGGAGGCCTCGCTGGTCGTGGTCACCCATCGCGCGCCCGACGCGGCCCTGTCGGGAACCGTCGAGGCCCTCCGGAAGCTGGAGACGGTCCGCGGCGTGGCGAGCATCATGCGTGTGGAAGGGGAGTAACCCAGTGAACGCTGGAACGGCGAGCCGCCGAGTCGGGGAGCGTGACCCAATGAGCCCAGTCGCCGACCGGCCGGTACAGGCAGCCACGCACCAGTGGCGCGGCATCATCGAGGAGTACCGCGACCGGCTGCCGGTCACCGCGGACACTCCCGTCGTCACCCTCCTGGAGGGTGGCACACCGCTGGTCCCGGCGCAGCTGCTCTCCGAGCGCACGGGCTGCGACGTCTACCTGAAGGTCGAGGGAGCCAACCCCACGGGCTCGTTCAAGGACCGCGGGATGACGATGGCCATCACCAAGGCCAAGGAGGCCGGCGCGCAGGCCGTCATCTGCGCCTCCACCGGCAATACCTCCGCCTCGGCCGCCGCCTACGCCGTCCGGGCGGGGATGGTCTGCGCCGTGCTCGTCCCGCAGGGCAAGATCGCGCTGGGCAAAATGGGCCAGGCGCTGGTCCACGGCTCGCGGATCCTCCAGGTGGACGGCAACTTCGACGACTGCCTCACCCTGGCGCGCGGCCTGTCGGAGAACTACCCGGTGGCCCTGGTGAACTCGGTGAACCCCTCGCGCATCGAGGGGCAGAAGACGGCCGCGTTCGAGATCGTGGACGCGCTCGGCGACGCCCCGGACGTCCATGTCCTCCCCGTGGGCAACGCGGGCAACATCACCGCGTACTGGAAGGGCTACACCGAGTACGCGGCCGACGGTGTGTCGACCCGCAACCCGCGCATGTGGGGCTTCCAGGCCTCCGGGTCCGCCCCGATCGTGCTCGGCGCGCCGGTCAAGAGCCCGCAGACGATCGCGACCGCGATCCGGATCGGCAACCCTGCCTCGTGGAAGCAGGCCGAGCTGGCCCGGGACGCGTCCGGTGGCTTCATCGACTCGGTGACCGACCGTCAGATCCTTTCCGCCTACCGGCTTCTGGCGTCCCGTGAGGGCGTCTTCGTGGAGCCTGCGTCGGCGGCGAGCGTCGCCGGGCTGCTGAAGGCGGCCGAGGAGGGCAAGGTCGACCCGGGCCAGCGGATCGTCTGCACGGTGACCGGGAACGGGCTCAAGGACCCGGACTGGGCCGTGGCGGGCGCGCCGCAGCCGGTCGTCGTCCCCATCGACGCGGAGGCGGCGGCCAAGCAGCTCGGGCTGGTCTGAACGGACGCCACCTGACGGGTGTCACCCGGACGGGGCCGGCGGGGAGACGAGGGGCGGGCGGCGGAAACGCCGACGACGTCACCGTTCGCCCGTGTTTGGGCCGCCTTTGAGCCACCGACAGGCCGGGGAGCACGGCCGGGCGCTCGACACGCATCGTGCGCTCTCCGTGCGCCGTATGTCGCAGGTGAACCTGTCTTCGATAGGCTGTGCACATCCAGCGGCATATTCCGCCGCCCAGGATCACCCGTCGGGTCGCGGCCGAAGCGGGTCGCGGGGGCCGTCGCGGGCCCCGCGGCACAGGTCACCGACACCCCCACCCGGCAAGCACAGCAGCACCCCGCCCAGCGGCGCCCGCGGCGAAGCGAGCCCCGCACCGCAGGGCAGGGGAGTACGGCAGATCCACATCAAGGAGAGTCCCCGCGTATGGCCGGTCCAGCGTTCCGCGCCGCCGCAGTCCGGGTGCGCGTCCCCGCGACCAGCGCCAACCTCGGCCCCGGATTCGACGCCTTCGGTCTCGCCCTCGGGCTGTACGACGACGTGGTCGTGCGCGTCGCCGACTCCGGTCTGCATGTCGACATCGCGGGTGAGGGCGCCGACACCCTGGCGCGCGACGAGCGGCACCTCGTCGTCAAGGCCATGAGGACCACGTTCGACCTGCTCGGCGGCCAGCCGCGCGGCCTCGAGGTCGTCTGCGCCAACCGTATCCCCCACGGCCGCGGGCTCGGCTCGTCCTCCGCCGCCATCTGCGCGGGCATCATGGCCGCGCGGGCGGTCACGATAGGCGGCCCGGAGCGCCTGGACGACGCCGGACTGCTGGAACTCGCCACCGAGATCGAGGGCCACCCGGACAATGTCGCCGCGTGCCTCCTCGGCGGCTTCACGGTCGCCTGGAGCGAGAACGGGGCCGCGCGCGCGATCAGACTCGACCCGAACTCGTCCCTCGCCCCAGTGGTGTACGTACCCTCCGTCCCCGTGCTCACTGAGACCGCGCGCGGCCTGCTGCCGCGCAACGTCCCGCATGTGGACGCGGCCGCCAACGCGGGGCGGGCCGCGCTGCTCGTCGAGGCGCTCACCCGCCGCCCCGAGCTGCTGCTGCCGGCCACCGAGGACCGTATCCACCAGGAGTACCGTGCTCCCGCGATGCCGGAGAGCCTGGCGCTGGTCGCCTCGCTGCGTGCCGAGGGCGTCCCCGCGGTGATCTCCGGAGCGGGCCCGACCGTGCTCGCCTTCGCGGAGGAGGGCACGGCGGACAAGGTGGCCCACCTCGCGGGGGAGAGCTGGGCGGCACACCGCCTGGAACTGGACACGGCGGGAGCGTGCGTGCTCCCGCTGGGCGCATGACCGGCGCCGTCCGCCGGGGCGCGGCCCGCTCCAGCACCGGCGGAACGACAACTGGGGGAGGCGGGAAGCGTTGACCTTCGCTGTCGGAAATCCGACGACCCTCGCGGTCGAAGGGGTGAGAAGCCCGGCCGTTGGAGGGCTGGGGATCTCGGCCATCGACGGGCTGGGGATCACGGCCCTCGACGGGGCGAGGATCTTGGCCCTCGACGGGGCGGGTACCTTTGCTGTCGGACGGTCCGCCGTGTTCGCACGAGCGGCCGGGTTTGAGCATCCGTCCCGCCGGGGAACGGAATGCACCGGGATCGAGCAGGCGGCGCTGAGCGCCGGGACCGTGCCGGGCAGCGCCGCCGCGGTACCAGCTGCCCGAAGCGCCCGTCGCGACCGGAACGGGAGCGCGCGGGGATGCCGCGGCCGCGCCGGAGGCCCCGCCCGGGCCCGCGCGACGGAACCGCGACACGATTGGCGGTTCGGGAGAGGGGGAATGTTTGTTGGATCCGGTAGTGTTAACCTCATGTCTGCACCAGACGCCCTGAGGGGCGCGGTGCTCTGTGTTCCGACACAAGGGGGACCCCGATCGCGGGGGTGACCCGAAATTCGGGACCGCCATTCTTCCGGGAAATCACCCCACCATCTGCGCATCCTGCCTGAGTGGTGACGGCTGTCCAGTACCGGAACCGGCGCGAATGACCGCACATCTCTTTCGCGCCTCCTGCCGGCCGAGAAGACCAGCAGGGTTGGATCTCTCCGCCCGCAGGGCGGACCACCGCCCCGGATCCGTGCCGAGGAAGGCACAGATCCGGACAGCACAACCGGTCGCCGAGCCAGACA
This sequence comes from Wenjunlia tyrosinilytica, assembly GCF_014646055.1. Taxonomy (GTDB): domain Bacteria; phylum Actinomycetota; class Actinomycetes; order Streptomycetales; family Streptomycetaceae; genus Wenjunlia; species Wenjunlia tyrosinilytica. The sequence goes on from NZ_BMMS01000019.1 coordinate 10,582, forward strand.
GGCCGACGCCCGCTCCAGGGAAGGACCCTTCGTGAGCGACACCACCGATCTGATGGGCGTGCGCCCGGACGCCGCGCCCGCCCCGGACGCTCCTGCCGCGCCTGCCACCGGTGCTGCCCCCAAGCGCCGCCGGTCGGGCACTGGCCTGAACGGCATGGTCCTGGCGGAGCTCCAGCAGCTCGCCTCGGGGCTCGGAATCAGCGGGACCGCGCGGATGCGCAAGAGCCAGCTGATCGAGGTGATCAAGGAAAAGCAGGCCGCGCAGGGCGGCGGCGAGGCCGCGCCCAAGGCCGCGGCGGCCACCGAGAAGGCCGGCGGCGAGGCTCCCGAGAAGCCCAAGCGCCGCACCACCTCCCGGGCCCGTACCGGCGAGAAGGACGGCGGAGAGAGCGCCGCCCAGCAGCAAATCGACATCCCCGGCCAGCCGGTCTCGGACGAGCCGCCGGTCGAGCGCCGCCGCCGCCGTGCCACCTCGGCCGCCGGTTCCCCCGACACGGCCGTGGCCGAGACCGCCGCCGCCGAGGTCGAGGGCACCAAGGACGCCAAGGCCACCGCGGCCGTGGACAGCGCCGAGGGCAGGGCCGCCAAGGCCGCCGACAAGCCCGCCGCCGAGGCCGCGAAGGCCGGTGACGACCGCGAGGGCGGCCGCCGCGGCCAGCAGGGCCAGCAGAAGGACGGCCGCCGCGAGCGCGGTGACCGCGGCGAGCGGGGCGACCGTCAGCAGCAGCGTGACCGCCGCAAGGGCGGCGACACCGACGGCGGCGGCGACCGCCAGCAGCGCGGCGGCGGGGACAACCGCGGCAGCCAGCAGCCCCAGGACGACGACGACTTCGACGGTGGCGGCCGCCGCCGCCGTGGGCGCTACCGCGACCGGCGGGGCCGTCGCGGGCGCGAGGACTTCGGCAATGAGCCGCAGGTCGCCGAGGACGACGTCCTGATCCCGGTCGCGGGCATCCTCGACATCCTCGACAACTACGCGTTCATCCGCACCTCCGGCTACCTGCCGGGCCCGAACGACGTGTACGTCTCGCTCGCCCAGGTCCGCAAGAACGGCCTGCGCAAGGGCGACCACGTCACCGGCGCCGTGCGCCAGCCCCGCGAGGGCGAGCGCCGTGAGAAGTTCAATGCTCTGGTGCGCCTGGACTCCGTCAACGGCATGGCGCCCGAGACCGGCCGCGGCCGTCCAGAGTTCGGCAAGCTGACCCCGCTGTACCCGCAGGAGCGGCTGCGCCTGGAGTCCGAGCCGGGCGGCCTGACCACCCGGATCATCGACCTGGTCGCGCCCATCGGCAAGGGCCAGCGCGGTCTGATCGTCTCGCCGCCGAAGGCCGGCAAGACGATGGTGCTCCAGTCGATCGCCAACGCGATCACCCGAAACAACCCCGAGTGCCACCTGATGGTCGTCCTGGTCGACGAGCGTCCGGAAGAGGTCACCGACATGCAGCGGTCGGTCAAGGGCGAGGTCATCTCCTCGACCTTCGACCGTCCGGCCGAGGACCACACCACGGTCGCCGAGCTCGCCATCGAGAGGGCCAAGCGCCTCGTGGAGCTGGGCCACGACGTCGTCGTCCTGCTGGACTCCATCACCCGTCTGGGGCGCGCCTACAACCTGGCGGCCCCGGCCTCCGGACGCATCCTGTCCGGTGGTGTGGACTCGACCGCGCTGTACCCGCCGAAGAAGTTCTTCGGCGCCGCGCGCAACATCGAGGACGGCGGCTCGCTGACCATCCTGGCCACCGCGCTGGTCGAGACCGGCTCGCGGATGGACGAGGTGATCTTCGAGGAGTTCAAGGGCACCGGCAACATGGAGCTCAAGCTCGACCGCAAGCTCGCCGACAAGCGGATCTTCCCCGCGGTGGACGTGGACGCGTCCGGTACCCGCAAGGAGGAGATCCTGATGAACGGCGAGGAGCTGGGCATCGTCTGGAAGCTGCGCCGGGTGCTGCACGCCCTGGATCAGCAGCAGGCCATCGAGCTGCTGCTGGACAAGATGAAGCAGACCAAGGGCAACGGCGAGTTCCTGATGCAGATCGCCAAGACGACGCCGGGTATGGGCAACAACGACTGACGTCGTCCCCGTCGTTCTCCGGGCTCGGGGCCCTTCCGTCCGCGTTCTTCTCCGCGGGTGGGAGGGCCCCGAGTCGTTCCCGGATGCTCCATTCGTGACAATGGGGACAGAATGGGATCGCAGGGATTATTGATAAGGAAAGGATGGGATAGGCCGCAGGAGCCACAGAAGGCCCGGTACCGGGTCCACGTGCTCCCCGACGTCTCGCGTCCGCGCGAGATGTCACTCGTCTCCCCGGTCGCGCCGGGGCGGACGAGGAGAGGGGTGCAGAGAGGGCGGAGAGCGGATGGCGGACGAGCAGCGCGAGGGGGCCCGTGGCCGGCGTGGGGGGCGCCCCCGTACGCCCCGGCGCCGGGCCCTGGTGGTCACCGCGTGGGCGGCGGCCGGGGTGGTGCTGCTGGGCGGGGGCGGACTGGCGTACCTGTACTTCGAGTTGGACGGGAAGCTGCGGGGCGTGGACATCGACCGCGCGCTCGGGCGGGACCGCCCCGACAACGTCGACAACGGCTCCATGGACATCCTGGTCCTCGGCTCCGACTCCCGGTCGGGGGACAACCGCGTGTACGGCGACGACGCGACAGGCACGGCCCGCTCGGACACGGCGATGGTGGTGCACATAGCGAAGGGCCACCGGAAGGCGGGGGTGGTGAGCATCCCGCGCGACACGCTGGTGGACCGTCCGGAGTGCCGGCGGACCACGGCGGGCGCCGATGGCAAGAGCGCCAAGGGGTCGATAGCGCCAGCCGCCAATCGGGTGATGTTCAATGAGTCGTACGAGATCGGGGGGCCGGCCTGCACGGTGAAGACCGTGGAGGCGATGACGGGGATCCGGATGGACCACTTCATCGAAGTGGACTTCTCGGGCTTCAAGGGGCTGGTGGACGCCCTCGGCGGTGTGACGGTCACCACAACGGAGCCCATCCACGACCTCGACAGCCGCCTCGACCTCCCGCCGGGCGCGCACCACCTCAATGGAGAGCAGTCCCTGGGCTTCGTCCGGACGCGGCACGGGATCGGGGACGGCAGCGACCTGGGGCGGATCGGGCTCCAGCAGCAGTTCCTGACGAGCCTGCTCACGCAGGTGCACGACATCGGGGTGTTCGGCAGCCCGGCCAAGCTCTACAAGGTCGCGGACGCCGCCTCCAAGGCCATCACGACGGACTCGGAGATCGCGTCGATCAGCGGCCTGCGGAAGCTGGCCGCCGGCCTGAAGCGCATCGACGCGGGCGACCTGACGAAGGTGGTCCTCCCGGTCGACTACGACGCCACCGACCCGAACCGCGTCATCCCGAAGGATCCCGAGGCGGACCAGGTCTGGTCGGCCCTGCGCGAAGACCGCCCCATCCCCTGGACGGCGACGACGGACGAACCGGCCCTGGCCGAGCCCAAGCCCGCCCCACCCACCCCGAAGTCCCCGGCAGTCCCAAAGCTGACCCCGAGCCCCAGGTAGCGGCGCCCGCGGCGGGCTGCGGCCTCCCCGCCGCGGGGGTGGAATATCTCGGGGGCGGCCCCGGTTTGGGGAGTACGTGCCTGTCCTGGCAGACTGGTACGTCGGCCCCGGTTCACGCACGGCAACAGGCCGTGTGACCCGGTGCCCTCCCGATACCTAGGAGAATCCCTTGAAGCCCGACATTCACCCCGAGTACGTGGAGACCCAGGTCACCTGCACCTGTGGCGCTTCCTTCACCACCCGCAGCACCGCGAAGGAAGGCGCCATTCGCGCCGACGTGTGCTCGGCGTGCCACCCGTTCTACACGGGCAAGCAGAAGATCCTCGACACCGGTGGCCGCGTGGCCCGTTTCGAGGCGCGCTTCGGCAAGAACGCCGGGTCCTCCAAGAAGTAGCGACTCCCCAGCGCCGGTCCTCGGTCGCCCCCGTTTCCGCAAGAGGGCGACCGGACCGGCGCTTTGTCGTCCCCTTGAGTCCCCTTCGTCCCCCCATCCACACACCCGAGGCGCAACCAGAGGGGTGCCCACACCATGTTCGAGGCGGTCGAGGACCTGATCGGCGAACACGCCGACCTCGAGAAGAAGCTTGCCGACCCGTCGGTCCACGCCGACCAGGCCAACGCACGCAAGCTCAACAAGCGGTACGCGGAGCTGACGCCCATCGTGGCGACCTACCGCGCGTGGAGGCAGCACGGGGACGACATCGAGACCGCCCGGGAACTCGCGGCCGAGGACCCCGACTTCGCCGCCGAGGTGAAGTCGCTCGAGCAGGGGCGCGAGGAGCTCACCGACCGGCTCCGCCTCCTCCTCGTCCCCCGTGACCCCAGCGACGACAAGGACGTCATCCTCGAGATCAAGGCGGGCGAGGGCGGCGAGGAGTCAGCCCTGTTCGCCGGAGACCTCCTGCGGATGTATTTGCGATACGCCGAGCGCGTCGGCTGGAAGACCGAGATCATCGAGGCCAACGAGTCCGATCTCGGCGGCTACAAGGACGTCTCCGTCGCGGTCAAGGCCCGCCAGTCCTCTTCGGGGGCGAACGCCGAGGCCGGCCAAGGCGTCTGGGCGCGCCTGAAGTACGAGGGCGGCGTCCACCGCGTGCAGCGCGTGCCCGCCACCGAGTCCCAGGGCCGCATCCACACCTCCGCCGCCGGTGTCCTCGTCCTGCCCGAGGCCGAGGACGTGGACGTGGAGATCAACCCCAACGACCTGCGGATCGACGTCTACCGCTCGTCCGGCCCCGGCGGCCAGTCCGTCAACACCACCGACTCCGCCGTGCGCATCACCCACCAGCCCACCGGCATCGTGGTCTCCTGCCAGAACGAGAAGAGCCAGCTCCAGAACAAGGAGCAGGCCCTGCGCATCCTGCGCGCCCGGCTCCTCGCCGCCGCCCAGGAGGAGGCCGAGAAGGAGGCGTCCGACGCCCGCCGCAGCCAGGTCCGCACCGTGGACCGCTCCGAGCGGATCAGGACGTACAACTTCCCGGAGAACCGGATCTCCGACCACCGGGTCGGCTTCAAGGCGTACAACTTGGACCAGGTGCTCGACGGCGACCTGGGCACGATGATCCAGGCGTGCGTGGACGCCGATTCCGCGGCCAAACTGGCCGCGGCCCAGTGACCCCGCCAGGAGGGCCTCAGTGAACCTGCTGCTCGCGGAGGTGGCCCAGGCCACCCAGCGGCTGGCCGACGCCGGCGTGCCGTCTCCGCGTTTCGACGCGGAGGAGCTGGCCGCCTACGTGCACGGGGTCAAGCGGGGAGAGCTGCACAACCTCCCCGACGCCGACTTCGACGCACGCTACTGGGAGGCCGTGGCCCGCCGGGAGGCGCGCGAGCCGCTCCAGCACATCACCGGCAGGGCGTTCTTCCGCTACCTCGAGCTCCAGGTGGGCCCGGGCGTGTTCGTCCCGCGCCCGGAGACCGAGTCGGTCGTCGGCTGGGCGATAGACGCCCTGCGCGCCATGGACGTCGCCGAGCCCCTCGTCGTGGACCTGTGCACCGGCTCGGGCGCCATCGCGCTCGCCCTGGCCCAGGAGGTGCCGCGCAGTACGGTCCACGCCGTGGAGCTCGACGAGGGGGCCCTGGAGTGGGCCAGGCGCAATACCGAGGGCAGCCGCGTCGTCCTGCACCAGGGCAACGCGCTGACCGCGCTTCCGCACCTCGACGGCCAGGTCGACCTGGTCATCAGCAATCCGCCGTACATTCCCCTCGAGGAGTGGGAGTACGTCGCCCCCGAGGCGCGCGACCACGACCCGCAGATGGCGCTGTTCTCGGGCCAGGACGGCCTCGACACCATCCGCGGCCTCGAGCGCACGGCCGGCCGCCTGCTGCGCCCCGGGGGCGTCGTGGTGGTCGAGCACGCGGACACTCAGGGCGGCCAGGTCCCGTGGATCTTCAACGAGGAAGCGGGCTGGACCGACGCCGCCGACCACCGGGACCTCAACAACCGGCCCCGGTTCACCACCGCACGCAAGGCCACGCCGTGACGGCCGCGGCCACCGCCCCCCCGCCAGCACCCGCTCCCCTCCCAGCCACCGACCAGCTACCGAAGTGAACGCCGCCAAGGAGGCCCCCTGATGGCACGCCGCTACGACTGCTCCGACGCGTCCGACCGCGCCATCGGACTGCGCGAGGCCGCGTCCGCGGTACGCCGCGGAGAGCTCGTGGTGCTGCCGACCGACACGGTCTACGGCGTCGGCGCCGACGCCTTCTCCGCCGAGGCGGTCGCCGATCTCCTGGCGGCCAAGGGGCGGGGCCGCTCCATGCCGTCGCCGGTGCTCGTCGGCTCCCCGAACACCCTGCACGGCCTGGTCACCGACTTCTCCGAGCAGGCCTGGGAGCTCGTCGACGCCTTCTGGCCGGGCGCGCTGACCCTCGTCGCCCGGCACCAGCCGTCGCTGCGCTGGGACCTCGGCGACACCCGCGGCACCGTCGCCGTGCGCATGCCGCTGCACCCGGTCGCCATCGAACTGCTCACCGAGACCGGCCCGATGGCCGTCACCAGCGCCAACCTCACCGGCCGGCCCGCCCCGCAGGACTGCGACGCCGCCGAGGAGATGCTGGGCGACTCGGTCTCGGTCTACCTCGACGGCGGCCCCACCGCGGACAATGTCCCCTCCTCCATCGTGGACGTCACCGGCCGGGTGCCGGTGCTCCTGCGCGAGGGCGCCCTGTCCGCCGAGGAGTTGCGCAAGGTCGTACCGGGCTTGGGGGTAGCCAGTTGACCAGGCCCCAGGGGCCGGCAGCACGCGGACATGCGGTGTACGAGAGGGCCATATCGGCCGCCGTGTCCCCGCATGACCGTTTCCGTATCCTCCACGTGTGCACCGGCAACGTGTGCCGCTCCCCGATCGCCGAGCGGCTCACCCGGCACGAGCTGCGCAAGCGGCTCGGCGACCGGGCGTCCGGCATCGTCGTGGAGAGCGCGGGCACATGGGGCCACGAGGGCGCCAACATGGAGACCAACGCCGCCGCCGTGCTCACCGAGTACGGCGCCGACACCGAGGGCTTCATCGGCCGTGAGCTCCTCGACGAGCACGTGGTCGAGGCCGATCTCGTCCTGACCGCCACGCGCGACCACCGTGCCCAGGTGATCTCCATGGGGCACGCGGCCGGGCTGCGCACGTTCACGCTCAAGGAGTTCACCCGCCTCGTGCGGGCCATAGACCCCCACACCCTCCCCGAGGAGGGCGGAGTGATCGAGCGGGCCCGCGCCCTGGTGCGGGCCGCCGCCGCGCTGCGGGGCTGGCTGCTCGCCCCCACCCCGGACGCGGACGAGGTCTACGACCCCTACGGCGCCCCCATCACCGTCTTCCGCAACTGCGGGGACGAGATCTACCACGCCCTCGCCCCGGTGGTGACCGCTCTGACCGGCGTATGCCGCTGAGCGCACCTACAGTGGGAACCGAGTACTCCGTCCCACGCCGGGAGCCCTCATGTCGGTCGCCGGTCTGCCGCCCTCTCCCTCCGACGTGCTCCAGCGCGCCGCACCAGCCACCGCGGGCCCGGACTTCGGGGCGCTCGCGGAGCGGGACCCCGAGCTCGCCGGGATCCTGGCCGCCGAGACGGACCGGCAGCGCGGTGGCCTCCAGCTGATCGCGGCGGAGAACTTCACCTCCCCCGCCGTGCTCGCCGCCCTCGGCAGTCCGCTGGTCAACAAGTACGCGGAGGGCTACCCGGGCCGCCGCCACCACGGCGGATGCGAGGTCGTCGACCGCGCAGAGCAACTGGCCGTCGACCGCGCCAAGCGGCTGTTCGGCGCCGAACACGCCAATGTCCAGCCGTACTCGGGCTCCTCGGCCAACCTCGCCGCCTACGCCGCCCTGCTCGTCCCCGGCGACACCGTCCTCGCGATGTCCCTGGAGCACGGCGGGCACCTCACGCACGGCTCGGCCGCGAACTTCTCCGGGCGCTGGTTCCGCTTCGCGGGATACGGGGTGCGGCCCGACACCGGTCTCGTCGATCTCGACCAGGTCCGCGACCTCGCCCTGACCCTGCGCCCCAAGGCCATCGTCTGCGGGTCCATCTCCTATCCGCGCCACCTCGACTACGCGGCGTTCCGGCGGATCGCAGACGAGGTCGACGCCTACCTGGTGGTGGACGCGGCCCACACCATCGGCCTGGTCGCGGGCGGCTCCGCCCCCAACCCCGTGCCCTACGCGGATGTGGTGTGCGCCACCACCCACAAGGTGCTGCGCGGCCCCAGGGGAGGGCTCATCCTCACCGGCGCCGCGCTCGCCCGGCGCATCGACCGGGCCGTCTTCCCGTTCTCCCAGGGCGGCCCGCACATGAACACCGTGGCCGCCAAGGCCGTCGCCTTCGCCGAGGCCGCCGCTCCCGCCTTCGCCGAGTACACCCGCCAGGTCGTCGCCAACGCCCGCGCGCTCGCCGACGGCCTGGCCGACGAGGGGCTCGAACCCGCCACGGGCGGCACGGACACGCATCTGGTGGCCGCGGGGACACGGCCGCTGGGCGTGGACGGGCTCGAGGCGCGCTCGCGCTGCGCCCGCGCCGGCATCGTGGTCGACAAGTGCAGCCTGCCCTTCGACGAGCGGCCGCGCAGCTCGGGCTCCGGGATCCGGGTGGGTACGTCCTCGGTGACCACGCAGGGGATGCGCGAGCCGCAGATGGCCGAGGCCGCGCGGCTGATCGGCCGGGCGCTGCGCGACGCCGACGGCACCCGGGCATCGGGTCCGGACGGTACCGCGGCCGCGGTGGCCGCGCTCGCCGCCGCCCACTCTCCGTATCCGCCGCGTTGAGCGGTCCGGGTGCCGCCGCCGTATGTACTTCCGGGCGGGCCGCAACCGTCCACGGTCGGCAGGTGTCTTCTCCTGTGTCCGCCGTGTCGCGGACGTGCCTGGAGTACGCTCGCCGTTCGCAGTGCGGGGAAGGACGCTAATAGGGTGTGACGGGTGAGGACCAGCGAGACCAGCCACCGAAGCGGGGCCAGCCGTGCGTGAATATCTGCTGACCCTCCTGGTGACAGCGACCGTGACGTACCTCCTGACCGGCCCGGTCAGGAAGTTCGCCATCGCCGCCGGGGCCATGCCGGAGATCCGCGCGCGTGACGTGCACCGCGAGCCGACTCCGCGGCTGGGCGGGATCGCCCTGTTCGGCGGGCTGTGCGCCGGACTGCTGGTCGCCTCCCAATTGCGCGACCTCGGCAAGGTGTTCACCGAGACCGACGAGCCCCGTGCGCTGCTGGCCGGGGCCGGGCTGATCTGGATCCTGGGCGTCCTGGACGACAAGTGGGGCGTGGACGCGCTGATCAAGCTCGGTGGCCAGATGGTCGCCGCGGGCGTCATGGTCATGCAGGGCCTGCAGATCCTCGCGCTTCCCGTGCCGGGCCAGGGTGTGGTCACCCTCACGCCCGTGCAGAGCACATTGCTGACCGTGGCGCTCGTCGTCCTCACCATCAACGCGGTCAACTTCGTCGACGGCCTCGACGGCCTCGCCTCCGGCATGGTGTGCATCGCCGCCATCGCGTTCTTCATGTACGCGTACCGGATGTGGTTCGGGCACGGCATCGAGGGGGCCGCGCCCGCCACGCTGTTCAGCGCGATCCTCATCGGCATGTGCGTCGGCTTCCTGCCGCACAACATCCACCCGGCGCGCATCTTCATGGGTGACTCCGGGTCGATGCTGATCGGCCTGATGCTCTCCGCGTCGGCGATCTCCATCACCGGTCAGGTCGACCCCGATCTCCTCGCGGACTTCAGCGGCTCGCAGACCAAGGCCGTGCACGAGATGGTGCCGGTCTACATCCCGCTCCTGCTGCCGCTGACCGTCATCGCGGTGCCCATGGCGGACCTCTTCCTCGCGATCGTGCGCCGCACGTGGAACGGCCAGTCGCCCTTCGCCGCCGACAAGCAGCACCTGCACCACCGGCTGCTGGAGATCGGGCACTCGCACAGCCGAGCCGTGCTGATCATGTACTTCTGGTCCGCGCTGATCGCACTGGGCGCCGTGGCGTTCTCCGTGCAGTCCAACACCACGGTGATACTGCTGATCATCGTCTTCCTGTGCGCGGTGGGACTCGTGGTGCTGCTGATGCCGCGGTTCCGTCCGAGGGTCCCGCTCTGGGCCAACGCGATCGTGCCCCCGCGCTACCGCCACCGCGGTCTTCGTCACCCACAGCGCGGCGAGCCCGTTGAGCCCGCGTTGGAGGAGCCGCTGAGCGAGGCGGACCAGGCGGCGCTCGGTTCGCTCAACGGCGCGACGGCCGTCGGTGAACGGCACCGGTTCGGTGCCCGTCCGCCCGCCCACTCGGGCGCCGGATCGCCTGGCGCGGAAGGGTAGTTGGGGGTTCTGTCGTTGTCAGCACCGGCGACGCCTGGTAATCCTTGGGTGTGACGGGTACCACAACAAACAGGTAAAGCTCTCATCAAATAGTTTGTGATACCGTTCACTAACACCCAGGGGAACAGCCGAAAGACCAAGACGAGACGGTCTTCCGGCGTGAGGCACGCCTCCCTCCTGGGGATACGCTTCTGATCGACGTCCGACCGCTTTCGCGTCACCGTCAGTCACCATGTGTACATCGCCCCCAACTTCCGCTGGAGCTGCCCACATGCAGTCCAACGACGCCCGGATCCTTCTGAGCGCCGCGATCCCCACCGCAGCCGCCGGCCTCGTCGCCGTGGGTGCCAGTGGGTGGATCTCAGGTGGGAAGGGCGCCATCGGTGCGGCTGTGGGGGCAGCTCTCGTGATCGCGTTCTTCAGCGCCGGGCTCATCGCCCTGCAGAAGACGGCGAAGGCGCTGCCGCACCTGTTCCAGGCCATGGGGCTGCTGGTCTACACGACGCAGCTCCTCCTGCTGGCGATCGTGCTCGCCGTCTTCCGCGGCACCGATCTGTTCAACCTGCGCACGTTCGCCCTCTCGCTTCTCGCGTGCACCGTGGTCTGGGTGATCACCCAGGTCCGCGGCCACATGAAGGCCAAGATCCTCTACGTCGAACCCGAGACCGCGGCCAAGTCGCCGGAGCCTCGGACATGATCGTCGGGGGCGGCTTCAGGGGCCTTCCCGGCGCCTGCTATCGTCCGGTGCCAACTACGGCTGAACGCGCCAAGGCGGCCGCGGCCCACGGGACGGGCCGGCCGCTCACGCCGATGACGCCTCCCGGGCTTCTGCGCCCGCCCTCAATCTGCAAAACCAGTCCAGTGCCGTTCCGCGGACGTGTGCCGCGCCGACACATCGAGGTTGCCGTACCCATGCGTCACGCCGAAGGAGCTCGCGGTGAGTGCTGACCCCCAGATGCTCGCCAACGAGATCGACTGCCACATCTTCGCTGATTGCGGCTTCCCCTCTCCTGGCCTCAACTCCTTCATGTTCAAGCCGATGTTCGAGGTCGGCGGCATCGAGTTCAACAAGCCGATGCTGCTGGCGCTGATCTCGACGATCGTGGTGACCGGATTCTTCTGGGCGGCGTTCGCCAGGCCGAAGGTCGTCCCCGGCAAGCTCCAGATGGTCGGTGAGGCGGGCTACGACTTCGTCCGCCGCGGGATCGTCTACGAGACCATGGGCAAGAAGGACGGCGAGAAGTACGTCCCGCTGATGGTGTCGCTGTTCTTCTTCATCTGGTTGATGAACCTCTGGTCGATCATCCCGTTCGCCCAGTTCCCGGTGACCTCGCTCATCGCCTTCCCGGCGGGACTCGCCGCGCTGGTGTGGTTCACCTGGATGACGATCAACTTCAAGAAGCACGGCTTCGTCGGCGGCATCAAGAACCTCTGCTACATGCCGGGCCTGCCGAAGGCGATCTACCCGCTGCTGATCCCGATCGAGTTCCTCTCGAACGTGATCGTCCGCCCCTTCACGCACGCGGTCCGGCTGTTCGCCAACATGTTCGCCGGCCACCTGCTGCTCGTGATCTTCACGATCGCCAGCTGGTACCTCCTCAACGGTGTAGGCATCGCCTACGCGGGTGTGTCGTTCGTGATGGTCATCGTGATGACCCTCTTCGAGATCTTCGTCCAGGCGTTGCAGGCGTATGTGTTCGTGCTCCTGGCCTCGAGCTACATCCAGGGCGCCCTGCACGCCGACCACTGATCCACCCGAACCGTCCCCGCCACACTCGTCCGGTGGCCAACCCCCACCGGCCAACCACCCCGCAAAGGAAAAGCAGACATGCTGAACCTGCTCGCTGCCGCCTCCAACGGCTCCGGCGTCTACGGCTCCGTCGCCTCCATCGGCTACGGCCTCGCTGCGATCGGCCCCGGCATCGGCGTCGGCATCATCTTCGGTAACGGCACCCAGGCCCTCGCGCGCCAGCCCGAGGCCGCCGGTCTGATCCGCCAGAACCAGATCCTGGGCTTCGCGCTCTGCGAGGCGCTCGCGCTGATCGGCATCGTCATGCCGTTCGTCTTCGGCCAGGGCCCCAAGGGCTTCTGACCAACACCTCTTAGACGAAAGGTCCAGACGTGAATCTCCTGCAGATCGCTGCGGAGGAGCAGAACCCTCTGATCCCCGAGATTCCGGAGCTCGTCGTCGGCCTGCTCGCCTTCGCGATCGTCTTCGCTCTCTTCGCCTGGAAGCTCCTGCCCAGCATCAACAAGGTGCTGGACGAGCGCCGGGCGTCGATCGAGGGCGGCATCGAGGAGGCCGAGGCTGCCAAGGCCGAGGCTCAGCGGGTGCTCGAGGAGTACCGCGAGCAGCTCGCCGACGCACGCCACGAGGCCGCGCGCCTGCGCCAGGAGGCGCAGGAGCAGGGCGCGACGCTCATCGCAGAGATGCGCGCCGAGGGCCAGCGGCAGAAGGAAGCCATCATCGAGGCCGGCCACGCTCAGCTCGAGGCCGACCGCAAGCAGGCCGCCGAGGCGCTGCGCCGGGACGTCGGCAGGATCGCCACCGATCTGGCCGGCCGTGTCGTGGGCGAGTCGCTCGAGGACCACGCCCGCCAGAGCCGTGTGATCGACCGCTTCCTCGCCGAGCTCGACGAGCGGGCCGAGGAAGGCGCTGCCCGATGAGTGCCGGAACGGCGATCCGTCGAGCGGGCCCGCGCAGTGCCGCAGTCGTCATCGAGCTTCAGGGCTCGCGAGACGGGGAGCGTGACCGATGAGTGCCGGAACGGCGATCCGTCGAGCGGGCCTGCGCAGTGCCGCAGTCGTCATCGAGCTCGTGGGATCGCGAGACGGGGAGCGTGACCGATGAATGGAGCGAGTCGGGAGGCGCTTGCCTCCGCGCGTGAGCGCCTCGACGCCCTGGCGGACAACCGGTCCGTGGACGTCGCGAAGCTCGCCGAGGAGCTCGCCGCCGTCACCGCGCTGCTCGACCGCGAGGCGTCGCTGCGCCGGGTCCTCACGGATCCGGCACGGGAAGGGCAGGCCAAGGCCGGCCTCGTCGCCGGGCTGCTGTCCGGCCAGGTCGGTGCCGAGACGATCGACCTGCTCAGCGGCATGGTCCGCTCGCGCTGGTCGAAGCCCCGCGACCTGGCGGACGCGCTCGAGGAGCTGGCGGCCACGGCCGAGCTCGTCGTCGCCGGGCGTTCCAACGGCCTCGACGAGGTCGAGGACGAGCTGTTCCGGTTCAGCCGGATCCTTCAGTCGTCGACCGAGCTGCGGCTGGCGCTGACCGACCGCACCGCGAGCAACGCCGCCAAGGCCGAGCTCATCGGCTCGCTGCTGGGCGGGCGGGCCAACGTGGTCACGCAGCGGCTCATCACGCGACTGGTCTCGCACCCGCGTGGCCGTAGCCTTGAGGTGGGCCTGGAGGCCTACTCCAAGCTCGCCGCCGCACGCCGCGGGCGCACGGTGGCCGTGGTCACCACCGCGGTCCCGCTCGACGCGCGGCAGAAGGCCCGCCTCGGCGAGGTCCTGGCCAGGCTGTTCGGGCGTGAGGTGCACCTGAACCTCGACGTGGACCCCGAGGTCCTCGGCGGGATCAGCGTGCGGGTCGGTGACGAGGTCGTCGACGGCTCGATCAGCAGGCGCCTCGAAGAGGCGGCGCGCCGCCTCGCCGGCTGAGCGAGGCCTCGTGCCGGGCACCGCCACGGTGGTCGGCCACAAGTCAAAAGCATTGATTGATGCGGCCCGAGTTGGGCCGTGCCAGATACGCGGTCGCCTGTGCCGGCGGCCCGGGCCCAACTAGGGAGAGCAGGGACACCAGATGGCGGAGCTCACGATCCGGCCGGAGGAGATCCGGGACGCGCTGGAGCACTTCGTCCAGTCGTACAAGCCGGACGCGGCCTCGCGCGAGGAGGTCGGTACCGTCACCGAGGCCGGTGACGGCATCGCCAAGGTCGAGGGTCTGCCCTCGGCCATGGCCAACGAACTGCTGAAGTTCGAGGACGGCACCCTCGGCCTCGCCCTCAACCTCGAGGAGCGCGAGATCGGTGTCGTCGTCCTCGGTGAGTTCAGCGGCATCGAGGAGGGCCAGCCGGTCCAGCGGACCGGCGAGGTTCTCTCGGTCGCGGTCGGCGAGGGTTACCTGGGTCGCGTCGTCGACCCGCTGGGCAACCCGATCGACGGCCTCGGCGAGATCGAGACCTCCGGCCGCCGCGCCCTCGAACTGCAGGCCCCCTCGGTCATGCAGCGCAAGAGCGTCCACGAGCCGATGCAGACCGGCCTGAAGGCCGTCGACTCGATGACCCCGATCGGCCGTGGCCAGCGTCAGCTGATCATCGGCGACCGCCAGACCGGCAAGACCGCCCTGGCGATCGACACGATCATCAACCAGCGTGACAACTGGCATTCCGGCGACCCGAAGAAGCAGGTCCGCTGCATCTACGTCGCCATCGGCCAGAAGGGCTCCACCATCGCGTCCGTGCGTGGCGCGCTGGAGGAGGCCGGAGCGCTGGAGTACACCACGATCGTCGCCGCCCCGGCGTCGGACCCGGCGGGCTTCAAGTACCTCGCGCCCTACACCGGCTCCGCCATCGGCCAGCACTGGATGTACGAGGGCAGGCACGTCCTCATCGTCTTCGACGACCTGTCCAAGCAGGCCGACGCCTACCGCGCCGTCTCCCTCCTGCTGCGCCGCCCGCCGGGCCGCGAGGCCTACCCGGGTGACGTCTTCTACCTGCACTCGCGTTTGCTGGAGCGCTGCGCCAAGCTCTCCGACGACATGGGCTCCGGCTCCATGACCGGTCTGCCGATCGTCGAGACCAAGGCGAACGACGTGTCGGCGTTCATCCCGACCAACGTCATCTCCATCACCGACGGCCAGTGCTTCCTGGAGTCCGACCTGTTCAACGCGGGCCAGCGCCCGGCGCTGAACGTGGGTATCTCGGTCTCCCGTGTCGGTGGCTCCGCCCAGATCAAGGCCATGAAGTCGGTCGCCGGCCGGCTGCGTGTGGACCTCGCCCAGTACCGCGAGCTCGAGGCGTTCGCCGCCTTCGGCTCCGACCTGGACGCGGCCTCCAAGGCGCAGCTCGAGCGCGGCAAGCGCATGGTGGAGCTGCTCAAGCAGGGCCAGTACGCGCCGTACCCGATCGAGGAGCAGGTCGTCTCCATCTGGGCCGGTACCACCGGTCAGCTGGACGACGTGCCGGTGAACGACATCCGCCGCTTCGAGCGGGAGTTCCTGGACTACCTGCGCCGGGAGAAGAAGGACCTGCTCACCGTCATCTCCGAGACCGGCAAGCTCCCCGACGAGACCGTCGAGGCACTGACCGAGGCCGTCCGCACCTTCAAGCGCCAGTTCGAGACCTCGGACGGCAAGCTTCTCGGTGAGGACACGCCCCAGGTCAGCACCTCCAAGTGACGAGAGGGACCTGCTGACCCATGGGATCCCAGCTTCGGGTCTACAAGCGCCGAATCCGCTCCATCACCGCCACCAAGAAGATCACCAAGGCGATGGAGATGATCTCCGCCTCGCGCATCGTCAAGGCGCAGCGCCAGGTCGCGGCGTCGACGCCCTACTCGAGCGAGCTCACCCGCGCGGTGACGGCGGTGGCGACCGGCTCCAACACCAAGCACCCGCTGACGACCGAGGCGGAGGCCCCGACGCGGGCCGCGGTGCTGCTCATCACGAGCGACCGCGGCCTGGCCGGAGGGTACTCGGCCAACGCCATCAAGGCGGCGGACCGGCTCACGGAGCGCCTGCGCTCCGAGGGCAAGGACGTCCGGTCGTACATCGTGGGCCGCAAGGGTGTCGCCTACTTCAGCTTCCGCGAGCGTGAGATCACGCAGTCGTGGACGGGCTTCACCGACCGGCCGACGTACGCCGACGCCAAGGCGGTCGCCTCCGCCCTCATCGAAGCCTTCACCACGGCGACGTCCGAGGACGGGGTGGACGAGCTGCACATCGTCTTCACCGAGTTCGTCTCGATGATGACGCAGGCGCCGGTCGACCACCGGCTCCTCCCGCTCAGCCTCGACACCGTCGAGGAGGCCCAGGAGAAGAAGAGCGACGAGATCCTCCCGCTCTACGACTTCGAGCCGTCGGCGGAGGGCGTGCTCGACGCGCTGCTGCCCCGGTACGTCGAGAGCCGGATCTACAACGCGTTGCTGCAGTCGGCCGCTTCCGAGCACGCCGCCCGCCGCCGCGCGATGAAGTCGGCGACCGACAACGCCGAAGAGCTCATCAAGTCGCTCACGCGGCTTGCCAACGCGGCCCGCCAGGCCGACATCACCCAGGAAATCAGCGAGATCGTCGGTGGCGCCAACGCCCTGGCCGACGCGACCGCGGGGAGTGACTGACAACTATGACCACCACTGTTGAGACGGCCACGGCGACGGGCCGCGTCGCGCGGGTCATCGGCCCGGTCGTCGACGTGGAGTTCCCCGTCGACGCGATGCCGGAGATCTACAACGCGCTGCACGTCGACGTCGCCGACCCGGCCAATGCCGGCGAGACCAAGACACTGACCCTCGAGGTCGCGCAGCACCTCGGCGAGGGCCTCGTCCGCGCCATTTCGATGCAGCCGACGGACGGCCTCGTCCGCTCGGCGGTCGTGACCGACACCGGTTCCGCCATCTCGGTCCCGGTCGGCGACATCACCAAGGGCAAGGTGTTCAACACCCTTGGCGAGATCCTGAACGTGGACCCGTCCACGGTCGAGGTCACCGAGCGCTGGCCGATCCACCGCAAGGCCCCGGCGTTCGACCAGCTCGAGTCCAAGACCGAGATGTTCGAGACCGGACTGAAGGTCGTCGACCTGCTGACCCCGTACGTCAAGGGCGGCAAGATCGGCCTGTTCGGTGGTGCGGGCGTCGGCAAGACGGTCCTCATCCAGGAAATGATCATGCGTGTGGCCAAGCTGCACGAGGGTGTTTCCGTGTTCGCCGGTGTCGGTGAGCGCACCCGTGAGGGCAACGACCTCATCGACGAGATGACCGAGTCCGGCGTTCTGGACAAGACCGCGCTGGTCTTCGGCCAGATGGACGAGCCCCCGGGCACCCGTCTTCGGGTCGCGCTCGCCGGTCTGACCATGGCGGAGTACTTCCGCGATGTGCAGAAGCAGGACGTGCTGCTCTTCATCGACAACATCTTCCGGTTCACCCAGGCCGGTTCCGAGGTGTCCACCCTGCTCGGCCGTATGCCGTCCGCGGTGGGTTACCAGCCGAACCTGGCGGACGAGATGGGCATCCTCCAGGAGCGCATCACCTCGACCCGCGGCCACTCGATCACCTCGATGCAGGCGATCTACGTCCCGGCGGACGACCTCACCGACCCGGCCCCGGCCACCACGTTCGCGCACCTCGACGCGACCACGGTGCTCTCCCGGCCGATCTCGGAGAAGGGCATCTACCCTGCGGTGGACCCTCTGGACTCCACCTCCCGCATCCTGGACCCGCGGTACATCTCGCAGGACCACTACGACTGCGCGACCCGTGTCAAGGGGATCCTGCAGAAGTACAAGGACCTTCAGGACATCATCGCGATCCTCGGTATCGACGAGCTCGGCGAGGAGGACAAGCTGGTCGTCCACCGCGCCCGCCGTATCGAGCGCTTCCTGTCGCAGAACACCCACGCGGCGAAGCAGTTCACCGGTCTCGACGGCTCGGACGTCCCCCTGGACGAGTCGATCGCCGCGTTCAACGCGATCGCCGACGGGGAGTACGACCACTTCCCCGAGCAGGCGTTCTTCATGTGCGGTGGCCTCGACGACCTGAAGGCGAAGGCCAAGGAGCTGGGCGTCTCCTGAGCCCTGTGCTCCGGTGGAAGGGGCGGCCCGGTGCCGCCCCTTCCCCGCACTCCCGTTATTCTTTGAACCGACAACGCCTGTCAGGTCAGACAGGCGCTGACCCGAGGAGCCGTCTTGGCTGAGCTGCACGTCGAGCTGGTCGCCGCCGACCGCAAGGTCTGGTCGGGCGAGGCCACGATCGTCGTCGCGCGCACAACGTCGGGCGACATCGGCGTCATGCCGGGACACCAGCCGCTGCTCGGCGTGCTGGAGTCCGGGCCGGTGACGATCCGCACGACCGACGGCGGCACGGCCGTCGCCGCTGTGCACGGTGGCTTCATCTCGTTCGCGGACAACAAGCTCTCGATCCTCGCTGAGGTCGCCGAGCTGGCCGACGAGATCGATGTCGAGCGTGCGGAGCGGGCGCTCGAGCGCGCGAAGTCGGACGCGGACGCTGTCGCCGAGCGGCGCGCCGATGTCCGGCTGCGTGCCGCCACGGGCACGCACTGACCGGTCGCCGAGCAGTCGGCCGCCGATCGCGGTCGGCGCCCGGTGGGCCACACGTATTGGCAGGTGGAGATCGGCAAAACCTAGGCGAGGAGGTCGGTGCGCGTGATCCTCGCTTTGCAGGTGTTCGGCGCCGTTGTCGCGGTGGGTCTGCTCGGGCTGTTCGTCTTCGGCCTGCGCAGGCGCCTCATTCAGCGCTCGGGGGGCACGTTCGACTGCTCCATGCGCCTGCGCATGCCACAGGATCTGCCCGCGCCCGACCATGAGGAGCCCTCCGAGGACGGCGAGGAGCCGGCCTCCGGACCCGAGCCGGGCGGCAAGGGATGGGTCTTCGGGGTCGCCCGCTACAGCGGGGACCGCGTCGAGTGGTTCCGGGTCTTCAGCTACGCGCCCCGTCCCCGCCGGGTGCTCGAACGCTCCGAGATCGAGGTGCTCCGCCGCCGCACACCGAGAGGCCAGGAGGAGCTCGCCCTGCTGTCGGGGGCCGTGGTCCTGACCTGTCGCCACCGGGGTTCCCTGCTCGAGCTCGCGATGAGCGACGACGCCCTGACCGGCTTCCTGGCCTGGCTCGAGGCCGCGCCGCCCGGGCAGCGCGTCAACGTCGCCTGACGCCTGACAGCTGACGCCTGGCGTCTGCCTTCGCACCTCCGCGCCGCATCCGGGTCCCGCAACCCGGGAGGCGGCGGGCGGTTGCCGCCTCCCGGGCCGTTTCTCGGGGCCCGGTGGGCCCGCGGGGGCTACTTCAGACCGCTGTCCAGCGCGGTCATCAGCGTCCCCGTGTCACCGGACATCTCCCAGACCATGCCTCCGAGCAGGTTCTTGCTCTTGATCCAGGCGGTCTTCTTCCCGATCGACCAGGTGTCGTCGAAGCTCCACCACTGGCCATTGGCGCCCGAGTAGCCATAGGTCGCCACCGACTGCTCGTCGTGGTACACGGTCATGGGCACCGAGGCGATGAGGTTGGCGTAGCCGCGTGTACCGGCCTCTTCCGGGAACTGCCCCGGCGCCGCCCCGTTCGCGCTCTGCCACTCGCCGTGCACCCCGCCGTCGGCCACCTGCTGCCAGCCTCGGCCGTAGAAGGCCAGGCCCACGGTGAGCTTGCGCGGGTCCACTCCGGCGCCGAGGTAGTGCTGGATCGCCGCGTCCACGCTGAAGTGGAACGAGTACGGGTCCTGGTCGTCCTTGTAGAGGTTGCCCTGGTGGCCGGTGCGGTTGGGCTCCCAGGAGTTGTCGCTGCCGGCTCCGTGGAAGTCGTACCCCTGGACGTTGGCGAAGTCCATGTAGTCGAAGACGCTGGGTGTGCCGTCCTTGGTGGTGATGTCCCAGCCCGCGTCGACCTTGGCCGGGTCGGCCGGGGTGAACGCGGTCAGCAGGTACTTCTTGCCGGTGGTGGCGGACAGCGCGTCCATCTGCTTGCGGAACTCCGCGCACAGCAGGGTCAGATTGGCCTTGTCGGCGGGGGAGACATGGTTGCCGGGGTGGCCCTCGGCGCCCGGCCACTCCCAGTCGAGGTCGATGCCGTCGAAGACTCCGGCGGCGGCACCGGTGCCCCCGCGGCCGTTGGTCACGGGCAGGTTGCCCTTGATGTACATGTCGACGCAGGACTTCACGAACTTCTGCCGGGACGCGTCGGTCTTCGCGGCGTCGGAGAAGTACTTGGAGTAGGTCCAGCCGCCCACCGAGATCGTGGCCTTGAGGCCCGGGTACTTGGCCTTGAGCTTCTTGAGCTGGTTGAAGTTTCCGGCGAGGGGCTGGTCCCAGGTGTCGCCGACGCCGTCGACGGACTCCCCGGCGCTGAAGCCCTTCTCGTAGTCGGCCCACGAGTCGCCCGCGCCGTCACCCTGGTTGGGGTCCTGGGGGTTGGGCGAGGTGGCCTTGGTGACCCCGTTCATACAGGTCAGGTCGGTGGGGTTGATGTTGCTGAAGGCGTAGTTGAGGTGGGTGAGCTTGGACGCGGCACCGGTGGTGTCGAGGCTCTTGATCGTGTAGGCGCGGCCGTAGATGCCCCACTGGACGAAGTAGCCCACCTTCACGAACGACCCGGGGGTGCTCCCGCCGGTCGTGCGGACGGTCACCGGGTCGCCGGCCGGTCCCACCTGGTCGGCGGTGTCGCGGGCCCTGACGGTGAAGGTGTAGTCGGTGCCCGCGGTCAGCCCGGTGACGGTCGCGGTGGTGCCGGTCACCGTGGTGGCGACGGTGGCGCCCCGGTAGACGTCGTAGTTCTTGACGCCCTTGTCGTCGGTGGCGGCGCTCCAGGTGAGCTTGACGGAGGTGTTGGTGATCTCGCTCGCCGCCGGGGTGCCGGGCTTGCCGGGCGGCTGGTCGCTGCCGCCGCCGCTGGTGCGGATGGTGGTGGCGGGGCTCGCGGGGCCGGTCTGCCCGGCGGTGTCTCGGGCCCTGATCGTGTACGTGTAGGGGGTGTCGGCGGTCAGGCCGGTGTCGGTGAACGAGGTCCCGGTGACCGTGCCGACGACGCTGCCGCCGCGCAGCACGTCGTAGTTCCTGATGCCTTTGTCGTCGGTGGCCGCCGCCCACGTCAGCGAGATGCTGGTGGCGGTGACTCCGGCCGAGGCGGGGGCGCCGGGGGCGCTGGGCGGGCTGTCGGCGGAGGAGCCGTCGCAGGGCCCGCCGTCGAGCTTGCAGCCGCTGGGGCTGCCGGTCCCGGAGGCGACGAATCCGAAGGTGGCGCTGGCTCCGGGCGCTATGGAGCCGTTGTACTCCCGGTTCTTGGCCGTGTAGTGGTTGGCCGGGGCCTGGGTGATCAGCGAGTCCCAGTAGGCGCCCACCGAGGTGCCGGAGGGGAAGTCCCACTCCACCGTCCAGCCGCTGATGGGCGAGGTGCCGGTGTTCTTGATCGTGTACTGGGCCTGGAAACCGGAGTCCCAGGTGGAGGTCTTGGTGAAGGTCGCGGTCGCGGTGGCGGCCCGCGCCGGGGAGGCAATGGCCACCAGGGCCGCGACAGGCAGGAGGAGGGCGGCGAGGGCGGCCGTCGTTCTGCGTCTGAAGGCCCTCGATGGAGTGGTCGCCTTGCGGAGTGCAGTTCTCAAGGGTGCTCCTCGAGTTCGCGGGTGGAAGGAGCCTGCACCGCCCGGGGAACGCGTCGTGACCCGCTGTCATGGCACGCTCACCGCATTGCCTGGAGAGTAGAAAGGACTAGACCAACGGTCAATAGGTCTAGACCCACAGATCGTCCAGACCCGCGGATCGCCGCCGGGATCGTTCACCACCGTGACCCGTCGAGGCCGGAGCCGACGGATCGTCAGGGGCCCGCCGATGCCCGGCCGCCGACGGGGGCGATGGAGACCGGACCCGTGCGGCGGTGCTCGGCGGCGGTACCTCGGGCCCGGCGCCTCAGCGAGGGCCGGGCCGGTGCCACGGCCCTCAGAGGCCGGTGCTCAGCGATTCTCGCCGGGGACCCACAGGACGTCCCCGCGCTCCTTGTTCGCCGTCCGCGCCAGGATGAACAGCAGGTCCGACAAGCGGTTCAAATACGTGGCCGTCAGCGGGTTCATCGTCTCGCCGTGCGTCTCGAACGCCGCCCACGTCGAACGCTCGGCCCGTCGCACCACCGTGCACGCCTGGTGCAGCAGCGCCGCCCCCGCGGTACCGCCCGGGAGGATGAAGCTGCGCAGCTTCTCCAGGTCCTCCAGAAAGGTGTCGCAGTCCGCCTCGAGCCGGTCGATGTACTGCTGCTCCACCCGCAGCGGCGGGTACTTCGGGTCCGGCACCACCGGAGTCGCGAGGTCCGCGCCCACGTCGAACAGGTCGTTCTGGACGCGGGTGAGGACGGTGACGACCTCTGGCGGCAGGTCGCCCAGCGCGATGGCCACCCCGATGGCGGCGTTCGCCTCGTTGGTGTCCGCGTAGGCCCCGATGCGCGAGTCCGTCTTGGCGGTGCGGCTCATGTCGCCGAGCGCGGTCGTGCCCGTGTCGCCGGTCCGGGTGTAGATGCGCGTGAGGTTGACCATGGTCCGAGCCTAGCGAGGTGGTGGCGTCGGTCCCCGGATGCGTGGCGAACCGCACATACGATTCACCGATGGAACGGTTCCGAGTGGTGGGCGGGGCACGTCTCGCGGGCAGCGTGACGGTCCCCGGAGCCAAGAACAGCGCGCTCAAGCTGATGGCGGCCGCCCTGCTGGCCGAGGGCACCAGCCGCCTGGGCAACATCCCGCGCATTCTCGACGTCGAGATCATGGCCGAGCTGCTGCGCCGCGTCGGCTGCGTCGTGGACCTCGAATGGACCGGTGACGGCGGCCACTCGGGTACCGCCTGGATCACCTCCCCCGAACGCCCCGGCCACGAGGCCGACGAGCAGCTCGTGCGGCGGATGCGGGCCTCGATCAGTGTGCTGGGGCCCCTGCTCGCCCGGCGCGGCGAGGTGCGGATCGCGCTGCCGGGCGGTGACGCCATCGGCTCCCGCGGCCTGGACATGCACATGAGCGGGCTGGTGGCGCTCGGCGCCGAGGTGGTCACCGAGGACGGCTGCCTGGTGGCGAGGGCCCCCGACGGGCTGCGGGGCAGTCAGGTGAAGCTGGACTTCCCCAGCGTCGGCGCCACCGAGAACATCCTCATGGCGGCGGCGACCGCTCGCGGCGCCACGGTGATCGACAACGCGGCCCGTGAGCCGGAGATCGTCGACCTGTGCACCATGCTCCAGGACATGGGCGCCAAGATCGGCGGCGCGGGCACCTCCACCATCGAGGTGCAGGGTGTGGACCTGCTCTCGCCGGTGGTCTACGAGACGCTGCCCGACCGGATCGTCGCCGGTACCTACGCCGTGGCCGCCACCATGACCCGCGGCGATGTGACGGTGCGCGGGGCCAGGCCGGAGCACCTGGAGATCGCCCTGGACAAGCTGGTCACGGCGGGGGCGTCCGTGGGCCGGGTCCCCGACGGCTTCCGGGTGCGGATGGAGCGCCGTCCGACGGCCGTGGATGTGATCACCCTGCCGTACCCGGGGTTCGCCACCGACCTCCAGCCGCAGTTCGCCGCGCTCAACGCCGTCGCCGAGGGCTCGGCGATGGTCACCGAGAACATCTTCGAGGCGCGGTTCGTCTTCCTGCGCGAGCTGACCCGGCTGGGCGCGCAGATCGAGATGGACGGCCATCACGCGGTCGTGCGCGGTGTCGAGCGGCTGACCGGGGCGGAGGTGATGGCCAGCGACGTCCGGGCGGGGGCCGGCCTGCTGCTCGCGGGGCTCGTCGCCGAGGGGGAGACCACCGTGGGAGAGATCCACCACATCGACCGGGGCTACGCCGGCCTGCTGGAGCAGCTGCGGGGCCTCGGTGCCTCCATCGAGCGGATCGGGGACGAAACGGCCGGGGGCGAACGGACGGGTGACGGACCGGCGACGTGACGCTCGCCTCCATTAGCTGCGGCGCCGGGTGAACGAGCGTTAAGGTCCGGCCAGGAACACCGACAAGAGGGGACAGGCAGTGGCGAAGAAGCTCGTCGTCATCGGAGCCGGGCTGATGGGCTCGGGCATCGCTCAGGTGTCGGCCCAGGCCGGGTACGACGTGGTCCTGCGCGATGTCACGGACGAGGCGCTCGTCAGCGCCAAGGCTGGCATCCAGGCCTCGTACGAGAAGTTCGTCTCCAAGGGCAGGCTGGAGGCCGCGGACGCCGAGGCAGCGCTGGCCCGCATCACCACGACCACCGATCTGGACGCCGCCGCCGAGGCCGACATCGTGGTCGAGGCGGTGTTCGAGAAGATCGAGGTCAAGCAGCAGATCTTCCGCGACCTCGACGGCATCGCCAGTGACGAGGCGGTGCTCGCCTCCAACACCTCCGCCATCCCGATCACCAAGATCGCGGCGGTGACCAAGCGCCCCGAGCGCGTGGTCGGCACCCACTTCTTCTCGCCGGTCCCGCTCATGCAGCTGTGCGAGCTGGTGCGCGGCTACAAGACCGACGACGCGACGCTGGCCGCGGCCCGTGAGTTCGCCGAGAGCGTCGGCAAGACCGTGATCGTCGTCAACCGCGACGTCGCCGGGTTCGTGACCACCCGTCTGATCTCCGCCCTGGTGGTCGAGGCCGCCAAGCTCTACGAGTCGGGGGTGGCCTCGGCCGAGGACATCGACATCGCCTGCAAGCTGGGCTTCGGCCACGCCATGGGCCCGCTGGCGACCGCCGACATGACCGGTGTGGACATCCTGCTCCACGCCACGAGCAACATCTACACCGAGTCGCAGGACGAGAAGTTCGCCCCGCCGGAGCTGATGCGGCGCATGGTGGACGCGGGCGACATCGGCCGCAAGAGCGGCAAGGGCTTCTACAGCTACTGAGCCACCCGGTGTCCACGCACCGCTCTGACGGGCCCTCGGCTCCCCTCGCTTGCCGCCGCTCTGCACCCCACCTCCGTTCGAACCGGTGGGGCGCAGGGCCGTCGCGACGGCGCCGACCCCCCGCCGGGGTGAATTCGGTATCGGTTCGTTCACGGACAGCGACTTGGGGGTGCGCTCGGCCGTCGGATGTGATGAACCGTATGACATGAACTTGGCCGTATCTTCAGAACCCGCGGGAGCGCGAATGCATATCAGGGGCGACCACGCCGTGCTCGCCGTAGGAGGCCGCCTCGATGTCCGGAGCGCCGCGGACGCCCGCACCGTCCTGCACACCGCGGTCGACGCGGGCCAGGGGGACCTCGTACTCGACCTCAGCGAGCTCGACTCGTGGGACGCCACCGGACTCGGCGTCATCATGGGAGCGCACCGCAGGGCCGGCCGCCGCGACCGCACGCTCGTCCTGCGCGCCGTGCCCCCGCAGATGCAGCGCCTGCTCGTCGCCACCCGGCTCCACCGCATCCTCTGCGTCGAGGGCGGCATCTCGGTCGACGGGGGCGGTCCGGAGGATCACGCCCGGGAGGACGGCAACGGGCTACGGGCGGATCACGTATCACCTCTGCCATTGGTTGATGGCCGCGCGACGGTCTAAGGTTCGTTTTTCAGCGCGTCATCCGGCGCGCCGCCGTTGACAACCGGCAAGGCCGAGGACCCCGGCACAACGCAACAGGGGGCGGAAGCGATATGGACCCACACACCGGGGGATCCGAGGAGCACCAGCCGGATCCGTTCGAACTGCCCGAACTGCCCGAGCTGCCCCGGCGCGGCGAGGAGCCGACCGGCGGCGCACCGGCTTCGCCGAACGACCCCTCGTCGACGACCGGCTCATCCACGTCCGGTCCCTCCTCGTCCGGTCTCCCCGCCTCCGGCCGGCCCTCGTCCGGCCCGCGCGACTCCTGGCCGAGCGCGTCGGGACTGCCCAAGTCCGTGCCGCCGACGTTCCCCACGTCCGGCCTGCCCAAGTCCGGCCTGCCCAAGTCCGGTGCGCCCAGTGCCAGTGAGACGACCGGCAGCCTTCCCGTCCTGCGGCAGACACCACCCGTGGCCGCCCGCGTCGAGCGCCCCGTGGACATCGTTGCCGGTGACTTCCTGCTGACGATCAACACCGTGGACGGCAGCGAGGTCACCCGCTGCCCCGACGGGATCAGGCCGCGGCCGGAGCGCCTGTCCCGCGAGCAGCGCGAGTTGGCCCGCCGCTCCGAGCAGGCGCCGCCGCTCGCCGGGCGCCCCGGCCCCCAGATGCCCCTGCTGGAGCGGGACGAGGAGCGCGACCGCCTGGTCCGCCTGCTCTCCCGGGGACGCTCGGTCCGGGTGACCGGGCCCTCCGGCTCGGGCCGGACCTCCCTGCTGGCCGACGTCGCCGACAGCTGCGCCCGTGTCGCCCCGGACGGGGTCATCCATCTGTCCGGCTACCGGCGCACTCCCCGCGACCTGCTCCACTCGCTCTACGCGGCCGTGCACCGCGCCCCCGGATACCGGCCCGACCGGGCCCGCCTGCTCGGATATCTGGGCGACGTGGGCGCGGTGGTCGTGGTGGACGACGTCGAGTTCGGCGGCGCGGCGCTGGACGACCTGATCGCCTCGGCGCCGGAGTGCGCCTTCCTGATCGCCGCAACCCCGGATGTCCCCTCGCCCTCTCCCGAGTCGCCGATCGAGGAGGTCTTCCTCTCCGGGCTCAGCAGGGTGGCGTGCCTGGAACTCCTCGAACACTCCGTGGACCGGCTCCTGGAGGACGAGGAGGCGGCCTGGGCGGCCGATCTGTGGTTCGAGTCCGAGGGCCTGCCGCTGCGATTCGTCCAGGCGGGCGCCCTGCTGCGCCAGCGGGACGCCCACAGGACCCGGCTCGCCGAGGACCTGGAGGCGTGCGAGCGCAGCCCGTTCGACGCCGACGAGGCCGAAGAGGGCGCCGACGACACCCCGTTCACTCCTCCGGCGGCCGCCGTGCCGCTTCCCTCACTGGCCGAGAGCGCTGCCCCCGCGGCCCGGCTGGCCGGTGAGCTGACCGAGGCGGGGCGCGAGACCCTGCGGTTCGCCGTCGCGTTGGGCGGTGAGTGCCCCAACGCGGGGCATCTGCCCGCCCTCGTCGGAGACACCCACGGCGACACCGCGCTGGCCGAACTGGTCGCCCGCGGTCTCGCCGTCCCCGTCGCCGGGCACTACCGCCTCGCGGCAGGGGTGCGGACGCAGCTCATCGGCCTGGAGCCGCCGGGGGACCACGCGCTGACCGCCGCCCGGCACTTCGCCTGGTGGTCGGGGCACCGTTCCGTCACGGTGGAGCGGGTCGCCGCCGAGTCGGAGGCGCTGCTGGCGGCCATGGCCGCCGCCCGCGACCAGGGGCACCACAGCGCGGCCGTCCTCCTGGCCCGCTCCGCCGCCCCGGCGTTCGCCGCCGCCCTGCACTGGAGCGCCTGGGAGCGGGCGCTGCGGATCGGGCAGGAGGCCGCCCGGCTGGCGGGCGAGGTGGCGCAGGAGGCCTACTTCCACCACGAGTTGGGCGTCCTCGCGCTGTGCACCAACAACAGTGACCGGGCCCGGGCCGAGCTCGAGGCGTCCATAGCGCTGCGCGGCGCGCTCGCCGACCGCACCGGAACGGCCGTGGGGCGGCGTACTCTCGCCCTGGTCTCCGAGCGGCCGCCGGTGCCCGACCCCGAGCCCGTCCCGCCCGGGGGGCGGCCTCCGGGCGGCCCGCGCTCGCAGATCGTGACGGCGGCCCTGCCCTCGCTGCCCACCGGCCCGCAGGCCGGGCACGGCGCCGACACCGGGGCGACGACCGTCATATCGCCCCGGCCGACGCCGCGGGGCGCGAACCGCCCGGCCGCGGTCGGCGCCCGAAGAAACCTTGTTGCGGCCGGTGCCGGCCTGCTGCTCGCGGCCGTGCTGGGCACCGTGGTGACCCTGGGGAGCGTGTCCGGCGCCGGAGACGAGACCAAGACACCGATGAAGGTGGCCCCGGTCGAGTCGCAGACCGCCACGGACACCGACGACACCGTTCCTGCTCCCGACCCGGCGAAGCCGTCCCCGGCGCCGTCCAGGAGCGGCAGCGAATCGCCAGCCGGCCCGTCGGGGCAGCCGACGGTGAGGCCGCCCATGGGCAACCCCGGTGGCGGTCTCCCGCACCAGAACGGGCCGACGCCCAGGCCGACCAAGAGCCACGGCGACGGGAGCAGCAGCAGCAGCCCCAGCAAGTCGCCCAAGCCCAAGCCGTCGGGGTCCTCGAGCAAGCCGTCGGACGACCAGTCGCCCACGCCTCCGACAAGCCCCTCGCCGTCGCCCTCGCCGACGACAGGGCAGCCCCAGCCGCCGCACAACTCGGCCAGTGGCAGCGCCTCCCCCTCCGGAAGCGGCGCCACGCAGAGCAGCGCCCCGCCGGTGGCGTAGGGCCGCGCCGGCAGGCCCATGGAACGCCGGGAGGTTCCGTCCGCAGCCTGTGGACGGAACCTCCTTCGCTTGTGCGGCGGCGGACCGGGGACCGGACCGCCGTGCGGGACCGCGGTCCCCGCGCACGCGGGCGCCGGACGGCCGTGCCGGGCCGCGGGCGCGGCACCGGCGCACCCGAGCGCCTGGCGGCGGCGCACCGTGGGCGCCTGGCGGCGCGCTGCACCGTGGCGTGGCGCCTGGCGGCGCCCGGAACCGCCGCTAGAACAGCCGCAGCTTGTCGTCCTCGATACCGCGCAGGGCGTCGTAGTCCAGCGTCACGCAGTCGATGCCGCGGTCGGTGGCCAGGACACGGGCCTGGGGCTTGATCTCCTGCGCCGCGAACACGCCCTTCACCGGGGCCAGTACCGGGTCGCGGTTGAGCAGTTCGAGGTAGCGGGTGAGCTGTTCGACGCCGTCGATCTCGCCGCGCCGCTTGATCTCGATGGCGACGGTGGCGCCCGCCGCGTCGCGGCACAGGATGTCGACCGGGCCGATCGCCGTGGGGTATTCACGCCGAATGAGGGACCAGCCGTCGCCGAGCACCTCCATCCGGTCGGCGAGCAGCTCCTGGAGGTGTGCCTCCACACCGTCCTTGATCAGTCCGGGGTCCACTCCGAGCTCGTGGGAGGAGTCGTGCAGCACCTCCTCCATGGTGATCACGAGCTTCTCCCCGGTCTTGTTGACCACCGTCCATATGCCGCTCTCCTCCTTGAGGGTGCAGGGCGGGGACATCCAGTTGAGTGGTTTGTAGGCCCGGTCGTCCGCGTGGATGGACACCGAGTTGTCGGCCTTGACGAGGATGAGCCGCGGGGCCGACGGCAGGTGGGCGGTGAGCCGGCCTGCGTAGTCGACGGAGCAGCGGGCAATGACGAGACGCACGGTCCGCAGGCTAGTCGACCGGGTGCCGCGGGGGCGATTCGAGCGGTCATCGCGGTTGATCCCGGACGTCGGACGTCTGGCCGGTTGTCGCCGTATTCGCCTGGCCGGAATTTCCCAACTGCCCTACCTTGCAGGGGAGGACCGCGTCCGCGGTCCATTCCGCGCGCAACCGGCATGGCGGTCACAGACCACTCATAGCCGCTCGACCGTCTTCGTGAGGCCCCCCGGACCCGGGGGCCGCGAGAGGAGAACCCCATGTCGCTCGACGTCTCACCGGCCCTGTTGGATCAGGCCGAGCGAGGCGAGGTCGACGAAGCGGACTTCGTCGACTGCGTCCGAACCTCCCTGCCGTACGCATGGGAGATGGTCAGCTCCCTGGTGGCACAACTGAAGGTGGACGGCGGTGACTTCGCCGACAACCAGGTTCCTCCGCCGGACGAGCAGGCACGTGGGCAACTCCTGAGGGCTCTTGCCAGTGATGCCATCCGCGGCTCGCTGGAGCGGCATTTCGGAGTACGTCTGGCGTTCCAGAACTGCCATCGCGTCGCGGCCTTCCCGCTGGCCGGGACCTCCGACGACCGGTACACGAAGTTCACCTCGCCCCGCGCTCAACTGCTCAACCAGTCGCCGATGCTGAGGGACTGCTGAGAAGACTTCCGAGGGAGCTTCCCGAGGCCACTTCCGAGGGCGGTCCGAAGCGACTCGAGGCGATCCGGAGTGATCCGAGGCAGCCGAGGAGCAGGTCGGGGACCGCCGTGTCCCGGGGGTGCTACCGCAGCCGGGGTAGCACCTCGCCGCCCAGCCGGGCCACATTCCGCTCGGTCTCGGCAACGTCTCCCGAGCCCTCGACCAGCAGGGCGAAACGGCGGATGCCGGTGCGTTCCGCCGTCTCGTTCAGCCGCCGCGCACACAGCTCCGGCGGTCCCACGGCGTGCAGCGAGCACAGCAGATCGGTGTAGGCGTGCGGGTCGCGCATCCTGCGCTCGCGCCCGTCCACGGTGACATGCGCGCCCAGTCCCTGCCTCAGCCAGCCCGGCATCGCCTTGACGAGGGTCTCCACGGCCTCCTCACGGGTGTCGGCGACCTGGACGACGCCCGCCGAGACATGCTCGATCCGGTGCACCTGCTCCAGCGAGTGCCCGTGGGCCAGCGCCTCGGTCCGGTAGGCGGCGACCATCCTGGCCTTCTCGTCGTCCCCGCAGTGCATCCCGAGCAGCATGGGAACGCCGTACCGGGCGGCGAGCCGCAGCGAGGCCTGGGAAGTGCAGGCGACCACGACGGGCGGGGCGGCTCCCGGGCCCGCGACGGGGGCGTGCGGGAGCTCACTGGGGCGCGGCACCACGGGTACTTCGCGGAACGAGTACCGGGGCCCGTCGGCGCCCACGGCCGGCTCACGCAGCCAGCGCATCAGCAGATCGAGCGATTCCGGGTAGCCGGCCTCGTAGGCCTCGACCCCGGCGCCGAACACCTCGAGGTCGACCCACGGCCCTCCGCGGCCCACACCCAGGGTGAACCGGCCACCGGTGGTGAGGTGGAGCAACGAGGTCTGCTCGCCGAGCGCCACCGGATGCGAGGTCGGCAGCACACTGACCGCGGTGCCCACCCCGATCCGCCTGGTGCGCCCGAGCAGGAGCGCCGCGAGCGTCACCGCCGACGGGCAGACGCCGTACGGAACGAAATGGTGTTCCGCCACCCACACATCGTCGAGACCCGCCGCCTCCGCGGCCTCGGTGGCACGCAGCACACGGTGCAGCGCCTCCGTGTGCCCCTGGCCGGGGAACTGAGCGGCGAGAAGAAATGCCCCCACGCGCATGCGGCACCCTCCTTGAGTGCGATGCCCCCGCGCCTTCTGCGGCATTAACGCCTGACACATGCCCAGGACACGGAGACAATCGGAATAGAGGTGATTATCAGCCACGCAGGATGTGAGGGGGCGGAGATTGACGAGCCGGTGACCGGGTACCTCGCGGTTGCGTACCCTTGACGGTGACCCTTTTGCGCACGCGGACCGCGTGCCCGCCCAAGCGAGAGGCTGATCTCCGTGTCACCGCGCCGCAACCGCCCGCAGCGGGCCGACTCGCCCGAGTCGCCCGAGACCTCAGGCGTCGGCGGCGGCTACGGGCTCGAACGCACGGAGGACTGGCGCGGCGAGGACTGGGTCGTCCGCCCCGTGGCGGGCAGCGCGGGCAAGCACTACCGCTGCCCGGGGTGCGACCAGGAGATCCCGCCGGGCGTCGGCCATGTGGTGGCCTGGCCCCAGTTCGGGGGAGTGGACGACCGCAGGCACTGGCATCGCGCCTGCTGGACCGCACGCGAACGGCGCGGCGCGAAGATCCTCAGAGGGAGGAACGCGCCGCGCCACTGATGCCGCGGGTCGGGCGTCGAAGGGCCGGGCTCGAACGCTGACGGGCAGGCCGGTCAGACGTCGGCGTCGGCGGGCAGGCCGGTCAGACGTCGCGGCCGCGCAGTACCGCGTACGCGGCGCCCAGCATGCCTGCGGTCACGAGGCCGAGCAGGCCGAGCAGGCCCCATCCGCCGTCGTCCCCGTGGATCGGGACGCCGTACAACTGGCCGACCAGATTGGGCATGGAGTACTCCTGGAGCTTCTCCTTCACCGAGATCTGGGAGATGAACAGCGAGGCCAGCAGCGGCAGCAGCACCACCCCCAGCATCGAGGTGATCGCACCCGCGCTGTGCCGCAGCAGCACCCCGACGGCGAGCGAGAGCAGACCGAGCAGGGCCATGAACAGGCCCACGCCGACCGTTGCCCGCAAGAACTCACCCATGCTCGCCGAGGCCGTGTCCACCTGGTGCTCGGCGGAGCCGTCGAACCGGTTGATGCTGCGCCCTTCCAGCGCGGCCTTGTTGAGCAGCGCCACGATCGTGCAGGCCAGCGTGGACAGCGTGAAGGTCACCAGGAAGAAGACGATCGCCTTGGCGGCCAGCACCCGCCCGCGCTGCGGCGAGGCGGTGAACGTGGTGCGGATCATGCCGGTGCCGTACTCCGAGGTGATCACCAGCACCCCGAGCGTCACGATGCACAGCTGCCCCAGGAGCACCCCCGGCAGTCCGAAGCTGAGGATGGGCGAGTACTCGTACTCGTTCTCGCCCACGGTGCCGGTCATCAGCATGCCGATGCCGACCACCAGAAGGAACATCACACCGAGCGACCACAGCGTGGAGCGGACGGTGCGGATCTTGGTCCACTCCGAGGCGATGGCGTGCCCGAGGTGCGTACGCACCACCGGGATGGGGGAGCTGTAGGCGCCGGGCGGGGCCGGCAGGGGGGCCTGGGCGGGAGCAGGGTAGTGGGTCATGGCTTCAGGACTCGCTCTCGCGCTTGGACAGACTCGGTGCGGCCGCGGGGGCGGGAGGCGCGTCCTGCGGCGGAGGCGGAACGGCGGGCGGCACCGCTGTGGGCGGCGCGGCGACCGGCGGTGCCATCGCCCCGGGATGCGGCCCGGCGGGAGACACGCCGACAGGCCCGGCGGGCGGTGCTCCGAAGCCCTGCGGCGGCGGGGCCGTCTGGTACGGGTTGGGGCCGGGCGCGGGCTGCCACTGGTGCTGCGGCGCGGCGTGGGGCGGCGGGTAGCCGCCGTACTGCGCCTGGGCCGGGACCGGACCGGCCTGCTGGAGGCCGAAGCGCTGGTCCTGCGTCGACCGGTAGTCCACGGCGGCCTGCGTCATCCGCATGTACGCCTCCTCCAGCGACGCCTGGTGCGGGGAGAGTTCGTGCAGCCGCACACCGAGGTCGAACGCCAGGTCGCTGATGTGCGGCAGGGCGAGCCCCGACACACGCAGCGCGCCGTCCTGTTCGGGCTGGACGTGCGCGCCCGCCTCGGACAGCGCGCGGACCAGCTTCTCGGAGGTCTCGGGGGTGCGCACCCGTGCGTACCCGGCGGAGTTGCGCGCGATGAAGTCCTTCACACTCATGTCCGCGAGCAGCTGTCCCCGGCCGATCACGATCAGATGGTCGGCGGTGAGCGCCATCTCGCTCATCAGGTGGCTGGAGACGAAGACCGTGCGGCCCTCGCCGGCGAGCTTGCGCATGAGGTTGCGCACCCAGTGGATGCCCTCGGGGTCGAGCCCGTTGACCGGCTCGTCGAACAGCAGCACCTGCGGATCGCCCAGCAGCGCGCCCGCGATGCCGAGGCGCTGCCCCATGCCCAGGGAGAAGCCCTTGGAGCGCCGGTGTGCCACCTCCTGGAGCCCTACGACGCCCAGGACCTCGTCCACCCGGCGCGCGGGTATGCCGGACAGCTGCGCCAGGCACAGCAGGTGCTGACGGGCGCTGCGCCCGCCGTGGACGGCCTTGGCGTCGAGCAGGGCGCCCACCTGACGGGGGGCGTTCGGCAGATCGCGGAAGCGCCGTCCGCCGACCGTGACCTGGCCCGACGTCGGGGCGTCGAGCCCCAGGATCATCCGCATGGTAGTGGACTTGCCCGAGCCGTTCGGGCCCAGGAAGCCGGTCACCGCGCCGGGCCGGACCTGGAACGTCAGGTTATCGACCGCTGTCTTGACGCCGTAGCGCTTGGTGAGGCCGACTGCCTCGATCACATTTCCCGCCCCTCGTAGTGAACCGATCCCCCCGAAGGGCCCGCGTGGGCCCCGTGGGAGTTGAGAGGCTACTTGGCGGGTTTTGGTTCCGTGGGCGACGGGTCGGACACGGCAGGAGAGCGGGTCGGCCGTGCCGGCGCGCACGGCCGAACGCCTCGGCGGGACTCAGGCGTCGCGCCTGCTCATCACCAGGTACCCGCCGAGGAGCGCCACGGCGACCCAGGCGCACATGATGCCCAGCCCTCCCCACGGCCCGTATGCGGAGCCGTCGCTGGAGGGAACGACCTGCATGATCTTCTGGCCCGCCTGGTCGGGGAAGTAGCGGGCCACGTCCTTGGCGACGGGAACGGCGGCCAGGATCGTCGAGATCAGGAAGAAGAACGGCATCAGGATGCCCAGCGACAGCAGGGGGCTGCGCAGCATCGCGGCGACGCCCATCGAGAACAGCGCGATCAGCGTCATGTAGAGGCCGGCGCCGAACACCGCGCGCAGCACACCGGGTTCGCCGATGCCCGTGCGGTGCGAGCCCAGAAGCGCCTGCCCGAGGAAGAACGAGGCAAAGCTCGTCACCATGCCGACCACGAACGCCAGAGCGGTGGCCACGGCGAGCTTGGAGAACAGGAACGCGGCCCGCTGCGGCACGGCGGCGAGCGAGGTGCGGATCATTCCCGAGCTGTACTCGCCGGCGACCACGAGCACACCGAACACGATGACGGCGAGCTGCCCGAGGAACATCCCCGAGAAGCTGGTGCCCGCCGCGTCGAAGGTGAGCCGGTCCTGCTGGGAGAGGTTGTCGAACTGGGCGTTCGTCAGCGCGCAGAGGCCGGCGCTGAGCGCCACGGTGACCAGGAGCGCCGAGGCGAGCGTCCACATCGTGGAGCTCACGGACCTGACCTTGGTCCACTCCGACCGCAGGACCGCGGGTGTGAAGATCATCGTGCCGACCCCTTCCTCCGCTTCGCCGACCAGTCCGCGCCCCAGACCGGCACGCCCTCCCGACCGCCCTCCCGATCGCCCACCCGATCGCCCACCCGATCGCCCACCCGACCGTCCTCCCGACCGCCTGCGACGCCGCCGTCCCCGCCTTCCTCCAGGCCTCGAGGCGCCGCCGCCCCCTCCCGGTCGCCCGGCGCATCCGCCAGGCCCGCGGTGCTGTGCGCGTGGTACTCGACCGACTCGGCCGTCATCCGCATGAACGCCTCCTCCAGCGACGCCTGCTGCGGGCTCAGCTCGTGCAGGGTGACATGGTGCTGCGCCGCGAGCTCGCCCAGCTTGGCCGCCTCCATGTCGGCGACCTCGAACGAGCCGTCCGCCGCCACCTGCGGTGAGACGCCCACCGCCGAGAGGACATCACGCAGCCGCTCAGGCTCCGGGGTGCGCACGCGCACGAAGGAACGGGAGTTCTGGCCGATGAAGTCCGACATGGAGGTGTCCGCCAGCAGCCTGCCCTGCCCGATCACCACCAGATGGCCGGCGGTCAGCGCCATCTCGCTCATCAGATGGCTGGAGACGAAGACGGTGCGGCCCTCGGCGGCCAGCCGCTTCATCAGGTGGCGAATCCAGTGGATGCCCTCGGGGTCGAGCCCGTTGACCGGCTCGTCGAACATCAGGATCTCGGGATCGCCCAGCAGTGCCGCGGCGATACCGAGGCGTTGGCCCATGCCGAGGGAGAACCCCTTGGTGCGCTGCCGGGCCACCGCGCTCAGTCCCACGACGTCCAGGACCTCGTCCACCCGGGAGCGCGGGATGCGGTTGCTCTGCGCGAGGCAGAGCAGATGGTTGTACGCGCTGCGCCCGCCGTGGACGGCCTTGGCGTCCAGCAGGGCGCCGATGTACTTCAGCGGCTCCTTCAGCCGGGCGTAGCGCCTGCCGTCGATGCGTACCTCTCCACCGGTCGGGTGGTCGAGGTCGAGCATCATCCGCATGGTCGTCGACTTGCCCGCGCCATTGGGGCCGAGGAAGCCCGTGACCACACCGGGCCGCACGGTGAACGTCAGACGGTCCACGGCGAGCTTGTCGCCGAACCTCTTCGTCAGCCCCTCGAGCTCGATCATTACGTCACGCTAAGCGGACAAAGGGCCCATCGCCACCCGAAGCGGCGAAGGGCCCGAGCCGGCCGGACCGGCGGGAGGGAACGGCGCCCAGGACGCGCCGCTCCCTCCTGATCGTCGTACCGCTGCGCTGCCGCAGTGGTGCTGTTGTCGCTGTGCCGTTGTCGCTGTGCCGTTCTCCGTGCGTCGTTCTCGGTGCGCCCCGCTCAGCGGGACTGCTGCGCCGGAACCCCGCGGGAGATCGGCTCGTCCTCGGGAACCGTGGCTGCCGCGACCGCCGCGCCGGTGAGCGTGGCGAGCATCTCGCGCACGTTCGTCAGCTGGGCGTTGATGCTGTCGCGGCGGTTGGTGAGGGCGGCCAGCTCGCGCTCGGACTCGCTGCGGATCCGGTCGGCCTTGGCGTTCGCGTCCGCGACGATGTCCTCGGCCTGGCGCTGCGCGGTCTCCACCGTCTGGCGGGCGCGGCGCTCGGCGTCGGTGCGCAGCTTCTCGGCCTCGAGGCGCAGCTGCTCGGCGCGGTGCTCGATCTCGGCCAGGCGCTTCTCGGCCTTGGCCTGACGCGAGGCGAGGTCCCGCTCGGACTGCTCGCGGCGCTTGGCCAGGTTGGTCTCGAAGTCGGCCGCGGCCTGGGCGGCCTTGGCGCGGGTCTCCTCGAAGAGGGCGTCCGCCTCCTCGCGCTTGTTCTGCGCGTCCTTGCTGGCGTCGGCGCGCAGCTGCGACGCCTCACCCTTGGCCTTCTCGACGATCCGGACGCCGTCGTCCTCGGCCTTGGCCTTGCGCTCGGCCGCGTACGCCTCGGCGTCGGAGCGGACCTGGGCCGCGGCGCCCTCGGCGAGCTCGCGGTGCTGGTCCGCGGCGCGACGGGCCTCCTCGCGAAGGTCCTTGGCCTCCTCCTCGGCGAGGCGAAGGATCTTCTCGACTCGGGCACCCAGGCCGGCGTACGAAGGCTCGGCCTCGTTGATCTGCGCCTGGGCGTTCTGCGTCTCGAGGTGGAGCTCCTCGATGCGCTTCTCAAGTGCCGTGATCCGGCCCAGGGCACTGTCGCGGTCGGCGACCAGCTTCGTGATGCGATCGTCCACCTGCGTGCGGTCGTACCCGCGCCGCACGAGTTCGAAGCCGAAGGGGGAGGAAGTGTCGCTCATGGGGTTCCTGTCGAGTGAGACGTCGATGAGACCGGTGAGGTGATAGAGGGAATCCTAGGGCTGAGTGCGGCGTGTCATCGAGTCAATGCGGTGGGAATCTGGAGAATGACCGCTCAATCGAGTGGAGCGTCATCGGAGCGCTTGCCACTCGTACGGGTGGTCCCGGCGCCCGCTCCGGCCTTCACGCCGCCCTTCGGGGTCCCATTGGCACCGTTTGACGGACCCTCGAAACCTTCCAGTGCTTCCAGGACATCCTGGACACGGGCGATCTCCGCGTTGATGTCCTTGCGCCTTCGCACCAGTTGGTCGAGCTCCCGCTTGCCCTCCTCGACGATGCGCCGGGCCTCGGCCTCGGCCTCCGCCTTCGCCTGCGCCCCCTCCTTCTCCATGGAGACCTTCTTGAGCTCCGCCTCCTTGAGCAGGCCCTCGGCCTTGCGCACGGCGGCGATACGGACCTTGCTCGCTTCCGAGGAGGCGTTGGAGGCGACCTCGGACGCCTTCTCCTCGGCGTCGGCCACGAGCATGCGGGCGCGCTCCTCGGCCTCGGCCATCTGCTCGGTGGCGGCGGCGACCAGCTTGTCCACGCGCTCGCCCGCGGACTTCATCGCCTCCGCGGACTCCTTGCGGGCCCGCGAGTGCAGCTCCTCGACCTCGGCCTCGACGCGCTCGCGCAGCTCCTCGGCCCGCTCCCTGATCGCGGTGGAGTCACGGCGGGCCTCGGCCAGCATGGTGTCGGAGTCGGTACGGGCCCGCTCCACCATCGTGTTGCCCTCGACGGTGGCCTCGG
Source organism: Wenjunlia tyrosinilytica (assembly GCF_014646055.1). GTDB lineage: Bacteria > Actinomycetota > Actinomycetes > Streptomycetales > Streptomycetaceae > Wenjunlia > Wenjunlia tyrosinilytica. The sequence goes on from NZ_BMMS01000019.1 coordinate 48,339, forward strand.
AGACCAGCCGGTCGGCCTCCTTGCGCGCGGCGCCGACGAGGGCGTCCGCCTGCTCCTCGGCGGTCGCGGCGGTGCGCACGGCCGCCTCACGGGCCTCGGAGGTGAGCCGCTCGGCCTCCTGCGACGCAGTGGTGACCAGGGTGTCGGCCTGCTCTGCGGCCTCGGCGCGCCGCCGGTTTGCCTCCTCGCGGGCCTCGGCCCGCAGCCGGTCGGCCTCCGTGATCGCCTCGTTGACGGTGCGGTCGGCCAGCGACTTGGCGGCCTCGGCCTCCTCGTTGGCCTCGGCGCGGGTCCTCGCCGCCTCCTTGGAGGCGCGCTCACGCTCGGCGTGGGCCTCGGACCGCAGCTGGTCGGCGGCCGCCTGGGTCTCCCCGCGCAGCCGCTCCGCCGCGTGCTCGGCGGCCGAGCGCAGCCCGGCGATCTCCTGCTCGGCGGCCTCGTGCAGTCCGGCGACGGACTCGCGCACCTGCTGGGCGGTGTGCTCGGCGGCGGCGACGAGCTCGGACGCGCGGCGGTCGGCCTCGCTGACCAGCCGGTCCGCCTCGGTGCCGGCCTCGTCCACCCGCTTGCGCGCGGCGGCGAGCAGTTCCTCGCTCTCCCGCCGGGCGGCGGTGCGCTCCTGCTCGGCCTCGGTACGGGCCGCGCTCAGCAGCTCCTCGGCCTCCCGGCGGCGGCGGGCGGCCTCCTCCTGGGCGGCGGTCAGCTCCTGGGCGGCCTCGGTGTCGGCGCGCTCACGGGCGGCCTGCGCCTCGCTGCGCAGCCGGTCGGCGTCGGCCTGGGCGTCGGCGCGCAGCTGCTCGGCCTCCGCGGCGGCCTCGCTGCGCAGGCGCACGGCGAACGACTCGCCCTCGGCGCGTGCGGCGGCCGCGTCGGAGGCGGCCTCGGTCCTGACCCGATCCGACTCCGACTCCGCCTGCTCCTGGAGGGTGCGCACACGCTCGGCGGCCTCGCTGCGGATGCGCTCGGCCTCGGCGACCGCGTCGGCGCGCAGCCGCTCGGCCTGGGCCTTGGCGTCCTCCAGCTCGCGCTCGGCGGAGGCGAGGCGCTCGTCGGCCTCGGTCCGGCGGCGGTTGATCTCCTCGGCGGCGTCGGAGGCGAGCCGGGCGGCTGCCTGCTCGGCCTCGGAGCGGACCGCGGCGGCCTGACGCTCGGCCTCCTCGACCTTCTGCTCGGCCTGGCGGCGGCCCTCGGCCACCAGTTCCTCGGCCTCGTTCCCGGCGCGCTCCAGCGCGGCCCGGGCCTGCGTGCGCAGTGTCGCGGCCCGCTCCACCGCCTCGGTGCGCACCCGCTCGCTCTCGGTGCTCGCGCCCTGGCGCAGCTCGTCGGCGTCGCTCTTGGCCTTGGTCAGCAGCTCCTCGGCGGTCCTGGCCGCCTCCTCGATCTGCTGGACGGCCTCACGGCGGGCCTCGCCGCGGATGCGCTCGCCCTCGGCGACGGCGTCGGCCCTCAGCTGCTCGGCCTCGCCGCGCAGCCTGCGGGCCTCGTCCTGGAGCTGCGAGGTGCGCTCGCGGAACTCCTTGGTGTCGTCGTGAGCGGCGTTCTGCAACTGGGCGGCGGCCTCGGCCGCCTCGGTGCCGCGCCGGTCGGCCTCCGCCTGGGCCTCGGCGCGGATGCGCTCGGCCTCCTCGGCGGCGGCCTGCGTGGTGGCCTTGGCGTCCGCGGACGCCTTGGTCAGGATCTCCTCGGCGGTCTTGGCGGCCTTGGACAGATGGGCGGCGGCGTCCTCGGAGGCGGCGGCGCGGGCGGCTTCCGCCGCCTCGGCCTTCACCCGTTCGGCGGCGCCCTGGGCGTCGGCCCTCAGCTGCTCGGCCTCCGCCTTGAGGGCCTCGGCCTCCTTGGTGGCCTCCGCGACGAGCCGGGCCACTTCGTTGCGGGCGGTGCGGGTGCGCTGCTCGTTGTCCGCGTCCACGTTGGCCAGGCGCCTGGCGGCGGAGGCCGCGGCCTCCTCGCGCAGCCGCTCCGCCTCGGCGCGCGCCTCGCGCAGCAGCGTCTCCGCCTCCTGCTTGCGCTCCTCGGCGCGGCGGGTGAGCTCCACGACCTCACGGCGGGTCGTCTCGGCCTCGCTGCGGGTCGAGGTGCGCAGTGACTCCGCGTGATCGGTGGCCTCCTGGGCCTGGGTGGAGGCGGCGTTCAGCAGCCGCTCGGCCTCCGTACGGGCCCGGCGCAGCAGCGCCTCCGCCTCGGCCCTGGCGGCCTCGGCGTCGGAGGCGATCCGCTCACGGGCCTGCTCCGCCAGGCGCTGGGCCTCGGCGCGGGCGGCGGCCAGACCTGCCTCCGCCTCGGCCCTGGTCTCCTCCAGGAGGCGCTGGGCCTGCGCCTCCGTGCGGGCGCGAAGCTGCTCGGCCCACGCCACGTTGTCGTTGACGTGGCTCTCGACGGTGCTGCGGCGCTCGGCCAGCTCCTCGTCGAGCCTGCGGCGTCTGCTGACCGCCTCGGAGTGCCACTCGGACTCGAGCTGGGACTGGCGCTCCGCGGTCTCCTGGAGCATCCGCTGGGTGGCGGCGCGGGCCTCGCGCAGCTCGCGCTCGGCGTCGGTGCGCAGCTGGTCGGCCTGGATCTGGGCGTTGCGCAGGAGCTGCTCGGCCTGGTGGCTGATGCCCTCGTAGGCCCGGGGCTGGGCAAGCTGGCGGCGCGCTTCGTGCAGCTTGGCCCGCAGGACCTCCACCTGGTAGGCGAGGTCCTCGGCATGGTCGACCGCCTTGTTCCGCTCGGTACGAACCCGATCCATCTCGGCTTCGAACTGAGAGAGGTGGTCGTCAACCTCGTAGCGGTCGTTGCCCCGCACTGCGCGGTCCCATCCGTCTCCTGGTCGAGGGCCCGTGACCGGGCGGCGCTGGCCGCCCCGCCTTCCCGATGAGCCTTCTTGGTGAACATGGCCTTGCGGAGAATGGTGTCAGATCAACGGCGGGGCGTGGGCCGTCCACCGGCGCACCCCCGTCGCGACCGTCCCCCATCACCGCGCCGACCCCCGCACTCTACCGGGCACGGGCGATCTGCCGGACCTGTCGGGACCAGCGGATTCGCCCCGGCGAGCCGGGGCGGGCCCCGTGTCAGTGCTTCTCGGCCGAGGTGACCAGCTCGGTGAGGACGCCTCCGCAGTCCTTGGGGTGCAGGAACGTGATGCGCGAGCCCATCGAGCCGACGCGCGGCTCGTCGTAGAGGACTCGCACGCCCTTGTCCCGGATGGCGGACGAGTCGGCGTCCACGTCCTCGGTCCCGAAAGCTATGTGGTGCACCCCCTCGCCGTTCTTGGCGAGCCACTTCGCGACGGTGGAGTCCTCGCGGGTGGGCTCGAGGAGCTGGAGGTAGGAGGCGCCGCCGTCGGAGGTCTCGTTGATCTTCAGCATGGCCTCGCGAACGCCCTGCTCCTCGTTCACCTCCGTGTGGAAGACCTCGAAGCCGTAGGTCGACCGGTAGAACTCGACGGTCTTGTCGAGGTCGAAACAGGCGATGCCGATGTGGTCGATGCGGGAGAGCATGGGGGATGCCTTCCGTGAGTGGCGCCGAGGAGGGTCGTGGACTCGACTGCGGTCCTGGCTGTGCGGTCCTGGCTGTGCGGTCCCGGCGTTGTGGTCCTGGCCGGGGATACGTGGCCGAAGGGGTGGTCCACTCAAGTCCATCGCGCGTTTGTGCCGTAACGCAACGTGCCCGCCGTCACACCTCGGCGCCGATGACGCGGCCGGTACCGCTCAGTATCTTGGGCGATAACCCTCGTTAACCGCCACCCTCATGCCGCGAAGGGGCCGTGCCATGACTTCCAAGGCAACAACGTCCGTGATCGTTGCGGGCGCCCGCACTCCCATGGGCCGCTTGCTCGGCTCGCTCAAGGGCTTCTCAGGAGCCGAGCTCGGCGGGTTCGCCATCAAGTCGGCGCTGGAGCGCGCGGGCATCACCGGCGACCAGGTCCAGTACGTGATCATGGGCCAGGTCCTCCAGGCAGGTGCGGGCCAGATCCCGGCACGCCAGGCGGCCGTCAAGGCCGGCATCCCCATGAGCGTTCCCTCGCTCACCGTCAACAAGGTGTGCCTCTCCGGCCTCGACGCCATCGCGCTGGCCGACCAGCTGATCCGCGCGGGTGAGTTCGACATCGTCGTGGCCGGTGGCCAGGAGTCGATGACCAACGCCCCGCACCTGCTGCCCAAGTCCCGTGAGGGCTACAAGTACGGCGCCGTCCAGATGCTCGACGCGATGGCCCACGACGGCCTCACCGACGCGTACGAGAACATCGCGATGGGTGAGTCGACCGAGAGGCACAACACCCGTCTGGGTATCGAGCGCGCCCCGCAGGACGAGTTCTCCGCGCTGTCCCACCAGCGGGCGGCCGCGGCGCAGAAGAACGGCGTCTTCGAGGCCGAGATCACCCCCGTGGAGGTCCCGCAGCGCAAGGGCGACCCCGTGGTCGTCAGCCAGGACGAGGGCATCCGGCCCGAGACCACCGCGGAGGGTCTGGCCAAGCTGCGCCCGGCGTTCACCAAGGACGGCACCATCACCGCGGGCTCCTCGTCCCCGATCTCCGACGGCGCCGCGGCCGTCGTCGTGATGAGCCGGGCCAAGGCCGAGGAGCTGGGTCTGGAGTGGATCGCGGAGATCGGCGCCCACGGCAATGTGGCCGGCCCCGACAACTCGCTCCAGTCGCAGCCGTCCAACGCCATCCGGCACGCCCTGGGCAAGGAGGGCCTGAGCGTCGGCGACCTCGACCTGATCGAGATCAACGAGGCGTTCGCGGCCGTCGCGGTGCAGTCGATGAAGGACCTGGGCGTGTCGCCGGAAAAGGTGAACGTCAACGGCGGCGCCATCGCGCTGGGCCACCCGATCGGCATGTCCGGCGCCCGTATCGTGCTCCACCTGGCGCTGGAGCTCCAGCGGCGCGGAGGCGGCGTCGGCGCGGCCGGGATGTGCGGCGGCGGCGGCCAGGGCGACGCCCTGATCGTCCGGGTGCCGAGCGCCTGAGCGCCCCGCCGACCGGACCGGACCAAGGAGCCACGTGAGCACCAGGACCATGGACGTGCCCGCCCTCGTCGAGCAGGCGAGGGCGGGGCGGCCCCGCGCGGTCGCCCGGCTGATCTCGCTCGTCGAGGGGGCCTCGCCGCAGCTGCGCGAGGTCATGGCGGCGCTGGCGCCGCTGTCCGGGAACGCGTACGTGGTGGGCCTGACCGGCTCGCCGGGCGTCGGGAAGTCCACGACGACGTCCGCCCTGGTGACCGCGTACCGCAAGCTCGGCAAGCGGGTCGGCGTGCTGGCGGTCGACCCCTCCTCCCCGTTCTCCGGCGGTGCGCTGCTCGGTGACCGGGTGCGGATGCAGGAGCACTCGGGGGACTCCGGGGTCTACATCCGCTCCATGGCCACCCGGGGCCACCTCGGCGGCCTTGCCTGGGCGGCTCCGCAGGCCATCCGGGTGCTGGACGGGGCGGCCGGGTGCGACGTGATCCTCGTGGAGACGGTCGGCGTGGGGCAGTCCGAGGTGGAGATCGCCGCCCAGGCGGACACCTCGGTGGTGCTGCTGGCCCCCGGCATGGGGGACGGGATCCAGGCGGCGAAGGCGGGGATCCTCGAGATCGGTGACGTCTACGTCGTCAACAAGGCCGACCGGGACGGCGCCGAGTCCACGGCCCGCGAGCTCAACCACATGCTGGGCCTGGGCGAGTCCCGTGAGCCCGGCGACTGGCGGCCGCCCATCGTGAAGACGGTGGCGTCCAAGGGGGAGGGCATCGACGAGATGGCCGAGGCGCTGGAGAAGCACCGCGCCTGGATGGAGGAGCGCGGGGTGCTCTCCGCGCGCCGCCGCAAGCGGGCCGCGGGCGAGGTCGAGAGCATCGCGCTGACCGCGCTGCGCGAGCGCATCGGGGACCTGCACGGCGACCAGCGCCTGGACGCGCTGGCCGGGCGCATCGTCGCGGGGGAGCTCGACCCGTACGCCGCCGCGGACGAACTCGTGGAAGGGCTCACCAACGGCGGGACGGCCGACCGTGCCTGAGACGGCCGCCCCGCGGCCGCCCTACGGCCGCAGGGTCCGCAGGTGCTCCACCACCGGGATGAGCGCCTCGTGGTAGTCCGCCAGCGACCTCGGGGTCATCCGGTCGATGAACAGGCGCCGCACCGACTCCACATGCGCGGGAGCGACCTTGCGCATGGTGTCCCACCCGTGGTCGGTCAGCACGGTGTAGAGGCCGCGCCGGTCGGACTCGCAGTTCTCCCGCCGCACCAGGCCGGCGTTCTCCATCCGGGTGATCTGGTGGGACAGGCGGCTCTTGGACTGGAGGGTGGCCTTGGCGAGATCGCTCATCCGCATCCGCCGCTCGGGCGCCTCCGAGAGGTTGACCAGGATCTCGTAGTCGTTGGACGTGAGCCCGAACGGCTGGAGGTCGCGTTCCATCTGGTGGTTGAGCAGTCTGCTGACCTCCAGGTGCGTGCGCCAGGCCTGCTGTTCCTTGCCGGAGAGCCAGCGGGGCTCCGTCGGATCCTCGCCGCTGTCTCGGCTGCCGTCGTGCTTGTCCATGGGGAAGATTCTAACCTAAAAGTTTAAGATTAAACCAGTTGTGCTCCGGACGTGCGCCGACGCCCGTCCGATCGGTCGGCCCGGTTCCCCGAGCCGACCGACCGAGCGGACGCCTGCTACCCGAACACTACTTCTATAGTCCCAAGCGGCGCTGGATACTGCCCAACTGACCCGACAGCTGGGGCATTCCGGGGATGCCCTGCGCCTGGCCGCCGGCCGGTCCGCCCGCGTGGCCGGGGCCCGTCGCGCCGGTCGCCTGCTCGGGCATCAGCACCTCGGTCGACTGCAGCAGGACCTGGCCCTCGCCCACGAACTCGAACTGGTGCTCCTCGCCCGACGTCCCGCCTATGCCGGTCAGCGCCCGGATACCGCCCAGGACCCCGCGCATGTAGCCGTGGTCGTAGTGGTGGCAGGGCGAGGGGCAGTCCGCCCAGCCCACCAGCGCCTGCGGGTCCACCCGGATCGGCGGCTCCACGAAGTGCACGGCGCCGTTGGAGGCGGCGACGAACTTCCCCGTCCCGATCAGGGTGAGGAACCCGGGGATGATCGACTGCTTGAGCGACAGCCCCGGCTCGAAGGCGAGCAGATTTCCCGAGCGGATGGTCAGATTGCCGTTCTCCAGATCGTACGAGTTGATGTCGAACGCCCGGTCGGCCAGCAGCATCTTGCCGTTGCCCTCGGCGACCACCCAGTCCGAGGCGTGCAGCGGGGAGTGGAAGTTCGTCGCCACGAGGCGGTCCAGCGGCCCGTGCCCTATGCCGTGGAAGTCGATCTGCCCGTAGTAGGCGATCATCTTCCCCTTCTGCAGGAACCACTGGCCCTGGAGATCGACGCTGAAGGCGTACGGGTTGACGTTGTCGTTGCTCGGCAGCGTGTACGGGTCGAAGACGACCGGCCCGCCACCGGACTGGTACTGGGTCACAGCTTCTCCTCCGACGCCTGCACGTACACCGTCCCATTGCCGGAGAGCTCCAGCTGGAACGCCTCACCCGAGCCGCGGCCGACCATGTCCCGCCAGCCGAGGGCGGTCGACAGCTTGTTGCGTACGTCGCCGCGGTGTGCGACGTACGCCTGCGGGTCCACATGGATCGGGCGCTGCGGCGTTATCGGCAGCTCGATCACACCGCCGTGCGCCATCACCGCCACCGAGCCCTTGCCCGCCAGCGTCGTGGTGAACAGGCCCTGGCCGGTCACCTGGCCCCGGATGACGCCCATGACGCCGCCCTGCGAGCCCATGAACATCGTGCCCTGCTGGAGCGTGCCCTCGAAGGCCAGCAGCCGGTCCGCCTCGACGTAGAGGGTGTCGCCGGCCATGTCGATGCAGTGCACGTTGTGACCGCCGTGCCCGAACATCACCGAGCCATGGCCCTCGACCGTCATCAGCGGCACCTGCTCATTGGCGACCCGTCGGCCGATCATCGAGCCGATCCCGCCCTGGCCGCCGGTCATGTTCGGCGTGAAGGTGACACTGCCCTTGTACGCGAGCATCGCGCCGCGCTGGCTGAACAGCTTCTGACCGGGGACGACCTGCGCCTCGATCATCTTGGAGTTGATCCGGTGGAAGCCCATCAGAGGTCGCCTCCGATCGTCTGGCGCTCGCTCGGCTGCACATAGACGAGGCCGTCGCCCTCGAAGCGGATCTGGAATGTCTCCCCGGAGCTCTCGCCGACGAATGTGCGCCAGGTCACACCCGTCTGCAGGTCCTGCCGCAGATTCCCGGTGTGCGCCACATAGGCGCCCGGGTCCACCAGCAGCGGAGTGCCCGCCGAGACCCGCAGCACTATCGCGGGGCCGTCCGACATCAGCGCCGCCTGCCCCACGCCCTCGACGGTCGTGGTGAACAGGCCGTTGCCCTGCGTGGCCCCCCGAAGCCCCGTGAAGGTCGTGCCGGTACGCAGCGTCGCCTCGGTGCACAGCAGATTGCTGGCCTCGACGTAGAGCTTCTCGCCGTTGAGCCGCACCAGATTGATCTCGGTCGCCCGCTCGGCGAAATAGCAGGTCCCGTGCCCCTTGACCTCCATCACCGTCATGCTCTCTCCGGTGAGCCGCCGCGTGACCATGCCACGCAGCCCCTCACCGCCCCCCGACATCTTCTTGAAGGACATCTGGCCGTCATAGGCCACCATGGATCCGTTGCGGGCCTTAACGGCGTCGCCCGTCATGTCGACGGCGAGCACCTTGGTCCCTTGGAGTCGAAACTGCGCCACGGAACGAGAAGGTATCCGCCGCAACCGGGGGCGACCAGGGGCGGAGCCGCTTTGTGGCACCTCTGAGACAGACCCGGCGGAAGCCGGGCAATGAAGCCGGGCAATAATGGAAGCGCTTGTGCTTGCGTTCACAAACTCAGGAGGCAACCCGTGAAGACCAGCACCGCCCTGCGCCGCCTGCGCCTCGTCTCGACGCCGGAGGCGATCTCGTTCCTGCTACTGCTGGTCTGCTCGGTCCTCAAGCGCACGACCGACTTCAACGCCGTCCCGGTGATGGGCAGCATCCACGGCGTGCTCTTCATCCTCTACGTCGTCTTCTGGGCCGACGCCCGGAACAAGGTCCGGTGGAGCAACGGTCGCGGCCTGCTCCTCCTCGCCCTGTCCGTGCTGCCGACCGGCGGCTTCTTCGCCGACCGCATGCTGCGGGCCGAGGAGCGGACCGTCGCCGTCACCGACACGGCCGCGGCCACGGCCTGATCGCCGCCTGTCCGCTGACGTCCCTACGCGGACGTCAGCACGCGGATGTCAGCACGCGGACGTCACCCGAGGAGGACACGCCGCGGATCACACGCGGAGAACACACTGGCCGTGCGGCCCGGCAGCGGGCACCACGGCCAGGTCGTGCGGTGGAGCGTCGTGCGGTGGAGCGGGGTGCTACTTGACGTTGACCCCGGCCCAGGCCTTGTTCACGGCCTTGTACTCGGCGCTGGTGGAGCCGTACAGCTTCTTCGCCACCGCCAGGGTGCCGGTGCGGGCGCCGTGGTAGTCGGTGGTCGAGGTGAACTGCGTGGTCAGCGACTTGTACCAGATCAGCGCGGCCTTGGTGCGGCCGATGCCGGTCACCTTGGAGCCGTCGTAGGTCGGGCTGTTGTAGGTGTTGCCGTTGATGATCTTCTTGCCGCTGCCCTCGGCGAGCAGGTAGAAGAAGTGGTTCGCGATACCGGACGTGAAGTGCGGGTCGTCGTTACCCACACCGTCGAACCAGTAGTCGTACGAGATGCCGTCCTTGGACGGCTTGTCCATGTACCGCAGCGGCTTGCCGTTGCCGAAGATGTTGATCTTCTCGCCGATGTAGTAGTCCGGCTTGTCGACGGTGAGGTTCTTCTTGAACTCCACCATCGTGCCGTAGATGTCCGAGGTGCCCTCGTTGAGGCCGCCGGACTCGCCGAAGTAGTTGAGGTCGGCCGTGGCGCTGGTGACACCGTGGCTGATCTCGTGGCCCGCGACGTCGAGCGAGGTCAGCGGACGCTTGTCGCCCTCACCGTCGCCGTAGGTCATGCAGAAGCACGCGTCGGACCAGAAGGCGTTGACGAAGCCCTTGCCGTAGTGGGTACGGCTGAGCGAGCCCTTGTTGTCGTTCTTGATGCCCTTACGGCCGAAGGCGCTCTTGTAGTAGTCCCACGTCGCCTCCGCGCCGAAGTGGGCGTCCACGCCGGCCGACTGGCGGCTCGTGGTCTTGCCGTTGCCCCAGATGTTGTTGGCATCCGTGAAGAGCGTGCCCTTGCCGTCGCTCTCCTTGTTCCCGAGGTCGGTGGTGTACAGACCGCCGCGGGTGTTGTCCTTGAGCTGGTACCGGGTGCCGGACTTGTGCGTGGTGATCGTCACCTTGCCGACGCGCACACCGTTGCCGCTGCCGGTCTTGATGCCCTCGAAACTGGCGATGACGGCGCCGGTCCTGGCGTCCGTCACCACGTGCAGCTCGCTGGGCGCGCCGTCGTGCTGGACACCGTCGACCACGGTCTCCCAGGCGAGGGCGGGCTTGCCGGAGGCGGCCCACACGACCTTGCGCGGGGCGGCGGCGGCGCCGACCGACTTGAGGGCCTCGTCACCCTTCTTGTGCGTCTTCAGCAGCGCCTTGGCGGTGGCGGACGCCTTCGCCTTGGCGGCGGAGGCGGCCACGGCCGGGGTGGTGCCGGCGACGGCGATCTTCGCACCGGTCGCCTTGGTGACCGACGTCGTGGCGCCGTGCTTGTCCTGGTGGACGACCAGGTCGCCCCCGAGGACGGGCAGGCCCGCGTAGGTGCGCTCGTAGCGGAGGTGGCGGCTGCCGTCCGCGTCGACTATCGCATCCTTGACCTTGAGCTGTTCCTTGGCGCCGAGCCCGAGGCTCTTGGCCACCCCGGCGGACTCGCTGCGAGCGAGCGAGAGCGCGTCGGCCTGGCTGCGGCCGATGGGGGACTGGTTGTTGGGCGTGGCGGTGGCGGAACCGGAGAGGACTCCGGTAACGACCATCGCGGAAGCGGCGGCGACTGCCCCGAGGGCCAACTTCTTGCGCAACATATCTCCTTGTGTCCGCTGTTTGTGAGGCAGCGGGCGAGGCCCGGATCCGCCTGTCGCGGTCCGGGCACTGTGAGGACGCGGGTTCGCGTTGTTGGAGCTTTGCACCGTTACCTATTCGAATGCAGCTTCATACGCATGTTCGGCTCGTTGTGTAGGTCACACTTCGTCAAGCGGAATCCGCGATGAGGCTGATATGGCGACAAAATTCCCTGTGGACCGTTGTGTTCCGCTGCTGTCGAGGCGTCAGAGGCCCTCGAACCAGCCAGATTTGAGCCACGGGGCGGTAAGCGGCGTGTCGGTGACAGTTCGGGGTCGAAGGGGACGTATCCTCCGTCCGCGCGAAGCGGCGGCACCACCCTTGTACACGGTGGTGCGGCCTTCTGTTCGCTTATCACTGGTTTCTGTCTCTACTCGACCGGCGTCCGGCGAGCGGGCGGAGCGGCTGCCGGTACGGGCGCCCTGGCGATGAACTCCGCCGGGGCGCCGAAAGATGTCGCAGTCGCCTCGCCGAGGCCGACGGACTCGCCCGAGGACTCACCCGAGTGGGTGAGATCGGCGGTGGCACCGGTTCTCGGGTCCGGAGGGAGGAGTCGGGCCGGTCGTGGTGGCCGGAAACGGCGCGGCGCCACCGCGGCACCGCCGTTGGAAACGCCGCGCCGGGTCGGGTCTCTCGCGATGGTTCCGGTGGCTGAGACAGGGACGAGGCGCCGATGACCGGCCGGTACGGTGGAGCCGTGCCGAAGCCGCTGAGTCTGCCGTTCGACCCCATTGCCCGAGCCGACGAGCTGTGGAAGAAGCGCTGGGGATCGGTCCCGTCGATGGTCGCGATCACCTCGATCATGCGCGCCCAGCAGATCCTGCTCGCGCGGGTCGACGCCGCCCTCAAGCCGTACGGTCTGACCTTCGCCCGCTACGAGGCGCTGGTCCTGCTCACCTTCAGCAGGGCCGGCGAACTGCCGATGTCCAAGATCGGCCAGCGCCTGATGGTGCACCCCACGAGCGTGACCAACACGATCGACCGGCTGGAGCGCTCGGGCCTGGTGGCCAAGCGCCCCAACCCCGCGGACGGCCGGGGCACCCTCGCCTCCATCACCGGGAAGGGCCGCGAGGTCGTCGAATCGGCCACCCGGGACCTCATGGCGATGGACTTCGGGCTCGGGGTGTACGACGACGAGGAGTGCGCGGAGATCTTCGCCATGCTGCGGCCCCTGCGGGTGGGGGCCGGCGACTTCGAGCCGCAGTGAGGAAGAGGAAGGCGCCAGGAGTGTGGGGGCCCGCCCCCGTCGGCCCGGGTCCGCGATGTCGGCCAGGGCTTGCGTCCCAGGCGGCCCGGACCCGCAGGTCGAGCCGCCGCCCCCACCCCTGTCCAGCGCCCGTCCAGCGCCTGTCCTGGGGGCAGCGGTCCGCGGCCCCGGGCCGGGTGCGGGTCCGGCGGGGAGTGGGGCCGGTGCAAGGCGCAGGCGCGGCGGGGTTACGCTCGTGCGCATGAAGTCGAGTGTCTTGACCCGGTACCGCGCCATGGCCTACATCACGGCCGTGATGTTGCTCGTGCTCTGCACGTGCATGGTCTTCAAGTACGGGTTCCACCGGGGTGAGGGCCTCACGCTCGTGGTCTCCCAGATCCACGGTGTCCTCTTCATCATCTACGTGGTCTTCGCCTTCGACCTCGGCTCCAAGGCGAAGTGGCCGCTGGGCAAGCTGCTGTGGGTGCTGGCCGCGGGCACGATCCCGCTGGCCGCCTTCTTCGTCGAGCGCCGGGTGACGAGCGAGATCGCGCCCCTGGTGAGCGGCGAGCGGCAGACGGAACCGGCCAAGGCCTGATCCGCGCCCCGCGCCCGTACGCGTCCGAGAGCGGCCGCCCCCGACACTGGAGGGGGCGGCCGCTCTCGCCCTGTCCGGCGTTCGGCGTCCGAGGTTCGGCGTCCGAGGTTCGGGGACCGGCGTTCGACGTCCCCCGTTGGGCAGGGCGGCCGCGGTGCCACGGCCGCGGCGCCGAAGGCTCGCTTTGCCTGTGACGGGGGTCGCAGCCATAATTAGTTGGACGTCCTACTATTTTTACGAGGGCGACGGGGCCCGAGACACGAGGTGGAGGACGACATGGACGCTGCATCCATCGAGGAGGGCCGCCGCCGCTGGCAGGCGCGCTTCGACTGCGCACCCAAGCGCGACGCCGACTTCACCACCCTGTCCGGCTCGGAGGTCGAGCCGGTGTACGGCCCCGCGCCGGGCCAGGACGTCGAGGGCTTCGAGCGCATCGGATGGCCGGGGGAGTACCCGTTCACCCGGGGCCTGTACCCGACCGGCTACCGGGGGCGCACCTGGACGATCCGGCAGTTCGCCGGGTTCGGCAACGCCCGGCAGACCAATGAGCGCTACAAGATGATCCTCGAGGCCGGCGGCGGCGGCCTCTCGGTGGCGTTCGACATGCCGACGCTGATGGGCCGGGACTCCGACGACCCGCGTTCGCTCGGCGAGGTCGGCCACTGCGGTGTGGCCATCGACTCGGCCGCCGACATGGAGGTGCTCTTCGACGGCATCCCGCTCGGCGACGTCACCACCTCGATGACGATCTCCGGCCCCGCCGTCCCGGTCTTCTGCATGTACCTGGTCGCCGCCGAGCGCCAGGGGGTGGACACCGGCGTCCTCAACGGCACGCTGCAGACCGACATCTTCAAGGAGTACATCGCGCAGAAGGAGTGGCTGTTCGCCCCCGAGCCGCATCTGCGCCTGATCGGCGATCTGATGGAGCACTGCGCGAGCAGGATCCCGGCGTACAAGCCGCTCTCGGTCTCGGGCTACCACATCCGCGAGGCGGGCTCCACGGCCGCCCAGGAGCTGGCCTACACCCTCGCCGACGGCTTCGGCTACGTGGAGCTCGGGCTCAGCCGCGGCATGGACGTCGATGTCTTCGCGCCGGGCCTGTCCTTCTTCTTCGACGCCCATCTGGACTTCTTCGAGGAGATCGCCAAGTTCCGCGCCGCCCGCCGGATCTGGGCCCGCTGGATGCGCGACGTCTACGGGGCGAAGACGGACAAGGCGCAGTGGCTGCGCTTCCACACCCAGACCGCCGGTGTGTCGCTGACCGCCCAGCAGCCGTACAACAACGTCGTTCGCACCGCCGTCGAGGCGCTCGCGGCCGTGCTCGGCGGCACCAACTCCCTGCACACCAACGCCCTGGACGAGACCCTCGCCCTGCCCTCCGAGCAGGCGGCGGAGATCGCGCTGCGCACCCAGCAGGTGCTGATGGAGGAGACCGGCGTCATCAATGTCGCCGACCCCCTCGGCGGCTCCTGGTATGTCGAGGCGCTGACCGACCGCATGGAGGCGGAGGCGGAGCGGATCTTCGACAAGATCAAGGAGATGGCCGAGCGGGCGGTGCCCAACGGCGACCACCACATCGGGCCGATGACCTCCGGCATCCTGCGCGGTATCGAGGACGGCTGGTTCATGGCCGAGTCGGCCGAGGCCGCCTTCCAGTACCAGCAGGCCCTGGAGAAGGGCGACAAGAAGGTCGTGGGCGTCAACTGCCACCACGGCTCGGTCACCGGCGACCTGGAGATCCTGAGGGTCAGCCACGAGGTCGAGCACGAGCAGGTGCGCGTCCTGGCCGACCGCAAGGCCCATCGCGACGACGCCAAGGTGCGCGACGCGCTGGAGGCGATGGTCCGCGCCGCCAAGGACGGTGCCAACATGATCGAGCCGATGATGGACGCCGTCCGCGCCGAGGCGACCCTGGGCGAGATCTGCGGCGTCCTGCGCGACGAGTGGGGTGGTTACACGGAGCCCGCGCGCTTCTGACGGCCCGGCGGAGTGCGCGGCCCCGCGGCGCTCAGGCGAGCGCCGCCAGGCCGTCCAGCAGGAGTGCGGTGAAGCGGCCTGCCCAGTCGCCGTCGACGGGCTCGCCGCTCACCAGCGTCCGGTGCACCACGGCCCCGGCGATGACATCGAAGATCAGGTCGATGGCGGCGCCGGGGTCGCTCGTGTCCGGCGGAAGCTCCCCGCGCTCCTGGGCGCGGGCCCGGCCCCTGACCACCAGTCGCTTCTGCGGCTCGACGATCGTCTCCCGGATGCGGCGGCGCAGCTCCGGATCGCGGGTGGACTCGGCCACGACCGCCATCAGCGCCGTCTTGGTCTCGGGCCGGTCCAGCAGGGCCGCGAACTGCTGCACCACGCCCTCCACGTCCGCGCGAAGGCTTCCGAGGTCGGGCAGCTGTATCTCGTCGAGCAGCGCGGCGACGGCATCCACGACGAGTTCGTTCTTCGAGGGCCAGCGGCGGTAGAGGGTGGTCTTGGCGACCCCGGCCCGGGCCGCCACGTCACCCATCGACAGCTTGCCCCACCCCAGCTCGACGAGGGCGGCACGGGTGGCGTCCAGGATCGCCCGGTCCGCCTCCGCGCTGCGCGGCCGGCCGGCCCGTCGGAGGTATCCGTGGCCTCTGCCTGTCTGTGGCACGCGCAGACCCTACCTTTCCGCCTCCGAGCCGCCATGGCCTGAAGTGAGCCAAATCACCACCGATGGCGCACGCGGGGTTGCGGAGCGCGGTCCGGCAGGTATTACGCTACGGGTCGTAGCGAAAGAGCGCGACCACTGGCAGGACGTACGGGCCGAGGTGGGGACCAGGGCCCGGGGAACACGCACAAGAACGGGGGAACCACCGCTCGGGCACAGCACGTGTGCGGCGGTTCACGGACTCATTTCACGGGTACCGCGTCGAGGGGGGAGGATAAGACCTATGCAGCCACGGAACATGTCCATGAGCGGCGTGGTCGACCTCGCCGCGGTGAAGGCGGCGGGAGAAGCCGCGCAGAAGGCCCAGGAGGCCCGCGAAGCAGCGGCCAGGGCCGGAGACCAGGGCGGCCTCCCCGGGGCCGCCGAGGGCCTGGTCTTCGATGCCTCCGAGGCCACTTTCGAGACCGACATCCTCCAGCGTTCCGCCCAGGTGCCCGTCGTCATCGACTTCTGGGCGGAGTGGTGCGGTCCCTGCAAGCAGCTCGGACCGGTCCTGGAGAAGCTCGCCTACGACTACGCGGGCCGGTTCGTCCTCGCGAAGATCGACGTCGACTCCAACCAGGCGATCGCCCAGCAGTTCGGCATCCAGGGCATCCCGGCCGTGATGGCGGTCGTCGCCGGCCAGCTCGTCCCGCTCTTCCAGGGCGCTTTGAACGAGTCGCAGGTGCGGCAGTATCTCGACCAGCTCATCCAGGTGGCCGAGCAGCAGTTCGGCATCGTCGGCACCGCCGCCCCGGCCGGTGCGGAGGACGAGCGCGCCGAGGCTCCGCCCGTTCCGCAGTCGCCGGAGGACATCGCGCTGGCCGCCGCCCACGACGCGCTCGACAAGGGCGATCTCGGCGGGGCCATCCAGGCGTACAGGAACGTGCTGGCGCAGAGCCCGGCCAACGCCGAGGCGAAGGTGGGCCTCGCCCAGGCCGAGCTGCTGAAACGCGTCCAGGAGTCGGACCCGGCGAAGATCCGTGAGGCCGCCGCGTCCGCGCCGGACGACGTGGAGGCGCAGATCGCCGCCGCCGACCTGGACATGGTGGGGGGGCACGTCGAGGACGCGCTCGGCCGCTTGGTGGAGGCTGTGCGCCGGACGTTCGGCGAGGACCGCGACAAGGCCCGGCTGCACCTGCTGGAGCTCTTCGAGGTCCTCGGGGCGGACGATCCGCGCGTCGTGCAGGCCAGGGGGGCGCTCGCCCGAGTGCTCTTCTGATCACGCGCGCCCTCCAGGCGCCGTAGCACGCGCACCGGCTGACGATTTGTCGGCTTGCTGATCCATGACTCCCCGCTTTACCAAAACTTGGCAAAGCGGGGAGTTGGCTACCCTCGGTGAAATGCCCGCCTGTCTTCGTGTCGATGCAGGCGGGATTGTCGTTTTTCCTGACGGCTTCCTTACGCACTCTGCGTGTTCGCCGTTGTTTACGTGACCATGGTTTCGCCATCGCGCCGTTACTCGCTAGTAACGAACCACTTGTGCGCCCGCTCTCGATGGACCACGATCGGCCAAGCTCGGTCCATTCCTCCAGCCCGACAGCCACTCGGTGCTGTGGCGGGTGGGTCCCCACCGGGCCGGACGACGGCGCCGTCGCCGTCCGCGGACAGGGGGGTCCCCGCTGACCTAGCAGGGCCTGTCCGGCAAGGTTGCGCGAGAGCGTGGCCAGTGGTTGTCGCTCGGGGGTGATCGCCGATGCCGCCGGTCTCACCGTCCGCGTTTCCGCGGAGGGTTAGGGCTGGGGTCAGTGCCGGAAAAGGCGCTGTGCCGCCACGCCGTGACCGGTGGGAGCCGACGGCGCTCTCCTTCCCGAGGACGTAGCACTTCTCCCATCCCAGGCCCGTCCGCACCAGCGGCGCAGCCGGAGATGTACGTCCGAGAAGGAGGAAAGTCATGATGTCCCAGGCTCGTGGCCGCACCAGATGGAAGCGGTTTGCGGTAGTCATGGTGCCGAGTGTGGCCGCGACCGCCGCGATAGGCGTCGCGCTCGGTCAGGGTGCGCTCGCCGCGTCGTTCAGCGTCTCCGGCCAGCAGTTCAAGGTGACCGCCGACACGCTCGACGGCACCGGTTTCAGCCAGTACGGCGCCATCGACTCCGGTAAGTCCGGTGCGCACCCGGTTGCGGTGGTCGGCCTCGACCACGCGAACATCAGCAACCTGTGCCAGTCGGTCGTCGTCCCCGTTCCGGTCTTCGGCGACATCTCGCTGAAGCTCACCGCGGGTACCGGCGCGAAGAAGGTGGAGGCCGACAACCTCTACATCGACGCCGACGACCTCAGCGCGAACGCGACGTTCCACAAGATCGACATCGGTGTCTCGGTCGACGACCTCTCCAAGGGTCCGAAGCCGTCGAAGGGCGACAAGGTCCTGCCGGACTCCTTCGCCCAGCAGGCCGAGTCCGTCCACTTCGAGGACGTCAAGCAGCGTGCGTGGGCGACCACCGCGGGCACCTTCAAGCTGAGCGGTCTCGGCATGAAGGTGGAAAAGGGCAAGCACGAGTGCTACTGAGCACTGCCCCGCCCTTGACGCGCTGAACGGTGCGCGGGGACGGGGCCGTCCACGGACCACCGCGGACGCTCCGTCCCCGCCACCGGCCGAGCCGCCCCGCCCCGCGCGCGCCCAAGAGACCCTCCTGACCGGTGCCGGGCCAGGAGGGACCGCTCAAGAACCACCGAACGACCAGTCCAGGGAGCTGCCGAGATGAGTGCCGAGTCGCGACGACGGCCGACCGAAGGTGGATTCGGCCGAGCGCGCGTTTCTTTCCGGAACTGGCGCGGCCAACGCCCATTCTGGGGTGGTCTGCTGACACTGCTCGCCGGACTGCCGATCGCCTACTTCCCGTACGCCAACCTCTCGCTCGGCTCGCTCACCGTGCGGATGGCCACGACGGCCGGTGCCGGTTCGCTGATCATCGGCGTCCTGCTCATGGTGCTGGGTCTGACCATGTGGTTCCAGCCGATGTCGAGGGTCTTCGCCGGTGTCGCGGCGATCCTGCTGTCCCTGGTCTCGCTGGTGGTGTCCAACTTCGGCGGATTCGTCATCGGCTTCCTGCTGGGGCTGATCGGCGGCGGGCTCGGTATCTCCTGGGTGGCCGGAGAGGTAGTGGAGGACGGCGACGACGGCGACCCGGCCACGCGCCCGGGCCCCGCACCCGACGCGGGCGGCGAGCCGGCGGCTGCCCCGGCGCAGCCGGTGAGCGCGGGTTCCACCGACCAGCCGACGAACGGGAGGGACCACCGTGCCGGGTGACCAGGCTCAGGACGTGACTCACGTCCAGAACCGGCCCACAACGGGACCACGCCACGCAGCCCCGAAGAAAGCCCTGCTGACCCGGCTCCAGATACCGGCCGGCAAGGCCATAGCGATCGCGGCGATGCCGACCGCCGTGCTGATGGGCATGGGGCTCACCCCGCGGCTCGCCCAGGCGGACGAGACTCCCGGCAAGAACTCCTTCAAGCCCGGTCCGTGCGTGACCGCGTCCGACTCCCCCTCCCCCTCGGCGCAGGCCAAGGACGCGAAGGACGGCAAGGACGCCGAGAGCACCAAGGACTCGAACGACGGCAAGGGCGGCGCCAGCGCGTCCCCCTCGCACTCCTCGAAGCCCGGCAAGTCCCCCACGCACTCCCCGAAGCCCGGCAAGTCCCCCACGTCCGTGGACCCCTCGGCCGACGGCCCCGGCGACGACAACTCCAAGCCGGAGCCGAAGCCCTCGCAGAGCACCACCCCCGCTCCGCAGGAGTCCGAGCACGGCGGCATCCTGGACCCGATCCTGGATCCGCTCGGGGACATCCTCACCGGCGGTCACAGCGACGACGGCGCCAAGCCGGAGCCGAGCGACTCCGCCACGCCCACACCGTCCGCGACCCCGTCCAAGCCGGGCTCCGAGGGCAAGCCGGGCGGCGGCGGGGACGGCGGGACCACGGGCCCGAAGGCCGACGCGACCAAGCCGAGCGACGACGCCGACAAGCCCGGCGGCAGCGACGACGACGCGCCGGGCAAGCCCAGGCCCAAGAACAGTGCCTCGCCCTCGCCGAGCGCGAGCGCGAGCCCGAGCGAAGACGCCTCGCCCACCCCGGACCCGGACGGCAAGACGCCGTACCCGTGCCCGGAGGAGGGCCACGTCAAGGGCGACAACGAGCAGACCCCGAACATCCTGCCCAAGGACCCCTGGACGCTCAAGGCCAGCCGGCTCGGACTGCACGGCCTCAAGTACGACGGCGTGGTGAATGTGAGGACTTCGGCGGGCACCACCAAGCAGGCACTGAAGTTCCGTGCCTCCGGGATCGACATCGGCGACCTGCACCAGCTGGTCGACGGGCCCCTCGGCGTCACCATGCACATCGAGGCCCGGTCGGGCAGCACCTCCACCATCCGCGGTGGCGAGGTGACGATGTACACGGAGAAGCTGTCGGGCAAGCTGCTCGGGATCATCCCGATCACCTTCACCCCGGAGTCGCCTCCGCCGCTGACGCTGCCGGAGCTGTTCTTCACGGACGTCACGGTGGTCCAGGCGGGCCAGTTCGGTGGCAACCTCACCGTCCCCGGGCTGCACGGCTACTCGACCAAGTAGCGCGCGACCGAGCGGTCCGCAGCGTTCGGGAGAGCAACGCACAGCGCGGCGAAGGGCGCCCCTTCCCACGGGAGGGGCGCCCTTCGCCGCGCGGGTGAGCCGCTTACGGCTGCTCGTTGGCGCCGAGGTGGTGCACCCGGACCATGTTGGTGGTGCCGGGGACACCGGGCGGGGAGCCGGCCGTGATGATGACGGTGTCGCCCTCGGTGAACTGCGGGAGCTTGAGCATCGCCAGGTCGACCTGCGTGACCATGTCGTCGGTGTTCTCGATGAACGGCACGACGGACGCCTCGACACCCCAGCTGAGCGCCAGCTGGTTCTGCGTGGACTCGTCGGTGGTGTACGCGATGATCGGGATCGGGGAGCGGTAGCGCGACAGGCGGCGTGCGGTGTCACCCGACTGGGTGAAGGCGACCAGCGCCTTGGCGTTGAGGTAGTCACCGATCTCGGCGGCGGCGCGGGCGACCGATCCGCCCTGGGTGCGCGGCTTCTTGCCCGGGACGAGCGGCTGGAGGCCGCGGGAGAGCAGCTCCTCCTCGGCGGCGGAGACGATCTTGGACATCGTCTTGACCGTCTCGATCGGGTACTTGCCCACCGAGGACTCGGCCGAGAGCATCACGGCGTCGGCGCCGTCGAGGATCGCGTTGGCCACGTCGGAGGCCTCGGCGCGGGTGGGCCGCGAAGAGTTGATCATCGACTCCATCATCTGGGTGGCGACGATCACCGGCTTGGCGTTGCGGCGGCACAGCTCCACCAGGCGCTTCTGGACGACCGGCACCTTCTCGAGCGGGTACTCCACCGCGAGGTCGCCGCGCGCCACCATGACGGCGTCGAACGCGTCCACGACCTCCTTCATGTTCTCCACGGCCTGCGGCTTCTCGACCTTGGCGATGACGGGGACACGGCGCCCCTCCTCGTCCATGATCCGGTGGACGTCCTTGATGTCCTTGGCGTCCCGGACGAAGGACAGCGCGACCATGTCGGCACCCAGCCGCAGGCCGAATCGCAGGTCCTCGATGTCCTTCTCGGACAGGGCCGGGACGTTCACCGCGACACCGGGCAGGTTGATGCCCTTGTGGTCGGAGACGACCCCGCCCTCGATGACGATCGTGTGCACACGCGGTCCGTCGACCTCGGTGACCTCGAGGCAGACGGCTCCGTCGTTGATGAGGATCCGCTCGCCCTTGGTGACGTCGCCGGGCAGACCCTTGTAGGTCGTGCCGCAGATGTGCTTGTTGCCCTCGACGTCCTCGGTGGTGACGGTGAACTCGTCACCGCGTTCGAGCTCCACCGGGCCGTCGGCGAACGTCTCCAGGCGGATCTTCGGGCCCTGGAGGTCGACGAGGACGCCGATCGGGCGGCCCACGGCCTCCGACGCCTCCCGCACGCGGTGGTACCGCTCCTCGTGCTCCGGGTGGGAGCCGTGGCTCATGTTGAAGCGGGCCACGTTCATGCCTGATTCGATCAGCAGCTTCAACTGTTCGAGGCTGTCGACGGCAGGGCCCAGGGTGCAGACGATTTTCGAGCGGCGCATGAATGTGATCCTATCCACATGATTTTACTGACAGAAACTGACGTTATGTGACCAGAGGGTGACGCTTGGGGGGTGTCGGCGGTCACGCGCTGCTCACCAAGGCATACGCCTGCTGTGCGATCTCCAGCTCCTCGTCGGTCGGGACGACGGCCACGGCCACGCGGCTGCCGTCGGTTGAGATCAGTCGTGCCGAGTCGTCGCGCACCGCGTTGCGGACCGCGTCCACTTCGATGCCCAGCGCCCCGAGGCCCTGCAGTGCCGCCTGCCGGACGGCGGCCGAATTCTCTCCGACGCCCGCGGTGAACGCCACGGCGTCCACCGTGCCCCCGGTTTCCGCCGCGAGCACGGCGAAGTATGCACCGATGTACTTGCGAAGGCGGTGGGTGTACACGTCGAATGCGAGTTGAGCCGCCGCGTCCCCGGCCGCCATCCGCCGGCCGATCTCGCGCATGTCGTTGTCCCCGCACAGCCCCAGCAGGCCGCTCCTGCGGTTGAGCAGGGAGTCCACGGCGTCCGTTGACATGCCGGCGACCCTGGTCAGATGGAACACGATCCCCGCGTCCAGGTCACCCGAGCGGGTGCCCATGACCAGGCCCTCCAGCGGGGTCAGGCCCATTGAGGTCTCGACACACCGCCCTCCGGCCACGGCGGACGCGCTCGCGCCGTTGCCGAGGTGCAGCACCACCGAGTTGACCTCGGAGGGGTCCTTGCCCAGCAGCCGCGCGGTGGCGCGGGAGACATAGGCGTGGGAGGTGCCGTGGAAGCCGTAGCGGCGCACACCGTACTTGTCCGCGACCGCGGTGTGGATCGCGTACCGCGCGGCGTACTCCGGCATCGTCGCGTGGAAGGCGGTGTCGAAGACCGCCACCTGCGGCAGATCCGGGCGCAGTGACCGGGCGACCTCCAGGCCCGCGATATTGGCGGGGTTGTGCAGGGGCGCCAGCGGGACGAGCCCGCGGATCGTCTCCAGTACCTCGTCGGTCACCAGCGTCGGTTCGGTGAACGCGGTGCCGCCGTGCACCACACGGTGGCCCACCGCGGCAAGCTCCGCGGACTCCAGACCCAGCCCCTGCCCGTCCAGCTCACGGGCGACGATGCGCAGGGCCTCGCGATGGTCGGCCACCGCTCCCTCGCCGATCCGCTCGACGATCCCCGCGGCCGCGCGGGACTTGTCGGCCATGTCGATGAGCTGGTACTTCACCGACGAGGAACCGGAGTTCAGGACGAGGACCCGGGTGGGCTTCACTGGCGCTTCCCCCTCCTGGGGCTTGCTTTCGCGTTCTTCTCTCGGTGGCCGCGGTCCCGGTGGTCGCGGTCTCGATGGTCACAGCGACTGGGCCTGGATCGCCGTGATGGCCACGGTGTGGACGATGTCGGTGACCAGGGCGCCGCGCGACAGGTCGTTGACCGGTTTGCGGAGCCCCTGGAGCACCGGGCCGATGGCGACGGCGCCCGCCGAGCGCTGCACCGCCTTGTAGGTGTTGTTGCCCGTGTTCAGGTCGGGGAAGACCAGGACGGTGGCCCGGCCCGCCACGGGGGAGTCGGGGAGCTTGGTGGCGGCCACGGTGGGATCGACCGCCGCGTCGTACTGGATGGGGCCCTCGACCAGCAGGTCCGGGCGGCGCTCGCGCACGAGCTCGGTGGCCCTGCGCACCTTGTCGACGTCCGCCCCCGAGCCCGAGGTGCCGGTGGAGTACGACAGCAGGGCGACCCGGGGCTCCACACCGAACTGGGCGGCGGTGGCTGCCGAGGAGATGGCGATGCCCGCGAGCTGCTCGGCGTCGGGGTCGGGGTTGACGGCGCAGTCGGCGTAGGCGAGGACCTTGTCGGCCAGGCACATGAAGAACACCGAGGAGACGATCGACGCCCCTGGGGCCGTCCTGATGATCTCGAATCCGGGGCGGATCGTGGCGGCCGTGCTGTGGACGGCGCCGGAGACCATGCCGTCGGCCAGGCCCTCGTGGACCATCAGCGTGCCGAAGTAGTTGACGTCCGCGACGACGTCCTGGGCCAGCTCCACGGTCATCCCCCGGTGCGCCCTGATCCGGGCGTACACCTCGGCGAAGCGCTCCCTCAGCGGGGAGGTCGAGGGGTCCACCACCCGGGCACGGGCCGGGCGGGCGGGGTCGAGGCCGGCCGGCCGTGAGGCGTCGGGGCCGAGGGCGTCGGTGCTGTCGGCGGAGGGGGAGTCGGCGGAGGGGGAGTGGGCGGAGGCGGAGTGGGCCGAGAGGGGGTTGGCGGCGAGGGAGTGGGCCGAGAGGGGATTGGCGGAGGGGGTGCCGGGTCCGGCGGCGTCGAGCCCGAGATCGATCCCCAGGTCGGCGATCCGCTTGCGGATCACCTCCTCGTCGCCGAGCAGGGTCAGATCGCACACATTGCGGCGCAGCAGCACCTCGGCGGCACGCAGCACCCGTTCCTCGGCCCCCTCGGGCAGCACCACATGCCTGCGGTCGGAGCGGGCGCGCTCCAGCAGCTCGTGCTCGAACATCATCGGGGTGACCCGCTCGGTGCGCGAGACGGACAAGCGCCGGGTGAGCTCGGCGGTGTCCACATACAGCTCGAACAGGCCCAGCGCCATCTCGGCCTTCCTCGGGCTCGCCCCGGTCAGCCGTCCCTCCAGCGCGCTCAGGGATGTGGCGGTGGGGTAGCTCAGCGCCGGTACGGAGATCACGGGGGTGCCGGGGGCGAGGCGGGCGGCCAGCGCCGTGACATGGGCGGACGGCCGCTCGTCGAGGGTCAGCAGGATGCCCGCGATGGGCGGGGAGCCGGCCGCGTGGGCGGCCAGCGAGCCGATGATCAGATCCGCTCGGTCTCCGGGAGTGAGGACCAGGCACCCCTCGGTGAGGGCTTCGAGGAAACGGGGGAGCATGGCGCCCCCGATCACGATGTCGCGTACGTCCCTGGCCAGGCCGTCCGCGTCCCCGAGCAGCACCTCGCCGCCGACCGCCTCCACCACCTGGGAGACGGTGGGGGCCGAGAGCGCGGGCTCGTCGGGCAGGGCGTAGACGGGTATGGGCGCCGACTCGTTCAGCGGACGGGCGACGGCGGCCCGGTCCCCGGGCGCGACCCGGTTGGCGATCATGGCGATGATGTCGCAGCCGAGGTCGTGGTAGGCCTGGTAGGCGTTGCGGACCTCGGCCCGCACGGACTCCGGGCTGTGTCCGAGCCCGCCGACGACCGGCAGGACGGAGGAGCCGAACTCGTTCGCCAGGCGGGCGTTGAAGGCCAATTCCGCCGGGAGGTTGGTGTCGGCGAAGTCGGTGCCGAGGACCAGCACCACCTCGTGGTCGCGGGCCACGTCGTGGAAGCGTTCGACCAGCCGGGAGACCAGTTCGTCCGGTCCTGACTCGGCCTGGAGCTCGGCGGCCTCCTCGTACGTCGTGCCGTACAGGCGTGAGGGCGGCAGGTCGAGGCGGTAGCGGCCACGCAGGAGGTCGGCGGCGTGGTCGGTGCGGTAGCCCGTGGGGGAGCCGGGGTCGGCGTGCCGCAGCGGACGGAACAGCCCCACCCGGTCCACCTGGCGGGTGAGCAGGTCCATGACCCCGAGCTCGACGACCTGGCGGCCGTCGCCCCGCCCGATTCCCGTGATGTACACGCTGTGCGCCACGCCTGCTCTCCCGTCTCCGGCTCGCTGCCGTGTGCTGCTCGTGCCGTCCCTCGTACCTGCTTCGTGCGGTCCTCTGTGGTCCTGCGGCCCGGCCCGGGCGGACCCCGGACGACTCCAATGCCGGTGGGCAAACCCGGTGGGCAAACCCGGTGGGCAAACCCGGTGGGCAAACCCGGTGGGCAAACAAGGACGATTGTCCCTGGATCCCCCTTGACAGTACCGGTGCCGCTGGGTAAGTAGCTCGGTGGCCCTTGGTCCCTGACATGCCGGTCCGGACCGGCATGTCCGGTCTCAGTGAATCGATCTCCGCGTTCGACCCCGGCGACCGTCCCCCGTCCCCGTCACCCTGCCCACCACGGCCCGCGGGATGCGGCCGGGACCTGTGGAACGATGACTTTCCCGGTCAGGGCGATCGATCGGGGAGACCTGCTGTGCGCATCGGCGTCATGCCGTCGTCATGCGCATCGGCATCCCGACCAGCGGCGGCGACCGCGCCGGGCCGAACGCGGTGACCAGGTCCGCCGTGCACCGCGGGACGACCGAGCGCAACGCTCAAGACCGCGGCGGAGCCCCACCAGCGTGATGGTGGTGGAGGTGATGGGCCGTCATACGGAGTGGGTCACCCCGCGGGAGTCGGGCAGCAAGGACATCTTCGGCCAGGTGCGGTTCGCCGGGATCGGCAACCGCCTCGGCACGCGGTCGAGGCGGCGCGCAAGGGCGCGTTCGGGATGACGGCGCCGCGCGGCACGGCGATTTGAACTGGCGCCGCGCGGCGGCGGAGGTGGCCACCCGCCTGAAGACCGTTCCGCCGGAGCGCGTGGGACGGGGCCGAGTCGGTCGTCCAGCTCCATGACCGTCCCGGCCCCGCCCCGCGGTTCAGCCGTTGTACATGTCGGCCGCCGTCCGTGGCGGCCGTTGTCCGTGTCAGCCGTTGTACGTGGCCAGCACCTTGGTGAAGTCGTACGTGTTCTGGCTGATGCCGCTGCACGAGTCGGCGTCGGAACCGGAGCCGCACTTGCGGTCGCGGTTGACCGACCAGAAGCTGACCCGCGCCAGGTGGTGGCTGGTGGCGTAGGAGACCATGGACTTGAAGTTGGCGAGCGAGACGGTCTCACCCGCGACGTCCGTCTTGCCGTTCATCGACGAGAAGCCGCTCTTGCGGTAGGCGGCGTCGGAGGAGAGGCCGTAGGCGCTCGCCACCGTGTTCTTCAGCCCGTCCACGGCCGACTTGGTGGCGGCGGCCATGTCCACGTTGCCCTCGTCGAAGTCGAACGGCATGAGGGCCCAGCCGTCTATGTCCAGGCCGTTGGCCGCACCCCGCTTGACCAGGTCCTTGCCGTTGGAGTCCGGGCCGGAGCGGGTGGTGCCGAAGGTGACGTAGACGGTCACCCCGGGGTTGTTCGCCTTGATGATCTTCAGCGCGTCGACGACCCGCTCGCGGACGGTCGAGCTGGTGAACTCGCCCGCCTCGATGTCGATGTCGATCGACTTGAGCTTCAGCGCGTTGATCGCCTTCTGGTAGGCCCCGGCGAGCGCCGTGGCCGACGAACACTTCTGGCCGAGCTTGTTGCCGCTCCAGCCGCCGAAGGAGACCGTGACGTCGCCGCCGGCGGCCCGGATCGCGTTGATTGTCGACTGGTCGGCGCCGCCCGTGAGCGCCCGGTCGCCGTCCCACTTGGGGTTGCACCCGCCGTCGGAGAGGATGAACGCCATGGTGAACTGCTTGATGCCGGTGGCGCTCATGACCGAGGTCGCCGACGGCGGGTTGCCCCAACCGAGGTAGAGGTAGGGGCCGTTGAGGCCGACCGGGCCGGCGAGCTTCGGCGCCGCCGCGGGGGCGCCCGCGTGGTTGGGGGAGGCCACGGCGGTGGCGCCCAGGGCGGCGCAGGCGGCGAGGCCGGTGGCGGCGGCCAGTGCCAACTTGCGCGGCCCCTTGCGGCGGGCAGCCTTGTTCTCACCGTTCATATCGCTGATCTCCTGTGTGGGGGGGGAAGGGCGGTGCCGGGAGTCACGGGGTCCAGTAGTTGTGTGTGACGACGAGCATCGACTGCAGCTGCACGCTGGTGGAGTAGTAGTCGGTGCTGCTGGGGGTGGTGGCGAGCATCTTCTTCCAGAGCGCGTCCAGCCATGCCTGGCTGCCCGAGTCGGTCATCGCCGAGACGGCGAACGGGGCGAAGAACGCGGGCTCGTTGTTGCTGCTGAAGGCGCTGCCGTTGAGCTTGTAGCCGTCGTAGATCTTCGACGGATTGCCCGCGGTCTTGGTCTTGACCCAGGCATTGAGCTTGCGCGCGGCCGTCTTGGACTTGGCGTCGCCGTTGATGACCGCGTCGGAGCCGATGCGCCACGGGTCACGGCAGGCGTTCCAGTTGTAGTGGCCGTCGTGTTCGTCCTCCAGGACCTCGCCCGGCGCGGGCTTGGGGGTCGTGGTGGTGTTGACGACGAAGTCGGGGAGCAGGCCCGTGTCCGGGGCGTAGGAGGACTGGAGGTTGGCGATGACGGTCTGGGTCTTGCTCAGGACGGCGTCCCAGGTGGTGTCGCCGGTGGCGGCCTTGAACGCCTTGAAGTGGCCGGCCATCCAGTCCGAGGTGCGGGAGATCTTGTCGTCGCTGCCGGAGGACCAGTCGCCGAGCTTCATCAGCTTGGTGCTGCTGTTGAGTTCGCTCGCCTTGATGGCGTTGATCCTCTTCTTGGCCAGATCCAGGTAGTCGTTGGTGCCGTCGCTGCCCCACTGCTTGTCCGCGAGGAGGAGGCCGTAGGCGATGTCGAGGTCGCCGTCGGTGGCGGAGTCCGAGCCGTTGACGCTCTTGCAGCTCTTGTCCTGTTCGGCGGCGTGGAGGTTGGAGTTGTTCACCGACTTGTGCGCGAGGACGTACTTGAGGATGCCGTCGAAGATCTTCTTGGCGTCGGGGTCGGAGCCCGCCATGAGGGCGGTGATGACCATGCCGTAGCCCTGCGCCTCGGCGACGTAGGGGTGGTCGGCGTCGGCGGCGTAGACCTCGTACCAGCCGTTTCCGCAGTTCTGCTTGATGAAGTACGACTTCCACTTGTTGTAGAAGTTGACGACGGCCTTGTCGAGCACCGCCTGATCGCCCGTGGGCTTGAGGGTGCCCGAGGCGTAGGAGAAGGAGTGGCTGCCGAAGGGAACGGCGGGCGTGTCGACGGCGCTCGCTCCCGGGGCGAGGCCGAGCCACGCACCTCCGCCGCAGATGACGGCGGTGGCGGTGAGGAGGGCTGTGGATTTGCGACTGGACATCGAACCTCCATGCGAGGGCTGCCGTGTTCACGGGAGCTGGCGCGAGAGGAAGTTATCCAGCCGTCATGGCCTGTACAAGAGATAGGTTAGTAAAGTTTCCTAACGGTTACCCGGAAGCCAGTGGACAAGGACCGGTTCGCGCCGCAGCCCCCGCCTGCGGCGGGCGTCCGGGGGAGCGTCGGGCGGCTGCGGCGGGGCTGGCGGCGCAGGGCAACGGTCGCACCTGCGGCGCGGTGAGCAGGCGGGAAGCGGCGCCTCTGTGGCGCGCGGCGGCGCCGACGGCGGTACCGGCGCAGGGGTGGGCGCAGGGGTGGGCGCCTGCGGCGTGCTGGTGGCGCGGGGAAGCGGTCGCGCCTGTGGCGCCCGCGCGCGATGAACCGCTTGCGCGGCGGCGGGGGATGGGTGCGGGGGTTCGTCGCCGACGCGCCACCGAAGCACAACGCCCGCGGCGGGTCGGCAGGTGGGCGCGGCGCGGGCCGATGTGGATCGGTGCGCCGACGACGGCGCCGGCACCGGCCGTGGAGGCGGCCAACCCGGCTCTGCCGGCGGCGGCGCGGTGGAGCCGACGGCCCGGCGGGTGCGCCGCGGCATCGGTCCGCGCCCGAGGGCGACGTGACGCGTGGTTGGCCGGGCGGCGCGGAGTCCGGGATTGGGGTGACCGGCGGTGTGCGGTGAGTCGGCGGCCGTGCGCGGGCGGAACGCCGCCCCGCAACCCTCGACGGCGCCGGGTGGCGAGCGGGCATGCTCACGCCGGCGAGCGGGCGCGCTTGCGCCGGCGGGCGGCCGAGCGGGTGCGACTCGGCGGCGGGACGCCGGCCCGAGTGGGCGGCGCCGAGTTCTGGTGTGCGCGGTGCCCGGCCCCCACTGCTTCCTTCACGAGGGGAGTGGCAGTCCCTCGCTCCTGCTCTCTCCTGCGCAACTCTCCCATGGCGAAGCACGGCCCTGGCGGGGTGCCGCCCCGATTGCCCTCCCGGCCCCGAAAGGGGTTCTCGGGGCCGCCGTCCTCACAGCGGCGGCCCCGAGAGTCTGCGGGTGTCGGAGGCCGGTGACCCCCGCTGACCGATCCGATCATGTCCGTGGCAGCAAACTCTGCGCCATCCTTTCGATCAGGACTGAAAGGTCTGCTCACTTTTCGGACAGAATCGAGAAATTGTTCGGTCAACTACCGTCTAGAGGTCGGCCAGCGTATTCCAGAACATCAGCTCGTACCCCTGGAGCATCCGGCCGTACCCCCGCGACCGCTCCAGCGACGCCCCCATGTCCAAACCCCACTGCACGGCCCGCAGCGACTTCTCCTGCACCTCCGGATCCGGCTCCGCGAAGAAGTCGAAGAACCCCCGTGCCTGCGCCCCGAAGCCGTAGTGCCGCTCCAACGCCTCGCTGACGGTCGCGCAGTAACCGCCCCACGCGGCGAAGTTGGCCGTCAGGGCCAGCGGTACCGACGTCGGGTCGGCGTTGAGCGCCATCCACGCCATGTAGGCCGGATACCCTTGGCACCCCGGCTGAGGCTCATAGGAACGCAGCGAACTCCCGTCGTGCCCGCACGCGACGGCGAACGGTGTCAGCCTGCCCAGCGCCTCGGACTCCCCCCGCGCCAGATCCTCGAAGAACTCCGCGACGGGCGAGTCCGCCGGCGAACGCGCGGCCAAGTGCAGGAAGCTGCGGCGGTCGCTCGAGACGATGTGCCTCTGCTCGGCGGCCAGCGCTCCCAGGGTCCGGCGGGACGCCTTTCCTTCGGCGATCAGCCCCACCAAGCGGTTGGCGCCGCTCTCCGGCGCCAGCTCCCGCTGGACCGCCTCCACCGCTTCCCATGCCGAACGGGCCATGCCATCACCCCTGTGCACTCGGGTCCGCTGTCAATTGTGCCAACGATCCCGGCCCTGTCGGGGGTTCGGTGTCCGGGGCCACCGTCCCCTCCCCGGTGGCCCCGGGCACCGGGGCATGCAGAATGGCCATGGCATACGAAGAACCACCATGGTTTCGTTCAGCGCCGAAACCAAGGGGTGAGTTTCGGCCGCAATCACCCCGTCCCGAGTGAACAGAGCATGTACTGCTCCCCATCTTCGCGGGGCGAAGGCCGAAAAGCGTGGTTGCCGCCGAACCCCAGTACGTAAAGTCTGTGTGTCATCGACTTGTCACGGCGCGTCACCGAGGCGTGCCGGAAGAGGCCATGGGGTGCCGAGTGCTTCTCATCGCGTTCACCACGCAGGACCTGGCCAAGGTCTCGTTCCGCGGCTTCGACCCGTGGACGGAGGCCGTCCTCAGTATCCGCGTCCTGCGCGACAGCGGCCGTGCGGGCGCCTTCGGCGAGTGGCGGCGGACGACAGCAGGGGAGATCGCCGGGCGGGGGCTGGGCCCCGAACTGCACGTGCTCGCCAAAGGCGCCCCGCAGCCACCGGACGACGGGCCGCTGCGCGAGGCGCTCGACTGCTACCGCGCCTTCGCGATCGAGCCGTACCGGCGCCGCATAGCCGCCGTCATCGAGGCAGAACTCCAGGCCCGCGCCAAGCTGCTGATGCAAAGCGGCCATGCCATGGCGCTGGACGGGCTGGGCTCGCACACCCGCTGGTCGGGCTCGGTCCTCGAGGCCCGTTCCGCCGAGCCCGGCGAGGTGCGCCTCGGCGGTGGGGGACTCGTCCTCCAGCCGTCGTTCTTCTGCCCGCCGGAGCATGTCCTGCTGACCGGCCCTCAGGAGCGGCCGGTCCTCGTCTACCCGGTGCGCCAGAGCGCCGGCGCCCCCGACGACCTCGCCGAGGACGACGCCCCCCGATACGACCTCGGGGCCCTGCTCGGGGTGACGAGGGCGACGGCGCTGGAGGCGATATCGGACCGGTGCAGCACCACGGAGCTGGCCCGGCGGCTGCACACCTCGCTCGCCACCGCCAGCCAGCACGCGGCCGTGCTGCGCGAGACCGGGCTCGTGGCCACCAGTCGCTGCGGCCGCAAGGTCGAGCACACCCTCACGCCGCTGGGCGAACGGCTCCTGATCACCGCCGCCGGAGCGGCCGGCGGCTGACCCGGCGGCCGATGGCGGACCCAGGAACCGGCCCGAGCGTCGGACCAGAACCGGACCAAGAACCGGCCCGAGCATCGAAGGACGGGCACGGGGCAGCCGACACAGAAGGGGAGGAGGGCTGCCCCGTGCCCGGTTCAGGAGTGTGCGCTCACGCGTCCACGGTCGCCCGGTCCGGCTTGTCCAGTGACGGAGCCGTTCCGGCCGGGACAACCGCCTCGCCCGCAGGAGCCGCCTCCCCGTGCCCGTTCTCCACGAGCGTGGTCTCGTCGAACGGGATCCGCCCGGCGAGCACCTGGTCGGCCCTGGCCCTGTCGAACTCCTTGGTCCACGTACCGATCAGGACGGTCGCCACCGCGTTGCCCGCGAAGTTGGTCAGCGCCCGCGCCTCGGACATGAAGCGGTCGATTCCGACGATGAGCCCCACACCGTCGACGAGTTCGGGCCGGTGCGACTGGAGGCCGCCCGCCAGGGTCGCCATGCCCGCACCGGTCACCCCAGCCGCACCCTTGGACGCGATGACCATGAAGACCAGCAGAGAGATCTGCTGACCCAGCGAGAGCGGCTTGCCCATGGCCTCGGCCACGTACAGCGAGGCCATCGTCAGGTAGATCGCGGTGCCGTCGAGGTTGAACGAGTAGCCCGTCGGCACGGTGATACCGGCCACCGGCCTGCTCACGCCCAGGTGCTCCATCTTCGCGATCAGCCTCGGCAGCGCCGACTCCGACGACGAGGTGGACAGGATCAGCAGGAACTCCCGGCCGAGGTACTTCAGCAGCGCCAGCAGGTTCAGCCCGGCGAAGACGCGGAGCATCGTGCCGAGGACGAGGAAGACGAAGACCAGGCAGGTCGCGTAGAAGCCGAGCATGATCACGGCGAGGCTCTTGAGCGCGTCCACGCCCGTCTGCCCGACCACCGCGGCGATCGCGCCGAAGGCACCGACCGGGGCCGCCCACATGATCATCGACAGGACTCGGAAGACCAGACGCTGGATGTGCCCGACGCCCCGCAGGATCGGCTCGCCGGCCGAGCCCATCGCCTGGATGGCGAAGCCCGCCAGCAGGGCGACCAGCAGGGTCTGCAGGACCTGGCCCTCGGTGAACGCCGACACCATCGTCTTGGGGATGATCCCCAGCAGGAAGTCGACCGTGCCCTCGCTGCCGCCCGCGGCCTGCGTGTGCCCGGCCGCCTTCGCCGCCTCGGACAGGTGCAGCCCGTCGCCCGGGTGCAGGATGTTGCCGACCACCAGGCCGATGGCCAGCGCCACCGTGGACATCACCATGAAGTAGGCGAGTGCCAGACCGCCGACCGCGCCGACCCTGGCGGCCTTGCGCACCGAGCCGACGCCCAGCACGATCGTGCAGAAGATGATCGGCGAGATCATCATCTTGATCAGGCTCACAAAGCCGTCACCGAGCGGCTTGAGCTCCACCGCCGTGTCCGGAGCCGCGAACCCCACGGCGATACCGAGGAGCACGGCGACGATCACCGCGAGGTAGAGGTAGTGGGTCCTGTCCCGGCGCCGCCCGGGGGTGAGGGCCGTCCGCGGCGCCCCGGGGGGCTCTGGGGGGCCGGCTTGTGCGCTGTCCGCGGCCATGGAGGTCTCCTTCGTGCGTGTCCCGTGGGGTGGAGTCCCGCTGAATATGCGCCCCGGAGTGACACGGGTCACGCTTGCGTTCATTTCGTTCACGCCACGGCACCGAAACGCCTCGTTCACCCCGGGGAAACGATTCGGCCGCGAGGTGCACACTGGTGGGCATGCCGGAGCACCACCCGCCCCGTCCCCGTCCCCGCCGCCCCGACCCCCGCCGCTCGCACCCGCGCCGCCGCAGCCTCGCGGGACAGCTGTTCGCGATGCAGGTCGTCGTCGTGGCCGCGGTCGTGGCCGGGTGCGCGGTGCTGGCTTATTTCAACGCCCACACCCAGGTCCGTGAGGCCGCCCGCAAGCAGGTCGTCGCCACGGCCGCCGCCATCGCCGCCGCCCCCACCGTCCGGAAGGCCGTCCAGGAGCCCGACCCCAGCCGTACGCTCCAGCCCTACGCCGAGAAGGTCCGGCACGAGTCGGGGGTCGCCTTCGTCACGATCATGGCGCCGGACGGCACCCGCTACACCCATCCCGACCCCAGCCGCATCGGTGAGCATTTCCTCGGCCACACCCGCAGGGCGCTTCAGGGCGAGACCTTCACCGAGACCTACACCGGCACCCTGGGGCCCTCGGTCCGCGTCGTCACCCCGGTCTTCAACGACAGCGGCAGGGTCAGCGCCCTGGTCAGCGCGGGGATCACCGTGGACGCGATCTCCGGGCAGGTCCGCAAACAGGTGCTGCCGATGATCGGCGTCGCCGCCGCCGCCCTGATCCTGTGCGGGCTGGGCACCTACTTCGTCAACGCCCGGCTGCGCCGCCACACCCACGGCATGGGTGCCGGTG
This sequence comes from Wenjunlia tyrosinilytica, assembly GCF_014646055.1. Lineage (GTDB taxonomy): Bacteria > Actinomycetota > Actinomycetes > Streptomycetales > Streptomycetaceae > Wenjunlia > Wenjunlia tyrosinilytica. Next base: position 82,217 of record NZ_BMMS01000019.1, read on the forward strand.
AGCTCAGCCGGATGTACGACTACCACCAGGCCACCCTCCACGCGGTCCGGGAGGGCCTGCTCCTGCTCGACGGCAGACGCCGGGTCGGCCTGTGCAACGACGGCGGGCGCGAACTGCTCGGCCTGCCGGAGGACGTCGAGGGCAGCGAGGTCGCGGCGCTCGGCCTGCCCGCGTCACTGACCGCCGCCCTGCTCTCGGACGAGCCACGGGTGGACGAGGTGCATCTGACCGACCAGCGGGTCGTGGTCGTCAACACCTCGCCCATCGCCACCGAGAGCGGAGGCACGGTGGTGACCCTCCGCGACCACACCGACCTCCAGGCCCTCACGGGCGAGCTGGACTCCGTGCGCGGCTTCACCGAGGCGCTGCGCTCGCAGGCGCACGAGGCCGCCAACCGGCTGCACGCCGTGGTGTCCCTCATCGAACTCGGTCGCGCCGACGAAGCCGTGGAATTCGCCACGGCGGAGCTGGAGCTCGCCCAGGCGCTCACCGACCAGGTGGTCGCCGCGGTCGCGGAACCGGTGCTGGCGGCGCTCCTGCTGGGAAAGGCCGCGCAGGCCAACGAGCGCGGGGTCGAGCTGTCCATCACCGCCGACAGCGAGATCGACGACGGGGTGATTCCCTCGGGGCTCGGCTCCCGCGACCTGGTGACGATCCTCGGCAACCTGATCGACAACGCGGTGGACGCCGCCATCGAGGGCGCCGGCCGCCGGGGGAGCCGCCCCAAGGTGACGGTGACCGCGCGCGCGGCCGGGGGAGAACTGCTGATCCGCGTGGCCGACAACGGACGGGGGGTGGACCCGGCCGCCGCCCGCGAGGTCTTCCGGCGGGGCTGGTCCACGAAGACCGGCGCCACGGGTACCGGGACGGTGGCCGCCACCCGCGAGTCCCCCGCCGACGCGGCCGCTTCGGCCGACGCCCCCGGAACCCAGCCCTACGGCCGCGGCCTGGGACTCGCCCTCGTCGAGCAGGCGGCCCGCCGCCACGGCGGGTCCGTGGACATAGGCCGGGACGAGGGAGCGGTCTTCACCGTCCGCCTGCCCCTGGACCGGGTCGAGGTGGCCGGGTGATCCAGGTGCTCGTCGTCGAGGACGACGTGGTCGCGGCCGACGCCCACCGGATGTACGTGGAGCGGGTCGACGGCTTCGCCGTGGCCGGGGTGGTCCACTCGGGCACCGAGGCCCTGCGCTTCCTCAACCAGCCGGGACCCGACCGGCCGCAGGTCGACCTGGTCCTGCTCGACCTCTACCTCCCCGACGGGCACGGGCTCCAGGTCTGCCGGTCGCTGCGGGCCGCCGGGCACACCGCCGACGTCATCGCGGTGACCTCGGCACGGGATCTGGCGATGGTGCGTCAGGCGGTGTCCGTCGGCGTGGTCCAGTACCTGCTCAAGCCCTTCACCTACCCGACGCTGCGCGACCGCCTCGAGCAGTACGCCCGCTTCCGCGAGGACATGGCCGGGGCCGGGCAGGCCTCGAGCCAGGACGACGTGGACCGGGCGCTGTCGGCGCTGCGCGGTCCCCGTTCCGCCGTGCTGCCCAAGGGGCTCAGCGGCCCGACCCTGGAGGCCGTGACGACGGCGCTGCGCGAGGCCGGGGAAGGGCTGTCCGCCGGTTCGGCGGGCGCCGCCGTGGGTGTCTCCCGGATCACCGCCCGCCGCTATCTCGAGCACCTGGTGGACACCGGTCTCGCCGAACGCACCCCCCAGTACGGCCAGGTGGGCCGCCCGGAGCTCTGCTACCGCTGGGCCGGGGCCACTTCGCCGTGACCCCGGCCCCCGCCCCGGACCCGGACCCCCCGCCCCCGGGCCGTGTGGAGCGGGCTCGGTGGAGCGGGCTCACTGGAAGAGCTGCCCCCGCACCGCCCCACCGGGGAACTGCGCGGTGTGGACGTTGGCGTAGAAGCCGCCCGGGTGGTGGCGGACCTCCTTGACCACGGCGGGGTTCTGGTTGGGCACGGTCCCGGAGATCGCGAAGATGTTCTGCGGCACGGGCGTGGTGAACAGGGGCACCTTCACATCGCCGTTCTTGCCGAAGCCGCCCTGGTGGATGTGGCCGAGCGTGGGCGCGCCGATGTTGACCCAGGCCAGCGAGTAGTCGACCTCGGTGCCCCGGGGGTGCAGGAAGGCGATGGCGTGCCCGTCGGGGTCGCCGACCGCGACCTTCGGGTCGGCACCGGGGACCTCCTGGCCGCCGTCGGCCAGCGCGTGCAGCTTGCCGCCCCGGACGATGTCGAGCGGGTTGACCGGGTGGCTCAGCGGCTTGAGCTGTCCGCGCACGGCACCGCCCGGGAACTCCTTGCTGTGCAGGTTCACGTAGAACCCGTCGGGGTTGCTGCGGATGTCCTGCGCCAGCTCGGCATCGGTCACCGACACCTGACCAGCCGCGGAGTCCACGGTGTCGGGCATCGCCGTGCCGAACAGCGGCACCTTCACATCCCCGTTGGCCCCCGCCTTCCCCTGGTGGATGTGGCCCAGCGTCGGGGCGCCGATCCCCCTCCACTGGAGGGCGAAGGTCACCCGGTCGCCCTGGACGCGGACCAGTGCCACCGCCTTGCCGTCGGGATCACCCACGGCAGGGCCGCCCGGCGCCTGCACTTCCTGGCCACCGGTCAGCCGGGCGCCCAGGAAGACCGAAGGGCCATGGGCCGGGGTCATCGGAGCGGACTGATGTGCGGAGCCCTCAACGGCCCCGTGCCCGGCGCCGTGAGTGCCATGGGCCACCGCGGGGGAGGCGGCGGCGATGCCGAGGGTCAGTGCGGCGGCCGAGAGGGTGAGTGCGCTCTTTCGCATGGTTTGCATCCTTCCGAGAAGTGTGAGTGCACCCGGGAATACGCGACCCCCGTCCGAAGCGTTCAATCGCTTCCAGGATTAGACGGATTCAAAAACTATTGAACCTCTGGGCGCCCCCGTCCGTAGTGACTCGTGAACACCGGTCAGGAAATATCTCTACGAAACGACGAGGACGGTCACCATGCGTGCACGAACCGCTCTGCTCGCGACACCGCTGGCGCTGCTCGGTCTTGCCGCCTGCGGCGGGGGCGACGGGGGAAGCGGCAAGGCAGCGGACTCCCCGAAGGGCGGTGCGAAAGCCGCGACTTCGGTCAAGGTGGCGCAGTCCGACCTCGGCCCGATCCTGGTGGACCAGCAGGGCCGCACCCTGTACGCCTTCACGAAGGACAAGGACAGGGCGAGCAACTGCGACGCCGACTGCATCGCGGTCTGGCCCGCGCTCACCGGCAAGGACCAGGCCTCGGCGGGCAAGGGCGCGGACAAGGCGCTGCTGGGGAAGGCCGAGCGCACCAAGGGCGCCGTGCAGACGACGTACGGGCAGTGGCCCCTGTACTACTACGTGGGTGACTCCGCCGCGGGGGACACCAGCGGCCAGGGCCTGGACGGCGAGTGGTTCGTGGTGGGCGCCGACGGCAAGCTGATCCGCAAGTCCGCCTGAAGGCGCGGCTCCCGGTGCCTACACCGGCTTCAGCCACACCGTCGCCAGCGGCGGCAGCGCGAGCTGGATGCTGCCGCGGCGCCCGTTCCAGGCCACGGCCTCTGCCTTGACCGACTCCGGCGCCACCACACCGCTGCCGCCGTAGGACAGCGCGTCGGTGTTGAGGACTTCGCGCCAGGCCTCCCCGGCGGTGTCCGGGACCCCCACTCGGTAGTGCTCGCGCACCACGGGCGAGAAGTTGCTCACGCACACCAGGGGAGTGCCCTGGTCGTCGTAGCGGACGAAGGAGAGGACATTGTCCTCGGCCGCCTCGCCGTCGATCCAGGAGAAGCCGTCGGGTGAGGCGTCGAGGCTCCACAGCGCGGGGGTGTCCGCGTAGACGTGGTTGAGGTCGCGGACCAGGTCGCGGACGCCGCGGTGGTCCGGCTCGGCCGGGTAGGCCGGGTCGAGCAGCCACCAGTCGGGGCCGCGGTCGTGCGACCACTCCGCGCCCTGGGCGAACTCCTGGCCCATGAACAGCAGCTGCTTGCCCGGGTGGGCCCACATGAAGCCCAGGTAGGCGCGGGTGCTTGCCCGCTGCTGCCACCAGTCCCCGGGCATCTTCGAGACCAGGGAGCCCTTGCCGTGCACCACCTCGTCGTGGGAGATCGGCAGGCAGTAGTTCTCCGAGTAGGCGTAGACCATGGAGAACGTCATCCCGTGGTGGTGGTACTTGCGGTGCACCGGCTCCTTGGACATGTACTCCAGGGAGTCGTGCATCCAGCCCATGTTCCACTTCAGGCCGAAGCCGAGGCCGCCGAAGCCGCCGGGCCCGGTGTGGTGGGTGGCGCGGGTGACCCCGTCCCAGGCGGTGGACTCCTCGGCGACGGTCACGACGCCCGGGCAGCGGCGGTAGACGGTGGCGTTCATCTCCTGGAGGAACGCGACCGCGTCGAGGTTCTCCCGGCCGCCGTGCCGGTTGGGCGTCCACTGGCCGTACTCGCGCGAGTAGTCGAGGTAGAGCATGGAGGCGACCGCGTCGACCCGCAGGCCGTCGATGTGGAACTCCTCGCACCAGTACACGGCGTTGGCGACGAGGAAGTTGCGGACCTCGTTGCGGCCGTAGTCGAAGACGAGGGTGCCCCAGTCCGGGTGCTCGGCCGTCGCAGGGTCGGGGTGCTCGTAGAGGGTGGTGCCGTCGAAGCGCGCCAGCGCCCACTCGTCCTTGGGGAAGTGCGCCGGCACCCAGTCCATGATCACGCCGACCCCGGCGCGGTGCAGGGCGTCGACCAGGAACTTGAAGTCGTCCGGGGTGCCCAGCCGCGAGGTGGGGGCGTAGTAGGAGGTGACCTGGTAGCCCCACGACCCGCCGAACGGGTGCTCGGCCACCGGCATGAGCTCGACATGGGTGAAGCCCAGGTCCTTCACGTACCGCGGAAGCTCCTCGGCCAGCGCCCGGTAGTCCAGCCCCGGCCGCCAAGAGGGCAGGTGGACCTCGTAGACGGAGAACGGCGCCTCGTGCGCCGACCGCTCGGAACGCGTCCGTATCCAGCTCTGGTCGGACCAGACGTACTCGGAGACGGTCACGACGGAGGCGGTGGCGGGCGGGACCTCGGTGGCCCGCGCCATGGGGTCGGCCTTCATCGTCAGGGAGCCGTCGCGGCGGGCGACCTCGTACTTGTAGAGCGTGCCCGCGCCCACCTCGGGGACGAACAGCTCCCAGACACCCGACGAGCCGAGCGAGCGCATCGGGTGGCTGGTGCCGTCCCAGTTGTTGAAGTCCCCCGCCACCCGCACGCCCAGCGCGTTGGGCGCCCAGACGGTGAAGCGGGTGCCGGTGACCGTGCCGACCGTGGTGACATGCGAGCCGAGCGCCTCCCACAGCCTCTCGTGGCGGCCCTCGCCGATCAGGTGCAGGTCCAGCTCGCCGAGGGTGGGCAGGAAGCGGTAGGGGTCCTCGACGGTGTGCTCGGTGCCGTCGTAGGTGACGACGAGCCGGTGGTCGGGGATGCAGGTGAGCGGCAGGGCCGCGGTGAACAGCCCTCCGGCCTGGGGGATCAGCTCGGCCCGCAGGCCCTCGGCCTCCACTCGGACGCTCTCGGCGAACGGGCGCAGCACCCGCACGGCGATGTCGCCGTCCGGGAGCCGGTGGGCGCCCAGGACCGAGTGCGGGTCGTGGTGGACGCCACGGCGCAGGCGGTCGAGCTCACCGGACGTCAGGGAGGCCGGGGATGCCTGCGGCCGCGTGGCGGAGGCGGCGGCCGGGGGCGCGGGGTCGGCGGAGGCGGCGGTCGGAGCCGGCTGCGGCTGCGTGGAGGGAACCGGACGCTTTCCGCTGCCGCCGTCCTCACCTGGGGTGGGCTGGGGAAGGAAAGCGGGCTCCCCGGATACGGACTCGGACGGTTGGCGCGGGGTCACGGGAGGTCCTCCTGGTAACTGGTCAGTGGCTGGGGGATGCGGACAGGCGCTCGATCGCGGACATGGGGATGGGCAGCCACGCCGGGCGGTGCCGGGCCTCGTAGAGGCACTCGTAGACGGCCTTGTCGGTCTCGAACGCGCGCATGAGCACATGTTCCCCGGCCGGGTCGTGGTCTCCGGTCGTCGCGTATCCGGCGAGGAACGCCGAGCGGTTGCGCTTCGCCCAGGCCTCGGCGAGCGGGCCCGCGCCGTGGTGCCTTGCCGCGTAGTCGAACGAGCGCAGCATGGCGGCGACGTCCCGGACGGCGGGCTGCGGGCGGCGCCGCTCCTCGATCGGCTGGGCGGGCTCGCCCTCGAAATCCAGCAGCACCCAGCCGTCGGGGGTGCGCAGCACCTGCCCGAGGTGGAGGTCGCCGTGGACCCGCTGGGCGGGCAGGGTACGGCCACCGTGGCCGAGTTCGGCGAGGTCCTGGAACGCCGATCGCAGCGCGGTGCGGTACGGCTGGAGCGCGGGGACGGCGGAGGCGGCGGCCTCCAGACGGGCGGTCATGCCGTCGGCGAGGCCTTCGATCTGGGTCTCGCCGAGGGTCTCGACCGGCAGTGCCCGGGCGAGCGCGGTGTGCACCTCGGCGGTGGCCTGCCCGAGCAGGAACGACTCGGCGGTGAAGTCGCCCTCGGGCACGGAGGCCAGGGCCAGCTCCCACCCGTCGGCCGTGCCGGGCAGGAAGCGCTGGAGCAGCCCCAGGGTGACGGGCTCGCCCGCGCCGTCGCCGTCGCCGTACGGCCAGACGGTCTCGAACCAGCCCACCGGCGCCGGTACCCGCGTGCTGCCCGCCGCGGCCAGCGCCAGCGTCAGCTCCAGATCGGGGTTGGTGCCGGGGCTGACCCGGCGGAAGACCTTGAGGATGAGCGAGTCGCCGAAGACCACGGAGGTGTTGCTCTGCTCGGCGGTGCCGACCCTGGGCCCCAGCCCGGTGGGGATCTCGGCGCCGGGGGAGCGGTGGAAGCCCAGGCATGAGAAGCGGTCGCCGTCGCGCAGATGGCCCAGCAGCCGCCCGGCCAGCGCGGGATCGTGCAGCGCGTCGAGCACCAGCAGTCCGTCGTGCGCCCCGCCGTCGATGCGGCCGATGAGGGCCGGGGCCAGGGACGTGGGCAATGTGGTACGGGTGCCGACCAGCAACTGGTAGGTGTCGCCCGCGCCGGAGCCCAGGTGCCGCACCCGCAGGAGCAGGTGCACCAGGCCGGAGGAGTCGCCCGCGGGTGCGGCGAGTTCGGTGCCGGACAGCACCCGGATGTCCGTGATGGGTCTGCCCTTGCCGGAGAACCACCGCTGCTGCGGCAGCCATCCATGGATCAGGGGGAGCAGGGCGTCGAGCAGCTCGCCGCCCGCGGCAGGGGCCCGCCGCAGGCCGGGCGCACCACCCGTCCGCGCGGCGGAGGTGCTCCAGGAGGTGTCTGACATGACGTCCTTTCCCCGGGGGCCTCTCTCGGTGGCCGGGAGTGTCCCGGATTACGACGGTGGCTGTCCGGCGGAAGGCGCCGTGTCGTGCGAGGATCGTCCGTCCAGGGGGTGCAACTGGCCCAGGGGGCCTGACGGCCGGCCCGGTGGCGCCGGGGACCGTGCCGCGGTCTCCCGGATGCGCCCCGAGGGGCGCCGGCGCCGGGGTGGCCGGCCGGTCCGATGCTGGGAAGCCTGCCCGGGGCTGCTCCGGGGAAACCGTTCCGCCCGCACTCTTCGCGGCAGTTCGGGCGGATCGGTCGACACCTCGTCAGCCCGCTTCGTCCCGGCGCAGCCTGAACCAGTAGAAGCCGTGTCCCGCGAGGGTCAGCAGGTAGGGCCACTCACCGATCGCCGGGAAGCGCACCCCGCCGATCAGCTCCACCGGATGGCGTCCGTTGAACGCCTGGAGGTCCAGCTCCGTCGGCTGGGCGAACCGCGAGAAGTTGTTGACGCACAGCACCAGGTCGTCCCCGTACTCGCGCAGGTACGCCAGCACACTGGGGTTGCTCGACGGCAGCTCGGTGTAGGAGCCGAGGCCGAAAGCGATGTTCTGCTTGCGGATCTCGATCATGCGGCGGGTCCAGTGCAGCAGGGAGCTGGAGTTGCTCATCTGCGCCTCGACATTGGTCACCTGGTACCCGTAGACCGGGTCCATGATCGCCGGGAGGAAGAGCCTTCCGGGGTCCGAGGAGGAGAAGCCCGCGTTGCGGTCCGGCGTCCACTGCATCGGGGTGCGCACCGCGTCCCGGTCGCCGAGCCAGATGTTGTCGCCCATGCCGATCTCGTCGCCGTAGTAGAGGATCGGAGACCCGGGAAGGGACAGCAGCAGGGCGGTGAACAGCTCGATCTGGTTGCGGTCGTTCTCCAGCAGTGGGGCCAGCCGTCGGCGGATGCCGATGTTGGCCCGCATACGCGGGTCCTTGGCGTACTCGGAGTACATGTAGTCGCGCTCTTCGTCCGTCACCATCTCGAGCGTCAGCTCGTCGTGGTTGCGCAGGAAGATGCCCCACTGGCAGCCGGACGGGATCGCCGGGGTCTTGGCCAGGATTTCCGAGACCGGGTAGCGGGACTCGCGCCGTACCGCCATGAAGATGCGCGGCATGACGGGGAAGTGGAACGCCATGTGGCACTCGTCGCCGCCCTTGGAGAAGTCGCCGAAGTAGTCGACGACGTCCTCGGGCCACTGGTTGGCCTCGGCGAGCAGCACGGTGTCCGGGTAGTGCTCCTCGATCTCCTTGCGCACCTGCTTGAGGAAGTCATGGGTGCGCGGGAGGTTCTCGCAGTTGGTGCCCTCCTCGGAGAACAGATAGGGCACGGCGTCGAGCCGGAAGCCGTCGATGCCGAGGTCCAGCCAGAACTTCAGCGCGGCCAGGATCTCATCCTGGACCTGCGGGTTCTCGTAGTTCAGATCCGGCTGGTGGCTGAAGAACCGGTGCCAGAAGTACTGCTTGCGGATCGGGTCGAAGGTCCAGTTCGACGTCTCGGTGTCCACGAAGATGATCCGGGCGTCCTGGTACTGCTTGTCGTCGTCGGCCCAGACGTAGTAGTCGCCGTAGGGGCCCTCCGGATCGGAGCGGGAGGCCTGGAACCACGGATGCTGGTCGCTGGTGTGGTTCACGACGAAGTCGATGATCACGCGCATGCCGCGCTGGTGGGCGGCGTCCACGAATTCCACGAAGTCCGCGAGGTCCCCGAACTCGGGGAGCACCGCGGTGTAGTCGGAGACGTCGTAGCCTCCGTCGCGCAGCGGGGAGGCGAAGAACGGCGGCAGCCACAGGCAGTCGACGCCCAGCCACTGCAGATAGTCCATCTTGGCGGTCAGGCCCTTGAGGTCCCCGACGCCGTCACCGTTGCTGTCCTGGAAGGAGCGGACGAGGACCTCGTAGAAGACGGCCCGTTTGAACCATTCCGGGTCCCGGTCCTTGGCGGGGGTGTCCTCGAACGTGTCCGGGACGGGTTCGTTGACGATCAATTGGGTGACCCTCCGATCTGCGAGGTGGGTCGCAGGGAGAAGACGTGCGCCGGGGCACGGCCCGGTTCGAGGCGCACGTAGTTGTCCCTGCCCCAGTGGTAGGTCTCGCCGGTGAGCTCGTCGCGCACGGCGAAGGAATCGGCCCAGTCCAGGCCGAGTTCCGGCATGTCCAACGAGACGGTCGCCTCGCGGGTGTGGTGGGGGTCGAGGTTGACGATCACGAGAACCGTGTCGTACGCCGGGACGGCCTCGTCCTGGTCGTCCCCGTGCCCGCCCGTCCTCAGCCGTGACTCCTCCGGCAGACGGGTCCGCTTGCTGAACACGAGCACCGCGTCGTTGTCCGCGTGGTGGAACCGCACGTTGCGCAGCTCCTGGAGCGCCGGATGGCGCCGCCGTGCCCGGTTCAAGGTGGTGATCAGCGGGGCGAGGCTCCGCCCCTGCGCCTCGGCCGCGGCCCAGTCGCGCGGACGCAGCTGGTACTTCTCCGAGTCCAGGTACTCCTCGCTGCCCTCGCGCACCGGGGTGTTCTCGCACAGCTCGAAGCCCGCGTACACACCCCACGTCGGGGAGAGCGTCGCCGCCAGCACCGCGCGAGCCTCGAACGCGGCGCGGCCCCCGTGCTGGAGGTAGGCGTGCAGGATGTCCGGGGTGTTCACGAAGAAGTTCGGCCGCATGTAGGCGGCGGCCTCGCCGGACAGCTCGGTGAGGTACTCGGTGAGCTCGCCCTTGCCGTTGCGCCAGGTGAAGTACGTGTACGACTGCTGGAAGCCGATCTTCCCCAGGGTGTGCATCATCGCCGGCCGGGTGAACGCCTCGGCCAGGAAGATCACGTCGGGGTCGGTGCCGTTGATGTCGGCGATGACCTTCTCCCAGAAGACCACCGGCTTGGTGTGCGGGTTGTCGACGCGGAAGATCCGCACACCGTGGTCCATCCAGTACCGCAGGACCCGGACCGTCTCGGCGACGATCCCCGCCATGTCCTTGTCGAAGGAGATGGGGTAGATGTCCTGGTACTTCTTCGGCGGGTTCTCGGCGTAGGCGATGGTGCCGTCCGCCCGGTGGGCGAACCACTCCGGGTGCTTGGCGACCCATGGGTGGTCCGGCGAGCACTGGAGCGCGAAGTCGAGGGCGACCTCCATGCGCAGCTCACGCGCCTGCTCCACGAAGTGGTCGAAGTCCTCGATCGTGCCCAGGTCCGGGTGAACGGCGTCGTGGCCGCCCTCGGGGGAGCCGATCGCCCACGGCGAGCCGACGTCGTGCGGGCCCGCCGACAGCGCGTTGTTGGGTCCCTTGCGGAAGGCTGCGCCGATCGGGTGGATGGGCGGCAGGTAGACCACGTCGAAGCCCATCGCGGCCACGGCGGGCAGCCGCTTGGCGGCCGTGCGGAAGGAGCCCGACCGCGGCGCCCGGGCCCCCCTCGGATCGACCACCGCGCCCTCGGAGCGCGGGAAGAACTCGTACCAGGAGCCGTACAGCGCCCTTCGCCGCTCGACCCGCAGGGCCTGGGGGCGGGAGGAGGAGACCAGTTCACGCAGCGGAAACCTGCTCAGGACCCGCTCCACCTCGGGCGTCCGGGTCGCCGCGAACCGCGCCATGGGGGTGCGGTCCTCGTCCCGCAGCGCGTCGAGCGCGTCCAGCACCAACGGCCGGCCGTCCTCCTTGGGCACCCGGCGCGCGGCCCGCTCGAAGAGGGCGGCGCCCTCCGCGAGCATCAGCGGGACGTCGATGCCGGCGGGGATCTTGATGCCCGCGTTGTGCTTCCAGGTGGCGACCGGGTCGCTCCACGCTTCGACGGTGAACGACCACCTGCCCTCCGCCGTCGGCGTGACCTCGGCTCCCCAGCGGTCGGTGCCGGGGGCGAGCTCACGCATGGGCGTCCAAGGCCCGCGTCGGCCGCTGGGGTCGCGCAGGACCACGTTCGCGTTGACCGCGTCATGCCCTTCGCGGAAGACCGTGGCGGTGACGTCGAAGGTCTCACCGACCACGGCGCGGGCGGGCCTGCGCCCGCATTCGACGGAGGGGCGGACGTCCAGGACGGGGATGCGACCGATCATTGCCTCACCTGGGGGTTGCTGATCGTGCTGGGACCGAGGAGAACGCTCGGGTGGGGACAGGAATACGTACTGGCCGTGCTTCGGGGGAGCCTTCCCCGCCGATCCGCAAGGATGCCTGGGGGCAGCGGTTCTGGTTTCCACATGTGACGATCAAGGCATTGTAAAAGCAACGTAACGGTGAAACCGCGATTTTAACGACGTTTCGGGCATGGCGAAGCACCGGCGCCCGACCCCGTACGCGATGACACGTGACGCTGACCAGCACTCTATGGAGCGATCCGGCCACAGTCGATGGTGCACCGTCAGCAGAGTCGTACGGGTGAAATCCTCGTATACCTTCCGTGCGTTGAGCACGCCGTTCGGCGCCAATGCGAGAGCGGATGCAGTCCGTGCCGTTACCGTCGGACCTTGTGAAGGCTATTCGTCGGTTCACCGTGCGTACGGTGCTGCCGGAACCCCTGCAGCCGTTGACCGAGCTGGCCCAGAACCTGCGCTGGTCCTGGAGCCCCGAGACCCGAGAGCTGTTCGAATCCCTCGATCCCGAGACCTGGCAGGCCACCGGGGGCGACCCGGTGAAGCTTCTGGGCGCCGTCTCCGCCCAGCGCCTGGCGGACCTCGCCCAGGACAGCGCGTTCCTCGAGCGGCTCGCGGCCGCCTCCGAGGACCTGCGCGGCTACCTGACCGATCCCCGCTGGTACCAGGCAGCGATCGAGAACGCCCCGCCCGCCCCCCACGGGGACGACGCGGAACTGCCCGCAGCCATCGCCTACTTCTCCCCCGAGTACGGCATCACCGAGGTCCTCCCGCAGTACTCGGGCGGCCTCGGCATCCTCGCCGGGGACCATCTCAAGGCCGCCAGCGACCTGGGTGTGCCCATCATCGGGGTCGGCCTGCTCTACCGCCACGGATACTTCCGCCAGTCCCTCTCCCGCGAGGGCTGGCAGCAGGAGCACTACCCCGTCCTCGACCCCAATGAGCTGCCGCTGACCCTCGTCCGCGAGGACAACGGCACCCCCGCTCTGATCAGCATCGCCCTGCCCGGCGGCCGCTCCCTCAAGGCGCACATCTGGTGCGCCCAGGTCGGCCGGGTCCCGCTCCTGCTGCTCGACTCCGACATCGAGGAGAACAGCGCGGGCGAACGGGACGTCACCGACCGCCTCTACGGCGGCGGCAGCGAGCACCGCCTCCTCCAGGAGATGCTGCTCGGCATCGGCGGAGTCCGTGCCGTGCGCGCCTTCTGCCGCCTCACCGGGCACCCCGCACCCGAGGTCTTCCACACCAACGAGGGCCACGCCGGCTTCCTCGGCCTCGAACGCATCCGGGAGCTCGTCGCCGAGGGCAACGGGCTCGGCTTCGAGGCGGCCCTCGAAGCCGTCCGCTCCGGAACGGTGTTCACCACCCACACCCCGGTGCCCGCGGGCATCGACCGCTTCGACCGCGAACTCGTCTCCCGCCACTTCGGCGAGGACGGGGCGCTGCCCGGCGTCCCCCTGGAGCACATCCTGCCGCTCGGCAGCGAGAGCTACCCGGGCGGAGAGCCGAATCTGTTCAACATGGCGGTGATGGGCCTGCGCCTGGCCCAGCGCGCCAACGGCGTCAGCACACTGCACGGCCAGGTCAGCCGGGAGATGTTCAACGGCCTGTGGCCCGGCTTCGACTCCACCGAGCTGCCCATCACCTCCATCACCAACGGCGTCCATGCCCCCACATGGGTGGCACCCGAGGTACTGAAGCTGGGGGCCCGGCAGGCCGGCGCCGAGCGGGTGGAACGCGCCATGATGGTCGGCGCCTCGCCCCGGTGGGAAGCCGTCGCCGAGATCCCCGACGCCTCGATCTGGGAGCTGCGCAGGGTCCTGCGCGCCCAGCTCGTCGAGGACGTGCGGCGAAGGCTCTACGACGCCTGGCGCCAGCGCGGCGCGGGCGCCGCCGAACTCGGCTGGGTCTGCGATGTCCTGGACCCCGACGTGCTGACCATCGGCTTCGCCCGCCGGGTTCCGTCCTACAAGCGGCTCACGCTGATGCTGCGCGACCGCGACCGGCTCACCGAGCTCCTGCTGCACCCCGAACGGCCCATCCAGATCGTCGTGGCGGGCAAGGCGCACCCGGCCGACGACGGCGGCAAGCGGCTGGTGCAGGAGCTGGTCCGCTTCGCCGACGACGCCAAGGTGCGCCACCGCATCGTCTTCCTGCCGGACTACGGCATGAAGATGGCGCAGCACCTGTACCCGGGGTGCGACGTCTGGCTGAACAACCCGCTGCGCCCGCTGGAGGCGTGCGGCACCTCCGGGATGAAGGCGGCGCTCAACGGCTGCCTGAACCTGTCGGTGCTGGACGGCTGGTGGGACGAGTGGTTCGACGGTGACAACGGCTGGGCGATCCCCACCGCCGACGGCATCGGGGCCGAGGGGCATCCCGAGCCCGACCGCCGCGACGACCTCGAGGCTGCGGCGCTGTACGACCTGGTGGAGAACCAGGTGGCACCGCGCTTCTACGACCGGGGCGCTGACGGCGTGCCGCAGCGGTGGATCGAGATGGTGCGGCACACCCTGGTCACCCTCGGCCCGAAGGTGCTGGCCGGGCGCATGGTCCGCGACTACGTGGAGCGGCTGTACGCCCCGGCGGCGCAGGCCAACCGCAGGCTGGCCGCGGGCGGCGCCTCCGAGCTGGCCTCATGGAAGGCGAGGGTCCGGGCCAACTGGTCCCGGGTCGCCGTCGACCATGTGGAGACCACCGGGCTCGGTGACGCGCCGGAGCTCGGCGGAGCGCTCTCGCTGCGGGTGCAGGTGGCCCTGGGCGACCTGGACTCCGGGGATGTGGACGTGCAGGTGGTGGCGGGCCGCGTCGACGACGGGGACCGGATCACCGACGGCACCGCGGTCGCGCTCAAGCCCGCGGGGCGGCCGGACCTGGAGGGCCGCTGGCTCTTCGAGGGACCGCTCGCCCTCGACCGCACCGGCCCGTTCGGCTACACCGTGCGGATCCTGCCCTCGCACCGGCTGCTGGCGTCCGGCGCCGAGCTGGGGCTGGTGGCGATTCCCGCGGAGTCCGAGGGGATGTCGTCCGGCGTGCTGCGGTAGCCCCTGGGGACCGCGGTACCGAGTACGGCACGAGCGCCCGGCAGCGTCATCGCCACCGGGCGCTCGGCGCTTGCGGGCTACGGCTAGAAGGTGAGCTTCCAGCTGTCGATGTAGCCGGTGTCGAACGAGTACACGTCCTGGACCCGCAGCTTCCAGACGCCGTTGGCGGCTTCACTGGAGGCGTTCACGGTGTAGGTCGTGATCACGTTGTCGGCGGAGTCGCTCGCGCTGGAGTTCTTCAGCCGGTAGGCGGACCCGTCGGGGGCGACCAGGTCGATGACGAGGTCACCGCGCCAGGTGTGCTTGATGTCCACACCCACCTGGAGGTTGGAGGGGGCGCTCCCGGTACGGCCGCTGACCGTGATCGGGGACTCCACCGCCGCGCCCGCGTCGGGGATGTTGACGTTGTTGGTGTTCTCGAAGACGTTGCCGCCGCCGACCGGGTTGACCGTCCAGGTGAACGAGGCGGTGCCGGTCTTGGCCTGGGAGTCGGTCACCGTGACGGTCACATTGCTGGTGCCCGCGGTGGTCGGGGTCCCGGAGATCAGACCGGTCGAGGAGTTGATCGACAGGCCGGCGGGCAGCCCGGTGGCCGAGTAGCTCAGGGCGCCGGGGTTGGTGCTGGTCGCCTGGATCTGCAGGCCGGCGGCCTGGCCCACGGTGCCGGTCTGGTTGCCCGGGTTGGTGACCGAGACACCGCTGACGATGCGGCTGCCGACACCGATGCCCGCGAACGCGTTGGCCACGTTGTTGTAGCTGGTGCTGCCGTTGCCGAACAGGTCGGCGGCGGCCTTCAGCGCCTGGGTGCGGGCGTCCGCGTAGTTGCTGTTGGACGTCAGGTACGACGACAGGGCCTTGAACCAGACCTTCTCGGCGTTGGCGCGGCCGATGCCGGTGACCGGCTGGCCGTCCTTGGTCGGGCTGTCGTAGTGGACCCCGTTGATGTCCTTGGGGCCGCTGCCCTCGGACGCCAGGTAGAACCAGTGGTTGATCGGGCCCGACGAGTAGTGCACGTCGATGCCGCCGATGCCGGAGTACCAGCTGTCGGGCGAGGTGCCG
Source organism: Wenjunlia tyrosinilytica (assembly GCF_014646055.1). Taxonomy (GTDB): domain Bacteria; phylum Actinomycetota; class Actinomycetes; order Streptomycetales; family Streptomycetaceae; genus Wenjunlia; species Wenjunlia tyrosinilytica. The sequence continues at coordinate 97,726 of NZ_BMMS01000019.1, forward strand.
TCGCGGCTGGGCTTGTCCTGGTAGCGCAGCGGGGTGCCGTCGCCGTTGATGTCGATCTTCTCGCCGATGAGGTAGTCGCCGACGTCCTTGCTGTTGTTGGCGTAGAACTCGACGGCGCTGGCGAAGATGTCGCTGGTGCCCTCGTTCAGGCCGCCGGACTCTCCGCTGTAGACCAGCTTGGCGGTGGCCGCGGTCACGCCGTGGGTCATCTCGTGGCCGGCGACGTCGATGGACGTCAGAGGCTTGGCGTTGCCCGAGCCGTCACCGTAGGTCATGCAGAAGCAGGAGTCGCTCCAGAACGCGTTCACGTAGGCGTTGCCGTAGTGGACACGCGAGTAGGCGCCGACGCCGTCCCCGCGGATGCCGCTGCGGCCGTGCACATTCTTGTAGTAGTCCCAGGTCAGGGCCGCGCCGTAGTGGGCGTCGACACCCGTGCTGGCCGCGTCGCTGTTGGTCCCGTTGCCCCATACGTCGTCGGCGTCGGTGAACAGCGTGCCGGTTCCGGAGCTGCCGTGGTTGAGGTTGTAGGTCTTGTGGGCACCGCGTGCGGTGTCGTTCATCTGGTACGTGCTGCCGGACTGCGCCGTGCCGATGGTCACCTGGCCGCTGTAGATGCTGTTACCGGTGCCCTGCTTGACGCCCTGGTACTCGTACAGCTTGGCGCCGGTGGTGGCGTCGGTGATGACGTGCAGCTGGCTCGGGGTGCCGTCGTCCTGGAAGCCGCCGACGACCGTCTCCCATGCGAGGGTCGGCACACCGCGGGCGGCCCAGATCACCTTGCGCGGCGCGCGGTCGGCGCTCGCCTTCTTGGCGCCCTGGGAGCGGGCCGACTTCAGCGCCGCCGCCTGCGCCTTGGCCGCCGTGTACGCGGCGGTGGTCGAGGGGACCTTGATGGTGGCGTTGGTCGCCCTGGTGACCGACTTGGTGGCCCCGCTGCTCGCGCGGTGCACGATCAGGTCGCCACCGAGGACGGGCAGTCCGTCGTAGGTGCGGTTGTACCGCGTGTGGGTCGTCCCGTCGGCGTCCTTGACGACGTCGGTGACGATGAGCTTCTCCTTGCCGCCGAGGCGCAGGGCCTTGGCGGTGTCGGCCTTGGTCTCGTTGGCCGACCGCAGGAGCTCGGCGCGGTGCGCCGGGGTGAGCTTGAGCGGCAGGGCCCCGGCCCTGACCTTTTCCACGACCTTTTGCGGCTGGGCGCGGCCGCCCGGCCTGGCGCCGGCCGGCGCCGACTGGACACCCACGGCGAGCAGGGCGGTCACGGCGACGAGTGCGCCCGCGGCGGTGCGGCGTGAAGCCGAGGTTCTGCCGCCGGGCATGGTGGAGCGGGAGGATCGTCTCACTCGGACTCAATCTCCTTCTGCATCGGTCACGCTGTCGTGACCGTGTGAGGAACCGGCTCCGGCAGGGTGTGCCGTCCGGGCAGAGCGATGAGCACGGTGCGGAAAGTGCGAACTGCGGAATCGGCCTCCGGCGGCGGGAGTGAGGTTCCCGCCAGTCGGCCGAAGGAAGCCTGCCACCGATGGGGCACTTCTGTCAGGAGCGCGACAAAAATTGGCCGTATTGCGTCAGACGCTCTTGCGAACGGGCAGCTCAGGCTGGCACTGTCCGTTGTGCTGTTGCCTGGGTTCGGATAACGGAACGCCGCACGGGTTCGAAATGGGCTCGAACACAGTCTGAACAGCCGTACGGAAGAGGGTCTAGACCAGACTGTCGCGCCACGCCCTGTGCAGCGTCGCGAACCGTCCGGTTCCACCGATCAGCTCCGCCGGCCGCCCGTCCTCGACGATCCGCCCCGCGTCCATCACCAGCACCCGGTCGGCGATCTCCACGGTCGACAGCCGGTGCGCGACGATGACCGCCGTACGGCCGGCGAGCACCGTGTGCATGGCCCGCTGCACCGCCCGTTCACCCGGGATGTCCAGCGACGACGTCGCCTCGTCCAGGATCAGCACCGCCGGGTCCGCCAGCAGTGCCCGCGCGAACGCCACCAACTGGCGCTGACCCGCGGAGATGCGCCCGCCGCGCTTGCGGACATCCGTGTCGAATCCCTCCGGCAGCGCGGCGATGAAGTCGAACGCGCCGATCGCCCGCGCCGCCTCCTCGACCTGCTCGCGGGTGGCGTCCGGGCGGCCCACCGCGATGTTCTCGGCGACCGTCCCCGAGAACAGGAACGACTCCTGAGTCACCATCACCACCCCCCGGCGCAGCTCCGGGGTCTCCAGGTCTCTCAGGTCCACGCCGTCGAGCCGGACCCGCCCGCCCGTGGGGTCGTAGAAGCGCACCAGGAGCTTGGCCAGCGTGGACTTGCCCGCGCCGGTCGCCCCCACCACCGCGACCGTCTGCCCCGCCGGGATCTTCAGATCGAAGCGCGGCAGCACCTCGACGCCCTCGCGGTAGGCGAACCGGACCCCGTCGAAGACGACCTCCCGGCCGGGCTCCTCGCCCTGGGGCGCTGGCAGTGGCACCGGCTGCCGCGGCTCCGGCACGGCGGGACGGTTGGCCAGCAGCGCGGCGATCTTGTCGAGCGCGGCCGCCGCCGACTGATAGCTGTTCAGGAACATCCCCAGCCGGTCCACCGGGTCGTACAGGCGGCGCAGATAGAGCACGAAGGCCGCCATCACACCCAGCTCCAGACCGCCGTCCGCCACCCGGTAGGCGCCCCAGACGAGGATCGCGGCGATCACGGCATTGGCCATGGTCCGCGCGCTGACCACGAAACGCGCCATCTCCAGGGCCGAGTCGCCGTTGGCCCGGCGGTAGGCGCTGTTGAGCCGGTGGAACTCCTTGTCGTTCGCCTCCTCGCGGCGGAAAGCCTGCACCGGCCGGATCCCGTTCATCGTCTCGGTGAACCGCACGATCACCGAGGCCACCGCCGTACGGGTGCGCCGGTAGACCTCCCGGGTGCGGCGGCGGAAGGACCGGGCGATGAAGTACAGCGGCACGAAGGAGGCCGCCGCCGCCGCCCCCAGCTCCCAGTCCAGCGCAAGGAGGACGACCGAGATGTAGACCGCCGACAGCGCCACTTGGATCAGTTCCTCGAGCCCCTCGGACAGCAGCTCGCGCAGCGCGTCCACATCGCTCGTCGCCCGCGCGATGATCCGGCCGGAGGTGTAGCGCTCGTGGAAGTCCAGGCTCAGCGCCTGGGCATGGCGGAAGATCCTTCCCCGCAGGTCGAGCAGGACATCCTGGCTGACCCGGGCGGACACCCGGATGAACAGGGCCTGGAGCAGCCCGGAGGCGAGAGCGCAGACGATGTAGACGCAGACCACCGCGATCAGCGGGCCGGAGTCGTCGCGCCGCAGGGCCGGGATCGCCCGGTCGATGGCGAACGCCACCAGCAGGGGCCCGGCCAGGACCGCGGCCTGCTGGAGCAGGATGACCCCCATCGCCAGCGCGGTGCGCCACTTGTGCGGGCGCAGGAGCGAGCCCAGCAGGGCCCGGGAGACCCCGGGGGGTGACGGGTGCTCGTCGGTGTCGTCGTCGGGAGCGGCGGGTGGCGGTGTCCCCGGGGACCGCGCGGGTTCGCGATGGGGAGCCTCTGGAGCCTGAACGGTCTGCGCCGGCCGGCCGTCGGCAAGGGCGCTGCCGTCCTCCTCGGGCGGTTCGGTGACGGTGGTCATCGGATGGGGCTCCTCTCACCGGACATCAGTTCGCGGTAGGCGGGAGAGCTGTCGAGGAGTTCATGGTGGGTTCCGACCGTCGAGATCCGGCCATTGGAGAGCAGGGCGACACGGTCGGCGAGGAGCACCGTGGACGGCCGGTGGGCCACCACGAGGGCCGTGGTCGTCGCCAGCACCTGCCGCAGCGCGCCCTCGACCAGTGCCTCGGTGTGCACATCGAGCGCGGACAGCGGATCGTCGAGCACCAGGAACCTCGGCTGCCCCACCACCGCCCGCGCCAGGGCGAGCCGCTGGCGCTGCCCCCCGGACAGGCTCAGGCCCTGCTCGCCGACCTCGGTGTCGAGCCCCTGGGGCAGCCCGTGCGCAAAGTCGGCCTGAGAGGTGGTCAGGGCCTTGTGCAGCGCCGCCTCCCCGGCACCGGGCGCCCCCATGGCGACGTTCTCCCGGACGGTGGCCGAAAAGAGGGTGGGCTCCTCGAAGGCGACCGCGACCAGCTTCCGCAGCCGGTGCCGGGGGAGCTCGGCGATGTCCACTCCGTCGAGGGTGATCCGGCCGCCGGTCGCCTCGTACAGCCGGGGCAGCAGCGCGGTCAGTGTCGTCTTGCCGCAGCCGGTGGCACCGACGAGCGCCATCGTCTCGCCGCTCCTGATGTGGAGGTCCACACCCGTCAGCAGATCCGGCGACCCCTCGGGGGCGTCGGGGTAGCGGAAGCGCACCCCCTCGAACCGGATGCCGTCGGGCGCGGCCGGGGCCTTCGGTGTGCGGGGGGACCTGGGTGGGTCCGCGGCCATCGGCGTTCCCCCGGTGTCCGCGGTGTCGGCGGTGTCTCCGGTGTCCCCGGTGTCGGCGATGTCTCCGGTGTCCCCGGTCTCCGGCGCGTCCGGGGTCGTGGGGGTGTCCATGACCTCGAAATACCGGTCGGCGGCCGAGGCGGCGTCATTGCTGTACGCCAGCAGCCACCCCAGTGACTCCACCGGCCAGCGCAGCGCCAGGGCCGTGGTCAGGAACGCGACCAGTGTGCCCGCCGTCAGCTCTCCGTCCGCCACCCGCGTGGCACCGATCGCCAGCGCCGAGCCGATCGCCACCTCGGGCAGCGTCATGATGACGGCCCAGATATCGGCGAGCAGCTCGGCCTTCCTCAGCTCGGTGGTCCTCAGCTCCCGGCTGCGCCGCCAGAAGTCCCGGGCCATGCTGCGGTGACGGCCGAACGACTTGATGACCCGGATGCCGAGCACCGACTCCTCGACCACGGTGGCGAGGTCGCCCGCCTGGTCCTGTGCCTTGCGGGCGGCGAGCGCGTACCGGGTCTCGAAGTAGGAGCACAGCACGACCAGCGGCGCGGTCGGCAGGAGCAGGACGAGGCCCAGCAGCCAGTCCTGGCTGAGCAGGACGACGATGCCGACGACGAACGTGACCGCGTTGACGAGCAGGAACACCAGCGGGAAGACCAGGAAGAGCCGCAGCACGGACAGATCGCTGGTCGCCCTGGAGAGCAGCTGCCCGGACGCCCAGCGGTCGTGGAACGAGGTCGGCAGCCGCTGCAGATGCCGGTACAGGTCCGCGCGCATCGACGCCTCGACCCCGGCGAGCGGGCGGGCCACCAGCCATCGCCGCACACCGAACAGCCCCGCCTCCGCGAGGCCCAGCAGGAGCACCAGCGCCGCCGGCCACCACACCCCGCCCGGATCGCCGTGTGCCACGGGCCCGTCGACGATCTCCTTGAGCACCAGGGGAATGACCAGTCCGACGCAGGAGGCGACCGTCGCCACGGCAGCCGAGGCCAGCAGGCGCACGCGGACCGGGCGGACATAGGGCCGCAGACGCAGCAGGGAGCGGACGGGGGAGCGTTTGGAGGGAAGGTGCGACGGATTCCTGGACATCACGTGCGAGCTTAGGGAACGGTACTGACACTCCTCATCTGCTTTTCCCGCCGCGTCCGGCGGGCGCGGCACGGGCCCGGCCGTGGCGCGGGCACGGCGCCCCTGCCGGGCCCGTGTGCCCGAAGCGCCCCGAGCGCCGTCGCACCCCCGCCCCGCCTCACCGCCTCACCGCCTCACGGAACAGCCACCACCCCTGCCCGCCCCACCGGCACGGCCCTCATCAGCATCAGCGACCGGCCGCGCAGCGTGACACACCCCCCGGCCGGATACCGCGCCTCGGGCCCGTCCGACTGGTCCTCCAGCGCGGTGTCCACGACCACCTCGTACTCCTTCGCCCACGGCCGCCCCGGCAGGGTGAACCGCATCGGCTGCGAGGACGAGTGCAGCACCAGCAGGAAGCTGTCGTCGACGACCGGCCGCCCCTTGCGGTCCCGCCGGGGTATGTCACGGCCCGACAGGAACATCCCGAGCGTGGCCGTCGGCGCGTACCAGTCCTCCTCCGTCATCTCCCGCCCGCGCGTGTTGAACCAGGCCAGGTCCCGAAGTCCCCCCGGGTGCTGCGGACGACCGGAGAAGAACGCGTGGCGGCGCAGCACGGGGTGCCTGCGCCTCAGCGAGATCAGCCGTGAGGTGAGGTCGAACAGGGAGCGCCATCCCTCGTTGCCCGGGCGGTCCTCCAGCAGGGACCAGTCGACCCAGCCGATGGGGTTGTCCTGGCAGTACGCGTTGTTGTTGCCGCCCTGGGTGCGCCCCATCTCGTCGCCCGCCACCAGCATGGGCACACCCGTGGACAGCAGCAGGGTGCCCAGCAGATTGCGCAGCTGCCTGCGCCGCAGCGGGACCACGGCCGGATCGCTGGTCTCACCCTCGTAGCCGCAGTTCCAGGAGCGGTTGTCGTTGGTGCCGTCCCGGTTGTCCTCGCCGTTGGCCTCGTTGTGCTTGCGCTCGTAGGTGACCAGGTCCCGCAGGGTGAAGCCGTCGTGCGCGGTGATGAAGTTGACCGAGGCGTACGGTCGGCGGCCGTTGTGCGCGTACAGGTCGGAGGAGCCGGACAGCCGGTAGCCGAGGTCGCGCACATCGGGGTGGGCGCCCCGCCAGAAGTCCCGCACGGCGTCGCGGTACCTGTCGTTCCACTCCGTCCACAGCGGGGGGAACGCTCCGACCTGGTAGCCGCCGCTGCCGATGTCCCAGGGCTCGGCGATGAGCTTGACCCTGCTGAGCACCGGGTCCTGGGCGATGACGGCGAGGAACGGCGAGAGCATGTCCACGTCGTGCATGGAGCGGGCGAGGGCGGCGGCCAGGTCGAAGCGGAAGCCGTCCACGCCCATCTCCGTCACCCAGTACCGCAGGCTGTCCGTGATGAGCCGCAGCACGTGCGGCTGGACGACCGCCAGGGTGTTGCCGCATCCGGTGTAGTCGGCGTAGCGGCGGGGGTCGTCCTGCACCCGGTAGTAGCCGCGGTTGTCGATGCCGCGCAGGGAGAGCGTCGGCCCGAGCTCGCTGCCCTCGGCGGTGTGGTTGTAGACCACGTCGAGGATGACCTCGATCCCCGCGTCGTGCAGGCCGCGCACCATCCTCTTGAACTCGCCCACCTGCTGGCCGCGGGTGCCCGAGGCGGCGTACGCGGCGTGCGGGGCGAAGTAGCCGATGGAGTTGTAGCCCCAGTAGTTGGCCAGCCCCCGGCGCTGGAGATGGTCCTCGGAGGCGAACTGGTGCACGGGCAGCAGCTCCACGGCCGTCACCCCGAGCCGGACCAGGTGCTCCACGGCGGCGGGGTGGGCCAGCCCGGCGTAGGTGCCGCGCAGCTCCTCGGGGATGCCGGGGTGCGTCTTGGTGAAGCCGCGCACGTTCATCTCGTAGATCACGGAGTCGGCCCACGGCGTCTTGGGGCGCCGGTCCTCCGACCAGTCGTAGCGGTCGTCCACCACCACGCCTTTGGGGACGAATGGGGCGGAGTCGCGATTGTCCCTGACGGTGTCGGCCACCTCCGGTTCGGGCCAGTCGCGCACATGGGCGTACACCTCGGGCGGCAGGGCGAACTCCCCGTCCACCGCGCGGGCGTAGGGGTCAAGCAGGAGCTTCGCCGGGTTCCAGCGCGCTCCCGTCCAGGGGTCCCAGCGGCCGTGCACCCGGTAGCCGTACCGCTGCCCGGGGCGGATGCCGGGTACGAATCCGTGCCAGATCTGGTGGGTCTGGTCGGTCAGCAGGCGCCGGGTCTCTTGCCCCTCGTCGTCGAACAGGCACAGCTCGACGGCCTCCGCGCCTCCGGCCCACATCGCGAAGTTGGTGCCCGGCAGACCGTCGGGGCCGATGTGGAAGCGGGCGCCCAGCGGCTGCGGTCGCCCCGGCCACACCTCGACCTCGGGCACGCCGGGGACGGCGTGGACCCTGGCCGTGTCCGGGACCGCCTCGACTCTGAGCGGCCGCGGTCCGGCGCCCGCGCGCAGCGCGATCACCGGTCCGGGCCGCCCGTCCGTCCCGTCCGCCTCCTGTGCCTCCTGCTGGGGTGCTTCCGACACCGGCTCGACCTCCCGCGGCTCGCAGCGGCCCGCCCGCCGCGGCCCCGTACGCAGCATGCGGCGCCGCTTCTCCACCAACTACTTCCCGGAACGAGTGCAAGTGTCACGTTTCCTCATCGGAGGGGCGGTCGTTGACACCGGAGGGAGATGCTTCGGCCGAGAGGTAGAGAGCCAGTGGAGGCAGTGGGAGGCGCCCGCGGGGCCGTGCTGCGTGTGGCCGTCGGACTGGCGTTGTTGCTGGTCACGGCGTGCGGGGACCTGGGTGGCCGGGCGCACACGGAGGCACGTCCTCAGGTGTCGCGGGCCGTGGTGAAGGTCACGCCGGGAAACGCGACCGAGAATGTGGCCCCCGCGGACGAGCTGAGGGTCGACGCGATTCACGGTGAGCTCACCCGGGTGGCGGTACGCGGCTCCGACGGCCGGGTGGTTCCGGGGCGGTTCAGCCGGGACCGCCGCAGCTGGCTGCCGGACCACCCGCCGGCGCTGGCGACCGCGTACACGGTGGACGCCGTGGCCGTGGACGCGAGCGGCCGGGAGGCGGCGAGGCACTCCACGTTCACCACCCTCGTGCCCAAGGACACGTTCAAGGGCTTCTACACACCCGAGCACGGCTCGACCGTGGGGGTCGGGATGCCGGTGTCGGTCAGGTTCAACCGGCCGATCACCGACCGGGCGGCGGTGGAGCGCGGCATCACGGTGACGGCGGAGCCGGCCGTGGAGGTGGCCGCGCACTGGTTCGGCAACCGGCGCCTGGACGTGCGGCCGAGGGAGTACTGGCTGCCGGGCACCAGAGTGACGCTGCGGATGCGGCTGAAGGACGTGGAGGGCGGGCCCGGGGTCTACGGCACGCAGACCAGGACCGTCCGCTTCACCGTCGGCCGCTCGATGGTGAGCACGGTGGACGCGGCCGCGCACACGATGACCGTGCGCCGCAACGGCCGTGTGGTCAAGGTTCTGCCGATCACCGCGGGCAGCCCGCGGAACACCACGTACAACGGCCGCATGGTGATCACCGACCGGTACGAGCTGACCCGGATGAACGGGGACACCGTGGGCTTCGGCGGCGAGTACGACATCCCGGATGTTCCGCACGCGATGCGCCTGACCGACTCGGGCACCTTCATCCACGGCAACTACTGGGCTCCGCAGGAGACGTTCGGCACAGCGAACGTCAGCCACGGCTGCATCGGCCTGCAGGACGTCAAGAGCGGCGACCGCGAGGCCAAGGGAGTCGTCCCCGCCGCCCGTTCCCTCACCGGCCGCACCCCTGCGGCCTGGTTCTACACCCACTCCATGTCCGGTGACGTGGTGGAGGTGGTCAACTCGCACGACCGGACGGTGGCCGCGGACAACGGACTCAACGGGTGGAACATGGACTGGCCGACATGGGTCGCCGGCAGTGCGCTGACGAGATGAAACGTCCGCCTTTGTCCAGTCGTGCACGCGGTGGATCCGGCCACCAGACGGGCACCACGGCGTTCTTGGGACCGAACGGTGACAATCCGGCGGGCATTTGGGGCCGCGGGGTGTGGTTATCTAATCGGCGTGCGTGGTGCAAGAGGTTCTGCCCGCGCAGCACGCATGGGGGTCAGGGTGAACTCGGCCGGGAACCAACTGAGACAGGGGCGCGCACAAGCGCGGCACCGGGCGGTCGGCCGCGAGGGGAGAGACGAGTTGAAGCCGATACGGGCGGCGCGCGCCACAGCGCTCCGAAAGAATGCGCCGCTGGGCGCCCGCAACCGCAACGCCGCGCTGGCACTGCTGGTGGGTGCCGTGATGCTGGTGGCCACCGCGTGCGGTGGCGATGACGGCGGTGACGCCAAGGGCGGCTCGGGCGGCTCGGGCAAGGGCGGCGGCAAGAACGCCGCCTCCGCTGCCGTGGTGAACATCGTCCCCAAGAACAAGGCCGCCGACGTCGCCACCGACGGCACGCTCAAGGTGACCGCGTCCAAGGGCAAGCTCACCAGCGTCGAGGTCGCCGACGACAAGGGCGACAAGGTCCCCGGCAGGATCACCAAGGGCGGCACCGCCTGGGAGCCGTCGGAGCACCTCGGCCCCAACACCAAGTACACGGTGGACGCCGTGGCCAAGGACGCCGACGGCCGGGAGTCCGCCAAGCACTCCACCTTCACCACCGTGGTCCCCAAGGACACCTTCGTCGGCTACTTCACGCCGGAGGACGGCTCCACGGTCGGCACGGGCATGGAGGTCTCGCTCAACTTCAACCGCCCGGTCACCAACCAGAAGTCGGTCCAGCAGGCCATCACGGTCACGGCCAGCCCCTCGGTGCCCGTCAAGGGCCACTGGTTCGGCAACCAGCGCCTGGACTTCCGCCCGGAGAACTACTGGGCCAAGGGCACGAAGGTCAAGCTCAGCCTGCGTCTGAAGGGCGTCGAGGGCGCGGACGGTGTCTACGGCACCCAGTCCAAGGACGTGAACTTCACCGTCGGACGCAGCCAGGTCAGCGTGGTGGACGCCGCGAAGCACACCATGAAGGTCACCCGCGACGGCAAGCTCATCAAGACCGTGCCGATCACCGCGGGCTCTCCCTCGACGACCACGTACAACGGCAAGATGGTCATCACCGAGAAGTACAAGGTCACCCGGATGAACGGTGACACGGTCGGCTTCGGCGGCGAGTACGACATCAAGGACGTCCCGCACGCGATGCGTCTGACCACCTCGGGCACCTTCGTCCACGGCAACTACTGGGCCGGGCCCTCGACCTTCGGCTCGGCGAACGTCAGCCACGGCTGCGTGGGCCTGCTGGACCACCGCGGCGCCAATGACGCCGGCACCCCGGCCGCGTGGTTCTACGACCAGTCGATCATCGGTGACGTGGTCGAGGTGAAGAACTCCAAGGACAAGACGGTCGACCCGAGCAACGGGCTCAACGGCTGGAACATGTCCTGGGCGGAGTGGACAGCCGCCCAGTAGTACCGCATCGGACGCGGCCGGGCCCAGGTCCCGGTCCGCCTCCCACGGGACCGCGAGCGCGGCCCGGCCCCGCACACGCCGCGGGGCCGGGCCGCGCTCAGTTGCGCGAGACGCCGTTGTTACGCTCGCCGCGCGACGGCCCCACGTCGGCCGGCACGTGACCCAGTACGTCAGCCGGCACGTCCCCCAACGCCTTGGAGGCGCTCCATGACCGTGACCCTCGAGGTCGCAGACGGCGTCGGCATCATCCGCCTCGCCCGCCCCCCGATGAACGCCCTCGACATCGCCATGCAGGACTCGCTGGGCGAGGCGGCGGCCGAGGCGGCGGGCCGCTCCGATGTGCGTGCCGTGGTCGTCCACGGCGGCGAGAAGGTGTTCGCGGCGGGCGCGGACATCAAGGAGATGCAGGCCATGTCGTACACGGACATGGTGGACCGCGCGCGCGGGCTCCAGGACGCCTTCACGGCGGTCGCCCGGCTGCCCAAGCCCGTCGTGGCCGCGGTGAGCGGCTACGCGCTCGGCGGCGGCTGCGAGTTGGCGCTGTGCGCGGACATCCGCATCGCGGCCGAGAACGCCAAGCTGGGCCAGCCCGAGATCCTGCTCGGCCTGATCCCGGGCGCCGGCGGCACCCAGCGCCTGGCCCGCCTGGTGGGCCCCTCGCGCGCCAAGGACCTCATCTTCACGGGTCGGCAGGTGCGCGCGGACGAGGCGCTGTCCATCGGCCTGGTCGACAAGGTCGTCCCCGCCGAGGAGGTGTACTCGGCGGCCGTGGAGTGGGCCTCCCGGCTCGCCAAGGGACCGGCGTACGCTCTGCGGGCGGCCAAGGAGGCGGTGGACGCGGGCCTCGAGACCGACATCGAGACCGGACTGACCATCGAGCGGAACCTCTTCGCGGGCCTGTTCGCCACCGAGGACCGGGCGATCGGGATGCGCAGCTTCATCGAGGAGGGTCCGGGCAAGGCCAAGTTCAACTAGCGCCGCGGGGGCGGGGCGCCCTGGGGGCTTGTTCGCAAGCCTCTTTCCATTGGCGCCCCGTTTCCATTGGCGCCCCGCGTCGATGCGGTGAGGCCGTCTTGCGGGGACGATGTCCGTCACCTGATGTCATCGCGGCGTCACCGCAGGCCCAAGCCCTGGTGGTGATCCAATATGCCCTGCGCATATGCCGGAACCACCCCGCGAACGGGCCGTGCCCGTGGCTCAATTCCCCCGGATCCACCCCGAACGGCCCGAGCGGCGGCCATGATGGGGGCCATGACGGGCCGGGGAGGACCAGAGCAGTCGCAGCGGCCGATGGTGGAACCGGCGCTTGAACGCACCCTTGCCCCCGACGATCCGCGTTCCCCGGTCATCCTCGATCTCGTCGGCAACCCCGCCCTCAAAGAGGTCCAGCTCTCCTCCCGCCCCGAGCAGGCGGGCACGGCGCGCAAGCTCACCGTCGCCGTGCTGCGGCAGTGGAACGTCGGTTCGCTCGCCGAGGTGGGGGAGTTACTCGTCTCCGAACTCGTCGGCAACGCGGTGCGGCACACCGGGGCGCGGACCTTCGGACTGCGGATGGGGCGGCGGCGCGGCTGGGTGCGCGTCGAGGTGAGGGATCCCTCGAGGGCGCTGCCCTGCCTCGTGCCGATCGTGCGCGACCTCGACGAGAGCGGCCGGGGGCTCTTCCTCGTCGACCGGCTCTCCGACCGGTGGGGCGTGGACCTGCTGCCGCGCGGCAAGACGACGTGGTTCGAACTGCGCGCACCCCAGTGAGCGAGTGAATCGCGCCACCGGCGAGCGCACAACGCAGAGGCCCCCTTGCGCCTCGTGGGCGCGTCGGGGGCCTCTTCTGCGTCGCCGCGGAGCAAGGGGGTGTGATCCGCGGCGGATTGCACACGACCGTGGCCCGGGTCAGTGGGGGTCGTTGCCCGCGGTCCGGACGGCGTCCCGTCCGGACACCTCGACTATCCCAGATGAATCCGGCCGTGAGCAAACGTTTTGCGAGTGAAGCGGCCCACTGGCCTTATAAGTAGGGGATAAGGCTCCCGGTGTACCTTAGATTTTCCTCAAATCGTCAGTGGTTGTCCTTGTGGTGCCCCCCCGGTGTCGTACCGGTACCGCCGCCTCCGGCCCCGCGGTCGCCCACCGGGCGCGTCCACCGGGCGCGGTGGCGAAGGTACCGGTGGCGTACCGCCTCGAACCGCTCCAGCCCCCCCCTGCCAGGAGCCCGATCCACCGGCGGCCCCACCTGTCCGGGGCAGGACCGATGCGGCCGTCCGCACGCGATGTCGTGGCGTGCCACGCCGCCGGGCGCGGGGCGGGGCGGCGCGGGGCGATCATCCGATGGATGGGCCGACTGCGGACACCCGACTCGCCGCCGTCCGGGTGACGGTCCTGAGCCCCGCGCCCCCGGCCCGAAATCTTGACCCGCATGATCACCCCACGCCCGTGGCGCCGCGCAATGGTCGTCGCGCTCTCCCTCTGCGGCGCCCTCGCCGCGCCCTCGGTCGCCGCGCCCTCGGTCGCCACCCCCTCGGCCGCCACCCCGGCCGGCGCGCCTTCCCTCGCCCCGCTCGCGGTACCCGCCCCGGCGGCGCCTCCGGCGTACCCGACCTCCCTCGGCCCGAGTTGCGACCTCCTGCCGACCCGGATCAGCTCCGCCTGCGACGGCGAGCTGATCGGTACGCCCACCAGGCCCGTTGTGGCGGTGGTCGTCGGCGGCCACCGCCTCGACTTCGTCGACCGCAACGAGCTGGCCAGGTCCCAGTGCTCCGACCGCCCGGTGCACATCGTCACGCAGGCGGTCTTCGACGCCGTCCCGCCCGGCCCCGACCCGCTGTACGCGGCAGCCGAGCGCGAGGTGGCCGTGGACCGCATCACCCCGGCCCCCTCGTACCGCATGGACTGCAAGCCGCTGTACCGCGCCGACGGCCGTGGACCCGACATCGTGTTCGAGGAGGGCTTCCACCCCAAGGACACGGTGAACGGGCAGTACGACGTGCAGAGCTACGTCCTGAAGAACCAGCCCTCGCCCTATGTCAGCACCACCTACGACCACGACCTCTACAAGCAGTGGAAGACCGCCTACAACTACTACGTCGAGGCCCCCGGCGGCATCGACGTCAACCGCACCATCGGCGACACCCACAAGTGGGCCTTCCAGGTCGAGGTGGCCTTCCCCGGCGGCATCGACCGCAAATTCATCGAACGGGCCTGCCCGGTGGACAAGCAGACCAAGACCGAGATCACCAGCCAGTGCGTCGACAACCCGCACTTCGCGGCGTGGCGCGGTGAAGCGACCATCTTCTAGCCCGCCCGGCCCAGTCGCGTTGCCGGTGCCGGGGTCCGGTGCGACCGTGATCACGACGGCTTGTCCGCCATGACTCGGGGGGCCGTGTCATGCCCCGGAGGCCAGCTTGCAGGCGTTCATGCACATGATCGGCGTCTTCGCCGTCCGCTTCCGCTACGCCGTCGTCGCCGTCTGGGTGGCGGCGGCCGCGCTGGCCATGCTCTTCCTCCCGTCCCTGGCCTCGGTGACCAATCCGGACAACACCTCGTTCCTGCCCTCCGACACCGGCACCGCCGAGGCGATCAAGCTCGCGGCCCCGTTCGTCCCACCCGGGCAGTCCAGTGCCACGATGGTCGCTTCGCGCACCAGCGGGAAGCTCTCCTCGTCGGAGCAGTCGGCGTTCCGTCAACTGGAGTCGTCGGTCGCCAAGCTGCCGCATGTGACCTCGGTGACCGACCAGGGCGTCTCCGAGAACGGCATGGCGCAGAAGGCGCAGATCGTCGTCGACGTGGCGTCCAGCAGCCCGGACGCCGGTGACGTGGTGGACGACATCCGCGACACCATGTCCTCCACGCCCCACGACTCGGCTGTCGCCGAGCATCTGACCGGCTCGATCGCCATCTCGGTGGACAACCAGCGCTCCCAGGAGGACGCGCAGCGGCTGACCGAGATCCTGTCGAACGTCGTGATCCTGGTGATGCTCTTCATCATCCTGCGCTCGGCCCTGGCGCCACTGATCACCCTCATCCCGCCGGTGCTCGTCCTCAACCTGTCCAGCCCGATCATCGCCGAGGCCGCCGCGCAGGGGGACATCGACGTCTCCTCGGTCACCCATCCCATGCTGACCGTGCTCCTGCTGGGCGCCGGTACGGACTACGGCCTCTTCCTCGTGCTGCGGATGCGCGAGGAGATGGAGCGGGGCGCTCCTCCCCGTCAGGCGATCGTCAAGTCCGTCGAGCGGGTCGGCGAGTCGATCACCTTCTCCGCCGGGACCGTCATCGGCGCTCTGCTGTGCCTGCTCCTGGCATCGTTCGGCCTGTACTCGGGACTCGGCCCCGCGCTGGCCATCGGTGTGGCCCTGATGCTCCTCGCGGGGCTCACCCTGCTGCCCGCGCTGCTGGCGATCTTCGGCAAGGCGCTGTTCTGGCCGCGCAAGCTCAAGCCGCACGAGCACGAGCCGGACTCCGGCTGGATCAAGGTGACCCACCACATCCTGGAGCGGCCCAAGACCACCCTGGTCGTGGGCGTCGCCGTCTTCCTGGCCCTGTCCGCGGGCATCTTCGGCTACAGCTCCAACGGCTTCGGCGGCAGCACCAACGGCCCCAGCGGCAGCGACTCGGCAGCGGGGACGGCCGCGCTGGAGGCCAACTACCCTCCGGCCGTGGTGAATCCGACCGTCGTCCTGTTCAAGTATCCGGCGTCGGTGTGGCAGGACCTGAGCAATCTCAACAACGCCGAGAACGACCTGGCGGGCAAGTCCGTCTTCGCCTCCGTCAACGGCATGTTCAACCCGAACGGCACACCCCTGTCCGTCCAGCAGCTCTCCACCCTCTACGCCGAGCTGGGCCCGCCGGGCAAGCTGCCCGCGACCCCTCCGGCCAACAGCCCGGTCCCGGCCGACCAGTACGCGGCCTACCGGGCGCTGAGCCAGTTCGTCAGCTCCGACGGGCAGACCGTGCAGTTCTACACGACCCTGAAGGCCGGATCCCCGGACTCCACAGCCGCGATCGACGCCGTCCCCGACGTACGAGCCGCGGTCACCGATGTGCAGAAGTCCAGCGGCGCCTCGCAGGCCGGGGTGAACGGGCTCGCCCCCGCCTCCTACGACGTCAGCACCGTCTCCAACAGCGACCTGACCGAGATCGTGCCCATCGTCCTGGTCCTCATCGGGATCCTGCTGGGCGTGGTGATGCGCAGCCTCGTCGCGCCCCTCTACCTGGTGGCCAGTGTGGCGCTGTCCTACTTCGCGGCGCTGGGCCTGGCCGTCATCGTCTACATCGGCCTGTCGGGGGAGGACGGCGTGGACTTCGTGCTGCCGTTCCTGATGTTCATCTTCCTCATGGCGCTCGGTGAGGACTACAACATCCTGGTGATGAGCCGCATCCGGGAGGAGGCCCACTCGATGCCGCTGCGGCGGGCGGTGGCCGCCGCGATGCACGCCACCGGCACCACCGTCACCTCCGCCGGCCTGATCCTCGCCGCGACCTTCGGCGTCTCCGCCATCACGGGGGCCACGGACGAGATCAAGGAGCTGGGCGGGTCCATCGCGATGGGCATCCTGCTGGACACCTTCCTGGTCCGTGTCCTCCTCGTTCCCGCGACCGTCATCCTGCTCGGGCGGTGGAACTGGTGGCCCTCCGCCCTCTCCCACCGCCCGGCGGACCCCCCGAAGCCCGGGGGTACCCGCGGCGCGCCCACCAGCGCGCCGCCGAAACCGGGCGGGTGAGCGACGGCGTCTGACGGCGCGAACGCCTCCCGCGAAGGCGCGGTGGGTGCCGGCCGGGACACCCGCGGCCATCGCGCGCCACGCAGCCGAGGCGCTGCTCGCCCTGGGGTGAGGCAACGCCCTGGGCCCGGCTACTCAGACCACCTGAGTAGCCGGGCCGATCACAGGCCGCGCCGAGGCCGGTTGGATGGCTCCATGTCCGAAACGATCACTTCACAGCAGGAACTCCGCAGCCTGGACCGGGGGCTGCGCATCACCGCGGGAGTCGGTCTGGCGCTGATCGTCCCGACGGTGATCGGCTCCGCCGTCGTCGCCCTGACCTCGCCCCGGGCCGGCCGCTGCCTCACCTACGGCGAGCAGTGCTCCCAGGTCTCCGGCGGGCAGATCGCCGCCGCGCTCGTCGCGGCGGTGGTGTTCGGCATCCTCGCGGCGGCCTGGCCGTCCGGCCGACTGCCGTTCACCGCGGCCCGCGTGTGCGCCGTGTGCCTTCAGGCGGTCGCCCAGCTCACGTTGGCGGGCCTGATCCTCGGCTACGGCTGACCCGCAGACCACGCGGGAACCGGGGCCGTTCGGCGTCGGGTGCGCCGGGAGAGACCGGAGAGGCGCCGGACCGGCGGCGGCTGACCGCGGGGATGCCGAGCGCCGGGACAAGAGCCTCCGCCGCCCGTGGGCGGTCGCGGTGCGAGGAGAACCGATTCGGCTCCTTGGGCACGGCGGTTCCGACCCCGCACCGCTTTCGGTCAGCACTCGATGACGTTCACCGCGAGCCCGCCGCGGGCCGTCTCCTTGTACTTGACCTTCATGTCCGCGCCCGTCTCCTTCATGGTCTTGATGACCTTGTCCAGGGAGACGTGGTGGCGGCCGTCGCCGCGCATCGACATCTTCGCGGCGGTGACCGCCTTCACCGAGGCCATGCCGTTGCGCTCGATGCACGGGATCTGGACGAGGCCGCCGACCGGGTCGCAGGTCAGGCCGAGGTTGTGCTCCATGCCGATCTCGGCCGCGTTCTCGACTTGTTCGGGGGAGCCGCCCAGGACCTCGGCGAGGCCGCCCGCGGCCATGGAGCAGGCGGAGCCGACCTCGCCCTGGCAGCCGACCTCGGCGCCGGAGATCGAGGCGTTCTGCTTGAAGAGCATGCCGATCGCGCCCGCCGCGAGGAGGAAGCGGACGATGCCGTCCTCGTCGGCGCCGGGGACGAAGTTCGTGTAGTAGTGCAGGACGGCGGGGATGATGCCGGCCGCGCCATTGGTGGGGGCGGTGACGACACGGCCGCCCGCCGCGTTCTCCTCGTTGACCGCCATCGCGTAGAGGGTCACCCACTCCATGGCGTGCGCCTCGGCGTTGCCCTCGGAGCGCAGGGCGCGGGCCGCGGTGGCCGCGCGGCGGCGGACCTTGAGGCCGCCGGGGAGGATGCCCTCACGGGCCATACCGCGCTCCACGCACGCCTTCATGACCTGCCATATCTCCAGCAGGCCCTCGCGGATCTCGGCCTCCGTGCGCCAGGCCTTCTCGTTCTCCAGCATCAGGGCGGAGATGGACAGGCCGGTGTCGCGGGCCAGGCGCAGCAGTTCGTCGCCGGTGCGGAACGGGTGGGTCAGGACGGTGTCGTCGAGCTTGATCCGGTCCTCGCCGACCGCGTCCTCGTCCACGACGAAGCCGCCGCCGACCGAGTAGTAGGTCTTCTCCAGCAGCGGCACACCGCCACCGTCGTAGGCGAACAGCGTCATGCCGTTGGCGTGGTACGGCAGCGAGCGGCGGCGGTGCAGGACGAGCTGGGTCGACTCGTCGAAGTCGATCTCCTGGGCCTCGCCGATCTCGGCGCCGAGCAGGCGGAGTTTGCGGGTGGAGCGGATGCGCTCCACCTCGGCGTCGGCGTTCTGCACGTCCACGGTGCGGGGGGAGTTCCCCTCCAGGCCCAGCAGGACGGCCTTGGGGGTGCCATGGCCGTGGCCGGTGGCGCCGAGGGAGCCGAACAGCTCGGCGCGGACGGAGGCGGTCTGGGCGAGCAGGCCGTCCTTCTTGAGCCTCCCCGCGAACATCCGAGCCGCACGCATCGGGCCGACGGTGTGGGAGCTGGACGGCCCGATGCCGATCGAGAAGAGGTCGAAGACGCTGATGGCCACGGGGACTCCGTTGTCTGTACGTGGGTGGTGCGAGGGACGTTCGGGTTCGGTGGAGACCGACGCGAGGGGGTGTCTCACCAGTGGGGACGGGGGCTGGACCTACGGGGTGGTCGGCCATTGCACCCCGCGGGGCACCGGGTCGCTGTCCAGTGTGCGCCACTGTCCGCAGGTCGCCGGTGCCCCAGGGGTGTTGCCTCGCCTACAGCCCGGGGTACAGCGGGTGCTTGTCGGCCAGCGCGGTCACGCGGGCCTTGAGTTCCTTGCCCTTGGCCTCGTCGAAGTCCGGTTTGAGGGCCTCGGCGATGATGTCGGCGACCTCGCGGAAGTCCTCCGCCTGGAAGCCGCGGGTGGCCAGCGCCGGGGTGCCGATCCGCAGGCCGGAGGTGACCATCGGGGGGCGCGGGTCGAACGGCACCGCGTTGCGGTTGACCGTGATGCCCACGGAGTGCAGACGGTCCTCGGCCTGCTGTCCGTCGAGCTCGGACTTGCGCAGGTCGACGAGGACCAGGTGCACATCGGTGCCGCCGCTGAGCACGGACACGCCCGCCTCGACGGCGTCCTCCTTGGTCAGGCGCTCGGCGAGGATCTGGGAACCCTCGAGCGTGCGCTGCTGGCGCTCCTTGAAGGCGTCCGAGGCGGCGACCTTGAAGGCCACGGCCTTGGCGGCGATCACATGCTCGAGCGGGCCGCCCTGCTGGCCGGGGAAGACCGCCGAGTTGATCTTCTTCGCGTACTCGGCCTTGGACAGGATGACGCCGCCGCGCGGGCCGCCCAGGGTCTTGTGGGTGGTCGTGGTCACCACGTCCGCGTACGGCACCGGGCTCGGGTGCAGACCCGCGGCGACCAGGCCCGCGAAGTGGGCCATGTCCACCATCAGGTAGGCGCCGACCTCGTCCGCGATCCGGCGGAACTCGGCGAAGTCCAGTCGGCGCGGGTACGCCGACCAGCCCGCGATGATCAGCTGCGGCCGGTGCTCCTTGGCCAGGCGCTCGACCTCTTCCATGTCGACCAGGTTGGTCTTCTCGTCCACGTGGTAGGCGGCCACGTGGTAGAGCTTGCCCGAGAAGTTGATCTTCATGCCGTGGGTCAGGTGGCCGCCGTGGGCCAGGTCCAGACCGAGGATCGTGTCACCGGGCTTGAGGAGGGCGAACATCGCGGCCGCGTTCGCCTGGGCGCCGGAGTGGGGCTGGACGTTGGCGGCCTCGGCGCCGAACAGCTCCTTGATCCGGTCGATGGCGAGCTGCTCGATGACGTCGACGTGCTCGCAGCCGCCGTAGTAGCGGCGGCCGGGGTAGCCCTCGGCGTACTTGTTGGTGAGCACCGAGCCCTGGGCCTGGAGGACGGCGACCGGAGCGAAGTTCTCCGACGCGATCATCTCGAGGGTGGACTGCTGGCGGTGCAGCTCGGCGTCGACGGCGGCGGCGACGTCGGGGTCGATCTCGTGGAGGGAGCTGTTCAGTACCGTCATGGTGTGTCTGTCTTCCCGGTGGGCTGGGGGCGGGGCCTCGCTGGATGGACGCCGGACGTGGGTGGTGCCGGGCTCCGGCGCGTGTCGGGCGCTGGTGACGCGGGTCAGGCGCTGGTGATGAAGGACTCGTACTCGGCGGCCGACAGCAGGTCCTGCGGCTCGTCGGCGAGCCTGACCTTGAACAGCCAGCCGCTCGTGAACGCCGCGGAGTTCACCAGCGCAGGGTCGTCGACCACGTCCTGGTTGATCTCCGTGACCTCGCCGGAGACGGGCGAGTACAGGTCGCTGACGGACTTGGTCGACTCCAGCTCGCCGCAGGTCTCGCCGGCGGCGACCGTGTCGCCCACGTCCGGCAGCTGCACGTAGACCACGTCGCCGAGGGCGTCGGCGGCGTGCTGGGTGATGCCGACGGTGGACACGCCGCCCTCAGAGGCGGACAGCCACTCGTGCTCCTTGCTGTAACGGAGGTTCTCGGGGTTGCTCATGACGGAATTCTCCCGGATCGAGGATGGCACATCGTTTGGGGGCGGCTGGACGGGTGCTCGCGGCTCGGTGTCAATGGCCCGGTGTGCGGATTGGACGGGCCCGCGCGGTGCGTGGACCCGTGCACGGGCCCATGCGGGGTGCGTGGGCGCGGGCTCAGCGGGCGCGCTTGTAGAACGGGAGCGCGACGACCTCGTAGGGCTCGGCGTTCCCGCGGATGTCAACGGCGACCCGGGTGCCCGGCTCGGCGTGGGCGGCGTCCACGTACGCGATGGCGATCGGCTTGCCGAGAGTGGGGGAGGGGGCGCCGGAGGTGACCTCGCCCACGGCGGTGCCGTCGGTGCCGACCACGGCGAACCCGGCGCGCGGGACCCGGCGGCCCTCGGCGACCAGGCCGACGAGCTTGCGCGGCGGGTCGGCCTCGGCGGCGTCCGCGGCCTTGGCGAGCGCGTCCCGGCCGACGAAGCTCTTGTTCTTGTCGAACTTCACCACCCGGCCGAGCCCGGCGTCGAACGGGGTCGTGGCGGTCGTCAGCTCGTGCCCGTACAGCGGCATGCCCGCCTCGAGGCGGAGCGTGTCACGGCAGGACAGGCCCGCGGGTACGAGGCCGTGCGCGGCCCCGGCCTCGGTCAGCGCCTCCCACAGCGCCTCGGCGGCCTCGGGGGCGACGAACAGCTCGAACCCGTCCTCGCCGGTGTAGCCGGTGCGGGCGATCAGCGCCTCGGTCCCGGCGACGGTGCCGGGCAGGCAGGCGTAGTACTTCAGCCCGTCCAGCTCGGTGTCGGTCAGCCGGGCCAGGATGCCGGCGGCCTCGGGGCCCTGCACGGCGATGAGAGCGTAGGCCTCGCGGTCGTCGCGGACGTCGGCGCCCTCGACGGCGGCGACGCGGCAGGTCAGCTCGCTCAGGACCACCTCGGCGTTGGCCGCGTTGGCCACCACCATGAACTCCTGCTCGCCGGTGCGGTAGACGATCAGGTCGTCCAGGATGCCGCCGTCCTCACCGACGATCATGGTGTAGCGCGCCCTGTTGACGGCCAGCGCGGAGAGGTTGCCGACGAGGGCGAAGTCGAGCGCGGCGCCGGCCGCGGGGCCGGCCACGGTGATCTCGCCCATGTGGGAGAGGTCGAACAGGCCCGCCGTGGTGCGTACCGCCACGTGCTCCTCGCGCTCGCTGCCGTACCGCAGCGGCATGTCCCAGCCCGCGAAGGGCGCGATGGTGGCGCCCAGGCGCCGGTGCACGGCGTCGAGTGGGGTTTTCCGGGTGGGCGCGGTCGTCATGCGGGGCTCCAATGCAGGCGTACGGGACTGTCCTCCCCATCTGTCATCGGAACCTGAGAGGTTCGCCTGAGCGTCTGTGGAGCGCCCGGCTTGCACCGTGGGTGGGACGAGCCGCCCGGGGGCCGCTCTGTCCGCTTTTCAGATGTGCCTCGTCCGCGCGGTAGCTGTGCCTGAGAGATTCCGGGGAGGACTTGCTCCTTCGGCGCCCTGCTCCAACGGGGTATGCCCTGGCAGGGACTCTCCCGCGCGGCCTCGAACGGCCTGTATGGAATTGGCTGGGCCATCATTGCACGGCCGCCACGCCGACAGCCAGGGTCGTTGCCGGGGCGCGGTGACACAGGGCGCCATTACTCTTTCTTGAAGGACGGGGGACGAGCAGGGGGAGGGGCGGTTCCGGTGCAGTGGCGGAGCGCGTACGCGACGACGGCAGGTGCGCTCACGGGCGCGCTGCCGACCCGGAAGAAACCACAGGACCCGCCGGGCCCCGGGGCACCGGGCGCGCCACGGCAGCCCTGGGAAAGGACTCCGGCCCCGTGCGCCGTCCGGCCGGGCGGCCGGCTCCGCCCGAAAGGCGCGGTGGACCTGCGCCGGTCGGCCCGGCGCGCCGCCCAGCCGCCCCTGCCCCTCACGGTCCACGCGGCCCCGGATGACCGTTTGCTCCCGAACCCGGAGTCCTCGAACGCCCGGCCGGGCCCGGCGGCCGCGTCGGCCTCGGTGGCCTTGACGCCCGTGCCCGCATCGGCGGTGCTCGCGGCTCGTCCCGGGCCCGTGGTCCCGCACGAGCCCGTGCGGACCCTTCACTACCCCGCGGGGGACATCGTGGTGGTCTCCGGGCTGCCGGGGAGCGGGAAGAGCACGCTCATTCGGCAGACCGTCGCCGACCGGGGCGCCGTGGAGCTCATTGACTCGCAGGATGTGCGGGAGCGGTACGAGCGGGTGGTGCCCGCCTGGATGCCCTACGCCGTCTACCGGCCCGTCGTCCGGGCCGCGCACTACCGGGGGCTCTACCGGGCGGTCCGGTCCGGGCGGAGCCTGGTGGTGCACGACTGCGGGTCCATGGCGTGGGTGAGGCGGTGGCTGGCCCGTACCGCGCTGCGCCGCGGGGGCGGGATGCACCTGCTCCTCATGGACGTCACCGCCCGCGAGGCCGCCGACGGTCAGCATGCGCGCGGGCGGCGGGTCTCGGCCTATGCCTTCGCCCGTCACCGGGGGGCTTCGCGCAGGCTCATCGGGGCCGCCGAGGAGGCCGCTCGGTGCGGGGGCGCGCCGCTCGCACGCAGGCGGTCGCGGCTGCCCAAGGGCTGCGTCTCCGCCGTGCTCATCGACCGGTCCGCCGCCGGCGCGCTGCGCGAGATCCGCTTCGGCGACTGACTTCCCCAGTGACTTCCCAGGGGCCTGCCCCACTGGCTTCCCCGATGGTGGCGCGGGCCCGTGGTCCACGTAGGTCCACAGCGGAGCGCGGGCCCGCGCGGCTCGGTGGTGACTACTTCGCGGGCGGGTTGGCCTCGGCGGGCAGCGTCGACGCCGAGGGGATCGGCGGCACGGTGGGGATCTCGGGCAACTGGGGGATCAACTGGCCCAGCGCGTCCAGGACGGCTTGGAGGGCGGTCGCGATGGCTGCCGGGTCGCCCGACATGATGGCGGCCACCAGCGCGTTGATGGCGGCCTCCAGCGCCGCCAGGTCCGCCGACCTGGTCTTCGCCGAACTCCGGTCGGTGGCCGTGGGCGGCGTGGTCGTGGACGCCGTTCCCGACGTCGTGGGAGCCGCCGCCGTGCCCGAGGCCGCACTCGGCGCCTTCTCGGAGACCCTGGTCACCGATGCCAGGGCGTCCTCAACGGCCTTGCGGAACGAGGGCGTCGTGGGCAGCGACGACAGGGACGGCAGGGACGACGGCGACATGGAGGACGTCGAGGACGATTGACCGCCGGAGGCGTTGAGCACCGAGGTGACCAGGTCCGCCACGGGCGTGAGGCTGCCGCTCATCCCGCTGAGCCGGCTCGCCTGCTCCATCAGCGCGTCGAGGCCCGGCAGTGGGACCGGTGCCGCGGCCCGGGCGGCGGAACGCGGTGCCCGCTTCTCGGCGGGGTCGACGGCGTGGGCCGCGGCGGTGAAGGTGAGGCAGCCGCAGACAGCGGCAGCGACGACGGTGGCTGCCGTCCTGGTGCAACGCATTGACGTTCCTCTCTGTCGGATCTCTTCTGTCGGATCTCTCGGATCTCTCGGATCTCCGTCGGATCTCCCCGCGGTATCGCTATGGATCAACCGTGCGAGAGGTGTGCACTCCCTGCAACTCGGCGAAAGCGCAGAGTGACCGTCGAGTGGCCCATTCCGCGTCCCGTATTCCGGATGTGCGCAGCCGGGGGACCGTCTTCGCCGTGCAGCCGTTAGGGTGCCCTGTGCGGCAGCAGACGGCGTGAGGAACGCCAGAGACGGTGGTTTGGCGGCAATGAGCATCCCGACGCAGCGAAGCGGAAGCAGTCTCCCCGAAACCGGTGCTCCCTTTGCCGGTGCTCCCATGGCCGGCGTGCCCTTGAGCGACCCCGGGGCCGACGCGAGCGCCCCCGCGACGGGCGCCGCGGCCACCGGCTTCCCCGCCAACGAGCTCGAGCACGTGCTCGCCGCCTCGCTCGGCAATCCCGACGCCACCCCCCGCCTGCTGGAGACCCTCGCCAGGTCCCCCATCTGGATCCCGCTGCCCTCCGGCGGCAGCCCCGACAGCCCCGACCTCGACCTGCCGACCATCGAGCTGGAGGGGATCGCCTACGTCCCCGTCTTCAGCTCGGAGGAGCAGTTCCTCCGCGTCGCGAACGGGCTGTCCTTCGCCGTCGCCCCCATGTACGAGTTCGCCCGAGGCCTGCCGCCCGAGGTCGGCATCGCCGTCAACCCGGACGGCGCGGTCGGTGTCCCCGTCCCGCCCGCCGCCGTGCCCGAGCTGTGCCGCGGCCCCGTCGGCGACCCCCGTGACGGCGCCACCCGCCCCACCGGCCACGACGCCGCCGCGCGGGCCACCGGCGCCCGGGTGCGCATGTGGGAGCCGGACCCGGACATCGAGCCCGTGGACTTCCTGGCCACCGCCGCCGGTGAGTTCGCCGTCACCCCCGTCGTCCTGACCGCCCGCAGGGCCCTGGCCAGCATCGAGGGCGGCGAGCCCGCGCTGTTCGTCGGGGTCGAGCTCGACAGGTGGCAGGAGAGCGACCGGGCCGCCGCCATGGACGCGCTCGGACGCGCCCTGGGCGCCGTCCCCCTGGTCTGGCCGGTCAATCTCGTCCTCCTCGACATCGCCCAGGACCCGGTGGGCGACTGGATGCTGGAGCGGGTCGAACCGTTCTTCTCCCGCTACTGACCCCGCCTCCGGGCCGGCCCGCGGTGACCCGTCCCCGGTCGCTCGGGCGGGCCCTTGAGGACCAGTCCCCGGACGTGGTGCCACCGCCGACCCTTAACCTGGTTGGATGACGGGCGGGTGTACTCGTGTGCATGGATCTCGATGGCTGACGGAAGCTGGGAGAAGGGGCGGACCGGAGTGAGCGCGGGCGCGGGAGGAGGCGCGGCAGCGGCCGGCCAGGTCGAGCACATGCTGCACCAGGTCGCGCCCGGCCGTTTCGACGCGTACGAGGCGCTTCTGCGGGCGATCGCCGACGGCGAGGTCTGGATGCTCCTGTGGCACGGGCAGCCCGGCTCGCCCGACGCCCAGTACGGGAACATGGACGTGGAGGGCTTCAACTACGCCCCCTGCGTGACCTCCGCCAAGGAGCTCGCCGCGAGCGGGTGGAACCGGGCCCACGAGGTCGTCACCGGCCCCGCCATCGCCAACTCCCTCTTCCGCACCCGCTACGGCCTGTGGCTCAATCCCCACGCGCCGGGCGGAGGCGTCGGCGTCCCGTGGCTGGACCTGCGCCGTATCGCCTCGGGCCTCGACCGGCTGCCCGCCGGTCCGCTGCAGCTGAGCGAACCCACCCTCCAGCTGCCCCAGTTCTACGCGCTCCTCGCGCAGAACGCGCACCGGACGCCTCCCGTGCGCTCCCTGCGGCGCGCCTGGGTGCAGCCCGCGCTGGGAGAGCCGTATCTGGCGATCGGCCTCGACCTGTACGACGCGGGGCCGCAGGCGCTCGAGAGCGTCCGGCAGATGGTGCAGCACGCCCTCGGCGCGGCGCCGGAGGGGCTGCCCGTCTCCACCGTGGCCATGGCCGACGAGTACGACCCCGTGGCCATGTGGATGCGCGCCCACCAGCGGCCGTTCTTCGACCGGGACGGGTTCGGGGGCGGAGCCCCGGCGCCACAGCAGGGCTGGCAGCAGCCTCCCCCGAGACACCCCGGCTCCCACCCGGGCTGGCCCTCCTACTGAGCCGGCTCCTGACCGCCCCGAGGCCACCCGCCCCGGGGGTCACCCGCCCCCGGGCTCAGCGCCCTCCAGTGCCGACGCGATCAGCCCCAGCGGCGGGCTCCCCAGCGCCATCAGCCCGGTGTGGAAGCGCTCCAGCGAGAACCCCGCCCCCCACTGCCGCCGCGCCCGCTCCCGCAGGTCCATCAGCTCCAACTTCCCCCAGGTGTACCGCCCGTAGGCCGCGTCGAACGTCCCCCGCCTCGCCTCCGACGCCGCGCCCGCCCTCGGCAGATGCGCGTCCTCGACGAACCACTGCGTCGCCTCCTCGACATCCATCGCCCCCGTGTGCAGCCCGATCGCGCAGGACAGCCGCGTCACCCGCACCAGCGCCTCCAGGGCCACCCCGATCGCGAACCGCGGATCGCCCTCGCGAAAGCCCTCCTCCAGGCACACCTCCTCGATGTAGTGCGCCCACCCCTCGCAGAACGACAGCGAGTGCAGCACCCTGCGCACGGGAGTCGGCGCGTGCCGCAGCGACCGGCCGTGCGCGAAGTGCCCGGGAGCGACCTCGTGGACGGTGATCGACGGCAGGCTGGTCCTGCTGAACACCTGGAGCCACTCCTCCTGCTCCACCTGCGGCCAGCTCGGATCGGGAGGGGTGACGTGGTACCAGGACGGCGCGTCCGGCTCCTGGGGCGCCGCCCACGTCATCATCGCCATCGACCAGCGGCGCGACGGCGGCGCGGGGCCGATCAGGCACTCGCCGTCGAGGTGCGGAGCGAGTCGCTTGGCGCGGCTGAACGCCAGCACCTCCTGCGTCAGCCGCGTCGCCTCCGCGATCACTCCGTCCGCGTCGGGGTGGTCGGCGTGCAGCTCGGGGATCAGCTCGTCGACGGACCGGGTGGGGTCGTAGGCACGGCAGGCCCGCGCCAACAGCTCGCGCAGCCGGTCGCGTTCGGCCTGCGCCCGGTCGGCGAGCCGGGACAGGTCGACCTCCAGACCCTCCTGGCTGCCCATCAAGGACGCCAGCGCCGCCCCGCCGAGCCTGGCGTCCGGATCGCCGAAGTCCGCGGCCCTCGCCACATGGGCAACCAGCCGCTCGTGTGCCTTCAACGCCGCCGCGACCTCCGGGCCCCGGTCCGGATCGAGGTCCGCCGCGAGCCCGCGCACCGCGCCGAGCAGCGCCCCCGCCACCGGCGCGCTGAGCCGGTCCAGGGAGGCCACGGCGGCGTCCACCGCGTCCGGCCAGCCCGCCAGATGGTCCAGCCGCGCTCGCGCGCGTTCCTCCGGGGGCGCGTACTCCCGGTCGTAGGCGGTCAGTTCGAGATTGGACAGGTGAAGGTACGGGTCGCGGCGGTGGAGTTCGAGCTCGGCGAACTGCACCCGCAGCGCGTTCTCGAAGACCGTCAGATGGGCCTCGTCGTGCGGGTCCGCCAGGGGCCGGGGGTGCTCCTTGCGGGCCCTGTCCAGGGCGTAGAGGCCGGAGCGCACCCCTTCGGGCGACAGGTCCTGCATCCGCCCGTCGTACTCGTGCAGCCCGGCCATCTCCCGGACCGTGGGGACCATGAGGTCGCACACCGCGCGCAGCCGATCATCCATGAGGCGACGGTAGCGGGCGGGACGCGGCAGTTCACCGTTTACAACCCGCAACATCACCGCAACCAACCCTTGTCTGTTGCGTACGTCACAGTTGCGCAAACATTCGCATAGGGGGCTGGCGGGTGATCGGCCCGTCGTTGAAGAGTTTGCCCGCGACACGGACCACCGGTGGGCACCCGGTCCCTGCCGCCCGCACCATTTGCTCCGCACAGCACGGCCTGCTCCGCGCACCGCCCGTATCGCTGAACGTTGAGCCACCCCGGCAGCCGCACGTCGAGTCACCGAGACAGCCGCACGTCGAGCCGTCCGACAGCTGCACGTCGCGCCACCCAACACCGCACAGACACCGCCTCGTACAGCGGCCGTCCGCCGAACCGGTCGTTCGGTCGTCCGGTCGGCATCCCCGGCGAGACATCCCCGGCGAGAGGGGTCAACCGCGCAATGACCGCACCGCTTCATGACACCGGGGCCGCCGGGACGGCGCCCACCGATGTGACCGCGGACATGCCCGCCCACCGGATCGAGGGGCGTTCGCCCGGCCGGATCGCCTGGATGCGCCTCAAGCGCGACAAGGTCGCCCTCGCCGGCGGCGTCGTCGTGGTCCTGCTGGTGCTCGTCGCCGTGTTCGCCCCAGTGATCGTCAGCCTTCTGGGGCATCCGCCCAACGAGTTCCACGAGGACCGGATCGACCCGCTGTTCGGCACTCCCACGGGCAAGTGGGGCGGTATGAGCTCCGACTTCCTCTTCGGAGTCGAACCGGTCAACGGGCGCGATGTGTTCAGCCGCGTCGTCCACGGAGCCCGGATCAGCCTCCTCGTCGCGTTCCTCGCGGCCTTCGTCGCCGTGCTGCTCGGCACGTTCTTCGGAATCGTCGCCGGGTACTTCGGCGGCTGGATCGACTCGCTCATCAGCCGCACCATGGACCTGCTGCTGGCCTTCCCCCAGCTGCTGTTCATCATCGCCCTGATCTCCGTGGTCCCCAACAAGCTCTGGGGATTCACCGGTTCGGGTGTGCGCATGGGCGTGCTGGTGGTGGTGATCGGGTTCTTCGGCTGGCCGTACATCGGCCGCATCGTGCGCGGCCAGACGTTCTCGCTGCGCGAGCGCGAGTACGTCGAGGCGGCCCGCGGCCTCGGCGCCGGCCGCACCTACATCCTCTTCCGCGAGCTGCTGCCCAATCTCGTCGCGCCGATCACCGTCTACACGACGCTGATGATCCCTACGAACATCCTCACGGAGGCGGCGCTGAGCTTCCTCGGCGCGGGTGTGAAGCCTCCGACGCCGTCGTGGGGCCAGATGCTCTCCAAGGCCGTGAGCACCTACGACACCGACCCGACGTTCATGGTCATCCCCGGTCTGGCGATCTTCGTCACCGTGCTGGCCTTCAACCTCCTCGGCGACGGCGTGCGCGACGCCCTCGATCCGAAGGCCAACCGCTGACCCCGCTGCCCCACCCCTGGCCAACTCGACCGCCGACCCTGCAAAGCCCCGTCCCTGGCGGCGCGTCAGGGGCCGAACACCCAAAAGGACCCGCGGACGAGTTCCGCGGGCCGCGAATCACGGAGGTTGCGAGAAAGTGACATCCACACGCTCATCGCGGCGCGCACTCGCCGCGGGTACGGCCGTCGTGATCGCGGCCCTGCTGTCCACGTCGGCCTGCGGCGGCGGGGACGACGAGTCCGACGGCGGGAACAGGCCCGCGGGCTTCAACGCGGCGACGAAGGGCGTCGTCAACACGTCCACCGCCAAGGGCGGAACGCTGAAGTTCATCGGCTCCCAGGACTTCGACTCCCTCGACCCGCAGCGCATGTACTACGGCTTCGCCTGGGACTTCTCCCGCTTCTACACC
The DNA here is from genome assembly GCF_014646055.1 of Wenjunlia tyrosinilytica. Lineage (GTDB taxonomy): Bacteria > Actinomycetota > Actinomycetes > Streptomycetales > Streptomycetaceae > Wenjunlia > Wenjunlia tyrosinilytica. The sequence continues at coordinate 127,515 of NZ_BMMS01000019.1, forward strand.
CGCCAGCTGATCACCTACGACAACAAGCCCGGTGCGAAGAGCACCTCGCTGGTACCGGACCTGGCCACGGCGAAGGCCGAGATCTCCAGTGACGGCAGGACGTACACCTACCGTCTGCGCGACGGGATCACCTTCGAGGACGGCTCGCCGATCACCGCGCAGGACATCAAGTACGGCATCGAGCGCATCTGGGCGCAGGACGTCATCTCCGGCGGCCCCACGTACCTCAAGCAGATCCTCGACCCCAAGGGCGAGTACAAGGGTCCCTACAAGGACAAGGACCCCAAGAAGCTCGGCCTGAAGTCGATCGAGACCCCGGACGCGAAGACGATCATCTTCAAACTCCCCAAGCCCAACGGCGACTTCGAGCAGATCCTCGCCCTGCCGTCCAGCTCCCCGCTCAAGCCCGATCGGGACAAGGCCGCCAAGTACGCCCTCAAGCCCTTCTCGTCGGGCCCGTACAAGTTCGAGTCGTACTCGCCGAACAAGGGCGCGGTGCTGGTGCGCAACGACAAGTGGAGCAAGTCCTCCGACCCCATCCGCGCCGCCCTGCCGGACAAGGTCACGGTGACGATCAACAGCAACGCCGACGACGTCGACAAGCGCCTGATCAAGGGCGACTACGACCTCGACATCAACGCCACCGGTATGACCCAGTCCGGGCGCACCACGGCCCTCAAGCAGCACAAGGCGAACGTCGACAACGGCACGACGAGCTTCATCCGGTACGCGGTCTTCCCGGAGAAGGTCAAGCCGATGGACAACGTCCACTGCCGCAAGGCGGTCATCTACGCCGCCGACAAGAAGGCCCTGCAGACCGCCCGCGGCGGACCGCTGGCCGGTGGCGACATCGCCGCCAACATGCTGCCCAAGAGCATCAAGGGCGCGGACGACTACGACCCGTACGGTGCCCTCCAGAACGGCGGCGCGGCCAATACCGCCAAGGCCGAGGAGGAGCTGAAGGCCTGCGGCAAGCCCGGTGGCTTCTCCACCGTGATCTCGGTGCGCAACAACAAGCCCGCCGAGGTCGCCACCGCCGAGGCGCTCCAGGAGTGCCTGGGCAAGGTCGGGATCAAGGCCGACGTCGACCAGATCGACGGCGCCCAGTCCAGCAGCATCACCGGCTCGCCCTCGGTGGTGAGGAAGAAGGGCTACGGCATCATCATCACCGGCTGGGGCCCCGACTTCCCGACCGGCCAGGGCTTCTCCCAGCCGCTGGTCGACGGCCGGTTCATCGCCCAGAGCGGCAACTACAACAACAGCGAGCTCAACGACCCGGCGATCAACAAGCTGTTCGACGACGCGATCGCCGAGACCGACCCGGTCAAGGCGGGAGAGATCTACAAGCAGATCAACCACAAGGTCTCCGACCGCGCCGACTACCTGCCCTTCGTGTACGAGAAGACGATCACCTGGCGCAGCTCCCGGCTCACCAACGTCTACACGGCCGACTCCTACAACGGCCGGTACGACTACGTGTCCCTGGGCGTCGCCAAGTAGGACTCGAGGATCCGTCAACTCAGCCGCCGCACCCGCTAGGCCCGAAGGGCAGGTGATGGCCGCGCGCGGTGGGCCCCCGGGCGGTGCCGGACGACTCCGGCACCCTCCGGGCGCCACCGCTCGGCCGAGCACAGTGCTCGCTTACCTCATCCGGCGCTTGACCGCCGTCGTCGTGATGCTCCTGATCGTCACCCTGGCGACCTTCGCGATCTTCTTCATGATCCCGAAGCTGACCGGCACCGACCCCGCTCTGCTGTTCGTCGGCAAGCAGGCCGACCCCGCGGCCATCGAGGGCATCAGGGAGAAGATGGGCCTCAGCGACCCCGTCCTCGTGCAGTTCTGGAAGTTCGTCGAGGGCCTGGTCGCGGGCCGGGACTACGCCAACGGTGTGGATGTCACCCACTGCCCGGCGCCGTGCTTCGGCTACTCCTTCCGCAATGAGCAGGAGGTCTGGCCCGTCCTGACCTCCCGACTGCCGGTCACGCTGTCGCTGGCGGCCGGCGCCTGCCTGCTGTGGGTGATCGGCGGTGTCGCCGCGGGCGTCGTCTCCGCCCTCAAGCGCGGCAGCGTCTGGGACCGCTCGGCGATGTCGGTGGCGCTCGCGGGTGTCTCCCTGCCGATCTACTTCACCGGTCTGGTCTCGCTGGCGATCTTCAGCTACGCGCTGGACCTGATCAACGTCGACTACGAGCCGCTGACCCAGAATCCGGGCAAGTGGTTCGAGAGCCTGATCCTGCCCTGGATCACCCTCGCCTTCCTCTACGCGGCGATGTACGCGCGGCTGACCAGGGCGACGATGCTGGAGATCCTGGGCGAGGACTACATCCGCACCGCCAGGGCCAAGGGCCTCGGCGAGGGCGTCGTGATCGGCAAGCACGCGATGCGCTCGACCATGACCCCGATCCTGACCATCCTCGGTCTCGACCTCGGGGCGCTGCTCGGCGGCGCGGTGCTGACCGAGACGACCTTCAATCTGCCGGGCCTCGGCCAGGGGGCGGTGCGGGCCATCAGCGACAAGGACCTGCCGATCATCCTGGGCGTCACCTTGATCGCCGCCTTCTTCATCGTGATCGCCAACCTCGTCGTGGACCTCCTCTACGCCGTGATCGACCCCCGAGTGAGGCTCTCATGACGATCAATCAGCCGGAGCTGGTCGCCCCGAGGGCCCCCGCTGGGCAGTTCCTCGCCGTGCGCGACCTGCGTGTGCACTTCCCGACCGACGACGGCCTGGTCAAATCGGTCGACGGGCTCTCCTTCACGCTGGACAAGGGCCGCACCCTCGGCATCGTCGGTGAGTCGGGCTCGGGCAAGTCCGTCACCTCGCTCGCCGTGATGGGCCTGCACACCGCCGGACTGCACGGCAATCAGGTCCGCGCCCGGCTCTCCGGCGAGATCTGGCTCGACGGCAAGGAGCTTCTCGGCAGCGACCCCGACGAGGTCCGCAGGCTGCGCGGCCGCGAGATGGCGATGATCTTCCAGGACCCGCTGTCCGCGCTGCACCCGTACTTCACCATCGGCCACCAGATCGTCGAGGCGTACCGGGTCCACAACGAGGTGACCAGGCAGGCCGCACGCAAAAGGGCGGTGGAACTCCTCGACCGCGTCGGCATCCCGCAGCCGGACAAACGCGCCAAGGACTACCCGCACCAGTTCTCCGGCGGCATGCGCCAGCGCGTGATGATCGCCATGGCGCTGGTCAACAATCCCGAACTCCTCATCGCCGACGAGCCGACCACCGCCCTCGACGTGACCGTGCAGGCGCAGATCCTCGACCTGATCCGCGACCTCCAGAAGGAGTTCGGCTCCGCGGTGATCATCATCACCCATGACCTGGGAGTCGTCGCCGAGCTCGCGGACGACATCCTGGTGATGTACGCGGGCCGCTGCGTCGAGAAGGGCCCGGCCGAGCAGGTCTTCACCACCCCCCGGCACCCCTACACCTGGGGCCTTCTGGGCTCGATGCCGCGTCTGGACCGCGAGCGCTCCGACCGGCTCATCCCGGTCAAGGGATCCCCGCCCAGCCTGATCAACGTCCCCTCCGGCTGCGCCTTCCATCCGCGCTGCCCCTACGGCGAGCGGGTCGGCGCCGTCACCCGCACCGAGGTCCCGGTCCTGCGTGAGGTCGGCCCACGCCATGAGGCGGCGTGCCACATGGCCGCCGAGGAGCGGAGCCGGGTCTGGACCGAAGAGATCGCCCCGAAGCTGTGACTCCCGAAGCTGTGACCCCTGAAGCTGTGACCGCCGAAGATGTGACCCCCGAGGCTCGGAACGACGAGCACGCAGAGGAGGCCGACGTGGCCGTGGCCGTGGACAAGGTGCCGGGCCCCGCCCCGGCGTCGGACGCGGAGCCGCTGCTGAGGGTGGAGGGGCTGGTCAAGCACTTCCCGATTCACAAGGGGCTGTTGCGCAGGCAGGTCGGCGCGGTGCAGGCCGTGGACGGCGTCGACTTCGAGGTGGCGCCCGGCGAGACACTGGGCGTGGTGGGGGAGTCCGGCTGCGGCAAGTCCACGACGGGCCGCCTGATCACCCGGCTGCTGGAGCCGACCGCCGGGAGGATCACCTTCGAGGGGCGGGACATCACCCACCTCGGTACCGCGGCGATGCGCCCGATGCGCCGGGACGTCCAGATGATCTTCCAGGACCCCTACTCGTCCCTCAACCCCCGGCACACCGTGGGCTCCATCGTCGGCGCCCCGTACCGGCTCCAGAAGGTGCGCACGGAGAACGGGACCAAGCGGGCCGTCCAGGAACTGCTGGAGCTCGTCGGCCTCAACCCCGAGCACTACAACCGCTACCCCCACGAGTTCTCCGGCGGCCAGCGCCAGCGCATCGGCATCGCCAGGGCCCTCGCGCTGCGCCCCCGCCTGATCGTCGCCGACGAGCCGGTCTCCGCGCTGGACGTGTCGATCCAGGCGCAGGTGGTGAACCTCCTGGACGACCTCCAGAACGAGTTCGGCCTCACGTACGTGATCATCGCCCACGATCTGTCCGTGGTCCGGCACGTCTCGGACCGCATCGCGGTGATGTACCTGGGCAAGATCGTGGAGCTGGCCGACCAGCGCTCGCTCTACACCCGGCCCATGCACCCGTACACCGTCGCCCTGATGTCAGCGGTGCCCATCCCCGACCCCGCCAGGCGCACCAAGCGCGAACGCATCCTGCTGACCGGCGATGTCCCGAGCCCCATCGCACCGCCGTCCGGCTGCCGCTTCCACACCCGGTGCTGGAAGGCCCAGGACCGGTGCCGGGGGGAGGAGCCACCGCTCGTGGCGCTGCGCACCGGACATCGGGTGGCCTGCCACTTCCCGGAGAACGCTCCCTCGGAGCCCTACCGGGACGTCGAGGAGGTACCGCCGGAGAAGGCTTCCAAGGCTTCCCCGGAAGGCGGCGGGGAGGAAGGAGCCCCGGCCCCGGACAAGAGCCCCTAGCCGGTCGCAGGGTAGAACTGCGGGGTGCCGTCCGATCTGTATACGCCCCACCTGCAACACACCCTCGACATCATCGGGATCTTCGTCTTCGCGATCTCCGGTGGTCTGCTCGCCGTGCGCAAGAACTTCGACATCTTCGGCATCGCCGTGCTCGCCCAGGTCACGGCGCTGGGCGGAGGGGTCCTGCGCGATGTGCTGATCGGGGCGGTCCCGCCCGCCGCCTTCACGGACATGTGGTTCTTCTTCACCCCGCTGGTGGCGGCCGCCCTGGTCTTCTTCCTCCACCCGGAGGTGGAGCGGATCAACAAGGCGGTGCAGTTCTTCGACGCGGCCGGCCTCGGCCTGTTCTGTGTGACGGGCACGATCAAGGCGTACGCCTACGGGCTCGGCCTGGTGCCCTCCGCCGCCCTGGGCGTGGCCACGGCGGCGGGCGGCGGTGTGGTGCGTGACGTTCTCGCCAACCAGGTGCCCTCGCTCCTGCGCTGGGACGAGATCTACGCGGTGCCGGCGATGGTGGGGGCCACGCTGGTGGCGCTCCTGATCAGGTTCGACGAGTTCAACGCCACGACCGGGACGCTGTCGGCGGTCGTGGCGTTCGTCCTGCGGCTGCTGGCGATCCGCTTCGAGTGGCGGGCGCCCAGGGCCTGGCACCGCAGCAGCGCGGCCAAGGAGTCGGACGCGTAGGCACCGCCACGGCGCCCGCGCCACCCGCGTGGCGTCAGACCGCCGAGACCGCCGCGCGCTCGGTTGTCGCGATGGTCGCCGAGCCCACGACCCGCGTGCCGTCGTACAGCACGACCGCCTGGCCCGGCGCGATACCGCGGGCGGGCCGCGCGAGCCGCACCCTCAGCTCTCCGTCGGCGAGCTCCGCGGTCACCGGGACCTCGCCTCCATGGGCCCGCAGCTGCGCGGTGTACTCGGCGGGCCCCTCCGGCACCTGCCCGCACCAGCGCGGCTTGACGGCGGTCAGCGCCACAACGTCCAGTGCCTCGGCGGGACCCACCGTCACCGTGTTGTCCACCGGCGAGATGTCCAGGACGTAGCGCGGCTTGCCGTCCGCCGCGGGGTGCCCGATGCGCAGGCCCTTGCGCTGCCCGACCGTGAAGCCGTAGGCACCGGAGTGGGTGCCGACCTTGGTCCCTTCGGTGTCCACGATGTCGCCCTCGGCGGTGCCGAGGTGCTTGGCGAGGAATCCCTGGGTGTCGCCGTCGGCGATGAAGCAGATGTCGTGGCTGTCGGGCTTGCGGGCGACGGCCAGACCGCGCCGCTCGGCCTCGGCCCGGATCTCGTCCTTGGTCGTCTCGGTGTCCCCGAGGGGGAACATCGCGTGGGCGAGCTGCCGGGCGTCGAGCACGCCGAGCACATAGGACTGGTCCTTGGCCCAGTCGGCGGCGCGGTGCAGCTCGCGCCCGCCGTCCGCCGTCTCCACGATCTTCGCGTAGTGGCCCGTGCACACGGCGTCGAAGCCGAGGCCGACGGCCTTGTCCAGCAGCGCGGCGAACTTGATCTTCTCATTGCAGCGCAGGCAGGGATTGGGCGTGCGCCCGGCGGCGTACTCGGCCACGAAGTCGTCGATCACGTCCTGGCGGAATCGCTCGGCGAGGTCCCAGACATAGAACGGGACACCGATGACGTCGGCCGCCCGGCGCGCGTCGCGGGAGTCCTCGATGGTGCAGCAGCCACGGGCCCCGGTCCGGAACGACTGGGGGTTGGCGGACAGCGCGAGATGCACTCCGGTGACCTCGTGCCCGGCCTCGGCGGCGCGGGCGGCGGCGACGGCGGAGTCCACCCCGCCGGACATGGCGGCGAGCACCCGCAGGGGGCGGCCCTCGCGCGGGGCGGTCGGATCGGTCGGTGCGCCGGGGAAGTCAGTCATGGTCCATCCAGGGTAACGAGGCCGCGCGACTGCTCCCGACTCCTTTGTTCGCCCGTGTTCGCCGCTCGAGCGGTTCTACCCGCCTCTCGAGCGGTGTGGCTCGCTCAACCCGTGTGGCACTTCGGCTGCGCTGCCCGGCGCGCCCGTTCGACCACCGGCCCGATCGCCGCGGCCAGCGCCTCGACGTCGTCCTGGGTCGAGGTGTGCCCCAGCGAGAAGCGCAGCGAGCCACGGGCCCGTTCGGCGTCCGCGCCCATCGCCAGCAGGACATGGCTGGGCTGGGCCACCCCCGCCGAGCAGGCGGAGCCGGTCGAGCACTCGATGCCCTGGGCGTCGAGCAGGAGGAGCAGGGAGTCGCCCTCGCAGCCGGGGAAGGAGAAGTGGGCGTTGGCGGGCAGCCGCCCCTCGGGGACCGGGTCGCCGTTGAGCACCGCGTCCGGCACGGCCTTGACCACCCGCTGGACGAGATCGTCGCGCAGGGCCCCGATCTCGTGGGCGAACTCCTCGCGCCGCTCGGCGGCGAGCTCACCGGCCACGGCGAACGCGGCGATCGCGGGGGCGTCCAGCGTGCCCGAGCGCACATCCCGCTCCTGCCCGCCGCCGTGCAGCTGCGGAACGGGCTTGTGGTCGCGGCCGAGTACCAGGGCGCCGACTCCGAACGGCCCGCCGATCTTGTGCCCGGTCACTGTCATGGCGTCGAGGCCGGACTCCGCGAAGTCGACCGGCACCTGCCCGAACGCCTGCACCGCGTCGGCGTGCAGCGGGATGCCGAACTCATGGGCGGCCTCGACCAGTTCACGGACCGGCTGGACAGTGCCGACCTCGTTGTTGGCCCACATGACCGTGGCCAGCGCGATGTCCTGCGGGGTGTCCCCGACGGCCTGCCGCAGCGCCTCGGGGTGCACCCGGCCGACCGCGTCCACGGGCAGCCACTCCAGCCTCGCTCCCTCGTGCTCCTCCAGCCACAGCACCGCGTCGAGCACGGCGTGGTGCTCGACCGGGCTGACCAGGACACGGGTGCGTCTGGCATCGGCGGCGCGGCGGGACCAGAACAAGCCCTTGACCGCGAGATTGTCGGACTCCGTGCCGCCCCCGGTGAAGACGACCTCACTGGGGCGGGCGCCGAGCGCGGCGGCCAGGGTCTCGCGCGACTCCTCGACGACGCGCCGGGCGCGCCGCCCCGCCGCGTGCAGCGAGGATGCGTTCCCGGTGCGGCCGAGCTGCGCGGTCATCGCCTGGACCGCCTCCGGAAGCATCGGAGTGGTGGCGGCGTGGTCGAGGTAGGGCATGGTGGGCCCAATCCTAGTGCGCGGCTGTCGCGGTTCTCAGTCCGCCCCGGTCCTCAGCGCACCCTCCCGGGCGCCTTCGCGAGCTGCCTGGACTGCGCCACGAGCCGGTCGGCGCTGTCCCACACCTCCGCGTCCTCCTCGAGGAAGCCTCCGGCGAGGTTGCGGGTGCTGATCTCCACCCGCAACGGGCCCGGCGACGGGATCGCCCGCACATGGACGGTGAGTTCCAGGGTCGGCACCCAGCCGTTGAGTCCGAGGTCGAACGCGGTGGGCGGCAGGACGTCGGTGGCGAGCAGGACCGACAGCGGGTCGTTCTCCCGGCCGTCGGCGAGCCGCAGCCAGCCCCGGATCACGCCCTTGCCCGAGGGGTCGCCGAGCGCCCAGCCGACCGTCGCCGGGTCCAGTCGCAGGTCCAGCCGGTCGATCAGCCCGTTCGACGCCTTGGACCCGAAGACGCCGCCGGGGGCCGTCTCCGCGCCGACGCACCGCTCGACGGGCGGCAGGGCGGGCGCGGTGGCGCTGGTGCGTACGTCGTCGGTGAGCCCGGCCAGGTCGCGGTGGTGGGCGACGACCCGCAGCCGCTCGACCTCGTTGCCGTCGTCGTCGGTCTGGAACAGGGACGCCTGCCCGGTGGACATGGTCCGGCCGGTGCGCACGACCTCGGTGCGCACGACGGCCGGTCCCGGCAACGACGGCGTCAGGTAGTAGGCGCTCACGGAGAACGGGTCGCGGTGCGGCAGCACCCGCCCGAGCGCGCGGTCGGCGAGCGCTATCAGATAGCCGCCGTTGACACCTTTTCCGATGGTCCAGCCCGCGGAGAACTCCGTGTCGAAGACGAACGGGTCGTCCGTCCGCGCGATCACCGCCGTGTCCCGGTCGAACTCGCTGGTGAACGCGCCCGACTCGCTGGTGAACTCGCTCGCGCCGAGCGGCAGCTCCGCGGCTGGGTGGGTCATCGTTGCGCCTCCATCGAGGGCGGGCCGGGCTCCGTGAAGAGCCCGGCCCGCGGGGTGTGCTCGCTGTGCTGGAGGGTCTCAGCCCTTGCGGGCCGCGACCTCCTCCGTCGCCTGCGGCAGGACGTCGAACAGGTCGCCGATCACGCCGAAGTCGACCAGGTCGAAGATCGGCGCCTCCGCGTCCTTGTTGACCGCAACGATCGTCTTGGACGTCTGCATTCCCGCCCGGTGCTGGATCGCGCCCGAGATTCCGGCGGCGACGTAGAGCTGGGGCGAGACGGTCTTGCCGGTCTGGCCGACCTGCGACTGGTGGGGGTACCAGCCGGAGTCGACGGCGGCGCGGGAGGCGCCGACGGCTCCACCGAGGGCGTCGGCGAGTGCCTCGACGACGGTGAAGTTCTCGGCTCCGTTGACCCCGCGGCCACCGGAGACCACGATCGACGCCTCGGTGAGGTCGGGGCGGCCGGTGCGGGACTTGACCACGCGTTCGGTCACGGTGGCCAGCTTCGCCGACGCCGACAGCTCGACGGCCACGTCCACGCGCTCGGCGGCGGCCGGGGCGGGCTCGGGCTGGGTGGCGTTGGGCCGTACCGCGACGACCGGGGTGCCGCGGGTGATCGTGGAGTGCACGACGGTCGAGCCGCCGAACACGGACTGCTCGGCCACGATGCCCTGGTCGGACGCGACCACGTCGACGGCGTCGGTGATGACCCCGGAGCCGGTCTTGATCGCGAGTCGGGCCGCGACCTCCTTGCCCTCGGCGGTGCCGGGGACGAGGACGGCGGCCACATCGCCGTCGGCGACGAGCTTGGCGAGCAGTTCGGCCTTGGGGGCGACCGGGTGGGCGGTCAGCTCGTCGGCGTCGGCCACATGGACCGTGGCGGCGCCGTACTCGGCCAGCTTGTCCTTCGCCGTGTCGAAGCCGGAGCCGACGAAGACGGCCGAGACCTCGCCGAGGGAGCGGGCCTTGGTGAGCAGTTCGAGGGTGACTTTCTTGACGTCCCCGTCGAGGTGGTCGACCAGGACCAGGATTTCAGCCATGGGGTTCTCTCTCCTGGATACGGGAAGGCCGGGTCAGACGAGCTTGCGGGAGGCGAGGAAGGAGACGAGCTGCTTTCCGCCGTCGCCCTCGTCCTTGACGAGCTCGCCGGTGGTACGCGGCGGGCGCACGGCGAAGTCCTCGACCTTGCTCCAGGCCCCGGCGGCGCCCACCTCGGCGGCGTCCAGGCCCAGGTCGCCCAGGTCGAGGGTGCTGACCGGCTTCTTCTTCGCGGCCATGATCCCCTTGAAGGAGGGGTAGCGGGGCTCGTTGATCTTCTCCACGACGGAGACCACGGCGGGCAGCCCCGAGGTCACGACGTCGTGGCCGTAGTCGGTCAGGCGCTCCACGGTGACGTTGGCGCCGTCGGTGTCCACCTTCTGCGCGAAGGTGAGCTGCGGCAGACCCAGGCGCTCGGCGAGCATGGCCGGCACCAGCGAGGTGCGGGCGTCGGAGGCCTCGGAGCCGAGGATGATCAGGTCGTACGCGCCCCCGGCCCCCTCCTCGGACGCCAGCGCGGCGGCGAGCACGGCGGACGTGGCCACGGCGTCGGAGCCGTGCAGCGCGTCGTCCACCACGTGGATGCCCTTGTGGGCGCCCATCGACAGGGCCTTGCGGATGGTCTCGGTGCCCTGGTCCGGGCCCATGAGAAGGACGGTCACCTCTCCGTCGGTGCGCTCGGCGAGCTGGAGCGCCTCCTCGACGGCGAACTCGTCCATTTCGTTCATCACGGCGTCCACGGCGTCGCGGTCGAGGGTGGAGTCCTCGGACCGCAGCGCCTTCTCGGACGCGGTGTCCGGTACCTGCTTCACGCAGACGACGATCTTCATAGGGATCAGACCGACCTCTCGAACGGGTTGGTGGGACGTTGGTACGACCACCCCCGCAGGGCGGACCGACCTTGACCGGCGTAATGTTACCCACGGGTAGCCAGGTGGAGTCCACTCCGATCGGGCGCAAACGTGCGTGATTCGCACCACGGACGCGCACCGCACGCACAGGCCTCCCGGCGCATCCGCCGCCGCGCCCGCGGCCCCTCTGCGGCGCGCGAGCACGACGGCGAGCACGACGGGGACGGCCGGTCGCACGGGCACCGGCCACGGCGATCAGCCGTGGTAGGCATGGGCCATGAGTACCCATGTGATCACCGGCGCCGGCTCGGGGATCGGCGCCGTCGTCGCCGACCGGCTCGCCGAGCGCGGGGACCGGCTCGTCCTGCTGGCCCGAAACGACGAACGCGCGGCGGAACTCGCCGAGCGCTTCCCCGGCAGCACCGCGGTCGTCGCCGACCTCGCCCGGCCGCGGACCCTCTCCGCCGTCGAACTCCCCGAGCGCGTCGACTCCCTGCTGCACATCGCGGGCGTGGTCGAACTCGGCAGCGTGGAGGACCTCGACGCCGACACCTGGACGCACACCCTCGCGGCCAACCTCGTCGCCCCCGCCGAGCTCACCCGCCGCGCCCTGCCGGGACTGCGCGCCGCCCGCGGGCACGTCGTCTTCGTCAACTCCGGCTCCGGCCTCAACGCCCACGCCCGGTGGAGCGCCTACGCCGCGAGCAAGCACGGCCTGAAGGCCCTGGCGGACTCGCTGCGCCAGGAGGAGCACGGCAACGGCGTGCGGGTCACCTCCGTCTATCCGGGCCGCACCGCCACACCGATGCAGGAGAAGGTGCACGCCCAGGAGGGCAAGGCGTACGACCCGCAGCCGTGGATCGCGCCGGAGTCGGTCGCCACGGCCGTCCTGACCGCCCTCGACCTGCCCCGTGACGCCGAGATGACCGATGTCAGCATGCGTCCGGGCGGCTGAGCCCGAGCCCGGGGTGCGCTGGCTACTCTTCGGGGGTGAGTACGCAAGCGAGCTTCCCCTGGCCGCACGGTATGGCGACCGGTGTCGGGTCCATGCCCGGCACCGACGCCCGTGAGAGCGCCCGCACGGTCGTCGAGTCCCTGGAACTGCTGCCGCATCTTCCCGAACTGCCCGCCCGAGGCCCCGGCGCCGACATGATCGGGCGCTCCCTCGGTCTGCTCGCGGAGCTGTACGCGCATGTGGAGCCGTCGGGTTGGCGGTTCTCGGACCGGCCCGGCCGCGACAGCAGGCGGGCCGACTCCTGGCTCGGGGAGGACCTCGACGCCCTGGAGGAGTTCACCCAGGGATACACGGGCCTGCTGAAGATCCAGGCCGTGGGCCCCTGGACGCTGGCCGCGAGCGTGGAGCGGCGAAGCGGGGAGGCCGCGCTCGGCGACCCCGGCGCGCGCCGGGACATCACCGCCTCGCTCGCCGAGGGGCTTCGGCTGCACGCCGAGGACGTGCGGCGCAGGGTTCCGGGCGCCCGGCTGGTGGTCCAGCTCGACGAGCCCTCCCTGACCTCGGTCCTGACCGGCCGCGTCCCCACCGCCAGCGGCTACCGCACCCACCGCGCCGTGGACCGCTCGGTCGTCGAGGGCGCCCTGCGCCAGGTGATCGGCTCCGTCGACGCGCCCTTCGTCGTGCACTCCTGCGCCCCCTCCGTGCCGATCGCCCTGCTGCGGCGCTCGGGGGCGGCGGCGGTGTCGCTGGACTTCGGACTGCTCACCGAGCGTGACGACGAGGTGATCGGTGAGGCGGTGGAAGGGGGCACCCTGCTGTTCGCCGGTGTCGTCCCGTCCGCCGAGGGCCCAATGTCCGACCCTGGCGGTAGCGTCGAGGGTGTTCGGAAGCTGTGGCGCAGGTTGGGGCTCGATCCGGCCGCTCTGGGGAGGGCGGTGGCGATCACCCCGACCTGCGGTCTCGCGGGGGCCTCGCCGGCCCGTGCCAGGGCCGTGCTCGCCACATCTGCCCGAGCGGCGAAGGCACTCGTCGACAACCCCGAGTAATCGGGGAGGCGAGTCGGGAATCGAAGACGGAGGACTCACCGTGGGCCGCGAACAGCAGTCGAGTGCCGCATCGGACCTCATCCCCGAGGTTCGGGAGCGGCACGCCCTCCTGAGCCAGGACATCGAGGACCACCGGTTCCGGTACTACGTCAAGGACGCCCCCGTCGTCAGCGACGCGGAGTTCGACCGCCTGCTGCGGGAGTTGGAGTCGATCGAGGACGAGTACCCCGAGCTGCGCACGCCCGACTCGCCCACCCAGAAGGTCGCCGGGCGGTACGAGACGGAGTTCACCTCCGTCGAGCACCGCGAGCGGATGCTCAGCCTGGACAACGCCTTCACGTTCGACGAGCTCGACGCCTGGCACGACCGGGTGGTCAAGGAGCTCGGCGAGTCCGGCTGCCGCTACCTGTGCGAGCTCAAGGTCGACGGCCTCGCGGTCAATCTGACGTACGAGCACGGCAGGCTCACGCTGGCCGCCACCCGCGGCGACGGCCGCACCGGCGAGGACATCACGCCCAACGTGCGGACGATCGCCGAGATCCCGGACAGGCTCCAGGGCGACAGCGTTCCCGATCTGGTCGAGATCCGGGGCGAGGTCTTCTTCCCGGGCGAGAAGTTCGAGGAGCTCAACGCACGCCTGGTCGAGGCGGGCAAGGCCCCGTTCGCCAACCCGCGCAACGCCGCCGCAGGATCGTTGCGCCAGAAGGACCCTCGGGTCACCGCCACCAGACCCCTGCACATGGTGGTCCACGGCATCGGCGCCAGAGGCGGCTTCGACATCGACCGCCTCTCCGAGGCCTACGCGTTGCTGCACGAGTGGGGCCTGCCGACCGCGAAGCACAACAAGGTGGCGAGCGGGATCGAGGAGGTCAAGGAGTTCATCGAGTACTTCGGCGAGCACCGGCACGACGTCGAGCACGAGATCGACGGCGTGGTCGTCAAGGTCGACGAGATCGCGCTCGAGGGCCGGATGGGCTCCACCTCGCGGGCGCCACGCTGGGCCATCGCGTTCAAGTACCCGCCGGAGGAGGTCAACACCAAGCTCCTCGACATCCGGGTCAACGTCGGCCGGACCGGCCGTGTCACGCCCTACGCCGTGATGGAGCCGGTCAAGGTGGCGGGCTCCGAGGTGGAGATGGCCACCCTGCACAACCAGGACGTGGTAAAGGCCAAGGGCGTGCTGATCGGCGACACCGTGGTGCTGCGCAAGGCCGGCGATGTCATCCCGGAGATCCTCGGCCCCGTGGTCGACCTGCGGGACGGCAGCGAGCGGGCCTTCGTGATGCCGTCCGAGTGCCCCGAGTGCGGCACGGCCCTTCGGCCCATGTCCGAGGGCGATGTGGACCTGCGCTGCCCCAATGCCCAGCACTGCCCCGCCCAGCGGCGCGAGCGCCTGTACTACCTCTGCGGGCGCAGCAGCCTCGACATCGAGGGCCTGGGCTATGTGGCCGCCACGGCGCTCACGCAGCCGCTGGAGCCCGAGGAGCCGCCGCTGAAGGACGAGGGCGACCTCTTCGGCCTGACGGAGGGTCAACTCCTTCCGCTGCGGGTCAAGGTGCTCGACGCTGACACCGGCAAGGCCAAGCTCGACCCGAAGACGGGCGAGGAGAAGATCGTCACCTTCTTCGCCAACCAGAAGGGCGAGGCGAAGAAGAACACCGGCACGATGCTCGCGGCCATCGAGGCGGCCAAGACCCGGCCGCTGGCCAGGTTCCTCGTGGGCCTGTCGATCCGTCATGTGGGGCCCACGGCCGCCGAGGCGCTGGTGCGGCAGTTCCGCTCCATGGACCGCGTCTTCCAGGCCGACGAGGCCGAGTTGGCCGCCGCCGACGGGGTGGGGCCGATCATCGCCGCCGCCGTCAAGCAGTGGTACGAGGAGGAGTGGCACCGTGAGATCATCGAGAAGTGGCGCCTGGCCGGGGTGCGGCTGGTCGAGGAGGGGTCGGACGAGGGGCCGCGGCCGTTGGAGGGGGTGACCGTGGTGGTGACGGGCACTTTGACCGGCCACACGCGGGACGGCGCCAAGGAAGCCCTTCAGCGCAGGGGCGCCAAGGTCTCGGGTTCGGTGTCCAAGAAGACCGATTTCGTCGTTGTTGGGGACAATCCCGGGTCGAAGTACGACAAGGCGATCCAACTCAAGGTTCCGGTGCTGGATGAGGACGGTTTCGCCGTTCTGCTCGAGGATGGGACGGAAGCGGCCCGAGCCATGGCGACGAATCCGGCCGAATAGCCGATCCGCCCTGCTCAAGAGGTTCACGGATCACTCGAACGGCGCATATCAGAGCTAGAGGGGTGCGCAGGTTGCATTAGGGCAACCGCTGTGGATCGCTGCCCCGTTCAGCCTTTTCGGGCCTACTGTTGGGGTTGCGCGCCTGCATCCGCTTGTCAACGGCTGCCTTCCCGCCGCCTCGCGGGCACGACACCCCCCGGACTGCAAAAGGGCCCACAGGCTGCGAGAGGGACGGGCATGGAACTCAGGGACAGCGCACCCTCGGCGCTCGAGACGTGCCGCCGTGCCGTGCCGCCGGTTCCCCTGGTGATCATCGCGGCAGGGGCCACCGCCCTGACCGCGGGGGTCGCCCGGGTGCTGAGCCGGGGGCAGGCACTGTTCCCGGCGGGCTCGATCGGCTGGGCGTTCGCGGTGCTCACCGGAGTCGTCGTCGGGCACCTGGTCGCGCTCGGGCGTGACCGGTGGTGGGGCGGCGCCGGTTCGGGCGCCGCCCTCACCCTCGCCGTTCTGATGCTCAACGGCTGGGTGCCCGCAGGGCTCGTGAGCATCGCCGTGGTCGTCCTGGTGGGCGCGGCCCGCCGCCATCGCTGGCGCGAGGCATGCCTGCGCGGCGCCGTGGACATCCTCGGCATCGGGGCGGCGGCTCTTGCCCTGGCCGTCTTCGGGATCCGGCCCTCGGTGGAGAACCCCTGGATGCCGTACGAGTGGGGGGCGAGCGCCGTGCCCGCGGTGTTCGCCTCCGCGCTGGCCTACCTGGCCACCACCAGAACGCTGCTGTGGATCGGCACCGCGCCGCTGACGGCCGGTGTGCGGTCGGTGCTGCGCACGGAGATGCTGCGCCAGGGGCTGGTGGGTGTCTCGCTGCTGGGCATATCCCCGCTGATAGCGGCGGTCGCGGCGGACCGGCCGATCCTGCTGCCGCTGTTCGCGGTCCCGCTGATGGCGATGGACAGCACGCTGTGGATGGCGCGGGCCCGCGCCGAGGAGCAACTGCGCGACCCGCTCACGGGGTTGCCCAACCGGCAGTGGCTGCTGGAGCGGGTGTGGCTCGCCCTGGACGAGGCCGAGCACAATCACGAGCGCGCGGCGCTCGTGCTGATCGACCTCGACAAGTTCCGTTCCGTCAACGACACCCTCGGGCACCTCGCGGGGGACCGGCTCCTGCTCCAGGTGGCGGACCGGCTGCGCGGGGCGCTGCCGAGAGGTTCGGAGGTGGCCCGCCTGGGCGGTGACGAGTTCGCGGTCTTAATCCCCACCGCCGACTCCCCGACGCGTGCCCAGCGTGTGGCCCGGATGTTAGTGGCGGCGCTCAACACCCCGTTGAACCTCGACGGGTTGACCCTCGTCCTCGAGGCCAGCGCGGGAGTGAGCGTCTTCCCCGATCACGCCGTGGACGCGGAGGGCCTGCTGCGGCGTGCGGATGTGGCGATGTACCAGGCCAAGCGGGACCGCAGCGGTGTGGAGGTCTACGAGTCCTCCCGCGACGGCAACACCCCCGACCGGCTGGGCCTGCTGGGCGATCTGCGGCGGGCGCTGGAGACCGGCCAGATAGACCTGCACTACCAGCCCAAGGTGCGCTTCGACGGGCAGGTGGCGGGCCTGGAGGCCCTGGTGCGGTGGGTGCACCCGGAGCGGGGTCGGGTGAGCCCGGACGAGTTCGTCACCCTGGCGGAGACGTCGGGGCTGATGCCGCAGCTGACGGAGTACGTGCTCGAGGAGGCCCTGAGCCAGGTCGCGCGCTGGCGGGCGGCGGGGTTCGAGGTGCCGGTGGCGGTGAACGTCTCCCCGAGGGACGTCCACAGTCCGGGCTTCGCGGGGGCGGTGGCGGCGAGACTGGCCCGGCACGGGGTGCCGCCGGGGGCGTTGCAGTTGGAGATCACCGAGCATGTGCTGCTGGAGGACCCGCAGCGGGCGGCTGACACGCTGGCAGGGCTGACGGGGCACGGCGTGAAGATGTCGCTGGACGACTTCGGGACGGGGTACTCGTCACTGGTCCACCTGCGGCGGCTGCCGGTGAGCGAGCTCAAGATCGACCGCTCCTTCGTGGCGAAGCTGGCGGTGGACCCGGAGGACGCGGAGATCGTGCGCTGCACGGTGGAACTGGCGCACTCACTGGGTTTGGTGGTGGTCGCGGAGGGTGTGGAGGACGACGAAACGTGGGAGCGCCTGCGAGACCTGGGCTGCGACGCCGTCCAGGGCTGGCTGGTGGCGGCGGCGATGCCCCCGGACGAAACCACGGCGTGGCTGCTGAGCCGCGGCGCGGGCCCGCTCCCCGCCGCGGGCTCGCTCCCCGCCGCGGAGGCAGCGACCCCAGAAGAACTCCCCACCGCCCAACCCCGCCCGTGAACGCAATGGAGCCGCCGGTCCGGCGGTCCGATCTGCACGCTGCCGCGCGAAAGCCAAGAGCGCTGGCGGCGGTGGGGACCCCTGGTCTGACGGTTGCGCCGCCGGGCCGTCGGTTTGATGTGCGCGCTGTCGCGCGAAGGCCAAGAGCGCTGGCGGCGGTGGGAGTGGGTCGCGGTGGGGGTCGGTGCTGGCCGGGTGGCGGTTGGGGTGCGCCGCTTCGCGTCGAGGGGGCGGGAGGCTGGCTGCTGTTGTGACGGCGTCGTTTCCGGCCGTCGGTCAGTCTGCGCGCTGTCGCGCGAAAGCCAAAAGCGCTGGCAGCGGCGGGAGCTGGGCGCGGGGTGGGCCGCGCTGGCCGGGTGGCGGTTGGGGTGCGCCGCTTCGCGTCGAGGGGGCGGGAGGCTGGCTGCTGTTGTGACGNCACCGGGTCCCGGTCGGGCAGGGGTATGGGGGTACCGTTTTTGGAATTGGTAGTGAATCCAGCACTGCACGCCCCCGCGTGCACCTCTCCGCAGACACGTGAAATTGCACCACCTTTTCCAAAAACGTCCCCCATACCCCCCGCCGCTGGCCCTGCTTTTGGTCTTTCGCGCGGTAGCGCGCAATCAAGCCCGCCGCCCGGGGGGGCAGGACCGTCAGTCCAGCGTGGCTGGGTCCCACCGCGGCTGGCGGGTTGGCCTCGCGCGAAGCGCGCTCACCCAACCGCCGCCCGCTCGCTCACCGCACCTGGCAGCTCGCCCCGGGTGTGCTGTCGCTTACCGGCCCGGGCGCCCCCGGCTCACCTCGCCAGCGCTTTTGGTCTTTCGCGCGGTAGCGCGCAATCAAGCCCGCCGCCCGGCGGCAGGACCGTCAGTCCAGCGTGGCTGGGTCCCACCGCGGCTGGCGGGTTGGCCTCGCGCGAAGCGCGCTCACCCAACCGCCGCCCGCTCGCTCACCGCACCTGGCAGCTCGCCCCGGGTGTGCTGTCGCTTACCGGCCCGGGCGCCCCTGGCTCACCTTGCCAGCGCTTTTGATCTTTCGCGCGGCAGCGCGCAGACCATCCCGCCGCCCGGCGGCAGGACCGTCAGTCCAGCGCGGCCGCTCCGCACTCCGGCTCCGCACTCCGGCTCCGCACTCCGATTCCGACTCCTCGGGGCCGCGCGGCAGCGCGCGCAGACCGTCAGTCCAGTGCGACCGCCCCGCGCAGGGGTTCCCCCCCGCCTGCCCCCGCCGATCACCGCCTCCCGCCGCCGGGCGGAAAAGCCGTGGCGCCGAAGCCATAGGATTGGCCCCGAAGACTAGTCCGCATCACACTCACCCTGAGGACCGCTGCATGCCTGGCATCACGCGCGAGGAGGTCGCCCACCTCGCTCGGCTGTCGCGCCTTGAGCTGAAGGACGAAGAGCTCGACCACTTCGCCGAGCAGCTCGACGCGATCATCGACGCGGTGGCACGCGTCGGGGAGATCGCGGCCGACGACATCCCGCCCACCTCGCACCCTCTCCCGCTGACCAACGTCATGCGCCCCGACGAGGTCCGGCCCTCCCTCACCCCCCAGGAAGCCCTGGCCGGGGCCCCGGCCTCGGAGGAGCAGCGTTTCAAGGTGCCGCAGATCCTGGGAGAGGACTGAACCACATGTCTGACCTGACCAGGCTCACCGCGGCCGAGACCGCCGAGGCCGTCGCCTCCGGCAAGACCTCCGCCGTCGAGGTCGCCGAGGCCCACCTCGCCCGCATCGACGCGGTCGACGAGAAGGTCCACGCCTTCCTCCACGTCGACCGCGAGGGCGCCCTCACCGCCGCTCGCGCCGTCGACGACAAGCGGGCCAAGGGCGAGACCCTCGGCCCGCTCGCCGGTGTGCCGCTAGCTCTCAAGGACGTCTTCACCACCAGGGGCATCCCCACCACCGTCGGGTCGAAGATCCTCGAGGGCTGGATCCCCCCGTACGATGCCACCCTCACCCGCCGCCTCAAGGAAGCGGGCGTGGTGATCCTCGGCAAGACCAACATGGACGAGTTCGCCATGGGGTCCTCCACCGAGAACAGCGCCTACGGCCCCACCGGCAACCCCTGGGACCTCACCCGTATCCCGGGCGGTTCCGGCGGCGGCTCGTCCGCCGCCCTCGCCTCCTACCAGGCCCCCCTGGCCATCGGCACGGACACCGGCGGTTCCATCCGCCAGCCCGCCGCCGTCACCGGCACCGTCGGCGTCAAGCCCACCTACGGCGCCGTCTCCCGCTACGGCCTGGTCGCCTTCTCCTCCTCCCTGGACCAGGGCGGCCCGTGCGCCCGCACGGTCCTGGACGCGGCCCTGCTCCACGAGGTCATCGCCGGCCACGACGCCCTTGATTCCACCTCCATCGACGCCCCGGTCCCGGCCGTGGTCGAGGCCGCGAAGCTCGGGAACGTCAAGGGCATGCGCATCGGCGTCGTGAAGGAGTTCTCCGGCGAGGGCTACCAGCCCGGCGTCGAGCAGCGCTTCCGGGAGGCAGTCGAGCTCCTGCGCGAGCTGGGCGCGGAGGTCGTGGAGATCTCCTGCCCGTCGTTCACCTACGCCCTCCCGGCGTACTACCTCATCGCCCCGAGCGAGGCCTCCTCGAACCTCGCCCGCTTCGACGCCATGCGCTACGGCCTGCGTGTCGGCGACGACGCCACGCACTCGGCG
This sequence comes from Wenjunlia tyrosinilytica, assembly GCF_014646055.1. Taxonomy (GTDB): domain Bacteria; phylum Actinomycetota; class Actinomycetes; order Streptomycetales; family Streptomycetaceae; genus Wenjunlia; species Wenjunlia tyrosinilytica. Next base: position 147,671 of record NZ_BMMS01000019.1, read on the forward strand.
GAGGAGGTCACCGCCCTCACCCGCGCGGCCGGGTTCGGCCCCGAGGTCAAGCGCCGGATCATGCTCGGCACGTACGCCCTCAGCTCCGGTTACTACGACGCGTACTACGGGCAGGCGCAGAAGGTGCGCACGCTGATCACCCAGGACTTCGCCAGGGCCTTCGACCAGGTGGACGTGCTGGTCTCCCCGACCACGCCCACGACCGCCTTCCCGATCGGTGAGCGCGCCGACGACCCCATGGCCATGTACCTGGCGGACCTGTGCACCATTCCGTCCAACCTTGCGGGCAACGCGGCGATGTCCCTGCCGTGCGGCCTGGCGCCCGAGGACGGGCTCCCCGTCGGCCTGCAGATCATCGCCCCGACGATGGCCGATGACCGGCTCTACCGTGTCGGTTCCGCGGTCGAGGCCGCGTTCACCGCACGCTGGGGTCACCCGCTGCTTGAGGAGGCACCGTCACTGTGAGCAAGCTGGCCAAAGCCAAGAACTTCAGGAAGAGCAAGACCGGCACGTACCTGTCGATCGGCACCACCCTCTTCGGCGCGATCAGCGTGGCGAAGCAGGCGAAGCACGCGAGGGGCGAGGGCGACAAGCTCCAGCTCCTCGACGCGGCCGTCAGCGCGGCCGCCATCGCCACCGGTGTGGCCCTGCTGGTGCGTGAACTGCGCCGCCGTGACCACGGCGACATCCTGGCCGACTGAGCCCAATGAGCCTGGGCCCAATGAGCCGACCGACCGGCTGACTGAGAGGTATGGAGACTGTGAGCGTCATGGACCTGGTGTCGTACGAGGACGCCCTGGCGTCGTACGACCCGGTGATGGGCCTCGAGGTCCACGTCGAGCTGGGCACGAACACCAAGATGTTCTGCGGCTGCGCGACCACGTTCGGCGCCGAGCCGAACAGCCAGGTCTGCCCGACCTGCCTGGGCCTGCCCGGTTCGCTGCCGGTGGTCAACGCCACCGCCGTCGAGTCGGCGGTCCGCATCGGCCTGGCGCTGAACTGCGAGATCGCCGAGTGGTGCCGGTTCGCCCGGAAGAACTACTTCTACCCGGACATGCCGAAGAACTTCCAGACCTCGCAGTACGACGAGCCGATCGCCTTCAACGGCTATCTGGACGTCGAGGTCGACGGCGAGACCTTCCGGGTGGAGATCGAGCGCGCCCACATGGAGGAGGACACCGGCAAGTCCACGCACGTGGGCGGTGCCACCGGCCGCATCCACGGCGCCGACCACTCCCTGCTGGACTACAACCGCGCCGGCATCCCGCTCATCGAGATCGTCACCAAGCCCATCGAGGGCGCGGGGGAGCGGGCTCCCGAGGTGGCGAAGGCGTACGTCGCCGAGCTGCGTGAGCTGATCCGGGCCCTGGGTGTGTCCGAGGCCCGGATGGAGCTCGGCCAGATGCGCTGCGACGCGAATGTGTCGCTGCGCCCCATCGGCCGGGAGAAGTACGGCACCCGCAGCGAGACCAAGAACGTCAACTCGCTGCGGTCGGTCGAGCGGGCCGTCCGCTTCGAGATCCAGCGGCACGCCACCGTCCTCAAGGAGGGCGGGACGATCGTGCAGGAGACCCGCCACTTCCACGAGGACGACGGCACCACGACCGCCGGCCGGGTGAAGGAGGAGGCGGAGGACTACCGCTACTTCCCCGAGCCCGACCTCGTTCCGGTGGCCCCGTCCCGTGACTGGGTGGAGGAGCTGCGCGGCACCCTTCCGGAGCTGCCGCGGGTGCGCCGCCGACGCGTCCAGGCGGATTGGGGGCTGTCCGACCACGAGATGCAGTCCGTGCTCAACGCGGGCGCGATCGACCTCATCCTCGAGACGATCGACGCCGGGGCCCCGGCGGACGCCGCCCGCAAGTGGTGGATGGGCGAGCTGTCCCGCCGGGCGAACGAGGACGGCGTGGAGCTGTCCGCGCTCGCCATCACCCCGACCGAGGTGGCCCGTGTCTCGGCGCTGGTCGTGGAGGGCTCGCTCAACGACAAGCTGGCCCGCCAGGTCATCGAGGGCGTCCTCGGCGGCGAGGGCGACCCGGACACGGTCGTCGAGAAGCGCGGTCTGAGGATCGTGTCGGACGAGGGCGCGCTGGGCACGGCGGTGGACGAGGCGATCGCCGCCAACCCGGGTGTCGCGGACAAGATCCGCGACGGCAAGGTCGCGGCGGCGGGCGCCCTGGTGGGCGCGGTCATGAAGGCCACCCGAGGCCAGGCCGACGCCGCCCGGGTCAAGGACCTGATCCTGGAGAAGCTCGGCGCCCAGGGCTGATCCCGCGGCCCGACAACGCGTCAAGAACACAGCGCCGACAGTGCGTTCAGGGGCGGCCCGCCCACCTGGGGGCCGCCCCTGAACGTTCCCGCCCGGACACCCGGCAGCCTTCCGCAGTCCACCCCTTCCTACTACTGTCCGACCCGCCGCGCACACCCCGACGCGGTCGCACAGGATCCAGGGAGGGTTCCGTTTGTCACCCGACTTCTCTCGCAGGCGCTTGCTGGCGGCGGGCGCCGGTACCGCAGGAGCCGCAGCCGCCGCCTCCGTTCTGCCCCCGTCGCTCCAGGCCGCGCTTGCCGCGGAGCCTGCGCGCGGCGGGCTCGGCGCCATCAAGCACGTCGTTCTCCTTATGCAGGAGAACCGTTCCTTCGACCACCTCTTCGGCACTCTCCGCGGCGTCCGAGGCTTCAGCGACCGCAACGCGATCGCCCTGCCCGGCACGGGAGGCACCCCCGGCACCCCCGGCAAGCCCGTTTTCGAGCAGCCCGCCGACCCCGGCCGCACCGTCCTTCCCTTCCCCGTCCGCGGCGCCGCCGAGACCCAGAAGAAGGACCTCCAGTACATCGGCGCCCTCGACCACAGCTGGGACGGCGGCAACTCCGCCTGGCACGGCGGCTGGATGGACAACTGGATCTCCGCGAAGTCCGCGGCCACCATGGCGTACTACGACCGCCGTGACGTGCCGTTGCACTACGAGCTCGCCGACACCTTCACGATCTGCGACGCCTACCACTCCTCGATCCACTCCTCCACCAGCCCCAACCGCAACCACTGGGTCAGCGGCTGGACCGGCTACGAGGCCGACGGCGAGCGCGCGGTCGACAACGATGCCTACGACGAGGACACCCACCCCGGCTACACCTGGCCCACCTACGCCGAGCGGCTGGAGAAGGCAGGGCGGACCTGGAAGGTCTACCAGGAGTGGGACAACTACCAGGACAACAACCTGGAGTTCTACGCCACCTTCAAGGCCGTCGCCCGCAAGGCCCTCGCCAAGGCCGGTGACTTCAAGAGCCTCGACAGCTTCTACAGCGCGGTCTTCAAGGCGAACCCCACGGAGCAGGAGCGCCTGCTCGGCCTGCTGGAGGACGGCGTCAAGGCCCTGTCCAAGGCGGACCGCGGCCTCTACGAGCGTGCCCTTCGCCGAGGCCGCCCTCACACCCTCGCCGAGGACTTCCGCGCCGACGTGGCCGCCGGCCGCCTGCCCGAGGTCACCTACCTGGTGCCCTCCGCCGCCGACTCCGAGCACCCCAGCGCCTCCTCGCCGATCGCCAGCGCCACCATCACCTACCAGGTGCTGGACGCCCTCGCCTCCCACCCCGAGGTCTGGCGCCACACGGCCGTCTTCATCACCTACGACGAGAACGACGGCTTCTTCGACCACGTCCCGCCGCCGGTGCCCTCGTCGCAGGACCCGCACGGCAAGGACGAGATCTGGAAGGGCCGCCCGACCGGCCTGGGCGTGCGCGTGCCCCTGCTCGTCGTCTCGCCGTGGACCGTCGGCGGCTACGCCTGCTCCGAGGTCTTCGACCACACCTCCCAGATCCGCTTCCTCGAGAAGTGGCTGGGCATCGAGGAGCCCAACATCACCCCCTGGCGCCGCCAGGTCACCGGCGACCTCACCTCCGCCTTCGACTTCAAGCGCGGCCGCGGCCTCCCGGAGCTGGACCGGCCCGGCCCCGTCCCGCCCTTCACCGGCCGCTGGAACCCCGCCCCGCCCGCCGACCAGCGGATGCCCGCGCAGGAGCCCGGCACCCGCCGCGCCCGCCCCCTGCCGTACCAGCCCAACGCCCAGGGCCATGTGGACGGGGGCACCTTCCGCCTGACCCTCACCAACACGGGCCGCTCCAGCGTGCACTTCGCGCTCTACCCGTACGCGGGCGAGTTCACCGCCCCGCAGCACCAGGACGTGCGCAGGAAGGGCGTCTGGCAGGTGCCGCTGCCCGGCGAGCGGTACAACTTCACCGTCACCGGCCCGAACGGCTTCCGCCGTGAGTTCGCCGGTTCCCGCGACGGCTGCGCCGAGGTCTGCGCCCATATCGACGCGGGGGACCGGGTAGTGCATCTGACGCTGTCCAACCACGGCGACGACGACGCGGTCTTCACGCTCCACCCCAACGCCTACGCCGAGGACCGTGCCGCCCGCGCACGCCATGTCCCGATCAAGGCAGGCAAGAGCCGTACCATCGCCTACTCGGCCGACCGCGACCACGGCTGGTACGACGTGACGCTCACCACACCCGCCGATCCCGCCTTCCACAGGCGCCTCATGGGCCACATCGAGAACGGCGGGGAGAGCGTCACCGGATGATTTGGCCCCATTCGGGACCTTGTGCCTAGGGGTTTATGGGGACTTTATGCCCCTGTGAGCGTGGCCACTGGCGTCTGGTTCCCGCCGCATTCCGTGCCAGAGTGGAGAGCCAAGGGAGCGGTCCTCGACTGCGAGGCCCGCTCCTTCGGTCTGCTCATAGAAGCCACGGAAGCGGGGAAGTACGCCCATGGCCGCTCTGGCCCGCTGGTGTCTCGGGCACCGCCTTGTCGTCGTCATCCTCTGGGTGTCGGCGCTTCTTGGCGTCGCCGTCACCGGAACCGTGGCCGGGACGCAGTACTCCAACGCCTACGACGTGCCGGGCACCGAGTCCACCCACGCCATCGCCCTGCTCCACAAGGCATTTCCGCAGGCCTCCGGCGACACCGACACCGTGGTGTGGAAGACCGACGGCCACACCCACACCTCCGTGCGGGACGAGGCTGTTCACCGGCGCATGGACCACGCGCTGAAGGAGATCTCCGCACTGCCGGGCGTCTCCACGGTCAACAGCCCCTACCGCGCCGAGGGCTCCGGGCAGATCAGCAGGGACGGCTCCACCGCCTACGCACAACTCGTCTTCGACGCCCAGGCCGGCCAACTCCACGCCGCACAGGTCAAGAAGGTCGTCGACACAGCCAAGTCCGCGCAGGACAAGGGCCTCGACGTCGAACTCGGCGGCAGCGCCATCAGCCGCACCGAGAAGCCACCCGCGCACATCAGCGAGATCGTCGGCCTCGCCGCGGCCGCCGCGGTGCTGCTGTTCGCCTTCGGCTCGCTGACCGCGATGCTTCTGCCCATCATCACCGCGGTGGTCAGCGTCGGCATGGCCATGCTCGGTATCGGCCTGCTCAGCCACACCATGGTCGTCGCGGAGTTCGCCCCCATGCTCGGCATGCTGATCGGGCTCGGTGTGGGCATCGACTACGCCCTGTTCATCGTCACCCGCCACCGCCGCGGGCTCAAACAGGGCCTGTCCGTCCAGGAGTCCGCCGCACGGGCGGTCAACACCTCCGGACGGGCCGTCGTCTTCGCGGGCGCCACCGTCTGCATCGCTCTGCTCGGCATGCTCGTGCTGCGTCTGAGCTTCCTCAACGGGGTCGCGGTCGCCGCCGCCGTCACCGTCGTGCTGACCGTCCTGGCCTCCGTCACCCTCCTGCCCGCCATGCTCGGCCTGCTCGGACCTCGCGTCCTCAGCCGCCGCGACCGCCGCCGCCTCGCCGAGCACGGTCCCGAGCCCGAGATGGCCACGGGCCTCGCCGCCCGCTGGTCCGCTTTCGTCGAGCGCCATCCGCGTGCCCTCGCCGCCGTCTCCGCCGCGGTGATGCTCGCTCTGGCCGTGCCCACCCTCGCCCTGCACCTCGGCTCCTCCGACCAGGGCAACAACCCGGCCGCCTCCACCACCCGCAAGGCGTACGACATGATCGCCGAGGGCTTCGGCCCCGGCGTCAACGGACCGCTCCAACTCGTGGCCGAGACCCCGCACCCCGGTGACCGGGTGGCGCTGCACGACCTGGTGGAGACCCTGCGCCACACCCCCGGAGTGGCCGCAGCCCAGCCCGTGCCGACCGGGGAGAACGCCGGTGCCTCCATCGGCATCATCGAGGTCGTCCCCACCTCCGCCCCGCAGGACCAGGCCACCGACAAGCTCATCAACCACCTGCGCGACGACGTGATCCCCGAGGCGGAGGACGGAACGACACTCGACGTCCACGTGGGCGGAGTGACCGCCACCTACAAGGACTTCGCCTCCGTGCTCGTCGGCAAGCTGCCGCTCTTCGTCGGAGTGATCGTCGCGCTGGGCTTCGTCCTTCTCCTGCTGGCCTTCCGCAGCCTCGGCGTACCGCTGACGGCCGCCGCGATGAACCTGCTGGCGGCGGCGGCCTCGTTCGGCATCGTGGTCGCGATCTTCCAGTGGGGGTGGGGCGCCGAGCTCATCGGGGTCGGCCGGGCGGGGCCGATAGAACCGTTCCTGCCCGTGATCATGATCTCCATCCTCTTCGGCCTGTCCATGGACTACCAGGTCTTCCTGGTCAGCCGGATGCACGAGGAATGGGCCCAGACCCGCGACAACCGGGTCGCCGTCCGCGTCGGGCTCTCCGAGACCAGCCGGGTGATCAACTCGGCGGCGGTGATCATGATCTGCGTCTTCGGCGCGTTCGTGCTCAGCGGGGACCGGGTGATCGGGATGTTCGGCATCGGCCTGGCCGCCGCCGTCGCTCTGGACGCCTTCGTGCTGCGCACCCTGCTGGTCCCCGCGATCATGCATCTGCTCGGCCGCGCCAACTGGTGGCTGCCCGGCCGGCTGGACCGCCGCCTGCCGCGTCTGACGGTCGAGCCCGAGGAGGAGTCGGTCGAGCCGGTCTCCGTCTCGGAGCTGGACGACGCCCCGAAACAGCTCAGCGCCTAGCCGCCACAGCCGGAGCGGGCCACAAGGATCAGGCGGGTGCGTCCAGGAGCTGGGCCAGGTCCCTGGCGGTCACCTCGTCACGGGCGATCACCAGGTCCGGGATGCCGGTGCCCTGACTGAGCGCCCTCATGATGGCGGCGCTGGCCGTCCAGGGCTTCCACGCGGGCCCGAACTCCCCGAGCGGCCGCACCGTGAGCCCGTGGGCCGCGGCCACGAGCGCCAGGGCGGCGTCCAGTACAGCGCACGAGGAGTTCACCCCGGCCGGGGCGCTGTGGGCGAGCAGGGCGTCGGTGATGGCGGCACTGGTGACATCGGCGAAGTAGATGTCATGATATGTCGCGCGCAACCGATTCTTCTTCTCCATCATCCCCTGCGGCAGCACCACATGCCCTCCGTCCGCGGGCTGCCGGGTGGTGTCCTCGGTGATCTCCTCCCACTCGTCCTCGGGCACACGCAGGCGGTAGGCGCTGGAGCAGTCACCCGCCAGGGCAAAGCGTGTGGTGACCACGGCGGCCGCCAGCGCCCCGCTCATCCACACCAGGATGGAGACGGCCATGCGGTCCGGAAGCCCCGTGGTGAGCGAGTTCCTTAACGAGCCGTTGATGGACAGCGAGACGAACGGCCGGTTCTCCTCACGGCACGCCTGCGCCTGCGACAGCCGCGCGGCGCCGTCCCCCTTGGCGCCGATCACCTCGATCCCGCGCACCCGGGACCGGACGGCGTACTCGAGCTCGGCGAACAACGAGTCGCTGGCGAACTGGGTGTTCTGCCACCACTGCGCGGCCGCTCCGGGAGCCGCCGTGGGAGGCCGCCGGTCGGGCAGCGGCACGTAGTCCTCGGCCAGCAGGTCGATGTGCCCGGCGTGGGTGCGCGGCATGGGAATCTGATGGAGTGTCTCCTCCACGTCCGGGTCGCGGTAGAGCCCCGCGTGGACGCCCCGCAGCGTGCCCTGTACGGCTGCGGCGCTGAGTCTGGCTATCTCGGGTGCCCCTGGGGGTACCGGCTGCCCGAAGGGGCCGGTTACGAGAGGGTTCCTGCTGGGCACGCCAATCCTCCACGGTGAGTTGACGGTGCATCGACTTGCCGCACGCACCTGCTGCGGGCAACCCTACTCGGCTACAGCACTTCAGGAAGTTTTCAACATGCGGCGATATGGATGTCATGTTGAACGGAAGTGGGCACGTCGCAGATTGCGACCTACCGAACTGCGAGAGTTACCTCAACTTGTAGTACACGCAGGTATGGTGAAGTCACGCAGGGGAACCGCCCCGGCGCGCGCGGGCCCCGGACACGGACCGCGCTCGGGTACGTGGGAGGGACTCATGGGCCAGTCGCCGGCCGTCACGCGGCGGCGGTGCCCGACCTCCGCAGATAGGGGACCAAGTGACTGACGACAACCTCCGGAAAGCCCGTCAAGAGGACAAGGAACGGCAGCTTGTCGTGTCGGTGCGCTTCCCCGAAGGGCTGCTGCAGCGTGTCCACGCCTTCGCGGCGGTGAAGGAGTCCACGGCCAACGCGGTCATCCGCGAGGCCGTCGAGGACCACATCCGTCGCGTGGTGCGCACCCCCGAGTTCCAAGAGGCCAGCCAGGCCCATGTCCAGCGCGCCCAGGCCGCGGTCGCCGCGCTGAGCGAGGACGAGGACACGGCTGTGGCGTGACCCCCGTGAGTGCTGGGCTCCGCGCCCTGCCTGACACCCCGTCACGACAACGTTGCCCGGAGCCCGGGCGTGCCAAGGGGTCCGGAGAACTCCTCCGGACCCCGCGGTGTGCGATCAGACCCGGCTGGTGAACACCGTGCCGCAGAGCTCGCGGTGGAGCGGGGACGTGTCGACCAGGACATGGCGCGATCCCCCGCGTTGCTCGATCGCAGGACCGGGGGACCCGTGCTCGATCACTTCAAGCCGTTCCACGGCCCTTTGTCCCAGGTGGCCGGGCACCCGGACCGCCTTAAAGAAGACACCGGCCTTGTGGAGACGGTGCCCGGATCCCGGGACACAGTGACTTTCCGTATTCATGGGTCCACTGTCGGTCCCTCGTCGTAGGCTCGCCAGTAACGGACCGTGGACGCGCGGCTACTGTCAAGTGCGGCTTGTCGTGCGTTGCACCATGTTGAGGGGGTGGCCTGAAATGGCCAGGACTCGCAAGAAGAGTACGGCTGCTACGGCGACGCAGTATTTCGCGCATCTGCTGCGGATGCTGCGGACGCAGGAGGGGCTGTCGCAGGAGCAGTTGGGCAAGCGGATGGGGTACACGGGAGCGCTGGTGAGCGCGGTGGAGACATGCGCGCGGTTCCCGACCGAGGAGTTCATCGCGAGGGCGGACGACGCCTTGAAGGTGGGCGGGTTACTGCTGGCGGCGACGGAGTATCTGGCGGACGACAGGTATCCGCAGTTCTTCCAGGAGTTCGCGTTGTTGGAGGCGCAGGCCCTCAGCGTTTCGTCCTACAGCACGCTGGTGCTGAACGGCTTGGTGCAGACCGAGGCGTACGCCCGCACGCTGATCGAGGCGCATTTTCCACCGTTGGACGAGGAGGAGGTGGATCGCCTGGTCACGGCCCGGATGGAGCGCAAGGCGCTCCTCACTCGCAAGCCGACAGCCGTGGTCAACTTCGTCATCGAGGAGTCGGTGTTGCGGTGGCCGGTCGGCGGTAAGGAGGTCATGCGGGAACAACTCGCCCACCTGGCCAGTTGTGCCGAGCTGCGCAATGTCAATGTCCACGTCATGCCGCAGTCCCGGGGGGCGCATGCCGGGGTTGATGGCCCAATGACGCTGCTCGAGACGCCCGAGCATACACACCTGGCCTATCTGGAATCGCAAGGGAACAGCTTGCTGCTCAACGACGCAGATGAGGTGGGGCGGATGATGCAGCGGTATGCAATGATCCGCTCGCAGGCCCTCAGGCTTGACGAATCTGCAGCCCTCATCAAGCAGTTGGCGGGAGAGCTATGAGCGAACTGGTCTGGTTCAAGAGCAGCTACAGCGGCGGTGCTGGCGGCGAATGTGTCGAGGTCGCCTTCGACTGGCGCAAGAGCTCGTACAGCGATCAAAGTGGCGGCGAGTGTGTCGAGGTGGCGTTCGACTGGCGCAAGAGCTCGCACAGCGATCAAAGTGGCGGCGACTGCGTCGAGGTCGCCATCCATCCCACCACCGTCCACGTGCGGGACTCCAAGGATCCCGAGGGTCCGGCCCTCGCCTTTTCGGCCGAGTCCTGGGCCGTGTTCCTGCGGGGCCTTCCGGAGAACTGAGGCCGTCCCCAGGCATCTAAGGCGCCCTTGAGGCATCTGGGGCCTGGGGACTAAGGCCCTGGTGGGGCAGGAGATCGGGCAGTCTCCCGATGTGGGGGACCCCCCTGGGACGCGAAGCTCTTAGTACGGCAACGGAGAACGGCTCCGGAGCCCGAACGGAGGCCAGGACCATGTACCACTACGAACTGCACCAGGAGATCGCCGCCGACATGCTGCGCAAGGCCGAGCAGGAGCGCCTTGCCCGTTCGGTCGTCAGTGGCAAGCGGGCCGCCCGCAATTCCCGGAAGAACGAAGGCGAGGGGCGGGTGAGCCAGCACCTGGTATCGGGGCGCTTCCGCCCTGCCGCGTGACACCAGTTCTGTGACACCAGTTCTGTGACGGCGTGGTTACGCAAGCGTGGAAAAACACTCCGGGACTGTCGGACCCCTGTGCGATGCTCAACAGCGTGCACACCACATCCGTCAGTCCCGTTTTCATTGGCCGCACCACCGAGCTCGATGTCCTGACCAGCGCTCTCGCCCGCGCCGAAGCGGGGGCGCCTCAGGCGCTGGTCATCGGTGGTGAGGCCGGCGTGGGCAAGACGCGGCTGCTGGAGGAGTTCCTTTCCGTCGCCGAGGCCGCCCAGGCCGTCACCGCCCTCGGTGCCTGCCTGGAGATCGGCGCCGACGGACTGCCGTACGCCTCCGTGGTCGGAGCGCTCCGCTCTCTGCACCGGCGGCTCGGTCCCGAGCTGGAGCAGGCCGCCCTCGGTCATGAGGAGGAGCTGGCCAGGCTCCTGCCGGATCTGGGGGAGGTCGGGCGCGAGGCCGCCGAGGAGTCGGGGCGGGGGCGGCTGTTCGAGCTCACCGTCGATCTGCTGGAGAAGCTGTCGGAGCACCGCACGATCGTCCTGGCCATCGAGGATCTGCACTGGGCCGGGCGTTCCACGCGCGATCTGCTCTCCTTCCTCTTCCGGTCCGTCCAGCGCGGGCGCCTGCTGGTCGTGGCCACCTACCGCGCCGACGACATCCATCGCAGGCATCCGCTGCGGCCCTTCCTCGCCGAGCTGGAGCGGTTGCGGGCCGTGGAGCGGATCGATCTGCCGCGCTTCACGCGGGACGAGGTGGAGCGTCAGCTCTCCGGGATCCTGCGGGCCACGCCGGAGCATTCATTCGTCTCCCAGGTCTACCAGCGCTCCGAGGGAAACGCCTTCTTCGTCGAGGAGCTGGCCTGCTCGATCGGCTCCGGCTGCGGAGTCGGCATCAGCGACTCCCTGCGCGACCTTCTTCTCGTGCGGGTCGAGGCGCTGCCCGAAGAGGCTCAGCGGGTGGTCCGGGTGGCCGCCGAGGGCGGGTCGAGTGTGGAGTATCCGCTGTTGGCCGCCGTGGCCCAGTTGCCCGAGGACGATCTGATCGAAGCCCTGCGCGCCGCGGTCGGGGCGAGCATCCTGTTGCCGACGGCCGATGGCGACGGGTACCGCTTCCGGCACGCCCTGGTGCGCGAGGCCGTGGGGGACGACCTGTTGCCGGGCGAGCGCAGCAGGCTCAACCGCCGCTACGCGGAGGCGCTGGAGGCCCAGCCGGGACTCGTCCGCAAAGACGAGCGGGTCACGCGCCTGGCCAGCTACTGGTATTACGCGAATGACGCCGACAAGGCCGTGCCCGCCGTGCTGGCGGCTGCGTTCAGCGCCCGGCGCCGCAGTGCCTACGGCGAGCAGCTGGCCCTGCTGGAGCGGGCGATGGAGCTGTGGGAGTCGGTCAGCGAGGAGACCAGGGAAGGGCTGCGGTATCGGGACGGCGCGGCCGAGGTCTATCCGCCGTGCGGCTGCTACTCCGACAGTGAGGACAGCCGCCTGCGCTATCTGGACATGCTGGCGGAGGCCACCGTGGCGGCTCGCCGTGGCGGTTCACGGGACCGCGCCTACACGCTCCCCAAGCGCGCGCTGCGCCTGATCGACGCGACCGAAGACCCGCTGCGGGCGGCCTGGTTCTGGACACAGCGCTCGCGGGCGGTGGTCTCCCTGCGGCGCGGTGACGGCCGGGCCGAGCTGTTGAAGGCCAGGGCGCTGGTCGACGGGTTGCCGCCGTCAGCCGTCCAGGCGGATGTGCTGAGCCGGTTCGCCGCGTGGGAGATGCTGTATCAGGCCACCGAGGAGGGGGTGCGCACGGCCGAGGAGGCGGTGCGGCTGGCCCGCCAGGTCGGCGCGCGGGAGGTTGAGTTGCACGCCAGGATCACCCTGGCCGTCCTTCACTCGCATCTGGAGCCGGCCGAGAGGGCGCTCCAGGAGCTGGACGAGGTGATCGCCGAGGCCAAGACCTCCCACGACCCCGACCTCTTGGCCCGTGCCTATACGAATATCTCCTCCGTCATGGAGTCGGTCGGGCTGTCGGCCCGCTCGGCGGAGGTGGCCCGTTCGGGCGCGGCGGTGGCCGAGCAGCATGGACTGGCCCGTGACAGCGGGGCGTTCATCGTGGGGAATCTCGTCGAGGCGCTGATCTCCACGGGGGAGTGGGACGAGGCGGAGAAGCAGTCGGCCCGGGGCCGGGATTGGGCACGCGCGGAGAACACGCTTGGCTCGCTGGCCACGCATGACGCGGAGCTGGCTTTGCTGAGGGGTGATCTGGCGCGGGCCGAGGAGTTCCTGGAGCGCTCCTGGGAGAATCTGGGCCGCAAGTACCTGGAGCCCCAGCAGGCGATCCCGATGGCCGACCTGGTGGTGCGCATTTCCCGGCGCACGGGGCGGTTCGCCCAGGCTCGGGCCACGGCCCTGGAGTCCATCGAGGCGGGCTTCCCGCCCGGCACGGAGCGGTATGCGTGGCCGTTGCTGTTCCACGCGGCGCAGGCGGAGGCGGACTCGATCGGCCTGCCCGACGCGGAGCCGGGGCGGGCGGATGTGCTCGCCAGGATCCATGCGGCGGCGGACGGGTTGAGGGTCACCGCGCCGGTGTGGCAGGCGTGGGCGTACATGGCCGAGGCGGAGCTCACCCGTGCGGGCGGCCACAGCGACGCCGCCCTGTGGTGCCGGGCGGTGGCCGCCCTGGAGCCGCTGGAGCGGCCTTATCAGCTGGCGACGGCCCGCTTCCGCCAGGCCGAGGCGCTGGTGGGCGCGGGCGACCGCGAGGGCGCGCAGGAGCCGCTGTCGCAGGCGGCGCAGTGCGCGGAGCGCTTGGGCGCGGCCCATCTGCGCCGAGAGATAGCCCTCCTGGCGGAGCGGGCCCGCATCCTGCTGGGGCCGCGGGAGCCCCGCGCCGCCGAACCGCCGTCCCAGGACGGCGGCTTGGGCCTGACCCGTCGCGAGAGCGAGGTCCTTCGCCTGGTCGCGGCGGGCCGCTCCAACCGTCAGATAGCCGAGGAGTTGTTCATCTCGCCGAAGACGGCGAGCGTCCATGTCTCCAACATCCTGGCGAAGCTGGGCGTAGGCGGCCGAGGCGAAGCCGCGGCCCTGGCCCACCGCTTGGGCCTCTTCGTCCCCCACGGGACCACGCACACGGCCTCGGCATAGCGCTCCGCGCGCTGCCGCGCGAAGGCTAAGGACGCTGGCCGGGTGGGGGTTGGGGTGCGCCGCTTCGCGGCGGGGGGGGGTGTTGTGACGGTTGGGGTGTTGGGCTGGGGGTTTGGTGTGCGCGCTGTCGCGCGAAGGCTAAAAGCGCTGGCAGCGGCGGGAGCCGGGTGCGGTGCGGATCTGCGCTGGCCGGGTGGGGGTTGGGGTGCGCCGCTTCGCGGCGGGGGGTTGTTGTGACGGTTGGGGTGTCGGGCTGGGGGTTTGGTGTGCGCGCTGTCGCGCGAAGGCTAAAAGCGCTGGCAGCGGCGGGAGCCGGGTGCGGTGCGGATCTGCGCTGGCCGGGTGGCGGTTGGGGTGCGCCGCTTCGCGTCGAGGGGCCGATGCCGGGTCGGGCAGGGGTATGTGGGTACCGTTTTTGAAATTGGTAGCGAATCCAGCGCCGCGCGCCCCGGCGTGCACCCCTCCGCAGACACGTGAAATTGCACCACCTTTTTCAAAAACGCCCCCCGTACCCCCCGCCGCCCGGCAGCAGGACCGTCAGTCCAGCGCGGCCGCCGCCACGGCGGCTAGCGCCGCTGGCCCCGCGCGAAGCGCGCCCACCCAACGACCAGCTCGCTCGCTCATCCCCCGCCCGGCAGCCCGCCCGGGGGCGCTGTCGCCTACCGGCTCGGGCCACCCTGGTTGACCTTGCCAGCGCTTTTGTCCTTCGCGCGGCAGCGCGCAACCAAGCCCGCCGCCCGGCAGCACAACCGTCAGTCCAGCGCGACGGCCCCGCACCGGCCTCCCCGGGGGCGCTGTCGCCTACCGGCTTGGGCAACCATGGCTCACCTTGTCAGCGCTTTTGGTCTTTCGCGCGGCAGCGCGCAGACCACCCCGCCGCTCGGCGGTGTAACCGTCAGTTCAGCGCGACGGTCCCCCGGCGGCTAGCGCCGCTGGCCCCGCGCGAAGCGCGCCCACCCAACGACCAGCTCGCTCGCTCATCCTCCACCCGGCAGCCCGCCCCGGGGGCGCTGTCGCCTACTGGCCTGGGCAACCGCGGCTGACCTTGCCAGCGCTTTTGGTCTTTCGCGCGGCAGCGCGCAGACCACCCCGCCGCTCGGCGGTGTAACCGTCAGTTCAGCGCGACCGTCCCACGGCGGCTAGCGCCGCTGGCCCCGCGCGAAGCGCGCCCACCCAACGACCAGCTCGCTCGCTCATCCTCCACCCGGCAGCCCGCCCCGGGGGCGCCGTCGCCTACTGGCCTGGGTCACCCTGGCTGACCTTGTCAGCGCTTTTGTCTTTCGCGCGGCAGCGCGCAGACCACCCCGCCGCTCGGCGGTGTAACCGTCAGTTCAGCGCGACGGTCCCCCGGCGGCTAGCGCCGCTGGCCCCGCGCGAAGCGCGCCCACCCAACGGCCGCTCGCTCGCTCATCCCCCGCCCGGCAGCCCGCCCGGGGGCGCTGTCGCCTACCGGCTCGGGCCACCCTGGCTGACCTTGCCAGCGCTTTTGTCCTTCGCGCGGCAGCGCGCAACCAAGCCCGCCGCCCGGCAGCACAACCGTCAGTCCAGCGCGACGGCCGCCGCGCCGCTACGCGCCGCCCGCGCCGCCCCCACTGCCCGCGCGCGGAGCGCGGCTACTCGCGGGGCCTCGGCTTGATCACGACCACACCCGACTCGAAGTCCACCGGACCCTTGCCGGGGTCGGACTCGCCGGGCTCATCGCGCGTGAGCTCAAGGCGGTTCCGCTCGTCCTCGGTGTGCTTTCGGGCAGGCGCGAAGAGCTCTTCGAAAATGCTGCCGAACATGTGTTCAGCCTGCGTCACCGCAAGGTCAGACGCAAGATGAGATCGTCACCGGACCGCACCCGCCCCCGGCCGTCGGTGTTGCTCGTGGTCAGCCACAGCGTCCCGTCCTTGGCCCGCACCACCGTGCGCAGACGCCCATACGTGCCGGTCAGGAACGCCTTCGGCTTTCCCGCCTTCTCCCCGCTGATCGGGATCCGCCACAGCCGCTCGCCCCGCAGACTCGCCATCCACACCGCGCCGTCCGCGAACGCGACCCCGCTGGGGGAGGCATCGTCGGTGTGCCACACGGCGACCGGGTTGACGTACTTCGCCTTGTCCGCGGGCTTGTCGGAGACGCCCTCGACCACCGGCCAGCCGTAGTTCTTCCCCGGCTTGATCAGATTCAGCTCGTCCCAGTTGTTTTGGCCGAACTCCGACGCCCACAAGTGCCCGTCGCCGTCCCACGTGAGGCCCTGCACATTGCGGTGCCCGTAGCTGTAGATCACCGAGTCCGGGAACGGATTGCCGGGCGGGACCGAGCCGTCCGGCTTCATCCGCAGGATCTTGCCGCCGAGCGACTTCTCGTCCTGGGCCAGCTCCCGCTGGTAGCGCTCGCCGGTGCCCGCGTAGAGCAAGCCGTCGGGGCCGAACGCGATCCGGCCGCCGTTGTGGTTGCTGCCCTTGGGGATTCCGGTGATCACCGTGGAAGGGGTGCCCAGCCGGCCGTCTTCGTACTTCATGCGCACGATCCGGTTGTCGCCCGCCGCGGTGAAGTACGCGTAGACCCAGTGGTCCTTGGTGTACGTGGGCGCGACGGCGAGGCCGAGGAGCCCGCCCTCGCCCTGCGCGACAACTCCCGGCACCTTCCCGGCGTCCTGCTTGCGCCCGTCCGGGCCCACCCGCACGACCTTCCCGGTGTCGCGGGAGGCGGCCAGCGCGCTGCCGTCGGGCAGGAAGGCCAGCCCCCAGGGGGTGTTGAGGTCCTCGGTGACCCTGGACACCTTGCCGATCGTGGCCGCCCGGCCCGACGGGGTCGACGAGTCGGGGGAACGGGACGGGGAGGAGGCGCTGGGGGAGGAGCCGGGGGAGGAGCCGCCGGGTGCGGGGCTGCGCGAGGCGTTCGCCCCGGAGCCGCCTCCCGAACAGCCCGTCACCGCCACCAGCACGGCGACGGCGACGGCGGTGAGGACTCGGCGGGTGACCGCTCGGTGCGTGAACACTCCTTCAGGTAAACACGATCGCCGCCCACGCACACCGGGAATCGCTCCCCAACCACCGCACCGGCCCCACAAGCCCCGTCAGCCCCCAGGCCCGCCCCAAGCCCCCAGGCCCCCGCACCCAGCCCGGGCCCGCACCCAAGCCCAGGCCTGCCCTCAGCCCGGGCCCGCACCCCATCCCAGGCCCGTCTCAAGCCCACGGCCCCGCCCCCAGACCAGGCCCGTCCCAAGCCCCCAGGCCTGCCCTCAGCCCGGGCCCGCACTCCAGCCCAGGCCCGTCCCAAGCCCCCAGGCCTGCCCTCAGCCCGGGCCCGCACCCCATCCCAGGCCCGTCTCAAGCCCACGGCCCCGCCCCCAGCCAGGCCCCGCCCCCAGCCAGGGCCTGCCCCCAGCCCGGGCCTGCCCCAAGCCCGAGCCCGCTCCAAGCCCTCGGCCCCGCTCAGTCCCACGACCCCAGCGCTTGCGGCAGGGCCGCGATCTCCGCCATATCCTCATCCGTGAGCCTCAGCTCCGCCGCGCCCGCGTTCTCCCTGGCCCAGTGCTCCCGCTTCGTTCCCGGCACCGGCACCACCCCCGCCCCCTGCGCCAGTACCCACGCCAGCGCCACCTGCGCCGGGGTGGCGCCGTGCCGCTCCCCGATCCGCCGCAGTCCCACGACGATCGGCTGGTTCGCGGCCATCATCTCCGCCGTGAACCTCGGGTGCCGGGCCCGCACATCGTCGGGCTCGAACCCCTCCCCGGGCCGCAGCGTCCCACTGAGGAAACCGTTCCCCAGCGGCATCGCCGCCATGAATCCCACTCCCCGCGCCGAGCACCACGGCAGAAGCGCGTCCAGCGCCTCGGTGGACCACACCGACAGCTCCGCCTGCACACATGACACCGGGAACACCTGCTGCGCCCGCCGAAGTTGACTCAGCGTCACCGAGTGAATACCAGTGCGCCCCGACGCGCCTCCGCGTCGGTTCGCGCGCGCCCCCACCGCGCACAGCCCCAGCGAGCGGACCTTGCCCACCGAGACCAGCTCCGCCATCGCCCCCCAGGTCTCCTCCAACGGCACCTCGGGATCGACCCGGTGGAGCTGGTAGAGGTCGATGACATCGGTCTGGAGGCGCCTCAGCGAGGTATCGCACGCCCGCCGTACGTACCCCGGCCGCCCATTGGCCACCACATGCTGCTCGCCCACCAGGAGACCGCACTTGGTGGAGACGAACGCCTCCGAGCGCCGTTCCTTCAGCGCCCTGCCGACGAGCAGCTCATTGGTGAACGGCCCGTACATGTCCGCCGTGTCGAGCAGCGTCACCCCGCTGTCCAGCGCCGCGTGCACCGCCCGCAGCGAACTCTCACCGTCCTGCCGCGAGGCGGTGTACGCCCAGCTCATCGGCATGCATCCGAGACCGACGGCGCCCACTTCAAGAGCCGCCGCCCCGATCGTCCTGCGCTCCACCCGTACGTCCTCTCGCACTGCCCCGTCACGGCGGCAGCACCAAACTAACCTCTGCTGACTTAGCCTCCTGACATGGCACTGGCTAAGAAAGCTCCGAAGGTCTGGCTCTCCCTTCCGCCCGACGAAATCGACGGCCTGCCCGACGGCCCGGATTACTCGTACTGGAACGGAGAAGGCGAACTCCCGTCCGGAATCGAAGAAGTGGAATTCTTCGTACCGCCATACTTGAAGGGACCCTTGGCGGTCCCGCTCCTGCCCCGGATGCGGAATCTGCGCGTCGTGCAGACCCTCACCGCGGGTGTGGACAACCTCCTTCCACACATTCCCGAAGGGGTGACGCTGTGCAACGCGCGCGGCGTCCACGACGCCAGTACGGCGGAGCTCACCCTGGCGCTCATCCTGGCCTCGCTGCGCGGCATCCCGCGCTTCGTGAGGGGGCAGGACACCGAGCGGTGGTACGCCGGCTTCTACCCGGCGCTCGCCGACCGCACGGTGCTCATCGTCGGCTACGGCGCCATCGGCGAAGCCATCGAGGAACGCCTCGTTCCGTTCGAGTGCGACGTCGTGCGCGTCGCACGCTCCGCGCGTGCGACTCCCAGGGGTCCCGTGCGCTCCCTGAGCGACCTCCCGCACCTGCTGCCCCAGGCAGACGTGGTCGTGCTCGTCACACCGCTCACTCGGGAAACAGAGGGCATGGTCGACGCGACCTTCCTCGGCCGCCTCAAGGACGGCGCCCTGGTCGTCAACGTCGCCAGGGGCGCCATCATGGACACCAAGGCCCTCCTGGTGGAGCTCGAATCCGGTCGTCTCAACGCCGCCCTCGACGTCACCGACCCCGAACCGCTGCCCGCCGGACACCCGCTGTGGCACGCGCCCAACACCCTCATCAGCCCCCACGTGGGCGGCAGTACGAGCGCGTTCCGGCCCCGCGCCGAGCGTCTGGTGATCGCTCAGCTGAACCGTTATCTCACCGGAGAATCATTGGAAAATGTCATTGTCATGAGCTGAGTTGCCCTATTCCGAGAACGGATCGGCGATTGGCGGACTTTCGGCTGCACTGTGTGTCTGTGACACCCGATCCGGTTACGCTCGGTAGAGCAACTATGTCCCTGTGTGACCGGTCTGGTGTATCGTCCGGATGGGGATGCGCCGTTACTCCCAATTGGTGGGGGCGGAGTGCGAGCGCCTGAAACCAAGTGAGTCACGGACCTAAGGGGGGCGACGGGCGATGTGCGGCCAATGGACCTACTGCTGGACCAACCACCCGACGCGGACATGGACGCCGAGGCTTCCCGGAGGGCGGGGAGTGAGGTGAGCGCCCAAGGGGCGGTGCTCGCCCGGCCGCCCGCTCTGGGCGGTCGGGGCGGTCTGCTTCCGCAACTGGTCGTCGCGCTGCTGTGCGGCGGCTACGCGGTCGGCTCGGCCGTCGGCTGGGGGACCCCCGCCGTCGCCGGGTTCATGGGCGACTTCGGCCTCTCGGCCGCCGCCCTCTGCTCGTGCGTGTCCTGCCTGTGGTACGCGCGCAGAGTCTCCGGACCCAGCAGACCCGCGTGGATGCTCTTCGCCACCTCGTCCTTCATGGTGTCCCTCGGGAACGGCGTCTGGGGGTGGTACGAGGTCGTGCTGCGCCGGCCCGTCCCGCTCACCTCCGCCGCGGACTTCTGCTTCCTCCTCTTCGCGCCCCCGGCCATCGTCGGCCTGCTGGTCCTGGCCAAGCGGCCCTGCACCCGACTCGGCTGGGTCTGCCTCGCCCTCGACAGCTGGCTGATCGCCGGATCCCTGATCACGCTGAGCTGGAGCCTGGCGCTGGCCCGCACCGCCGAGGGCGACTCCGGCAGCTCCCTGCGCACCGCGCTCGCGCTCGCCTACCCCATGCTGGACATCGTCCTGGTCAGCATGGTCATAGCACTCCACTTCCGGCGCGCCTCGGTCAACCGCGCCGCCGTCAACACCGCGTTGGCCGCGCTCGCCCTCACCGTCCTGTGCGACGCGCTGTTCACCGCCCCCGGGCTGCGGGACAACTACCATTCCGGCCAGATCCTCGACGCCGGATGGTTCGCGGGCAGCATGCTGCTCGCCTACGCCCCCTGGGTCAGCGCCCGTGAGGACGCCGCGCTCGCCCGCCGTCAGATCCCGCGCGCGCCCGCGCGCCGGGTCACCGGGTCCCTCACGGCGCTCACGCCCTACATCGCGGCCGCCGTCTGCACGCTGGGGATCCTCCTCAACGTCCTGCACGGGCGCCACATCGACCGGTTCGTGCTCTTCACCGCGTGCATGGTCGTGCTCGCCCTCGTGGTGCGCCAGGGCATCATGCTCATCGACAACGTCTCGCTCACCCAGGAGCTGGCGCAGAAGGAGAACCACTTCCGCTCGCTCGTCCAGGGCTCCAGCGACGTCATCATGATCGCCTCGCCGACCGGGGTGCTGCGCTACGTCAGCCCGGCGTCCAAGGGCGTCTACGGGCGCGGCGCCGACGAGCTGGTCGGCACCGAGCTGGCCGGCCTGGTCCACCCCGACGACCTCGGCCACCTCCTGTGCGAGCTGCGCCGCTTCCTCGCCGCCTCCCCGGCCGACGAGCCGGCCACCCGCACCGAGTGCCGTATCCGCTCCGGTGCCGGCTCCTGGCTCAATGTCGAGTCCACCGTCAACCGCTACCAGGACGGCCTGATCTTCAACAGCCGCGACGTCACCGAGCGGGTCCGGCTCCAGGCCCAGCTCCAGCACAACGCGTCTCACGACTCGCTCACCGACCTGCCCAACCGGGCCCTGTTCACCGAGCGTGTCCGCCAGGCCCTGAGCGGGCGGCGCAGCGGCGACGGCATCGCCGCGGCCCTGTTCATCGACCTCGACGGCTTCAAGGCGGTCAACGACTCCGTGGGCCATCAGGCGGGCGACGAACTGCTCGTCTGCGCCGCCCGCAGGCTCCAGGACGCCGTCCGCGCCGTGGACACCGTCGCCCGCTTCGGCGGGGACGAGTTCGCCGCCCTCATCTGCGGCGGCAGCGACGACCGCTATGTGCGCGAGCTCCAGATCAGGGAGGTGGCCGAGCGGCTGCGCTGCGCCCTGTCCGAGCCCTACCGGGTGGGCGGCGCCGAGGTGAGGGTGGCGGCCAGCATCGGCATCGCCTTCGCCGATTCCGGCATCAGTCCCACCGAGCTGATGCGCAACGCGGACCTGGCGATGTACCGGGCCAAGTCCACCGGCAAGGGGCGGGTGGAGATGTACGTCCCCCAGCTCCAGGCCGACGTCGCCCGCCGGGCGGAGCTGGCCACCAGGCTGCGCGCCGCGCTCCACGAGGGCGAGTTCACCCTGCTCCACCAGCCCGTCGTGGACCTGGTCACCGGGGAGATCACCGCGGTCGAGGCCCAGGCGCGCTGGCGCTCCGCGCAGGGCATCCTGTTCACCCCGGCTGAATTCCTGCGCATGGCCGAGGACACCGACCGCACCGCCGAGCTGAGCCGCTGGCTGGTCGAGGAGGCCGTCGAGCAGGCCGCCCGCCGCTACCGCAACGGGCTGGACATGCCCATCGCCGTGCGGATGTCCGCCAAGCGGCTGCTGGACCGCGGAGCCCCCGCCCACAGCATCGAGGCGATCATCACCAGCCGGGGGCTGCCGCCGGAGGCACTCGTCCTCGAGGTGTCGGAAAGCGATCCCCGGGACTCCATGGAGGAGCTCGAGCGGCGCCTGGTGGGGCTCAAGCGGCTCGGGGTGCGCATCGCGCTGGACTGCTTCGGCGCCGGCTCCGGGTCGATGACCGCCCTGCGCCGCCTGCCCGTGGACATCGTCAAGATCGACCGCAGCTTCGTCGAGGGGGTGGTCGAATCCGCGCGGCTGCACAAGCTCACCGCCGGGATGCTCAGGATCTGCACCGAGCTGGGCCTGGTGACCGTGGCCGACGGGGTGGACCTGCCCGAGCAGGCGATCGCGCTGCGGGCGCTCGGCTGCACCCACGCCCAGGGCGCCGTCTTCGCGGGCCCGCTGGAAGAGGGACGGCTGAACAGGTCACTCTCGCGGGGCGAGTACCCTGTGCCACATACCGCCCCACCTGCACCGGTGCCCGCGGGAGCCCTTCCCGTGCGCCGTCCCTTCCGACCGAATAATGAGACGTCCGTCCCACCGGCTTGACACTCTGACCGCTCTCGGAGGAAGGTCGGTTCCATGCGCACCCGAATTCTCGTACTTGGACGGCGCGTCGGCTGATCCAGGGCTCATTGAAGCCCGTGATCGCACAGCTGACGCGCTCCCCTCGCTTGCCCTACGGCACGAGGGGTTTTTTGTTGCCGCAAACACCCTCCGCACCATCCTCTCGAGAAGAGAACGCAGATGACCGAGCAGGCCACTGGGGCCCACCATCCGCAGCCGCGGCCCCGCAACCCGGCGCAGCCCGCCGTTGAGCGAGTGACGGGCGCGCAGTCCCTCATCCGTTCGCTCGAGGAAGTGGGTGCGGACACCGTCTTCGGTATTCCCGGCGGTGCGATCCTCCCCGCCTACGACCCGCTGCTCGACTCCACCCGGGTGCGTCACGTCCTCGTCCGCCACGAGCAGGGCGCGGGCCACGCGGCGACCGGCTACGCGCAGGCCACGGGCAAGGTCGGCGTCTGCATGGCGACCTCGGGACCCGGTGCCACCAACCTGGTCACCCCGATCGCCGACGCGCACATGGACTCCGTCCCGCTCGTCGCCATCACCGGGCAGGTCGCCAGCAAGGCCATCGGCACGGACGCCTTCCAGGAGGCGGACATCTGCGGCATCACCATGCCGATCACCAAGCACAACTTCCTGGTGACCGACGCGGCCGACATCCCGCGCACCATCGCCGAGGCCTTCCACATCGCCTCCACCGGCCGCCCCGGCCCGGTCCTGGTCGACATCTCCAAGGACGCCCTCCAGGCCCGGACCACGTTCTCCTGGCCGCCCACCGCCGACCTGCCCGGCTACCGCCCGGTGACCAAGCCGCACGCCAAGCAGATCCGCGAGGCCGCGCGCATGATCACCGCCGCGCAGCGCCCGGTCCTGTACGTCGGCGGCGGCGTCCTGAAGGCCCGGGCCACGCGGGAGCTGCGGATCCTCGCCGAGCTGACCGGCGCCCCCCTCACCACCACGCTGATGGCCCTGGGCTCGTTCCCCGACAGCCACCCGCAGCACGTCGGCATGCCGGGCATGCACGGCTCGGTCCCCGCCGTCACCGCGCTGCAGAAGGCCGACCTGATCGTGGCCCTCGGCGCCCGCTTCGACGACCGGGTCACCGGCAGGCTCGACACCTTCGCCCCCAACGCCAAGATCGTCCACGCGGACATCGACCCGGCGGAGATCTCCAAGAACCGCCTCGCCGACGTGCCGATCGTCGGCGACGCCCGCGAGGTCATCGCGGACCTGATCGTCGCCGTCCAGGCCGAGCACGACGCGGGCCACCGCGGGGACTACGCCGACTGGTGGGCCAGGATCGACAGCTGGAAGGCGACCTACCCGCTGGGCTACGAGACCCCGGACGACGGAAGCCTGTCCCCGCAGCAGGTCATCAAGCGCATCGGCGAGCTGAGCGACCCGGACACGATCTTCGCGGCGGGCGTCGGCCAGCACCAGATGTGGGCCTCGCAGTTCATCGGCTACGAGAAGCCCTACACCTGGCTGAACTCCGGGGGCCTCGGCACCATGGGCTACGCCGTCCCCGCCGCCATGGGCGCCAAGGCGGGCCAGCCGGAGCGGACCGTCTGGGCGATCGACGGCGACGGATGCTTCCAGATGACCAACCAGGAGCTGGTCACCTGCGCCCTCAACGGCATCCCGATCAAGGTCGCGATCATCAACAACGGCGCGCTGGGCATGGTGCGCCAGTGGCAGACCCTCTTCTACGGCCAGCGCTACTCCAACACCGTGCTGCACTCCGGCCCCACGGTCCCCGAGGGCGGCGCCACCGAGGGTGAGATCAAGACCCCCAGCGGCGGCACCCGCGTCCCCGACTTCGTCAAGCTCTCCGAGGCCATGGGCTGCTACGGCCTGCGCTGCGAGTCGCCCGACGAGCTCGACTCCGTCATCGAGCAGGCCATGAAGCTCAACGACGCCCCGGTCGTCATCGACTTCATCGTCCACGAGGACGCCATGGTCTGGCCGATGGTCGCCGCCGGCACCTCCAACGACGAGATCATGGCCGCTCGCGACGTCCGCCCCGACTTCGGCGACAACGAAGACGACTGACGACGAGGATCGAAGGTAACCGCCACCATGACCAAGCACACGCTCTCCGTCCTCGTCGAGAACAAGCCGGGCGTGCTCGCCCGCATCACGGCGCTGTTCTCCCGCCGCGGCTTCAATATCGACTCCCTCGCCGTCGGCACCACCGAGCACCCCGACATCTCCCGCATCACCATCGTCGTGAGTGTCGAGGAACTGCCGCTCGAGCAGGTCACCAAGCAGCTCAACAAGCTCGTCAACGTCCTGAAGATCGTCGAACTCGAGCCGTCGGCGGCCGTCCAGCGCGAACTCGTTCTGGTGAAGGTCCGCGCCGACAACGAGACCCGCTCGCAGATCGTCGAGATCGTGCAGCTGTTCCGCGCCAAGACGGTCGACGTCTCCCCGGAGGCCGTCACCATCGAGGCCACCGGCAGCTCCGACAAGCTCGAGGCCATGCTCAAGATGCTGGAGCCCTTCGGTATCAAGGAGCTCGTCCAGTCCGGCATGGTCGCGATCGGCCGCGGTGGGCGTTCCATCACCGACAGGTCGCTGCGCGCCCTCGACCGGTCGGCCTGACCCCGCCGGGCCGACCGGCCCGATTCCCTCGGTCCGGTCGGTCCGACCGGATACCGAGACCGCGAAGCCCGCTCCCGCCCGCCCGTCGTAACGTGGGCAGCACACCCCGAATCAAGGAGAAACCCGAAGTGGCCGAGCTCTTCTACGACGACAACGCCGACCTGTCCATCATCCAGGGCCGCAAGGTCGCGGTTCTCGGCTATGGCAGCCAGGGCCACGCGCACGCGCTGTCCCTGCGAGACTCGGGCGTCGACGTGCGCGTCGGCCTCCCCGAGGGCTCCAAGTCGCGGGCCAAGGCCGAGGAGCAGGGCCTTCGCGTGGTCACCGCGGCCGAGGCCGCCGCCGAGGCCGACGTGATCATGGTTCTCGTTCCGGACCCGATCCAGGCCGACGTCTACAAGGAGGCCATCGAGCCGAACCTGAAGGACGGCGACGCCCTCTTCTTCGGCCACGGCTTCAACATCCGTTTCGGCTTCATCAAGCCCCCGGCGGGCGTCGATGTGTGCATGGTCGCCCCCAAGGGCCCCGGCCACCTCGTGCGCCGCCAGTTCGAGGAGGGCCGCGGCGTTCCCTGTATCGCGGCCGTCGAGCAGGACGCCACCGGCAAGGCCTTCGACCTCGCCCTGTCCTACGCCAAGGGCATCGGCGGCACCCGCGCCGGCGTCATCAAGACCACCTTCACCGAGGAGACCGAGACCGACCTGTTCGGTGAGCAGGCCGTGCTCTGCGGCGGCGCCTCCGCGCTGGTCAAGGCGGGCTTCGAGACCCTGGTCGAGGCCGGCTACCAGCCGGAGATCGCCTACTTCGAGTGCCTGCACGAGCTCAAGCTCATCGTGGACCTGATGTACGAGGGCGGCCTGGAGAAGATGCGCTGGTCGGTCTCCGAGACCGCCGAGTGGGGCGACTACGTCACCGGCCCCCGCATCATCAACGACAACACCAAGGCCGAGATGAAGAAGGTCCTCGGCGAGATCCAGGACGGCACCTTCGCCAAGAACTGGATGGCCGAGTACAAGGCCGGCCTGCCGAAGTACAACGAGTACAAGAAGGCCGACGCCGACCACACCCTCGAGACCACCGGCAAGAAGCTGCGCAAGCTCATGAGCTGGGTGGACGAGGAGGCGTAAAGCCGCTCCAGTGTGATTCCAAGCGCTGTCGACGGGCGGCGGTCCACCCTGGTGACAGGGCGTGCCGCCGCCCGTTGTCCATAGTGTCCACCCCCGAAGGGGTGATCCATACGCAACGGCGCGAGATCGCTCCGACACCGTCGCTAGACTGCAAGAGCGCGTCAGGCTCACAGCGTCGTGCGTCTTCCACGCGGCATGTAATCCTTCATTCCGCCTCCCCCGCGTACGCCGAAGGGACCGGCCGTGCGCGAAGGATCAAGTGAGGACCACGTGAGCAAACCCGTCGTACTCATCGCCGAAGAGCTGTCGCCCGCAACCGTCGACGCCCTGGGCCCCGACTTCGAGATCCGCCACTGCAACGGCGCCGATCGAGCCGAACTCCTGCCCGCCATCGCCGACGTGGACGCGATCCTCGTCCGCAGCGCGACCAGGGTCGACGCGGAGGCCATCGCCGCCGCGGACAAGCTCAAGGTGATCGCCCGCGCGGGCGTCGGCCTCGACAACGTGGACGTCTCCGCCGCCACCAAGGCCGGTGTGATGGTCGTCAATGCGCCGACCTCCAACATCGTCACCGCGGCCGAGCTCGCCTGCGGTCTGCTGATCGCCACCGCGCGCAACATCCCGCCGGCCAACGCGGCCCTGAAGAACGGCGAGTGGAAGCGCAGCAAGTACACGGGCGTGGAGCTGAGCGAGAAGACCCTCGGCGTCGTCGGCCTCGGCCGCATCGGCGTCCTGGTCGCCCAGCGCATGTCCGCCTTCGGTATGAAGATCGTCGCCTACGACCCCTACGTCCAGCCGGCGCGCGCCGCCCAGATGGGCGTCAAGCTCCTGCCGCTCGACGAGCTGCTCGAGGTCTCCGACTTCATCACCGTCCACCTGCCCAAGACCCCCGAGACGCTCGGGCTCATCGGCGACGAGGCGCTGCGCAAGGTCAAGCCGACCGTCCGCATCGTCAACGCCGCCCGCGGCGGCATCGTGGACGAGGAGGCGCTGGGCAGCGCGCTCAAGGAGGGCCGGGTCGCCGGCGCGGGCCTGGATGTGTTCTCCAAGGAGCCCTGCACCGATTCCCCGCTCTTCCAGTTCGACAACGTGGTGGCCACCCCGCACCTGGGCGCCTCCACCGACGAGGCCCAGGAGAAGGCGGGCGTGGCGGTCGCCAGGTCCGTGCGCCTTGCGCTGGCCGGCGAGCTCGTGCCGGACGCGGTCAACGTCCAGGGCGGTGTCATCGCCGAGGACGTGCGCCCCGGCCTGCCGCTGGCCGAGAAGCTGGGCCGGATCTTCACCGCGCTCGCGGGCGAGGTCGCGGTGCGCCTCGATGTCGAGGTGTGCGGCGAGATCACCCAGCACGATGTGAAGGTGCTGGAGCTGTCCGCCCTCAAGGGCGTCTTCCAGGACGTCGTGGCCGAGACGGTCTCCTATGTCAACGCGCCGCTGTTCGCCCAGGAGCGCGGTGTCGAGGTGCGCCTCACCACCAGCAGTGAGAGCCCCGAGCACCGCAATGTCATCACCGTGCGCGGCACCCTCGGCAGCGGTGACGAGGTCGCGGTCTCCGGCACCCTGGTCGGCCCCAAGCACACGCAGAAGGTCGTGGGCGTCGGCGAGTACGACGTGGACCTCATGCTCAGCGACCACATGGCGTTCCTGCGCTACGCCGACCGTCCCGGCGTGGTCGGCACCGTCGGCCGCGTCCTGGGCGAGGCGGGGATCAACATCGCCGGTATGCAGGTCGCCCGTGCGGCCCAGGGCGGGGAGGCGCTGGCAGCGCTGACCGTGGACAGCGCGATCCCGCAGCCCGTGCTCAACGAGATCGTTGGCGAGATCGGTGCCACCTCGGCGAAGGCGGTCAGTCTCACGGACTGATACACCTACGTTTTCGCAGGTCAAGGGCCCATCCCCGCGGGGATGGGCCCTTGACTGTCTCAGATACTAGGAAACCCTAGTAATCGGCGAGACTTCCCGGCCTGGCTGGCTTACCGTTGTAAACGCCAAGCTCTTCGCTGGATCAGTGAAGGCCTGGGCGAGCGAAGTGCCTGGATCAGTGACGGGCACAGAGCAGCCGGTGCACACCGCAGGCCACCCCTGCCGCATCCGGGACTGCCCGCCCCACTCCTTGGCGTTCTCCGCCTTCCTCGAATCCTCGAGCTGCCCGATCTTGCTGCCCGCACTTCCGGAATGGAGTCAGTCATGGACGAGACCGCCCGCAAGGAAGCCGCCGAAGCCCTGCAGCGCGCCCTCGACCGCCGCGACAACGGCGGCAGCACCGGCCACTGAGCCGCTGAAGCGACCGGGCGGCGGCCGCTGAGCCCGCCCGCCGCACCTGGGCGACAGCGGCCCCGCGACGACCGCCCTCGACCGCTCGCGGCTACTTCGCCGTCCTCGCCAGAGTGAAGTGGTCCACGCGCTCGCCGGTGTCGGACACGGCGCTCACGGCCAGCGTGGTGGTCCTGCCCTTCGCGGCGGGCACGGCGTGGACCTTGATGAACGAGAAGCCCGTGTAGCGAACCCGCGACCAGTGCACCGTCTCCGGGGCCTTCTCCTTCGATTTCGTCCAGTGGTAGGTGCGGACGTCGTCGATCCTCTTCTCGTGGCCCTCGTAGCTGTCGGCCACCGGGAAGCTGTAGAGCGCCCGCCCGGCGCCCCCCGCCGTCACATAGACGATGCCGTCCCGGTCCGGGTGGGCTGTAGCCCCGATCGGCACCTGCTTGGACACGGCACCGTCGCGAATGGCGTCCGAGCGCTCGTACACGTGGTTGTGGCCGTTCACCACCAGGTCCACCTTGTGCTTCTCGAACAGCGGGACCCACTTGTCGCGCACACCTGCGTCCGAGGCGTGCGCGCTCGTCGTGGAGTAGGCGCAGTGGTGGAAGAACACCACGATGAAGTCGATCCCCGCCAGTTCCCGCAGACGCGCCAGCCGCTCGTCGAGCCAGGCGGTCTGCCTGCCGTGCGTGTAGCCGTAGTTGGCCGGGATCTCGTAGGAGACGTCATTGGCGTCGAGGGCGACCACACCGACATTGCCGTAGGTGAAGGAGTAGACGCCGGGGGCGTCGGCCTTGTCGGGGCCGGTGCCGGGGAAGGCGAACCGGGCCTCGTTGCCGCCGTAGCCGTTGGGGGAGTACCAGGCCTCCATGTCGTGGTTGCCGGTGGTGACCATCCACGGCACCCGTGAGGCCACCGACTCGGTCTGCGCGAAGAACTGGTCCCAGGTGCGGGCGTCGTAGTCCTTGCCGTCGGCAGGCAGGCCCTGGCCGTCCGGGTCGGCGTAGCAGATGTCGCCCGCGTGGAGGTGGAACACCGGGTTCTGCGCCAGGACCAGGCTGTCGTTGGCGATCGCGTGGTAGCCGACGCCCTGGTCGCCGAAGGCGGTGAAGGTGAACGGCGCACGGGTGCCGCGCGGGGGCGCGGTGGTGAACGAGCCGATGGTGGCGAAGGCGCGCGGCGACGCCGGGTCGAAGCCGTCGTGCCCGACCCCGTAGTAGTACGTGGTGCCCGGCTGGAGCCCGTCCAGCGCGGCGTGCAGATACACCTGGTCGACCGCCGCGCCCTTGTCGCTGAGCGCGGGGGTGTGCAGCGCACGCACCTCGGCGGGGATCTTGTGGCCGAGCTCCCACGGCTCGACGCCCACCCGCAGATAGGGGTGCTTGACGGCCACGGGCACCTGCCAGGAGACCCGCATCTGGGTGCGGGGGTCCCCGCCGAAGGCGAGGTGGCGGCCGAACGGGGCGACGAGGGCACCGTCGACGTGCCCGGTCGCCGGGCTGGTCACCAGGGTGGGGCCGGTGCGGGCCGTGGCGCCGGCGCCGACCGCGTTCGCGGAGCCCCCGAGCAGACCCGCCCCCGCGACGGATCCGGCCACGGCGGTGCCACCGCGCAGCAGACCGCGCCGGGACAGCCTGGAACGAAGGTATTCGTGCTGCTCGGCCATGCTCAGCCGCTCGACGAGGCGCTCCGGCATGCCCATACGTGGTGTCTCCATGCATTCAACTTGCCATCGGGGCCATGCGCCTAAAAGGAACTCAGGTGAACTGCGGCCGTCCGGACGATGGCGGACCTTCACGGCCGGAGCCCCGTGTCGAACGCTTCCTCGAACACCGCGTCCGGATGGTGGACGGGTATGTGTCAAGCGGTGGGACGGCGAGTAGTGTGCCCACATGTCTCGCAGCCTCCGCCTCGCAGTTGTCCCCGGTGACGGTATCGGCCAGGAAGTCGTGGCCGAAGGACTCAAGGTCCTCGATGCCGTCCTTGGCGACGACGTCTCGGTGGAGACCACCGAGTACGACCTCGGCGCCCGCCGCTGGCACGCGACCGGTGAGACCCTGCCGGACGAGGTGCTCGAGGAGCTCAAGGGCCACGACGCCATCCTGCTCGGCGCCATCGGCGACCCGTCGGTGCCGTCCGGTGTCCTCGAGCGCGGCCTGCTGCTGAAACTGCGCTTCGCCTTCGACCACCATGTGAACCTGCGCCCCTCGAAGCTGTTCCCGGGCGTGGAGTCGCCGCTCGCGGGCAAGCCCGAGATCGACTTCGTCGTCGTCCGCGAAGGCACCGAGGGCCCCTACGTCGGCAACGGCGGCTCGCTGCGCACCGGCACCCCGCACGAGGTCGCCACCGAAGTCAGCCTCAACACCGCCTTCGGCATCGAGCGCGTCGTCCGCGACGCGTACGCCAGGGCGCAGGCCCGTCCGCGCAGGAAGCTCACCCTGGTCCACAAGAACAACGTCCTGGTCCACGCCGGCCACCTGTGGAAGAACATCTTCGACAAGGTCGGCGAGGAGTTCCCCGAGGTCACCACGGACTACCTGCACGTGGACGCGGCGACGATCTTCTTCGTCACCCAGCCCGAGCGGTTCGACGTGATCGTCACCGACAACCTCTTCGGTGACATCCTCACCGACCTCGCCGCGGCGGTCACCGGCGGTATCGGACTCGCCGCGAGCGGCAACATCAACCCCGGCGGGCAGTTCCCGTCCATGTTCGAGCCGGTCCACGGCTCGGCCCCGGACATCGCCGGCACCGGCAAGGCGGACCCCACGGCGACGGTCCTGTCCGTCGCCATGCTCCTGCGGCACCTCGGCTTCGACGCCGAGGCGGCCCGGGTCGAGGCCGCGGTCAGCGCCGACCTCGCCGAGCGCGCCGACACCCAGAGCACGCGCACCACCTCGCAGACCGGCGACGCCCTGGCCGCCCGAGTATCCGGCTGACCTGCCGGTCGACCTTGAATTCCCAGCCGGGACCGGCCGGTCAGCAGCTCTCTTCCTGGCTGTGGCATCCGGTGGCTGGGTTTCCCAGCCGCCGGGTGCGACCATCGACCATGGGCCGTACCCGTACCTCCGCGACGCCCGGCACCCGTAGCAGCGATAATCGGCACAGGGGCCGCTGTGCGACGGGATGCTTGGACGTCCGACTACCAGGGCGCAGGCGCGGTCCACACACGACCACACGGTGAAGGACACCCCATGACCACGCCCGCACCACTGCCCATCGAGCTCAAGCCGTCCGCCCAGCCGCTGCCCGACGCCGAGCGGACCGCCCGCCTGGCCAGCCCCGGCTTCGGCCGGATCTTCACCGACCACATGGTCACCATCCGCTGGACGGCCGGCCGCGGCTGGCACGACGCCCAGCTCGTCCCGTACGGCCCGCTCGAGATCGACCCGGCGAACATGACGCTGCACTACGGGCAGGCTGTCTTCGAGGGCCTCAAGGCGTACCGGCAGCCGGACGGCGGCATCTCGACGTTCCGCCCGGAGCGGAACGCCGCCCGCTTCCGTGCCTCCGCCCGCCGCCTGGCCATGCCGGAGCTGCCCGACGAGACGTTCATCGCCGCCGTCGAGGCGCTGGTGCGCCAGGACGCCGCCTGGGTCCCCACCGAGGCCGAGCAGAGCCTGTACCTGCGCCCGTTCATGTTCGCCATGGAGAACGGGCTCGGGGTCAAGCCGGCCAATGAGTACCTGTTCATGCTCATCGCCTCTCCCGCGGGCGCCTACTTCCCCGGAGGGGTCAAACCCGTCTCCGTCTGGCTGTCCAAGGAGTACGTCCGCGCGGCCCCCGGAGGCACCGGCGCCGCCAAGTGCGCGGGCAACTACGCCGCCTCCCTGGTCGCCCAGGCCCAGGCCGCCGAGCACGCCTGCGACCAGGTGGTCTGGCTCGACGCCGCCGAGCGCCGCTGGATCGAGGAGATGGGCGGGATGAACCTGTACTTCGTGTACGGGTCCGGCGAGAAGGCCCTGATCGTCACTCCCGAGCTGACCGGCTCGCTGCTGCCCGGCATCACCCGAGACTCCCTGCTCACCCTCGCCGGCGATCTCGGCTACGGCACCGCCGAGGCCAGGATCTCCGTCGGGGACTGGCAGCAGGGAAACGCCGACGGCTCGCTCACCGAGGTCTTCGCCTGCGGCACCGCCGCCGTCATCACCCCGGTCGGCTCGGTGAAGTCCACCGACGCCAACTGGACGGTCGGCAGCGGGGAGCCCGGCGAGGTCACCATGCGGCTGCGCAGGGCGCTGCTGGACATCCAGACCGGTGCCGCCGAGGACACCCACGGCTGGATGCACCCCATCGCCTGACGGCCGGCGCCGACGGCCGACGCCGACGGTCGATTGCGACGGTGAAATGCCGACGCGGCACGTCGACGGCGAATGACGGCGCACGTCGACGGCGAACCGGAGCCCGATCGGATGCGGGCGCCCGGCCATCGGACCGGGGGCCCGCATCGTGAGACGGACTTGTCCAACCCGGGCGGTGCTGTGTCACACTGCCAGCGTGCTCTCGTATGCCGCGATGATTATTGGCAGCAGGCGCGCCGGTCCGCAGTGACCGCTCCGTGAGAACCCGGCACGGCAGCGGCCACCGTGTCCTCAGACCCGCGCGCAGACCTCTCGCACCCGCGAGAGGTCTTTTGCGTTTCGGCGGCGAACCCGCCGGACGCCCGGCGCGAGGGATCATAGGGGGACGGTGGAGCCGGTCATTCCGGTAGACCGCATCCGACAGGAGAAACCAGTCATGAGCCGACCCGACGAAGGCTTCCACGTCTTCGACACCACGCTGCGCGACGGCGCCCAGCGTGAGGGCATCACCCTCACCGTCGCCGACAAGCTGACCATCGCGCGGCACCTCGACGACTTCGGCGTCGGCTACATCGAGGGCGGCTGGCCGGGTGCCAACCCCCGCGACACCGAGTTCTTCTCCCGCGCCGCCTCCGAGCTCAAACTGCGCCACGCCCAGCTCGTCGCCTTCGGTGCCACCCGCAGGGCCGGAGCCAAGGCCGAGGAGGACCCCCAGGTCGCCGCGCTGCTGGCCTCCGGGGCGCCCGTCGTCACCCTGGTCGCCAAGTCCCACGACCGCCATGTGGAGCTCGCCCTGCGCACCACCTTGGAGGAGAACCTCGCCATGGTCCGCGACACGGTCGCGTACCTGCGTGAGCAGGGCCGCCGGGTCTTCGTGGACTGCGAGCACTTCTTCGACGGCTACAAGGCCGACCCCGAGTACGCCAAGGCCGTGGTGCGCGCCGCGCACGAGGCGGGGGCCGAGGTCGTCGTGCTCTGCGACACCAACGGCGGCATGCTCCCCGCCCAGGTCCAGGCGGTCGTCGGCGTGGTCCTGGGCGACACCGGGGCACGCCTCGGCATCCACGCCCAGGACGACACGGGCTGCGCGGTGGCCAACACCCTCGCCGCCGTGGACGGCGGAGCCACGCATGTGCAGTGCACGGCCAACGGCTACGGCGAGCGCGTGGGCAACGCCAACCTCTTCCCCGTCGTCGCCGCCCTGGAGCTCAAGTACGGCCGCAGGGTGCTGCCCGACGGCTGCCTGGCCGAGATGACCCGGATCTCGCACGCCATCGCCGAGGTGGTCAACCTCGCCCCCTCCACCCACCAGCCCTACGTCGGTGTCTCCGCCTTCGCCCACAAGGCCGGCCTGCACGCCTCGGCGATCAAGGTGGATCCCGACCTCTACCAGCACATCACCCCCGAGCTGGTCGGCAACAGTATGCGGATGCTCGTCTCCGACATGGCCGGGCGCGCTTCCGTGGAGCTCAAGGGCAAGGAGCTCGGCTACGACCTGTCCGCCGACCGCGACCTGCTGGGCCGGGTCGTCGCCCGGGTCAAGGAGCGCGAGAACGAGGGCTACACCTACGAGGCCGCCGACGCCTCGTTCGAACTCCTGCTGCGCGAGGAGGTCAACGGCCGTCCCGAGCGGTACTTCACCGTGGAGTCCTGGCGCGCCATCGTCGAGGACCGCCCCGACGGCACCCACGCCAACGAGGCCACGGTGAAGCTGTGGGCCAAGGGCGAGCGGATCGTGGCCACCGCCGAGGGCAACGGCCCCGTCAACGCCCTCGACAAGGCGCTGCGCGTGGCCCTGGAGCGCATCTACCCGCAGCTGGCACGGATGGAGCTCGTGGACTACAAGGTGCGCATCCTGGAGGGCCGCCACGGCACCGAGTCCGTCACCCGCGTCCTGGCGGAGACCACGGACGGCCAGGGGGAGTGGTCCACGGTCGGCGTCGGCACCAATGTGATCGCGGCGTCCTGGCAGGCGCTCGACGACGCGTACACCTACGGCCTCGTACGCGCGGGAGTGCGCCCGGCGAAGTAGCGGGAGGACCGGTCGGGACGAGCAGCCGGGAGGTCGTCGCGCAATTGGCGTGCGTGGGCCCAGGGTTCACCGGGGCCCTCTGGTCTACGGGGGTAGAACTCGGCATCATCGGGAGCGCTCCGCAGTCCCGTTGGTCGCACGGTTCTGAGGAAGGACTCCCCACGCATGTCCATGACCCGGTTGCGCGCCACCATCGGCGCGCTCGCCATGGCAGCCACGCTCCTGTTCGCCCCGGGCGTCGGCCTCGCCTCCACCACGCAGGCCCACGCCGTCACCAAGCTCAGCCATGCCGACGCGGCCGCCCGCTTCCGCGCCTCGGGGATCACCTGGTCCTCCAGCGGCGGCTGCTCGGACCGCAACAACCCGACGTGCACGTCGTTCGAGCAGATCAACCTCGCCACGGTGCAGGGCGCGCAGACCCTCAGGAGCGCCAGCGGCTGCGCGCTCAACATCACCGGTGGCACCGAGGCGGGCCACGCCGGCGGCACCTACAGCCACTGGAACGGCTACAAGCTGGACTTCAGCCCCTACAGCTGCCTGAGCGGCTACATCACCGGCAACTTCACCTACATAGGCCCGCGCCCGGGTGACGGTGCGGCCCAGTACCGCTCCGGTGCGGGCAACATCTACGCCCGTGAGAGCAACCACTGGGACGTCCTGTTCTACAACTGCGGCGGCTGCTAGGCGGCTGCGGGCGCAGGAGAAAGCCCCGAACGCGGAAGGTCCCCGCACGCGGCGGCGTGCGGGGACCTTCCGCGGTTGCGCGGGTGCTGAAGCCATGTGGACGGCCGGCGCTGCGATTACAGCCGTCCTTTGACGGCACGTCAGCGAAGACGGGCCATCAGAGCGTGCTCCACGAGCGTGATCAGCGCCGACTTGGTCTCCCCGCGGTTGCGGGCGTCGGTGGTGATGATCGGGGTGTCCGGGCCGATCTGGAGGGCGTCGCGGACTTCTTCGGGCTTGTAGGGCTGGTGTCCGTC
>NZ_BMMS01000020.1 GCF_014646055.1 Wenjunlia tyrosinilytica
CGAGTTCGCCGACGCCTGGGGCAGGACGTATCCGGCGATCGTGAAGCTGCGGGAGAACGCCCGGGAAGAGCTCACGCCGTTCCCGCGGTTCGGCACCGAGATCCGCCGCATCGTCTGCACCACGAATGCGATCGGGTCGGTAAACGCCCGGATCCGCCGGGCGGTCGAGGCTCGCGGGCACTTCCCGCA
Organism: Wenjunlia tyrosinilytica; assembly: GCF_014646055.1. Lineage (GTDB taxonomy): Bacteria > Actinomycetota > Actinomycetes > Streptomycetales > Streptomycetaceae > Wenjunlia > Wenjunlia tyrosinilytica. The sequence continues at coordinate 190 of NZ_BMMS01000020.1, forward strand.
TGAGCAGGCCGCGCTGAAGTGCGTCCACATGGCCATCATGTCGCTCGATCCCACCGGCAAGGGGCAGGCCCGCTGGACCATGCGCTGGAAGACCGCACTGAACNGCACCGCTCGTTTGACAGACCTCTCGGCCGGACCGGCCCTGTCCTCTTTCGGGAGGCCACGGCCTGCACGCAGACTTCGTTCGGGGGCAATGACCGGCCCCCGTTTGTGCCCTCGCCTCTCGCCAGGACCCTCGCCCTGCCGCCGTTGACGACAGTGCCCCTGTCATCTGCCGGCTGGCTGCGCGCCGAGCAGCCCTGTCAAATGGTTCGCAGGGTGCAGCGGGCGACAATGTCGCGCAGGCTGCCGGTCTGTTCCAGGAGCTCGCGCTGGGTGCGGGCGCCGTTGCCCCTCTTGAGGATTTCGGCCAGGGCATCCTGAGCCGGGACGAGGTCGTCGGTGTCCTCCAGAGCATCCCGCACGTGGTCGAACAGGGCTCGTACAACGGTCTCTGCGGAAGCGGGCTCCATGGTGGCGGGGTGGATGAGTTGTCCGTCCAGCCCCTCGCGGCCGGCCTGCCAGGTCGCCAGTCGCAGTAGACCGACGCTGTGGCGGGACGGCGGCTCGTCGTCCCGCCATTGACGGGCGGCTGTCTCGACCAGGGCCCGTACCAGGGTGGCGAGCAATGCGGTGTCGTCCGCGTTCAGGCAGACGTCGGCCACCCTGATCTCCACGGTGGGGTAGGTGCGGGAGAGCCGGGCGTCGAAGTAGATCATGCCCTCGTCGCGCAGGGCGCCGGTGGCGACCATGGCCTGGACCAGTTCGTGGTAGCGGCCCGCGGAGCCGAAGATCTCCACCGGGCCTGCCGAGGGCCAGCGCCCCCACACCCGGCTGCGGTAGCTGGCGTATCCGCTGTCCTGTCCTTGCCAGAAGGGCGAGTTGGCGCTCATGGCGAGCAGAACCGACAGCCACGGCCGGATCCGGTCCAGGACGGCCACGCCTTCTTCGTCGGAGTCCACGGACACATGGACGTGGCAACCACCGGTCAGCTGCTCGTCTGCGGTGAGCCCGTACCGTTCCTGCATCCACTGGTACCGCTCCCCCGTGCTCAGCGTCGGGCTCACGGGAAGGGGCGACGTCGCAAGCGCGGCCACCGCCGCTCCCAGGCTCTCGGCATGGCGTGCCGCCTCGGCACGCCATCGCGCAATCTCGGCGGCCAAATCCTGCATGCGGGTCTGTGGGCGAGTGGCGAATTCCAGTTGCTGACGCTGCAGCTCGGCGTCGAACGCCTCGTCCGTGCCCGAGCGGCCGCGGCGGGCCGAGGCCAACACGGCGGACGACAGTGCGCGCGGCTCGAACGATTCGGCGTCCAGCAGGAGGAGTTCTTCCTCCACCCCCACACTGCGGCTCATGTTCATGCCGCCACGGAGTCGTCCTGCGGGCGGGCCCCAGGCAGCCGCAGGCGCGCGGCGATCACCGCGGCATCGACGTCACTGGTGCCGGTCGCCACGCACAGCGTGTAGGACACGTCCTCCAGCCGCCGCCGCACCTCAGGGTCTTCCGAGTTGAGCAGGCACAGCGTCTCGTAGCGGTCGAGGAGGTCGTCCAGAACAACGGGGTGGGCCATCAGCATGGGCTTCTCCTGGTATCCGCGGCACCGAAGCGGCCGTCTGTACACCGGCTACCCCGGCCCGCCCCCGTCACTCAGGGGAGCGGCGTCCCGATAGGCGGCGCTGTTCACCAGGATGTCCAGCCGCCCGAACTCCGCGACCGCCATGTCGATCACTTCGGCAGCGGTCCTCGTCGCGGATGTCGCAGGCCACCGCCACGGCCTTGCGCCCGGCGTCCACGCCGGACCCACGGTGGCGTGCGCGCCGTCCTTCTCCTCCGGCAGATGCGTGAAGAGGATGTCCGCACCTTCGCGGGCGAAGGCGAGCGCCACGGCCCGGCCGATCCCGAAGCCGCCTCCGGTGATGACCGCGGCCTGCCCCTGAAGGAGGCCGCTGCCCCCGTAGGAGGTCTCGCCGTGGTCCGGGGGCGGGTCCATCGGTCCTGGCCAGCCTGGATGCGGCTGGTCCTGTGCGGGCAGGTCGGGCTGCGGGTGCCGGGTGACCGGGTCGGGAGCCCCGTCGTGGGGATCGTGCGCCGTGGTTGCTCCTCAGTGCTCGATCACGACGCGGACGGACTCGACCCGCGGGTCGACGGCGTCGGGGACGACCATGCCCGCCTTCACGCCCGAGCGCAGGTACTCCAGCACGTCCTGGTTCAGGCGTTCTCCGGGCAGCGCTGCCGGGATGCCCGGCGGGTAGGGAGTGAGCATCTCCGCCGCGATGCGCCCTTCGGCCCGGGCCGCGGATACCTGCTCGGTGGGGCCGAAGAAGGCGTCCCGGGGCAGGAGCTGCTGTTCCAGGGTGAGCCCTTCCGGCGAGGGCACGTCGACGGCCGGGCCGGCGGGCAGCTCCCCGTTGTGCCGGGCGAGGTCGACAAGCGCGGCGACCAGGACGGCGGCCGTGCCCTCGTCGTCCGCGTGGGTGAGCTGGGCGCTGATCCTGCGGTGGTCGCTGACGTGCAGGTTCACCCCGTGCTGCGCGCGCAGCCAGTCGGCCGCGTGGTATCCCGTCGTGCTCAGCGCGGAGATGTCGACGATCACCTGCAAGGGGTCCATGTCGGCGGCCCGGCCGGGACCGCAGAAATCGTCCCGCCCATGCACGTGGAACCCGTCCAGGGCGTTGATCCGCTCCCGTACCGAGGCCGCCAGGGCGAGGGCCCGGTCATAGATCTCGGCGCCGTGCTCCACCATCTGCCGCCGCCAGCCGTCCAGCGCCGCGTAGAGCAGCACCGAAGGGCTCGTGGTGCCGAGCAGATCCTCCCGGGACTTGAGGACCACGGGGTCGACCAGGTCGCCCTGCAGGTGAAAAACGGAAGTCTGCTCCAGCGCCGAGCCCATCTTGTGGACGGAGGTGACGCACACATCGGCGCCGGCGTCCATGGCCCAGGTCGGCAGGCCCGGGTGGAACGGCAGGTGTGCTCCCCATGCCTCGTCGACGATGAGCGGTTCGCCCGCTGATGGCACTCCTGCGCGATGGCGCCCAGGTCGGCGCAGGTCCCGTACGGGGTCGGGGAGGTGATGAGGGCGCCCTTGGCGGCCGGATGGGCGCGGAGCGCCCGGCCGATCGCCGCGGACGGCGGATGGGCGAGGCGGAGATCGGGGTCCCACTGGGGCTGCACCCACACCGGTCGTTGTCCCGACAGGATGAGGCCCGAGATGACGGCCTTGTGGGCGTCGCGGCCGACCACCAGCTCCTCGTGCGGCCCGGCCACCGAAAGCATCGCCGACTTCACCGACAACGAACTCCCGCAGGTGGAGAAGAACGTGTGCTCCGCCCCCACCGCGTCCGCCATGAGCTCCTGGGCCTGCTGAAGGACCCCGTGGGAGGAGGTGCGGTCGTCCAGCCCGCTGGTGGCCAGGATGTCGGAGCGGAAGACGGCCTCACCCAGCGCGGCCAGGACCCGAGGATCGGTACCCCGGCCCTGCTTGTGCCCCGGCGGCGTGAACGGTGTCTGTCCCGTCGCGTGATACGCGGCCAGGGCGTCGAGTACCGGTGCTTGCGCATGGTCCATGACCAGCGGCTGCCCCCGGCACTTCGGCACAAACACCCCCTGGTACGACCTCCGCGTCGTGAGAGCCGTCCGTATCGGCGTCCCCGATGTTTGCTCCAGTGGTCCCGTGAGTCGATCAAGCCGGACAAGGGTTCCTGCCGCTCGGACTGCCGGAGCGGCGGGCCGCGGCAGCCGCCGCGGTCGGGTGCCTCGGACGGGTGCCTCGGACGGGGTAGGCGCATGGTGACTGCTGGGAGGTCGCCGTGTCGGAAGGGCTCGCCGAGGTGTGACCGGATCGGGCGGCAGGTCGCCGCACGCGCCGATGTGCTCTGGGAGGTGGCACTGCGCCTGCACGACACGCCGGAGCTCGCCTTCGAGGAAGCGCAGGCTGCCCGTCTGCTGACCGGACACCTTCGGGCCGGGATCCAACGTGGCGATCACGGACTCCGGCTCCGATCACACGCCCCGGTTCCCCACCGCGGCGGCCGCCCGGCATGTCTCCGGGCCAGTGGCGCCATCTGCGACGAGGGAGTTCCGCCGGGCCAGGAGAAGATCCCGTGCTGACGCCCGTGGACGGCTCCGGTCCGCCCGGTCCCCTGCCGTGAACGCACCGGCCGAGGCGGGCGGCACCTACTACGGGGTTGGGGCGTCGGCCCGCAGCAGTCCGGCGTCCCGCAGGTCGTGCCACAGCGAATCCGGGATGGCGGTCTCGAACAGGGCGGCGCTTCCGCTTTGCTGCTCGGGGGTGCGCGATCCGATGCAGACGCTCGCCACGGCGGGGTGGGCCGCGGCGAACTGCAGTGCGGCGGCGGGCAGCGGCACCTCGTACGCGCGGCACAGGGCATGGATCCGCTCCGTGCGCTCCAGCACCTCCCGGGGAGCGGGCGCGTAGTTGAACTTCGCGCCCTCGGTGGCGCCGGTGGCCAGGACGCCGCTGTTGTAGACCCCACCGAGGATCACACCGACGCCTCGCTTCTCGCACAGGGGCAGCAGTTCGTCCAGCGGGTCCTGCTCCAACAGCGTGTACCTGCCGGCCAGCAGCATGCAGTCGGCATCGGTACGCCGAAGGGCTTGCAAGCACACGTCCGCCTCATTGACGCCGAAGCCGATGGCCGACACCACGCCCTCCTCGCGCAACCGCACCAGAGCGGGGAACCCTTCGTCGACGGCTTGGCGGAACACCTCCGGCTGGGCCTCGCCATGGGTGTAGCGGTCGACGTCGTGCATGAGCAGGACGTCGACGCGATCGGTGAGCATGCGCTGCAGGCTCTCCTCGACCGAGCGCATGACTCCGTCGTAGGAGTAGTCGTAGCGGGCGGCGAAGGGCGGCGGCTGTACCCACAGGCCGGAATCGAAAGTGCCGGGCCCGGCCGGACTGAGCCGTCGGCCGACCTTGGTGGAAATGATGTACTCGTCACGCGCGCGGCCGCGCAGCGCATGGCCGAGGCGGTGCTCGCTGAGACCGTGTCCGTACAGCGGGGCGGTGTCGAAGTGGCGCATGCCGAGATCCCACGCCTGGGACACCATCTCGGTCGCCGCGGCTTCGCTGAACGCGCGCATGAAGTTGCCTATGGGCGCCGCGCCGAAGGACATGGCCGTGGTGCGAACAGCGGTGCGCCCCAGCGGACGGGAGTCATGGACCTGCATGGGGTGAGCCTCCTGTGGGCTGGTCAGACGGTGGGGTTTGCGCGGTCGGCGATCCGGCTCGTGGCCTGGGAGAGCACCGCCTGTAGATCGCCCATGACGCCGAAGTCGGCGAGGCCGAAGATCGGCGCCTCCGGGTCCTTGTTGACCGCGACGATGGTCTTTGGAGGTCTGCATGTCGGCGATGTGCTGGATGGCACCGGAGATCCGGATGCCACGTACGACCGGGGAGACCGTCCGCCGGTCTGGCCGACCCTCAAGGCATGCGGACACCAGCCCGCGTCGGTCGCGTCGAACGTCCGCTCCACAGCTGCGGGCACGTACTTCACACAGACGACGATGTTCACTGTCGATCCGCTCCATGGTTCATGCGAAGACACGCAAATACGGCCATGCCCTCGCGGGTCTTTCACGCGACCGAGGTGCCTCGTCGCCGGTCCGCCGTCGCCGCGATCGCCAGGATCACGATGCCGCCGTACAGGATGGGCTGGAATGCCGCGTCGATGCCGACGAGGTCCAGGCCGACCCGCAGCAGGGCGATGACCAGCGCACCGCACAGGGTGCGTCCCACCCCGCCCACTCCCCCGGAGATGGCCGTTCCACCCACAATAACCGCCGCGATGGCGGGGAGGAGCAGCGCGTCGGAGGTGGTTGCCCCGGCGGACTGCAACTGGGCGACCTGCAGGACCGCCGCGAGGCCCGCGAGGGCTCCGGAAGTGGCGAACATCGCGATGACGATCCAGCCGGTGCGGATCCCGCTGCAGGCCGCGGCCCGTTCGTTGAGCCCGATGGCGCGGATGCGCCGCCCGAGCGGAAACGCCCCCATACAGGCGGTCAGTGCGAGGGCGACGAGCAGCACCGCCGCGTAGGACAGGGGGACGCCGAAGATCCTGTAGAAGATCCACTCGATGCTGCCGTAGCCCCGGACGACGAGGATCGAGTCGGCCCGCGAGACGGACAGCGACATCCCCGCGAAGATCCCCAGGAACCCGAGGGTGATGATGAAGGAGGGCACTTGGGTCGTGATGTGGATGACGCCGACCAGGAGCCCGCACAGGGTCGCGCCCACCACGACGACCAAGATCCAGGCGGGCCCCCAGGTGCCCAGGCCATGGGCGAGGGTGACACCGGCCAGGCTCGCCAGTGCGGCATTCGCCAGATCGATGCGACCGGTGAGGACCACCATCGCCTGGCCGAGGGCGAGCAGGGTCAGGGGCGCGGCCTGTTCCAGCAGGGACGCCAGGCTCGGGGGCTGGAGGAACGAGGGGTCGTAGGCGCCGACGGCCACGACCAGGGCCACGAGCACGAACAGGGGCGCGGCGCCGGCCTCGTGGAGGCGCCTGAGCCGTGGGGTGGCGGCCACGTCAGACCATCCTTTCCAGCACGTCGGCGCGCTGGGGGCGAGCGTCGACGTCGGAGCTGAACTCGGCCGTGAGACGGCCGTCCTTCATGGTCAGGACACGGTGGCTCATCGCGATGCCCTCGTCGAGGGTGTCGGCGAGCAGCAGAACGGCCAGGCCCTGGGCCGCGAGCCGCCGTATCAGGGCGTAGACATCCGCCTTGGCGCCGACGTCGAGCCCGCGGGTGGGAGTGTCCAGGAGCAGTACCCTCAGGTCGGGGTCCAAGAGCCACTTGGCGAGCACGACCTTCTGCTGGTTGCCTCCGGACAGGCTGCGCAGTGGGGTGTAGGGGGACGGGGTGCGCACGCGCAGCTCGTCGATCCACCGCTGGACCGTGCGGCGTTCGCGGCCGGGGTCCGTGAACGGTCCCCTGCCCACCCGGCGGGGGTGGGCGAGCGTGAGGTTCTCGCAGACGTCCATGGCGATCACGGATCCGTCGACCTTGCGCTCGGACGGCACGTATCCGATGCCCGCTCGTACCGCGTGCGCGGGAGACCGCGGTACGAAGCGCCGCCCGTCGAGTGTGATGCTGCCCGACTTCGTCGGGACGGCACCGAAGACGGCCCGGGCCACGTCCTCGCGGCCGCTGTCCTGGACCCCCATCAGGCTCACCACCTCGCCCCGCGCGATGGTGAAGGACACGTCGTGGAAGTTCTCGCCCGTGAGGTTGCGCAGTTCCAGCCGCGGCTGCGGCCGTGCGGGCCGCTGGTGCGACTCATCGTAGTAGCCGGCGCTGAGGTCCTGACCGACCATCATCGAGAAGAGCTGGTCGGTGGTGACCTCCGAGGGCCGGCATTCACCGACCACACCCCCGTCCCGCATGACGTAGACGCGGTCGCATATCTCCAGCACCTCCTCCATGCGGTGGGACACGAAGACGACGCTGGCGCGCGTGCGCAGCTCACGGATGACGCAGAAGAGCGTTTCTATCTCGGAATGCTCCAGGACCGAGGTTGGCTCGTCGAGCAGGACGACCGGTTCGTTGTGGCCGCGTGACCCGGACGCGAGCGCCTTGGCGACCTCGACCATCTGCCGTTTGGCGAAGGACAGACGGCTGGTGGGCGTGGCGGCCCGCAGGGAGCCGCTCACCAGGTCCAGATACTTCTGGGCCCGCCGGTTCATGTCCCGCCACCGGTAGAGTCCGAAGCGCAACGACGGGTGCTCGTTACCGAGCAGGACGTTCTCTGCGACGGTGATGTTCTCCAGCAGGGACTGCTCCTGGAACACCATCGCGACACCGCCCCGGTTCGCGTCGGCGACTCCCTGGAAGGCGACCTCGGAGCCCCGCAGCAGCAAGGAGCCCGAGTCGAGGCGCTGCAGACCGCAGAGGATCTTCAGCAGAGTGGACTTGCCGGCGCCGTTCTCGCCGATCAGCCCCAACACCTCGTGTGGCCGGATCTCGATGCTGACGTCGTTCAGAGCGCGCACACCGGGGAAAGACTTAGTCGCTTGGCGTACCTCCATGACCGGCGCGTCATTCATTTGATCACCCTCATGCGTTCCCGGGCGCGCCACAGGGTGATGCTCGCCGCAGCCACGACGATGACTCCCTGGACTGCTTGTTGGACGTAGGAGCTGATGCCGGCCAGGACCATGGCGTTGCCGATGGCCACCATCACGATCACGCCGACCAGTGAATGCAGTACGCCGCCGCGCCCGCCGGTCAGAAAGGTCCCGCCGATGACCACGCCGGCGATGGTGGTGAACAGCAGGCCGGTTGCGATGCCGACGTTGCCGACCCCGGACCTGGCGGTGGCCATCACCGCGGCCAGCCCCGCGGTGGCACCGGCCAGGACGAAGGACGCCGCGCGGTAGCGGCGTACGGGTACGCCGGACAGCAACGCGGTCTCCTCGCTGCCGCCGATGACGTAGGCGTAGCGGCCGAACCGCGTGTAGTGCTGCAGCACCAGGCCGAGAGCCACCACCAGCAGGGCGATCCAGACGATACCCGGAAGCCCTGCCGCCTTGCTGTCCGCAAGGCCGCGGAACGACTCGTCCGTCACCCGGGGCGGTGTCTCGCCGAACAGGAGTTGCGCGATTCCCAGGCCGATCTGCCACGTGCCGATGGTGACGATGAAGGACGGGACGCGCAGCAGCGCCACGGTGGTGCCGGCGACGAGCCCGAGCACGGCTCCGACGGCGCATCCGACCGCGATGGCCCATAGGCCGAGGTTCATGCCGCTGTGGTCGTTGGCCACCAGGAGGGCGGTGCTCATCGAGGCCGCCGCCATGATCCCTTCGAGCGAGAGGTCGATGCCTCCCATGAGGATGACGAAGGTCAGGCCGACCGCCAGTACGGCGGGCACCGCGCTCTGCTCGGCCACCGCGCCAGCGTTGCCCGGCGAGAGGAACGCCGGGTTGACGAAGAGCATGACGAGGCAGATGAGCGCCAGCACGCTGAGCGCGGGCGTAGGGACGGTGTGCGAACCGAGTACGGACCGGACCGGTCTCGACACGGCGTGCCCGGTGCGGCCGGGAGTCCGACGGTCGTGTGCCCTGGCTGGTTCGAGTCTCACGTTCACTTGATGGGCCTGCCGTTCTGCGACCACAGGTCCTTGAAGTCGAGCTTCGTGGCGTCGGTGGGTGAGGGGACCGCGGACGCGTTGGCGCGGGTGATGATCGGCATCGGCTTGAGGTAGAAGGACCGGTGGTCCTGCGGCTCCTTGTCGGGATTGATGTGGCCGGTGGCGGCGGCGTACGCGATCGCCATTCCGAGGCCGCCCTGGGCGGCTCCGGTGGATGGAGTGGTCGCGACGTAGCCGCTGGACGGGTCCTGGATCTGATCAATTGCTTCGGCCAGCCCGTCGATCGAAGCGATCTTGACCTGCCCCTTCCGGCCCGCGTTCTTGACGGCTTCCAGCGCGCCGAGCCCCATGGAGTCATTGGCCGCCCAGATGCCCGTGATCTTGCGGCCGTACTTCGTCAGATAGGTCTGGGTGACGTTCTGGCCCTTGGTGCGGTCCCATCCGGCGGTCTGGTCGGCGAGCAGGGTGATGCCGGGGTATTCCTTCAGGGCCTTCTTCAGCCCCTGGAAGCGCTCCTGAGCGGGTGCGTTGTCCAGGATTCCCTGCAGAGCCACGATGGCTCCCTTGCCTCCCATCGCCTTGAACAGCGCCTTCGCGGTCGCGTAGCCCTGTGGGACACCGTCCACCGACATGTGGGCGGCCCAGTGGGCGGATTCGTGCTCCGGGGCCATGCCGTTGGGACGGTTCCACTGGGTGACCAGCCATGCGCCGGACTTGTCGACCGCCTTCACGATCGCCGGCAGCACCGACGACTCGTTGGGGTCGACGTTCAGCACGACGCACTTGCCACCCTTGGCCAGGATCGACTGGATCTGGCTCAGCTGCTTGGAGGAGTCGCCGCCGCTGGCGATCCACTGGTACTTGCCCTGCACGCCGAGGGACTTCGCGAAGGCACGGGCGCCGGCGTTCACGGCAACGTAGTATTCGTTCTCCAGCCCGCGTCCGGACTGGACGAGAGTAACGGCCGACGGCTTGCAATGGCCCGAGTCACTTGCGGCCGTCCCCTTGTCGACCGCACCGCAGGCGGTGAGCGAGGCGGCGAGCGTGGCGACGGTGACGGACACGCCGGTGACCGCGAGTCGGGTGTGGTACATGGTGTCTCCTCCTGGTGATGACCCGCTATGCGCGGCGGCGCACGAGGTCGCGGCTGATGATGAGGCGTTGTATCTCGCTGGTGCCTTCGTAGATCGTGGTGATGCGCGCGTCGCGGTAGAGCCGCTCGGCCGGTACACCGCGGATGTATCCGGCGCCGCCGAGGATCTGCACGGCTCGGGAGGTGGTGCGGATACTCGCCTCGGAGGCGAACAGCTTGGCCATCGAGCAAGCGGGGCCCGCAGGGCGCCCGGTGTCGAGCAGGCGGGCCGCGTCCTCGAGGAGCAGCCTCGCGGCACGGTGGTCCACCGCCATGTCGGCGAGCTGGAACGCGACGGTCTGGAAGGCGGACAGCGGCTCACCGAACTGGCGGCGGCTCACCGCGTGTTCGGTCGCGGTGTCCAGCGCCGCCCGGGAGATGCCGTTGGCCAGCGCTCCGATCCCCAGCCGGCCCTTCTCCAGTACAGAGAGTACGGCGCCGAAGCCGGTGCCCTCCTCTCCCAGCAGCGCGGTGGAGGGGAGCCGGGCGTCGGTGAAGACGAAGCCACCGACGGGCGACGCCTTCTGCCCCATCTTCTTCTCACGGTAGGCGCGTGCGACGCCGGGGGTGTCCACGTCGACAAGGAACATCGACATGCCGCCGCGTTTGCGCTTGTCGGGGTCGGTGACCGCCAGGACCAACGCCACGTCGGCCACCGGCGCGTTGTGTATGTAGACCTTCTCGCCGTTGAGGATCCAGTCGGCCCCGTCGCGACGGGCGCGCGTGGCCAGGGCGCCGAGATCCGACCCGGCGCCGGGCTCGGTCAGCGCATAGCTGCAGCGCGTCCGGCCGCTGATGAGGCCCGGCAGATAGCGGTCCTTCTGCTCGGGGGTGCCGAAGCCGACCAGCAGCGAGCTCACCAGTTCCACCAGACCGCACTGGTCGGCGACGCTGGCGTAACCGTAGGACAGTTCCTCCATCACCGCGACGTAGTCGCCCACGAGGCCACCGGCCCCGCCATCGGCCTCAGCGACGGTGACGCCCATCAGCCCCAGCGCGCCCATCCGGGCGTAGATCTCCTCAGGGAAGCGCTCGGTGGCGTCGAGCTCCTCGACGATCGGAGTGATCTCCTTCGCCACGAAGTCCCGGACCATGGAGACGAGGGCTTCGCGCTCCGGCGCGGTGCCGGAGGTCTGGCTCGGTGACATGGGTGGCTCCTCCAGAAGGTACGGCGGCGGACGCTGCCGCTCGGCGGCTCAGGGGGTGAAGACCCCTGCGGGCATCGGGCGCAGCGCGGGATCGATCGCGGGCGTGAAGTCCATGCGGTCCACAACATCGCGGCGGACGTCGACGCCCGGTGCGACTTCGACCAGTACGGGGCCTTCGTCCCGCAGCTCGAACACGGCACGCTCGGTCACATAGAGCGCCCGCTGTCCTCTCCGACGCGCGGTGGCGGCGTCGAAGGTGACGTGCGAGACCTCGTGGACGAACTTGCGCACCTGGCCCTCGGTGGTGATCCGCAGTTCCCCCGGGCGTACCTCCGCCCGCAGGCCCTGGGCCGTGAAGGTGCCGCAGAACACCACGGTGTCCGCGGCGTGCGCGATGTCGATGAAGCCTCCCGGCCCAACCACCGATGGCCCCACCTTGCTGACGTTGACGTTCCCGTGCCGGTCGGTCTCAGCCATGCCGAGCACCGCCACGTCGAGCATCCCGGTCGCGAAGAAGTCGAACTGCGCGAGCGAGGAGACCAGCGCCGCCGGATACCGGCTGAGGCCGAACAGCACGCCGGTCTCGGGCACACCGCCGACGGCACCCTGCTCGATGGCCAGTTGCACATCGTGCAGCCGGCCCTCTTCGGCAAGGATGTCGACGACTCCGGCGCTCATGCCGAAGCCGACGTTGAGCACGCATCCGCGCGGCACCTCCCGCGCCGCCCGGCGGGCCACCACATCGCGCGGCCCGGACACGCAGCGGCGGGGCGCCGGCGGGGCCTGGTCGGGCGGGGCGGACCGGCAGTACGCGGCGTCGAACTCGCCGGCGTACGTCTGCCACTGGCCGGGGCTGACCACACCGATGTCGACCAGGGGTCCTGGAACGCTGACCGTCCGGGGATCCTGGGCACCGACCGTGACCAGGCGCTTGACCTGGGCGATGACCCGGCCCCCGCCGCCTCGGGCGGCGGCGGCGACCGCCTGGCTGTCCAGGGACGCGGCCTCGTCGGCGCAGCTGACATTGCCCAGCTCGTCCATGGAGCTGCCCCGCACCAGCCCGATGTCGACACGCAGGGGGCGGTAGTGCAGGTATTCCGTTCCGTCGATGTCCACCAGGGTGACGAGATCGCCGGGAGAGACATCGTTCAGGCGCCCGCCTTGCCGTCGGGGGTCGACGAAGGTGCCCAGCCCCACCTGGGAGAACACCCCTGGTCTACGGGCTCCGCTCTCGCGCAACAGCGCGGCGATGATCCCGGCGGGCAGCGCGTAAGCCTCGATGGCACCCATGGCCGCCAGGGTCTGCATGGCCGGGGACCACGACCAGTGGCCGCCGATGACCCGGCGGACGAGGCCCTCGTGGGCGAGCCGGTTCAGGCCCGTCTTCTTCCCGTCCCCGATGCCCAGACCGTGAACGACGGTCAGGCCGCGGGGGTGTCCGGTCGTGAGGAAGCACCGCTCGATCCCGGCGAGCACCTCATCGGCTTCCAGGATGCCGCCACCCGATCCGGTCATGGCGAGCGTGGCGCCATCGGGGATGGTGGCCGCCGCCTCGGCGGCGCTCATCATGGCGGGGCCCGCGTGCGCAACGGTCATGCGACGCTCATCCCTCCGTCGACGGTGACGACCGATCCGGTCGCGAACGACGAGGTGTCCCCGGCCAGGAAGGCGATGGCCGCCGCGATCTCGCTCGGCTCGGCCAGCCGGTTGAGCAGTTGGCGCCCTTCCAGGTAGCTGCGGTAGGCCACTGGGTCGGCGATGTCCGCCGCGATCTTCGCGAAATACGGGGAGTCAGTGGTGCCGGGCGCGACCGCGTTGACGCGCACGCCGGCCCCTGCGTGGTCCACCGCCATCGCCCGGGTGAGGCCGAGGACCGCGGATTTGGTGGCACAGTACGCCGCCCGCCGTGCCATGCCGATCTGGCCGGCCACCGAGGCGACGTTGACCACCGATCCCGAGCCCTGGGCGACCATCCGTGGCAGGACCGCCCGGCAGCCGAGGAAGACACCGGTGACATTGGTGGCGAACAGGGCCTCCCAGGCGTGCAGATCGGTCTCCAGGACCGTCCCTTGGATGCCGTAGCCCGCGTTGTTGACCAGGACGTCGACGCCACCGAGCCGGTCGATCTCGTCGATCACCTGTTCCCAGGCGGCCGGGTCGGCCACGTCGCCGGCCACGACGGTGACGGGCCACCCGTGCGATCCGGCCTCCTGGGTCAGCGCGCCGCATTCGCTTCTGTTCTTCGCCAGCACCACCTGCCGGGCGCCCTCGCCCGCGAACAGGCGCACCGTCGCCAGGCCGATGCCGGAGGTACCACCGGTGACTACGCACACCTTGTCATTCAGCGTCATTGTCGCCTCCCAGGAAACGCTTTCTAACAGTGCTCCTGGGTGCCGGTCAACGGGTTTGGCACGGCGAGATAGCGTTTTCTCGCGATGAGGCTCGGGATCGACTGCCCGCCGTCCCGGCATGCCGGGCCCGGCGCGAACCGACGGGGAAGGAGCGCTCGGCCCAGATGGTCTCGCCGTTGCGCGTGGAGCACGCCCCAGCGCCGGTGAGCCGCGCCACGGGCAGCGGCCCGCGGCCGCCCTCATCGAACGTAGGGGCACGGCGCAGGCGCGGGGCGGATGTGGTGGCGGCGGCGTCGGGCACCTGACCGATCAGGCTCCGCCCGGTGGCCGTGGCGGCGACCCGACGCCCCGCCCCACGGATCCCGCGCCGACTGCCTCTCAGACGCGCGAACGCGACGTCCTGGCCGGGCCGGTGGAGGCACGGTGGACAAACGCGGCTCGCAGCAACGGCGGCTGCTCGATCCGCTCGCCGCGCAGGCTGGCTTCGAACATCGCCCACGCCAGTTCGCCCAGGGCCGCCTTGGGGCTGACGATCGTGGTCAGGGGAGGGTCGGCGAAACGCGCCAGTGAGACATCGTCGAAGCCGGTCACCGAGATGTCCGCGGGTGTCCTCAGACCGAGCTCGCGCAACCGGGCGATGGCCCCCAGGGCCGCCAGGTCGTTGAAGGCGATCAGCGCGGTGGGGTCATGGCTGAGTGCTTCGTCGGTCGCCTCGAAGCCGGCCTCTATGGTTCCGTCCGCGGCGACCATGACCGGGTCGAGTCCGAGTATGCGCGCCTGTTGCACCGCCCTCCACCGCTCGCGGTTCTGCCACGCGCTCGGCGAGCCGGCGAGATAGACCACACGGCGGTGGCCCAGGGACGCCAGATGCTGACACAGTTCGAGCATGGCGGAGAAGTTGTCGACCGCGACCATGGGCAGATCCACCCCGAGCTCTACGCGGTTGACCAGCACGGTGGGGACTTTGCGGGCCGCCAGGTCGCGCAGACCGTCGATGTCCATCCTGGCCGACAGCAGCAGAAGCCCATCGACCCGGGAGAGCACGTCGAGGCTCACGCCCAGTTCCTCCCCGGGCTCCCGCCATTCCGTGACGAGCATGCGGTACTGCTCGCGTGACGCTCCTACGTAGGTGGCCTTGATGATGTCGTTGAAGTAGGGATTGGACAGATCCGGCAGGACGACACCCACACTCCGGTGCATTCCCGAGGCGAGCCCCTGGGCGGCCCCGTTGGGCCGGTACTCGAGCTCCTGCATGGCCCATCGCACCCGCTCGGCCATGTCGGAGTTGACCGTATGCGACCCACTCATGACCCGTGACACCGTGGCAACCGATACGCCGGCGGCGTCTGCTACGTCCCTGATCGTGACGCGACGCCGCTCCTTCACCTACGCCTCCACATCACTCCCCGCCAGGGAGTCCCACCTTGCCCCACGCCGACCGATCGGCACGTCCTGGCGATCCTGGCACATCTCATCGTGCGGACCCACTTCCGAGTTCATGGGCGTTCCCGCCCCCCCATGAAGCGCTGCCCCGCACCGGTTCCGGAACCCCGTCGACACTAGCGAGAAAACGCTTCCTGGACCCTGCACACACTTTCTTCTTGTTAGCAGCTTATGCCGCTGTTAGCGTATCGCTCATCTGACGAGACACTGTGGTAACCGCTCTCTTGGAGGCTCCATGGTAGCCCCGACTACCGAGCGCGCCGTCCGTACGTACGGCGTCTTCATCGACGGCGAGGAGACTCAGCCGACGGCGGAGCTCATGGCCCGCGAGAACCCCGGCACCCAGAAAGTGGTCGCCCGGTTCACCCGGGGCGATGCCAGCGAGGCTCAGGCAGCCGTCACCTCGGCCCGCCGCGCGTTCGACAAGGGTGACTGGCCGAGCCGCTCGGGGGCGGAGCGCGCCGCGGTGCTCCGTGCCCTGGCCTCCCTCATGCGCCGCGACCAGGAGCCACTGGCCGGCATCGACGCCGAGGAATCGGGCAAGCCCATCCGGCTCGCCCGCGGTGACGTCGCCGCCGGTATCGCGCTCACCGAGTACGCGGCCGCTCTGGCGATGACCAGCCACGGTGAAGTACACACCCATCTCGGGCCGGACTTCACCGGGCTCGTCACCCGTGAACCGTGCGGAGTCGTCGCCATGATCACCCCGTGGAACTTTCCGCTGTTGCTGCTCATGCAGAAGCTCCCGTTCGCCCTGGCGGCCGGCTGCACCGCCGTATGCAAGCCGTCGGAGCTGACCTCGGGCAGTACGCTGGAGATCGCGAAGCTGGCGACCGAGGCGGGCCTGCCGGACGGCGTCTTCAACGTCGTCACCGGGCCCGGGGCGACGGTGGGAAACCATCTGGCGCGGTCGAGTGACGTGGATCTGCTGTCGTTCACCGGCAGCACCGCGGTGGGACGTTCGGTCGTCGAGGCGTCCTCCGGCAACGTCAAGCGACTCTCCCTGGAGCTTGGCGGCAAGGCGGCCAGCATCGTGTTTCCTGACGCCGATCTCGAGGACGCGGTCGACGGCGTGCTCTTCGCGGTGCTGTTCAATCAGGGCGAGTGCTGTGTCTCCGGAGCGCGCCTCCTGGTCCACCAGGACGTCGCCGACCGCTTCGTCGCAGCCCTGGTGGACCGTGTCAGCAGGCTGCGCGTGGGGGCGCCGCTCGACGAGGACGCCGATATCGGCGCCATGATCCACTCCGCTCACCTGGACAAGGTCCTCGAGTACATAGGCGGCGCGGAAGCCGAGGGTGCTCGAGTGGTGGCCGGAGGCACACGGCTCACCAGCGGCGCCTTCGCCGCGGGCCACTTCATGGCCCCCACGATCATCGACCAGGTGTCGCCCACGTCGCGCCTGTTCAACGAGGAAGTCTTCGGACCGGTCCTGGCCATCAGCCGATTCCGCACCGAAGAGGAGGCGGTCGAACTCGCAAACTCCGTCGAGTACGGGCTCGCGAACTCCGTATGGAGCAAGAACATCGATACCGCCCTGTCCTTGGGCAGGCGGTTGCGCAGCGGCACGGTCTGGGTGAACACCACCATCGACGGCGCGCCCCAGCTCCCCTGCGGTGGCGTCAAGAACAGCGGCTACGGCCGTGAGATGGGACAGGCCGGTTTCGAGGAGTTCACCGAGCTGAAGACCATCCAGATCCGCTCGGGCAAGCGCACGCCGTTCTTCCGCGACGGGTGCGCGCACTAGGACGAGCGGGCCGCGGCTCGCCGAAATCAGGACCGAGACATCCGGCCGCCCACTCGTGCCGCTCCGCATGAGCGTCTTCGGGCGGCCGGGGAACCCCAGGAGTGCTTTGTGGCTCAGCAGGACGACTCGTTCGACTATGTGATCGCGGGCGGAGGTACGGCCGGATGTGTCCTGGCCAACCGCCTCAGCGCGGATGTCTCCGTGAGGGTGCTGCTCCTTGAAGCGGGGCGTTCCGACCGGCACCCGCTCATCCACGTACCGGCCGGATTCGCCAGACTCACGGCGGGCCCGTACCAGTGGGGCTTCGTCAGCCAGCCCCAGAAACACTGCGAAGGACGGGAGATACCCCTGGCCCAGGGCAAGGTCATCGGCGGTGGCGGCTCGATCAACGCGCAGGTGTTCACCCGCGGCGTCGCCCAGGACTACGACGAGTGGGCGAGTGTCCACGGCTGCGAGGGATGGTCCGCCAAGGAGGTACGGAAGTACTTCGTTCGGTCGGAGCGCAACGAGCGGCTGTCGGGGCCGCTGCATGGCGCCGAAGGCCCTCTCTCGGTGTCCGACGTGGTCAATCCGCACCCCCTGTCCAAGGCCTTCGTGCGGGCGGGTCAGGAGTTCGGGTTGCCTTACAACAGCGACTTCAACGGCAACGAGCAGTACGGCGTCGGGTTCTACCAGACGACCACCCGCGACGCGCGGCGTTGCAGTGCCGCCGTCGGCTATCTCCGCCCCGCCCGCCATCGCAGGAACCTTGTGGTCAGGACGGGCGCCATGGTCAGGCGTGTGGTCACCGACCACGGCCGTGCCACCGGAATCGAAACCCTCGAGGGCGGTACCACCCGGCGGTACACCGCGCGCCGCGAGGTGATCGTAGCCGCGGGCGCCTTCGGCTCCCCGAAGGTTCTGCAGCTGTCAGGCATCGGTGACCCCGCGGATCTGAGGCAGGCGGGGATCGAGGTCGTGCACGCGTTGCCCGGCGTCGGCAAGAACCTCCAGGACCACTGCGACCTCGACATCATCTACGAACTGACCTCGTATCAGAGCATGGACCGCTACGCACGGCCACTGCCCGCCACCGCTGTGGCCGCCGTGCAGTACGCCGCCTTCCGCCGGGGGCCGCTGGCATCGACCGTCGTGGAGGCGGGTGGCTTCGCTTACGGCGGCGAGGAGGAGCCGACACCTGACCTGCAGTTCCACTTCCTGCCGGCTGCCGGGGTCGAGGCGGGGATCGCCGCGGTGCGGCCCGGCTTCGGCTGCACCCTGAACTCCTACTTCCTCAGGCCACGCAGCCGTGGCACTGTGCGGGTGGCCGGCCCCGACCCGCGTCAGGCGCCGCTCATCGACCCCAACTACCTGGCCGATGACTACGACCTCGAAATGGCGATCGAGGGGGTTCGGCAGAGCCGCCAGATCATGGAACAGCCGTCCATGGCGTCCTCCATCAAGGCGGAACACCTCGCGGGAGGCCGTCCGGTGCGTACGAAGGACGACTACGTCGCCTTCGTACGCCGGCACGGCAGGACCTCGTACCATCCGGTCGGCACCTGTGCCATGGGCGTCTCGGACCAGTCGGTGGTCTCGCCCCGCCTGAAGGTGCACGGTTTGGAGGGGCTGCGCGTGGTGGACTCCTCGGTCATGCCTCGCATCGTCAGCTCCAACACCCAGGCCCCGACCGTTATGATCGCGGAGCATGCCTCGGACATGATCGTCGAAGACGCCCGCTGACCTGGCGCCACCGGCGGAGCCGGGCTCCTGAGGCGGGGCACCGCCGATGAGGTGCGCGACGGCGCGCGGGCGCACACGATCACCGCGCGGAGCGAGGACCGTTCCACGACAGGGACGGCGGCGCAGGCGATATGGGGCTGCCAGGACGCCGTGCGCGCGAGCGTAGCCCCCGGTCCCTTCGACGAAGTGGCGGCGCCCTTCTCGGCACACGGGTCGGCTGATCGCAGCCTTGGGGTCCCCCGCGGACCTGCCGCGGGCCCCGTCAGCGCCGCCGGAGCAAACCGCGATCCGGCGGCGTCTTGCGCTACGTAGCGTCAGAACTCCTCGTAGGTCTCCGGGTCACCGCCGATCCGCCCGCGCTCCAGGCTGGTGAGTGCGGCGACCTCCTCCTCGGCCAGGGCGAAGCCGAAGATGTCGAGATTGGCGCGCCGGCGCGCGGGCGTAGCCGACTTGACGATCGGAATCGCTGCCAGTTGAAGATGCCAGCGCAGGATCACCTGGGCCGGCGTCACACCGTGGGTGCGGGCGAGCTCAACCACGAGGGGGTCGGCGGTCAGACCGCTCCCCCGGCCCAGCGGGCTCCAGCCCAAAGTCGCGATATCGCGCGCGGCATCGGCTTCCCGCTGCTCTCGCTGCGGAAAGTTCGGGTGCAGTTCGATCTGGTTCACGGACGGCAGCACGCCGGTCTCCTCACGCAGCCGGTCCAGGTGCCGTGCCGTGAAGTTGCTGACCCCGATCGATCGGATGCGGCCCTGCGCACGGAGCTCGATCATGGCGCGCCATGAGTCGACGTACACGTCGAGACGGGGCAAGGGCCAATGGATCAGATAGACGTCGACGTAATCGACGCCGAGTCGCGCGGTGGACTCTGCGAAGGCCGCCAGAGTCCGCTCGAAGCCCTGGTCCCGGCCGCGCACCTTCGTCATCAAGGTCACGTCCGCGCGCGGTACGCCGCTAGCCGCGAGGGCCCGCCCGACCGCTTCCTCGTTGCCGTAACTCGCCGCGGTGTCGATCAGGCGATACCCCGATCCGAGGGCGCCGCGTACCGCCGACTCCGCTTCGGAACCGGACAGCGGATACGTGCCGAACCCGATGGTCGGAATCGACACGCCGTCCGACAGGACGCGTGAGGGGGCGATGTTCATGAGCACTCCTGCTTCGTGGATCCGGAGGGAGGCGATCTCGCCGTACGAGCACGGCGGGCCACGCCTACGGGTCTGGGTCATGCCCGACATGACACCGAGCGAGCCGAGTCCCACCATCGAGGTGGCGCCCCTCGGCGACACCGCCCGTCCCGCACGGCGCACTCACCCTCGCCCTGCGGCGGGCTCGCGGCCGATGCGCGCAGACGGCTCGTTAAAGGCAGAATCCCTGATCAAAAGAGGCACGGAGCCCCTCCCCACAGGATGGAGGGCAACGGTCCCGCCCGCGCCGCCACACGGTCGCGGGACCGGTTCCTGCCTGGTACCGGGCGCTCTCCTGCGGGCCCAGGCGGCCTTGGACACCGGCACACAGGACGGCGCGCTCCCTCCGTCGGGGCGCCGATGCCCGTGGATCAGGCGACATGGGCAAGGTACCGGCGGCACGCTTCGGCGAGGACCTCGTGGCCGGCACGCTGCCACAACCGCGCGTTGAAGATCTCCACTTCTGTGAGCCCGCTGTAGCCGCTGCGCTCCACTTCGCGTCGCAGTGCCCCGAGGTCGATGACACCATCGCCCATCATCCCGCGACCGGTCAGCACGCCGGCGGGCAGCGGCGTCACCCAGTCGCAGACCTGGAATCCGGCGATCCGCCCGTCGAGCAGCGCGAGTTCATCGACGAGCTCGGGGTCCCACCAGACGTGGTAGGCGTCGACGAGCACCCCCACCTGCTCGGGGGGGAACCGCTCGGCGAGCCGCCGGGCCTGGCGCAGCGTGGAGACCACGCTACGGTCCGAGCAGTACATCGGGTGCATCGGCTCGATGGCGAGAACCACACCGTGGTCACCCGCGAACGGCGCCAGCTCCGCGATGGCGTCGGCGACCATGCCGCGCGCCCCCGCGAGGTCCCGGCTGCCCGACGGCAGCCCTCCGCAGACCAGGACCAGGGTCCGGGCACCCAGCAGGGCCGCCTCCTCGACCGCCCGCCGGTTGTCGTCGATACGTTCCTGGCGGGTGGCGGCGTCCGCGGCCGTGAAGAAGCCGCCCCGGCACAGGCTCGTCACCTCCAGCCCCGCCGAGCGCACAAGGTGTGCGACGCGGTCGATCCCCGCCTCCCGCACGGGTTCGCGCCACAGCCCCACGCCACCGAGCCCGCCGCGCCCGGCGGCGTCGATGAGTTCGGGAAGCGGCCAGTGCTTGGCCGTCTGGGAATTGAAGGAGAGGCGGCTCAGATCGCTCATACGGGGCCCCCGTTGATCTGGAGGAATGTGCGCATACGGGAAGTGGCCAGATCGGGGTCGCGCAGCACCCCGGCGCGATCGGCCAGCCGGAACAGCTCCGCCAGGTGGGTCAGCGACCGTGCGCTCTGTGCTCCGCCCACCATGGTGAAGTGGTCTTGTCGCCCGTTCAGCCAGGCCAGGAAGACCACGCCGGTCTTGTAATGGCGGGTGGGTGACGCGAACAGGTGCCGACCGAGGGGGACGGTCGGCTCCATGGCGGCCCGGTAGCCGTCCAGGTCGTTCTCGTCGAGCGCCTGAAGCGCTTGGGAGGCCGCCGGCGCGATGGCCGCGAAGACACCCAGCAGGGCGTCGCTGTGGCCCTGGTCGTCACCCTGGATGAGTTCACAGTAGTGGAAGTCATCGCCGGTGTAGAGGCGGACACCGTGCGGAAGGCGTCCCCGGAGCGAGCGCTCACGGTCGGCGTCGAGGAGCGAGAGCTTGATGCCGTCCACACGGGCCGCATGGGTGCGCAGCAGCGTGAGCACGGTGTCGGTCGCCGCGTCGAGATCCTCCGATCCCCAGTAGCCGCGCAGTTGGGGATCGAACATCTCGCCGAGCCAGTGGAGGACCACGGGTCCGGACGCCTGGGCCAGGACCTTGTCGTAGACGGCCAGGTAGTCCTCGGGCGTGCGAGCCGCCGTGGCGAGGGCCCGGCTGGCCATGATCACCGGTGTGGCGCCCGCATCCTCCGTGACGGAGAGTTGCTCGAGGTACGCGGCCGTGACGTCGGTGAGCCTCGGCTCCGCGACGGCCAGCTGGTCGGTGTTGACACCGGACACGATACGGCCGCCGACGGCACGGGCCTCGGCCGCGGAACGGCGTATCAACTCTGCCGCGGTGGGCCAGTCCAGGCCCATGCCGCGCTGGGCGGTGTCCATGGCCTCGGCGACGCCGAAACCCCATCGCCACAGCTCGTGCCGGAACGCCAGGGTCCGTTCCCAGTCGAGTGCCGCTGGGGCACCCGGGGCGTTCCCACCGTACGGGTCGGCGACCACGTGGGCCGCGGCGTACGCGACGCGGCTGCGCAGAGCGGCGCGCGGAGGGGTGAATTCCTTGGGGGTGCCGAGTGTGTAGGGCGCGGTCCGCCCCGCGGAGACCGGGAGTTGGAGGGTATGGGTCACAGATGGCTCCTGGGAGTCAGTGCGCGGTCGAGGGAGGGGAGGCGAAGGCGGGGGTGCGCCTCTCCCGGAAGGCGGGGGTGCGCCTCTCCCGGAAGGCGCGGGTGCCTTCGGCCCCTTCGGGGCTCCGAAGGTTTCGCCGGACGGAAGAGGTCGCGAGCCTCCCGGGCGGTGGTGAGCCGGAAGAACTCGCCGATGTCGTCGCCGGCGCGGAACGCGCTGGGTGAGCCACGCAGGACGAACGCCCGCACCACGGGAATCCGCGCCCGCGTCCCACAGCCGACTGGCCGGAGCGGTCCGGCCCACGGCGTCCATGGCATGCAGCTTTTCCGACCACCCGAAGGCGAGGGTGCGCGACCGGCCCCTCCGTACGTAGGCCCATCGGCTCCTCCTGGTGGTTCCCGGACAGCAGACCGTTGACACCCACTCTCTCTGAAAGCGGTTTCTAGCATGCCTCTGGACAGCCCCGCAAGAAGCCCGTCAGTGCGACCCAGGGAGGCGCCACACGCAGACGTAACCGTACTATTACGGATGAATACCGGCAGGCGGCGCCACATGTCGAGGCTTTTCGGAGGCGGGATAACGTTTTCACATCCGTGCACCAAGCTTCTTCCACCGACCTGATCGAGCCCGCCCCGTTCGGCGTCATCTCGCGCACTCCCGCCGCATTCGTTGGGCAAGTTCACGAACCGAGTCTGCGACGAACGGGCCCTGTTCAAAAGTCACCGAAGAACTGGAATGCACAGGTGGAAGGCGGGTGCCACGCGCTGCCCAGGAGGTGGGGGACCCGGCACCGCCCCGGAGGCGGCGCCCCGGCCTTTGACATGGCTTCGGCGTCACCCGCACGGTTCAGGGCGGTCACCCGCTCGGCCCCGGAAGGTGCGGGCTCCGAGACGGGAAGGCGCTGTAGTCCTGAAGAGTGACGCACGGCGTGTCCTGGCCTGCCTGGTGCGTCGGCCGGAGGTTGTATGGGTCCGCCCAGTAGACCGGTGGTACCCCGCTCGGGTGCCGCGCCTCGGAAATGGAGTCGGCGGCCTTGGCACCTGTACCGAACGGCCTGTACACGATCGCCCGTCCTGGCGAGCAGCTTCTCACCCTGGAAGGCGGGTCGGCAGAGCCCAAGACACCAGCGCTGCTGCTCCCACCCACCGGCAGCCCGGGTGAACAGGAGTGGTCGCTGGAGGGACTCACCAACGGCAACTGCACGATCCGCAACCTCAAGAGCGGTACCTACCTGGGCTTCGACGGCGATCCCGAGGTGAACAAGCCGGTCGGCGGATTCACCGAGCCCTGCGAATGGGCGCTCTACCAGAGCTCGCAGCCTCGTACCTTCCACCTCGTCGTCCCCGGAGGCCCCGTCGACGGCGAGGAACTGGCCGTAGACCTCAGCCTGTTGCGGATCTTCCCGCCCCGCATCGCCCTGAGGCCGCTCGACGTCGCCAATGCCCGCCAGGCGTGGATGTTCCAGTTCGTGGAGTAGCAGTCCGGAGCTCGGCGCCCCGGGAAAGCCGACGTCGGCCGGGCGGCACCGCCCGGCCCCGCGGCAACGACTGCCGGGCGCCGGCCTCCTACTACCGACGCAAGGCCGGTGTTTCCCTGGCCACCGCGGTGGCGGCACCCGCCCTTCGAGTCCGACGTCCCGGTGCGGACCGCCGCGCTTCACGCCCGGATGCATCTGGCCTGTGACGGTCTGGGCCGCCCGCTCGCTCTGGTGCTCACGGGCGGCAACACCACCGACTGCGCCCAGTTCACCGCTGTGATGGAGGGGATACGGGCACCCCGCCTCGGGCCGGGACGGCCGCGGGTGCGGCCCGCTCACGTCATCGGCGACAAGGGCTTCAGCTCCAAGGCCATCCGCACCTGGCTGAGGCACCGGAACATCCCGCACACCGTCCCGGAGCGGGCCGACCAGGGCCGCAACCGTCTCCGGCGCGGCAGCCGGGGCGGCCGCCCGCCAGCCTTCGACCGCGAGGTCCACAAGCAGCGCAACGTCGTGGAACGCAGCGTGCTGAAGGTCGAGTACGTCCACCGGCCTGTCTTCCGCACCCGCACCGAGGCCCGCATCAAGATCGCCACGCGGAGGGTGAGTGCTTCTGCGTTCCGGGCGAGGCCGGTGAGGTGGACGGTGCCGGGCTGGGCGGTGGAGGCGGCGGTGGTGTCGGCGGTTGCCAGGGCTGCGGCCAGGTGCGGTTGAGCGGTGGCGGTGTGCAGTCGGCGGGCGATGTGCGCGGTGGCGGCTTGTGGTGTCGTCGGGCGGTGGAGGCCCGGGTCGGTGGCGGTGGGGGCGGTGCAGCGGCAGCGGGGTTCGCTCCAGCCGAACCTGCTCAAGGCAGCCAGGGCGGGCACGGTGACCGCCCGGCCCGGGCTGGGTGGGTGGGCGGGCGGCCTTTTTCTGGTCGCCGGTGATGACCTGTCGGCGGGCAGGAGCGCGGTGGCTTGAGCGAGGCGGTGGTCCACCCCGGCAAGGGCCCGCTGCAGGAGCGGGGGCACGGTGGTGCGGTGGCACACCGGGTTCAGGCGTATCCCGGTGCGCTCGCGCCGAGTCGGCTCATCGTGACGTTGATCCATTGAACCTCCTGCGGGGGAGATCCGTACCTTGGGGGTGGGACGCGTGGGGATCATGCGACAGGAGTGGTAATTCCCCCCGTTCCGGAGTGTCCGAGCCAGCGCGTAGGACGAACACCGTACTTGCGGCTCTGCCGTGGGCGTTGCCCCTGGCCGACCGCCCACCAGCCAGCCCCTTCGCCCACTGGAGGTCAGTGAGTTGAGCCACCGACGTGTCACCAAGAAGACCGGCGCCATCGCCGCGGCCGCAGCGGCCGCGGTCGCCGCCGCGGCGATCATCCTGCCCGCTGCCAGCGCGAGTCCGGATACGACTTCGACAGCGAGACCGGCCGCGTCCGGCCCCGCTTTGAAGGCGAAGGCCACCGCTGCCCTGTCCAACAAGATCAGTGCCCAGGGCGCCTTCCTCGTCGACGGCGCCGGGGGAAAGCCGCTGTGGAGCAAAGCCGCGGACACCCAGCGTTCCGTGGCCAGCACAACGAAGATCATGACAGCTGTCGTGGTGCTGGAGACTTCCGGTGTGGATCTCAACCGCCAGGTCAACGTCAAACAGGAGTACCGCGACCATGTCACCGAGAACGGGGCCAGCACGGCGGATCTGAGGACCGGCGACACGCTCACTGTGCGTCAGCTTCTGCACGCCCTGCTGCTGCCGTCGGGCTGCGATGCCGCGGCCGCGCTCGCCGATTCGTTCGGCACCGGCGACACCATCGGCGCTCGTACAAAGTCGTTCATCGACGCGATGAACGCCAAGGCTGCTTCGCTGGGCCTGACGAAGACCACCTACGACTCCTTCGACGGCCTCTCCCCCGGGTCCCTTTCCACGCCGCGCGACCTGGCCACGCTCGCCCGGCACGCCATGGCGGACGCCACCTTCCGCGACATCGTCAAGCAGGTGAGCACCAAACAGGAGGCCACCAACGGCCGCACCTACACCTGGTTCAACACCAACCAGCTTCTCGGCTCGTATCCTGGAGCCATCGGCATCAAGACCGGCACCAGTACCCCCGCAGGTCCCTGCCTGGTCTTCGCCGCCACGCGTGAGGGCCGCACTGTCATCGGAGTTGTGCTCAACGACCCCAACCGCTTCGTCTCCGCGGCCACCCTGCTGGACTCGGCCTTCAAGTCCGACACCGCGGTCACGATGAGGCTGCGTCAGCTGCCGCCGGGGGCCCAGAGCGACTGACCGCCTATGACTGCACCGGGCTCTTCCTCGGCAGCCAGGGTCGGCTCACCCGCGCGATCAGCCACCTCCGACGCGCCCTCACCTGCCGGGTGCGGGTGCGCTGGCCTCCGGGCAGACACAGCCGTCCCGCCAGGGAGATCACGGCGGTGAACTCCGCGGCATGGATCTCGTCTGTTCATACCGAATTCGCCAGTGCAGCGCTCTGAGCTGCTACTTCTCGTGAACTGAGTCGCGTGCCGCGGCTATTGGCCATGTTGCTCGCGTAGGTGCGGGGTGTACCCCGCTCCTTCATAGTCGGCAGTCCGGACAACCCCGTCTGCTCCGATGAGAGCCGCGAGCCACGGACCGCCCCTCACCACCACGATCCGCATTCCTCGAAGGCCCCGTTGCCCACATCTTGGGCAACGGGGCCTTCGCCATGCCTGCACACCCCACGAGATCCGCCATGACCCGCGCTCCCCCTGCGAGGCAGTACGGGATGGGACGGCAGTGGTGCCACGTCCGGTTGCCCCACCAGTGCGGCTCGTCGAACGGGGCACGACGGGCCCAGGACCCATTCACCCTGTCTCGCCCTGGTCTGTCCTCCTGTGCCGCCGACGCAGGCGGACGGGCCTGCCGGCTACCGCGCCTCCTCGCATTCCGCCCAGAGCCCGGCGGCCACACCGATACGCCTGCGGATGACAGCCTCCAGTGCATCCGGCAGTCTAGTGAACTCAGTTGTCAATGCCATAGACTATCCCTCTGAATCCTTGAGGGAAGGAGTCCATGTGCGCACCTATCGGATCGCGGCCGTCCCAGGGGACGGCATCGGGCAGGAGACGGTGCCCGCCGCCGTGCGCGTACTCGATGCCCTTGCCGGGCTGCACGGCTTCCGGCTGGAGTGGACGATGCACCCGTGGGGGTGCGCGTACCTCGCGCGGACCGGGACGATGATGCCCGCCGACGGGCTCGAGAGCCTCGCCGGGGCCGACGCGATTCTCCTCGGAGCCGTCGGCGCGCCCGGAGTTCCCGACCACGAGTCACTGTGGGGCCTACTCATACCCATCCGGCGCCATTTCGACCAGTTCGTCTCGTTGCGTCCCGTGCGCTCGCTGGCCGGTGTCGAAGGACCGCTGCGCGACGGGCGACCGTTCGACCTCGTGGTGGTGCGGGAGAACACCGAAGGGGAGTACAGCGAGATCGGCGGGCGACTCTACCGCGGACGACCGCAGGAGATGGCTGTGCAGGAGGCCGTGTTCACACGCCTCGGGGTCGAGCGGGTGGCCCGCTACGCGTTCGAGCTGGCCGCCAAGCGTTCCGGCCGTGTGGCGTCGGCGACGAAATCGAACGGGATCGTCCACACCATGCCGTTCTGGGACGAGATCCTGTCCGAGGTGGCCGCCGACTACCCCGATGTCGAGCTGACGCCCTATCACGTCGACGCCCTCGCCGCGCACCTGGTCCTCGATCCGGCCCGGTTCGACGTGATCGTCGCCTCCAACCTCTTCGGCGACATCCTCAGCGACCTGACCGCCGCCCTCGCCGGCAGCATCGGGATCGCCCCATGCGGCAACATCGACCCCTCCCGGCAGCACCCCTCGATGTTCGAGCCCATCCACGGCTCGGCACCGGACATCGCCGGTACGGGCACGGCGAACCCGATCGGCCAGATCTGGTCCTCCTCCCTGATGCTCGACCACCTCGGCGAGCGGGAAGCCGCCGCCCGGCTCACCGCCGCGATCGGCGAGGTCGTGCGTTCCGGCTCGCTCACCCCCGACCTGGGCGGGAGCCTGTCCACGGCCCAGGTCTGCGACGCCCTGATCAGCGCCCTGACCAAGGACACCGCGTTGTGAACGCGCTGCTTCCGGACTTCACGGACGCGACCCGCCGGTGCGGTGGCGTACGCATCCACGCCCAGGTCTCGGGTGACGGTCCGCCCGTGCTGCTCCTGCACGGGTATCCCCAGACCCTCGCCATGTGGCACCGCGTCGCGCCCGAGCTGGCCAGGGACCACACGGTCGTGCTCGCCGACCTGCGCGGCTACGGCGACAGCGGCAAGCCGGACGACGACCCCTCCCACGAGCAGTACGCCAAGCGCACCATGGCCGCCGACCAGGCCGCCCTCATGCGGTCGCTCGGATTCGACCGATTCGCCGTCGCCGGGCACGACAGGGGCGGGCGGGTCGCCCACCGCATGGCCCTTGACGTCCCCGAGCACGTACGGGCCGTCGCCGTGCTGGACATCGTGCCGACGCTGCACATGTTGGGGAACGTCGACCGGGCCATGGCCTCGGCCTACTTCCACTGGTTCTTCCTCTCCCTCGACTCCGGCCTGCCCGAACAGCTGATCCTCGCCGACCCTCGCGCGTGGCTGCGCAGCCGGTTCGAGGGGCGCCACGCCGGCGGGCTCCCCACCGACCCGCGTGCCATGGCCGAGTACGAGCGCTGCTTCACCGACGCGGCCGCGGTGCGCGCGTCATGTGCCGACTACCGGGCGGCCGCCGGTATCGACCTGGAGCACGACGCGTACGACCGCGACCTCGGGCGCGTGGTCGAGGCGCCGCTCCTGGCGATATGGGGCACGCACAGCTTCGTCGGCCGCCATTTCGACGTGGCCGCGGTGTGGAAGGCGTATGCGCGGCACGTCACCGCGGTCGCCGTGCCCGCGGACCACTACCTGGCGGAGGAGGCGCCGGGGGAAGTGGCACGCGCGCTGGCCTCGTTCTTCCGCAATCGCGACCAGGATCCCGTTCGGCACCTCGACGCGGAGGGCACGCGGTGAGCCGCGCAGGCGGCTTCGACCTCGGGCGGGCCGTGGAGCGCCTGCGGCACCTGGTCGGCATCGAGTCGCCCTCCGGTCACGCGTGCGGTCTCGGCGGCTGCTACGAGCTGCTGACGGAGTGGTCCCGGGACCTGCTCGGCCCGCCGCAGTGTGTCGTCGAGGGCGGCGTACCCCATCTGTACTGGGAGGAGGCACCCGCGGCACGCGGCGTGCCCGGCGTCCTGCTGCTCGGCCACGCCGACACGGTGTGGCCTCTCGGGACGCTGGAGGGCTGGCCGTTCACGACCGAGGGTGAACGGGTCTCGGGGCCGGGCGTGTTCGACATGAAGTCGGGCCTCGTGCTTGCCCTGGAGGCGCTGGCCCTCGCAGGCGACACCCGCCATGTCCGGATGCTCGTCACCGGAGACGAGGAGTGCGGCTCGCTGACCTCGCGCGGCCTGGTGGAGGAGGCGGCACGTGGCTGCGCTGCCGTCCTGGTCCTGGAGCCGAGCATGGACGGCGCGGTGAAGACGGCCCGCAAGGGCGGGGCCATCTACCGCCTGGACATCCGCGGCCACGCGGCCCATGCCGGTCTGGAGCCGGAAAAGGGGGTGAACGCGCTGGTCGAGCTTGCCCACCAGGTGCTGGCCATCACCGCGCTCGCCGACGCGGATCTCGGCACTTCGGTCACGCCGACCGTCGGCCGAGCCGGTACCACCACCAACACCGTCCCCGCGGACGCGCACATCAACGTGGACGTCCGTGCCTGGCACCGCGACGAGTTGGAACGGGTGGATGCGAATCTACGAGTGCTCACCTCGCGGGTGCCCGGGGCCGCCGTGGAACTGTCCGGAGGGATCAACCGACTGCCACTGGAGCGTTCCATGTCGGCCGGGCTGCTCGCGGTCGCCAGGCAGCTGGCCGAGGCCGGCGGCCTTGGGGAGGTCGGCGAGGCGGCGGTCGGCGGGGCGTCGGACGGGAACTTCACGGCGGCCCTGGGCATCCCGACCCTGGACGGGCTGGGGCCGCGCGGCGCGGGTGCGCACGCGCGGCACGAATGGGCGGACACGGGCTCGTTCGAGGAACGGGCACTGCTGGTCGCCGGGCTGGTCAGGTCGCTCGGCCCGCAGGGTGCGAACGGCACGGACGAGCAGGCCCGGTGAGCGGCGAGGACGGGACGGGGCGCCGACGCCCGGTCAGGTGCCCTGTCCCCCTTCCCCGTCGGCCTTCCGCGCGCGGACCTCGATCGCGTCGAGGAACAGTTCGATCGCCGTGTCGAAGACCCTCGGATCGCCGATGTCGGTGAGCTGGTCGCTCATCGACGCGATCCGCGGGTACTCCTCCGGCGCGAGCCGGCGGTACTCCAGGTGCCAGGCCAGCGCGTCGCGTTCCCGCGTCTCGGCCTCAAGCGCATGGAGCCCGGCCTCCATGCTCGACAGCGACCGGATGACATTGCCGAAGACGCGCAGGAATATCGCAGCGTCGTGCGGCGGGAGCCCGGCGCGCAGGAACGCGTCCAGGGCGAACTCGACGTTGGTGAACTCGGTTGGACGGCGGGTCGTGCGTGCCGCCATCTGGAGTGCGAACTGCGGGTAGCGCAGGTAGTGCTCGTGGATGTGGTACGCGAGGGAGCGCAGGTCGTCGCGCCAGGAGTCCGTGGCTTCCAGCTGCCCGCCGTAGGAGCGCGAGCGCAGGTTGTCGATCAGTTCCAGGACCAGCTCGTCCTTGTCGCGGAAGTGCCGGTAGATGGAAGTCGGATGGGCCGTCAGCTCCTTGCCGAGCGCCTGGAAGGTGAGGCCGTCGAGGCCGTCACGGGCGGCGATCGTCTCGGCCGCGTCCAGGATGACCTGCCTGCTGAGGCTGTCCCTTGCCCGGCGCGTGCGCCCCGGCCGGTCTTGCTTGGACGCGGTGCGGGACTTCCGGTCCCGGCTCGGGGTGCTCATGGGTGTCCTTCCTGGACGCCGTGCGGACGGTCGCGCGAGGGCTGGCCCGACCCTGCCCGAACAGCGGCCCCAACGCAAGTCAACGACATTGACAATTGGATTGTCGAGACATATTGCTAATGGTCTTCGCACTCCTTACGATGAGGCCGCATCGCGCCCCGCCGGGCCGCCGGGAATGGAAGGTCCTACGTGATGAGCAAGCCATGGAACGAGCGCACGGGAGCGTCCCGCAGATCCGGGCGGCAGTCGGCCGCAGTCGCCTGCGCGGTCCTCGCGGTCCTCGCGGCAGGATGCACGGCCGGCGGCGGGACCGCCGGCAACGGGGGCAGCCCGGCCCCGGACGCGCCGGTCAGGCAGGGCGGCAGCCTCGTCATCGGAGCCGAGCAGGAGCCGGACTGCACGGACTGGATCGCCACCTGCGCGGGCTCCATCTGGGGCACCTACATCATGCAGACGCCCACGATTCCCAAGGTGTTCGATGTCCGGCGCAAAGGTCGCGACTGGACCCCGGTCGCCTCCGAACTGATGGCGTCCGAGCCGACCGTCACCGTCAACGGGAAGCATCAGAAGATCACGTACCGGATGTCACCCGACGCCCGCTGGTCGGACGGCACCCCCATCACGTCGGCCGACCTGAAGTACACCGCGCTGCAACTGCGCGACGGCAAAGACATCTTCGACAAGACCGGCTACGACCGGATCACCTCCGTCGCGACACCCGACGACAAGACGGCGGTCGTGACCCTGAAGTCGCCGTTCGCGGGCTGGAAGACCCTGTTCAGCTCCGGCTACGGGGTACTGCCGAAGCACATCCTGGACGGCAAGGACCGGCACGCGCTGATGAAGGACGGCTACACCTTCAGCGGCGGCCCCTGGAAGATCCAGTCGTGGAAGAAGGGGACGTCCGTCACCCTGGTCCCCAACAAGCGCTACTGGGGCAAGCAACCCAAACTGGACAAGGTGACCTTCCAGTTCACCTCCGACACCGCGTCCGCGTTCCAGGCGTTCAAGAGCGGCCAGCTCGACGCCCTCTACCCCACACCGCAGCTCGATGTGATAGAGCAGATCAAGAGCGGCCTCGGCACCGCCCGCTCCCGGGTCGATGCCCAGACCGGCAACCTTGAGGCGCTGTGGATGAACAACGCCAAGTTCCCGTTCGACTCGGCGCCCGTCCGGAAGGCGGTCGCCCACGCGATCGACCGCGCCGCGATCATCAAGAAGCTCTACGGCCCGCTCGGTGTCGACCAGCCCGCGCAGAGCTTCCTGTCGCCGATCGTCTCCGGCTACGCCGGGTCCGACTTCTCCGCCTACACCCGTGACCTCGATCGGGTCGCCGAGTTGATGACCGGGGCGGGCTGGGCGAAGGGAGAAGGCGGGCTCTGGGCCAAGGACGGCCGCAAGGCGCGGTTCACGATCGTCTCCCTGGCAGGCAACAAGCGCCGCGAGCTCACCGAGCAGATACTCCAGACCCAGCTGAAGGAGGCCGGGTTCGAGATGAGGATCAAGAACACAAGCCCGGCCACGCTCTTCGGCAAGCAGGCCCCCGCCGGCGACTTCGAGCTGGGCCTGTGGACGCTCGTCGACCAATTCCCGGACCCGGCGCTGAGCAACACCTTCAGCTCCACCTCGATCCCGAGCGCGGCGAACGGCCAGTCCGGTATCAACTTCATCCGTGCCCGAGTCGACGGCCTCGACACACCGCTCGAGCGCGTGGACACCGAACTCGGCGAGGCCGCGCGAAAGGACGCCTCCCGCCAGGCCGAGAAGATCATCGCCGACAACGTGCCCTCGCTCCCCCTCGGCGCCGTTCCCAACGTTCTGCTGTGGAGCCGGCGCGTCGGCGGCCCCATCAGCATCAACCCCGCAGAGGGGCCCTGGTGGAACCTCCACGAGTGGGGCCTGGCCAAGTGACCGGCCGACACCTGCCCGGGCCCGCCCGGGCTCTCCTCCACTAGCGCCGGGGACGGCACATGCTCAGATTCGTCATACGGCGGCTGGTGTACTCGGTGCCGGTGGTGGCCGCGGCCTCGCTCATCCTCTTCTGGGGGGTTCGCTCGACGTTCGACCCACTCGCCAAGCTGCGGCAGGGCCACGACGCGGGAGCGTTGCGGCGCGAGGTGGCCAGGCTGGGCCTCGACCGGCCGGTCCTGGAGCAGTACGTGCTGTGGATGAAGGCGTTCGCCACCGGAGGCTGGGGCACCAGCACCCGAACCGGCGGCGACGTCAGGGCGATGATCGGGTCGGCGCTCGCGACCACCGTGCAACTGGTCTTCTGGGGTGTCCTGCTCGCGACGGTCCTCGCCCTCGGCATCGGCGTGTACTCGGCCGTGCGGCAGTACTCCGCGGGGGACTACGTGCTCACCGCCCTGTCCTACCTCGGGATCGCGATGCCTGCGTTCTGGTGCGGGCTCATCCTGATCCAACTGCTCGCGGTGTGGCCGAAGGAGCGGTTCGGGCTGGCCGAGCCACCGCTCTACTTCGTCGGCCTGCACTCTCCGGGGCGAAGCGGCTTCGACATGGACTACCTGCGGCATCTGGCCCTGCCTGTGATCACGTTGACGATCAGCCTGATCGCGAGCTGGTCGCGGTTCAGCCGGGCGTCCATGTTGGAGGCACTGTCCAGCGACTACGTGCGCACGGCCCGGGCCAAGGGCGTGCCGTCACGGCAGATCTTCGTCCGGCACGCCCTGCGCAACTCGCTGGCGTCGTTTGTGACCGTCGTCGCGCTCGACTCGGCGATCCTCTTCGGGGGCCTGGTGGTGACGGAGCAGATCTACGCGATCCCCGGGATGGGGCGGCTGTTCCTTGCCTCGATGCTGGCGGGCGACGTCTTCGTGCTCATCCCGTGGATGCTGATCGTGGCGCTCGCCACCGTCCTGTTCAATCTTGCGGCGGACCTGGGGTACGCGCTGCTCGACCCAAGGGTGGTGCTGAGGTGAGCGTCCAACGAGCCCCCGTCGGCCCGGTGGCCGAGACCGCCTCCGCGCGGCGGGACTTGAGCGGGCGACGGATCGTCGCCAAGCGGTTCCTGCGGCACCGACTCGCCGCCGCGGGCACTGTGGCGCTGCTCGCACTGGCCACGTGCTGCTTCGGCGCGAGCTGGATCGCCCCGTACCCGCGCAACGCCCAGGATCTGCTGACCGGTGCCCGGCAACCGTCCATCGCGCACTGGCTGGGCACCGACGACCTGGGACGCGACTACCTCAGTGAGGTGCTGTACGCGGGTCAGGTCTCCCTGTCCATCGGGCTGTGCGTGGCCGTCCTGTCGACCGCGCTCGGCACGCTCGTCGGGGCCATCGCCGGTTTCACAGGCGGCTGGGCCGAGGAGGTGATCATGCGGGTGACCGACCTGTTCCTGATCGTGCCTGGCATCGCCGTGCTCGCCTTGGCACTGGAAGGTCTTGGCCCCTCCCCCGTCACGATCGTGCTGGTCCTGACCGGGCTGGGCTGGACCGTGATCGCCCGGGTGGTGCGCTCGCAGGTGATCAGCCTGCGGGAGAAGGAGTTCGTGGAGGCGGCCCGGGTCATCGGAGCGTCGGGGGTACGGATCATCACCAGGCACCTCCTGCCGAACCTCGTCGGCGTGATCGCCGTCAACATGTCCCTGGCCGTCGCCGGGGCGATCATCCTGGAGTCCACGCTCAGTTTCCTCGGGTTCGGCATCCAGCCGCCCCAGTCAAGCTGGGGCAACCTGCTCACCCAGGCCGCGAGCCTCGTCGGCACTCCCAAGGCGTACCTGCTGTACGCGCCGGGCGCGGCGATCCTGCTCACGGTCCTGGCCGTGAACTTCGTGGGCGACGGGTTGCGGGACGCCTTCGACCCGCAGGGGAGGAAGTGATGGAGGCGGTCTCCCACACCGAGGTGGTCTCCCACACCGCGAGCCCACCGGAACTGCTCCGTGTCCGCGACCTGACGGTCGAGTACCGGACCGACTCGGGGACGGCGGTCGCCGTCGAGGGCCTGTCGTTCGACGTGGCCGAGGGACAGACGCTGGGCATTGTCGGAGAGTCGGGCTCGGGCAAGAGCGCCGCGTCCATGGCGATCATGGGGCTCCTGCCGCGTTCCGCCCGGGTGACCGGCTCGATCCGTTTCCGCGGGCGGGAACTGCTCAGCCTGGCCGACAGCGAGTTGCGGGAGATACGGGGACGGCGGATCGCGGTCATCTTCCAGGACGCGCTCGCCGCGCTGAACCCGATGATGACGGTCGGCGCGCAGATCGCCGAGGCAGTGCGCGTGCACGACCCGTCGACGAGCAGGGCCTCCCTGGTCGAGCGGGCCACCGAACTGCTCGACGTCGTCGGCATCCCCTCGCCCGCCACCCGCCTGGGCCAGTACCCGCACGAATTCTCCGGCGGGATGCGGCAGCGGGTGATGATCGCCATGGGCATCGCCAACGAGCCGGACATCCTCATCGCCGACGAGCCGACGACCGCCCTCGACGTGACCGTCCAGGCGCAGGTGCTCGACGTCATCCGGCGGGTGCAGGAGCGTACCCGCACCTCGGTCATGCTCATCACCCACGACCTGGGTGTCGTCGCGGGTCTCGCCGATCGGGTCATGGTCATGTACGCGGGGCGCAAGGTCGAGGAGGGACCGGTCGAACCCGTCTTCTACGAGCCGTCGCACCCGTACACACGAGGGCTCCTCGCGGCGCTTCCCCGGATCGACCGGCGCACCGCCCGGCTCACGCAGATCCCGGGCCGGCCTCCGCAGCCCGGCGAGCGGCCCGCCGGATGCCCCTTCCAGCCCCGCTGCCCCCACGCGGAACCCGCGGTGTGCGGCGACGCCGGCACTGTGCCCGTCGCCGTCGCGGACTCGCACTCCACGGCCTGTGTGCGAGTGCACGAAATCGGAGGGGACCGATGAAGGCTCCAGTGGTGAACGCGCAGGCGGTGGACGGGCCCGCGGTGGAGGCCAGCGGGCTGGTGGCCGAGTACCGGATCCGCCGCCGCCCCGGGCAGGGCCGGGCGACCGTCCAGGCCGTCTCGGGGGTCGACTTCTCCATCGGCCGCGGACGCACACTCGGCCTCGTTGGGGAGACCGGCTGCGGCAAGAGCACGCTCGGTCGGTGCCTGGTGGGGCTGGTGACCCCGGTCGCGGGGCGGGTGACGCTCGACGGCACCGATGCCGCGGCCGCCGGACGCGGAGCACGGACCAGGCTGCGACGCCAGGTCCAGCTCGTCTTCCAGGACCCGTACTCGTCGCTGAACCCGCGCATGAGCGTCGGCGCGATCCTGGCCGAACCGCTGCGTATCCATGGGCTGCACTCGGGGCGCCGCGACACACGGGTCCGGGAGCTGCTGGAGCTGGTCGGCCTCGACCCCGACCACACGGGGCGGTTCCCGCACCAGTTCTCCGGCGGGCAGCGGCAGCGCATCGGCATCGCCCGGGCGCTCGCGGTCGAACCGCGGATCCTGGTACTGGACGAGCCGGTGAGCGCCCTGGACGTGAGCGTGCAGGCGGGCGTGGTCAACCTGCTCGAGGACCTTCAGGAGGAGTTCGCGCTCACCTACCTGTTCATCGCGCACGACCTTTCCGTCGTCCGGCAGATCAGCGACGACGTGGCGGTGATGTACCTCGGCCGGATCGTCGAGCACGCCCCGGCGGACCGCCTGTACACATTCCCGTACCACCCGTACACCCAGGCCCTGCTGTCGGCGGTACCGATCCCCGACCCGCGGGCGGAGCGTGCCCGCAAGCGGATCGTGCTGCTCGGGGACGCGCCCAGCCCGCTCGTCCCGCCGTCGGGGTGCCGTTTCCGCACCCGCTGCTGGAAAGCACAGCAGATCTGCGCCCTCGAGGCGCCCGCGCTCGCAGACATGGGCGGCGGGCACCTGGCGGCGTGCCACTTCCCGGAGACCCGGGTGGTGACGTGAGGACCGTCGCCCCGCACAGAAGCATGGGAGAACAGTGATGCCTGCAACCGCTCCGACGACACCCCAAGCGGCTCCGGCGTGGCACCGGTACTTCGCGGCCCGCCAGTGCATATCGATGCGGCGAGGCCGGGGAGCGGAAGAGGAACTCGAACTGATGGTCCTCGACGGCCCCGACGGGGAGACCCTGGCCGTCTGGGACACCACCGAGGCCGCCCCGGTCCCGCTGCCCGGGGACTTCGGGGACCCCAAGGAGGCCGTGCTGACCGCGGACGGCGCGTGCGTGCTCGGACTCCGTGACGACAACGGCTCCGAGATGGGCCATGTGTGGGCGGCACCGGCCGGAGCAGGCGCGGGGGCCGTGGACCTCACCCCCGGACTGCCGCCGTACACCCTGCGTGGAATCGACGTGGGCCGCTACGGCTCCCGTGCTGTCATCACCGCGGTCGCCGACGACGGCTTCACCCTCTGGCTGGTCGACAGTGGAGGCAATGAGCAGCCGAGGCGCCTGTTCACCTCCCGCAACGAGGCGTGGAACGGCCTGATCTCCGCCACAGGGGAACTGGCCTGCATCGACACCACGGAACACAACCCCGGGTTCAGACGCTTCGCCGTGACCGTCGTCGACACCGGGACCGGCCGGGTAGTGGCCTCGCTCTCGGACGGGCCCGAGGCACCGGTACGCGCCGTGCGGTTCTCGCCCGTAGCCGGGGACGGCCGCCTGCTGGCCGCCACCGAGCGGACCGGGTACGCCCGCCCCTGCGTGTGGAACCCCGCCGACGGCACCCGTATCGACGCCGACGCGCCCGGCCTGGACGGGGACCTCGTACCGCTGGACTGGTCCGACGACGCGTCACGGGTCCTGCTGGTGCACGTCGACGCGGGAGTCCACCAGGTCATGGAGCTCGACCTCGCCACGGGCGGGCTGTCCCGAATCGAGCACCCTCCGGGCGCGTTCTTCGAACCCGACGTCGCCGCCGCGCACCTGTACAGCTGGGCGTCCCACTACGCCGCCGACGGCCGGATCCGGCTGCTGCACCAGCGCTTCGACCAACCCCTGACGGTCCTGCACGTTGACCAACGCACCGGCGAGGCCCGCCCCGGGTGGCAGCCGCGAGACGTGGGACCGGGCACAGCGGTGGTCTCCCGGACGGTGCGCTCGGCCGACGGCACCGCGGTGCAGTTGTGGGTCGGCCGGCCACCCGGGGCCGATCGGCCGACACCGCTCGTCCTGTACCTGCACGGCGGCCCTCAGATGGCCACCGTCGACCGCTACAACCCCGAAGCGCAGGCCTGGCTCGCCTCCGGGACGGCGTACGCGGCGCTGAACTACCGCGGCTCGGTCACGTTCGGCCGCGCCTTCCGGGAGGGCTTCTTCGGAACGGTCGGCGCCAGGGAGGTCGAGGACATCGAGGCGGCGGTCGGATGGCTGGTCGCGGAAGGAATCGCCGACAAGGAGAACGTCTTCGTCACCGGACCGTCCTACGGGGGATTCCTGTCCCTGCTCGCCGTCGGGCGCCTCCCCGACCTGTTCGCAGGGGCGTTCGCGTTCGTACCGATGGCCGACTGGGTGTCCGCGCACGAGGACATGAACCCCGCGCTGCGCACCGCGTGCCGGTCCTTCTTCCGCGCCTCCCTTGAGGAGGACCCCGGCAGGTATGTGCGGGCATCGCCGATCTCGTACGTCGGGCAGGTGCGCTCGCCGGTGTGGATCAGGCACGCCACCCATGACACCCGCACCCCACCGTCCCAGGCCCACTCCTACGCCCTGGCCCTCGAACGGGCCGGCGGGGACGTCGTCCTGGACTGGTTCAGCGGGGGCCACGAGACAAGCAGCAGGGACATGGCGATCGGTGACCAGCAGCGCATGATGGACCTCGTGCAATCCGCGTTGCGCGGCGAGCGCTGGTCCCGCAGCCGGGTCCGGCCGCCGGACCCGGACCCCGACTCGGCACCCGACCGGGACCCTGCCTGCCGAGACCACTAGCGGCGGCGGGCTCAAGAGGTCAGCGCATCCCCGCTGTTCAGAAGGCCGGCGTAGACCTCGGCAGTGTCCAATCAACGGCCCCGTCTCACATTCGGTAGTGGCGGAGGGTGTCGCTGTCCGAGGAGGACGCGGTGGCGAAGGCGGGCGCGGCACTTCACCCCAGCGTGTTCCAGGCCGGCCAACTCGTGACCACTCCTGCGGGACGCGCATTCCGTACCCCGCGCAGGAAAGAGCCCCTGGCGATGACGCCAGGGGCTCTTCGGGACTGCGACGCTGGACGACTGGGGGTTCCACCCAGCGGCGCTAGTGGTGGTTGAGGAGCTTCACGACCAGTTCCCAGAGAGCTCTCGCTCCGAGGGCTAAGCCAAGCCGTTCTGCGACCTCACGGGTCCGCCCCTTCTGGGCCGGGGACCGTTCCTTGTCCACCATCTGCCCACCTCACCTCCTCGTGATTTGGGCCGGGTCGACCGGTAGATCCGGCGACCCCCAGGACGGCGGATCAATCGGAGGAACCCGGCCCAGCCCACTGATGAGGTAAGGCCCCCTCAGATTAAGCACGAACTCGACTGGTGTCCAGGTCAGTTGTGGTCACTCGCATGCCGGTTCCCGGTCCGGAAAGGCGCCCCGGCCATCGGTGATGCGATCGGACGGCGCATGCAGCAGGCCGACGCCACCGTCGCAGTCACCCACCACCGCGTCAAACGGCCGCCGGTCCCCCCGACTGCGGCAGGAACGCGGTCGGCCGTGCGGCATCGAGGGGTCGCATGGACGTATGGGTGAAGCGGCCGGACTTCGCCGACTACGACGCTGCGCACATGGCCAGCGCGGTTCGCGCCAGCCCGCGCAGCCAGGCGTGGGCGTGGTCGGTGTCGTAGCGCTGATGCCACGACAGGTATATCGGTGCCGACGGCAGTTCGAGCGCGAGGGGGAGCACGACCAGGCCGAGGTCGGCGACCGCTGACCGCGTGGTGGCTTCGGGGACGCTGATCAGGAGATCGGAGCCGCGCGCGAACTCCAGAGCGGCCGCTTCCGTGGGCGCGGACGCCACCACGCGGCGGGTGAGGCCGAGCCGCGCGAGGGCGTCGTCGACGGCATTGCTGAGGTTTCCACGTCGCGAGACGGTGACGTGCTCAGCGGCGGCGTACCGCTTTGCGGTGACGGTCCTGACGCGGGCGAGGGGGTGCCCCTGCCTCACGACGACGACGAGGCGGGTCTCGCCCACGTTCTCGGCACGGATGTCCGGTGCGCTCGGGCGGTTGGCGTTCGCCTCGAGGTCGACCTCGCCGCGCCGCAACTCGGGGGTGTCGATGCTCGATTCCGCGACGAAGCGCAATCGCACGCCCGGCGCCTGTCCGTGCACGGCGGCGAGCAGTGCTGGGCCGCTCAAGGCGACCAGGGAATCGTGCCAGCGGAGTGTGAAAGTGCGCTCCAACGTCCCCAGGTCGAGTTCACGGCTCGGTGCCAGCACCCCCTGGACCTGGTGCAGCAGCTCGTGCACCTGTTCCCGGACGGCGATCGCATACGGCGTCGGGGTCATCGTGCGGCCGGTGCGCACCAGGATCTGATCCCCGGTCGTGCGCCGGATTCGGCCCAGACTCCGGCTCATCGCGGGGGCGGTGACGTGCAGGCGCGCGGCCGCCCCGGCCACACTTCCCTCTTCCAGCAGCGCGTCGAGCGCGGCGAGCAGGTTCAAATCCAATTGCATCTGAGTAATCCTAGCCGTACTTGACATGCATTTGAAGTTAATCAAAAGGCTGTATACCTTCGAGACGAGAGCGCAAGACGGAACGCACGGCTCGGCCCGACCGGCCTCATCACCCCTCCTCACATGGGAGTACCACCATGTCCGAAACGCTTCAGCCCCCTGACGTCGCCGCCTCCGACGCCGACCTGCTCGGCCAGACCGCGATCGCCGTGCGCGCGGCCGGTTCGGCGCTGCACGAGCGCTTCGGCGAGGTGGTCCGCCACCAGACCCGCGAAGAGCTGATGCGCGCGCTCGCCACCAACGACGACACGGCCCTCGACACCCTGCGCCCCCGCCTCACGCGCCTGCGCCCGGACGCCGGCTGGGTGGAGGACGAACTGGACGGCGGGGCGCTGCCGCCCGGCGAATGGTGGGTCGTGGATCCGGCCGAAGGCAACGTCAACCACCTGCACGCCCTGCCGGAGTGGGCGGTGACCGCCACCCTCGTGCGTGAGAACCAGCCGGTGCTCACCGCGGTCCACCTGCCGTTGACCGGCGAGACCTACACCGCGCTCACCGGCGCGGGCGCCTACCTCGACGGCCGGCAGCTGCGCGTCTCCCAGACCGCGGACATCGGCCTGAGCATCGTGGCCACCAGCCAGGCCCGGCCGGACGAGGACGAGAAGGTCGTGCGGCGCGTCGGCTCCTCGATCACCGCGATGCTCTTCGACGCGCTCGTCGTCCGCACCGCCGTGCCCGCGACCCTGCACCTGCTGAACGTGGCCGCCGGCCGGATCGACGCCTTCTGGCAGTTCGCCGGCGCTCGCGCGGACCTGCTGCCCGGGGCGCTGCTCGTCACCGAGGCCGGCGGACAGATCTCCGACGCCGAGGGCCGCCCCTGGACCCCGCGGAGCGAGAGCTTCCTGGCCGCCGCGCCCGGCGTCCACGCCGAGGCCGTCGCCACGCTCTCACGCTGACCGCGCACCACAACCCGCACCCACGGAAGGACCACATCATCATGACCACGATCGCAGTTCTCGGAAACGGCCGCGTCGGCGGCAACCTGGCCACAGCCCTCACCCGGGCAGGGCATGAGGTGACCGTGGCGGACCGCGCGCCGGGCGCCGCCGCCGACGCTGCCCGGACAGCCCAGATCGTCATCAACGCCACCCCGGGCGCCGGCTCGCTGGACCGGCTCGTCGCCCTGCGCGAGGAACTGCGCGACAAGATCCTCGTCGACGTCTCCAACGCCACCGTCGACGGACCGGACGGACTGCCCGCCGACCTGATCCACCCCGGCTCAAGCCTCGCCGAGCAACTCCAGGAAGCGCTCCCCGAAACACGCGTCGTCAAGACACTCAACACCATGCTCTTCCCGGTGATGACCGCGCCGGCCACGCTCACCCAGGCGCCCGACGCCTTCCTCTCCGGCGAGGACCCGCAGGCCAAGCAGACCGTCCGTGAACTGCTCGTCAACCTCGGCTGGCGCAAGGAGTGGATCACTGATCTCGGCGGGATCCAGACCGCCCGCGCCACGGAGGCCGCGATACTGTTCGTACCGCACGTGATTCGGTCCAGTGGATTCGCGCCCTTCGCGATCTCGATCGCCCGCTGATCCGCACGCGGTGCACCGCCCCACCACATCCAGAACGGATACGACAGCGCGGCCAGGGCCAGCGATTCAGCGCCGTACGGCGACCCGTGGCCACCCTTCCCGGGGCCGTCGGCCCCGCACCGAGGAATCGGCCCATCTCACGGCGCAGGCGCTTGCGGAGCTGATCGCGGACCTGCCCGCCGATACCCGCGGCCGCCGCCGACACCGGCCTCACCCTCGCCGATCCAAGTGCGCGTGCGTGTCCATGGCGCCGGCGCCGGACGGCATCAACGGGAGCACAAGCTCGGGAGGCAGGCCGGCAAGCGAGGCATGGGGGTCGGCGTCGCCCTGGGCCTGATCGCGGCGATCCCCACGGGCGGGCTGTCACTGGTCGGAGGTGTGCT
Source organism: Wenjunlia tyrosinilytica (assembly GCF_014646055.1). Lineage (GTDB taxonomy): Bacteria > Actinomycetota > Actinomycetes > Streptomycetales > Streptomycetaceae > Wenjunlia > Wenjunlia tyrosinilytica. The sequence goes on from NZ_BMMS01000020.1 coordinate 42,391, forward strand.
CGGGGGCCGGGCCGGCTGCGGGATCATCGGTGAGTTCTTCCACAAGGGCCTAAAAAAAGATGACCGACGAGGACACGGCGCGCATCGCCTGCGAGCTCACACCCTGCTCCGCAACACGATCTACTTCGACGGACACGGAACCGCGCAGGCCCTCATCATCCTCCTGCTCTACCTGGTCATCGCCGGAGCCGCCCTCGGCCTCCTCGACTGGTTCCGCACACCCGAGATTCCCGTGGCACCCGAAACCGAGGCCGAAGCCGCCGCCGTCACCGTCCCGATCGGGGCCGCGCCGTAACCGTGCAGTTCAGGGGTTCGTGGCATCCGCTCAACGGCGGATGTCCCCCGGGCACAGCCGCCCGGCCGTACACGATCCGGGCCACCTGGGCTGGGTTGTCACCTTGGCCACCTTGTGGGCCTGGGGATTTCCGCCCACCCCCTCGAGTATTTGTGCCACAGCGCCGGTCTCGAAGTCCCAGGTGAGCACACCCACCGCTGCGTGACCCGCGTTAGGCGTTGCGGGGTGGGAGGAACGGGCCGATGTCACGCCAGAAGGCCGGGAGGTACGCCACTCCGTTGGATCCTCCGGAGGAGGGGTTGCCGAAGAGCATGATCACGATGACGGTCACGAGTGTTCCGGCGGCTCCGAGGAGCTTTTGCAGTACGGCGGCGGTGAGGGCGACCGCGGCGATGATGAGGGACAGGATGGGCCATACGATCCAGAACTTGTCCGTGGGGTATCCCTGGAGCCATGGGCCGACGATGAGGTTGACCACCATCCCGGCGACGATGCCGAACCCGGCGAGCATCATTCCCCGCCACCGACCGGTGGCCGTTCCGGTCGCCGTCTTGAGCATGGTCGCACTCACGTAGCCACCGATGAGCAGCGGAACCAGCATCAGTGACACGACGATGCCGAAAGGGTCCTTCTCGGCCAGCGGAGTGGGTGCGTACTGCTCGATCTTGAGCGGTTGTCCCAGGCCCTTCGCGGCGGCCCGGAAATGTGCCGCGAGGTCCAGAGGTGCGATGTCGCTCCTGGTGGGAACGACGATCAGGGTTCCCGTGGCCGGGACGAACCCTCCGTAGAGCTTGGCCTCGCCGACCGCCTTCTTCACGGCGGATTCACTCGGGTAGCCGGTGACCTTGAGCGAGAGCCGCTTCTCGACCGCTGTCAGGATCGGGGAGGCCCCGGTGGAGCCGAGGGCGAGGTTGCTCGCGGCGGGCGCGTGCGCTGAACTGATGTAGTTGGCTGTGAACAGGCATTGCATCACCGCGGCGATCGCCAGAGCCACGACGATCCGTAGGGCGTTCTTCGCGGCCGGGGACCTGGCCGCCGAGGTGTCCGTCGCCCCGGCGGACTGTGGCGTGTCAGGTACTGGCTCGGGGCGCCACCGTCCCAGGTAGCCGATGATCGCCGCCCCGGCCAGGGCGTACGCGCCGAGGATGACGGCCGAGGTGGTGATGTTGTTTCCGTCGAAGTACAGGACGTTCCGCATCAGGGTGACGGCGCTCTGCGGCGGGAAGACGGCTCCGATGTGCTGCCAGTAGGAGGGCAGGAGGGACAGGCCCGACCCGCCGGCCGATGCTCCGCCCATCACGATGAACAGGAGCACCACCAGCAGGGTGCCGAGGGCTCCGACGATGCGCTGGATGGCGGCGGACGCCAGGGCGACCGCCGCTGTCACGAGCATGAAGCAGGGCAGCAGCGGCCAGAAGTGGCTGTTGGCGTAGGCGCCGATCCCTGGTCCCGCGATCAGGTCGGTCAGGAGGGCGCCGATCGCCGAGTAGCCGATCAGGATCGCCACGCGCCAGGGCGCGGCCGCTGTCCTGCTGGTTTTGAATACAAGAACGGTGGCCAGGTAGCCACCGATGAGCAGCGGCACCAGGAGCAGGCCCGCGACGGCGCCAAGGGGATCGCTCTGCGGCAGCGGTTTGACCGTCCGTACGTCCATGGGCCTGCCGAGCTTCTTGGCGGCGTCGGTGAACGCGCCCTCGAGTTCGATGCGGGCGAAGAAGCTCTTGGCCGGAACCACGATCAACGTATCGTGCGTGGAGCCGGGGATGTACGCGCCGTAGGCCTTGCTCTGGTTGATCGCGTCGAGCGCGGCGGATTCGTTCGCGTAGCTGATCGTTTCGAGCGACACCTGCGAGGCCACCGCGTTCACGACCTTGGAAGAACCGGTCACCGCGAAGGGCATGTCGCGCGGAACCAGAAGCTGCAGTGCACTGATGAGGCAGAGCGCGAACAGGCTCTGCACGACGAGCACAACCCCGAGGGAGACCACGACCTTCTTCACCGTGCGCACTCCCTTTGGCCCATGCCGGCCAGGCGCCACGAGCCGCGGGCAGCACGGAACCGCTCATGGTGATCGCTCAGCCGTGGGAACGGCTGACCGACCCGCGTGCTGACTGTCCCCATCGCGTCCATACCGGCACGCCAGGGCCTCCCCTCCCACCAAGGCATCCGGAGATGTGCGGCCTGGTGAGGGCAGCAACCGCAGGCTCCAGGGGAAGCCCGCTCGCCCGCGCGCAGGACTCGTAGCCCGACCGTGTGACATGCCCCGCCGAAATCGGCGGCACAGCGTGCCGGTCGGTCTCGCCCGGGGCGCAGGGTGCTTTCGTCTGGTGGCCGGGTATGCGACGGCTCCTGTTCCTGTCCTGGCGGGCGGCCGTCGCCTGGCTTTCCTCATGTGCGTCGCCCGTCTCCCTGCGGCGTGCCGTCCGAACGCCGAAGGAGAGATCGTGGTGGCAGCAAACGTCGGGAACCGCGGGACCACGGCCGCGCAGCTTCTCAGGGGCCAGAAGGCGCTGGTGACCGGTGCCAACTCGGGCATCGGTCTGGCGACCGCCGTTGCCCTGGGCCGGGCCGGAGCGGACGTCGTGGTGAACTACGTCGTCGGTGAGCACGAGGCAGACAATGTCGTGAAGGAGATCGAGGGCTTCGGGGTACGCGCCTACACCCACGAGGCCGACGTGTCCGACGAGGACCAGGTGACCGCCATGGTCGCGCGGATGGTCGAGGAGTTCGGCACCATCGACATCATGGTGGCCAACGCGGGCCTCCAGCGGGACGCTCCGCTGACGGAGATGACGCTCGCGCAGTGGCAGGAGGTCATCGACGTCAACCTGACCGGCCAGTTCCTCTGCGCGCGGGAGGCCGCCAAGGAGTTCATGCGGCGCGGCGTGGTGGAGAAGGTGTCCCGGTCGGCCGGAAAGATCATCTGCATGAGCTCGGTCCACCAGGTCATCCCGTGGTCGGGGCACGTGAACTACGCCTCCTCCAAGGGCGGTGTGGGCATGCTGATGCAGACCCTCGCCCAGGAGCTGGCCCCCCACCGGATCAGGGTCAACGCGGTCGCACCCGGCGCCATCCGCACGCCCATCAACCGCGACGCCTGGTCCACCCCCGAGGCCGAGGCCGAGCTGCTGCGCCTGATCCCGTACCGCCGCGTGGGCGACCCGGACGACATCGCCAACGCCGTCGTCGCCATGGCGTCCGACCTGCTCGACTACGTCGTCGGCGCCACCCTCTACGTCGACGGCGGAATGACGCTTTTCCCCGGCTTCGCCACCGGAGGCTGACCTCCGATGCAGGATCACATCACGCCCCGCCGGGTGGTGATCCTCGGCGGGGGGTTCGCCGGGCTGTCCGCCGCCCGCGCCCTGCGGAAGTCACCGGTCGCGGTGACCGTGGTCGACCGCCGCGCCCACCACCTCTTCCAGCCACTGCTGTATCAGTGCGCCTCCGGGATCCTGTCCGAGGGGCAGATCGCACAACCGCTCCGCGGGGTCCTGCGGCGCCACCACAACGTGAGCTGCGTGCTCGCCGAAGCGACCGACGTGGATGCCCGCGCCCGGCTGGTCCACGCCCAGCGACCCGAGGGTGGGGTGGTTCAGCTGCCCTACGACGATCTGATCGTCGCGGTGGGCATGCGCCAGTCCTACTTCGGGCACGACGAGTTCGCCGCGCACGCCCCCGGAATGAAGACCCTGGACGACGCGCTGGACATCCGCCGACGGATCTACCGGGCGTTCGAGATGGCCGAAACGGCCGCGGACGACCGGGAACGGCAGCAGTGGCTCACCTTCGCGCTCGTCGGCGGCGGCCCGACGGGGGTCGAACTCGCGGGACAGATCCGGGAGATCGCCGGCCACACGCTCGACCGGGAGTTCCAGAAGATCGACTCCGCCAAGGCCAGGGTGCTGCTCTTCGAGGGCTCCGACGAGGTGCTGGGCGCGTTCGGGCCCCCACTGGCCCACCGTGCGGCCCGGACCCTGCAGGGCCTCGGCGTGGAGCTCCATCTGGGCACGATGGTCACCGGCATCGACGCGCACGGCCTGACCGTAAAGGACCACGCCGGCGCGACGACCCGGTTCGACGCACGCACCGTGCTGTGGACGGCGGGCGTCGAGGCGCCGCCGATCGCGGCCGCGCTGGCCCGGGCAACCGGTGCCAAACAGGACCGGGCCGGACGCATCCTCGTCGACCCCGACCTCACCGTCCCCGGCCATCCGCAGATCCGCGTCACGGGCGACGTGATGAGCCTGAACCGGCTGCCGGGTCTGGCAGAGGTCGCCATGCAGTCGGGTGCGTACGCGGGCCGGAGTGTGCGACACCGAGTCGAAGGCAGGACGAAGGAGCCGAAGCCCTTCAAGTACCTGGATCTCGGCAGCGCCGCCTACATCTCCCGCGGCCGGGCCGTCGTCAAGGCCGGCCCGCTGCATCTGTCGGGCTTCACCGGATGGCTCGCGTGGCTCTTCATCCACATCGCCTTCCTCACCGGCTTCCGCAGCAGGCTGGGAGCGGTGCTCAGCTGGTCCGTAGCCTTCGCCACCGGCTCGCGACGCGAGCGCGCCTTCACCATGCCCGGCACCGACGCGTCGACGGCGCCCCCACCGCCTCCCTGACAACGGCCCCCGGCCCCCCTCGCATCCTGTCCCTCCTCAGCCCCGCCACCTCCGCAGGGCAGACCATCGAGGCGCACATGCTCAGCACCGCTGCCCTTTTGGCGAACAGCACCCCGGCCCAGCTTCTGCCGGCCCGCGAGCTGATGGCCTTCACCCTGGCCTCGCACATCCTGCTGGTCCCGTTCGGCGTGGCACTGCCGTTCATCACGCTGCTCATGCACCACCGGGCGCTGCGCCGCGACGACCCCGTCGCCCTCACACTCGCCCGGCGCTGGTCGGCGGTGATGGCCGTCCAGTTCGCCATCGGCGTCATCACCGGCACCGTGCTGTCCTTCGAGTTCGGTCTGCTGTGGCCCGGCATGATGGGCCGCTGGGGCGACGTCTTCGGCCTCGGGTTCGGCGTCGAGGCATGGGCGTTCTTCCTGGAGGCCGTCCTGATCGCGATCTATCTCTACGGCTGGCGCCGACTCAGGCCCTGGACGCACTTCTGGCTGGCGGTGCCGCTGCCGCCGGCGGCCCTGATGGGGGCGTTCGGCATCATCGCGGCCAACTCCTGGATGAACACCCCCCAGGGATTCAGCCTCGACGCCCAGGGCAAGCCGGTCCACGTCGACGTGCAACAGGCGGTCTTCACACCGATGTTCGGCCCGGAGTACTGGCACTTCGTGGTCGCGATGCTGCTGACCGCCGGGTATGTGGTCGCCGGTGTGTACGCGGTCGGCTGGCTGCGCGGGCGCCGCGACCGCTACCACCGGCTCGGCTTCACCGTGCCGTTCACGGTCGCCGCGATCCTCACACCGGTCCAGTTCATGCTCGGCGACTCCGCCGCCCGCGCCGTCTTCCACAAGCAGCCGATCAAGTTCGCCGCCATGGAGATCGTCTGGAAGACCGACACCCATGTGCCCGAGTACATGTTCGGACGCCTGAACAGCGACGGCACGCTCTCCGGCGGACTCAAGATCCCCCAACTGGACTCGATCCTCGCCGGCTTCAAGCCCAGCACGCGGGTGACCGGGCTGACGTCGGTGCCGGCTGCCGATCGTCCCACCGTCGTCCAGGCCACCATCGCCCACTGGGCGTTCGACATCATGGTCACCGTCGGCAGCGTGCTGGTCCTGCTGGCGCTCTGGTACGCCTGGTGCTGGTGGCGCCACCGGGACAACCCACGCAGCCGCTGGTTCTACCGCTGCGCCGCGCTCGCGGGAGCCGCCTGCCTGGTCACCGTCGAATGCGGGTGGATCACCACGGAGGTCGGGCGTCAGCCCTGGATCGTCTACAACCATATGAGGGTCTCGGAGGCGGTGACCAGCACCCGCGCCGGATCGCTGTGGGCGATGCTCGGCATCGTCATGGTCGTGTACGTGGCCGTTTTCGGCGCGTTCCTCGCGGTCGTGCTGAAGATGCGTACCCGATGGCGCATCGCCGACGAGGGGTCAGCTGCTGCGCGCGCCGCACCGCCCCCGGAAGCCGACACCCCGTACGGGCCCAGAGGTGAGCCCGCGGCCGCCGGGGCCGCGCCCGACCACACCCCGGGCGGTACGTCGTAATGGCCGATTTCATCGCATGGGTGCTGGTGATCGCTATCGCCGCGTACGCCTGCGCCGGAGGCACCGACTACGGCGCCGGACTCTGGGACCTCCTGGCCGGCGGCGCGGAGCGCGGCAAGCGGCCCCGCCGGCTCATCGACCACGCCATGGCACCGGTCTGGGAGGCCAACAACGTCTGGCTGATCTTCGTCCTGGTCATCATGTGGACCGGCTTCCCGACGATGTTCCAGGCCGTCTTCTCCGCGATGTGGCTGCCGCTCGCCCTCGCCGCAGCCGGCCTGGTGCTCCGCGGCGCCGGATTCGCCCTGCGCAAGCCGACCCGCCGCCTGGCCCAACGACGCATCTACGGCGCGATGTTCGCCGTCTCGTCACTGGTGACGCCGTTCTTCCTCGGGGCGGTGCTCGGCGGCATCGCCTCCGGCCGGGTCAAGGTCGGCACGACCGCCTCCGCGCACGCCTGGGCCAATGGAACCTCCGTCCTCACGGGTCTGCTGGCCATCGCCGCCACCGCGTTCCTCGGGGCGGTCTTCCTCTTCTCCGACGCCCGACGGTTCGGCGCGCACGATCTCGTCGACTACTTCCGCCTGCGGGCGCTGATCGCCTTCGGCGCCGTCGTCGTCCTCGCGCTCATCGGCCTGCCCGTCACCCACGACGACGCCCGGTACGTCTGGGACGGCCTCACCGGGGGCTGGGGCCTGCTGCTGATCATCCTGGCCGCGGTCTGCGGTCTGGCCACGGTGCTGCTTGTGCTGCGCCGGTCCTACGGCTGGTCCCGCTACACCTCGGTGGCGAGCGTCGCCCTGGTCGTCGGCGCCTGGGGCTTCGCGCAGCGGCCCTATCTGCTGCCCACCTCGCTGACGGTGGCCGAGGCGGCCGGCGCCGCTCACACCCTGCGCTGGCTGGTGATCGTCACGGGCATCGCGATCGTGCTGGTCGGCCCGGCGCTGGTGCTGCTGTACCGGCTCGACACATTGGGTGAGCTGGAGGAGCTCACCGCCGCCGACACCGGTGCCGCCCGAACACCGGGGGACAACCTGTAGCGGCGCGCCCCCGTCAGCTCAGCCGGGCGGCGATGCGGTCGCCGACCCGCAGGGCGTTGGCGATGGCCGTCAGGGACCGCTTCACCGCGCCGATGCTGGGGAAGAAGCGGATACTCCCAGTCGTCCGCGCCCAGACACCAGTCGTTCAGCGCCAGGGTCTTCTGGAATCTGGTGGGGTTCGGTTCCTTCGACACCGCCATCAGCGCCAGGTTGTTGTGCGAACTCGCCCTCGGTCAGCCGTGGCGGTCCTGCCGGACGGGCATGGGTGGCGACCATGGGTCAGCGCCCCTGCTCCGCGTCGAGCGCCTTGTCGAGGGTGGTGGCCGCCATGATGAGCGACAGATGGGTGAACGCCTGAGGGAAGTTGCCCAGTTGCTCCCCGGTCGGACCGACCTCCTCGGCGAAGAGCCCGACGTGGTTGGCGTAGGTCTGCATCTTCTCGAAGGTGTAGCGGGCCTGGAGCAGCCGCCCGGCCCGGGCCAGCGCGTCGACGTAGAGGAAGGTGCACAGACTGAAGGTGCCCTCCGAGCCGCGCAGCCCGTCCGGTGAAGCCGCCGGGTCGTAGCGGTAGACAAGGCTGTCGGAGACGAGCTTGCGGTCCATCGCGTCGAGCGTGGAGAGCCACGCCGGGTCCTTCGGGGCGATGAAGCCGGCCCTCGGCATGAGCAGCAGGGAAGCGTCCAGGACGTCGCCGCCGTAGTGCTGGATGAAGGCGCCCTGCTGCTCGCTCCAGCCTCGTTCCATGACCTGATCCAGGACGGCGTCCCTGGCACTGCGCCACTTCTCCACGTCGGCGGGCCTGCGGAAGTGCTCGGCCAGGCTCAGCCCCTGGTCGAAGGCGACCCAGGACATCACCCGGCTGTAGGTGAAGTCCTGGCGGCCGCCGCGGGTCTCCCAGATGCCCTCGTCCGGCCGGTCCCAGGCGTCGGCGAGCCAGTCCAGCGTCCCGGCCATCGCCTTCCATCCCCGGTAGGTGGCCTGCTGCCCGATCTCGCGGCCCTGGGACACCGCGTAGAGGGCCTCGCCGTAGATGTCCAGCTGGAGCTGATCGGCGGCGCCGTTGCCGATGCGGACGGGGTAGGAGCCGCGGTAGCCCTCGAAGTGTTCGAGTGTCTCCTCCGGCAGGTCCGGGTTGCCGTCGATCCGGTACATCGTCTGGAGCGACTCCTCCTCCTTGCCCTCGCGCTCGTGCAGCCTGTCCACGAGCCAGTGGACGAAGGCGGTGGCCTCCTCGACGAAGCCGAGGTCCAGCATGGCCCGCACGGAAAGCGCGCCGTCGCGTACCCAGGTGAACCGGTAGTCCCAGTTGCGCTCCCCGCCGACCTGCTCGGGCAGGCCCATGGTGGCCGCGGCGATGAGGGCGCCGGTGGGGGCGTAGGTGAGGAGCTTGAGGGTGATGACCGAGCGGTGCACCAGCTCGGGCCAGCGGCCCCGGTAGCGGGACTGGTGCAGCCAGTCCTGCCAGAAGCGGCCGGTGTCCTCGACCTGGGCGGTGAGCCCGCCGACCGTGAGAGGTACGGGCGCCTTGCCGCCGGGGGCGCAGACGGTGAACACGGCGCCGCCCGACTCGCCGGCGCTCAGCGTCACTCGGCCGCGTACGTCCTGGCCGTCCCGCTCCAGCGGGAACGAGGTCTGCAGGTGCGCGTCCATCCCCGGGGACCGGAGCAGGCCGGTGTTCTCACCGAGCTCCAGCCGGTGCTCGGCCCGGCCGTAGTCGAAACGCGGCCGACACTCGAGCGTGAAGTCGACGGTCCCCCGCACGGCACGCACGACGCGTACCAGGGTGTGACGGTCGGTGGCGGTGCGGGGCCGGTCCGGGGGCATGAAGTCGACCACTTCGCCCACGCCGTCCGGTGACAGGAATCGGGTCACCAGAATGGCGGTGTCGGGGTAGTAGAGCTGCTTGCAGGTCGCCTCGGGGTGCTCGGGGGCCATCCCGCATGTACCCGCCGCCGTCGTGGTCGAGCAGGGCGGCGAAGATGCTGGGCGAGTCGAACCGGGGAGCGGCGAACCAGTCGACGACACCCTGCGACGAGACGAGCGCGGCGGTCTGCAGGTCGCCCACCAGGCCGTGCTCGGCGATGGGAGGGTAGCGGTCCATGGCTGCTCCGAAATATCGGAAATGATCTTCTATGTTCCACTATCCGTCACTCGGATGGCCCTCGCCATGCTGGCGCTGTCGACGGCCGCTCTCTCTCCGCTGCCGCCGCCGCTCCGCGAGCGGCACCTTTGCGGCCCAACGGTGCCCGGTCGCGGGCCCGCCGCGGCCGGGGGCCTTGGCCGGGCGACGGGGCGCCGGAGCCGAGCATCGCACCCGCCTTGCCGATCCCCTCTCTTCGGGCGTTACCGGCGGGAGTCGGCCGGAGACTGGAGGTTGTGCATGGAGATGATCCACGTCCGGCTGGTGAGCCCCCTGATCGCACCCCCGGCGGTCGGTCGGGCTGCTGACCGACGACCGTTATGCCTTCAATCCGATATGTCTTCAATCCGGTCGCTCTTCCCGAACTGGCGTACTACCCACACGGCAACGCGATCGAGTGCGACATCCTGGCGGGTGCGGCCGACGCCGTGCTGCGCGGTCTGCGCGAGCTGGAAGTCGACCGCCGCGGATCCATCGTCATCGAGCCGGTCGAGATGGCCTTCTCCGGCACCGCGGCCGAGGCGGAGCAGCAGCTCGGGGCGCTCGCCCACGCGCCGGTCCGGGAGGAGGTGGAAGCGGGCATCCGCGAGGGCTGCCATCTGCCGAGCTTCTACGTCCACCTGGTCATCGCCGGCCTCATCGGGGCGGTGGGAATCATCGCCAACTCCCAGATCCTGGGCGGATCGGCGGGATGCACGTACCAGCCGAACTCGAGGCGGAGTGGGCAGGTCCGCGGACTCGCACGAGGACAGGGGCGCAGCGGTGAGCGCGGCGGATCGGCCTGCCTGGCAGGGCGGACGGCACCGTGCCGCCGTCGGGTGCTCGGCGGCGGCGCGGCGGTCGCCGCCCTGGTCCTGGCCGGTGCCCCTGGCGGACCGTGGGGATCGCGGTGACCGCGGCGGTCACCGTGCCCGCTCGCTTCTCGGCCGCCGGATCCTCATGCCGGAAGGGTCCGTGTGCAGACGGGAACTGTGGCCGGCATGGCATGGACGCGCCACTGCCGAGACCGGGCAGAGAAGCTGTCACGGCTCCTTCTCACAGGTATCAAGGCATTGTGAGTTGCCGCGGTGATGCGGTTTGCCCTTCGGTCACGCGTCGGTGGACGGGCGGCGGAACACGTAGCGCTTGATCCCCTGCACCACGACGCGGGACGCGACCGTTCCTCACCGAACCACTCGAGCGACACGAGAAGCCGACCCTGTAGATCGGCGTCCGCTCCTCGCCCTGCGCCCGTGCGGCGGACGCAAGGGTGCCGGCGGCGATAGGTCCGGCCGAGGCCAGGGGCGGTGCTGAAGGCGGCCGGGAGGTCAGACCTCCAGGCCGGGCAGGTCTGCGGGTGCCGGGCAGATCCTGCGGCCCAGGTGGTCGAAGACGTACAGATGCGCCAGGTCCATCAGGAGCGGGACCTGCGCCCCGGTCCGCAGCCGCAGGTCCGGCCACGAGCGCACGACGAAGTCACCTGCGGAGACGGACCGTTCCCGGGGCGGCTGCGGCGGGTCGAGTACCGCAACCGGCGCGGCGATCTGCGCGAGCGCGCGGTCCTTGATCCGGGTGAGTATCCCGGGGCCGGTGTTGGCGCGGCCGCGGCCGGGAGACTGCGGCCGCGGCGACTCCAGGTCGGCGACCACAGCGGGAGTCGAGCCCGTGTCGAGGTGTACCAGCGATTCGTGTCCCTGGTACTCCATGTGCTGCACGATCCCGGTCAGCGCGATCTCGCCGGGTCGGGCCTGGCTGGGCGGGGCGATGCGCACGGCTTCGGAGCGCAGCCCCACGATGATCTGGCGGCCCTGCTGGATGCGGAGCAGCTGGTGGTCCGGGTTGAGCGGCTCGGGCAGCGGCAGCCGCTGCCGACCGAGGTCGATCGACATCCGGTGGCCCAGTGGTGCGTGCAGGACGGCTTGCAGCAGGTTGATGCGCGGCGTGCCGATGAAGGCCGCGACGAAGACGTTCTCGGGCAGGGCGTAGAGCTCGCGCGGGGTGCTGACCTGCTGGAGCACTCCACCGCGCATCACGGCGACGCGGTGGCCCAGTGACATGGCCTCGGCCTGGTCATGGGTGACGTAGATGGTGGTCACCCCCAATTCGGCGGTGAGCTGGGCGATTTCGGCCCGCAGATAGCTGCGCAGCTTGGCGTCGAGATTGGACAGCGGCTCGTCCATGAGGAAGGCGGAGGGCCGCCGGGAGATCGCCCGGCCCATCGCGACGCGCTGGCGCTCACCGCCGGAGAGCTGGCGGGGATAGCGTTCCAGGAGGTCCTCGATGCCGAGCATCCGCGCGGTCGTCTCGACACGCGGGTTGCGGTCGGCGTGCGGGTCCTGCACCCGCAGCGGGAAGCCGATGTTCTCGCGGCTGGTCATGTTCGGGTAGAGCGCGAAGCTCTGGAACACCATCGCCATGTCCCGCTCGTGGGGCGGGATGTCGTTGGCGTACGCGCCGTCCAGCAGCAATTCGCCCTCGGTGATGTCCTCCAGGCCGGCGATCATCCTCAGAACCGTGGACTTGCCGCAGCCCGAGGGGCCGAGCAGGACGAGAAACTGCCCCGGCTCCACGCTGAGGGAGAGGTTGTCGACGGCGCGCACAACTGCGCGTCCGTGTCTCTTGCTGACGTTGTGAAGGGAGATGGCGCGTGTCATGGGTCCTGCCCTGAAAGGAGGTTCTTGCGAGGGTCGCTGACGGTACTGCTGATAGAGGATTCGAGGGCTCGCAGGGCCTTGCGGGCCATCGGCCGGGGAGTCGGGTGCAGCGGCGCACAGCAATGCCGCCCCGCTGGTACGGGCCGAAGGACTGAAGGTGCAAAAGGGGGATCCGTGTAGGGCCCCGCAACTCTTTTCACCGGGTTCCTGTCTGGTGGGCATGGGTCCGGGGGCAGAGCGTGACCGTTGGTGTGGGGGCTGCTTGGGCACGCCAACCGGTTGGGTCCAGGCACAAGGGGAGCGCAGTCGTCGCACTCCCCCAGTGCGGCCCTGTGCTACGGAACCCGTCGCGACTTCCGCCCCATGGCAGGGCGCGTCGACCGGGACGGAAGGCACATCGGTCGTCGGGCGCCCGTTGCCCGTCTGTCAGTGTCGCAGCCCCGGCCGGTATGGACGGCCGGGCAGGGCTTCAACGGCGGCAATCGCACAGGCTCGGGACGATCCATGGGTAGCCAGGAACACCAGGACGTCGTTGACCGCGCCGACCTCCCGGTCGTCCTTGAAGGCCTGCCAAAAGGTGATGGTCACCGGGGTGGTGTCCGAGGCGTCCGGTCCCGCCGCGGTCCCGCATCGGGGCCGGACGCGGCCGAAGTGCGCCCGGCGGCAGCGGCCGAGAACAGGCCCGCGGCCGGCGCGACGCGGATCGCCCGGACGGTCCTGGTGTGCCGGGCGCGGCTCTGGGTCTGTCTGGGACATCTCGTGACGGCCACCTCTCGTAGAGGGATTGCGGAGGGTCGGATGAGTGGGGCGCCGGAGGGGCGTGACCGCCCTGCATACCCAACAGCTGGTAAGACCAAAAACTAACCAGTTACACGTCCTCTTGACCAGTGTGGCGAGTGTGCTGCATTCTTTCGCCGCACGTCAAGGGGATCTTCAGAAGAACCAGCAGACGATCAGACGGGAGGTGGTTATATGACCAGTGGGCAGTAGCGGAGAGTCGCAGTAGCGGAGAGTCTTCGTCCAAGCGCGAACGCATCAGGGAGCATCTGCGCGACCTGGTCGAGTCGCTGGAGGTCGGCAGCGCCATCCCGTCGGAGCGGCAGCGCTGCGGGAAACTCGGCGTCCCTCGCACCACGCTCCGGTCCGCGGTCCATGGTCTGGTCGTGACGGCCTTCTGATACGCCGGCACGGCAGAGGCATGTTCGTCGCCGCACCGAAGATCGCGAACGCACGTCGTCGTCCGCTTCAGCCGGACTTGGCCCCACGCGGGTGGGCGGCATCTGGGACAGCCGTACCCTGCACTTCACCCGGATCAGCGCCGAACGCCAGGGTCGGTCGGCGCCCGCGTCTGTCTCCGGCTGCTCCGGTGCTGCGAATCGCCGACGATGCGCCCACTTTCGACGGTGGGATCAGCGGCTTCGCGGTCTCCCACAGCCCGTCCGGAACAATCCAACTCCACGTACCCCGCCCCATCCCAAGGTCGACGATGCCTCACCACGCAGGACACGGTCTTAGTCGATTCTTAAGGGCTTCTTAACGGCCTGTTTGATATCTCACCGCCTGATTGTGGGAGGCGATGCGGGGCTGTAGAAAACGGTGTGGCGGGTTCCGCGGGCCCGCCGTGAGTTGGCCGATCCGCAGAGAGGACCTGACGATGACGCCATGACACATGCCCTGTAGGGCCCGGGCGTTCCTCGCCCGACGGCATCCGCGTCCACGCCCGCGCCCGTGGCCTGGGCGGCAGGGGGTTTTCCCTGCCGTTCGGCCCGCGCCCAAGGCCTTGAGGCCGCGGCCAGGGGATGGTCGGGGTGAAGGCCTACGAAGACCGGCTCGCGCAGCAGGGCCGCGGACTCGAGCGTGTCGGGCAGCGCCTGGTCCGGTCCGGAGAACTCATGGGTGACCGCGAAGGAGAGGCTGCCGGACACCACGCCCTCGATCAGGGACGTGTTGTAGCGCTCCGCGATGCTGTGCACCGAGGCGCCGGGAACACGCGTGCGCAGCTCGGCCACGATCAGAGGGAGGACCGTCGCGGGAGCGGCGATACGCACAGTGGTGAGGTCGGAGGCGGTGAGCCGTTCCACCTCTGTCCGCAGTTCGTCGAGTCCGGCGACAAGCCGACGGGCATGGGTGATGACGTACTGTCCGAGGTCGGTGGGCTGCACGCCGTCGCGGTGACGGTCGAACAGGGGGGCGCCCATCATTTGCTCGATGCGGCGGAGCTGGGTGCTCAGGGCGGGCTGGGAGACCTGAAGGACTGCCGCGGCCGCCCGGACGCTGCCCGCGTCGCCACCTGGACCACGACGTTCAGGTGGTGGTACTCAAGGCGCATACGCCGCTCCTCGAAGATGTACCGCGGCGGCGGTGCGGTGCGGCAACGGGTCCGGCCCGTGTCACACCACCGCGCGCAACGGCACGGATCCACGGAAGATGCCATCCATGTCGATGACACGTCAAGCCTGTGAGATGTCCGGGCGACCGTGCCGCCGTATGCGATTCACCTATCACCTGCGCGGTGCCGGTCGCCGTGCCGGAATGACCAACGGTTCGGCAGTCGGCGCCCGGGGAGGCAGCCCCGCATGTGGTTTGTGGGGCGTTCGGGCCACACCACCGTCCAACAGTGGAAAGCCGACCACATCACCTACTGGCCAACACGCCCCACCCAGGACAGCACTCCACACCCCCAGACGACACAACCCCCTCCTGCTCCGTCGGCCAGGAGCAGTGACAGCGGACTTCGAGTGGCACAGGTCACGGGGCTGAGGAACGGCTGAAGCGGAGCACCGGTCTGGAAGTCCGCCAGCCGGGCTTTCCGCCAGCCGGGCCGGCGCCGTTCACGTGGCGATGCGTCCCCGTGCCGTGCCTGGGTGGGCGCGGTACGGGGACGCGGTGGTGCCGGGATCTGCCGAGCGGGCTGCCCTCGGTCAGTCCAGCCAGCCTGACGGGACGTTCCTGTAGGTGCCGTGGTTCTTGGCGCGGTCATCAAAGGTGATCTTGTTGCCGTCGGCGTAGTTGATGACCACCAGCCGGTTGCCCTTGAAGATACGGACGTCGTTGCCGACGGTGTGCACGGCGTCGAAGCCACCGGAGAAGTCTTCGGGCAGGTGCGAGAAGGTGCCGTGCCCGGTGATGGGGCCGTCGTAGGTGATGGCGTTGTCGTCGCGGACGTTGATCACGACGAGACGGTCGCCCTTGAAGATGCGTGTGTCGGGGCCGATCTGGATGACATCGTCGATGTCGTGGGCGACCTCGTCGGGCAGGCGGTTGTAGGTGCCGTGGTCCTTGATGTGGCCGTCGTAGGTGATCCGGTTGCTGTCCTCGACGTCGACCACGATCAGTCGGTTGTCGCGGAAGAGCCGCACGTCGGGGCCGATCTTGTAGGCCCCGTCGATCCGGTCGGCGAAGTCCCTCGGAAGGTTGGCGAAGGTTCCGTGCCCGATCGTGGAGCCGTTGTAGGTGATCTTGTTGCCGTCTGCGGTGTAGATGACAAGCAGTTGGTCCCGCCGGAACATCCGGACGTCGTCACCGATGTGCAATGCGGCGTCTAGCACTTCAGGTCCCCCTCTTCCTGCTGGGCTGAATGTCCTCACCGACCTGTCCGTCCGGTACGGCGGTTAACCCCTGGTTTCGGCCTGTTTTGCGAGACTTCCGGCCTTGATGGGCAATGATCAAGGTTCGCTGTTACAGGGCACTTGTCCTGTGACAACTGGGGCCAGGAGCGTGTGCTCCGGGCGGTTGCTTGTGAGGTGTGCCGAGCGACGACGCCATCTCGAGGCCTGGGCGTGGCCGTACGAGAGGGCAGGAACGGGCTGCCGACGCGCGACCATGAGGCCGGTCAAGCACGGCTTGTCACCTCGATGATCAGGGGGAGCCAAGCCATTGTCCTCACGGGTGTCACACCGCGCATCGCCCGCGACAACGTCCGTGCCCATATCCCCGACGCCGTCGCGCTCGCCCGCTCCGGAAAGGTCGCCCCAGGACGCGTTGTCTCCCGCGTCCTCGACTGGGAGCAACTGCCAGACGCGCCAGCCCAGAAGCGCCTCAAACCCGTCTTCGTGCGCGACATCGCTTCTCCCCCGACGACACCTGGGACGAGGCCACCACGAGTGTGCTGTCAGAAGGCACTGAGCACCGGCACATTCCAGCCGCGCAGGGCCGGTCCCGGCCCGGTGGCCGAAGAACACCACACCAGGCCGGGACCGGCCACAGCAAGCACAACCGCAGGCTTGCGGGGCGCGACGACCGGGCCCGCCCCGCTGCACTGGCTGAGTTCGCCCGGTCAGCGGGGTGACAGCCCGATGTTCGCTGCGGTGCTGGACGGCTTACGCATCCGGCGCGCCGCAGCGCGGGCCGTCCGCGCAGCCGGCCGGACCGGGTGCGCGGCGGCAAGGCGTACTCCAGCCGCCGCAACCGCGCCCACCTGCGACGGCGCGGCATCAAAGCCACCATCGCGCAGCCCGATGACCTGCGGGCCCACCGTATGCGCCGCGGACGCTGCGGCGGGCGGCCCCGGCCTTCGACAAGGCCCAGTACCGTCCCCGCAGCGCGGTCGAGCGATGCGTGAACAAGCCGAAGCAGTTCCGCGCGGTGGCCACCCGGTAAGTCAAGCGCGACTACACCTTCAACGGCACCCTGACCGCCACCGCGATCGTCTGGCTCCTTGACACCGTCCAAGAGCAACCAGGAACGACCTAGTGCCGCCTCGTAATACCCTTTCCGTCAAAGTAGTACTGTCCGGAGCGCCTGATGTAGCCCTTGCTGTCGTAGAACTCGTCTCCAGGCTTCCTGAGTGTGCCCTGGTAGTCGTAGAAGTTTTCGCCAGGCTGTCTGAGGATTCCTTTGCCGTCGTAGAACTCCTGGTCGGGAAGCCGTAAGCAGCCCTTGCTGTCGAAATACCTTTCGAACCGTGAGTACATGTCGGTGGTTCTCTCCCCCCGAGGCGGTGTCTGGCGTGGGGCGGTTGCTGGGCGGTGGAGCCTTGCGGTGCCTGTGGTCCTGCGAGGGCGAGTGGCCCTGCTCCTGGTGCCCAGCGCTTCTGCCCATCCCCATCCTCCCGCCGGCGGCGCTGTATGACAGCCCAACAGCCAATCCACCCGCTCCAGAGATGGACTGCGCCCTCCGGGGAACCCACGCACGGCGCACACACAGGCGAGCGCGGCCCGGCACGCCCGTCCAGGACCGGGGCCCGCACTCCTCCCCCAGCCACCTCGACGATCCGCCCAGCGGGACTCGAGGGGTGCCAGTGCTTCTACTGCGTCCGCACCTCCAGTTCACGCAGTTCGGCAGTGGCCTCCGCCTGCCGAGGGCTGTTCAGTTCGCGGAGTGCGTCGTGGGCGGCGAGCAGGGTCTGACGGGCCTCGTCGTAGCGGGCCAGTCGGCGGAGGACGATGCCGAGCTCAAGGCGGACGGCTTCGGCCCAGGCGGCAGTGTTCGCGGCCTCGAAGATCGCCAGTGCCTGCTGGAGCGGTAGTTCGGCCTCCCGCCAGCGTCCCAGTGCCGCGAGGTCGTTGCCGATATGCTGCCGGGCCACCGCGAGGTACAGGGTGATCAGCTCGGCAGGCACTCCGGCCATGTCCGCAAGGCTGATCGCCTCGCTGCGCTGGTGGATGGTCAGGGCTTCCTGGGCGTTGCCTGTCAGGCGCAGGTGATTGCCCAGGGTGTTCAGGGCCGAGAGTTCGGCGAGGCGGCCCTGCTGGGAGTTCTCGTCGGCGAGGGAGGCGGCGGACTCACGCAGCCGGGTTATGGATTCCTCGGTTCGGCCGACTCGATGCATCGCCGATGCCCCGTAGCCGAGCGCCCAGCCCGTTTGGAGCCGGTCTCCGATCTCACGGGCCACCGTCAAGGCGGCGTCGGCGGTGGCGATCGCGGCATGGGGGTCGTGGACGCAGTTGTTGTAGGACCAGGCCAGGAAGTTGAGCTGAACGGCCTCGTCCTGACGGCTGCCCAGAGCGCGGGCCGCGTCGACTCCGGACTGGAACACCTCTACCCACAGTTCCCAGTGCTGGTTGAGGTCGGAGAACCAGTGCATCGCCTTGGCGGCGTCGATCACCTGCTGGTGGCGTCCCGTGGCCCGCGCTCGGTGCAAGGCTGCGAGCCACTGGGCCCGCTCGGACTCCAGCCACGCGCGGGCCTGGTCACGGGTGGCGGGGGCGCCGGTGGGATCGGGATCGTCGTGCGGCGTGTCCTGGTGGCGGTCGGCATCGAAGCGCAGCGCGGCGGCGGTGGCCCGGCGCAGCATCCACCGCGCCGTCCGGTCCACAGCGGCTTGGGACACCGCGGGGCCGTCCTCAGTGGTCACCTGTTCGGTGGCGAAGAGCTTGAGGAGGTCGTGGAAGCGGTAGCGCTCGGCTGCGCCGTCGGGCTGCAGCAGGCCGGCATCCGTGAGTTCCTCGGCGCACCGGGCCACCTGGTCGAGCGGCAGGTCGGCCAGGAGGGCGGCGCTCTCGGGGCTGAAGTCGCTTCCGGCAGCCAGGGAGGCCCGGCGCAGTACGGTCCTGGCGGCCGGGGCCAGCTGCCGGTAGGACAGGGCGAACGCCGCCCGCACCTGAAGGTCGCCGACCTGGAGTGTGTCGAGGCGACGCCCTTCCTGGGCCAGTTGGGCGGCCAGCTTGCTGATGCGCTCGTGGGGCCTGCCGGCGAGGCGCTGTCCGGCGATCCGTACGGCCAAGGGCAGGTATCCGCACAGTTCCACGAGATTGTGGGCGGCCTTGGCCTCCTGCTGTACGCGCTGGGGGCCGATGATGTGGCTCAGCAGCTTGATTGCCTCTTCCCGTCGAAGCAGCGCGAGGGCGGTCCGGTGTACCGATTCGAGACCGGCCAGGGTGTGCCGGCTGGTGACGATCGTCAGGCAGTGCCCGGCGCCGGGAAGCAGGGGGCGGACCTGGTCCTCGCCCGCCGCGTTGTCCAGTACGAGCAACAGCCGCCGGTCGCGGACCACGGACCGCAGCAGACCCGACCGGTCGTCGGTCGAGGCCGGGATCGCGCGTTCGGCCACGCCCACCGCACGCAGCAAGGATCCGAGAGCGTCGCGCGGGGTGATCGGCTCCGGGTCCATACCGTGCAGGTTGAGGGCTAACTGCCCGTCCGGGAAGTGCGGCGAGAGGCGGTACGCGGCGTGCACGGCGAAGGCGGTCTTGCCCAGGCCCGGCTGTCCCGACACCACGCTGACCGCTGAGCGGGCGGGGTCGGCGCCCTCTGCCAGGGCGAGCAATCCGGCCAGGGCCGGACCGCGAGCGACGAAGTCGCTGATGTCACGCGGCAAAGCCAGAGGGCTGTGGGCCTGCGGCCCGGTACACGCCCGCGGGCGGGGCCGTCCGAGGCAGGCGGCCCGCTCCAACTCGGCGGCGGTGTCGTCATCGAGGCCCAGCCCGGCTGCCAGGGCCTGCACGGTCCGTCGCTGCGGTCCACGGGCGCGACCGCGTTCCAGATCGGCCAGTGCGCGCACGCTCACCCCCGCGGCGTGGGACAGCCGCTCCTGGCTCAGCCCGGCGCGCTTGCGCAGGGCCAGTAACAGCCGCCCGAACTCCTCCGTGACCGGTGCGGCAGGGTCCATGTCGCATTCCTTCTGTTCAGCGTGGTCCGGCCTCAGAGATCTTCCCGGCAGAAGTATGCCAGGCCGTTATTCCGCCGGGAGAACTGCCTGGTGCCTCGTGGGGCCGGACTGGTCGACTTGATCTACCCGCACAAAAAGCCGGATCGCAAGAATTTACGGCATCGTTCGGGAGCGGGGCCCTGCACCCGGAGGGTTGGCCATCCCGGCGAGGCGATTGAGACCACATCGTCCGCGCGCCCTTGCAGGAGAGGAAATCATGGACAGAGCCAACCATCTCGCCTACTGCCGAGCGGGCGTGCAGTTCTACGACCACCCCGGCCGTTCCCGGGCCGGCACGCCGTTCCCCGCGACCGGGCGCCCGGCGCCGCCCGGCTGGCGCCGCATCGAGACCAGCACCTGGGTGTATCTGAGCCCCGAGAACGCCCAACTTCCCGATCAGGGCTGGAAGATTCACGTGTCGGCCAAGGCCGATGACGCGGCCGAGGTCATCGACACGGTGTGGGAGTACTGTCTGTCCCGTTCGCTGACCTTCAAGTTCCTGCCGGATACGCGGGCTCACCAGTCCACGAACAGCAAGTACGCGCCCCGCGGCAGCAGCGGCAAGCTCATGACGCTCTATCCGGTCGACGACGCCGGTCTCAAGGGCGCCCTCGACGAACTGGGGCCCGTCCTCAGCGGCTACCAGGGGCCGTACATCCTCAGCGATCTGAGGTGGCGGCAAGGGCCCCTCTACCTGCGCTACGGAGGCTTCGCCCGCCGTGAATGCCTGTCCGGGAACGGTGACCGGACACCGGCCGTCGCCCGCCCTGACGGGGTTCTCGTCCCCGACGAGCGCACCCCTGTCTTCCGGGTCCCCGACTGGGCGCCGGTACCCGGCTTCGTCGCCGAGCAGATCGCCGCCGGCCGAGTGGCCCAGGACGGCCCGGCCTTTCCGTACACCGTGGAGAAGGCCCTGCACTACTCGAACGGGGGCGGCATCTACCTCGCCACCGAGAACGGCACCGGGCGGCGGGTGGTACTGCGGGAGGCCCGCCCACTGGCCGGCCTGGACGGCGCGGGCGACGACGCGGTGACCCGGCTGCACCGGGAAGCCGCGACGCTGCGCCGGCTCGCTCACCTGGACGGTGTTCCCGCGCTGCTGGGCACGTTCACCGCCTGGGAGCACCACTTCCTGGTCCAGGAGTACATCGAGGGCCAGACGCTCCAGCAGTTCACGGCGACCACCAACCCACTGACCATGCCAGGCCGGGATGCACGGCAGCGCCAGGAGTACGTGGACACGGTCCTGGACATCCTCGACCAGCTCGAACGAATCCTGGAGTCCGTCCACGCCACCGGAACCGTCTTCGGCGACCTGAGCCCCAGCAACGTGATGATCCGCCCCGACGGCCGCATCGCGCTCATCGACTTCGAGATCGCCTTCCGGCCCGGCACCGAGGACCCGGACCCCAGTATCGCCACTCCCGGCTTCGTCGCTGCGCACGCCACCGGCTTCGACCGCGACCGCTACGCACTGGACTGCCTGCGCCTGGCGCTGTTCTTGCCGCTGACCACGATGCTGGACCTCGATCCCGCCCGGGCCGGCCAACTCGTCGACAGGGCAGCCGAACTCTTCCCCCTACCCGCCGGGTTCACCGACCGCGTACGCCGCACACTGACCCCTCCCGGCACCACGCCCCGCACCGACCGGGCAACAGCGGACCTGTTCGCCGCCACCGCGAACGACTCCCGTTCGCCGTCGGCCCGCAAGCTGGAGCAGGCCCTGGTCACCGCGATCCGGGCCAGCGCCACCCCCGAGCGCACCGACCGGCTCTTCCCCGGCGAGCCCACCGCCCTGCACGACGGCGGCTACACCCTCGCCCACGGAGCCGCGGGCGTCCTGTACGCCCTCACCGCCACCGGACACGAGACCGACCCCGAACACCACGAGTGGTTGTGGCAGGCCACCCTGCGTGCCGAACAACCTCGTCCAGGCCTGTACGACGGCCTGAACGGAGCCGCCCACACCCTGCGCCTGCTCGGTCGCGCCGATCAGGCTCTCGACGTCCTGAACCGAGCCATCGACCTCACCACCGACGCGACTCCCTCCGGCATGCACGAGGGTCTGGCCGGCATCGGACTCAACCTGCGGCATCTCGCACAGGCCCTGGACATGCCCGCCTTGCACACGCAGGCCCTGCAGACCGGCGAACGCCTCGCCGCACGGCTGACCGGCGTCACGCGGGCCCCCGCGGGCCGGGCCGGACTCATGCGCGGTTGGAGCGGACCGGCCCTGTTCTTCCTCGGCCTGTACGAGGACACCGGCGAGAGCCGCTACCTGGACCTCGCCCGCCGCGCCGTCCACCTCGATCTGGACCACTGCCGCCGCACGGGCACGACGCTCACCCTGAGTGACGGATCTCGGGCCCTGCCGACCCTCGGAGCCGGCAGCGCGGGCATCGCAGTAGTCCTGGCCACCTACCTGAGGCACCGTCCCGAGGAAGAACTCGCCGACGCCCTGAACGCTCTGCACACCACCCTCGACCTGGACTTCACCGTCCACAGTGGGCTTCTCGCCGGCCGGGCCGGACTCGCCGCCGCCCTCGCCCACAACCACGCCGTCGACCACAACACGAGTCTGTCCGCCGCGCTCACCCGCCACATCAGGGACCTCGCCTGGCACGCGCTGCCCTACGAAGACGGCATCGCCACCATCGGCGCCCAGAACATGCGCCTGTCCATGGACCTGGCCACCGGTACGGCGGGCGTCCTGCACGCCCTGCGCACCGTCGCCGGCGACCTGCCCGTCCTGCCCCTGCTCCCCCGCCCCTTCCGGAACGAACGAGAGGACCGATCGTGAACCCGACTCCGGCACCGCGGACCGTCGACGAGGCGAACCGGCGAAAACCATCCACACCGGCCCGGGGCAAGTGGCCTTGAGCCCTCCGGCGCCGAGCCGTCCCAGACGGCTGCAGATCCCTGTTGGTACAGCAAGCAAAAAGGAGAACCGACCAATGAACGCGATCCTCGACCTCCAGATTCTGACCCCCCAGCCCGACTCGGAGGAGCTCGACGGCGCCATCGGTCAGAGCAGCACCATCTGGTACTGCCACACTGGCGTCAAGTAAGCGCAAGTTCCGGTAACCCGGGAAACGACCTGACCGGCTGACATGCCGCAGGACAGGTGGGGGCGGGCGTTTGCCCGCCCCCACCCGCGTGTGTCGTCCACTTGACCACCGCCGAAGGGTTGACCGCCGCCGAAGGTGAAAGGCAGTCAGCACGTGTCGGGGTCGGTTGGGCGGTGAGCCGCGACGCGGCAATGCCTCCTCCAGCACCCCTGAGGGCTCCGGCAGGCTGGAAGCAGGTGATCTCGTTGGTCTTCTCGCCCACGTCGAGTTGGGCCAGGACCGGGCCGCAGAGGTGGCCGCCGGCGGCGAGCAGATGAATCTTGCGGTCCGTGGCGGGCACCGCTTCGGGGACAGCGGATCGGGCCGTACGCCGAGGTGCTCCAGGACGGACGGCCGGGCGTCGGTGATCCACTCGCCCACCGCCGGCAGGCAGGGCGCTCCGGCCGGAACCGCGTACGCACGGGGGTTTGCGGTGGGGAGGTCACGTTCGCAGGTCGCGATCGTCGACCAGGGCGGTGGGGTGCAGGTCAACCGGAATCCACCAACGGGGTCGGGGCGGCGCTGCGGGTGATCGGCGGTCACGTCCATGCGGTCCACGTGCCGCGTCACGGGCCGGTGGTGCCAGGCGTTTTCGTGCCCGCCCCGTGGCACGTCATCCGCCCGCGGCGTCCTCGGCCTCCCAGCGCAGCAGGTCGCCCGGCTGGCACTTGAGCACCTCGCAGAGCGCGGCGAGCGTCGCGAAGCGCACCGCCTTGGCGCGGCCGTTCTTGAGTACCGCCAGGTTGGCGGGCGTGATCCCTACGCGGTCCGCGAGCTCGCCCACGGACATCTTCCGCCGGGCCAGCATCACGTCGATGTCGACGGCGATCGGCATCAGATCACCTCGTCCAACTCGGCCTGCATCTGCGCCGCTTCGACGTCGCGCGCGACGGCCTGGGCGAGCAGCATCCGCAGCACGAGCACGATGAGCGCGACCCCCAGGATGGCCACGCCGACCCCGCCCATGATGAGGGTGACGCCCGGGTCGGCCCGCTGGCCCGGCGCATTGAGGGCCGTGACCGCGAACCACATGAGGGCAGCCGCCACGATCGCGCCGATCACGACGTCCACGTACCGGAAGGCGGCGTGGGAGAACACGGTTCCGCGTCGCACCATCGTCACCAGCCGCCATACGCAGACCAGGGCGGCCTGGACCGACACCATGCCCAGGATCGTGATCACGCGCAGCGGGGTCAGTGGGAGCGACCCGTCCTCCGGGTCGGTGGCCAACGCCCACACCATCAATGCCTGTACGAACACGGTGCCGGCGAGCACCACCACGAGCACGGCGCGCAGCGCACGCACTGTCAGCTTTCCCATGACCCGTCCTTACATCGAGTTGCGATGGGAATCTATCGACTTTCGATAGAATGAGCAAGAGTTGAGGCGGAGGGTGGGCGGCGGTTATCGCACCGTGGCGGGACGCCGCCGCCTCTCATGGCATGGCGGTTGCACGAACCGTCTTGATCTTGTCGAAGTCGGCCTCGCTTGAGCACAAATCGGACACCACCCGAGTACGCCGAAGCCCTGCACGGCCAGCCGATCGGTCACGGTCTCGCCGGACGCCGACCCGAGCGCGGCCGGGCCCCGGCCCAGCCAGCGCCCGGGCGGCACACCCGCCTCCTCCTGCGCGCCGCGCAGCGGCTTGTCCGCCGGACGGTGACCGTCGCCGCGCGGAAGCAGTAGCGCCACCCCGCACCCGCAGCCACCTTCGCAATAGACGCCTCGCCCCTGCCTCACCGCGGAGGGCCCACGTGCCGGATCCGAGCCAGATCGAGCGGACAACCACGGACAGCCGGAACGGAGCGGTTCCTCGCAGGCCGTCCCACCGGGGCCACTGGCACGCCGAGCACGCACCGCTTCCTGGCACTCCCGTCACGGGCCGTTCGGTGCTCCATCGGTCGGTCTTCACATCACCCCGAGTCCTTCGACCAGCCAGCAGTGGGTGGCCCCCAGGTTGGGTCTGCGGTCAGCAGTGACGGTGGCGACGTGCTGCCAGTAGCGGCGGAAGAGGGGGACTGTGCCGCGGAACTCCGCGCCCATGAAGGCGCGGAAGGTCGGGCTGTCCTGCTCTTCGCGGGCGCGTGCGCAGGCCTGGGCGAAGTGGTCCAGCGCGTTGCCCTGCCGGGGCGGCAGGCCGTCGGCGACAGCGTCGGCGGCGAGTTCTGAGGCATCGAGCAGTTCGGAGTACAGCGAAGCCTTGTCGCGTACGTGCGGAGCAACCCAGTAAGCGAGGAAGTCCGGGTGCGCGGTGAGGGAGTGGA
Source organism: Wenjunlia tyrosinilytica (assembly GCF_014646055.1). GTDB lineage: Bacteria > Actinomycetota > Actinomycetes > Streptomycetales > Streptomycetaceae > Wenjunlia > Wenjunlia tyrosinilytica. The sequence goes on from NZ_BMMS01000020.1 coordinate 67,615, forward strand.
GTTCGGCATAGGCCAGAACCTCCTGTGGCGACGGATCCCGTGGTGGTTCCGGAACAGCCTGCGCGGCGATGGCATCGGTCAGGCGCGCCGGTACCGACGCCGGGATTATCCGCTCCCAGGCCCGGGAGAGGTCCTTATGGGCTTCGGGCAGCCGCTGCACCCGGGACAGCACCTCCAGACGGCGCAGCTGCTCCGGCCGTGAGCAGTTGTCCAGGGCCTGCAAGGTGGCCTGGCGCCAGCGCAGTTCGGCCAACCGGCTCTGCACCAGGTCGAGCTCGCCGACCAGGAGGTCACTGAGCGTGCGCTCGCCGGTGGCCAGTTGGGTGATGGTGGCGATCGGGGTGTCCAGCGCGCGCAGCCGCTGCACCAGGCGGAGCCGTTCCAGGGCCTGCGGCGCGTACCGACGGTGGCCGCCGACGCTGCGCTCGGCCATGGGCAGCAGTCCGATGTCGGAGTAGTACCGGATCGTCTTCACCGGCAGTCCGGTGCGAGCCGCCAAGTCCCCAATGGTCCACGTGATCTGACTCACAACCGCTTGAACCTCCAGCGCGCGGGAGCTCTTAGCGTACGAAGCACCGGCCGAACAGGCCAGGCGGGGACCGGATACCTCGTGCTCCGGCAGCCCGCAGCGCCAGGGGTCTGTCCAGCCACGTAACCGATGGAAGGGCGCCGACGGCGCCCCTGACCTCACTCCTGGAGTCTTCCTGATCAAGATGGCAGACATCTCGAACGCCGGGAACCCACTCAAACTGATGTTCCTCACCTATCCGTTCGCATCCCCTGCGACAAGGAGAACCAGCATGCAGACCGTGCTCCGCAGCGCCACCCTGGCCACCGCAATGGCCGCCCTCGCTCTCACCGGCATTGCCATGGCCCCCTCAGCGAACGCAACAACCGTGCCCTGCTCCGCCGACCCGACGGGCAACTACTGGGGCCTGTGCGACCGCTACACCGACGACGGTGACTCCGGCGGCGTCAGCGGCAGCGTGGAATTGGGCGAGAGCGGGGACTACGACACCAACATCAGCAACTACTTCGATGCCAAGGGCGAACACGTCTACCTCTTCAACGAGGGCATGAATCGCACCCTGCACTTCCGCGTGTACTGGAAGGACTCCGCCGGCAGGATCCATACCGCGGTCGACACGTCCATTGCCCCCAACGGTCCCTCCAAGGACTACGACCTGTCGCTCGCCGAAGGCGTCCAGGTCGGCATCGACATACGCAGCAACGCCACTGGCCGCGTCGCCCTCAACAGCCTGCGCGCGTAAAGCCTCCCAGCCGCACGAAGGCGCCCGCACCCAGCCAAAGGATGCGGCCGCCTTCGTGTTGCCCGGAAGGCAGTGCCGCTCTCCGCTTCCGTCGCCTCTCCCGCTGGTCGATGTCACTTGCGGCACTGCCCGACCGCACCCGCGGCCTGGTCCGCATCGCCACCGCGGAGCACGCACTGATCACCTTGCGGTGCTCTGCCCTGTCGGATGGGCCCTGAACCTCTCTCAGGGTCGACTACAGGGATAGCTGGGCTGTGCGTGCGTCAGCCGGTTTGATGCCGACTCACCCTCGGCTGCCTGCCGCTCCGAATGAGCAATGGCGAACAGTATATGGCCTGGTGTGTGAGCACTTGCCTGCCTCAGTGTGACCACATCGCCGACCGTGAGCGTGACCAGCAAGGAGCCGGGGCGCAGTGGTCGGCTTCATTCATCCCCCATAGTCGGGCGAGTCAAATATTTCACGCTCCGCCCAGCACACACCAGTGAGGTCGACTTGTTCGATTCGAGGATTCGAGGCGGTAAAGCTCGCGGCAACCGGAAGTCGTTCCGGATTGCAATGGCGGCGCTGGCCGTGGTTGTTTCCGGGGTGCTTGCCGCTCCGGCGCATGCCACGGAATCGGGGGGCTCGGTGGCCTCCTCGACCAGAAGCTTCAACTTCAACACCTGCGATCTGCGCACTCTGGCGGTAGAGGTTCAGAAGACCTATGGACATCGGGGCAACATCATGGTGTGGAAGGGAGGTTCCCGGTCCGGTTCCCAGTTCAACGGGGTCGTGGACAGTGGTAAGGAAATTTCGCCGTCGCAGTGTGGTACGGATCCACACAGCGACTACTATTGGGCGGTATTCAAGGACGGCTGGTTCGAACGGCAGGGTGACGGCGGCTACAACAAGTGGGCATGGATCGCCAATGTCACTCGTTCGCATGACTGGCGCCTCGACTTCCACGGATGGTGAGTCCCACAGGCAGTGAAGGTCGGCGTCGGCGGTCTGCTTCTCGGCCAACGTGGCGGGTATGAGGACCCGGCGCCAGAGCAAAGGGACTGTCAGGGTACGAAGCGCCCGCTTCCAGCAGTGTGGCTGCCGGAAGCGGGCGCTGTCCGTATCGGGGCGGACAGGGCCGGGCAAGGCCACCCCTCACTACTTCCTCAGCCCGGTCACCGCGATCCTCGTGCGGTACGGGTCCCACGCGGCTGTTGAGCCGCTTGCCTGACAGGAAAACTTACTGATCAATCCTGTCCCCGATGGAAAAGCGCTCTCCCCCGGAGGTCCCATGGAACCCCTGCGCCATCAGACATCGCGTCGCACCCTGCTCACCCTGATCGGAGCCACCGTCGTGGCCGGTCCGCTCCTCGCGACGCAATCCGCCACCGCGGCCACCACCCGGGCGAGTGGGATCGGGCTCGACGACCCGGTCAAGAAGGAGATCGCCATGCAGCTCGTCTCCAGCGCGGAGAACGCCTCGCTGGACTGGCGGGCCCAGTACCGCTACATCGAGGACATCGGCGACGGCCGCGGCTACACGGCCGGGATCATCGGCTTCTGCTCGGGCACCGGCGACATGCTCGACCTCGTCGAGCTCTACACCCGACGCGAGCCCGGCAACGTACTCGCCCCGTACCTGGACGCCCTGCGCGCGGTCGACAACACCGACTCGCACGAGGGCCTGGACCCGGGCTTCCCCGAGGACTGGCAGACGGCGGCCGACGATTCCGGGTTCGAGCGGGCCCAGGACGACGAGCGCGACCGCGTATATTTCGATCCGGCGGTCGCACAGGGCAAGGCGGACGGCATCGGAGTGCTGGGCCAGTTCTGCTACTACGACGCCCTCGTGATGCACGGCAACGGCAGCGACCCAATAAGCTTCGGCGGCATCCGCAGGCGCGCCCTCTCCGTTGCCGCGCCTCCGGCCCAGGGCGGCGACGAAGTGACGTACCTCAACGCCTTCCTCGACGCGCGGGTCTGGGCGATGAAACAGGAGGAGGAACACTGGGACACCAGCCGCGTCGACACCGCCCAACGGGTGTTCCTGCAGAACGGCAACCTCGATCTGGACACGCCGCTGGACTGGCATGTGTACGGGGACCCCTACCACATCGGCTGACAGCGCCGAGCAGCGACCAAGCAGCAGTCTCGGCCGGGAGGACGAAACCGGCCGAGGCCTGATCGACCTGGCCCCTGTAGCGATGGGAAGCCACTGATCGCAGCAGTGCGCAGAGAGGTCCGGGGCATCCGCCGATCCATGGACGACGGATGCCCCCTCTTTGCGCCCAGGAGATCCACTCGAACCCGACGCCGACCGACGACGTCAGGAGGAGGTGAGCGGTGAGTCCCATTCCATGCCGGTTGTGTAGTCGTAGAGCTTGACCCAACACTCCCCTTGTTGCCCGACCTTGAAGACATACGTGCGGATTTGGGGATAGCGGACGGGGAAGGTCCCGTCATCGCCGAACCAACGGCCGTTTGAGCAGTTCAGGTTGAAGTCCACTGTGTGCCCATTCAGATCCGAGCCCACGACCACCGAGGCGTTGTAGCCGTCTGGAACGGTTTGGACGCACACCTTCGAAGCCCCTCTGGGACCCGCGTGGTCGTTGCAGTGCCAGGCGAAGTCGGCATGGGCGGAGGATGCGAAAGTCAACGAAGCAGCGGCGGTGCCGAGGCCGGCGGTCAGGGCGGCGAACGTCCGCCTCTTGAGGGTTGCCATGGAGTCTCCTGTCTTCCTGAGTCATCGAAGGAGGGGTGACGGGGACGAAGTTATGCGGCATGGCTGCTCAGTCGCCAGGCATGATCCATGGTCTGAACTACTCACTTCCGGGCACCGGGCTCACGCCCTCGGGGAGCCTCCCGTCGCGCAACCTCCCTGGACCGAGCAGCCACGTTGCGACGCGTGGCCGGTCAAAGGCAAGTGGACCGCCCTGCCCGCGAGATCCATTGCGGGCAGGGCGGTCCGGCTGAGCGGCGGCGTCAGCGCTCGATGTTTGGTGTGTACCACTTCTTTCCGGCAGTCCGGTCCGAGAGTAGGACGTGGCAGAGGCCTTGAGGGGGAATCCGGAAGTTATAGGTGTACGTCTTGCGTTGTCCGGCGTGGAAGGCGCCGTCATCGCCGTGGGGAGGGCCCTTTTCGCAGAAGAGGTAGAAGCGTAGCTCGTGTCCGTCGAAATCATCGCCATGAGACAACAGCAAAGCGGCCGTGGTGGAGCACCTGAAAGGTTGCCCTTCGTCCAACACAGCGCTGTCCGCCCGTTCGTCGACCAAGTCGCCGTGCCCTTCGGTCAGCAGGCGGATGGGTTGGAGCCCGCTCGAAGGGACGGCCTGATCTGCCAGGGACAGACAGGCCATCCCCCGAACCGTGTGCCCGACCGGTGTAGCGCGGGGGTGGGAATCAGCGGGAGATACTCGGCGTGTCCCACTGCTCGCCCGTACTCCTGTTGAGGAGGCGGACGAAGCAGCTGCCCTGGCGACCGACCTTGAAGATGTAGCTCTTCTCCTTGCCGAATTCGGCCACGAAGGAACCTTCGTCGCCGTACCAGGTGCCGTTCGCGCACCAGAGGTTGAAGTCCAGCGTGTCATTGGCCAGGTCGTACCACGGAGTGACAGACGCCCGGTATCCGTCGGGATCGTCATTGATGCATACCGTCGAGATCCCGGCGGCGCTGCACTTCACCGGCCCAGCCGCATTGGCGGGAGGAGCCGCCAGCAGCGATGCAGCCGCCACAACCAGAGCTCCCGCAGCAGTTGTCATCGTCCTCATGTGCTTGTTCATCTTCATCCTTCGATGTGTTGCTCTACGGGGTTCGGCAAGAAACCGGGCCGTTTTGATCCGGCGCGCTGGTGGCGGACCCCTCCGTGGCTGCCGCGCCCTGACCCGAATCAAGTGCGTTGCCCAAGGGTGCCAACAGCCGACTTCTCACCATCGACGACTCCGCCCACACATATGCGCCGGGGTCGTGACACGGATGAAGCTATGGGGAACGGTTACTCAGCCAACAGGCACGTTTCATGCCTGAAGCTGCTCACGCGGGGAGGGATGTGCGAGTCCACATCTGCTTGGTCGGAAGGCGCCGCTGAGCAGCCACCCCCGATGGCCCGAACGAGGCTGCCGGCAACCGTTGCCGCGTGCGGCCCGACGTGCCCACGAAGGATCGCTGCCAGGCACCTCCCGGGCACCGTGTCGGCGCCGGCGCGGGCCGATGTGAGGGATCCTCCGCCGACGAGGGGCGCCGGCGTCGAGGTTCTGGGTCATTCGGTTGTGAAGGAGGCGAGCATGTCGACGAGAGGCTGTGGGGCACGGTCGTTGAAGATGGTCTCCAGGCCCTTCGCCGACTGCCGGGCGGTCTTCTCACTGCGCGGGAAGAGGATGCCCTCGTACACCGTCAGCGCTGTCTCGGTGTCCCCGGGATGTGAGGCCAGTGCCCGGCCGAGATCGGCGCCGTCGATCATGGCGAGGTTGGCGCCTTCTCCTGCGAAGGGGGACATCAGGTGCGCCGCGTCACCGAGCAAGGTGACACCGGGGGTGCGCTTCCACAGGTGGCCGACGGGCAGCGCCTGGATCAGGCGAGGGACCACCGGGCCGTCAGCATCGGCGACCAACTTGCGCAAACTGGGCGCCCAGTCCGCAAAGTGCTCCAGCAGCGCGGCTTTGGCAGAGTGGGGATCGGTGAAATCGAGGGTGGACAGCCAGCTTTCCGCAGCGCGCAGCGCGGTGTAGATGTGCAGGCTGCCGTCGCTCTCGCGGTGAGCGAGAAAGCCCTTGTTGTCGCCGAGTGCGAAGAGCATTCCTCCGCCGATCAGCTTGGCGCACTCCGGGTGACGGGCGTCGGCGTCGAGGAGGTCCAGTTCGACGAAGGAGATGCCGGTGTAGACGGGCTTGGCGGCGGAGAGCAGCGGGCGGATGCGGGACCAGGCGCCGTCCGCGCCGATGAGCAGGTCGGTGGTGAGGGCGGTCCCATCGGCGAGAGTGACCTCGTGCCGCCCGGAGTCGAGCGGTCGCGCGCCGGCGACCTTGCTGTTCCAGCGGACGGTGCCCTCGGGCAGCGAGTGGAGCAGGATTGCGCGCAGGTCGCCGCGGTCGATTTCCGGGCGGCCGCGCCCGCCGTGGTCTGCTTCTTCCATCAGGACGTGCGCGTGCCTGTCCAGGACCCGCAGGGCCTCGCCACCGGGGTGTACCTTGGCGCGGAACTCCTCATGCAGTCCGGCGGCGCGCAGGGCTGCCTGACCGGTCTCCTCGTGGATGTCGAGCATGCCGCCCTGGGTCCGAGCGTGCGCACCGGGCTCCAGGTCGAGGACCACGGTCTGGATGCCGTTCACATGCAGGACGCGTGCCAGCGTCAGTCCGCCGAGGCCGGCGCCGACGACGATGATGGGGTGGTGGGTAGCGCTCATGGTCATGCCTGCTTTCCCTTCGGGTTGGTGCTGGGGCCGCGCCCCCTTTGGCGTGGACCGGGCTGGGGCAAGGGCGCCCAGGAGGTTCTCGAGCATCGCCGCGTGCGGCTCGGCCGTGTTGGTCACATGCACAAGCAGTGGCTCGGGTCCGGTATCGAGCCACCGCACCAGGGCACCTCATCGTGACGGACTGCGGCCCTTCGCACTTCAGGCGCAATCGCGGTAGCGACGATGGCCTCATACGTAAGGGACTTGGCGGACCGCTCACGACGACCGCACGATGCGGCAGTTCTCGGAGTCACCAGTACACCGTAGCGAACATGTTCGCTACGAACAAGTTCGCCAGAGTGTGCGCAGGCCGCCACGCGGGAGCGACATTCGCCCCCAACGTCGTACGACGATGAGTTGGTGGTCGTTCGGACCCGTGCTTCCCGCGGAGCGGGCTCCGGCTGCGTGGTCCTGGCTGCTGGACGGCAGGTCCGGCGGTTCCGGTGCCGTGAGCGCGCTCTGCCCTGCGGGCTGACGTTCGTCGGCAGGCCGAGGGGTTGCCTGCCTGCACGGACGGCGAAGCGCCGGTCACTCCGGACGGTACTGGAGCGTCGTGCGACGAAGCCATCCGGCCAGGCCGGTGCCCGCCTGGCGCACGGCCCTCACCGTCCGGGCAAGCCGGCCGACGCTCCTGCGGTTGATACGGCGTCCGCCGGAGCGCCAGGTACACGTTTCACGGAAGAGCTCGTGCTTCGCGCGGCCGAACGTCTGCCGCTTCAGCTACTCGATCCGGCTGACGTGCCCTTCGACGGCGCCGCAGTCCCAGTGCTCGGTCACCACCGGCGCCCCCGCGCGATGCCGGAGACGCCGTCCGGCGTGGTCTTCACGGCCAGCACCTGGTTGACGCCCATCGCATTGTGTTCGAACCCGAGCGCCGACGCGGCCATGTACAGCCGCCACACCCGAGCCCTGCCGGGGCTCGTGAGGCGGACCGCCTCGTGCCAGTTGGCCTCCAGGTTGGCCACCCAGGCACGCAGCGTCAGGGCGTAGTGCTCCCTCAGCACCTCGACGTCTCGCACCTCGAACCCGGCCTCCTCCAGCAGGGACACGGTCGAACCGACCGGTGCGAGTTCGCCGTCGGGGAAGACGTAGCGGTCGATGAACCCGTTCATGCGGTACGACTGCTCGCTCCGCAGTGGGCGGCGCGCTATCTGGTGGTTGAGCAGGCGCCCCTCCGGCCGCAGCAGCCGGTACAACTGCCGGGCATAGGCAAGGTAGCCCTGGGCCCCGACGTGCTCGGCCATGCCGATCGAGGAGATGGCGTCGTACGGACCGTCCGCCACCTCTCGGTAATCCTGCACACGTATCTCGATCCGGTCGGACAGACCCATGTCGGCGACACGGTCGCGCGCCAGTGCGGCCTGCTCCTCGGAGAGGGTGACGCCCACGACGTGCACCTCGTGCTCCAAGGCGGCGTGCACAGCCATCGAACCCCATCCGCAGCCGACGTCGAGCAACCGCTGCCCCGGTCGAAGGGCGAGCTTGCGGCAGACCAGGTTGAGCTTGTCGTACTGCGCTTTCTCCAGCGTCGCCCCAAAAGACGGTGGGGCAGACTCCCAGTAGCCGCACGAATAGACCAGGGAGGGGCCCAGCACGAGGGCGTAGAAGTCGTTGCCCACGTCATAGTGGTGACTGATCGCGGCGCGATCACGGCCCAGGGTGTGCGCCCTGCCCCGACGGTGCGGGACCTCCTCGGCGGGCGGACGCGGAGGCATCGGATGGCGGACGAGGGCCAGCAACTCCCGCACGTCGCGAACGGTTCCGGGGGCGCGCAGGGCTTCGACAACCCGGGCCGCCGCGAAGGACCGTCCCGCGTCCCCGTCCCGCTCCCACAGCAGCCCTGCGAGCCTGTCCAGCGCCTCGTACAGGTCGCCGCCTATCGCGAGGTCCCCGGCGACCCACCCGCGGGCGAGCCCGAGTTCGCCAGGTTGCCACAGCAGGCGGCGTACCGCCCGCCGGTTGCGCACGACGAGTTCGGGCCCTTCCACCGGGCCGGACACGCTGCCGTCCCAGGCGCGGATCCGCAGGGGCAGCGGTGCGCCCAGCACGTGCTGAGCGCACCGGGCCAGAACAGCGGCTGCCTCGACCATCGGACTTTCTCCTTGCTGCCAACCCGGGCGGCGCGGCCGATCGGCGATCCAACGGGATGAACAAGATGTGAGCTGATCGGCATTAGGGGGCCCTCCTGGCCCGCCCGGAGCACGCAGGCGTGAGCGGGCCGCGGCCGACTCGGCCCCCACCCGCCCGAGGGAGCTCGGGCGACGAGTGGCCGCGCCTTGCTCCCCACGGACCGCGAAGTCTTGGAATCCGGGCCCCGGCGCGGGGGAGGGGGCGCCAGGGCCCGGAAGCGGAGTGCCCAGCCGTGATTCGGCTCTCCGGCGCGCTTGCCTGCTACGTACGTGCGCCCCGTGCGGTCCACCCGGCACCGACACGCCGGGGCAGCCGCGGGGCCGGATCACTCGCGGGATGTTGCGCCCCTGTCGTCCGCGGCGTCCGAGACCGGCACAAGGGCCGAGTCCGGCGCGAGGCAGGGCACGAGTGCCGCTCGCCGCTGCCGGAGGCCATCACGGGGTCCGGCCCTGATGGTGGCCTCGTCCGCTGCACCTGTTCACCACCCTCTTGCGCTGTCTCTGCCGTAGCGCGGGTGTGAGCCGAGAAGCTGCCGGCCAGCCCCAACAGGTGCGGCAGCTCCAGGCACGTATCACCATGCCTCACACCTCACACCTCCTCACGCGACGCTCAATGCAAGCAACGCACAACATGCGCCGCGCCCTGCGGCGCGACAACAAGGAGCACACTCCCAATCCTTCTTGGCCAAACTTGCCAACGTCTTGTCAGCCGACACAAGTCATCGGGCGCTGCTGAGCTCCAGCGAGCGCGGGGAGGGCCATGTACCCCTTGAGGTTCTCAAGCCCCATCCCCGAGTGCGGCTTCCGAGCACCGCACCGCGCGATTTTCCTCCTCCAAGCCCCCGTTGCTCGCATGGGCAGACGGTGACAGGGCGCGGGAAGGAGCTGAAATGGCCCCCTCCGCCTGACTGTCGGCGCTGTCGTGCTGTGCCCGGACAAGCCGTCGACAAGGTCCGGGCAAGCCACCTCCACGATTGTCGGGCCGTCTCCCGCGCATTGCGCCGGGGGTGATCAGACCACGCACTTCGACAAGAACTCAGAGAAGGCCCATGATGCATTCGAGAAGCAGGTTGCCCCGCGGGCGGTTCGCGGCCGTCGGAGCCGCTGTCGCCTCGGCGACCGCCCTGTCCCTGGGCGCAGCAGTCGCGGTGGCACAGAACGCGACAGCCAGCTCCGCCGACGGACCCAACTACGTCGCGATGGGCGACTCCTACGCCTCGGGTGCCGGACTGGCCGGAGTCCTTGACAAGGAGTGCGACCGCACCACCGGCAGCTACCCCACTCTCGTCTCCAAGACCGCCGCGGGGAAGAACCGCACGTTCAAGGATGTCACGTGCAGCGGGGCCACGACCGCGAACATAGCGAACCCCCAGGGTTCGAAGCCTCCGCAGGCCAGTGCCCTCACCCCCAACACCAAGCTGGTCACACTGACCCTGGGCGGCAACGATGTCGGCTTCACCTCCGTGCTCACCACCTGCGTCCTGGTCGCCTCCTCCGATCCCAACGGCAGCCCCTGCAAGAAGCACTTCACATCAGGTGGCAAGGACGTGCTGGGAGAGCGCATCAACACCGTGGAAGGCCGCATCCGCGAGATCCTGACCGACATCAGGCGGCGCAGCCCCGACGCCAAGGTGATCGTGGTCGGATATCCCGCTCTCTTCCCCGACAGCGGAGTCGGATGCAAGGAAGTTCCCTTTGCCAAGGGCGACTTCGCCTTCCTTCGGGACACGACCAAGAAGCTCAACCGGGCGCTGGCACGCCGCGCCGCGGCCGGCGGCGTCGGCGTGTCCTTCGCGGACACCTACACGCCCACTGCCGGTCACGACATGTGCCAGCCCCGTGAGCGCCGATGGATCGAATCTCTGACGCCCGCCCCCAACACCACAGCGGCCCACCCCAACGCCACCGGCCAACTCGTCATGGCCTGGGCCACCACCGCGCAGATCACCAAGCCGTAAGACCCCGTCGGCCCGCCGACGCAGCAGCGTCGGCGGGCCGGTTCGTCCAGGGCTCCGCTGGCGGGGCACCAAGGGAAAGCCGAGGGCGACCGCCCCTCGTCAAACGCAATGGTGGTGCCCGGCCCCTGGACCCGAAGAAGTGCGACGGCGGCGCCGCCACAGGACGGCAGCGCGTGGGTTCAGCCGTGTCCCGACCGGGCTCGCCGCGATGGGCGCCCTGGCCGTGACAGTGCCCACGGCCCACGCCGCCGACTGGCTCCCCGAGCCCCGAGCCCCATGGCGGACGGCTTGGTCAGCTGCGGTCAGTCACCGCCGCTGGTGCGGTCGCAGCCGGAGTGGTCGGGGTACCCGGCGAAGCCGTCCGCCTGGGTAGAGGCGCGGTTTGTGCCGATTCGTCACCGAGCAGGGCACCGACCCGCGGAGCGTTCTCGACGCCGCAATCGATTCCGCTGCCGGGCGCGGCGACGATCGGCTGGTCGAGCAGGTCCGCGACGCTCACCTCCCGGCGTGAGGCGAGCGGGTGGAGGTCGGCCACGCAGGCCACCCTGGGTTCGCTGCGCAGTACGCGCAGTTCGGATCCGTTCGGAAGGTCGACCGGCGGCCGCACGATCGCCACGTCGGTCGCATCTGTGTCCGGGCCCGCCTCGGGGAAGCGGAAGTCGAACTCCTCGACCTCCAGCGAGACCTCCGGGTACGCTCGCCGAAGGCGCGCAGGATGGCGGGCATGTGGTCGAGGGCGGAGCCGATGAGGTAGCCCAGCCTCAGCCGCCCCACCAGACCGGACGCGGCACGCTCGGCATCGCGGCGTCGAAGCGTTCCAGGACGGCACGTGCCTCCCCGAGGAACATCCGCCCGTTCGGCGTCAGCCTCACCGAGCGGGTCGTGCGCGTCAGCAGGGCGATACCGAACGCGTCCTCGAGCCGGCGCACGATCTGGCTCAAGGTGGGCTGGGACATGTGAAGCATGGCCGCGGCCCGAGACCGCGCAAGACGGTCGCCATCGCCGTCGCCCTGGGCTTCCTCTGGTGGCTGTTCAACCTGCGTCGGCGCATCGACACCGGCCGGCAGGCCCGCCGGACCGAGCGATGTCCACCCCTCCCCCGCGGCAACGCCCCCGATCGGGCCTCTGAACAACCCTCCGAGCACTCTTCGAGTGAAGACGGCGCATCGCCGACCCGATCGCACCTCCTCGCCTCGACACGGACACAACCATCACGACCGACCGGCGCGTCTGCCTTCTGGCAGACGCGCCGACGTCCTCGCCCCCGACAGCCTGCTGCGCCGTGCGCCGGGTGATACCGGGGCCGAGGGCAGGCAGTGGGCTCCGTCCTGTCGCACCCTTCCGGGCAGGACGGAGTCCGCACAGAACGATCGAGAAGCGCCCGATCACCCAACGGGCGGAGTCTCCATGCGCTGACCTGTGTCCACATTGATCAATACGCCCCAGCATCTTCCCTGGACACCGACGGCGAATGTGTAGCTCCGCCACTTCATGCTCCACATGGTGAACGCGCCTTCGTCACCGAACCAGCGCCCGTTCGCGCAGTCGAGGTTGAAGTCAAGCCTGTCCACCTGATGGCCCGGGTTCCATGCCTTGTAGTACGAGATGTCGTAACCCCGGGGATCCTGCTTGAGGCACAGCTCGCCCCAGCCGCTCTTGGAGACGCAGAGGCCTCTGTCATCCGGCGGTGCGGCCGCCGCGGGATACGCGGTCGGTGCTGCTATCAGCAGCGCCCCTCCCAAGGCGACCCCGATTCGTGAGAATGCCCTCATACTCGACCACTCCTCAAAGTGCGACGCCGACCGAGTGGTTTCTACTCTCGGCCGAGCCGAGTGTGACCGGCTCCGTTGCTCAGTCGACAGCATGGGCGAGCACTCACAACTGCCCACTTGGCAAGGAAGGCTCCCCTGCGTCACGGCCGACTGACGGCCACCCTTCCTTGGACAGGCCCTCGACAAGGCGGCGCCAAGACAACTCGGCAAATGTGGTGCCCCTCTCGCGCGCGGTGCGGGGCAACTCTGCACAGTTCTTCGACCGATGAGGGCTCCGGCCAGGAGGCGGACCTTGAACGCAGCCCACACGACCGCCTCCGTCCCTACGGCCGACGGGCGGGACACACCCGAGCCCTTGGGCACCAACTGCTCGGCGTTCTTTGTGGATGTGTACGAGCAGCACGGAACTCCCTTGCTGCGATACGCCTCCCGCATGCTCGGAGGTGACTGGTACCGCGCCGAAGACATCCTTCAGGAGACCGCGGCTCGCGCCTGGCACCACCGCGAGCACCTGGCAACGGTGCAGGACCCCCGGCCTTGGCTGTTCACGGTGGCGCGCCGTCTTGTGATCGACCACCGCCGTGCCCTGCGGGTCCGCCCGGCAGAAGTGCCGGCCGCCGACCAGCCCGAACTGCCAATGACGGACGACATCGACCGCACGCTTACGTCCCAGGTCGTGCTGGAGGCGCTGCGGGACCTCAGCGATCAGCACCGGGAGGTGATCCAGCTCGTCCACTACTTCGGCTACAGCGTGGCCCAGGCCTCCGACCACTTGGGTATACCGCCGGGAACAGTCAAGTCGCGCTCCTACTACGCGCTCAGGGCGCTGAAGGAGGCGCTGATCAGCCGGGGCACGGACGGCCTCGAAGGGCTCCGTCCGGGCAGTGCCGGGCCCTCGGGCAGTCACGCGTCGCGCCGGGGATGATCGGACCCGGTGGGGGCTGCCGGCGCCACGGCGCAGTACCCGACTCACATGAATGGACGCAACGTATGACTTACCGGGTGTCTTCGGGAAAGAGCGAGGGTCGGCCGACTCGGGCAAGCCTTTGCGGACGAGGCCGCAGGAGCCACATGCTCTTGTACAGCGTGCTCGTGACGCTCGTCGCGGGCGCGGTGATCTCGATTCCCCGGGCACCAACCGACACAGAGGAGGACGACCGTGTCAGAAGGGGTCGGATCTGCCTGTCCGCGCTCGCGCCCGGTCCGGAGCTCACCTGCGGTGACCACGGCTTCGGGGACCTGCGCTACCTCTGCCGGACCCGCGCCGATGGCGGCCAGTGCTCACGGACGAAGGCGGTGACCGTACGCAACCGCGGACAGTCCGTCGTGCATGTGCGCGCCATCAGCGGGCCACGGCAGGGCGTGCGTGAGCAGGGCGACGACCGTGCGATCATTCCTGGCCATGCGGTCACGCTTCGTCGCAGCGGCCCGGGTTACCTGTTCGACATCACCTTGCGCAACGCGGGACCTGCCCCGGCCGTACTCGAAGTGGTCCACGTGGAATAGACCGCCGTAGTGTCCACGTGGGGGCGCGGGCGGAACAGGCCACCGGAACGGCCGTCAGGCTCGCCGTACCGGCAGCCGGATCACGTTGTTCCCCGCGGTCGCGCTGTTCCCCCCACTGTCCGCTCCGGCGGGCTCCTGCGGGGCGGCACCGGTCCGCGACAGCGCCGCTTCCAAGGCTGCCCTCAGCCGTTGCGAACCCGCATGGCCGGCGAGTGCACGGGCCATCCATTCACCGGCCCTGTCCACCTGGCATCTGTCCAGGCACGTGTACCCGGCCTGCAGGGCGGCGGAGGACAGTTCACGGTCGCCGACGAGCGGCCCCGCGGCGACGGCATGCTCGGCGACGGCTTCGGCATCGCTGTCCGGGCGGCCGGACAGCACCCGGTACAGCACCGCGTGCACCTCACGTACGCGGGGAGCCTTCAGGTCTGCCCGGAGGGCTTGACGGACGAGCTCGCACGGGAACCGGTAGGTGCCTGGTCCACGTGGCGTCCAGTCGGCGGACCGCACCACCAGACCTGACTCGGCGGCGGCCTCCAGACAGGCGAGCACGGCCGATCCGGGAAGGGAGGTCGTCGCCGCCAGTACCGCGACGTCCAGATCCTCTCCGGCGACGGCAGCGGTTTCCAGCACGCGGCGCGCCCGGGGGGCAAGCGCGTGCAACCGGTCCCGGACGGCGGCTCTCACGGCGCCCGGAAGACTCAGGTGCGGGCCTGTCCGCCGAGCGGCGGGCAGCCGCAGGAGTTCGGTCAGGAGGAACGGGTTGCCGCCGGTCAAGTGGTGCAGCGCCGCGGCCTCTTCCGCGGGATGGCCGGCGGCGGCATCGGCGTCCGCGTTCGAGCGCAGCAGGTCGCGGACGTCCTCCGCGGTGAGAGGCTGGAGTTCGAGGTGTTCCGCCCCGCGGTGGTCGAGAGCAGCGAGCAGTTCCGCGGCACCGGGTGCACCGAAGCGGTCCACGGCACACACGAGGAGCGACGGCGCGTCCCGGGGCTGCGCGGACCAGGCGGCCAGTTCGTCCATCTCGGCGGCAGTGGCGTGGTGAAGGTCGTCGACCAGACGGAGAACGGGGGCACTGCTTCCCAGAACGATCGCCGGCGAATCACCGGAGCCGCTGCCGGACGGATTCTCGTGCGTGCCACGTGCGGGCAGGGGCCCGGTGACCGTGGTCCGGTCGGGAGCGGAGCCGCCCGCGGCCTGCCGCTTCGTATGTCGGACCCAGTGCACAACGGATCCGCGCTGCTCGGCCTCGCGAGCGAGCGCTTCGAGCAAACGTGTCTTGCCCATGCCCGCGGCCCCCGAGACCACGGCCCACCTGGTGATGCCGTTGTGTGCGGCGGACAGCAGCCCTGTCAGCCGTGACAGTTCCGCCTCTCGGCCCACCGCGCGCGCGCCCGGGGACCGCATCCTGCCCGTCGCGCCGGCGACCGCCGTCACATCCGCGCTCCTCCGTTCAGTGGCCCGCAGAGCACCGGTGTCGTGCCGCAGGATCGCCATGTGCACTTGTCGCAGTGCGGGGCCCGGTTCGGTACCGAGATCCTCCGCGAGCAGGCGCCGGACGGTCTCGAAGCGGCGCAGGGCCTCTGCGGGGCGTCCGGCCAGGTAGAGACCGCGGAGCAGGACGGCCCAGGAGACCTCGCGCAGCGGGTCCCTGGCGACCATCTCCTCAGCGACCGCGATGGACCGGATGACCGCTCCCTCTTCCAGCAGCAGTCCGGCGAGCAATTCCTGGGTGGCCCAGCGAAGCTCCGACAGCCGTCTCGCCTCGCCTCGCGCGAACGACCTTTCCTCCGCGTCCGAGTACGGCCTTCCGCGCCACAGGGCGAGGGCCCCTTCCGCCTCGGTGCGTGCCCGGGTCCAGTTGCCTTCAGCCGCCAGCGCCTTGGCCCGTTGGGCAGTGCCCTCGAACAGTGCGGTGTCGCGCTGCTCGCGTTCGACGTGCAGCGTGTAGCCCGCCGACGTATGAGTGAGGGCGGGCGTATGAGCGAGTACGCCGTCGCAAGCCCCTGGGTCGGCGGCCAGCGCGGAGCGGATTCTGCTGATGTGGGCGTGCACGCAGGACCGTGCGGCGCTCGGTGGCCGTCCGTCCCACAGGTCTTCGCAGAGGCGATCGACCGACACCGGCCGGCAGTGCTCGGCAAGCAGCCGCAGAAGGAGAACCCGACGCTGCGGCGGGCCGAGCGCCACCGAGCCCGCGGGCCCGTGCACCCTCAAGGGACCCAGCACATCGAAAAGCCACCTTCCGGGAGCCGGGGCGTCCAGGGCCGTCTCGTACTCGGGCGGCCGCGAGCCGAAGGCCTGCTCCCGAACGCTTCCCACCCCTGATCGTCCTCCCCGTGGAGGGATCCGTGTCATCCGCACTGCTCCTGTCTCAAAGCGGAACCGACGGCTCATGCTGCTGCGAGTGGCTGCTCACCCGGGAGCCCACCGATCTGATCACTACTGCTCAGTCCGGTCCGGAATCGGCCTTGAGGGAGCCACTCCATGGAGACTGACGTGGCGGCTCCGCTCACACCGCCGAGTTGTTGTGGGCATGGGTGATCAGTACTTCGAGCGGACTATGAGCAGGCGCCCGTGCCACTTTGAGCCTGAACAACGCCGGACGCGAATTGGCGGGAGTCCGGCGCCGGTGCGGCCCGTGGGCGGCGGAGCCCCGTTGGGGGCGGGTGGTCCGCCAAGACCCCCACGCAACCCGCCTTCCATAAGCGTTCTTATGGAAGGCGGTGGGTATGTGGGACGGGCCTGATGGAGGCTGACGTTGTCACGAACGCCGCGGCACCAGGTCGCGACTCCGGCAGCGCACTGTGCTGCCGGCAACACTTCTGAGAAGAGCAGGCATTCGATGTCGAAGATACTGATGGTCGTCTCCAGCGCGGACTCGCTGAAGCTGGCCGACGGCTCGGTCCACCCCACCGGCTACTGGGCAGAGGAGGTCGCCGCCTCGCACAAGGTGCTGCGTAACGGCGGCGCCCAGGTGGACATCGCCACCCCCGGCGGTGTCCGGCCGACCGTCGACGCGATCAGCTTGGACGGGCGCGGCGGCGTGGCCGAGAGGGATGCCGAGGAATTCCGCGCGTACCTCGCCTCGATCGCGGATCAGATCACCTCGCCTCTGGCCCTGTCCGATGTCCGCGCCGGTGACTACGACGCGATCTACATCCCTGGCGGCCACGCTCCGATGGCCGACCTCGCCCAGGACGCCGGGCTCGGCCGACTGCTCAATGAGGCGAACGCCCAGGGCAAGGCGGTGGCTGCCCTCTGCCACGGTGTCGCTGCCCTGCTGAGCAGCACCACCTCGGACGGTGGCTTCACCTTCGCCGGCCGCCACCTCACGTCCTTCACCGATGAGGAAGAGCGCCAGGGTGGCCTGGGCGACAACACGCCGTTCTTCGTCGAATCGCGACTGCGCGAGCGCGGTGCCGTCCTCGACACCGGCGCGGCCTGGAGCAGCAAGGTCGTCGAGGACGGCAACCTGATCACGGGCCAGAACCCGCAGTCCAGCACCGCCACGGCGCAGGCCGTCCTGAAGGCCCTCGCCGGCAACTGAGGCAGGAGGCTCCCACCACTCATCCCACGGTCGGGGCGGCGCGGCCACGCCAGTGCGGCGCCCCGTGTCCATGGCCAGTGGCCACCGCAGCTCCGTTTCCTCGAAGAACTCGGACCCCGACGACAAGGAACACTCGTGACCAGTCCAGTCCTGAATCGAGGCCTCGACCACATCGCTCTTCGCGTCTATGACTTGGAGGCCTCGGTGGAGTTCTACACCGAGGTCCTCGGTTTCCGTCTTGTTCGGGAATGGAGCGTGCCGCAGCGTGGTGTGCACCGAGCCGTCTTCCTCGATGCCGGCGATGACCGGCTCATTGAGCTGTTCGATGCCGAGTCGACGCCGCCCGGTGGTTCGCCACAGGCGTTGGACCCGGCGCGCAGGCCCGGCGATGTGGAGCGCGGCCGCGTGGCGGCGCTGGTCCACTTCGCGATCCGTACCGACGAGTGCGCGGCGCTCTTCGACAAGGCTGTCGCGGCCGGAGCCCGCCCACTGGGAGAACCGACCTCGATCACGACGGTGGGCGAGAACCCGATGAGCTTCCAGGCGGCCTTTGTCCACGGGCCGAACGACGAAGTCATCGAGTTCATCGACCGCCAGGGCATGTAAGGACGATCAGCCGTGACTGACGACTCCGGGACCCGGCGTCCCGTACTCGCGGTGGTTACCTCCACTGGTGAGGCCGTTCGCTTCTTCGACGGCCTGACGTATCAGCCCCTCGGTGACCTCTCGGTGGCAGCCCAGCCGCACGAGATGGCCATCGACCACGCAGCCGGACTCCTGTACGTGTCGCACACCTACCGCTCCGGGGTGTACACCGCGCCGGGAGAGAAAGCGCACGAGATCACCGTCATCGACCCGTTCCTGCGCACCGTTGTCGATGTTGTCTCCCTCGCCCCCGAGGAGGCACCTCACGGCCTCGCCCTCGACACGGACCGCGGGGTCCTGTACGTGACCGTCGAAGCCGGTCCGGCGGGCGGCGGAGCCTTGGTCGCACTCGACACGACCACCCGCAAACCGGTCCAGCGCATCGAGGTCGGGGCACGAGGACCACACTGGGTCGCGGTCACGCCCGACGGCCGCAAGGGCTATGCCACCAGCAAGGCCGATCCGTTCGTCTCTGTCCTCGACCTGGCCCTGGGCGTCCTGATCGGGCGGATCCCCGCACCGTACGGAACCGAGGAGATCGCTGTCTCCCCGGACGGCCGCCACGCATACGCGGCGGGAATGGCCCTCCACTACGACGCCGCGAAGGCGGGCCCTGCCGCTCCCACGTTGCTGGTGATCGACACCTCGAACGACCAGGTCTCCGGGCGCATCCCGCTGGACGGCCCTGCCTGCCCGGTCCACGTCGCCGCCGACGGACGCGTCCTCGCCGGCCTCGCTCTCACAGACGACGAGGGAGACCCTGCACCGGGACAGCTCGCGGTCTATTCGCCCGGTGACACACCCAGCACGTTCAACCACCAATTCAGTGAACCAGTCGGGCAGGTGCCGATCACCATCCGCACCACGCCGGACGGCAGCCGAGCGTTCGTTGCCAATCTGCGCTCGGGCAACGTGAGCGTGATCGACCTGGCATCCGGCGCCACGCTGCGGGTTCTCGACATCGACTCCGGGGACCCGTTCAGGACCCAGGGCGCTCACGGCATCGCCTACCTGCCGGCAGACGCCTGCCGACCGAACAAGGGAGACCGTCCCTCATGACCAGAAGTCCCGAAGAGACGTTCCAGGACCATGTCCGCGCGCTCGGCTCAGGTGACCTGGAGGCGATCGCCGCCAACTTCACCGAAGACGCCGTCTTCATCACCCGGTCCGGAATCCTGCGTGGCCGTGAAGGCGTGAAGCAGGGCATCGGTGCCGTGCTGCGGGAGTTGCCGAACGCCACATGGCATCCAAAGAACCCGCAGTTCGCCGGAGAGGTCCTTTTCCTGGAATGGGCCGCCACGGCCGACGAGGCCCGGGTGGAAGACGGCGTTGACACCTTCGTCTTCCGCGATGGTCTGATCCACGCGCAGACGGTGCGGTACACCCTGCTCAAGAGCAGCGATCGCTGAGCCTCGCCGTACAGCTCTCCTGGTCCGGTACGCACACGGCCCCGGCCAGGTCCGACCCCGCAAGGCCCCTGACATGGACAAGGAGACCATCGCGTCCGCCGCGCGCCTGCCTCGTGCAGGCGAGGGGCAGGGGCAGCCCTGGTTTTTCTCGCCGTTGTGCTCGAGGTGACCGGGGCGTCCAGGACACGTTGGCGCCCCTCGGCCGCACGTACCCATATGCGCGCCTTCCGAGTACGAGCGGCACCGCCGCGCCCCCGGCGTCAGAAATTACCTGATGGCGACGACTTCGAGATAGCGGGAGCGGACAACGACGGTGTCGGCGCCCGACTCGTTCGCGTTGTTGATGACTTCGGTGAAGTCCGCCGTAAGTGCGCGCTGCCCGCCCATGTCGAGCAGGCTGAAGGCCCGGTTCACGGGGCCGAAATTGTTGCGGAAGTACTCCACAAAGGCGTTCGTCGAGGCGAAACGGAACGTCCAGTGCCGCTCCGCGGTGTCTATTGAGGTGACGTGCCGACCCAGAAGGCGGTGGATGTGCGGCTCGGTTCCCCATTCGGTCGGTGAGGGGGTTGCGGGCGCCGACGGCGCGTATTCGCGCACGAGACCGAACACCTGGCCCATAAAGCCGTCCGGAGTCCAGTTGGCGAGTCCGATCCGGCCGCCGGGGCGCAGGACGCGGGCCAACTCGTGGGCCGCTCGTTGCTGATCGGGAACGAACATTACTCCGAAGACGGAGAGGACCGTGTCGAAGGAGGCGTCCGCATAGGGCAGCCGTTCCGCGTCTCCCACCTCGAATGTCACCTCCAGCCGATCAGCCGCGGCGCGCACCTTGGCCTGCTGCACCAGCTCCGGTACGAAGTCGAGACCGGTGACGACTGCCATGCGCCGCGCCGCGGCGAGGGCGGCGTTGCCGCTGCCTGACGCCACGTCGAGGACGCGGCGTCCGGGCACGATGCCTACTGACTCACACAGTGACTCGCTCACCAGGATCCACAGGTTGCCGATCCGGGCGTAGTCACCGCTCGCCCATGTCTGCTGCCTGCCGGTGTCGGCGGAGCGGTTGCTTTCCGCTGTCATGTACTGCCTCCGTAGATCGTCGGGGCCGAAGGATCTCGATCCACCGGGCTCGCCAGCCGGCCGTCAGGCATTCGTTGTCCCCTGATGACCGTGGTTCACGAGCGGCGCCCCGGCGATGTGGTGGGGGTCGAGGTAGGCCGAGCGCACCGGTAAGCCGCCCACGCGGCTCCGGTCGCCGGGTCAGTGCTCATTCGCGTCCGGCGCGTACGCGGGGCGGTTCCACCGCCGCCCCGTACGCGGTCCGGATCCCGGACCGCTTCCACCTCCGGCTCATAGGCCGCCGTGATGGCTACTCCAAGTGGACCACTTCGATCGCGGCCGGGGCGGATCCTGCATTGCGTAAGGTGATGTCCAAGAGGAAACCCGACCTGCCGGGGCGGAGGTTGAGCATGCGACCGGGAGCGACGGCACGGTCGGCACCCCGTTCACGAGCGCCCTGCCGTGGGGCGCTGATGGCCCTCACGTGGACGACGGACCGTCCGTTGTTGCGTACGGTCACCGCCTCCGTCCGCGAGCACAGGCCGGCATCGGCGTGCGTCCGGCAGACGTAGCGGAGGTCTCCGAACCCGTAGGTACCGCACGAGAGCTCCCTGCCCGGCGCGAGTGCGCGGCAGATCCGGCCCTCGCCGACACGGTTGTCCTTCACCGCGTCGGCCGGTGTCCGGGGGATCGCGATCACAATCCCTGCGACGAGCGTCGCGAGCGCGCTGTACAACGGCAGGCGACTCATGAGGCACCGCCCGGCGAGGCGCACCGGGGCGGCTTGGCCCTCACCCGTCACCGACAACAGCCTGTATGTCATGCGTAGTGGCTTCCCTTCGCTGGGATGGCTGCCTGTCGACAAGGGTCGTGTCGCTGCCAACGGCTCGTGGTCCGGGTGGCGGGGAACCCCCGTGCAGCGCCGTACCGGACCGGTGTCTGCACCATGCGGCACAGAGGCCGTGGCACAGTCGGCCGGCGGCGCCTGCGCCGACGGACCATCATGATCTCTATTGACGCTCAGGCCCCCCTCGCGATCGGCCGAGGCCGTGATCGTCCGGTCCGTGCCGGCGTTACCTCGCCCTATCCGATGGATGTCCACTGCATGCTGGTGGCCGCCGACGAGGTGGAGTCGACCTGGACCGGCCAGTAGAGGTCCCCGGCCGCATCACCCGGGCCTGGATCTGCCGCAGTCCCGGGTGATGGCTTCCTCGCGTGTGCGCACGTGCGGGACGGTCCCGCGTGGAGGATGACGGCGCTGAGATTAGACGGCGTGGTTGCTCGGTCGACAGGCATGAACGGTGCTCGAAGGTGCTCGCCCGGGCACCGGGCTCCGTCCGTGAGGTGTGCCTGCCACCCGCTTGGGGCAGGTCGGCCCGCGGCGCGGGCAATGGCTCTGCGTTCGCCCCGCCCGTGTCACCTCGGGTGCCGGGCACGGCCTGCTCGGTCCAGATGCACTTGCCGTCGGAGGTGTAGCGGTTTCCCCGGCGCCGGCTGAACGCGGCGACCAGCTGTCGGTGATCAGCTCACCGGCGATGAGGACTGCCGAGTCGGCCGCCGCATGCATCACCTGTCGAGTTGGTGACGCGGTGGTGCAAGACTCCGGGCGGAGTCCTGCCGGACCTGCCGCCCGTCGCCGCGTTCACCGCTCCCCCGGCACCCCCGATGGACAGCTTGCCCGTCACCTGTCAATATGGTCACGTGAGTGAGTTCGTCTTTGTGAGTGGGCGCCTCTGCCTGGACCTGGCCGGAACGATGCTGTGGCGGCGGACCCTCCGCACCGAGCTACTTGGCTCAGCCGACGCCCTCCAGCGGTGGGTCGCCGAGGCCGGACTCGTGGACGAGCCGGCGGGCATGGACAGCCACGGCCTGGAACGCGCGTGCCGACTGCGCGAGGCCGCCTACACACTCATCCGCGCCCGGGTGCAGTCCGAGGACGTGAGCGCCCACGCCGTGAACGAGCTCGCCCAGGTCAACGACGCGGCGCGGCTGCCGCTGCCGAAACTGCAGATCGACGCGGCAGGGACCCTGACACGCACCGGCGGCATCGACGAGGTGCTCGGCGCCGTCGCCCGTGACGCCGTCGAACTCCTCGGCTCACCCGAACTCTCCCGCACGAAAGAGTGCGCGAACCCGGACTGCACCCGCATGTTCGTCGACCTGTCCCGCTCCGTCGCCCGCAGATGGTGCGGGATGGCCGAATGCGGCAACAAGCACAAGGCCGCCAGCTACCGGCAGCGCAAGAAAGAGACATCGAAGACCTGACCACTGCCGGTCGCAGAAACCCCCTGCACCCCCGCACGCCACCCGCGGACGCCTCGAACCGCACCGGCGGTCCCCAGCCGATCCCAGCCCTCGGGGTCAGGAAGTCGTGCGGGCCGCATCGAGTCCGGAACTGATAGTGGTTCAGCAGCCGCGCTCAGCACTTCCGCAACGGGGCCAGTGCCGCGACCACGCCGTCGAGGATCTCTTCGAGGACGTCGGCGGAGGTGGCGAAGTTGAGTCGGAGGTACGCGCCCGCCCGGGGGCCGAACGCTTCCCCGCCGTCGAGGAGGACCCCGCCGTGGCGCAGGACGTGCTGCGCAGGGCCGTCCACCGCCTGCGGCTGCCCGGTGTCGATCCAGGTGAGGTAGGTGGCTTCCGGGAGCCGATGGCGCAGTGCCGGTACGTGGTGGTGGAGAACGTCATGGACGCGTCTGCGGTTGCGGTCGAGGACGGTGATCAGGTCCTTCTGCCAGGCGTCCGCCTCGAGCCACGCCGCCCGGGTACCAACGACGCTGAGGTTGGAGACGGTGCCGTACAGGTCCGGTGGTTGCGCGTCACGGATCGCCAGGAGACGGTCGGGGCCGTAGTGGGTGACAGTGCAGCGCAGTCCGGCAAGGTTGAACGCCTTGGTGGCGGAGGTGATCGTGACCGTCCGTGCGGCCGCGTCCGGTGAGAGGGAGGCGAAGGGGATGTGCTCGTTCGGGGAGTAGGTCAGCTCGGAGTGGATCTCGTCGCTGATCACCAGCAGGTCGTGTCGGCGTGCGATTGCCGCGATCTCGTTGAGCTCGTCGCGGGTCAGCACTCGGCCCGTCGGGTTGTGCGGGTTGACCAGGAGGAGGACCTTGCATCCGCGCCGTGCGACATCGTCGGACAGCGCGGCCATGTCCATACGCCAACCGTCATCGGTATCGACCATCGGGACGTGCACCGCGGGGCGTTGCATGGTCTTGAGCGTGGCGAGGAACGGCGGGTAGTTGGGGGTCTGCACGGCGACGGCTTCGCCCGGGGAGGTGGCCAGGTGGAGGATGAGTTGCAGGCACTGGATGAGGTCGGTCTGCTCGCGGACGCGGGAGGCGGATGCGTGCCAGCCGTAGCGTGAGGCCATCCGCTGAGCGAAGATCGGGCGCAGTGGACTGCCGTCGGGCCAGTCGGGGTAGCCAAGATCGCCGGCGGCGATGACGTGGTGGAGCGCGTCGGCGACAACGGTGGGGATGGGGTAGTCCATGTCGGCCACCCATGAGGGCAGGACGGTGGGGTCCACCCGGTGCCACTTCACCCCGGAGCGGTTGCGCAGCCATCCGCGCTCGAGGTCGTCGAATCCCGGTACACAGCGCTCGGCGGGGGCCGGGGTGTCCGGCCGGCGGGCCGCCAGGCTCATCACATTCCGCCGTTGAGGAGCACGTCCCTGGCGGTCTCCACCTGCCCGTGGTGCTGAGCCAGTTCCTCCAGGACATGCAGTTGCACGCCGAGGCAGCTCAGGTCGCGGTCCGGGCCTTCGAACGAGGCGGGCGCGGTGTTGCGCGGGACCGTCAGCCCCTCGACGTCGAGCAGGTCGTCGCGCAGCTGGTCGAAGAGGGGGCCGAGGCTTCCCTTGAGGTCTGTGACCGTTCCGCGGGCGGTGAATTCCGAGTCGCGGTCCCGGTCCACGGGCCTGCCGGCGAGTATGTGGCCGATCCAGTACTGCGCGACGGCCATGCAGTGGTAGGTGATGGCGTACGGGCTGTTCGCTCCGGTCTGCGGCGGTGCGGTGTTGGCGAGCTCGTCGCCGAGTTCCTCCAGGGCGCTGACCATGCCGTCGAGCGCTCGGCGCAGGAAATAGAGGTACTCGTTCTGGTCCATTGTGTGGTTCCTCAGGGGATGCCGATCAGAACCTGATCAGGTTCTGATGCGTGGGACCGCAGGAGTCGAGGCCCAATGGCAGCAGCCCCTCCCATGTCCTCACGGCCGGATCGTGGGTGATACGGCGCAGACTAGCCGCGTCAGGCGTCACCAGTCAAACAGGTGACTCCTTTGCAAGCC
The DNA here is from genome assembly GCF_014646055.1 of Wenjunlia tyrosinilytica. GTDB lineage: Bacteria > Actinomycetota > Actinomycetes > Streptomycetales > Streptomycetaceae > Wenjunlia > Wenjunlia tyrosinilytica. Next base: position 92,614 of record NZ_BMMS01000020.1, read on the forward strand.
AAGGATTCAAGACCAGCTCCATCAAGGGATCACCAGCGGCGATCTGGACACTTCGACGCAAGATGACCGGATCCCTTCCGGGACACATGAGGGAGACCATCACCCCCTTGACTAGTGATCCAGCAGTGAGGCAGTCTGAGCACCACGGGGCAACAAGAAGCTGCACACACCGTCCGAACCCACGAGCCGACCGGTACCCCCTGGCCGGAGCTCGCCTCGCGGCTGCCGCGAAGTGGCGACCGGGAGATTGGATCGCGGCCTCCCCGCCCCGTGACACCTCGCCGCAGCCGCCACCCTCGTCGGCTGCGGCGGGGTCCGCCACCGGCGGAGTCAGGTGTACGGGACAGGCCCATTCGGCTATTCCCTCCCATGTACGCAATCTCCTGCAATTGAGGCGTGGGGCTGGTTCCCTGCCAGATCGCGGCCGTCCAGAAGCGCACATTCGTTCGCCTGCTTGGCAGTGGGGAAGTCTGCATGTCGCCAGCCATGGGCCATCATGGCGGGTCTGGGGTTAGGCACCGGTGAGGGGAGTGCACCACTCATCACTCGCTCCGCGAGCGATAGGGGCAGGCGTCGGGGATCCGGCTTCGGAGACTTCGTTCCCGCCGCAACCGATCATCGAAGCGACGTACCGACACCACCCAGACCCTCGTCACACCAGGGCCCCGCGCCACTGGTTGCCTGAGCGTCTCACCGTCCACGGCGGGAGAGGTGTGATCCATCGACCCGCACGAGCATGAGTACTCCACCGGTGCTTCTCGGTGTCGGCCGACGCCGGGGCGCTCCACGCGCCCCGGCGCCCTCCCCTTCTCCGGCATGGCCCTACTTGATGATCTTCTCCGCTGCGTGCCGGAGGCGCGCGGGTACGTGTTCGGCTCTGGAGGCGTGCGGCCGGGTGCTGCTGTCCACCGGGCCGGGCACGGCATGGACGGTGTTCTCCAAGGGCAGGGGCAGGCCCTTGCAGACGCTCCTTGCGGGCGGCGTCACGCCATCGAGCAGATAGGCGTTCACGATGTCGTCAACGCATCCGTTGCCCCGGATGCCGTATTGGCCGTGGGCGCCCGCGTCATCGATCGCTACCAGCCGCGCGTCGTGGAACTGGCGGACGTTGCGCGACGTGTTCTCGTAGGCGGTAGCAGGGTCGAACTCGCTTTGGACCGTGACGATCGGCGCGAGCCGATGTTCATCCGGGTTGGGTAGACGCTGTGCGGACAACGTCCAGTAGCTGCACACCTCTTGGGAGGTCTCGTAACCGGTGAGCGGGTAGGCGGGGCCGTTGCGTCGCGCGAAGTTGACCCACCAGTTCGGACTGTGCCACTGGCCGCCGTCACCGCACCGCACCGCGTAGTAGACGCCGGACACCTGCACGGTGTCCCCGGTCGCGTTCCGCACCGCGTCGAAGACGGCCGACAGCCCCTCCGGGGCGGCGTCCCCCAGCTTCTCCGGGTGCAGCAGGGCGTCGGTGCCGACCCTGGCTTCTGCCTGGAACTCGGTGCCTGCCACGCCGCTCCCGCTCAGCTCGTCCGAGAACCTCTGGCCACAGGAGAGGAGTGCGTCCCTGCTCCAGTCGTGATTGTCCACAAGGCAGCTCTTGAGAACGCCAAGGCTGGCCCCGATGGTGATGAAACCCGCATCGGTATACAGGGAGGTGCGCACGAAGCCGTCGAGAACCTGACCGGCGGACAGGTTGTCGGTGGCCTTGATGAACGTTTCGCGGACCTGCTCGTACACCGCATTCACCTGCGCGGGAGTCCTCCCGAGGTACTTGGAGAAGAACGCGCTGCGGGTCGCCCAGGGCGCGAACTGCCGTTCCCACCGCCGCTGGAACGCCATCGGCATGCGCTCCCAGGAGTCGGCCAGGTCATCCATCCACGCCGTGTTGGAGTCCAGGACGATCCTACCCGTCCGTCGGGGGAACAGCGCCGCGTACTTCGCCCCTAGCCAGGAGCCGTACGAGTAGCCGAGGTAGTTCAGCTTCCGCTCACCGAGCACGGCTCGGATCATGTCCATATCGTGAGTCGTCTGCCACGTATTGACGTAACGGGTGAGCGGGTTGGCCGCACATCCATCCGCGACAGCCTTCGCAGTCCTCTGTCGCGCGGTGACCGCCTGCGCGGAAAGGTCCCGGCTGTCGTGGACCGCACTGTCGAGTTGGTCCACAGGCACGTCACAGATCAGCTGTGTACTCTCGCCGACACCGCGCGGGTCCATACCGATGATGTCGTACTCGGCGGCGACCTTCGGCTGCGAACTGCCGATCAGCCACGACAGACGGATCCCGGAGCCTCCCGGTCCTCCGGGATTGGTGAACAGCACGCCTTTGCGGTGCGCCGCGTCGGCCGCCTTGACCCGGCTGATGGCCACGGACAGCTCCGGACCCGAGCCTGGAGCCCTCCAGTCACGAGGCACCGACACTGTCGCGCACTCCGGCACAGGGCCGCCCGTCGTGGAGTCGTACCACTTGCACGGCCCCCATGTGACTGACTGGTGTGTGAAGGGTGAGTCGTCGGTGGACGCCGCATCGGCCTGCGCGATGTGAGTGGGCAGCACACCGGCTGCGAGGCCGGTCAGTGCGGTGGCTATCGCGGTGCCGAGGACTGCCAGTCGGCGCCGATTGGCTCTTCGCGGAGGCGCAGGTGATTCCATCGGTGTTCTCCTTCGGAGGAGGAGGGCACGCCGGATCACCCGGCGGCGGAGCGTGGACGGACGCCCCGCGCCGGTTCGTGTCAGCGGGTGCCCGGAGGGCTTGACCAGGGCGGGCGAGGTCGCCAGAACGTGCGGCTCTGTTCGCACAATGGCCTTCAGCAGCCAAAGCCGCGGGCGATAGCCTTGCCGCCTGCGGAATGATGATGGCATGTTGTGGCGGGGGCGGGAACAACGGAAGGCATGCGTGAATGCGCATGTGCGTGTTTACGTCTCACCAGGAGCGCACCATGTTGGAACCATTCGGCCTCAGCCCTGCCGAAGAGTCCCTCTACCTCGCACTCATCGACGCCCCCAGCCTCACGACCACCGAGATGGCTCTCCTGGCCGGCACCAGCGCGCAGGGTGTGCTGCCGATCCTCGCCCGGATCGAGGACGCCGGACTGATCGCCCGGTTGCCGGACACCCCTGCCAGGTATTGCGCCATCGAACCCGGTATCGGATTCGCCACTCTCCTCGCCGCCCAGGAACAGCGGGTGCGCCGGGTGGAGGAACAGGCACAGCACGCGCGCGCCACAGCCAATCAGCTCGCCGAGCGATTCCGGCTGTCCGGCGTTCGCCATCCGCTCGATCTCATCGAGATCGTCGTCGGGAGGCAGGCGGTGCTGCAACGGCTCTTCCAGCTGGAACGCATGGTGCACACCGAGCTCCGCGGAATCGACATGCCGCCGTACGTGATGAGCGACAACGAGGCGGAGTTCGAGATGCTGGACAAGGGGATCACCAGCCGGTGGCTCTACGACAGCAGCGTCCTCGACATCCCCGGCAAACTGGAGCAGATATCCGACTTCATCGATGCGAGCGAGCAGGGCCGGATCATCAGCAACGCACCGATGAAGCTGCTGATCGCCGACGACCAATTGGCCATCATCGCGCTCACCAGCGAGGCCAGCAGCTCCGTCAGCGCGCTCGTGGTCCGTCCTTCGGAACTGCTCGACGGACTGTCGCGCGTGTTCGAGAGCCTATGGCGCACCGCCATACCACTGGAACCGTCCGATCCTGTACCAGGCGCCGACCGGCCCTCTCACGAGGAGACGCAACTGCTGGCCCTTCTGGCTGCCGGCATGACGGACAAGACCGCCGCTCGCCGCATGGGCCTTGGCCTGCGGACAGTGCAGAAGCGAGTGCGGCACCTCATGGAACGGCTCGTCGCGGACACCCGATTTCAGGCCGGTGTCCACGCCAAGGCCCGTGGCTGGCTCTGATGAAGACCGTCGTCAGGCTCACAGGCCCAAGGACGCCCCGGGACCTGTCCGCGGTGAGCGTGAGCGCGACGCTGACCGGGCGATCGGTGGCCCTCTCGGAGGGCAATTCCTCGACTTCTGATTGAATCGTATCTACCACTAACTCGCGCATGCCTCGTGAGCGCGTTCCTGCGGCTTCGGGTCCATCGGCATTCACGGCGCTCCTGGACCCCCGTCGGGCTGGGCGGTTTCCAACTCGTCCTGTAGCAGGGCGGAACGCGTCATCGCGGGTGTCGGCCGGTACCACGTCGATGTCTGACCGCTGCCGTGCGGGTGAGGACCCATCAGCGCCAGCGCCTGGATTTCATGGGCGAAGGGATAGCGGGGATTGTTGACGCGAAGTCCGTACATGGCCTGGATCTGTTCCGTGTAGGCGCGTTCGTAAGGTGCCGCGAGGGGCCGGCGCTTGAGGAAGTTGAAGATGTTCCCGGCCCGGGTCACAAGGGCGGGGATGGCGTCGGCGGTCATGTAGTTGACGATATTGCAAGACTCGCTCTCGCTTCGGTGCTTGGGCCAGGACGTGCAGTCGTAGGCGAGGATGAGTGCTTCGATGGTGGCGGACAGAAGGCGTCTGTCGATGGTGGCGGATTCGCGTTCCAACATGCACGCGCGGAACACCACGGCCAGGCCGAAGCCGCCGTCGATGTTCCGTAGCCGGATGTAGTCGTCGTAGCCGGACGAGAGGGTGTTGACCCACGTGAGGTAATATGGCGTGGGAATTTCCTTCTGTTTCTCCAGGGCGATGTACAGCGTAGCGAACAGCTGATCGGTGAAGTACTTCCGCGGCTCGTCCGCCAGGGGCGCGAGGATGGATTCGAGCGCTTCAGCGATGCTGATCCCGAGGATGCGCGCGCTTCTGTCGGTGATCTGCTGCTGTTCGATGACCGATCCGCGCGACTCACAGGCGATGAACGCCAGGTTGATCAGAGCCGTGTACTCGTACACGGCTCTGTCGATGCACTGGGGCTGGAAGGCGTGGGTCCACTTGATGCCTTGGTCGACCAGGGCATCATTGAGCGGGGAAAGCGAGATGGGTCCGGGCGTGATGGGCAGTTCGGTGAAGAATTCCAGCGTGTCTTCAGTCCACAGGCCGGGGCCTGGGGCGTTCCATCCGGCCGTGCTCGGAGCCGGCCGTGGGATATCTGTCGCGGCGTGGGTTGCGGGGAACGCGGTGGTGGCGTAGTCCGCGTTGAGTGAATGCTCGATGTTCCACATGGGGGCCTTTCTCGGAGGGCTATGCGGGGTGCGGCGCGATCGGCAGGGTGCGCAGTCCCCGAATGAGGATTCCGTCGACCCACAGCAACTCGCTCCTGTCGATGCCCGGTGCCAGGGACGGGGCGCGATGGCGGCTCAGGAGTGCGCTGAGGCCGACTCTTCCAGTGAGGGTGGCGAGGTGGGAGCCCATGCACGTATGGACTCCTCGGCTGAAGGAGAGGACTTTGGCATGGTCCCTGTGGAGATCGAAGGAATCGGGATGAGGGAAGACACGTTCGTCGCGGTTCGCTGAAGCGAGGCAGACCAGCACGGCGTCACCGGCGGGCACGACGGTGTCCTCGATGCGGATGTCCGTGGTGGCGATTCGGGTCGGGGAGACCGGGATGGGGGTGTCGTAGCGAAGGGTCTCCCGGACCAGTGCGTCCACGAGGTGCGGAGCGTGCTGCAGGGCCGGCGCGTGGCCGGGATGGTCGATCAGGGCCAGGACACCGTTGCCGATCAGGTGAATGGGCGCCTCGTACCCGGTGGCGAGGAGGATGAAGACGGCGGCGGTGACCTCTGCGGCGGTAAGGTCGCCCGGGTTGGTGGCGAGGGTGGAGATGATCCCGCCGTCCGGGTGCCGGATCTTCTCGCCGATGAACCGCCTGATGTATGCGTGCAGGGCTTCGAGGGCGCTGTGGACGGCTTCTGGTCCGGCGGGGGCGGGGTTGGTCGCCGTGTCGATCTCCGCGAAGACACGATCCCGGTCGTCAATGGGGATGCCGAGGACGTCGCTGATGACATTCCGCGAGAACGGCTTGGCGAAGTCCCCGATCACATCGACGACTTCGTCTTCGGCCAGTGCGTCCAGGAAGCGACGGGCGGTGCGGGCGATGTCCGCGGCCAGGGTGGCCACGTTCCGGGGGGCGAACGGCCTGCTGACCGGGCGGCGTAGCCGGGCATGGTACGGCGGGTCGATGTTCATCATGTGCTGCGTGACCATGCTCCTGAGGGCATCCGGCACGGTGGCCCAGCCGAGCGCGGTTCCGTTGTCCTGATGGATCGACCGGACGAGGCGTTCGTCGGTGAGTGCGGCGGATGCTGCGGCATGACGCACGACGAGCCACGCCCGACTGCCCCGGGGAGTCATGATCTTGTGGGCTGCCCCGGCTTCCCGTAGGCGCGCGTAGATCGGATAGGGATCGCGTTTGGCGACGTCGGCGAACGGATCAAGATCGGCCGTTGTGATCCCGTCAGGGGCCACAGCATTCAACCCTGCTCTGGCAGTCGGGCTCGGACGGTACCGCGATCAGCCATCCGAGCCGGGAGGGACCAACCGCACGGCTCGACAGCCCTGTTCCGCGTCGGCCGACGTCTTCGCGCAGGTGCACCCAAGCCGACAGGACGGACGACCCCATGAATTGCCTCCTCGGTGATCACTCGGATTGCCGCGAGAGTTCGTGAGGGCCATGCGCCCCCGGCGGTAAGGCAGGGACATCGGCGTCGGGGCACCCGCGTGTGTCTTTTCCCTCCCCGTATCCCGTGCCCACCTGACGGCACCGACACGGCACATCCCCTCCAGCAGGTGCACAGGAAGCACACCGCACACCGCGTACTCAGTAGGTGCGGTAGTAAAGCAGCTGACCAGCCTCTCCAGGGGCTGACTTCTCCCCCGGAATGAATAGGGACACCATCACCGCCCGTGCTCCGCCAGGTGTCTTCAAGACGGTGATCGATGGATTGGCGAAAGCGGAACTCCCCTTGGCCGTCCGGATCGACAGCCTGTCTGCGTTACCTGTTTGGTAGTCGTACAGGAAGGTTCGCCAGCTACCGAAGTCACCATTGACATACTGGCCTTCAAAGAGGCCGTAAGAGAATCCCGAGAAGACAACGTCGTCACGATCGCCAATGTTTCAGCGCACCCCCCAGTGGAGCAGGGCGTTGTCGACCTCCTGCTGCTTCGCGGCTTTCCAGGAGGTGAAGTCGGTGAGCGTGGCGCGCATCTGCCGGTCCACTTTGCAATCGGAGTAGTAGTGGCCGCCGAGCTCGATCACCGAGTGATCGATGTCGGGCGCCAGCCGGACGGAGTAGATGTTCGGAGTCCCCTCGGCGCATGACGACAACGTGCGCGGAGCCTGCAACGTCCGGGCAGCCGTCCCCGCCTTCAACGAGCTGCGGTTGGGGAAATAGTGCACCGCGATATGATTCGACGGATCCTGCTCCCAGGCGACGAGGTATCCGCCATTGGACACTTGCTTGATGGTGGGCTGCGAGCTCCCCGCTCCAAAATCTGTGGTGAATGTCCAGTTCATGAGATCGCTGGAAGTCGCCAGGGCGGCATGGAACCGTCCGTCCGAGAGGAGCGTGTGGTAAACCGCGAGGTAGTCACCGGACGTGTCTTGGATGATCTTGGCGGCATCCCTACCACGCCCCGTGCTGTCAGCGGCGGCGTAGCGCCTCGCGGTCGCCCCGTCGACGTCTTCCACGATGTCGCGCAGTGCTGCTCGCGGACCGTCCGAGGCAGCGGGAGCAGCCGGGAAGGCGCTCGGCCCCGCGTAGGCCGCGATCAAGGCAGCACGGCGGCCTGGCCGGATCCGATACGGCCGAGCACCTGACAATGCCCTCCCCTCCTGGACGCCCCTCAGTCTCTTGCGCCTCCGTTGTGGCCGACGTTTCGGGTGTTGGTGGTCACTGACAGGTTCGAACCACATCGCGCCCACACACAGGAGTTCAAGATGGCGAAGCGCCTACGTTGTCCGGATCCCCGCGGCGTGCTGACCGCACTCATGGTCGTGTCTCCCCACCAAAGGCTCGGAGGCAGAAGAGCGGCCATACCCTCACCACTTGGTGCTCCGGTGGGTCCAGCTGACGGGAGGCCGCTCCAAGCCCGCCCGCGACGGCCTCCTCAAGCGTCTGCCCACTTCTGGCTACGGAGTGTGTTGTGCCCACCTGCCAGGACCGTCTCGGCGAACCGAAGCAGGCAAGGTGTGGGGCATTCGTCGACCTATGGCTGACGGATGCCCCTTCTCACGGCCAGGAAAGAACGATCCCCTTCGAGCTCGCCGACCCGCATCAGTGGGAAACGTACGGTGTGCTCCCCTTCAGGTTTGCCATGGGGACTCCGATGTGCTTCGTGAAGGAGAGTCCGACGGGGATGAAGCTACCTGGCACGGCTGCTCAGTAGCCAGACATGATCCCTGCCCGCAACTGCTCACCCTTGGCACCGGGCTGGACACCTGAGTGACGTAGCATCAAAGCGGTGGTGTGGACCACCAGCAGGGGCGCTGCCCGCGCGACCACGGCGCTGCGCCGGTCCCCTCGAGGTCGTGGGCGAGGATGACGGCCTGGATGCGGTCGCGGGCTCCCAGCTTCGCAAGGTCGCGGCCGAGATCTGGCACTCGCGCTCGGTGAGGGCGCGCACTCTCTCGATGATCGCGTCGCCGGACCGCGACCGCACGGATCCCCGCCTGGCGGCTCATCCGGGCGCGCGTCCTTCATCGTTCCTGACTCCGACGTCCGGGACTGGGCGTCGGTCAGGCGTCCGGGCTCCCTGCACGTCGGGGGGTGGCTAGGGTGCCGTTGATGAGCACGTGGAAGAACCAGGTCAGGCGTTCTCTGGGCGCGCCGGAGACCAGATCGGTCCCGAGAGCCGAGGTGCGAGGATGCTTTACCGGATCGACGCCGGCGATCGCCGCGGTCAGGTAGCTGAGTTCGTCGGCGGCGTCGTCGTCGGCGCTGCGACGGGCGGAGTGCTCGGCCGCAGTCGCGGTGGCCACCAGCAGGAGGACGTCCACGGCCCAGGCCGCCTGCTCGTCCGGGACTCCACCCTCGTGCAGCAGCGCCAGGATTGCTTCCACGAGGGCCAGGTAGTTCGGGCCGGAGGGGCGGGCAACCAGCGCGGATTGCGCCAGGCTGGGCTGCTCGAACAGCACCCAGGTGTAGGAGTCGAGGACGGCGACCAGCCGCCGGCGCCAGTCGCCCGCGGCGGTGGCCTGGGTCAGATCGACGGCACCGAGCAGCTTTTCGAGGATCGCCGCGTGCAGCTCGGCGGTGTTCGCCACGTACACGTACAGCGAGGCCGGCCCGGTGTCCAGCTCCTGGGCCAGACGTCGCATCGTGACGCGCTGCAGGCCCTCGGTCTGCATGAGCCGGACCGCGGTATGGACGATGCCCTCATAGGTCAGGGCGGGCTTGGCGGGACGCTCGCGGCGGCTGCGGGGCGCGGGAGTTCGAGGCGACATGACCCCATCTTATTGAACATGTTCGTCGGACGGCGTTGGCGAAGTGGAGTCGCCTGCCATGTCCGCGTCCGCCCCCTCCCCCACGAACCCGGTCGGCCGAGCCCGTGAGGCACCCAAGATCATACGGCGGGTCCTTCTCCGTTTCCGCCTACACTCCGGCCCTCCGTCCGCTCGACCCCGGCGTGGGGCAAGCTCGGCGACCTGTTCGACCGCAAGCGCGTGTCCTCGCCTCGGTCCTCGTATTCCTGACCTGATCGGTTCCGTACTCTCCGGCGCGTCCTCGTCCATGAACGCACCGAGCGCTTGACGGGCGCTGCAAGGGCCCGGGCGCCGGAGGTACGGCCGCGGGCACCTTCACGCTGACAGCGGTCCTTCTTCTCCGCACGAGCGGGGCCGCTCAGGGCATGGTCACCGCAGTCATGACTGTCAGGCATCGGTCGCGAGGCGCTACTTGTACGCCCATGGCGAGGCCCATGTTTCCTTCGTGGTGTCGTCGTAGAGCAGGACCTGGCACGCCCCTTGGCTGCCCACCCGGAAGACATAGGTCCATCTCATGCTGAAAAATACATTGAACTTCCCCTGATCACCGAACCAATGTCCGTTCGCGCACATCAGGTTGAGATCCACCATGTGCCCATGCAGATCCATGCCCGCTTCCACCTTGGCGTCGTAGCCTTCCGGATCGGTGCGGATGCACACATGCGACGTTCCCTGAGGACCCGCCGGTCCGCAATTCCAGGAGTCGGCGTGGGCAGAGGATGCGAAAGTCAACGAAGCTGCAGCGAGACCGAGGCTTGCGGTTAGGGCGGCGAGCGTCCGCCTGACGTTTGTCACCATCCGGGGGCTCCGACTTCACTCGTGGGGACTGTCTGACGGCGATGAAGCTACGTCGCGCGGCTGCTCGGCCACCAGACCTCAGCCATGCCCTAAAGTGCTCACTCGGGCACTGAGACCGTTCCGGGTTCGATGGAGGCTCCCGACTGTCCCCAATAGAGCGGAGTCCAGAAGTGCCACCCTGGGTTCGCTGCGCAGTACGCGCAGTTCGGATCCGGTGGGAAGGTCGACCGGCGGCCGCACGATCGCCACGTCGGTCGCACCTGTGTCCAGGCCCGCCTCGGGGAAGCGGAAGTCGAACTCCTCGACCTCCAGCGAGACCTCCGGATACGCCTCGCCGAAGGCGCGCAGGATGGCGGGCATGTGGTCGAGGGCAGAGCCGCTGAGCAGGGCGATCCCGAGCGCGTCCTCGCGCTGGCGCACGATCTGGCTCAAGGTGGGCTGGGACATGTGCAGCAGGGCCACGGCCCGGTTGAAGCCGCGGCCCGGTTGAAATGGAGCTCCGCGGTGAGGGGCAGCCCGTGTCGATCAGCTGGTCATCGAGAGCATCCCGTGCCCCGGCGGGCTTCACTCAGACACCAATCCAAGGTCTGTCACCTGTCAAACAGGTGATGAATTCGATGATAGAGAGGACGCCCGGCAATCGCGGCAGAGTGGCTGCGACCGGCAATGTGGCATTCTCCGCGCCGGACTGCAGCGCGAGAGACTTCTCGAGTCGATCCAGAAAACATCACCCCCTTGACTAGTGATCCCGACGTGCTGCAACCTTGGGCTCCACGAGGCGAGGAAAAGTCGGGCACGGCCTGCGGTCGGCGAGCCGACCGGCATTCCCTCGCCGGAGCTCGCCTCGCGACATCCACTGGGTGGCGACACGGTAGGTGAAACACACTGGCCTCCACACCCCGTCACCTCGCCGCATCCGCCACTGCCGTCGGCTGCGGCGAGGCCCCCGCCGACTCCGATGGGCGGTCACCGAGTGCCTCCGCACCCGAGCAGCGGAGACCCGACTCGCCCGACGAACGGCACCCTCGTTCGACGGCTGTCCTACCGCCACCGGGACACATCAGCTGCCCAGCCATCGCAAGCACCACCGGAGGTTCCCAATGACAGAGCGAGCGCGCTGACGAGTCGGCCGTTCAAACGTTGCCATGTGATGGGGGCTTGGGAGTTGGGGGTTCGTGTATGGATATCGCCGGTGAGAGTCTGGCTGTGCGTCTGGGTTCGGCGCGGGATCGGTCGTTCGTGGGCCGGTGTGAGGAGCTGAAGAGATTCGGGGCGGCACTTCGGGGTGAGCCGGGGGCCGCGGTGGTCTTCTACCTGCACGGGCCGGGAGGGATGGGCAAGACCGCTTTGCTGCGCCGGTTCGCCGACCAGGCCGGGCGGGCCGGCCGCACGGTGGTGCATGTCGACGGACAGCACATCGATCCCTGCCCGCTCGCTTTCGAGGCCATGGCGGAGGCGGCTGCCTCGTCCCGGGACGCCGTGCTGCTGATCGATTCCTTCGAGCACTGCCGGGAGCTTGAAGGCTGGCTGCGGGAGCGTTTCCTGCCCCGCCTGCACGCGCGCACCGTCACCGTGCTGGCCGCACGGGTACCGCCCAGTACGCACTGGGCATGCGACCCGTCCTGGAGCGGCACCCTGGAAGTGTCCAAGCTGCAACCCCTGGACGGCGGAACGGCAGCGGCCCTGCTGGCCGAGCGGGGCGTGCCTCCCGAAATGCGTGACGCGGTACTCGCCTTCGCCGGCGGCCACCCCCTGGCACTGAGCCTCGCCGCCTCGGTCGGCACCCGCACCCGCACGGCCGACTCCACCTGGACACCCACCCCGCAGGTCATCGCCGCACTGCTCGACACCCTGGTCGGTGGCCTTCCCTCCCGGCACCACCGCCTGGCCCTGCACACCGCCGCACACACCCTGTCCACCACCGAGACCCTGCTCAGCGCCGTCGTCGGCGAGGAACACGCCGCCCCCACCTTCGACTGGCTGCGCCAACTGCCCTTCTGCCACACCAGCCGGCACGGACTGGTCCTGGACCGGCTCGTCGCCCAGGCCCTGGACCGCGACCTGCGCTGGCGCGACCCCCAAGGCTACGAGCGGATGCACCATCAGGCCGGCCTCCAGCTGCTGCACCAGGCCCGCACCGCACCCGAGCCCGACGTGATCCACTCCGTACGCGCACTCAGCTACCTCAAACGGCACGGCCCCATGCAGCGCTACTACCGCCACATCACCCACGATCCAGAAGCAACCGAGGAAGCACTGCGCCCAGGCGACCACGACGCCGTGATAAGCATGACCGAACAGGCCGAAGGCCCCCGCTCGGCCCGCATCGCCCAGTACTGGCTTCACCGCCAGCCGCAGGCCTTCCGGCTCTACCGGAGCACCCACTCCCACCGACCCGTGGCCTTCATGACCTGGCTCCAACTCACCGCACCCGGTGACGAACTCGACACCGACCCGATGACCGCTGCCGCCTGGAAGCATGTCCAAGACCGACCACCCCTGCGGGTCGGCCAGCACCTGGGCATGGTCCGATTCATGATCCACCCACAGGCACACGGCAAGCTCACCCCCCTCACACAGCTGATGCAACTGCGCATCTGCGCCCACTGGATACGCTCCACCGGCCTGGCCTGGTCCTTCGTGGTCACCCCCCACGCCCGGCTGTGGGCACCCCTGCTGCACCACCACGGCCACGACCCACTGCAGCGCACCCCCTGGGACCGCACGCGCACACTCACCCTCTTCGCCCACGACTGGCGCACCACGCCCGCACAGACCTGGCTCGACCGCACCCAGCCCGGCCCCCTGCACGAACCAGCCCCCACCCACCACACCACCGACACCCCCCTGAACCGCTCACAGTTCGACCACGCCGTCCGCGAAGCCCTGCGCCAGCTCCACGACCCCATCGCACTGGAGAACAACCCACTACTGACCAGCGGCATGCTCACCCACCACAGCACCGACCCGGCAATCGCCCTGCGGAATCTGATCAGCGAAACCATCGATACCCTGCTCGACAACCCCCGCCACACCAAAATGCATGCCGCCGTCACCACTACCTACCTCAAACGCATCCGCACCCAGGAAGCCGCAGCCAAACGCCTCGGCCTGCCCTACAGCACCTACCGACGACACCTCGCCCAAGGAGTCCAACGCGTCTGCGAACTCATGTGGCGAATGCACACCACGACCACCCACTTCGATGCCGACCCGGCCACGGTGGATTCACCCTGGCTCACTGACCACGAGTGAACAGCCATGACCGCGGCAGGCATGCCCCTGTCTCCGTTGGGTCGCCCAGGGTCACCGACGCAACTCACCCGCCGCCTCGAGGAAGCTCGTGCGCGAGCGGACGCGGCGGGGGAAGACGCGCCCGCTCACTTTGATTCCCGCACGGCCGCGGCTGCCTCCCGCACCAGGTGACCACGAGTGAACAGCCGGTGTCACGGTGAGCGCGATGAGCAAGCGGGATCCCACGTCACCATGCGGACGCGTCAAGCTCCCCGGACGCCTGCGCTGGAGCGCGCTCAGCAGCGCCGAAGTGCAATTTCAGCCATAAGTGCGCTCGGCGGTGAATTTCAGGGCGTCGAGCCAGCCGTGCATGGATTCCGACAAGGCGGCGCCCATGCCGTCCGGGTCCGCTTCGACAGGCTCACCTGTCCAGGACTCCTGGGAGGTGACTCGCGTACCGTCCTCGGTCTCCTGGAAGGTCCAGATGTGGACACCCTGGATGCCGTGGGCCAAACCGCCCCAGACGGTGCGGCGCAGCGGATGGACTTGCGCGATCGTGGAACTGATGCTCAGGCTGGGCGTATCCCAGTCGAAGGCGTTGCCCTCGGTGAACGGTCCACGCAGTACCGCCTTGGTGATGCCGGCGTTCCAGCTCGGCCAGGCGTTGACGTCGGTGTGCAGCCGCCAAAGGGTCTCGGGGGTGGCGTTGATGGTCCTGTGCAGCTCGACGGTGACGTAGGCGGTGTGGACGATGTGCTTCATCTGTTTCCTTGTCGAGTGTGTCGCGGGGGGCCGCGGTCGGTGCAACCTGTGGCCGCGCCCGAGGAGAGCACGTTGGCTGCCCGTCTCCACGCCCCAGCAGCCCTGGACGCCGGAGGCGACGCCGCATCGAACAGCGCGGGCTCCGTGCGGAGTGGGTCTTTGCCGTCGCTTCACCCGCTGCGGCAACCCTGTCCCGGAGTAGTGGGCCAAATCCAGGCCGGTCCGGTGTTCACCCGCGCCCACTGGTGCTCGCACAGCCGCCGGGGTCGCTTGCGTGAACCGGGCGGAGCACGTGGGCACGGTCACGCCGCTCAGTCGGCTGCCCGCAGAGCGCCCGTGGGTGACAGGCGCGCGGCGCGCAGGGCAGGGTACAGCCCGGCGACGGTGCCGACGGCGACGGCCGTGGCCGGTCCGGTGGCCGCCCAGGTGACGGGGAGGGTGGCGGGCCAGCCGTGGGCTGCGGCGTATCCGTAGACCACGGTGGCGCCCAGGACGAGCCCGGCGAGGCCGCCCAGGAGCCCGAGCAGGACGGCCTCGATGAGGAACTGGACGGCGATCTGGCCCTGCCGCGCGCCCAGCGCCCGGCGCAGGCCGACTTCGCCGCGGCGCTCCATGACGCCGACGACCATGGTGTTGGCGATGCCCACGCCTCCCACCAGGAGCGCCACCGCGGCGAGCGAGAGCACCAAGCCGCTGAGGGTGTCCTTGGTCTCGGTGCGGGCTTTGAGGAGGTCGGAGGGGCGGGAAACGGAAACCAGGTGGGGGGCTGCGGGGTTTGCGGTGGCTCCGGCGATGGCCTGGACCTCGGCGACCTTGTCGGGGCGGGCGCGGACGTAGATGGTGGAGGGGGTGCGGTCGCCGCCGAGGTGGGCGGTGGCCTGCGCGCCGCCGACGAGGGCGCTTTCGTCGATCTCGGGGGCCAGCTCGCTGTGCTGGAGGATCCCCAGGACGGCGTACCACTGCCCGCTGGTTCGCTCGCCGTCGCGTGTGATCCAGACTTTCTGCCCGGGGGCGGTGACCGCCAGGCGATTTGCCGCGCCGGCACCGAGGACCACCGTCGGGAGTCTTTCGGTACCCCGGTCGAGCCAGCGGCCGGAGCGCATCCCCACGCGCAGGGTGTCGAGGAGGTGGAGCCGGGCGGAGCGCACGGACAGGCCGTTGGTCTGGTTCTCGGAAACGTACTTGGTGCGGTAGATGGCGGCCTTGGTGTCGCCGGTGGCGCTGGTCTGCTGGACGGACGCGATGGCGCCGAGCATGGTCACGGACTCCTTCGGCAGCGGCACCGGCCGCTGGTCCGGGTCGGTACCGGGTGAGACGGTGACCAGGTTGCTGCCGAGCCGGTCGAGCCGGTCGAGGAGGTGGGCCTGGTTGGAGGCGGAGATTCCGGTCACCGCGACGACCGCGGCGATGCCCAGCGCGATACCGAGGGCGGACAGCGCTGAGCGCAGCCTCCGTGTGCGGGGGCCGATCAGGCCCAGGCGCAGCAGGTCGGCCGGGCGCAGCCTGGCGGGGCGCGGCAGTGACATGCGAGGGTCCGTCATGTGGGCCCGCCCTCTGAGCGGCCGCGAGTGTCGAGACCGAGTCCCGAGGCCGCGCCGATGTGCGTGACCGCGCTGTCTTCCCCGACTGCGATGCGGCCGCCGACATGTTCGTCGAACGCGATCCGGCCGTCCTGGATCCCGATCCGGCGTGGGAAGGAGGCGGCGAGATCGCGGTCGTGGGTGATGACGAGGACGGTGGTGCCGTCGGTGTTGAGGCTCCGCAGAACCTCCATGACGCCGTGTCCGGAGGTGGTGTCGAGGGCCCCTGTGGGCTCGTCGGCCAGGAGCAGCCCGGGGCGGCCGACGACGGCGCGGGCGATGGCCACGCGCTGCTTCTCACCGCCGGAGAGCTGGTCGGGATGGTGGTCGAGGCGGTGTCCGAGGCCGAGGTCGCTCAGGGCTTGGACCGCGCGTTCGCGGCGTCTGCGGGCGCTCTCCCCGGTGTAGAGCAGGCCGGTGGCGACGTTCTCGACGGTGGTCAGCCCGGGCAGCAGGAAGAACTGCTGGAAGACGAAGCCGATACGGCGGGCTCGCAGCGCGGCCACCTGGCGGTCGGACAGGTCGGCGAGGTCGTGGCCCTCCAGGGCGATATGGCCGAAGGTGGGCCGGTCCAGTGTCCCGATCAGGGCGAGGAGCGTGGACTTGCCGGAGCCGGAGGGGCCAACGACGGCAAGGAGCTCGCCGGGGGCGACGGCCAGGTCGACGCCGTGGAGGATGCGCAGCGGCGGGGTACCGTACTCCTTCACGACGTCGCGCAGGAGCAGGGCCGGGGCCGGTGGCCGCTTCGGGGGCGCGCTCATGACGGGATCACCACCTTGTCGCCTTCGCTGAGTCGACCGGCGACCGGCGTGATCTGGGCGCGGGCGTCGACGATCAGTCCGACCCGGACCCGGACCCGGACCGGTTGCGCCGCCCCCGGGCGTACAACCTCCACGCCGTAGCCGCCTTCGGGGCGGGCGAGCAGGGCGGTGACGGGGACCACGAGCGTGTCCTCGGCCTTGTCCTCGGGGACGGTGAGGGTGACCGCGGGCCGGGCGTGGTCGAGTGCCGACTTGGCCTTCTTCTGGTCGGTGAGTGCGATGGTGGCGGTGGCCTTGTCCTGACCGCCGGCCGTTCCTGAGCCTGCGCCGGCTGCCCCGCCACCACCGCCCGCCGTGGCGTCATCGTCGGCGCCTTGGCCGCCGTCCGCGCCGGAGCCGCGGGTGATCTGCTTGACCTCGCCCTTGGTGGCGCTGCCCGTGCCGAGCCGGACGGTGACCTTGCTGCCCGGCGCGAGCTGAGCGATCTGCTCGTCGTCGAGCCCGACAGTCGCGAAGACTCCCGGCCTGGTGACCTTCAGTACGGTGGTGCCCGAGCCCGCTACGGCGGTGCCTCCGAGTTTGGCGGAGACCTCCTCCACTCGTACGGCCCGGTCCCGCAGCACGACGACGCGGCCGAGTTCGACCCTGCCCGTCCGCTTCAGGCCGTGGGCCTTCTGCCAGCGCTTGACGGCGGCCGCTGTCCCGTCCGTGAACTCCTCGTCGACGGTCATGCTGGTGGCGTCCGCGTAGCCGAGGTCGGTCAGGTTGCGTTCCAGCTCCTGGACGTCGGGGCCCGTCACGCCCGTGGCGAGTTCGCGCCAGAAGGGCCGGGACCCGGCGAACAGAACGACTGGCTCGCCGTTGAGCTCGTAGAGCACGCCTCCCGCCTCGATCCGGTCGCCGGGCCGCGGCAGCCCGGTGAACGTGCCCTGTCCCTGCCCGACGACATCGGTGGCCGGGCCGTGACCGAGCTTGCCGGTCAGCTCCAGACCGGAGGTCAGCGTGGTCCGCTGTACGGTGGCGGTCGACGGTGCCCCGCCGCCGTCATGGCCGCTGCCCTGCCCGCGGGTGTCGGAGCGCCAGGGCTGCTGGGCGGCAGCCACGGCGCCCCCTGCCAGGGCGATCACGACGGCGGCGGCGACCCCGGTGCGCCGGGCGGGCTTCATTCGCCGGCCTTCTGCGGCTTCTCGGCAGCGAACGGGACGTCGGGGTAGTCCTTGCCGCAGATCCCGAACGCCTTGTTCCACGCCTTGGGGTCCACACCCGTGGGCGTCACAAGGGTGTCGGGCTGCTTGGGCTCGGGGTCGGCCATGTCCGGTACCCCGTTCTTACGCAGGCACGTGGCCAGCCCGCGCGCCTGCTTGATGCTCTCCGAGTCCGGCTTGGCGCGGCCGAGCTGCTGCATGCCCGGGACCTTGGAGTTGCACTTCTTGACGGCCTCGGCCATCGCCTTGTCCGAGTCGCCGGGACGGCCCGCCGGCATCACGATCTGGCCGTCCTGGGTCATCTTCACCTGGGTCTGGCCCGCGTCGTGCATGCACTGCAGCCACCTGCGGCGGGTGCCGTCGTCCTCCTTGCCCACGACCGGCTTCTTGTCCTCGGCCTCCTTGGAGCAGGCGGTCGTCAGGGTCAAGGCGGCTACGGTGGCGAGCAGAGCCCCGGCGACTCGTACGCCTTGTGCGGTGGTCCTGGTACGCATGGCGGTCCAACCTCTCGTGGTGTTCGGGTTCCGTGAAAGATGGTGGACTGAGCCTGGTGAGCGGGCCGTGACATATCGCTAACCGCGGACTAACCGGGGGCCCCGCATGCTGACAGCAGCCGGCTGGGAGGCCGTGCCATGGCGAACAGGAAAGAAGGGCGGCCGATGCGGATACTCGTCGTCGAGGATGATGAAGAACTGGCCCGGACCATCGCCGACGGCCTGCGCTACGAGGGAATGAGCACGGATCTCGCCCACGACGGCGGCAAGGCCCTGGAGATGGCCTCGGCGGCCGAATACGACGTGCTGGTTCTGGACCGCGACCTGCCGGTGATCGACGGCGACGCCGTGTGCCGCACCCTGACCGCCATGGGGCACCCGGCCCGGATTCTCATGCTCACCGCCGCCGGCACCCTCAACGACATCGTCCATGGCCTCGGCCAAGGCGCCGACGACTACCTCGCCAAACCCTTCTCATACCTCGAACTGGTCGCCCGGCTACGTGCCCTCGGCCGTCGCGGACCCGCCGGTGCGCCGACTGTGCTGGAACGGCGCGGCGTACGCGTGGACACGGTCCGCCGCATGGCCGAGCGGGACGGCAGGCTGCTGCGGCTGACCCCGAAAGAACTGGACGTGCTCGAGGTGCTCCTGGAGGCGGACGGCGGTGCGCTGCGTCCTGCCGAGCTGCTGAAGCTCGTATGGGACGCCGACATCGATCCCCGGAGCACCATCGCCAAAGTCACCGTGCACCAGCTGCGCCGCAAGCTCGGCGATCCACCACTGATCGAGACCGTGCCCGGCTTCGGATACCGACTGTGAACCCGCCCTCGCTGCGTTTCCCGCGGCTGCCCTGCCTCCCCGCCCCTCGCCACGGCCTGACGATCCGCACCCGCTTGGCGCTGCTCAACTCGGCGGTGTTCATGGCCGGGGGCGGCGCGATTCTGGCGCTCGCGTGGCTCAGTGCCCGGGAGATCATCGACAAGCACAGGTCCATGCTCACCGCGGCCTCCGTACCCGCGACTCCTCCCGCAGGAGCCGGAGCCGCCCCACCCAACCCGCACCCGGCCACCCCGCGGTCGGCGGTGGCGGCGCGGGAGTTCTCCGCGTTCCAGGACGAGGTGCTGGCGGACCTGCTGCGATGGTCATTCGTCATCCTCGTCGCCTTCCTCGCCCTGTCCCTGCTGGCGACCTGGTGGACCGCCCGGCAGTCACTGGGCCGTATCGGCCGTGTCACCGCCGCCGCGCGGCACATCGGCGAGGGAAACCTTGACGCCCGGCTCGCCCTGGTGGGTCCGCAGGACGAGGTGAAGGAACTCGGTGACACCTTCGACACCATGCTCGACCGTCTGGAACGCAGCTTCACCGACCAGCGGCGCTTTGCCGCCCACGCCTCCCACGAGTTGCGCACCCCGATCGCCCTCCAGCGCGCGGCCCTGGAGATCCCCCTGATCCAGGGCCGCGTGCCCACCGACCTCGAACCCGACATCCGCCGCGCTCTGGCGGCAACCGAGCGCAGCGAGGCCCTCATCTCCGCTCTGCTGGCCCTGGCTCGTGGTGAGAGCGGCATCCTCACCCCCCGCCCCACCGATCTCGCCGACCTGGCCCGGTCGGCCATCACGGACATCCGGGCCGAGACGGATCAGAACGACGTGAGGCTCGAAGCCGACCTCCAGTGGGCGCAGGTCGCAGGTGACATCACACTGCTCGCCCAACTCGTGGCGAACCTGGTGGCCAACGCCGTACGCCACAATGTGCCGGGCGGATCCGTACACGTACGGACCGGCACCACCGGGTCCGGGGCCTTCGTCGAGGTGTCCAACACCGGCCCGACCATCGACCCGGCGGACCTCCCCGACCTCTTCAAGCCCTTCCGCCGCGGCACCCGTCGCGGCAAGGGCTCCGGCCTCGGCCTGTCCGTCGTCCGCTCTGTCACCGACACCCACCACGGCATCCTCAGCGCCCGCCCCAACGCGGTGGGAGGGGGCCTGACCCTGCGCGTGGACATCCCGGCATCGGGCGCGTGACACGCACATCCACGGCCGGCCGGTGGGCTTGCCATTGCGGCGGTGGCAACGCCATCGGTGGACACTGCCTGCGTAGTGCCGCGGCCGTCGCTGACCGGCCCTCCCGAGTCCCCGTCCCCCCCATTCTCGCGCCGCCCGGCACCGCGCCTTCGAGCTGGTGGACACCGTTGTCCCGCCCGGTTGCGGCGGCGATGAAACCGACCAGTGTCCGCCTCGTGTCCGTGGTGGCCCATCACCTGGTCGATCGCGTGGCGTACTGATCGGGGGCGCGGTTCCTCCCGCGCGATGCCGTCATGTCGGCAGTGGACCGGATCCGCATACATGAGCAGTGCTGGACAGATGAGTGGACTTCTGGATGGGCAGTCACCGCCAGCAGCATGAGCCGTCGACGCCAGTGGAGACAGGAGCAGAAGCGAGCACCGCGACGCCGAGTTGTTCCCGTGCCGAGGTGCAGCGTGCAAAGAGACTGGCCGCGCGACGAGAAGGGGAGTCCGGGTGGCACCGGTGGGGAGTAGGTCCTCGCCCTACGGCGCGGCAGATCGCACCCGAGTGAACGGGCGTTCGTGTGGGGCGAGACGAATCGGCCTCGGAGCGTCGCCGGGGCCGACGGCGCTCCATCAACGCCGCCTCCTTCTCCGGGGAACACCTCACCAGTTCGTCACCCGCCGCCTCAGGCGGCCAGGCCTCACGTGCCGCAGCGGTTGCGACGGCTGCCTGTCCACATCCAGGGAAAGGATCGTTATTGCATGACGAGCGAGACATTGGGACGACGTCTGACGGCCGCACGGCAGCGAGCATTCGTCGGCCGAGAGTCAGAACTGGACATATTCCGGGAATCGTTGCGGGCTGCTGATGGCTCCCGACCGGTTCTCTTTGTCCACGGCCCCGGAGGGGTTGGCAAGACCGCCCTACTCGGTCAATTCGCCAGGATCGCGCGCGCTGCGGGTCGACGGGTCGTGCACATCGAAGGCCGCCTGCTCCAACCCTGCACATCCGCCTACGCGGCCGCTGCGACAGCAGCGTCCGACGAGCCGGGTTCCGTACTCCTCGTCGACTCCCTCGAACAGTGCCCGGCCATGGAGACCTGGTTCATGGGAGAGTTTCTCCACCGGGCCCCACTCGGGATGACCGTGGTTCTGGCGGGCCGTGATGCCCCCGACGTCCACTGGACTGCGGACTCCGGCTGGGCGGAGGTGCTGAGTGTGCTCCCCCTGTCCGAGCTGTCCGAATCGGAATCCAGCCGCCTCCTGACACTCAAAGGCGTCCCGGAGGAGCAGCATGCAGCGGTGCTGTCCGTAACCGGGGGGAGCCCACTGGCTCTGTCACTGGCCGCTGCCCCCGGCATCGCCCGGAATTCCGGCCCGCGGTGGGAGGCCGAGCAGGCAGTCATCGACAGGGCGCTTCCTCATTTGCTTGGGGAGAACCCATCCTCGGCCGCTCGTCAGGCGTTGGACGTCTGCGCCCTTGCGCCAGTCACCTCCGAGGCCTTACTTCGCGCCGTCCTGGGCGGTGATGCGCACCGCCTCTTCACCTGGCTGCGCGCGCGGCCCTTCATCACCTCGGTCGCCAGGGGCCTGTATCCGTTCGACGCCGTGCGTGCCGCGTTGAGACGGGACCTGGCCTGGCGGGATCCCGACACATTCACCGACCTGGTCGCCAAGCTCCGGCTCGTCCTGCTCTCCCGGGTGCGCACCGCCTCCGAAGCACAACTGCCCGAAGCGGTGAACGATCTGTTGTTCCTCTCCCAACCCTTCCGCACTCGCCCGCCCCGACCCGCACAACAGGTCCATGAAGCGCACTACGCTCCACGTGATCGCGAAGAAATCCTGGAGCTGGCTGCCCGGGCCGAGGGCAAGGCAACGGCCGCCCTCGTCGCCCGATGGCTCGACCGCAACCCCACAGCCTTCTGCGTGCACCGCTCGGTCGGGCAGCGGGCAATCCTCGGCTTCTCCACATGGTTGCGACTGGCAAGCCCTGACGACACGGACTGGGACCCAATCGTCCATGCCGCTTGGGAACACGCGCGGACGCACGCACCTCTGCGCACAGGTGAACACATCGCGGTGGCACGCTTCGCCGTGGCCTCCCCGTCGTGCGACGGGGCACCGTCACTGCTCGACATGATGCAAAGGCGTGCTTTGGGCGAGAGTCTGCGCGCCGAGAGGTTGGGATGGGCTTTCGCGGTCTTCAACCATGACCCGCTGCCCGGCACCGCGGCACCGCACTTCGGCATGCCGCCCATCGAGCAGTGGGTCGAAGTCGGTGCCCGCCGCTACGGCCTGTGTGCCCAGGACTGGCGGACCGATCCGGCTGCCGGCTGGCTGGAGCGCCCACCCGCCGTCGCCCCGCTGAGACGCGCCGAGCCGAGCCGCGCCCCGCTGACGGTTCTGAGTCATGCCGAGTTCGACGAGGCAGTGCGCGAGGCCCTGCGCAATCTCCACAAACCCGAGCTTCTCGAGCTGAGTCCGCTCACCAAGTGCCGGATCGTGGCCGAGCACGACACCGATCTCCACAGCGTTCTCACCACCGCTATAGAGGCACTCCTCCTGGAGCGCGGAGGCACCAGAGGGCACCGCGCCCTGACGGCCCTGTACGTCCGGGGAGCTCCCACTCAGCAGGCGGCCGCCCTACGGCTCGGACTGCCTTTCAGCACGTACCGAAGGCACCTCACCGCGGCTGTCAGACATGTGCGCGCCTCGCTGTGGCAGCACGAACTCCACGGCACGCCCGTCACAGGACGGCTCCCTCCCACCCTGCGGCCATGACGGCGGGACTCCATCTTGCCCAGGTCCGCCTCGGGCAAGATGGAGTCCACATTGCGACGATCCAAGAGAGCGTCCGGTCACCGTGGGAGAACCGACTGTCCCCCTTGGCCCAAGCGGGTGCTGGTCGAGGACGGCACGCCGCCCCCCAGGGGTGTGCGGAGCACCCGTCCGCCCTCAGCAGGGCTGCCTCATGTGCCGAACAGGTCGAAGCGGCCGGGTGAGGGCACCCTTTCGTCCACGGACTTCCTGATGCCACGCCGCGCCGAGGGATGAGCCCCTCGGCGCCGGCAGGTGGTTCACCACTTAAGGCTCGGTGAGTTCCACGACTTGTTGACGGTAATGTCGGTGAGGCGGACGTGGCAACTGCCTTGATCGCCCACCGCGAAGACGTAGGTGTACTTGCGGTACGCCCCGACACTGAAGGCACCCAAGTCACCGGCCCATCGGCCGTTGTCGCATACGAGGTTGAAGTCCACTGTGTGCCCTCTGAGGTCCTCGTCCGCGAACAGATAGGCCTGGTAGCCGGTTGGATCGCGGTAGATGCACAGGTCAGACGCACTGGCAGGACCCGCGAAGTAGCAGTGGCTGCTACCGGCGTGGGCAGAGGATGCGAAGGTCAGCGACGCCGCCAGGAGGCCGATGCTTCCAGCTAGCACGGCGAACGTCCGCTTGATATTTGCCATGGGGACTCCGTCTTCGCTCATGGGTGGAGGGTGTGACGGGGATCAAGCTATGCACCGCGGCTACCCGGTCACCAGACCTGATCCATGCTCAAAACTGCTCAACTTGGGCACCGGACCAGATGCTGGGGTGAGTCTCCGCGCCCTGTGCACTCATGGCTGTTCACTCGTGCTCAGTGAGCCGGGGTGAGTCAACCCTGGTCGCGTCGGCGTCGAGGGGGTTGGGTGAGGTCTGTCGCCACCACATCAGTTCGCAGACACGCTCGGTTCCTTGCCTCAGGTGTCGTCGGTAGGTGCTGTAGGGCAGGCCGAGCCGTTTGGCCGCGGCCTCCTGGGTCCGTACGCGTGCGACGTAGGTGGTCGTTACGGCGGCGTGCATTTTCGTCTGGCGGGGGTTGTCGAGCAGCGAATTGAGCGTTTCGCAGATCAGATTCCGCAGGGCGGTCACGCAGTCGCCGTCCTGGGGGTGGGTGGGCTTGGGGAGCAGGCGGCTGGCCAGCAGCGGGTTCTTCTCGAGTGCGACCGGGTCGTGCAGGTGGCGCAGGGCTTCACGCACCGCGCTGTCGAACTCCGCACGGTTCAACGGGGTTTCGCCGTCGCTGGTCTCGTGCGTCACGGCTGGTTCGTGCAGCGGGCCCGGCTGGGTGCGGTCGAACCAGGTCTGCGCGGGTGTGGTGCGCCAGTCGCGCCCGAACAGGGTGAGCGTGCGCCCGCCGTCCCAGGGTGTCTGCGCCAGCGGCGGATGCCCGTGGTGGCGCAGGAGCGGACCCCACAGCTGAGCGTGCGGGGTGGCGACGAAGGACCAGGCCAGTCCCTGGGACCGTATCCAGTCCTTGCAGATCCGCAGACGCATCTGCAGTCCGACGGGCGAGACCTTTCCGTATGCCTGCGGGTGGACCATGAACCGTGCCATGCACATGTGCCGGCCCGCTCGCAGCCGTCCTCGGTGTTCGATGTGTTCCCAGGCGGCCGCCGCCATGGGGTCGGTGTCCGCTTCGTCGCCGGGTGCGGTCAGCCGGAGCAAGGCCATGAAGGCCACCAGCCGGCCCGACCCCGCACTGCGGTACGCCCAGAATGCCGTCGGCTGCCGACGGAGCCAGTACCGCACGATGTGCGCGGAGCGGGGGCCTTCTGTCTGCTCGGTCATCCGCAGCACGGCGTCGTGGTCGCGCGGGTGCAGCGCCTGCTCGGTTGTCTCTGCCTCGTGGGCGACGTCCTTGAAGTAGGGCTCCATGGGGCCGTACCGCTTGAGGTAGGCGAGCGCGCGCACGGCATGGATCGCATCGGGCTCGGCCACGGTGCGGGCCTGGTGCAGCAGGTGAAGGCCCGCCCGGTGGTGCATCTGCTCGTAGCCTTGCGGGTCTCGCCAGCGCAAATCACGGTCGAGCGCCTCGGCGACCAGTTGGTCCAGCACCAGCCCGTGGCCGCCGGAGTCGCAGAAGGGCAGTTGGCGCAGCCAGTCGAAGGTCTCGGCGGCGTGTTCCTCACCCACCACGGCACCGAGCAGACTCTCGGTCGTGGTCATCGTGTGCGCGGCGGTCTGCAGGGCCAGGCGGTGATGCCGTGAGGGGAGTTCACCGATCAAGGTGTCCAGCAGTTCGGCGATGACATCCGGGGTGGGAGTCCAGGC
The DNA here is from genome assembly GCF_014646055.1 of Wenjunlia tyrosinilytica. Lineage (GTDB taxonomy): Bacteria > Actinomycetota > Actinomycetes > Streptomycetales > Streptomycetaceae > Wenjunlia > Wenjunlia tyrosinilytica. The sequence goes on from NZ_BMMS01000020.1 coordinate 117,968, forward strand.
GGACCGCATCGCAGGGGTGCAAGCGCCGGCGGAGGCGGCCAGACTGAGTGCCAGGGGGTGCCCGCCCGCGAAGGCCAGCACGCCGTCACGCAGCTCGGGAGGCACGCCCCGCTCGGCGAGAAAGGCCGCCGCCGTCCCGCAGTCCAGCGGCCCCAGCTTGAGGACCTCGAGAGAGTCGCTCCATGCCAGGTCGCACGACCAGGCCATGCTGGCAGGCACACGTGCGGCCACCACGGTCAGGGTGCGCTCGTGCAAGGAGGGCAGGAAGCGCTCCCGCAGCCAGCCCTCCAATCCGTCGCAGTGCTCGAAGGAGTCGATCAGCAGCACGGCTTCCCGGCACGAGGCAGCCTTCGCCGCCTCGGTTTCGAGACCGGTCGGGGAGGGATCGATCTGCCGTCCGTCGACAGGCACGACCAACCGTCCGGCCTGCGCGGCCTCGTCGGCGAACCGGCGCAGCAACGTGGTCTTCCCCACGCCTCCAGGACCGTGCACATAGAACACCACGGGCGCTCCGGGCTCATGCCTGAGCGCGGCCCGGAACTTCTCCAACTCCTCCGACCGGCCCACGAAGGACCGATCCCGCGCCGATCTCAGACGCACAGCCAAACAGTCATCGACGGCATCCATGCTTGAACCCTTGTCTCAATGAGGCTGTTTCCCTGTCCGGCCGCAGCCGTCCACAAGCGCCGCAGCCGTTGGCCCGGCCCCCGCGGTGCGGCAGTCTGCATGCCGCCCATGCCGTGGGCCATCATCGTATGACTTGGGTTAGGCGCCGGTGAGCTCGAGGATGCGCCGCTCATCGCCTGGCCCTATGAGCGGGCACCCCAGCAGGCTCCAGCTCACGCCGGCTGTCTCGACGGGCTCGTCGTGCGGCTGGTTGTAAGCGGAAGCGAGCAGAGGTTGAGCACTTATTGGACTGGAAGGTGAACACGCGGTACTGGGAAGGTGCTGCTGGCAAAAGCACTGGGTTGCCAGACCAGCAACGGCCGATGTCGCGTGCTTCCAAGCATCCGGTAGGCGACGTCCTTGGCCGGCAGCGGGTAACTGGCTCGCAGCGGCCGCCCTTCGGGGACGGCGGCAACGCGTTCTTTGCACAACCTCCAGAGCCGAGGCTCAGTGATGAAACGTCACCAGACTCTCACAGCAATCGCTGCAACGCTCGCCGCAACGCTCCTTTCAGTCACGCACGCCAGTGCCGGCGGTGCCAACGCCGACTCGGGTACCGCGACTGCACCGCACTGCGTGGCCACCCCGGAAGCGGTCCAGGTCACCTGCTTCGACACGTTCCGGAAGGCGATTTCCTTCGCCAGTGGCGGGCGGATCAACAACGCTCCCACCAGCGCGCGGGCCGCAGCCGACGACCAGGGGCTCCAGCAGCGTTTGGCATCCACCAAGTCGGCCTCCGGATACGTCATCGCGGCAACGCTCTACGACTACGCCAACTACACCGGGCCTTCGCTCACCGTGTGGACGCCACGCCCCTGCAAGGACGGCAACGGCCTCGATTTCAGCCAAGACCTCAAAGGCATCGGCTGGGCGAACAGAGTCTCGTCTCTACAGCCCTGGGCGAACTGCTGGATCAAGCTGTTCAAGGAGTCGGGTGCGGTCGAAGGACCGTACAAGACGAACACCCCCGATGTCGGGAACTACATCAACAACCGCGCCGTCAGGATAGAGCTGGAGTAGGCATACAGAGGTCACGGGGACCTCATCCGAAGCCAATCTCCCACAGGCCAATCCGAAAGGTCGTACCCGATCATGAATCCGCATCCAAGGCTGCTGGCTCTGGCCGGCATGGTTCTCCTCGCAGGTCTAGTGGCTGCACCCAGCGCCAACGCCTCCGATTCCGCAGCCCGCAGCGCCGCGCGCGACGCCGGAGTGGTGTACGCGAACGGCGGACAGCACCAAAAGCAGGCACTCGCCGCTGAGTCCAGCCCCGGTGTACGGGCACTCCTGGAGGCGTGCGGCCACAAGACCGACGTGTGCGACTTCCATCCCGAAGGATCGCCAACCGTCTACACGGGTGCCAGGGAACTGGCCGGCAGCGCGACAAACTGCACCGACGACAAGATGACCCGCTGGATAGAGTGGTCCACCCTTCAGACCACCAAGAACAGTGTCGGCCTGGAGATGAGCGCCGAGGCCGGATTCGGGGAAGTCTTCAAGGTCGGCTTCAAGGTGGCGTACAACCGCGAGTGGGGTTGGGAGAAGGGCAAGACCGACAGGATGTTGCAGGAGCTCAGCCCGAAGCGCGCGGTCAACATTTTCGTTGCCCCGGTACGGCAGTCGGTCCGCGGCACCTACGAGCTGCACTTCGGCTACCGCTACTACGGCCACTACTACTGGTACGTCAGGAACGTCGAGGTCAACGGGCCGGCGGACAGCGGCGCCATCAACTTGATAACGGAGAAAACACCGGCCAACTGCTGAGAGCGGATCAGGGGTGCCCGTCCCTGGCGGGCACCCCTGGCTTGTCTGCGCACCCGCCCGAGCAGACGTGAGGATGAGCCCGAGAACGGCGGTAGACTTGGCGGGCGACTTCTCGAACTGTCGTGCGCGTCGGCTGCCCGGCCCCTTCCATTTCATGGAGAAATTTGCGTGTACATGAGCAACACAATCCTGTCTTGGCCCACACTCGCGCGCGCGGCGCCCTTCACGGTGCTGCTCGGCCCCGACTACTCGGGCAAGTCATCCGCGCTACGCATCCTGGCGGGCCGTCAGGATTTCACCGTTGTCTCCTACGACAAGGCGTTCACCGAACCGAACCATCGCCTAGTGGCAAAAGTTCAGCGAGAGTTCATGGCGGAGGGACTCTGTGCGCCGGCCGGAAGATACTCGTCCGACCTGTTGCTCACCCTGCTCCAGGTCGCCGTAGTGCATCTGCGTGACCAGCTGCTCGCCGCTCCGCGAGGTATGCCCTTGATCATGGACTCCTACTACTTCAAGATCCTCTCGAAGTGCGCTCTGCTGGGTCATGCCAATGAGGCGCTCTTCTCCTGGTGGCGCTCGTTTCCCCGCCCCGACAGGGTTGTCTACCTGGACGTCCCACCCGATGTGGCCTGGCAGCGCAGTGGCCACGGGGCCTCGGTGAACGCCATGGAGCACTACGGCGAGCGGCCGACCAAATCCGGATTCATGGATCTGCAGGAGGATCTGCGCCGCGCCATGCTCATGGAAGTGGCCGGTCTCGACCTACACATCCTCGACACATGCGAGGACGTCGAGTCGACGACCCGCCTGATAGAGAAGTCGGCGGTGAACTGAAATCGTCTCCGAATCAACCAAGGGCCCCGCGGCGCCTTCTGCGTTATCCCTTTACCGCGAGCGGGTCCACCAGGAGCGGGAACGGCTGTGGAACGCGCTCGATGACGCCCCCGCCCGTCAGCACGAGACCCTGCTGGGATTCCTGACGGAGAACGCGGACACCGCGTTCGGGCGGGCGCACGGCTTCTCCCGGATGAAGAACGTCGACCAGTACCGCGCCACCGTCCCCATCGCCGACTACGACGCCCTGGCCTCCTGGATCGAAGCCGCGGCCGCCGGAACACCGCGCGTGCTGTCGGCAGACGCGCCCGTCGTCTTCTTCAAGAGCAGCGGAAGCACCGGCGAGAGCAAGCGGATCCCCATCACCCGCCGGTTCATGGAGCGGTCGTTCTTCCCGTTCTACTACGCGGCCTGGGCGAACGTCGTCGACCACTTCCCGGACGCCGTCGCCCGCCCCGACGCCACGCTCAACCTCAAGCACGATCCGGCGCCGATCGCCGGGACCACTCGTTCCGGACAGCCCCACCTGGGGGCCAGTCAGGTCGACTTCGCCACCGCGTTCGGCGAGCCGCTGTCGGCCGAGCCGGGCAGCCGGGCCCCCTGGAGCGTCCTGCCCGCCGGAGTGGACGCCGGCGACCACCTCGAACGCTGCTACGTCCGGCTCCGGCACGCGATCGCACACGATGTCCGCTGTGTCATCGGCATCAACCCGGCCATGGTCGCCGCCCTGCCGTTCCAGTTGGAGCAGTGGTGGCCGCGGCTGATGAAGGACCTGCACAAAGGAACCGTCGACGGCCGTCGCGGCTCCACTCCAGACCCGGTGCGCTCCGCCGAGCTCGATCGCCTCGCCGAGCGCGCCGGTGGTCCCCTCCCCGCGCATGTGTGGCCCCGCATGCAGCTGCTGTTCTGCTGGACCACAGGGCTGGCCTCGCTGTATCTGCCCAGGCTCAGGGAATCCTTCGGGCCGCAGGTGAGCGCCCTGCCCGCCCCTGTCGCCGCCTCGGAAGGGTTCGTCGCCGTCCCTCTGGACCGGCATGCCACGGCCGGGCCGCTGGCGGTCACGGCGTGCCTGTACGAGTTCATCGACGCCGACGAGGAGATCCGTCCCAACAGCGCCACGCTGCTCCTGCCGGAGCTCGAGCCGGGACGCGAGTACCATGTGATCATCAGCCATGTGGGCGGCCTGTACCGCTATGCCCTGGGCGACGTGGTGCGCGTGGTCGACCGGGTCAGGGGCGTGCCGCGGGTCGAGTACGCCGGGCGGCGCACCGTCAGCGACGCCGCCGGGGAGCGGCTGCGCGAGTCCCATGTGGTGCGGGCACTGCGCTCGGCACTGGCCTCGACGGGACTCGAAGCGCGCAACGCCACCTGCCGAACCGTCACCCCCGACGCCCCCGGCGCCCCGGGCGCGGCCCCCGCGATCCCTGGATACGTCTTCGCCGTCGAGCCGTTCACACCCTGGTCGGACCGCGAGGCGCGCATGTTCGCCGATGCCCTGGACGTCTCCCTCGGCACGGTGTCCGCCCTCTACCGTGCGGCCCGGGCGGAGCAGCGGCTGCGTCCGCTCGTCGTCCACCGCACGGCCTCGGGCGCGTTCGCCCGGGAATGGCAGGACAGGGTCGCCTCCGGCATCCGCCCCGCCCAGGTCAAGGACCGCGTCTTCCAACACGACGATGCGGCATGGCAGCGCCTGCTCGGCAACCGCTGAGGGCCTGAGAGGAACACGATGGAAGCCTTTGACGCCGTGGCGAAGACGTCCCTGCTCACCTCGGCACTGCGTGCCCAGGAGAACCTGCGCGAGGACCGGCTCTACGAGGACCCGTACGCCGCGCACCTCGCCACCGCACTCGGCTGGGACCTGTTCGGCCAGGTCGCCGATGCCACCCGGCCCAGCAGCACCCAACCCGGTAGCCAGGTAACGAGCACCTTCGATTACAACGCCATCAGGACCCGGTTCTTCGACGAGTACCTGGTGAAGGCCACCGTCGATCAGGGAGGCGGCCCGGCCCAGGTCGTCCTCGCCGCCGCCGGTATGGACACACGGGCCTATCGGCTGGCGTGGCCGGGGCCGGTGAATCTGTACGAACTCGACCGCCCGGCCGTGCTCGCCGCCAAGGAGTCCGCCCTCGAGGTCGTTTCGGTGTCCCCCGGAGTCACCCGGCGGACCCTGGGCGTCGACCTGCTGGACGACGACTGGTCCGCCCGGTTGCGGGAGAGGGGCTACCGGCCCGACGAGCCGTCGGTGTGGCTGCTCGAAGGTCTGCTCTACTACATCACCGAACAGCAGGCCAGACGGGTACTGGACCAGGTGCGGAAGGCGTCCGCGCCCGGCAGCCTGGTGGCCGCCGACATCGTGAGCGCCACCGCCTTCACCTCCCCCGCGATGCAGCCGCTGCTCGATGCCTTCGACCGGTGGGGCTGCCCCTGGCTGTTCGGCCATGACGAGCCCGAGGCCTTCTTCGCCGAGCACGGGATCAAGGCTCAGGCCGTGCAGCCGGGAGAGGAGCACGCCGACTACGGGCGCTGGCGTGACGCCGTACACCCGCGCGACGTGCCGGACGTGGAGCGGGTGTTCCTCGTTCACGGGCGGCGCACATGACGGCTGCGACAGTGCCGGGCGGAAGCGGCGCCGGGTGCGCTCCCGCGCTTGTTGGCCACGGACCGGAGGACCTCTGTCGATGAAGGTGCTCATCGCCCCGGTCACCGTGACACCCACCAAGGCGCTCGGGCTCAGCCACGTCAAGGGGCTGCTGTGGGTGGACACGATGTACCGGGCGACCCGGCTGCTGACCGATGCGGACTACCTGTACAGCCACACCACGTACAACACCACCCGGCAGACCGCCGGATTCTGGGAGTACCTGGACCGGGCCTGCCCCGACGTCGACGCGTCCACCTGCACGGAGGACGACGTGGGCCGCCTCTACGTGGGCTACCAGGCAGAGGCCAGGGAACGGCCGACGCCGGAGCAGGCGCTTCGCCCGTACATCCAGGCTGTCGAAGACTCCGGCTGGGTACACCCGGTCAGCCGAAGGGTGCTCGACCTGTGGGTCGGCCACTACGCCTGGCTGGGCCTGCACGACCCGGGAATCACTCAGGTACGCCCCCCTGGCCTGCGGTTCGAAGAAGCCGTCGACCTGCTGGCCCGCCACGGGCTGTGCCTCGACATGCGCCGGGACGGCGGCCCGGTCTTCCTCGACGCCACCGCCCAGGGCCTGCCACTTCGCACCATCGCCACCCCGACGGGCCACCCCAACTACCTCGCCTGCGCGCTGCGCGAGCTGATCCCGCTGCTCCCCCGGTACGAGAGGGTCGTGCTCGTTCACGACAGGGAGCTGACCGAGGACTACATCCTGCTGGACAAGATCTGCACCACACTCGGCGCCACCGTGCACCGGGTCGCCCTCGATCGCGTGCCCGTCGACAACGTCGTACGCTCCAGCCGCCACGGCGTCGAGCGTCGGCACACGCTGGCCGGGCTGGCGGATGAGCTGGGCGACCACGCACCGGCCGAGGCGTTGAGGCTCGGCATGCGGCTGTATTTCATCGCCGGGCTCGGCAAGAGCGGACACCAGTCGTTCCGCATGGATCGGCTGCGCTGCACCGTGGACCGGGCGGCCAAGCTCCTCGCCGGAGCCGGAGCCGGCGACACCCAAGCCGACACGGACGCGGCAGAGGACGTCGCCGCGTTCCTGCGGCGGCACACCGGCGGCCGCGCCCATGTCGACCCCTACCGGCTCACGTCCGCGCTGCTCGCCCGCCACCGCCGGGTCCCCCTGCACCCGCTCGCCCACGCCGTCTACAGCTGACCCCGGACAAGGTTCTCGATGCTCACCCAGCAATACCTGCGCACCAAGGCCATCAGCAGGATCAAGAACGCCCACGCCGGACTCGGCCCAGGCGCCGACATCCCGGAGAAGGCCGGATGGCATGCCACGCTCCAGCAGGCACCGACGACAACCGTGACCGTCGTGATGCGCGAATTCGATCCGGCCGCGTTCGCACAATCAGCCCTCGACTATGCGACGAGCCTGCCGGGGAATCTGCGCGAGACATGGCTCCAGGCCTGCACCAGGACCGTGTTCCTGGCGGGAAGGCCCGCCAATCTCGTTTCCCGCTTCCGGTTCCACCACATCAGCGACAACAGCTCCATGGCCTGGACGGCACCGGCCCCGGCGAGCGAGCAGACCGCGCTGCGCCGCCTGCTCAAACTGTTCCCCGCCGCCGATCTGCCCGCCCTCCCACCGACCATGACCGCCCGCGTGCCCGGAACACCCTTGACCGCAGAAGCACAGCTCGACGTGGCCACGGCCCGCGTGTCCGGCGCCGACTATCTCGTCCATGTGCACCACCTGCTCGCGGAAGCGGTACTGACCGGCCGCATCAGGCCCGGCACCCGGCTGACGGCCCGCCACATCCCCACGCTCGACGGCGCCGCCCACCACTACGCGATGCTGCGGATCGCCCCGGATCCCACCGCCCGCGAGCGGTTGCGCGCGTACGCCGGGCTGGTCGTCCCGGGTTCACCGGCCGGGAGCACGCACCGTGGGCCTTGGGCCCAAAAGAGTCCATGCGCGACCGGTTGACCGCTTCTGCCCCCACTGCCCACTTCACAGGACCAATTCGCGCACCTGCCGGCACTCCACACGTACCGCGAGACCATCGACGATGGCGAGCCCCCGCCAGTGCTCACCCACGGCCTCACCGCATGCGGACGGGGGACGCTGTCCCGCTGTCCCGCTGTCCCGACGTCGGTGACCTCAATGCTCGGCTCCCGCTCGACCGGACTCAACAGAGAGTCATCTCGGCCCGCCCGTGCAGGGCCGCGTTGTTGATCGGCTCACCGATGATGAGGACTGCCGAGTCCCAGCCGTCGCCGACAATCCCCCGTGCTTCAGCAGACTGGAGGCGAACCAGATCGCGGACGGAGCCAGGTGCCGAAGTGAGCACATTCGAGCACCGTTCATACCTGTTGACTGAGCAACCACACCGCCTAGCCTCAGCGCCGTCACCCTCCATGCATCGGTCAGGATGAGGGCGGAGCCCTCATCTCTCGCCCAGGGCACACGACACGGCACCGGTCTGAACACCTGCCGCTGTGTCATCGAGCGCGCCCTCTCGCCCGGCAACACGGCACTCCACACCAAAGGACGCGTCATGATCGATCCGCCCTCGATTCCGACCGCCCCGGGTTCACGGCCTCTGCTCGGCCACGGTGGCGCGCTGTTGCGAGATCCGCTCCGCTTTCTGTCCTCCTTGCCCGAAATCGGTGACCTGGTCAGAGTGAATGTCGGCCCCTTCGAATGGATCGCAGTCTGCGACCCCGACCTCATGCTGCACGTCTTCCGGGACGACCGCACTTTCGACAAAGGAGGGCTGCTCTTTGACCGCATCAAGGAAGTGACCGGCCCCCGAGCGCTTGCTGTCATGGAGCACGCCGACCACCGGACGCGTCGGCGAATTGTCCAACCAGCCTTTCATCCGTCCCAGTTCACTGCCTATTCCCAGGTGATTACCCAGCAGGTGTCGGCGGTGATGGACTCGTGGCGTGATGGACAGTATCTCGACCTATTTTCCGAGATGAAACTGATCACTGCCCGCGCAGGACTCCTGACGATGTTTTCCTATATGCAGCCGGACCTTGTATTGAGCCAAGCGCTGGACGACACAATAGTGGTCATGGACAGTCTGTTCAGGCGTACGGTTGCTCCTACCCTTCTCAATAATATGCCCCTGCCTGCCAATATTCGCTACAATCGCGCCAACCAGCGAATCCGAGACCTGGTCGATCGAATTATTCATGAATACCGCTCGCACGGGGTGAATTGCGGTGACCTGATGTCCGTTCTGTTGAACCTGGGCGACGCGGATTCGTCGGCGCCTGGTGCCGACGAAGGAATTTCCAATGCGGACATCTACGACGAGGTCACCGTCTTCTTTCTGGCTGTCATGGAGACCACCGCGGCCCTTCTGTCCTGGACATTGACAGAAGTAGCCCAACGACGACACATCCACGAACGTTTGCGCCAGGAAGTGGACGACGTGCTGGCTGGAAAGCCGCCGGAACTCAAAGATCTCCCCGACCTGAAATTCACTGTGCAGACTCTGCAGGAGAGCCTGCGGCTGCATCCACCGGTCTGGATGCTCACCCGCAACGTGACTGCGGATACCGAGCTGCTCGGCAGGAAGATCGCAGCCGGCAGCACCATCATGCTGAGTCCCTACATCCTGCATCAACGGGCCGACATCTTTCCCGATCCAGGACGCTTCAACCCCGACCGGTGGCTGAAGGAAAGCGTGACGAAGCGACCACGCAATGCCCTGCTTCCGTTCGGACATGGCGCCCGCAAATGCATCGGGGACGTCTTCGGCATGACCGAGGCGGCACTCGTGCTGGCCTCCATCATCTCGGGCTGGGACCTGGTACCCCATCCCACGCACAGAGGGCGGGCATCGATCTCATTCGTGCTGAGTCCGCGCAGGTCACTTGTCCGCATCACGGCCCGTCGAACCCATGGGCGGTGACAGCGCGTCATGTCGGTCAACTCAAAGATTGCCGAGCGGTCGCTCCATCGAGCCCGCGGCTTCCTAGAATATTCCACGGACCGCGACAGCGAGTCATTGTTGACACAATTGTCATTCGATCGCCGCTTCAAGGATACTTTCGCTCGGGCGGACGCACGGACAGCCATCCGGCAGCGCACGGCCACTGAAGTTGGATTCGACTTCGGCGTTGAGGCTTTTTCGTCGATGATCGGGCTCATGCTTTCAGCCTGCCCCGACACAGTCGTGCCGCCGCCACTGATAAAACGTTTCGTCCAGCAGGTCGAGAGCTGTCGACGAAAGGGGAGGTACAGCTTCTTCGTGGACGTGCCGGAGTTCGCAGCCGACACAGACTGCACCGCCATGGCGGCCGGGGCCCTTTACGAACACGGCCTGATATCGGTTGCGGAACTCGCAAGCAGCTCGGAAGCCCTCCTTCGAGCGAGCGCCTCGGACCCTTGCTCGCTGAGGAACACGCGTCCGAGCAAGGGAGAAGTCCATCCTCATGTTCTCCTGGTTTATTGGGAGGACACCGACCGGAGAGTTCTCCCCCGGGCCAGGAGGCATGACGCGGTGGCGTGCGCCAACGCACTGTACACCCTCTCTCTCCTGGAGGCCCCGTCCACCCCCGTAGAATCCGAGGTGATGGACGCAACGATTCGATATGTCAGCCATCACCTCAATTCGCGCAGATACCTTTCCGGAACCAGGTACTATCCCTCACCCGAGGCATTTCTGTATGCCGCCTCCAGGCTCTGCGCAAGATTTGGTAGATTTTCCGAACTGTTTACCTCAGCCCTTCGACGGGAAATCTCCGCAGCACCGGGAAGGCTGACGGAAGACCCGTTGAACCTGGCATTGTCAATCATTTCTGCGAGTAACGTGGGCATGATGGCCGGGCAAGCGCAGCGCAGGGAGCGTCTTGCCCGCCTTCAGCGGAACGACGGCTCGTGGCCTGCTGCCCCGTATTACCGGATGGGTCGTTTCCAGGTCTACTTCGGCTCTCCGCTGATTACCACTCTGTTTGCTGCCCGAGCAATGCAGGCGGACTGCGCGGGCCATCTCGCCACCGACCCATTGCGGAAGAAGGGCGATACGGAGTCTTGTCCCGCCATATGAATGACCACCTCGCTGCCTACGAGCCGCGGCTGGTCGATGAACTCCACGCCGAGGTGTTTCACAACTTGGCGCGGTGGTCGCTGGCATCCTGCACATGTGGTACTTCTCCCGAACGCCATGTCGAGCAGTCGTACATTGCCGCCACTTTCTGTGCCTTCTGTTTGCCGCCGCACGCGTCACTTCGCGAAGCCCTGATAGCCGCCAAATGCTGCCTGTTGTTCTTCCTCGTCGATGACGGCAGCACCCGCCTCCTGTCCGGGTTCGTGGATTTCCTTGAAGCGGACACCAAGCAGGCGAACAGCGAGCCGGCGCAGTGTCTCGTCGCTCTGCTGGACGAGATGACCGCACATGACTGTGGCACCGAGGACCTCAAGTCGAACATCCATGAATGGGCAGTCAGCATGGCTGCCGAGCAGGATCTGGTCCACGACTCGGTGGCATACGAAGACCACTACACCTTGCGGAAGCACACGATCTTTGTGTCGTGCCTCGTCTCCTGCTGGATCTCGCTGCTTGGAATTGACCTTTCGAGTCGGCACTCATCCGTATGTGATGGACTGGTCGACCTCGCAATTCGCATGGTCATTCTGGCGAACGATCTGGGCTCGATCAACACCGACTCGACCAACATCCACTCGGCCAACACCGGCCGGGCAACTCCTGGTCACAACGGGACCCTGGTCGACATCAATTCCGTTCTGTTGCGAAGCAGCTCTTCGAGGTCGTACGACCAGGCAGTTCTCGAAGCAATTTCCCAATACAATTCCTACGTGATCGAATTCCGCAAAAGAGCGCGCCTCCTCTTGAACCCCTCAGCGCCGCCCGATTCGCAGATGGAAAAGTTCTTGCCAGTGGTGCGAAATATCGTCAATGGAAACCTCGCGGGTACTCGCCATCTTGTCGCGGAGCGCTACGAGGGTTCTTCGAGACAGTTGAGTAGGCTGCATTTGATCTGAACTTCTCTGATTTCAAAACGATGATCGCGTCCGTCGTGGGGTGCGCCGTGTGCGAGATCGTCAACGGACTGCGTCCTGCCCGCAATTTCTTGCAGGCAGGACGGAATCCAAAATGAGGAGCCGACCGGACCCGATCATCCGACCGCCGGCGTCTCCATGGTCTGGCCCGTCTCGATGTTGATCAGCACACCCCAGCAGCTCCCCTGGTTGCCGACAGCAAATGTGAAGCTCCGCCACGTCTTGCTCCACTGTGTGAACGCACCATCGTCACCGAACCACCGGCCGTTCGCGCAGTCGAGGTTGAAGTCGAGCCTGTTGACTTGATGGATCGGATTCGCGGCTTTGTAGTAAGAGATGTCGTACCCGCGGGGATCCAGTTTGATGCAGAGTTCGCCCCAGCCCTGCTTGCTGACGCAGATACCTCTGTCGTCCGGCGTTGCGGCCGCTGCAGGAAGCGCGGTAGGCGTTGCTATCAACAGCGCACCTCCCAGGGCGATTCCTGCACGGGACAATGCCTGCATACTTGATCACTCCTCACTGCTCGACGCCCGGCCGAAGGTTTGGTCTCCGTGGGCCGAGTGTGGATGAATGCGTTGCCCACTCGACAGTGCGGGCGAGTATCCACAAGTGTTCATGACAGAAGGAGGTGCAATTCCGGTCCCCACCGGCGACCGTTGAACAGGCTTCCGCGAGGAACGACGCCCGGCGCACCTCGGTGGCGCTGCAGCCGTTGACGTCGACACACCTGCCGGAGCTGACTCCTTGACTGCCCCGCGTGTGAGGACGGCAGAACACCCTCGGAGGCGGGTTCCCCGCCCGAGAACGGACGAAGGCGCGTTCCGTCGGGGTCTCAGCCAGGGACCTTCAACATCCATTGGCTGGTGTCCGCCCCCAAGGGATCAGCCTCATTGATCAGTTGCGGGCATGGATCGTGCCGGTGATCCGAGCAGCCACACCACATAGCTTCATCCGGGTCGGACCATCAATCCACAAGTGAAGTGGGAGCCTCAATGGCAAGCCTCAAGCGGGTACTCGCCACCCTGACCGCAAGCCTCGGCCTGGCCGCGGCGTCGTTGTCCCTCGCGTCCCCCGCCCACGCCGACACCTGGCACTGCAACAAGAACGCGGGCCCCGGGGGACGTTCGCACGTGTGCATCCGGTCCGTTCCGGACGGCTATGACGCCCAGGTGTGGGTGACCTCGGAAATGAGTGGGCACACGGTGGACTTCACCCTGACCTGCGCGAACGGCCATTGGTTTGGCGATGCCGGATCCTTCCCCGTTATTGCATTCAAGGAATACTCCTACGTCTTCCAGGTGGGGAGCCAAGGGGCGTGCCAGGTCCTGCTCTACGACTCCACCCTTGGTCAGACATGGGCCTCACCGTGGATCTCCCGCTGACACCGTCGGTCGTGTATCGACGGATGCCCCACGTCGCTCACCGGGGGCACCGCGGGGGTGCACTGCGGTTGCAGGTGCAGTGGCGGGGTTCATGTCGGTGTTCGTCATGGCACTCCGCCTCGTCACGAGAGCACCGCCCTCGCGCCGGCGAAGCCCGCCCACGCCGGGTGCTGCGGCACGCGGACACGGAGGTGGAGGTGGCCGGGGTCCGGCTGTCCGTCACCCTCCGGCCGGTGGACGACCGCGAGATCGTCCAGCGCGTCTCCGGTGCCTACCGAACCGGGCCAAGCACGGGCTGAGCCGGCCCGGCCCCGTGGAGTCGATGAACGGGCACGATGCCGCGGCCACCACCATGCGGCTAGCGAATGTCGGGCAGGTCTCGCAGTTGCCTGCGTGAGGTGAGCCCGAGCTTGCGGAAGATGTTGCGCAGGTGCGCGTCGACCGTCCGCGGGCTGAGGAACAGCTTCGCCGCCACCTCCTTGGAGGTGGCGGCGTCGGCGACCAGGCGTGCGATGTGCACCTCCTGCATCGTCAGCTGGTCCGATGCCTTCGACGTGCGGCTGCGGGCCTGCTCACCCGTGGCGCGCAACTCGCCGGCGGCGCGCTCGGCGAACGCCTCCACACCGAGGTCGGACAGCGACTCGTGCGCCGACCGCAGCGCGGACCGGGCGTCACGCCGTCGGCCCTGGCGGCGCAGCCACTCCCCGTACAGCAGTTGCGCCCGGGCGCGGTAGACGACCAGTGCGCTGTCGTCGAGCAGGCCGATCGCCTCCTGGTAGGCGGACTCGTCCTCGGTCACCAGGGCCCGCGCACAGGCCTCGACGCCGAGCCCCCACGCCTGCCGGCCCGCACGCGTGCGCTCTTGGAGGGACGCGAGGGCCGCGGCGGCGACCTCGGTCTCGCCGCACCGCATGGCCGCCTCGACCAGCTCGGGCAGGGCAAGGCCCGCTGTGCCGACGGCGCCGTACTCGACCGCCTGCTTCGCCGCCTTCAGCGCGGCCGGGTAGTCGGCCAGGCCGTTGCTGAGCACGGCCGTCGCCCACTGCACGCTGAGGCTCATCCGGTGGTCCACCGACGCGAACAGTTCGACGGCATCCTTGCGCCGCCCGCGCATCGCGGCCAGGTGGAGGCGCGGGTAGACCAGCGGTGCCGCGCCGGTGGCGTCGGCGATCGCCTCCTCCTCGGAGATCAGCTCCATCGCGGCACCGAAGTCGCCCGTGTGCACGGTCGCGGTGGCCTGCATGGCCAGTCCGATGGGCAGCGCGTGGAAGGAGCCCGACTCGCGGCCTGCCGCGACGGCACGGGTGGCGATGCCGTACAGGGCGTCGAAGTTCCACAGCTCGGTGGCCACCATGAAGCCCAGTGACGGCCGCCTGGCCCACACCTCGTCGTCGGCGTCGCCGACGACCGGCCCGAGGATCTCCCCCGCCGCCGGATGCCCGTCGGCGACCAGGCTGATCAGGCCGGTCAGGACCGCCGCCGCGCCGGATCCCGGCTCGCCCGACGGCGGGGCCTTCCTGACGGCCTCCACCACGTGGTCGAGGCCGCCGAGCAGAAGGCCCATCTCGATGGCGTCCAGAAAGCACTCCCGTGACCAGGCGGGGTCGGTGGCCGCCAACCGGGCGGCGGCACGCAGGAGGTACGCCGTGGGGCCTTCGTCGCCCCGGCGGCGGGCGAACGACAGCCTGCCGCGGAGCAGGTCGGCCCTGGCGGCCTGGCTCGGATCGTCGGTCCGGACGGTGGTGAGCAGGTCGGCCGCCGTGTCGAAGTCGCCCACCGAGAGCTTGGCCTGGACCGCGGCGAGGACCCGCTCGGCGCGTCGGACCGGGCTGACCGTGAGCGCGGCCGAGCGTTCGAGGAAGGCCGCCGCCGCCGCGACTCCGCCGCGTTCCCGGGCGCGGGCGGCGGAGGCTTCGAGCTCTGCGGCGACCTGCTCGTCCGGGCCGGCACTGGCCTGGGCGCGATGCCAGGCCCGCCGGTCGGGGTCGGCGACCGGGTCGGTCACGGCGGCCAGCGCCTCGTGCGCCCTGCGCCGCTCCTCCGGCGCCGCGGCGCGGTAGGCGGCCGAGCGGGCGAGGGGGTGGCTGAATCGGATCCGGGTGCCGAACTCGACCAGCGGGACGGACTGCGCGGCGGCAGCCGCGTCGATGCCCAGGAGTTCGGCCGCACGCCACAGCAGACCGGGGTCGCCGATCGGGTCGGCGGCGGCGACGGTCACCAGCAGCCGGGCCGCCGTCGGCAGGAGCTCCAGCCGGGACCGGAAGCTCTGCTCGATCACGCCGGGTACCGAGTCGGGCTGGGCGAATCCGCCCGCCATCCCGGCGAGTCCGGCGGTCCTGGGAAGCTCCACCAGCGCGAGGGGGTTGCCGCGCGCCTCGGCCAGGATGCGGTCGCGCACCCGCTCGTCCAACGGGGCGCCGATCGCCGCGGCCAGCAGAGCGCGGGCATCCGGTTCGCCAAGGCCCTGAAGCGAATGGCCGGGCAGCTCGTCGAGCTCGGGCAGGCGGCTCGGCTCGCGCGCCGCGAACACGAGGGCGATCGACTCGGCCGAGACCCGGCGGGCCAGGAAGGCCAGCGCCTTGGCCGACGCCTGGTCCAGCCACTGTGCGTCGTCGACGACGCACAGGAGCGGGCGTTCCCGCACGCTCTCCACCAGGAGGCCCAGCGACGCGACGCCGACCAGGAACGGATCGGGTGTGCCGGTGTCGAGGCCGAAAGCGATCTCCAGCGCCTTGCGGTGCGGCGCGGGCAACGCCATCAGCCGACCGGTGGCGGGCGCGAGCAACTGGTGCAGCGCGGCGAACGGCAGCTCCATCTCGAACTCCGCGCCGGACGCCCGCATGACGAGGAATCCGGTCGCGGCCTCGTCCAGATGCCGCAGCAGCGCGCTCTTGCCGATGCCCGGCTCACCGCGCAGGACCAGGGCGCCTCCCCGGCCCTCCCGTGCGCCTCGGAGCACGGCGTCGAGCCGGCGTATCTCGTCCTGACGACCGATCAGCACATCCGTGTGTGTCTCGGGCATGTCCGACAACCTATGCCGTCGTGCGCCGCAGAGGAATCCGGGAACGGCCCCGGTCGCCCAAGGGTCTCCCGCAGGCAGTCGTATAGGCGATGACTACCGACGCGAGCGGCGGACGCCCGCTGCGAGTGTCGAGCCATGACCCGCACCGCACCGCAACGGACCACCACCGGCTGGATACCGCTGGCGGTTTTGGCCACGGCCCAGTTCCTGGTCGTGCTGAGCACTTCGATCGTGAACGTCGCCCTGCCCCGGATCCGGGCCGGGCTCGATCTGTCGGACACGGGCCAGGCGTGGACGGTCAACGCCTACGTACTGGTCTTCGGCGCGCTGCTGCTGCCGGGCGGGCGCGCAGGCGACGTATACGGCCTTCGCCGCGTTTTTATGCTCGGCATCGGCCTGTTCGCCCTCTCCACTCTGGGCGCGGCTCTGGCGCCCACGGCGATCGTGCTGATCGCCTGCAGGGCAGCGCAGGGAATCGGCGCCGCGCTGCTGGCGCCCACGGCGCTGGCCCTCGTGCTGACGCTCTATCCCGACAGGGAGCGGCGTGGTACCGCGCTCGGAGTGTGGGGCGCGGTCTCCGGTGCCGGCGGGGCGGCGGGCGTGCTGTTGAGCGGGTTGCTCACCAGCCTGTACGGCTGGCGCGCGGTGTTCGTCGTGATGGCGCCCCTCGCCCTGGCCGTCCTGGTGGCCACCCGGCTGCTGGTCGGGGCCGACCGGCCACGCGGCGGAAGCCTGGACGCGCCGAGCGCGGTGACGGTGACGGCGGGGCTGGTCGCGCTCACCTACGGCCTGTCAGGCGGCCTGTCAGGCCCGTGGCCGCTCGCCGTGATCGGTCTGGCGCTGCTCGGCCTGTTCGCGGTGCTCCAGCGCCGCACCGCCGACCCGCTGCTGCCGGCGCGCATGAGCGTGGTGGCGGTGCCCAACGTGCTGATGTCCCTGCTGGGCGCGGTCTGGCTCGGCCTGTTCTACTTCCTGCCCCTCTACCAGCAGCGCACCCTCGGCTACACGCCCTTGGAGGCCGGGCTGACCCAGCTTCCCCTCGCCCTCGTGATCACCCTCTCGTCGTGGGTCACCGGCAGGGTCTCCGGCCGCCATGTGCTCCCCGTGGGCCTGCTGGTCCTCGCGGCCGGACTGGCCTGGCTGTCCCGAACCCCGGCCGACGGCACCTTCCCCGTGGACCTGCTCGGCCCGACGCTCCTCATCGGCCTCGGGCTGGGGGTGGCCTTCGTCCGGCTCACCGCGATGTCCTCCACGGGCGTCCCGGCCGCCGACAGCGGCCTGGCCGGCGGGCTGGTCAACGCCACCCGGCAGATCGGCGGAGCCATCGGCCTGTCCTTCCTGACCCTGCTCCCCTCCTCCGGCGCGGCCTTCCTGGCCTGCTCCGCCGTGACCCTGCTCATCTCGGCTCTCTCGACGCGAAAGGCATGACCATGACCCTGGACAAGCCGTACATCAGCGACCATTTCACCCCCGTCACCGACGAGATCACCGGCCGCGAGCTGAAGGTGCGCGGCACCCTCCCGCCCGAGCTGAACGGCCGCTACTTCCGCAACGGCCACAACCCCAAGCCGGGCATCACCCCCACCCACTGGTTCCGCGGCGAGGGCATGATCCACGGCGTCCGCCTCACGGGCGGCCGGGCCGAGTGGTACCGCAACCGCTGGGTGCGCACCCCCTTCCTGGAGGGCGTGCCGTTCACCGGAACCGAGCTCGAAGTCAGCGCCGCCGCCACCAACATCATCTTCCACGGGGGCCGCTACCTGGCCCTGCAGGAGGCCAACCTGCCCTGGGAGGTCAGCGCCGACCTCGACACGATCGGCGTCCACGACTTCGGCGGCAAACTCACCAGCGCGATGACCGCCCACCCCAAAGAGGACCCGCAGACCGGCGAGCTGCACTTCTTCGGCTACAGCCCTTTCCCGCCGTACCTGACCTACTACGTGGCCGACGCCTCCGGCGGCATCGTCGAGTCGGAGGTCGTCGACGGCTGCGGCCCGTCGCTCATGCACGACTTCGCCATCACCCGCGAGCACGTCGTCTTCATCAACTCGCCGGTGGTCTTCGACCACGCCGAGCACTCCGGCATCCCCTACCGCTGGCACGACGACGTCCCGCTGCGCATCGGCGTGATGCCGCGCGCCGGGGGCAGGACCACCTGGTTCGAGGTGGCCGACCAGGCGGCGCTGTTGCACGTCGCCAACGCCTTCACCGACGCGCAGGGCCGGATCGTCCTCGAAGCACCGCGCTTCGACCGTTCCGCCTGGGAGAACTCGTGGAAGTGGTGGGTCGGCGCTCCCGGCTACGGCACCAGCCCCGACGCCGGCTCGACCTTCCACCGGTGGATCATGGACCCGGCCACGGGCAAGGTCACCACTGAGTCCCTCAACGACCTGGCCACCGAGTTCCCGTCGATCAACGACGCCCACACAGGTTCGGCCCACCGCTACAGCTATGCCATCGCCTTCCCCGGCGCGGGCCTGTCGGGCTACCACACCGTCAAGTTCGACACGGGGACCGGCCAGGAGAAGCTGCTCGCGCACGGCGAGGGCCGGATGCCCGGCGAGGCCGTCTTCGCGCCCGCCGAGGGCGGGACCGCCGAGGACGACGGCTACCTGCTCACCATCGTCAGCGACCTCAAGGCCGACGCCTCGGAGCTGCTCGTCCTGGACGCGAACGACCTGAGCACCGTGGCCGCCGTGGAACTCCCCCGCAGGGTGCCCGCCGGAATCCACGGCCACTGGATCCCCGACTCCGAACTGCCCGGCTGAACCGACCCAGCCAGAACTGCCCGCCTGAACCCACCCCAGCCGCCCGGGCCGCCGTTGACTGCCCCACGGCGGCCCGGGCCCCGACCCCGAGGAACCACCATGGCCCACCCCACGACCATCGACGAGAACGCCCCCGTCGCCGCCGACCGCACCATCCGGATCGCCGCCCCTCTCGAGCGGGTCTGGCGACTGCACACCGGGATCGGCTCCTGGCCCGGCTGGCAGCCCGCCATCACGCAGGCCCGGCTCGACGGCCCCATTGCCCCAGGCACCACCTTCCACTGGGTGACCGCGGGCCTGTCCATCGACTCCACCATCTACGCGGTCGACGCCCCGCACCGCATCCTGTGGGGCGGTCCCGCGCACGGCATCACCGGCGTGCACGAATGGACCTTCACCGAGGACGGCGACGGCGTCGTGGTCCGCACCCGGGAGTCCTGGGCGGGCGCGCCGGTCGACGCCGACCGGGACAACCTCGCCGCCGCACTGGACGACTCGCTCAGCAGCTGGCTCGACGCCCTGAAGAAGGCGGCGCAGTAGTGGCCGAGCCTCTCTTCCTCACCGTTCTGGTACTGGCCTTCGTGCCGGCGATCACCGGCGGCCTGCTGGGCCGCCGGTCCGGCCGCCGCCAGGCACAGCCCGCACCACGGCAGGGGCGAGGCACGGCGAAGTCCGCTCGTCCGGTACGTCCACCGCCGCAGTGGTCGCCGCCCGGCCGGCGGTCGCGGACCTGCCGCCGGCGACCAGCCGGTGGCAGCTGGTCACCCCCCGCTTCCTGCTCGGCCTGCCAGTCGCGGTGCTGCCGCTGGTGTGGGCGCCGGCGCGGCCCGGCGAGCGTCGGCGGTCTCCCGCCGCCCGGCAGGGGGCGGGAGCGCCGAACGCGTCAAACGCCGGACACCTGGGGCCGTGCCGGGTGGAACTGGTTGGGCGGTACCGGCAGCCCGTAGTGTTCACGGAGGGTCGTGCCTTCATACTCCTCGCGGAACAAGCCCTTCCCGCGCAGGATCGGCAGCACGTGCTCGATGAAGGTCTCCAGGCCCGACGGCAGGGCCGGCGCCATGATGTTGAATCCGTCCGCGGCACCGCCCTCGAACCACGCGGTGATCGTGTCCGCCACTTGGTCCGGCGTACCGATGAACTCGAAGTGACCGCGGCCGCCCCCCAGCCGCGAGATGATCTGCCGGACCGTCAGCTTCTCGCGGACCGCGAGCTCGATGATCAGGTCGGAACGGCTCTGCGACCCCTCCAGCTTCGGCTGCGCAAGGATGAAGTCCGGCAGCGGCTCGTCGAGTTCGAAGGCCGACGGCTCCGTTTCGAACACCGCGGCGAGCTGGCGCAGCCCGTACTCCGGCACGCGCAGGTCGTCGAACTCCTTCGCCAGCGCTTGGGCCTCCTGCTCGGTCGACGCGATGTACGGGACGATGCCCGGTAGGACGATCACGCCGTCCGGGTCGCGGCCCGCGGCCTTGGTCCGTGCCTTGATGTCGCCGTAGAAGTCGGCCGCGCGCTCGTACGTCCGGTGAGCGGTGAAGATCGCCTCGGCGTGCAGCGCCGCGAAGTCCTTGCCGTCCTCGGAGGAGCCGGCCTGGACCAGCAGCGGGTGCCCCTGGGGCGGACGCTCGACGTTGAGCGGGCCGGCCACCTTGAAGTACCGGCCCTGGTGGCCCAGTCTGTGGAGCCGCGCGGGGTCGGCGTAGCGCCCCGTGGTCCTGTCCGCGACGACGGCTTCGGCCTCCCAGCTGTCCCACAGCGCCTTGGCGACCCGCAGGAACTCGTCGGCGCGGGCATAGCGCTGGGCGTGGTCGGGACGGTTGTCGAGGCCGAAGTTGGCCGCCTCGTCGGCCCCTGCGGAGGTGACGATGTTCCAGCCGGCGCGGCCGCCGCTGACGTGGTCCACCGACGCCAGCCGACGGGCGAGGTTGTACGGCTCGTTGTACGTGGACGACACGGTCGCGATCAGTCCGATCCTGCTGGTCGCCTGGGACAGGGCGGTCAGCAGTGTCAGGGGCTCCAGTTGGCCCGGCGGCCGGAACTCGCCGGTGCCGGTGATCGCCGGGCCGTCCGCGAGGAACAGCGAGTCGAACTTTGCGCTCTCGGCCAGCTGAGCCAGCCCGATCCAGTGGTTCAGGTCGAAGTCCGCCCGTGGATTGCTGTGCGGGAGCCGCCACGATGCCTCGTGGTGGCCGGCCTCCATGAGGAAGGCGTTGAGGTGGAGCCGGCGCCGTCTCGCGCTCACGAGGCTCTCCTTTCCGTTCCGAGGGGTCCGTGCTGAGAGATCTGTGCTGAGGGGTCCGTGCTGAGGGGTCCGTGCTGAGGGGTCCGTGCTGAGGGGTACGAGGAGTCCATTCCGCGGGGTGAGGGGGACGGCTTGGCTCAGTCGACCTTCAGCTTCGAGCTGTCGTAGCCCGCCGGGAGGATGTTGTCGGTGATCGACGAGACGTCGACCTTCTTGGTGATCTGGCCCGCCTCCAAGAAGGCGTCGGCGAGCTTCTGCTCCGCCTCGATGTCCGCCTTTTCCACCGGAGTGACCCGGGTCTCGAAGGCGGCCAGGGACGTCTTGGCGTCGGACAGGGAGATGCCCTCCTCCTGGGAGAGGGCCAGCGCGTATTTGTCAGGGTGCTTGACCCCCCAGGCGAACTCGTACGACAGCCTCTTCAGGACATCCGTGAGAGCCGCCCGTTTCGTCGGGTCCTTGAGCGACTTGTCGCTGGCGACGTAGTAGCTGCTCGTCTGGTCGATCGGCGGCAGACCCTTCGCCAGGATCCGCGCGCCGTTCTTGACCGCGATCGCCGACTGCGGGTTCCAGATCGCCCAGGCGTCCACCTTGCCGGTGTTGAACGCCGTGGCGCCGGCCGCCGGGTCGAGGAAGACCAGGTGCACGTCCTTCGGGGACAGGCCCACGCTCTTGAGGGCGTTCAGGGCGAGACCGTGGGCGGAACTGCCCTGCGGAACGGCGATCTTCCTACCCTTGAGATCCGCGAGCTTCCGGAGCTTCGAGCCCTTCGGAACGATGATGTTCTCCACCGCCTGGGTGGGCCTGAGCGAGCGGTTCACGGCGACGACCTTGAAGCCGTACTCCTTCGCGGCACCGGTGATGGGCGGTACGTCGCCGACACTTCCCAGGTCTATGTCGCCCGACGCGGCGGCCTGCACGAGCGGCGGCCCGTAGGTGAACCTGGCGAACTTCACCTTGTAGGGCGCGTTGTCGAACACGCCGGTGATCTTGGCCAGGGCCTGGCTGCCGTCACCGCCGTTGTCACCGATGGTGAAGGTGTACTTGCTCCACTCGGGATGCTTGGCGGCGCTCGATCCGCTGGGGTTGCTCAGGGGCGCGGCCTGCGACGTCGATCCGCACGCGACGAGGGTGCTCGCCACGGCGAGCAGGCCGACGGCGCCGACGAGCCCGGAGGTTCTGGAGGTGGTGTTGCGCATGGTTGTCGTACTTTCTGTGCTGTGGTGGGAGCAGGTGGTGGGCAGATGTGGGAAATCAGTGCTGGTGGGCGAGACCGAGGTCTTCCAGGAGCGTGGAGCGCAGTTCCTCACGCGCGACGCTCGCCTCGCGCTCCGCGGCCGACAGGCGGAGATGGTGCGATGCGCCGATGCGCCCGTCTCTCATGACGACGACGCGATCCGCCAACGCGATCGCTTCGTCCACGTCGTGTGTCACGAGGAGCATGGCCGCGTGGTGCTTGCTCCTCAGTGCGCGCACGAGGTCGTGCATGCGCAGCCGCGTGATCGCGTCGAGCGCCGCGAAGGGCTCGTCGAGCAGGACGAGTTCGGGCTCCGAGACCAATGCCCGTGCCAGCGACACCCGCTGGGCCTCTCCACCGGAGAGTTCCTTGGGCCATGCCCCCTCGCGGCCCGAGAGCCCGACCTCGGCGAGAACCTCACGGCCCCGCTTCTGCGCGTCCGGTCCGCGCAGGCCGAGCGTGACGTTGCGCAGGACCCTCTGCCACGGCAGCAGACGGTCGGCCTGGAACACGATCGCCCGCTTCGCCGGGACCTCCACCAGCCCCCCGTCGGGCCGGTCCAGTCCGGCGAGGAGCCTGAGGAGGGTGCTCTTGCCGCAGCCGGAGGGGCCCAGCAGGACCACCAGTTCCTCGTCGGCGATGGTCAGGTCCAGATGGTCGAGGACCACCCGGTCACCGAACCGGCGGACGACCTTGTCGACGACGGCCCCCGCCTGCCGGCGGTGCCGCGTCGCGACCGGCGCGCTCATGCCGCCTCGAAACTGGGGCGCCACCGCAGCAGCACCCGCTCGAGAACCCTGACGAACTGGTCGGCCAGCAGACCGAGGAGCGAGTAGATCACCAGCCCCACGAAGACCTGGTTGGTCTGGAGATAGGTCTGACCCTGAGTGATGAGGAAGCCGAGTCCCTTGTCGGCGTTGACCGTCTCGGCGGCCACGAGGCCCAGAATGCTGTACGCGAGAGAGAACCGGAGGCCGACCAGGAAGCCCGGCAGCGCTCCGGGCACCAGCACCCAGGTCACAAGGCGCCACGTGCCCGCCCCCGTCGTCCGCGTCATCTCGATGAGACGTTGGTCGACCCCCCGGATCGCGGCGAACAGATTGAGGTACATGGGCACGCCGGCACCGAACGAGATCAGGAGCACCTTCGTGAGCTCGTCGATGCCGAACCACACGATCATCAGCGGCAGCACCGCCAGGAGCGGGATGGTGTTGAGGACCTGCACGACGCCGTTGAACAGGTACTCACCGCTGCGCAGCAGCCCACCGAGCACCCCGGTGACGATGCCCGCTGTCAGGCCGATGGCCAGACCGATGGCGGCCCGTTGCAGCGAGATGGCCAGGTCCGGTCCGAGCACGCCCTGCTGCCACAGGTCCACGGTGGACTTGACGATGGAGGTCGGCGCCGGAGCGTAGGTCTTCGCGAGTACCCCGGCCACGGAAAGGATCTCCCAGGCGATGAGGACCGCGACTGGAGTCGTGTAGATCCCCAGCGGCCAGCGCAGGCGTTCGCGAAGCGTGCTGAACGGCGTCCTTGGGCGGGCATCGCGCGGCACGAAGACATGGCGTTCCCGCGTGCTCGTCCTGTCGGTACCCGGCCCGACGAGCGCCGGGGCCTCGAGGCGGACCTCGGTCATGTCGCCGGCTCCAGGACTTTGGTGTAGTGCGAGGCGTCACCGACCAGTTGTGCGCTGGGACGGCCGTCGACGCCGACGGGCACCTCTCCCGCGACCGTCACGCGGTTCAGGCGACGCGGGTGGGCGTCGTAGTTGTCCACCGCGTAGTGCTGGGTGATCCGGTTGTCGAAGATCAGCAGTTGGCCGGGCGACCAGGTCCAGCGAAGGATGTTCTCCGGACGGGTCACATACGACTGGAGGATGCGCAGCAGTTCGGCCGACTCGCTGCTCGAGAGACCGACGATCCGCCTGGCGAAACCACCGATGAACAGTCCGCGCTCGCCCGTCAGCGGGTGCACCCGCACGACGGGGTGCTCTGCCTCATAAGGCGTCGAGACGAAGACCCGGTCGTACTCCTTCTGCAGCGTCGTCGTGGAGGAAGGGCGTGCGTAGTCGTACTGGTTGGTGTGGACGACGCGCAGCGAGTCCGCGAGCGCGCGGAGCGGCTCGGGCAGGTCGCGGTACGCCGCGGCCGCGTTCGCGATGAGCGTCTCGCCGCCGTACGGCGTGGTCACGATGGACCGGAGCGTCGTGAGCTGCGGCGGGTTGACCACGAAGGTGACGTCTGTGTGCCACTCGTTGGCCTTGGACGTCTCGCTGTCGACGGCGAGAACGTTTGTCGTCCCGTCAGTAGCGGGCACGTTCGGGTGGGCGGTGGTGAGCTCGCCGAACCACCCGGCCACGCGCTCCTGACCGTCGTTGTCGAGGTTCACGCCGTCGAACACGATCGCCTTGTGCTTGTTGAGGGCATCGCGCAACGTCGTGATCGTCGATGGATCTGGCGGCGCCGTGAAGTCGACGCCTTCGACGACCGCGCCGATGCGGCCGGTGAGCTTGCGGATGGACGCAGGCATGAGGAAGTCCCCCTCGAGGAAGTGGGCGCACTGCCGGATGCTGAGAGTTGGAGAGTCGGAATGAAGGGTGGCCGGGGAGCCGAACGGCCGCGGAGCCAGTAGCCGGTCCGTCCCGATACGGAAGGCGGCCGACAACTACGCGAGAGGTGCCCGGACGCAGGTCAAGCCGAAGGGGACGGTCGGGCGACCGCACCGAGCCAAGATGTGCTGTCCCGTCAGACCAGACGGTACGTCACTTCGACCTGAAGCCGATCGACGGCGCCACGTCTTCGAGGACCGCCTCGGCCTTCTCCGACAGCCTCGTCGCCCTTGCGATCTCCGGGGCACCGCATATGCGTCTCCCCGCAGCCGGAGCGGAGAGACGAACAAGTGGGGCCAGGAAGGAAGCGGTCAGAAGGAGGGCAAGAGGGTCCCACGAGGAGGAACCGAATCATGGGCGGCTTCGCGCCGCCTCTGCCCGGTGGGCGCCTTCGATGCCCGCCGGCCGCTGCCGGGGACCACTTGTGGAATCAGCGACAACAAAACGCGCTGGAGACGTGCGCCAGATCGATGTGGCGCCGCCGGGTCAGGTCCACGCGCGGGTTCATGGAACGGGAGTTCAGCAGACTTCGGCCAGTTCGGTCAAGAAGTTCCGGACAGGTCTTGCATCGCGGACACCAGGAGCTTCTCCGCCTCTTCAGGACAGTGACCTCGGCGCGGCGAGGACAACGCCGGGAGAACGCCGGGAGAAAGCCGCAATGGCGGCGCAGCCGACAAGGCTCCTCAAGCGGCTGAAATCCGTCCGATTCACCCACCGAATCCACTCGTCGACCGCGGACCCGACTCCCGGCACGTCGGACCACCCGCCGCCCGGCGCGGTCCGGCGGTGACAAGGCGCCCCGTTGTCCAGGAGGACACGCGGTTCGCCCGGATCGCGTACGAATCCCCGCACCCCTGAGTTTCGAACCGGCCGAACTCGCCAGGTAGCACCGCCGCCGCTCCGGCGTCGTGAGTGTTCCGGGCGGTTCGAACCGCCCGGAACACTTCGACGTCTTCTCTGCAGCGGCGGTCACCCTCGCGGGTGACGACGAGCGTGGTGACCCACCCATTCGGCCCGGGCAGGCGGCAGGTCGAGTGCGGCAGCGCAGGGGTTGCCGTTGGGGCGAGAGGTCGACCACCCTCCTCCACGGCGCAGGAGCTGGCCGCAGACCAGATGCCCGGATCTCTCGGGGCCGCGGCTTTCCGCCTGCCGCGGCGCTCTTCACCCGACCATGCCACTGAGGAAGCCACCCATCCGATCGTTGCCACTCCCCCAGACGCGTGAACGCTACCCATGGTGCACCGGATAGGCCGCGTCTCGGCTTGCTCGTCGGCTTCGTGACTTCGCACGCCGACTGGAGACCCGCGGTGTGCGCGGTGCGGACCCCTTCGACTCAGCGGCGGGGGCCCATGCCCTCCCTCCACGGCCGGCGGACGGCCAGGGAGCACCTCCGTTCCCGGGAGCGCAGTCCTGTCAAGACGACGAAGGCCATGCGCGGGATTGCCCCGGCCACCCGGAGTAATCGCACACCTCACCCGTTAACCGTCGCGAGCGCCATGGGAACGGAAACCAGAGCCCGCTGTGCCCGCTCCCCCTGTTCCCTCGCGAACGGAGTAGTCCGCCGTGCCCCTCGACCTCGAAACACATCGCCGATCGGTCCCAGGGACGCCTTCTCCGGCCGTGTGACATCAGCTTCGACCACTAGCGGCCTCGGGACGAGAGGGAGGAGAGACCGTGGACGACCTTGACGCTCAGGAATCCCGGAAAAGCGCATCGACCGGCACAGGCGGCCATGGCGCCCCCGCCCAGGCGGGGGTCATCGGCATCGGGCTCGCCGCCGTGTTGACGATCGCACTCGCTCAGGGCTCCTGGCAGTGGTTCGCCGCATACATCGGGGTGACGCTTCTCGCGGTGATCTTCGCCGCCTATCGCCTGCCGCCGTGGACGCCCGGCCTGCGCTCCGCGTACACGCAGAATCTGGTCGCATACTCGCTGGTGGTGGGCCTGTGCGTCGCGGTCGCTCTGGCCCCGATGCTCCAGCGCTCGGCGTGGCTCCTTCCAATGCCACGGACCCGCAGCGACTGCCGGGAGATGGGCAAGTACGAGAGCCTGCGCGCAGAGGCCGCGCTGGCCAGCCTCGCCGGTCGCGACGGCGCCGCCCTGGCTTTCGCGCAGGACAGCCAGAGCCATGACGCCACTGCCGACTGCCTGGCATCCACCACGACCCGGTGGCTGCCACTGTATGGACTCGGGGCGGCCATGCTGGCGGGTCTGGGAACGTGGTCCTTCGGCCGCACCCGGGTGCGCGGCGAAGCGGACCTGGCCACCCGAACACCTCGTCGTACGGGCTGAGCAGCTGCACGTCGTCAAGCAGGGCATCGGCAATAACAGGACAACTGGCAGGGCACGAACCCGCGCGGGACTCCGCTCAACCACCGCACCGCACGCGGGTTCCAGTCCCATCACGTCCTGAATTCCGCGAACCCGCGCGCTTCAGACGGACTTCACCGGGTATGAACGCGTATCCGAGCCGGTCGAGTCCGTATTCACCGATCACGCGGACGGAGAACCGGCTGATGCCGGCACCGGGTTTGATGCCCTGGATGTTCCTGGCCATGCGTGAGGCGATCTCGGGCCGGGCCAGGTCGGCGATCTCGGCAACAGCGGCCCGCGGAACAAGGGGCGGGACGCTCCAGGTGCAGTAGGGCCGGTAGGTGGCGTCCAGCACGACCACCTCGTCCCGGTAGGGGTCCAGGTAAGCGCCGTGGCTGCTGGGCAGCCACGCGGAGACCAGGACATCGACCGACCCGCGGGCCTGGAGAGCGAAGATCTCCTGGTGAGGAGCTTCGACCGCGGTCACGCGGTGGCCGTGCGCCTCCAACAGGCGGCGCACGACGCCGGCGACGGCGCGATGGAAGGAGAGTGCGATGTTGCCGACGACGAGCGGCGACGGTGTGCTCACGGTCGTGTCCTTCGGCGCGGACTCGGACGAC
The DNA here is from genome assembly GCF_014646055.1 of Wenjunlia tyrosinilytica. GTDB lineage: Bacteria > Actinomycetota > Actinomycetes > Streptomycetales > Streptomycetaceae > Wenjunlia > Wenjunlia tyrosinilytica. The sequence continues at coordinate 146,051 of NZ_BMMS01000020.1, forward strand.
GGCCTGCTGGTCCGCAGATGAGGGGCCCGAAGCCATCCGCTCCCCCTGGCAACCATCAAGGGCCGTTGCCATCCCCTGGAAAGCGCGCGGTTGAGAGTCCACGTCCGGACTGCGCAAGCCCCCACCGTGGTTCCCCGGACCCGCCCCGGCCCTTGGGCGGGGTCCCGGCGTTCAGCTGCCGTCCGGGCGGTCCGGGTGCTGCGCCAGCCCCAGGGATGCGTCCTGCAGCACCGTGACGAGTTGACGCACGAGCCCGTGGGGTTCGCTGCGCAGGTAGCAGGTGAGTTCGCGAAAGCGCCTGGGCCGGCACGGCACTACGACGGCGTCGAGTCCTGCGGGCAGCGCGTTGTCCGGAAGGAGCGCCGGCCCGACCCCGGCGGCGGCCAGTCGCGCCGCCGCGTCCACCTGCCAGGTGCGGACCGCCGCCGGCGGCTGGAACCCTTCGGTCGAACAGTATCCGGAGATCAGGTCGTTGAGGCCATGTCCCTGGCCGAACAGGACCCACTCCTGGTCCGCAAGGTCGCTCAGGGCGATTCCGGTGGCGGGCGTCGCCCGGCCGTCGCCGAGGGACGGGTGGCTGCGGGGAAGCACCACGACGAACTCCTCGTGTCCGAGCGGTACGACCGGGCCGTCCCACACGCGGGGCCGCGGACCCACCGCGAGGTCGCCCAGACCGTTGCGGACCTGCTGCTCCATCAGGTCACGATGGCTGAATTCGTCGAGCCGGATCGGGCATCCGGCATGCCGCTCGTGCCAGGTGCGGATGACATCCGGCAGGATGCCGGCCGCGATCGACGACACGGTGGCGATCTCGAGCTCCGCGGATTCGCCGGTGGTCGCCGCCCGCGCGGAGCGATAGGCCCGCTCGGCATCCCGCAACGTGGCGAGCGCCTGCGGGAGGAAGGCGCGGCCGGCCGGTGTCAGCTGCATGCCGCGCGGCAACCTCTCGAACAGAGGGCCGCCGACCCGGCGCTCGAGTGTCCTGAGCTGCTGGGACAAGGACGGCTGCGCGACGGACAACCGCGCGGCGGCGCGGCTCAGGGAACCTTCCTCGGCCACCGCCACGAAGTACTCGAACTGTCTGAGGCTCACACGGCTCAGACTACGCATAGAGAAATACAATGTAAATCGATAGAAAAGAAGTCTTAGACTTATAGCGTGAGGCGGCCCATCCTCAGTACATGGGCATCCAACAGACCTCCGAAGCCACGACCCCCACGGTTGCACACGTCGGGCCGCCCGCCGGGGAAGTCGAGAAGGCACCCCTCAACCGGGAGGTGGGCACGCGCCTCCTCTTCGAGAACAGCGCTGTCCGCGTCTGGGAGGTCCACCTCGAACCCGGCGACCGGGCACCGCTTCACTGCCACGCCGTCGACTACTTCTGGACGTGCACCGAGGCGGGGACGGCTCTGCAGTGGCAGCTCACCGGAGGCGTGTGGGAGCAGCACAGCCATTCGTACGCCGTGGGCGACACCCAGTACTTCGACCGCGGCAAGGGCTCGCCAGTGCTCCACGACCTGCACAACGACGGCGACACCACGCTCCGCTTCGTGACCGTCGAGCTGCTCGGCCGTGCCCCGCAGCGCACTCCATCCTCCACCGCTCCAGGAGCCACGCCATGACCATGCGCCTGTCCATGCACAACTGGATGCGTCCGGAGCCGCTGGAGGTCACCATCCCCCGGCTGGCCCGATGCGGATACGACGCCATCGAGATCTCCGCCGACCCGCACGGCAACGACCTTGCGGCGGTCGGGCGACTGCTCGCCGAACACAAGATCTCCTGTGCGGGCGGCCTCGCGCTCTTCATGGGCAGCCGCGATCTCGTCCATGAGTACTCCTTCATCCGGCAGGCCGGCCTCGCCTACCTCATGGAGACCATCGACCTCACCGCCGAGCTGGGCGGCACCTTCGTCACCGTGCCGTGCACGGTCGGCAAGCTGGTGCCGATGGCAGGCGCGGAGCTGGAGTGGGACTGGTACGTCAAGGCCCTCCGCGAGGCGCAGAAGCACGCCGGCGACCGGGGCGTCCGGCTCGCCATCGAGCCCCTGACGCGCTACGAGACCTACCTCATCAACCGGGCCGACCAGGCGCTGCGCCTGGCTGAGGAGGTGGGTGAGGACTGCGGCGTCTGCCTTGACATCTTCCACATGAACATCGAGGAAGCCGACTGGAGATCCGCCATTCGCAGCTGTGCCGGTCGGCTGGTGAACGTCCACGTCGCCGAGAACAACGGGCTTCCGCCGGGATCGGGAGCGATCGACTGGGCGGCAGTGCTGGGCGAACTCGTCGCCGTGGGTTATGACGGCCACCTGTCCGTGGAGTTCATGCCCGCCATCGACCGCACACCCGTTTCCGACCGGCACATCGCCGACGAACCCCTCAGCCAAGGCATGATCAAGTGGATGCGCGACCACGCCTCCGGAGTACTTCCCGCAGACCTCTACGAGGACTACACCGCACAGTCCGCCCGGGTCCTGCGCGATCACCTCACCCAGGTGAGCGCCGGCAACTGAGCCCGGCCACCTCCGTCCGCCGGGCGGACCCTCCCCCACGCCGCCCGGTGGATCCCGTTCCTTCCCCACCCTCCCCGAAACCGGAGTCCCCCATGACCGCGCTCAATCCCTCCGGATCCGAGGCCACCACGGCCGCCCCGTTCAATGTGCGGCGCAAGGCATGGACGGGCAAGCGAAACTCGGCATGATCCTCCTGGTGGTGGTCGCCTACGGAGTGGTCCTGTTCCCCCTGCGCTTGCCCCGCACCGAGCGGGTCGCCGCCGCGGTGGCCGGCAAGGAGTTGTTCCGGACCGCTGCCCGGCCCATCTTCCTGGTCTTCCTGGGCTGCATGATGCTCACCGCATCCACCGAACTCGGACCCAGCCAGTGGATCCCCGACACCCTCAACCAGCTGGCGGGAGCCTCCGGGATCCTGGTCCTGACCTTCATCACCGGCATGGTCTTCACCACCGTGTGGCTGCGTGACCGCAGAGCCGGTGGACACAGCATCGAGGCCTCTCCCCGGAAGCAGCCCGGGCCCAGCGGCACAGCCGCGTCGGCGTCATGCCCCACGGTGGCCGGGCAGGGCGCCGACCGGCGGGTCCTCTTCCTCCTCTTCGGCCCGATGCACAGGGCCCGGCCCCGGAACGGTGAATCACATGCCTCGAACGCAGACCCCTTGGCCGCCCCCTTGGTGCACCGAGGGCCCGCGGGTCACCTGCCGTGTCCGGATGGTGGGCGACGCCGCCCCCACTCGCCGGGCTCGTGCCGCGGTGCGGCGTGTGACGGCCGAGCTCGGCGTATCCACCGCTGCGGACCCCGCTCTCCGCGACCGCGCGGAAGCCGCGGTGCTGATCGCGTCGGAGCTGGTGGCCAACGCCTGGCGGCACGCCCACGGCGCCGTAGAGATGCGCCTGTGCTGGCACGACGGGGTGCTGACCCTGGAGGTCGACGACCGCAGCGCGACGCCGCCGGCCGTGGTCCCCGACTCCGAGCGGGGTGCACACGGCGGATACGGCCTCACCCTGGTCGACCACCTGGCCGACGCGTGGGGGGTGCAACGGCGCCCGAGCGGAAAGACGGTCTGGGCGAGGTGTGCCCTCCCCCTTGTCGGTTGACGGGACCGCCGGTTGGGCGCCGATTCGCACGCCACCCGGCCCCCGGACCCGGACTCTGGACCCGGACGCCGCCGGACGCCAGGGGGCCACCACGTCCGAAGGGCCCCCGGTCGTGCGGCGCGTGGGAGGACCTGTGCACCGTACGACGGGAGCAGCTGCTCGCACGGTGCCGACCGGGCGAAGGCGGTCCCAGGAGTCGAGGCATCGACCGGGACCGCCCCCGCGGGCCCGCTTCGTCAGCGGCCGAACTCCTCGCGGGTGTCCACCGGCTCGCCGAACAGCTGCCACCGCTCGCCCTTGAACCGCATCAGCTGCATCGTCTCGAGCGGGAAGGCGTCGCCGCGGCCCGTGGACATGGTGACCCCGGGCAGCAGCATGCCCACCTTCACGTCCTTCAGGTTGCGCACCGCGTCCCGCAGCCCTTCCCTGGTCGGGCACTTCATCACGTCCAGGGCCTTGTGCAGGCTGGAGGCGACGGCCCAGCCATAGGCGTTGAACTGGTTGGCCGGGTCGGCGTCCGGGGCGTACTCGTGCATGGCGTTCGTGTACGTCTTCATATCGGGGTCGTTCGCCCACTGCGGGTCGGCGGGATCCTTGAAGTAGGTCGCCGAGACCACGCCCTGCACGTGCTGGAACCCGACGGGCTCGAGCACTGCGGCGGACGAGGCCACGTTGTTCACGATGTGCAGCGGACTCCACTTGGTGTTCCTGGCGTCGGCGGCGAGGGCCTGGCTGCCGAACTTGGGAGTGGTGACGTCCAGCAGCACGTCCGCCTTGGAGCGGGACAGGCCCGCCATCTGTGCCGACACGGAAGGGTCGGTGACCTCGTAGCTCTCCTCGGCGACCACCTTGATGCCGCTGCCGGCGACGGCCTTCTTGAATCCGCCGAGCAGGTCCTTGCCGAAGTCGTCGTTCTGGTAGAGGACCGCGACCTTGGCCTTGTGCCGCTCGTCCTTGAGGTACTTGGCGTACACCCGGGCCTCGGCCACGTAGTTGGGCTGCCACCCGATGGTCCAGGGATGCTTGTCGTCCGTACCCCAGACGGAGGCACCCGTGGCGACGAAGGGCTGCGGCACCTTCTGCTTGTCGAGGTAGTCCCACACGGCTGCCGTGGACGGGGTGCCCAGGGTCTGGAACACGGCGGCTCGCGCCGGGCGGAACCATGCTCTCCATGGGGATCAGTACGGTCGCGAAGGGCGCATGTGAACTGCCGCGCGCCTACCAGGAGGCGCGGGCCGCCCTCGACCTGGTGCCGAGCGGGGGCGGGGTGGCGGCGCTGCCGCGGCTGTCCCCGTTCGACTACTTGGCGCTGCACGCCGACGACCTCGCCCGCCAACTGGTCGATCCCCGCGTACGCAAGCTGCTGGAGGAGGACCGCAGACGCGGCGACACGCTGGCCGCCACCATACGGGCCTTCGTGGAGGCAGACCTCAATCTGCGGCTGGCCGCCGACCGGCTGCGGGTGCACCACAACACGGCGCACTACCGGTTGCGCCGGATCGAGGAACGCAGCGGCCGCAATCCGCGCCGGATCGCCGACCTCCTGGAACTACTGGTCGCCCTCGCCATCCGCGACGGGGCCGGGGAAGGCGGGGCCGGCCAGTGAGCGGCATCGTGGAGTCTGCCGGGACCGGGGCGGCACATCAGCTGCCGGACGGGCAGGGGGGCATGGGCCTGCCGGAGGGGCACGCCGGGCAGAACCGAACGGTCCGCAGTGCGCTGCTGGACGCCGCGCTGGAGGTGTTCACCGAGCGCGGTTACACCGACGCCGGTCTCAGCGAGATCGCGGCGCGCTCCGGCATCGCGGTGGGCAGCCTCTTCCAGCACTACGGCGGAAAGCGTGGGCTTTACCTGGCCCTTTGGGAGGAGTTCCGGGAGGAGCAGGAGCGCCGGACCGCGGCCACGCTGGCCTCCGAGCGCAGCCGTGGTGTGGACGACCCCATCGCCCTGTTCGTGGCGGGAGCCGGGGCGTACCTGGAGGGTGCCTGGGACAACCGCAGGCTCGGCAGACTCCTCGTGGAGGACGATGGACCCGCGGGCTTCGACGCGCTGCGCCGCCAGTGGGACCGCGCCTGGGTGCGGCGCAACGCCCGGCTGCTGGAGGTGGACGAGCGGCGACGCGCCGGCCGGGTCCGGGTGAGCGTGCTGACCACCGTGATCGGAGGGGCGGCGCGCGAGCTGGGCGACTGCCGGGACGAGACGGAGGCCCGGGAGATCATGGACGAGGTGTGCGGCATCCTGATCCATCTGTCGGCACCGCCCGGCTGAAACGCCCGGTGCACGGCGGGGTTGGCAGGACCGGCCGCAGCCCGACGACGCCTCACTGCCCGGATCCGGCACCCCGGCACAGCCCTGCGGTGGGCGCCGCGGGACCCGCCCGCGGCCCGCGTCGTCCCGTACCGGGCAGGTGGGATCCGACTGGCCGAGGCTGATCCGGTCGAGACAAGCCGGCCCGGTGACGTCGAAGCCGCGGTTTCGAGCCGGCGGCTCATCGCCCCGGCGTCGATTCCGACGATGTCCCTTCGACCGCAGGGCGTGCCGGCTCAGCACTTGAGTCCCGTCAGTACTTGAGTCTCAGTAGTTGAGTCTCAGTACTTGAGTCTCAGTACTTGAGTCCCGATGGTGCTGAGCAGGGCGAACTGGTCGGCTGTGGCAGTGCCTGCTGGTGGGGAGCAGACGGCGATGCGCAGGTCGTTGCCGGGGATGGTGAGGGTGTCGCAGTCGACGGTGACAGGTCCGAGTTCGGGGTGGTGGACGGTCTTGCTGTCCGTGGTGTGGAACCCGACGGTGTGGGAGTCCCACAGGTCCTCGAAGCGGTCGCCGGCCCGGCGGAGGCTGGTGATCAGCGCCGTGAGGTGACTGTCCTTCGGGTAGCGGGCGGCGGAGGAGCGCAGGTCGGAGACGAGGGCGGTCTCGAACCGGTCCTGCTGGTCGGGGGTGTGGGTGACGCGGGTGGGCTGGTGGGTGAAGTGCCGCCAGGCGATGTTGCGGTCCTTGCCGCGCCAGGGCGAGGGATCGCCCATGAGGGCGGCCCACAGGGGATTCCAGGAGATGAGGTTCCAGGCGGCGTCGTGGACGCTGAGCGGGCTGCCGTTCAGCTGGTCGAGCAGGCGCTGGACGCTGGGCGGGACGTGCGGGGAGACCTGCCCCGTGGTGGGCGGGGCCTGGCCGGCGAGGAGGTAGAGGTGGTCGCGTTCGGTCTCGGTCAGGCGCAGGGCGCGGGCGAGGGAGGCCAGGACCTGCGGGGAAGGTGAGGTGGCGCGGCCTCGCTCCAGGCGGACGACGTAGTCGACGCAGAGTCCGGCGAGCTGGGCGAGTTCTTCGCGCCGCAGCCCGGGAGCGCGGCGGACCCCGCCGAGGGGGAGGCCCAGGTCCTTGGGGCTGGTGCGGTCGCGCCAGTGCCGCAGGGCCTGGCCGAGGGCTACGGGATCGTCGTTCACCCTTCCATTGTCCGCCGGTCCCCAGCGAACAGCCTGGTACTGGCCGACCCCCCGCCGAGGAGAGCCCTCCCTGTCTCTTTCGGCGGCGCGCAGGCTGAGTGACATGCCAACAGTCACCGTGATCACCGGGACCGACAAGGGCCTCGGTTTCGAAACGGCCCGCCGGCTCGCCGAGGCGGGCCGGGTGGATGTGCCGGTCAACAACGCGGGTGTCGCCGGTCCGGCCGCACCGGCCGGTGAGCTGACCGCGGTCCACGCGCAGGCGTTCCCCAAGTTCAGCATGTTCAGCAAGTTCAGCAAGTTCAGCAAGTTCAGTGTCGTCCCGGTCGATCCCGGGTTCACCGCGACCGGCCTCAACGGCCACCGGGGCACCCAGAGCGCCGAGGACCGCGCCGCGGCGACCGTCGCAGCCGCCACCGCCGGCCCCGGGGCGCCGAGCGCCGCCTTCGTCGGCGCCACCGACCCCGTGCCGTGGTGACCGCCTCGACGTTTGCTCCCCAGCGGCCGCGGTCTGCGGCCGTACCGCACGACCACTAAGGAATGATCATGAACAGCGTTCACCAGAGGTCCCTCGAGACCGCCCGGGCGTTCATCGCCGCGTTCGAGAACCGCGACCCGGCGACCGTGGCGGGCCTGCTGTCGGACGACGCGACCTTTGTCATCCCGCTCTCGATCGCGGGCACCCCCGAGCCCTGGTACGTCTTCGACAGCCCCGCCGCCGTCCTCGCCTACATCGAGTCGGTCGCGGCGAAGTTCGACCATGTCGCCTTCCTGGACAAGGCCTGGACCGTCAGCGAGGACGCCCGTTCGGTGTTCCTGCAGGCCAACGGGGACATCCTGTCCAGCGCGGAGAAGCTCGTCTACAACAACGTCTACATCTTCCGCATCGACGTCGCCGAAGGCCGCATCGTGAAGGTGTGGGAGTACGCCAACCCGGTCGCCTACGCCAACCTCGGCATCGCCGACTCCGAGGCCGAAGCCGCCGCCCAGGCCGGCTGACCTGCTGGTCTGCGGATCTGCGGCGGGTGTGCGGTTCTGCGAGCAGCTGCCCGGTGGACCGCCTCGGTCCACCGGGGGCTCGCCGTCGCCCGGCCGCCCGCCCCTTCCGGTCGGAAGGGGCGGGCGGTCATTCGTCGAGGGCGTCGGTCATGGTGTCGAGATCGGCCAGGAGGACCGTCAGCCGTCGTGCGGGAATGCTTCTGATCATGCGTTCTTCGATGGCGTAGACGGCGCTGCGGGCGGCGTGCAGGCGCTGCTGTCCGGCCGCGGTGAGGTGGATGGGCAGGGCTCGGCCGTGGTCGGTGCTGGTTGCCTGGGTGATCAGACCGGCGTCCTTGAGGCCGCGCAGGACGACGTTGGCCGACTGCCGGGTGACGAAGGTGCCGCGGGCCAGGTCGGCGTTGGACAGGCCGGGCTGTTCGTCGAGCAGTTCCAGGCAGGAGTACTGCGGGACGGTGAGGTCGTGCTCGCGCAGGGCCTTGTCCATGGCTCCGCGCAGAGCTGCCGAGGCTCGTTTGAGGCGGTATCCCACGTGCTCGGTGACGTCCTCGGCTGGATGGGGCAGGGGAACAGGCGCACGGTCTTTCATGTCAGCATTTTGACATGCCTGAGAGCCTGCGCCTATAGTCCACATGTCAAAGTCCTGACATTGAATCTCTGGCAGACCACCCCTTGGAGTCACCATGACCGCCACTGTCGAAGGCCCCGATTTCATCGCTCTGCAGGTGAGGGACGTGCCTGCTGCGGCCGCTTTCCTCGAGGAGCGGCTCGGTCTGCGCCGGGCCCCCGCCGCGCCGCCCCACGCGGTCGTCTTCGCCACCACCCCGATCCCATTGGCCGTCCGCGAGCCGCTGCCCGGCGTCGACCTGGACGGCGTCGCGCGCCCCGGCCTCGGTGTGGCGCTGTGGCTGCGCACCACCGACGCCCCGGCGCTGCGCGAGCAGCTCGTGGCGGCGGGCACGCGGGACGTCACCCCGCTGCAGGACGGCCCGTTCGGTCCGACGTTTTCCTTCACCGGCCCCGAGGGCTACCGGCTCACCGTGCACGGAGGCTGACCGTGAAGGCCGTCGTCCTGACTCCTCGAGGCCCGTTCTCCCTCGCGGCGAGCCTGCGCTTCCTGGAAGGCTTCACCCCCACCCCGTACCGGGGAGGCCGCGACGGGGTGCTCCGCCTGGCGTTCCCCTCGGACGACGGTCACTGCACCGTCACCGCCGCCGTGTGACACCCGGGCCGCCGAGGGCGGCGTTCAGCTCGCGTCGGACGCCACCCCCCACCCGTTTGCCTTCTGCGGGGAGCTCAGGGGCTCCAGTCGATGCGTCCGCTCGCGGCACCGAGCAGGCGGGCCAGGTTCTGCTTCGCCGGTGGTGGTGGTGGGGTCGGGGTGGCGTGAGCGCTGCTGTCGGCTGCGTCGTCCTGCGGGTGGGGCGGGGACGGTGGGTCCGAGGTGTGGACGAGCCGGACGTCCGGGTGTTTGGGGTAGAGCTGATTGGCGAGGGCGCGGGCGAAGGAGGCGAGGTCGTCTTCGGCTTCGGTGAGAGCGTGGGCCGCCAGTGGGCGTGCCAGTTGGGGCCATCCGGTCAGCATGACGGCTCGCAGGGCTGCGGCGCGTACCGGTGGCGGTGGGGCGAAGAGCGCCGATATCACTGCGTCCGCCACGTCGGAGCAGTAGTGATCGGGGGCTGAGGCCGCGACGGCGGTAAGGGGGAGAGCCTGTTCCTCCGTCTTCGTCGCGCGCAGGAGTTTGAGGGCTTCGGCGACGGTGAAGCACCGGAACGCGCGGTACACGATGGCTTCCGCGTCGGCCATGGCGCGCTGGTGCGTCTGCGGTTCGTTCGCGCTCACTTCGGCAAAGGACACGCAGACGGCGTCTCCTGGGTAGAAGCGGACGATCGCGCCGTCGAGGCTGCGCCAGGTGGGTGTGGGGCCGAGGTACTGGTGCTCTTCAGGGCCGGTGTACCACCAGCCTGTCCCTGCCGCGAGGTTGCCGAACGCCCCTTCGTCCAGCGGGTCCTTGAAGGCCATCCTGCGCCACCGCCACCAGCTACCCACTGCGGCTGCCTCGGGTCGGTGTGATGGCGGGGGTACTTGACGGGGCAGGCGGTGAAGCGTGGGCGACTCGGTTTCTGGCAGTGGTCGGGGCCGGGGTCGCGGGCGTGACGGCGGGGCGGGTACGGCGGTGCAGGGCGGGGCGACGGCGGGTGGGCCCGCCGGATGTCGCGCCGGCCGGGTGGGGCATCGGGGTCCGGACGGTGGTGGTGGAGGGGGGTGGCGTCACCTCGCACCAGATCTGTTTGCCTCGGGCATGGGGGGCTTGTCCCCAGTGGTCCGACAGGGCCTCCACCAAGCCCAGCCCTCGTCCGTGCTCGTCGCGGTCAGTGGTCTTTGCCCGGCGTGCGGGCTTGGCGCAGGTGTCGGTGACCTCGACCCGCAGGACCGGGAGGGCTGCGGGCAGCTGGGTGAGCAGGAGCGAGAACGTGAGGGGACCTTGTCCGTGTGTCACGGCGTTGGTGACCAGTTCGCTGACGAGGAGCCGTACGGTCTCGACCGAGTCGGCGGGTACCCGCCACTGGGCCAGTGTCGTTTGTGTGAGTCGGCGGGCGGTGCGCGGGGCTTCGGCGGCTGTGGGCAGCGAGAAGCAGGCCTTGCGCTGCCTTGCGGTCGTGGTGGGAGCGGGCAGTGAGTACATGGTCGCAACCGAATCGGCGGTTAGGGGTGGTCTGGCGGATGACTTCTACCTGGCCGCGGGGCCGGGAGGTGGGGAGTGCCTCCCGGCGCCGTCGGGAAGGGGCAGCGGTTGCCGTGCGTTGGTCGCAGAGTCGCGCGGCTTCGGGGTTGGCTCCTGGCTGCCTTGGGTGGTCTCAGTTCGCGATCTCCTCCAGGGGTTGCCAGGGCTGGGTGAGGCCGAAGGCGGCCGGGCCGAAGACGTCCAGTGCGGCCGCGGTGCGCATGATCGGCGGGGTGGAGATACCGAAGACACGGACGCGCATGCCGTAGCGGAGGGTCTCGGTGGTCACTGGCGTGGCTGTGTCGGCGTCCAGCAGGGTGATCAGGTCGGGCACGATGGCCACGACCCGGTCGTCCACGGTGGCCAGCAGGTTTTCGTTGCGGAATTCGATGCGCATGGTGCCGGTGCTGTCGAGTCCGTGGATCAGGGCGTGTCCTTGGGTGAATCCGTCGCTGACGTGTCGTGAGACATCGGTGACCTTGCCGCTGAAGAGCACTTGTCCGTGCTCGTAGGGGGTCTGTTTGAGCGCGTCGATGAGTGCGTCGAAGGGGTCGCGGTGTTCTTGTTTGGCCTCCCGCAGCGTCCGGCCCAGGGTCAGCGCCAGCCGGAGTGTGCGGGGGATGGCGGTACGTTTGACCTGGGCGCCGGTCATCGGATACTCCGCGATGTACGCCGATCCGCCCATGCGGATGGTCAGCGCCCGGGCGAACCACTCGGTGCGGTGGTTGTCCGCGCCGGTTGCCACGATCGCTGTGTGGCCGCGTTCGTCGGCGATGGCCAGCGGTGACGCCGGTACCCCGTAGACCCCGAAGGTCTCCATCTGCAGTTCGGGGAAGGCGCGTCCCATTCCGTCGCCGTCGACTACGGGCAGGTCGGCGCGGGCTGCGACGAGGAGGGGGATCATCGAGTTCAGGCCGCCGCATTCCATCGGGATGACTGCGTCCGCCTGCCGGCCGAGGTGGTCCTCGAGGCGGCGCAGCGCGGCTACGGCCTCGCGTCCGCTCGGGACCTTCTCCAGCACGACCGTTGGTGCGCCCATCATCGCTGAGGCGATCACCAGCATGTCGTCGTCGAGCTCGTCGGGGTCGAGGACTCGGACCTTGCAGCCGTCGGCCAGTGCCTGCTCGACCAGTAGTCGCCCGATGAGCGGGTCGCCTCCGCCGCCGGTGCCCAGCAGCGCGGCGCCGGTGGCCAGGTCGAGGAGGTCTTTGTCGGTGAGTTCGTAAGCCATGACGGCTCCTGTTTTCGGTGGCTGGTCAGGAGGTGACGGCGAGGTCGCCGGCGGCCTTGACCCGGATCCGGGTGGCATTGCCGGGCAGGTAGGCCAGGGGCACCTCGTCGATGTCGACGATCTGCACGGTGGAGGGGTCGGCTCCGGCTGCCACGGCCTTGGCCACGGCTTCCTGGCGTGCCTGGTCCAGGACCGCGTCACGGGTTCCGGGAGCGACGGGGAAGACGCGGTCGACCTCGCCGCCGATCTGGGCCATGGCCGCGCCGATGGCGTTGGCCACGGCGAAGTGGTCGGGCCGCAGCACCTTGCTGGCTCCTTCGAGTTCGTCGGGCACCAGGATGCTGCCGCCGCCCACGGCGACCACGGGCACCGGCGCCGCGCTGGTGCGCATCCGGTCGACCACGTCCTGGATTCCGTCGGCGATGCGGTCCAGAGCCGTGCGTACCAGGGTGCGGTCCAGGTGCGCGACGAGTGAGGGGTCCCCTATGTCGGCGCGGCCGGCGGCGACCGCGATGTCGGTGGCGGTGAGGGTCTCTCCCCCGAAGACGAGCGCTTGCTCGGTCACCAGGTAGCCGACGCTGTCCGGGCCGACCCTCATCCCGCCGACGCCGTCCGGGCGTACCCGGCTGCCGCCGCCGATGCCGACCGAGAGCACGTCGGGCATGCGGAAGTTCGTGCGCACACCGGCGACTTCCACCTCGGTGGCGGCCTCTCGTGGGAAGCCGGACTGCAGCATGCCCACGTCGGTGGTGGTGCCTCCGATGTCGACCACGACGCACTGGTCGACCCCCGACAGGTATGCCGCGCCCCGCATGGAGTTGGTCGGCCCGGAGGCGAAGGTCGCCACGGGGTAGCGGCGGGTGTATTCGATGTCCATCAAGGTGCCGTCGTTCTGGCTCAGGAACAGCGGCGCGGCGATCCCGGCGAGGTCGAGGGCATCGACGAGCGCGGTGCACACATGCTCGGCGACCTCGCGGAGGCAGCCGTTGATCACGGTGGCGTTCTCCCGTTCGAGCAGGCCCATCCGGCCGATCTCGTGCGACAGGCTCACGTAGAGGCCGGGGAACCGGCTGGTGATCAGTTCTGCCGCCTGCCGTTCGAACTCCGCGTTCACGGGTGAGAACACCGACGAGATCGCGATGCTGCGGATGCCGTGCTCGACCGCGTCCTCGATGGCGGCGACCACTTCTGCCTCGTCCCACGCGGAGATGGTGCGTCCGTCGAACTCATGACCTCCGTGGCACAGGTAGGACCTGCCGGCGATGGCTTGGACCAGGCGGTCCGGCCAGGCGACCAGCGGCGGCAGGCCGGATGTCGCCGGCAGTCCGAACCGGATGGCAGCCGTCGGTGCGAGCCCCTTCGCTTCGATGAGTGCGTTGACGAAGTGTGTGGTGCCGATCATGACCGCCTGGATGTCGGCCGGATTGAACTGCGCCTGCCGTCGCAGCAGGTCGATCGCCTGCGAGATGCCGGTGGTGACGTCTGCCGTGGTGGAGGTCTTGGCGGTGGACAGCACCTGCCCGCCCGCGGTGAGTACGGCGTCGGTGTTCGTGCCGCCGACATCGATCCCGATGCGCATCCGAGTCCCTTTCTCGTCGCGGGTGTTCACGTCGTCAGCAGCTTTTCAGCAGGCTTCGGCGTCTCCACGGCGGTCGGCCTGGTGGAGACCGGCCGGACCAGTCCGGCCCAGCCCACGAGGGTGTAGAGCACGACCGAGAGCACCAGCGAGTTGAGTGCCGCGATGCCGACGGGGACGAGCCAGCCGGTCAGGGACGAGGCCAGCCAGACGGCCAGGGTGGCAGGCACCCAGGTCGGCTCGGTTGCGGGCAGCGAGTCTGCGGCGGCTTCGAGCTCGCCGCGGAAGCGCTTGACGATGAAGTACTCGGCGACCATGATCCCGGCGATCGGCGGGAAGGCGACCCCGAGCAGGATGAGGAACTCGATGAAGTGGTCGAGGATCCCAGCGGCTGCCAGGGCGGTGCCGACCAGTCCGACGCACACGGTCACCAGCTTGCGGTTGAGGGAGCGTCCGAACACGGTCGACACGAAGTTGATCACCCCGAGGGAGCCGGAGTACAGGTTCCAGTCGTTGATCTTCAGCGTGCCCGCGATCAGGATCAGTGTGCCGACCCAGCCGCTGGTGGAGGTGATGATGCTGACGATGTCGCTGGTCTTGAGGGCGTGGGCGAGCAGCACACCGACCAGTGCGACCATGTACTCGCCCAGGGTGACACCGAGCAGGGTCTGCTTGATGACGTCGCTGGGCCGGCGGTTGAACCGGGTCATGTCCGGCGTTATCACCATGCCGACCATGAACCCGCCGGCGACCAGGGTGGTCCCGGCGGCCAGGCTGAGCACCTCACCGGGCGGGCGGCCGGTCACGAGCGTGCCGACGTCGTGCCGCGACAGCTCGGTGACCACAGACCAGCCGGCGAGCGCCAGGAAGGCGGGGACGGTCAGATACGCGGTCCAGGCCATCGAATGGAAGCCGAAGATGACCACGCCGGTGACTACCAGGCCGAAGAGAAGCGAGCATCCCCACACGGGCAGCTGGGGAAGGAACCGGTGCAGCCCCTGGGCGGAGACGGCACTTTGCACACCGAACCAGCCGATCAGGCTCAGTGCGATGACCAGGCCGATCAGGCTCGAGCCGTAGCGTCCGAAGCCGGTCCACCGGGCGAGCACCGAAGTGCTCAGGCCTTCTCGCTGCCCGATCAGGCCGGTGCAGATCGCGACGGCCTCCAGGATCGCCGAGCCCAGCGTGATGGCCAGCACCGCGTGCCAGAACGTCATACCGAAGCCGAGCGCCGCCCCCAGCAGGAACTGTGAGAGCGCGGATATCTGGCCGAACCTCTGGACGGCGACCGTCCACCACGAGTAGCGGGCACCCTGCGGTACACGTTCGAGCACGTAATCGTCGGTGACTGGTCTTCGTTCCATGGAACACCTCTACACAAACCGGGAGGAAAGGGGCCGCTGCAGCTGATTCCGACGCTAGGGGTTGAGCGAGCTGATGTCAGTGGGCAGACTGTCTACAAATCCCGGTTCTGGTGGGCAGTGTGCCCCCGCACGGGAAGGACGATCATGAGTTGGATCCTCGGCACGGACGACCTGGGCCCACTGGCGACAGGGGCAGCCGTCCTGGGCTCGGGCGGTGCCGGGGACCCGGCGCTGTTCGAGCTGCTGGCCCGGCAGGTACTCGCCACGCACGGTCCGGTCACCGTCTACGAACACGCCGAGCTGCCGGAGGACGCCATCCTGGTCAGTACCGGTCTGGTCGGCTCCATCACTGCCTTCACCGAGAAGCCGGGCAACGGCTACGAGTTCACCCGCGCGGTCATCCGCTTGCGCCAGGCGCTCGCCACGTCCCGGCCGGTGTACGTGTGCGGCTATGAGACGGCAGGCGTGAACGCCTTCCTGCCCCTGATCGTCGCCGCGCAGACCCAGACCCCCCTGGTCGACCTCGACGGCATGGGGCGCGGACTGTCCTGGCTGGACCAGACCACCTACGACGCGGCGGGCATCCCGATCGCGCCGTTCACGCTCACCGACTCACACGGCCACACCGTGGTGGCCGAGGCCATCACCGGGCACGAGGCCGAGCGCTACATCCGCACCCTCACAGTGTCGATGGGCGGCTGGTCGGCCTTCGCCGGATACCCCGCCGACGCCACCGCGGTCGGCAGCGCCGGGGTGCACGGAGCACTCGCCCGGGCGCTGCGGCTCGGCCGCAACCTCGACGCCGAGCCCCACCGCCGCCTCGGGTCGGGGCGCGTCAGCGAAGTGAGCTGGCAGCCGGGCACCGAAGCCGCGCACGGCAGCATCGTGGTGTGGCTGGGCCCCCCAGACGATCGGCCCCTGCGCATCGAGACGCGCAACGAGTTCCTGCTGGCCCTGGACAGCGGCCGCATCGTGGCCACGGCACCCGACATCATCTGCCTGCTCGACCAGCGGACCATGACCCCGCTGCTGACCGAGCGGGTCCTGCCCGGCTACCAGGTCGACGTGCGTGTCTACCCCGCCCCCAGCCGCTGGACCGAGCCGGGATTCGCCCACCTGGCCTCACCCGCGGCCTTCGGCTACAGCTGGGCCGGACCGTGAACGCCCGCCCCACGGTCAGCCAGCTGCTGGCCGGCCAGGTCCTCGAAGGAGCATCCCTGCTCGGCGGCGCGCAGGGCCTGCACCGCACCGTGACCGACGTGCACGCCTGCACCCCGGCCGAGGCAGACCTGTCCCGGTTCGGTACCCATGCCGCACTCGTACTGCAGTCCCCCGTCGGCTACCAGCTCGAGATGCTCCTGCCACGGGCCCGCGAGGCGCAGGCGAGTGTGCTGGCGGTGTGCGCCGAACCGGCAGCGGTGCTCGGCTCCACCCGGTGGCTGGCCGACCGGCTCGCGCTTCCGCTGGTCGCCGTGCCGTCCGCCCCGCTCCTGGACCTCGCACAGCGCCTGCACGCCCTCGTGCACGGCGACGACACCAACCGCGGCCTGACCTGCGCCCGGCTCGCGCGGCAGCTCGGCCGGCGGCCCGCCAGCCCAGCCGAGACCGTGCACGCGCTGAACGCGCTGCTGCCCGCGCAGTGCGCGATCCTCAGCGCCGAGGGAACACCCCTGGCCGGGGAGCCTCCCGCCAGGCAGCTGGACCACCTGCTGCGGGCCGCAGCGCCCGCGACAATCCGGGACGAGGCCGGAGCCGTCATCGCGCTGCCGGCCGGATCCGCGAGCGGACGGCTGGTACCGCTGTGGCTGATCGCCGAAACCGCCGACATCACCGACAGCGAGCTCAACACCATCACCGCCGCCCTCCAGATCGCCGCCTGGGCGGTCACCGCCTGGTCCGCCACGCACCAACTCGAGGCCGCCCGCAACTCCGCCTTCCAGGCCTCGGTGCTCACCGAGCTCCTCACCGCCGGCGACCAGGTCACCGCGCACACCGTCGGACACGCCCTGGAAGCAGGCTGGACCCTGGACGGCTGGCACATCGGCGTACGCATCCTGCCCACGGACACTGCCTCCCGCCGAAGCCAGGCAACCACCACCCGCCTGCGCCAGGTGCTGGCAGCCCAGCGGATCTCCGCCCCCCTGGTGGAACTCGGCGACAGCTGGGCAGCATGGCTGAGCGAACCCGACGAGCCCGCACCCGACCGGTTCTCGGCCGTCGTAGCCGGCGTCCGCCGGTCCCTGGCCGCGATGCCCGGCGCAGCGCTGGTGGCCGGAATCGGAAAGGCCCAGCCCGGCCCCGCAGGACTGGCCAGGACACTGACCGAAGCCTGGGAGCTGGCCCAAATCGCCGGCATCTCCCCCGGTCGGCGCCGGGTCGAACACGCCGGCGCCACCGACCCCCGGCGCCTGGTCCTGGCCGTGGTCTCCGGCAATGAAACCGTACGCCGCAGCCACCTCCTGCTCGGCGCCCTGCTGGAACCGTCGAACAATGTGCTGCTCGAGACCCTGGACACCTACCTGACACTGGAATCCTCGGCCTCGGCCACCGCCAAGAGCCTGCATGTCCACCGCAACACCGTGCTCAAGCGACTGGACCGGATCGAGCAACTGCTCCAGATGCGCCTGGACGACCCTGCGATCCGATTCGCCCTGCGCATCGCCTGCCGCGCCGCCCGTTGACTCTGTCCGGGCCAGGGCGGTGCGCGCAAAGACGCCTTCGCGCGCACCGCCCTGCCCGTCGCTACGCCAACGCCGCGACCGACGGGCCCACCGCGGTCACCACGCCACCCTCGAGCCACCGAGCGGCGCGCAAGCACGGGCACCGTGCGAGGGACTCAGCCCGGGATGCCGGGGGGACGGCTGCCGGGGATGACCGTGCCGGACCTGGGGACCCGCAGGTCGGTGAGGTACCGCAGAACGGTGCGCTGTTCGGCGCCCGGGTTGAAGATCTTCATGCCGTGGCCCCAGCCGTCCACTTCGACCAGGCTGGCGGCCCGGCCCAGCCGGCTCTGGACCGAGCGGGCCCAGTCGATGGGAGTCGCGTTGTCGTAGCGGCTGTTGATCAGCAGCAGGGGTGTCCGGGTGTGGACGTGGGACGAGGTTGGAGGATGGGCAGGGCGCAGGGGGAAGCCCGTGCAGAGGTTGACGTAGGAGAGACTGTTGGGCGAGTAACCGAAGTGGGGCGCCGCTCGGAGGGAGGCGCGCTGGTCGGCCGCGTATGCCGGGAAGCCCGGCGCTGACAGGCGGTAGTCGGCGCACACCGCGGGGTCCGCGTAGTCGACGGTCTTCTCCTTGGGCGTGTCGTCCTCGTCTTCCCCCCAGGGTTCGCCGGTGTCCAGGGCGCTCAGGTAGCTGTCGATCACGGGCCAGGAGGGGGTCAGCAGCATGCCGTCGAGCTCGCCATTGAACTCGGCGAGGGTGACAGGGCGATCGGGGTGGGCCGCGTTGTGCAGCGTGCCCGCGCGTGCCTTGACGGCGAGCCGGTCGTACACCTGCCACGTGTCCTGCTTGTGCAGGAGGCAGGAGGAGCTCGTGCGGCACCAGTCGGCGAACTGCCCGAAGGACTGCTCCAGCGACCTCGCCGCGGTCGCCGTGAACTCACGTCGGCGGATGGAGGGATCCATCACTCCGTCAAGCACGGCGGCCCGCACATGGGAACCGAACAGCTCGGCGTACTTCAGGGCATACAGCGTGCCGTAGGAGTGGCCGTACAACGTGACTCGGCGTTCGCCGAGTGCGGCCCGCACAGCTTCGACGTCCTTCGCCGCGCTCACCGCGTCCAGGTGCCGCAGGACGGGTCCGGAGTGGCGTGCGCAGTCCTTGCCCAGCAGGGCGGAGTGCTTCTTCATCCGCGCGAACTGAGCGGAGGTGCGCACCGGCTCGCGCACCGCCTGCAGGACGAGCTTGGTGGAGCACTTCACCGCGCTGCTCCTGCCGACTCCCCGGGGATCGAGGCTCACCAGGTCGAAACGGCGTTCGCTTCCTCCGAGCTTGTCGGTGCTGGCAACGGCGTCCACACCCGACTGGCCCGGTCCTCCGGGCAGGAAGATCAGGGTGCCGAGGCGGTGGCCCGTATCGGTGGCCCTGCGCCGGACGATGGCGATGTCCAGCTTCTCGCCGTCGGGCCGCGACCAGTTCACAGGGACACGGACCACGCCGCACTGTGCCCCGGGCGGCGCGTCCTGCTGTTCTGGGCAGGTGTGCCAGGTGACGGTGCGCGGTTCGGCCGAGGTGGCCTCGGGGCCGAGGGCCAGGGCGGCGCCGACGGCCAGGGCGGCCAGCGCCGCGCCCAGGACGAGCTTCATGGTGAACCTCTTGCGGTGTCGATTCCGGTCGGTGACAGGGACAGCCTTCCGATGGGCGCGAGGCCCCGTATCGGCCGAACGGTCTACCGCAGGCCGCCGGCCCCGGCCGAACAGCCGAATTGCGTGCCCCGAACCCGTTGCCGCGATCCGCCATGCAAGGTCGAGCCCGGCGCGGTGCGCTCCTCGGCGCCGAGTGCCTCCGCCGGCTGCCCGGCCCGCGGCTGCGCCTCGCCTGCGGGGTGGTCTGCTCGGCCTGGTCGAGGGCAAAGACGGGCACCCCGGCTGTGCGGATGGCGGGCCCGTTGGCTGGCGGTCCAAGTGGACGGCCAAAAGGCAAGGACAAAGGCAGGCAAGGACAAACGCAGGGAAGGACAAAGGCAGGCGAAGACAAAGGCAGGCAAGGACAAAGGCAAGGAGATCGCACTCCTTGCCACTCTCAACTTATAGCGCTCCGGGGGGCTTGCGGCAAGACCCGGGTCGTACCGCAGAATCGGCGGCCGAAAGCCAGAATCTGCGGAAACGGGAGTTGCGACGTGCGAGTGTTGTTGACGACGTGGGGATCGCGCGGAGATGTCGAACCGCTGGCGGGGCTGGCGGTGGGGTTGCGGGAACTCGGCGCGCAGGTGCGGGTGTGCGCCCCGCCGGACGAGGAGTTCGCGGCGCTGCTGGCGCGTATCGGCGTGCCTTTGGTGCCGCTCGGCCCGACGGTGCGCTCGGTGGT
>NZ_BMMS01000021.1 GCF_014646055.1 Wenjunlia tyrosinilytica
AAGGAACGGACGCTTCCTTCAAGACCCTTTCACCGGTCTCTCCGGGCGCTTCCCTTCTTGTTTCTCCAGCTTATCAGATCTTTATCTCGACCCGATTCCCGCCGGCGGGGATTCTTGCTTTTGCTTCGGCTTTTCGACCTCGGCGTGTTTCAGACTCTATCAGAGGTTCTCGGTCTGAATTCCCGCCCCTCTTTGGGCACACACGTGTCCGGTGCTCCCTGCGAGGCGGTTGTGCCAACGTACTGGTCCGGCGTCCCAGACGCAAATCCGCCCCGGGACCCACCCATTGGGGGTCCCGGGGCGCCTGTCGCGCGAGCCGAGGGGGCGTCAGACCTCGACGACCACCGGCAGGATCATCGGCCGGCGGCGGTAGGTGTCCGACACCCACTTGCCGATGGCCCTGCGCATGAGCTGCTGGAGCTGGTGCGCCTCCGCGACACCGTCGGCCGCGGCCCTCGCCAAGGATTCCTCGACCTTCGGCAGCACCTCGGCGAACGCCGAGTCGTCGATACCGGAGCCGCGCGCCTGCACATACGGTCCACCGACGAGCTTGCCGGTGCTGGAGTCCACGACGACGAAGACCGAGATGATCCCCTCCTCGCCGAGGATGCGGCGGTCCTTGAGGGAGCCCTCGGTGATGTCACCGACGGAGAGCCCGTCCACGTAGACATAGCCCGCCTGGACCTTGCCCACGATCTTGGCGACGCCGTCCACCAGGTCCACCACCACGCCGTCCTCGGCGATGACCGTGCGTTCCCTGGGAATGCCCGTCATGACGCCGAGTTCGGCGTTCGCCCTCAGATGCCGCCATTCACCGTGGACCGGCATGAGATTGCGCGGCTTGCAGATGTTGTAGAAGTACAGCAGCTCGCCGGCCGAGGCGTGACCCGAGACATGGACCTTCGCGTTGCCCTTGTGGACGACATTGGCGCCCCAGCGGGTCAGTCCGTTGATGACCCGGTAGACCGCGGTCTCGTTCCCCGGGATGAGCGAGGAGGCGAGGACAACGGTGTCGCCCTCGACAATGCGGATCTGGTGGTCGCGGTTGGCCATCCGGGACAGGGCCGCCATCGGCTCGCCCTGCGAGCCGGTGCAGATGAGCACCACGTCCTCGTCGGGCAGGTCGTCGAGGGTCTTGACGTCGACGACGAGTCCGCCGGGCACCTTCAGATAGCCGAGGTCACGGGCGATGCCCATGTTCCTGACCATCGAGCGGCCGACGAAGGCGACCTTCCTGCCGTACTCGTACGCCGCGTCGAGCACCTGCTGAATGCGGTGCACATGGCTGGCGAAGCTCGCCACGATGATCCGACGGTCCGCCTGGGCGAACACCTGGCGCAGCACCGGGGAGATGTCGCGTTCGGGGGTGACGAAGCCGGGGACCTCGGCGTTGGTGGAGTCCGAGAGCAGCAGGTCGATGCCCTCCTCGCCGAGCCGGGCGAAGGCCGGCAGGTCGGTGAGGCGGCCGTCGAGGGGGAGCTGGTCCATCTTGAAGTCGCCGGTGTGCACGACCATGCCCGCGGGGGTGCGGATGGCGACGGCGAGGGCGTCCGGGATGGAGTGGTTGACCGCGACGAATTCGCAGTCGAACGGTCCGATGCGCTCGCGCTGGCCCTCCTTGACCTCCAGCGAGTAGGGCCTGATGCGGTGCTCCGTGAGCTTGGCCTCGAGGAGGGCGAGCGTCAGCTTGGAGCCGATCAGGGGGATGTCCGGCTTCTCACGGAGCAAGAAGGGGACGGCGCCGATGTGGTCCTCGTGTCCGTGCGTGAGCACGATGCCGTCGATGTCGTCGAGGCGGTCCCTGATGGACGTGAAGTCCGGCAGGATCAGATCGACCCCGGGCTGCTCTTCCTCGGGGAAGAGCACGCCGCAGTCGACGATCAGCAGGCGACCGCCGTATTCGAAGACGGTCATGTTCCGGCCGATCTCCCCCAGACCGCCCAGGGGGGTCACGCGCAGGCCGCCCTCGGGCAGCTCCGGCGCCGGGCCGAGCTCAGGATGCGGATGGCTCAAAAGTCTCTCCTCACCACGCACGCCACGTGACCCCGGGACCCCCGAGGGCACATGGCGCGCATGACATTCGTGCACTTGTGAAACTGCGTGCTGTTGTCGGTTCTGCTTTTCTCTCATTCGCGTGCCGTGGCCGTCCCGCCCGGTCGTTCGGCGGTGCTTGGCCGGCGCGCGCACGTCTGTGGTGGTGCCTCACCGGCACTACTGGAGCTGTACCCCGCCTGCCGCCAGATCCCTCTTCATCTGCTCGGTCTCGTCCTGGTCGAGTCCCACGAGCGGCAGTCGCAGCGGGCCGCCGGGCAGGCCCTGGAGGGCGAGGGCGGCCTTGGTGGTGATGACTCCCTGGGTGCGGAACATCCCGGTGTAGACGGGGAGGAGGCGCTGGTGGATCTCGGCGGCCTTGGCGACGTCGCCGGCGGTGTAGGACTCGACCAGGGCGCGCAGCTCGGGCGAGACCAGGTGTCCGACGACGGAGACGAAGCCGACCGCGCCCACGGACAGCAGGGGGAGGTTGAGCATGTCGTCGCCGGAGTACCAGGCGAGATCGCTGCGGGCGATGGCCCAGCTGGCCCGGCCGAGGTCGCCCTTGGCGTCCTTGTTGGCGACGATCCTCGGGTGCCGGCCGAGGCGGACCAGGGTCTCGGTCTGGATCGGCACACCGCTGCGGCCGGGGATGTCGTAGAGCATCATCGGAAGCTCGGTGGCGTCGGCGACAGCCGTGAAGTGGCGGTACAGGCCCTCCTGCGGGGGCTTGCTGTAGTACGGCGTGACCGTCAGCAGCCCGTGCGCTCCGGCGCGCTGCGCCTGCCGGGCGAGCTCCACGGTGTGGCGGGTGTCGTTCGTGCCGACTCCGGCGACGACGAAGGCGCGGTCGCCCACGGCCTCCACCACCGCGCGGACGAGCTGCTCTTTCTCCACATCGCTGGTGGTCGGCGACTCACCGGTGGTGCCGTTGACGACCAGGCCGTCGTTGCCTGAGTCCACCAGATGGGCGGCGAGCCGCTGCGCGCCGTCGAGGTCGAGAGCGCCGTCCGCGGTGAACGGCGTGACCATTGCGGTCAGGACCCGCCCGAAGGGGGTCTGCGGTGTGGAGGTCGGAGCCATGGGTCCAACGCTACTCGCAGGGAGGGCGGGCGCGCCCCCTCGGGGACCGGTGAAGTGGTGTCGTTCCAGGTGGCGGGGGGTGTGTGGGGCCCGCCACCGGCCGGCCGGTCCTCCCGGATGCCTCCCGAGGGGCAGGGAAGCGCCGAAGGGAGCCGAAGGAAAGAGGACCCCGGTACTGCCTGCTCGGGGGTCCAAGCAGTACCGGAATCCGTTCTTGAAGCGTAGATGAACTACCCGAAAACGCGCAATTCGGACACTACGGCCCGACGCGGCCGTTGGTGTTGAAGGCCTGGTGGGTCAGGGGCATCAGCTTGGCCCACTCCTCCTCCATCCGCTCCCCCACCATCTCGATCTCGCGCTGCGGGAACGAGGGCACGGTGGCGTCCGGGTGCTTGGTCCGAAGCGAGAGGAAGTTCATCAGCGAGCGCGCGTTGCAGGTGGCGTACATCGACGAGAACAGGCCCACCGGGAGCACGGCACGGGCGACCTCGCGGGCCACACCGGCCGCCAGCATCTCCTGGTACGCGGCGTAGGACTGCCGGTAGGAGGCCTCCATCGCCTCGGCGGTCACCTTCGCCTGCTCGGGCGTGCCCTCGACGAACTCGTACTTGCCGGGGCGGCCCTGCTGGACGAGCTTGCGGTCGGGGCCGGGGATGTAGAAGACCGGCTCCAGCTCGCGGTAGCGGCCGGACTCCTCGTTGTACGACCAGCCGACGCGGTGGCGCATGAACTCGCGGAAGACGAAGATCGGGGCGCTGATGAAGAAGGTCATCGAGTTGTGCTCGAAGGGGCTTCCATGGCGGTCCCGCATCAGGTAGTTGATCAGGCCCTTGGAGCGCTCGGGGTCCTTGGTCAGCTCTTCGAGTGACTGCTCGCCCGCCGTGGACACCCGGGCCGCCCAGAGCACGTCGGAGTCGGCGGCGCTGTGCTTGACGAGCTCGACGGTGACGTCGCTGCGGAACGTGGCGGGGGGCTCGGCACCGCTCCCGCTCTCACTGGGGGAATTGCTCGTCACCTGGTGGTCCTCTCCGAGAAGCGGCGCATGGGGCAGCCGCCCAGCCTAATCGCTGCGCTCCCCGGTGGCCGCGCGAGCACATGGGCCGATAACCTCACCGGTCACAGAAGTAACACGCCCCGAGCGTCAAACCCCGCGCAGTGGAAAGCAGTGGTGATCCAGACCGTGCCTCTCTCCTTCCTCACCGCGGACAGCAGCCACGACGAGCAGCCGGATGGCGACGTGCTGCCGCACCCCTATCCGGACCAGTGGACGCGCCCCTACCGTCCCGGTCCCTACCGGGTCGCGGCCGCGGCGCTCCTGCTCATGCTCGCCTCGTACCTGCTCTTCGCCTCGCTGATCGTCGGCCTGTCCGGTGAGCTGCACGGTGCCGGCGTCATCGTCGCCGCGACCGCCGGGGTCATCGCCTTCACCCTGCGGATCCTGCGCACCGGCGTGTGGGTCAGCGCCGATGGCCTGCGGCATGTGCGGCTGCTCTACACGACAACGCTGCCGTGGGCGCGGATCCAGGAGGTGCGCACCTCACAGCAGCCTGTGCGCTGGCTGGGCCTGCCGCGGACCGTGCAGGGGCAGGCGCTCGTGCTCACCCCGGCGCACGGCGGGGAGACCCGCGTCCTGCTGACGGACCACAACGCCGACTTCCTCGGCCGCGTCGAGGCCTTCGACATGGCCGCCGACGCCATAGAGGACTGGGCGGACCCGGCCCGCTAGGCGTGCCTGCCCGGTCCGGCGGCCAGGTCGTCGGACCGGTCTCAGACCCGGGCGGCCTTCCCGGCGCGCAGGGCGATGGCACGCTGCATCGTCTTGCGCGCCCGGGGGGTGTCCCCGGCGTCCCGGTAGGCGACCGCCAGCCGGAACCACGAGCGCCAGTCGTCCGGAGCGGCCTCGGCCTCGGCACGGTAGCGGTCGAAGACCGCGTCCGCGGAGTCCCGGTCGATCCGCCCATTGGGCAGGCGCACCAGCTCGTCGGGCGGCAGCCCGCCCTCGGCGGCGAGCTCGTCCGCCAGTCTCTGGCTGCGGGTGACGAACTGGAACGTCCGCCAGAGGAACCAGCACCCCAGCAGCGGCATCACCAGCACCGCGAGGCCGAGGACGACGGTGACCAGCCCGCCGTCGCGGATCAGCAGCGTTCCCCGGCTGCCCGCGAGGAAGAAGTAGAAGACCAGCGCGGCGGACAGGCCGAGGAAGGTGAGTTTCGCCTTCATGACGGCTCAGCCCGCGTCCGTGCCGTGCTCGTCCTCGAAGAGGAAGTGCTCCAGCCCGAAGGTCAGCCCCGGAGCCTGCGCGATGCGGCGCACCCCGAGCAGGACACCCGGCATGAACGAGCCGCGGTTCATCGAGTCGTGCCGGATCGTGAGGGTCTCCCCCGCGTCGCCGAAGAGCACCTCCTGGTGCGCGACCAGGCCGCGCAGCCGCACCGCGTGGACCGGCACACCGTCGACGTCGGCGCCGCGGGCGCCCTCCAGGGCCGTCGTCGTGGCGTCCGGCTGGGGTCCGGTCCCCGCCTCACGCCGGGCCTCGGCGATGAGCTGGGCGGTGCGCACGGCGGTGCCGCTAGGGGCGTCGGCCTTGTCGGGGTGGTGCAGCTCGATGACCTCGACGGACTCGAAGAAGCGGGCCGCCTGCCGAGCGAAGCGCATGGTGAGCACGGCGCCGATGCCGAAGTTGGGGGCGATCAGCACTCCGGTGGACGGCGAGGCGTCGAGCCAGCCGCGCAGCGTGGCCAGCCGCCCGTCGGTCCAGCCGGTGGTGCCGACGACGGCGTGGATGCCGTTGCGCACGCAGAACTCGACATTGTCCATCACCGAGTCCGGGCGGGTCAGCTCGACCGCGACCTCGGCGCCGGCCTCGACCAGCGTCTCCAGCTTGTCCCCCCGGCCGAGCGCGGCCACCAGCTCCATGTCGTCCGCGGCCTTGACCGCCTTGACCGCTTCCGAGCCCATACGGCCGTGGGCGCCGATGACGCCGACGCGGATTGTGCTCACGTTGCCTCGTTTCAGTCTTCTGCGGGGAGCTTCTGCCGGAGCGCGGCCTCTGCGGGGGTGCGCGCTAGGCGACGGCCTCGTGGAGGGCGGCCGTCTGCTTGTCGTTGAAGGGTCCGATGGCGGCCAGCGACGGGCGCTGCCCGAGCACCTCGGCGGCGACCTCGCGGACCTGGTCGGGTGTGACTGAGGCGAACTCGCGCAGCATGTCATCCACCGACAGCTGCTCGCCCCAGCACAGCTCGCTCTTGCCGATGCGGCTCATGAGCGAACCGGTGTCCTCCAGGCCCAGGACCGTGGAGCCGGACAGCTGGCCGACGGCCCGCTTCAGCTCCTCGTCGCTCAGTCCGTGGTCGGCGACGCGGCCGAGCTCGTCACGGCAGATCTTCAGCACTTCGCCCGCACGGCGCGGCTGGCAGCCTGCGTAGATGCCGAACAGGCCCAGGTCGGCGTAGCCGGAGGTGTAGGAGTACACCGAGTAGGCCAGTCCGCGCTTCTCCCGGACCTCCTGGAACAGCCGCGAGCTCATTCCTCCGCCCAGGGCCGTGTTCAGCACGTTGAGCGCCCAGCGGCGCTCGTCGTGCCGGGAGAGTCCGGGCAGGCCGAGGATGATGTGCGCCTGCTCCGTGGAGCGGTCCAGGACCTCGACGGCTCCGGCTGTGCTCAGCGCCCGGCTGCCGACGCGGGGCGCGACGGGGAGCGTGTTCTCGTCGCCCAGCGCCCCGGCGTCGGTGAATGCCCGGCGTACCCGCTCGACCACGTCGGTGTGGTCGACATTGCCCGCCGCGGCGACGATGAGGTGCTCGGGGCGGTAGCGGCGCTTGTAGAACCCCGCGATCTGGTCGCGGGTGAGCGCGTTGATCGTCTCGACGGTGCCGAGGACCGGGCGGCCCAGCGGGGAGTCGCCGAGCATGGCGTGCGCGAACAGGTCGTGCACCTGGTCGCCCGGGTCGTCCTCGGTCATGGCGATCTCTTCGAGGACGACGCCGCGCTCGGAGTCGACGTCCTCGGGGCGGATCAGCGAGCCGGTGAGCATGTCGGAGACGACGTCGATGGCCAGCGGAAGATCGCTGTCGAGCACCCGTGCGTAGTAGCACGTGTACTCCTTGGCCGTGAAGGCGTTCATCTCGCCGCCGACCGCGTCCAGGGCGGAGGAGATGTCGAGCGCGCTGCGCCGCTCGGTGCCCTTGAACAGCAGGTGCTCGAGGTAGTGGGTGGCGCCGTTGAGCGCCGGGGTCTCGTCACGGGAGCCGACCGCGACCCAGATGCCGAACGTGGCGGAGCGGACGGTCGGCACGGTCTCCGTCACGACCCGGAGGCCGCCCGGCAGGACCGTGCGGCGGACCGTCCCGACGCCGTCGACGCCCTCGAGGAGGGTCTCGGTGGTGCCGGGGCGCGGCTGCGGGACGGCCCGCCCCCCGGAAGAGGGACGGGCCGTCGCACGAGTGGAACCGGAGGTCACTTGGCGCTCTCGTCCTTGCCGCCGTCGGACGCGTCCTTCTCGCCGTCCTCGCCCTCGATCACGGGGATGAGGGACAGCTTGCCGCGCTGGTCGATCTCGGCGATCTCGACCTGCACCTTGCTGCCGACCGAGACGACGTCGTCGACGTTCTCCACACGCTTGCCGCCGGCGAGCTTGCGCAGCTGCGAGATGTGGAGCAGGCCGTCCTTGCCCGGGAGCAGGGAGACGAACGCGCCGAACGTCGTGGTCTTGACGACCGTGCCCAGGTAGCGCTCGCCGACCTCGGGCATCGTCGGGTTGGCGATGCCGTTGATCGTGGTGCGGGCGGCCTCGGCGGACGGACCGTCGACGGCGCCGATGTAGATGGTGCCGTCGTCCTCGATGGTGATGTCCGCGCCGGTGTCCTCCTGGATCTGGTTGATCATCTTGCCCTTGGGGCCGATGACCTCGCCGATCTTGTCCACCGGGATCTTGATGGTGATGATCCGGGGGGCGTTGGGGGACATCTCGTCCGGCGTGTCGATGGCTTCCATCATCACGTCGAGGATGTGCAGTCGCGCGTCGCGGGCCTGCTTGAGGGCCGCGGCGAGCACGGACGCCGGGATGCCGTCCAGCTTGGTGTCGAGCTGGAGGGCGGTCACGAACTGCTTGGTGCCGGCGACCTTGAAGTCCATGTCGCCGAACGCGTCCTCGGCGCCCAGGATGTCGGTGAGGGCGACGTAGTGCGTCTCACCGTCGACCTGCTCCGAGATCAGGCCCATGGCGATACCGGCGACGGGTGCCTTCAGCGGCACACCGGCGTTCAGCAGCGACATGGTGGAGGCGCAGACCGAGCCCATCGACGTGGAGCCGTTGGAGCCGAGCGCCTCGGAGACCTGGCGGATCGCGTAGGGGAACTCCTCGCGGGTCGGCAGGACGGGCAGGATCGCCCGCTCGGCCAGCGCGCCGTGGCCGATCTCGCGGCGCTTGGGCGAACCCACGCGGCCGGTCTCGCCGACCGAGTAGGGCGGGAAGTTGTAATTGTGCATGTAGCGCTTGCGCGTCTCGGGCGCCAGCGTGTCGAGCTGCTGCTCCATGCGGAGCATGTTCAGCGTGGAGACACCGAGGATCTGGGTCTCGCCGCGCTCGAACAGGGCGGAACCGTGGACACGCGGGACGACCTCGACCTCGGCGGCCAGCGTGCGGATGTCGGTGACACCGCGGCCGTCGATGCGGACCTTGTCCTTGATGACGCGCTCGCGCACGAGCTTCTTCGTCAGGGCGCGGTACGCGGCCGAGATCTCCTTCTCGCGGCCCTCGAACTGCGGGAGCAGCTTCTCGGCGGCGAGATTCTTCACCCGGTCGAGCTCGGCCTCACGGGCCTGCTTGCCCGCAATGGTGAGGGCCTGCTTGAGCTCGTCGGTGATCGCGGCCTCGAGGGCCTCGAACACGTCGTCCTGGTAGTCCAGGAAGCGCGGGAACTCGCCGGTCGGCTTGGCGGCCTTGGCGGCGAGGTCGGCCTGGGCCTTGCACAGAACCTTGATGAAGGGCTTCGACGCCTCGAGACCGGCGGCGACGACCTCCTCGGTCGGCGCCTCGGCACCGCCCTCGACGAGCTTGATCGTCTTGTCGGTGGCCTCGGCCTCGACCATCATGATCGCGACGTCGCCGTCCTCGAGCGCACGGCCGGCGACGACCATGTCGAAGACGGCCTCCTGGAGCTCGCTGTGGGTCGGGAACGCCACCCACTGGCCCTTGATCAGGGCGACGCGGACGCCGCCGATCGGGCCGGAGAACGGCAGGCCGGCCAGCTGCGTGGACGCGGAGGCCGCGTTGATCGCGACGACGTCGTACAGGTGATCGGGGTTGAGCGCCATGATCGTGGCGACGACCTGGATCTCGTTGCGCAGGCCCTTGGCGAAGGACGGGCGCAGCGGGCGGTCGATCAGGCGGCACGTGAGGACGGCGTCCTCGGACGGGCGGCCCTCACGGCGGAAGAAGGAACCGGGGATGCGGCCCGCGGCGTACATCCGCTCCTCGACGTCCACCGTGAGCGGGAAGAAGTCGAGCTGGTCCTTGGGGTGCTTCGAGGCGGTGGTGGCCGACAGGACCATGGTCTCGTCGTCCAGGTAGGCCACGGCGGAACCGGCGGCCTGGCGGGCCAGACGGCCGGTCTCGAAGCGGATGGTGCGGGTGCCGAAGGCGCCGTTGTCGATGACGGCTTCGGCATAGTGGGTCTCGTTCTCCACCAGGAAAATCTCCTTGTTTCCATCCTGGTCCCGCTGGGGGATCCAGGATCGTGGCGGAGCGTCCCCGCTTGCCGGCTTGCGGCTCCGTCCGGGCCGGTCTTCGATCGAAGCCTCCGGGATCTCGCACGGTTGCACGACACCCGGGGGCCACTACCGAGGACCGGCGCCTCCTGGCACCGACACTGGCGGTTGCGGACGCCCCTCCTCTTCTTTGGGACTCTTCTTTTGATCTGTTGATCTTGTGAGCCGCGCCGGAGCACCGCTGGTGCTCCACGGCTCTACCACTGCTCTATGCGTTCTGCATCTCTTCTGCCACTCGGCTCCAGACTACAAAGCTTCTGACGCCCGGACGACGCAAGATCGGAACCGGGGCTGAGTGGCGGTACGCCGGTATGCGAAAGGGAGCGGTCCCCTCCGTGGGAACCGCTCCCCTTCACGGCGTCCTACTTGGCGCCGGCCGCACCGCGGCGGATGCCCAGGCGCTCGACCAGCGCGCGGAAGCGCGTGATGTCCTTCTTGGCCAGGTACTGCAGCAGGCGGCGGCGCTGGCCGACCAGCAGGAGCAGGCCACGGCGGGAGTGGTGGTCGTGCTTGTGGGTCTTGAGGTGCTCGGTGAGGTCGCTGATGCGGCGGGTCAGCAGCGCGACCTGCACCTCGGGGGAGCCGGTGTCACCCTCCTTGGTGGCGAACTCGGCCATGATCTGCTTCTTCGTTGCAACGTCGAGAGACACTGCGGCTCCTTTGGGGGCTCTTTTCGCCCGAGTGCCCCTGGTCTGCTTCACAGGGATGCTTCGGTGACTCGTGCGAGAGTGCGGCCGGTCGGTGCCGCCCGGAACCCGGGCACACGCATACGGCCGCCATCAGGGTACCAGCCGGGTGACAGGGCCTTCACCAGACGTAGCCCGGGGTGGTCGGCGGCCGAGGCGGCGTCCGGTGGGCGGCGGTCTACGACGTGGGGGCGAAGGCGGTCACGCGGGGCCGGCCCTCCAGGGTGGTCACCGCGATGGACAGGGCGAGGTTCCCCCGGACAACCACACGGTAGTACTCCGGGGAGACCGCGGTCCCCCCGGGGAAGCGGCCCCCCTTGACCGGTGTGCCGGAGTCGATCGGTATCCGGTAGAAGCGGCTGCGCGCGGAGGTGTCCCGGCTGCCCACGGCGGCGACCACGGCGCCGCTCCTGACGCCGACCACCTGGAGGGACTGCCCTTCGGGGGCGATCTTGCGGTGCCACTTCTCCTTGCCCGTGGACAGGTCGAAGGCCGCCACCGTGTGGGAGCGGCCCTGCGTCAGCGCCAGACCCACGGTGGCGATCATGGTCGAGCCGTCGAAGGTGTAGTTCGGCAGGCTGTTGAACGAGCTGTCGGCCTCGGGGAGCTTGCCGAACGGCTGGGCGACGGGAATCCGAGTGCCGGGCCGGCCCTTGGAGTCGATCCGCATGATGCCGCCGCGGGCGGCCGCGCTGCCCGGATTGACCATCGCCACGGCGGGCCTGGCCGACACGACGGTCGCCTCGGCCCCCGGCCCGCCCTCCACCCGGTACTTCCACGCGGCCTTGGCCTTGTCGCGCTCACCGAGGTCGAGCCCGAATATGGTGGTCCCCTTGTCGCACTGCTCGGCGACCACCACGGCGGACGGCGCGGCCTTCCCCTCCAGGGGGCAGAACTTCGAACCGCCGACCTTCCAGTACCGCTTGCCCTTGTTGAGGCCGTAGGAGAAGAGCATGTGCGCGGTCGCCGCGTAGACGCGGTTGCGCTTGGCGTCCACGGCGACCGAGGGGTCGCTGAAGCCGGTGTCGGTGTCGGGGGCGACGTCGTGCGACCACTTGACCCGGCCGGTGCGCATGTCGGCCACGACGAGGAGGGTGCACGGGGAGGTGGTCGAGCTCCCGTCAGGGCGGTACAGCACGGCGCCGAGGCCCTCGGAGGTCGCGTTGTCGGACATCTCGCACGGCTTGGCGCCGGAGACCGGGGGCTTGAGCTCCCACTGGCGGCGCCCGGTGCGCATGTCGTACGAGACGAGGCGGGAGACATCCCCCACCACGACGCTGCGCCTGCCCACCCACTCGCCGATGAGGCTGGTCCGGTTCTGCGGTCCGTGCGTGGGTCCGGACTCGGTCTTCCACAGCGCCGAGCGGTCGGCGGCGACGTCGAACTTCCCGGCGGCGGTGAGGCGCCGACCGTCGGGCCTGGCGGCCTCCTTCTTCCGGCCCTTGCCGCCGTCGCCGTCGCCGTCGCCGGACATGAAGTACACGGTTCCGACGCCTGTCAGGGCCAGCGCGACGACACCGGCGACGACACCGAGGATCACTCCGCGGCGGCGGCCACGGGGAGCGGGGGTGCCGGGGACGGGGGACCCGGGCTGCTGCGGATACGGCTGCGCCTGCGGGTCGCCCGCGTAGGGGTTGTAGCCGCCCGCCCAGGGCTGCTGGGGTGGGGGCGGCAGGGGCTGCTGCCCCTGGGGGTGGGGCTGCTGGGCCCGCGGCGATGACGGCGGCGGCTGGGCGTAAGGGTTCCACTGCGGCTGGACCGGCTGCGCGGGCAGCGCCGGGGGCGGCACCTGCGGATAGCCGTAGCCCGGCTGCTGGTTCCGGCTCATGTCTGTCGGCTCGTCGGCCATGTCCCCATCCGAATCCGCGCTGCGGGCGCGCGGCTGCTGTCGATGCTGGTGTGAAAGGTCGGTGCTGGTGCAGGGTCAGCCGTTCGTCATCCCACGGGGGTTGGCATGGACGTCAAGGACCGCCAAGCGGCCAGAGACAATACCGCCCCTCCCGGGCCCCGCCGCGGGGTGGAGGGGGCAGGACCTGCGGAGATCTCGTGCAGCTCCGTGAAGAGCGTTGCGGATCCGCCGCCCGCGGTGATGTATTCGCACGGCCGCGAGGGCGTGTACCACCGGCCGGAATCACCCGCGGACCCGCCATGTAGCGTATTGCGGCCGACCACGAAGAAGGGCATGCGTCCCCCCATGAGCCACCACCAACCGCAGCCTCCGCAGCAGGGATTCGGGCCGCCTCCGATGTACGGCGGCCCTCAGCAGCCGCATCCTCAGCCGAATCCCTACCAGCAGCCGCAGCCGCAGGGCGGCGGGTGGGGTCCGCAGCCTCCGCAAGCCCCGCCGCACCAGGCGCCGCCCCAGACCCCGCAGTTCCAGCCGCCGGGTCCCCCGCAGCCCGCACCCCGGCGCCGCACCGGCCTGATCCTCGGTGTGCTCGCCGGCGCCACCGCCCTTCTCGTTGTGGCGGGCATCGTGGGCCTGCCCCTGCTCGACGACTACCTCCACGGCCCCGTATACAGGATGCGCGCGGCCAAGGAGGTGAGGATCGACGGCAAGCCGTTCTCCCTGCAGAAGACGACCGGCAAGGCCTCGAAGAAGTACCAGGCGGAGGGCGGCCTGACCCCGCTGAACGCCAACTACACGCCGAGCGGGCTGGATCGGCCGCTCTATGTCGTCACCGGAGCCTACGGTGACATATCGGACCCCGCGAAGGCGATGAAGCGCCAGCTCAAGGACGGTGTGCGCGGCAGGGGTTTCGTGCCCGTCGACCAGGCCAGGACGTTCGACCCGAAGTCCAAGAACGCCGACGCCAAGGACGTCAGGGTCAGCTGCAACCTCTACTCCGCCAAGGAGGACCTCTCCCAGGAGAACGCCTCCCAGTTCGCCATCTGCGCGTGGGCCAACAACAGCACTCAGGGAATCGTCGCCTACTTCCCCGGAACGATCGAGCTGATGCCGGACATCGGCGACGATCTGCGCCAGTACGCGGACGCGACGATCGAGCTGCGCGATCAGATGCAGGTCGCGGCGGACTGACGGCGCGAGCCTCCGGCCGTTCGGGCCGAGCCCGTCCACACCCCGCGGCCCGTCACCCGGTGGTGCCGCCCGCGTCCTCAACAGCTCGTTACGGACCTGTTGCACGGTCCACCGAAACGCTTCGTCAGGCGTGAATCAGGGCTTCCACATGCCGTTTCGCGCCTGACGAGGCGTGGTGCGGCCTGCCGTGGTGTCTCCACGGATGATTAGGCTGGGGCATACAGCGGCAGGACCACTCAGGGGGCACAGGGCCGCTGAAAACGGGAGGGCTCCCGCCGCGCGCATGCCACGTGCCGGATGTGGCGTGGGCGGAGAAGCAGTAGCAGTACAGGAGGCGCAGCAGTGACCAGCGATCGGGACGACGTCTACGAGGGTGACAACACCCCCGAAGAGGACGAGGAGTGGTCCGGCGCCGATTACACACCTCCGGCTTGGTACATGCAGAGCGCGAGTGCCGCCCCGGTGGCGCCCCCGCCCCCGGCCACGGCGCCGACTCCGCCTCCTGCGCCGTCGGCGCCCGCGCCGGTCGCACCGGCTCCGTCGGACAGTGCGGTGGGGCGGACGCAGCGACGTGACGAGGGGACGGTTCGCTTCGGTGCGCTGCGCGCGCCGGAGACAAAGCCGGAGTCCGGGTCCGGGACATCGGCCGAGGAGCCCCGGTCCGAACCGGCACCGCGCCGGGACGACGGCACCATGCGCTTCGGGGCCTTCCAACCCCCGTCGCCCAAGCCCGAGTCGGAGCCCGCCCAGGCGTCCGGCGGTGACGTCGGCGAGGACGCCGCCGCGGTGGGCAGCGGGAGGACGGAGCCGGGGCCCGCTCCGGTAGGGGCGCCTCTGCGTGACGACGGGACCGTGCGCTTCGGGGCGCTGCGTGCTCCCAAGCCGGAGGCTGCAAGTGGGTCGGCGGCTGGGAGTGCATCGGCGGCTGAGAGTGGATCGGCAACTGGGGGCGGGTCGGCGGCGGAGCCGAAGGCTGAGCCCTTCGACGAGCCGAAGCACGACCCCGAGTCGGCGCCGGAGCCCGCGCCCCTGCCCATGGGTGACGCCTCGTCGCCCCCTGCGATCCCCGCGCCCGCGGCACCGGCCTGGTCGGATCCGCCCGCAGCGCCCTCCGACGCTCCGCAGGATGCTCCCTGGAACCAGCATGCGGTCCCGCCGCTCCCCCCGCAGTTCCAGGCCGCCGAGCCGTCCGCCGCCGCACCGCGGCAGTCGGCGCACCCGCACGCGGCGCACCCGCATCCGGCGCCTCAGCAGCCCGCGCCGCCCGCGTTCCCGCACCAGCAGACACCGCCGCCGGTTCAGTCCCAGCCGCAGGACCAGCCGCAGGGCTGGCCGCCCGTTGCCTCACCGCAGCAGACACAGCAGCCGCAGGCCCAGCCGCAGGAGGGTTGGCCCGGGCAGGCG
This sequence comes from Wenjunlia tyrosinilytica, assembly GCF_014646055.1. Lineage (GTDB taxonomy): Bacteria > Actinomycetota > Actinomycetes > Streptomycetales > Streptomycetaceae > Wenjunlia > Wenjunlia tyrosinilytica. The sequence continues at coordinate 15,013 of NZ_BMMS01000021.1, forward strand.
CAGCAGCAGCCTCAGCAGCAGCCCGCCGCGCACCCGCAGGCTCCGCCGCGTGGGCAACAGCCGCCCGCCCAACCGCAGCAGACACAGCAGCCGCAGGCCCAGCCGACGCCGCCGGTCGATCCTCGCCAGGGTGGCTGGCCCGCGCCTCAGCAGGCGCACACGGGTGCTCCCCTTGGCTACACCGCTGCCGTCGAGCTGTCCTCGGACCGGCTGCTGCGCAAGCAGCCGCAGCCGAAGAGGAACCCCAGCCCGCGCTTCAAGATCGGGGGAAAGGCCGCGGAGGCGGAGCGCCGAAGGAAGTTGGAGCTCATTCGCACCCCGGTGCTCAGCTGTTACCGCATCGCCGTGATCAGCCTCAAGGGCGGGGTGGGCAAGACCACGACGACCACGGCCCTCGGCTCGACGCTGGCAACGGAGCGCCAGGACAAGGTCATCGCGATCGACGCCAACCCGGACGCGGGCACGCTGGGGCGCCGGGTGCGCCGTGAGACCGGCGCGACGATCCGCGATCTGGTGACCGCGATCCCTTACCTGAACAGCTACATGGACATCCGGCGGTTCACCTCGCAGGCCCCCTCGGGCCTGGAGATCCTCGCCAACGATGTCGACCCGGCGGTCTCGACGACGTTCAACGACGAGGACTACCGCAGCGTCATCGACGTCCTCGGCCGCCAGTACCCGATCATCCTCACCGACTCGGGAACGGGCCTGCTGTACAGCGCGATGCGCGGGGTGCTGGATCTCGCCGATCAGTTGATCATCATCTCCACGCCGAGCGTGGACGGCGCGAGCAGCGCCAGTACGACGTTGGACTGGCTCTCGGCGCACGGCTACGCGGAGCTCGTCCAGCGTTCGATCACGGTCATCTCGGGGGTGCGGGAGACCGGCAAGATCATCAAGGTGGAGGACATAGTCTCCCACTTCGAGACCCGCTGCCGCGGTGTCGTGGTCGTGCCGTTCGACGAGCACCTGTCGGCCGGTGCGGAGTTGGACCTGACGATGATGCGGCCGAAGACGCGGGACGCGTACTTCAATCTCGCGGCGATGGTGGCCGAGGACTTCGCCCGCGCACAGCAGGCCCAAGGCCTGTGGACGGCCGACGGCAACTCCCAGCCCCCGCACCTGCCCCCGCCGATGCCCTACCAGGCCGACCCGCGGACGGGCACACCCCAGGCGCCCAACCCCGGCTGGCCCCAGCAGCCCGGGCAGCCCTGGCAGCACCCCCCGGCCCCGGGCTCCTATGGCTACCCCCAGGCCAACCAGCCGGGAAACGACCCGGATCAGCCCCAGCAACAACCCGGGTACGGCTACCCGCCGCAGCAGTAGAACCCCGAACCGTCTGTGCCCTCGCCGGGAGGCGAGGGCACAGACGGTTGACCGGGGAAGGCTGCCGGGCCGTCGTGGGCGTCGGCAGCAGCGGTCGGCGCCGCTGAACTCCGCCGCCGACTCACGGGCGCCGCAGCCCGTGGCGGCTACTGGGCGTCGAAGGTGTCCACCAGTTCGCGGGCGCGTTTGACGTCGGCGGCCATGCGTTCCAGGAGGTCGTCGATGCTCGCGAACTTTTCCTGGGTGCGCAGGTACGCCAGGAATTCGACGGCCGCGTGGAGGCCGTACAGGTCCAGGCCCACCCGGTCGATCGCGTAGGCCTCGACCGTTCTGGTCCGGCCGTCGAAGGTCGGGTTGGTGCCGACCGAGATCGCGGCGGGCATGCGTTCGCCGTCCGTGATCAGCCAGCCCGCGTAGACGCCGTCGGCGGGGATGGCGGTGTGCGGCAGAGTCTCCACGTTGGCGGTGGGGAAGCCGAGTTCGCGGCCGCGCTGGGCTCCGCGCACGACGACGCCCTCCACTCGGTGGGGGCGGCCCAGCACCTCCATGGCGCCCTCGACGTCGCCCTCGCCGACCAGACGGCGGGTGAGGGTCGAGGAGAACGGGGTGCCGCCGCCCGCCTCGCCGCGCATCACCAGGTCGATGATCTCGACCTCGTAGTCGTACCTGGTGCCGAGGTCGGCGAGCAGCTCCACATCTCCGGCGGCCTTGTGGCCGAAGGTGAAGTTGGGGCCCTCGACGACCGCCTTGGCGTGCAGCGCGTCCACGAGCACCTGCCGGACGAACTCCTCCGGCGGGAGCAGGGAGAACTCGGCCGTGAAGGGGAGGATCAGCAACGCGTCCACCCCCAGCTCGGCCATGAGCTCGGCGCGGCGGTGGTGGGCGGCCAGGAGCGGGGGGTGGCTGCCGGGGCGGACCACCTCGCTGGGGTGCGGGTCGAAGGTGACGACGACGGCCGGGACGCCATGGTGGCGTGCCAGCTCCACGGTTCTGCCGATGATCAGCTGGTGACCGCGGTGGACGCCGTCGTAGGAGCCGATGGTGACGACGCTGCGTCCCCAGTCCTCGGGAACGTCTGCCAAGCCCCGCCAGCGCTGCACTGTGACCGCTCCTCCATGAAAACCACTTCGCATTGTGCAGGATCAAGACTGCCATGCTCGCAGGCCGCGTCCCGAACCGGCAGGCATCCCCGGAAGCAGTGTGCGACATCACCCGACCCCGGCCGGGGCCTCGGCCGACCTGGAGAGGGTCTCCCATGTGCCTCGGGCGAACGCGGGTGAAACGGTCGCGAGCCGGCCCAGCCGCCGGTCGAGGTGGGCGGTGCCCTCGGGGGTGCGGCCCAGCAGGAGGGCGGCGCGGAGCACCAGCTCGCGGGTGAGCGCGGCCGGGCGGCCCTGGACATGCTCGGCGGCGCCCTGGAGGACGGCGTCGAGGACGTCGACGTTCCGCTCGTGTTCGAGCAGGACGTCGAGGAGTTCCTGGCGCAGCGGGCGTGAGGCGCGCCCTCCCGGGGTGACGAGTACGGAGGCGAGGCAGCGGCGGACGGCCGGGGGCTGGTCGCGGACGAGGCCGGTGACGAGCGGCAGGAGGACGGCCCGGGCTTCGGGGCCCTGCTCGAGCCTGCGGTCGAGGTAGGCGGCGACGTGGACGGCGCCCTCGGGGCGCAGGTCGAGGTAGTCGCGGACCAGTTCCGCGGCGCGGCGGGACAGGGCGGGGGTGCGGACGTCGGCCAGCTCGCGCAGGACGTCGGCCACGGCGGCTCCGGGCTTCTCGAGCCGGGCCTGGAAGGCGGCGAGGACCTCTTCGGGGTGGGTGGACAGCGCGGCGCCGAGCGCGCTCGCGCAGAGGTTGGGGTCTGCGGCCTCGAACGCGGCCAGCGCCTGCGGAAGGTGCCGGGACCTGGTGGCGGGGTCGAGGACCAGGAGGGAGAGGGCGGCGCCGTGCACGGAGCAGTCGGTACTGCGGCCCAGCAGGATCTGGGCGGCGTAGCGCAGCAGGCGGCGGTCCGCGTCGGTCGTGATGTGCGGGGCGGCCCTCAGGCCGTAGGCACCGGCGGCGACATGGCGTTCGAGGCGCTCGTCGTGGGACCAGCGGTCGACGGCTCGGCAGACGGCGGAGGGCTCGTCCTCGGCGAGGGCGGCGAGCAGTTCGTCGGCGCGGGGGTGGGCGGCGGCGACGAGTGCCTCGGTGAGGTCGTCGACGGCGCGGCGGCGGTGCGTGTGCAGCAGGGCCTGGGTGGCGGCGGCGACGGTGGCGGCCGCCTGGAGGCGGCGCTCGTCGTCGAACCACTCGCACAGGAGCGGCTGAACGGCGCCTGGGTCGTCGGCGAGATACCGGCCGGCGGCGTCGAGGAAGCGGTCCTCCCCCGCTTCCGAGGGCGGGGCGTCGGCGGGGAGGAGCAGGCGGAGCAGTTCCACCCGTTCGGGGAGGGGCAGGGGCAGCGCCATCCAGAACCGGGGCTCGAAGCGGCGCAGGCGGGGCGCGTTCTGGAAGCCTCCGATCCTGACGGAGTGGACCGTGATCTGCCGGGCCAGGAGGTGGAGGACGTCGAGATACCGCTCGGCGTGGGGCAGCTTGAGGAGCGTTCCGGCGAGGAGGTGGGCGGCCCACCAGGCGGATTCCTCGGGGCATGTCCCGTCGCCGTCGAGGGCCTGCGCCAGGCGTTCCAGGCGGGGGGTGAGAGCGGTGGGGCCCTGGGTCTCGTCGAGGGTGAGGAGTGCTTGGACGACGGGTCCGGCGCGGTGGCGGGGGACGGGGGCGGTTGGCGGTGCCGGCCGCGTTTCCGGGGGTGGTGGGGCCTTTCGGCCGCGGCGGAAGCGGGAGGGCTTCGGGGGCAGGGGGTCGGGGGACGGCGGGGCCGGAGGTTCGGCGAGGGCGAGGGTGTCCAGGGCCTCGTCGACGTCGAGGTGCAGGCCCTGGAGCCAGTCGGCGAGTTCCTCGTGGGTGAAGCGGTAGCCGCTGCCCGCGGGGGTCAGCAGCCTTTCGGTGAGCACAGCGCAGGCCCAGCCGGTACGCCAGGGGAAGAGTTCCTCGAAGGACTCGGCGTCCAGACCGCCCTGTCCGGGGCCGAGGCAGCGGCGGGCGGCCTCGTGCACCCGGCCGGTGACCTTCAGCGCCAGCATGCGCAGTGGCGTCGGGCTTGGGCTCGCCGTGGATTCGGCGGACAGGCGGAAGGCGATACGGAGGGCCGCGAGGTCGAGGTGGGCGGTGAACAGCTCGCCACGGCTGGGGGTGGCGTCCTTGGGGAGGTCGGGGACCGCTTGGCGCAGGTCGGCCAGCAGGCGCAGGGCGAGGGGGTGAGCCTCGTTGTGGCGGGTGAGGGCGTGGGCGGGGACGCCGAGGCGGGTGCGGACGCGTTCGGCCTGGGTTGCGGAGAGGGCGCCGACGCGGACGCAGGCGGGCAGCCAGGAGGAGGGCGGGCCGCCGTTGCGGGGCCGGTACAGCATCGGGGCGGGGAAGAGCGCCCCGGCGTGCTCCCAGTATTCGGGGCGGCAGGCGATGGCCAGCCGTACGCCGGATGTGCGCAGCCAGTCCGCGGTGCCGGACGTCCAGTCGGTGAGGCCCAGGGCCGGGGTGGGCATCTCCTCGGGGCCGTCGAGGACGACGAGGAGGGGGCGCCCTCCGGCCTCGGCGAGGCGGCCGACGGCGTCCGGGCAGGCGCCCTCGGGAGGCAGGGGGACGCAGGAAGTGGCGGCGACGATGCGGCCTGCGGCGCTGAGGGCCCGCTCGACGGCGTCCTTGAGGCCGTGGTCGTCCGGGTGGAGATCGGCACCGCGCAGCCACACGGTGGGGGCGGGGTTCTGGCCTTGGGCGCGGCGGATGGTGAGGGCGGCGAGCTCGGTGGTTCGGCCGCAGCCGGGGTCGCCCACGAGGCCGAGGACAAGGACGCCGGTGGCGGTCGGGGTGTCGTCGGGGGTGGGGACGTCGTTGGCGGTGTCTTTGGTGTGGTGGTTGGTGGTGTGCTTGGTGGTGCGCTTGGTGGTGTCTCTGGCGGTGTGGTTGGCGGTGTCGTTGGCGGTGCGGTCCGGGGTGTCGGTGACAGCGGGGTCGAGGAAGTGGTCGAGTTCTTCTTCGATGTCGGCTCGCTCCGAGCGTTCGACGACGGGTTGGAGACCGACGGTGGTGGCGGCGAGCTGGAGGGCACCGGCGAGGTTGAGGTCGGGGCCGTAGGCGGGGACGGTGGCCTCGTTGCGGGCCAGGAGGCGGGCCATGGCGCGGGCGGTGACCTGGCGCAGGGGGACGGCGAAGCCGCCGTCGGGGCGGCTGTCGGGCCCCGCGTGGAGGGCGGTGCCGAGGACCGCGAGGACGGCGCCGGTGTCCCGGTCGATGACGGGGCTGCCGGAGAGTTCGGGGTTGAGCCGGATGCCGCCGGGGACCTCGGCGGTGAACTCCATGACGTCAGCGATGAGGTGGAAGCGGTCGGTGGCGGTGTAGGTGACGGTGGCCGTGCCGAGGATGAGCGCTTCGGCGTCGGGGTCGGCGCCCAGGACGATGTGGCGGGCGCCGCCGGCGGCGGCGATGGGGAGCGGGGATGCGGGAATGCCCTCGGTGCGGACGAGGGCGATGTCGAAGTCGGGGAGGGGGACGACGGCGGAGGCGTCGATGATGCGGGACTCGCCGGGGGCGGGACCGTGGAGGACGAGTCGGGCGAGGCCGTCGACGGCTTCGTGGCTGGTGATGACCGTGCCGATGGTGTCGGCGAGGAATCCCGTGCCGCGGGGGCGGCCTGCGAGGTCGCAGATGCGCACCAGCGCCTCGCTCGCACGGTCGTGCCGCACCGCCATTCATGAACCTCCCCGCCAAGGGCCCGAGCTCTGACTCCCCCGCGTCGACGGTAGGGGGTTGGGGAACGGGATGACATGGGATGAGGGGAACGCGCCCCCGCTCGCACCTGGGGTTCGCATCGAGCGCCCGACCATTGGAGTGAATCCCGCCCTGCGGGCGGTGCGAAGAGGTTTGAACGCGGCGCGGGGAGCCGGCAGTTGTGCTGCCAGGCGGCGGTCGAACCTGCGCCGCCTCGCACCGAGAGACAGGCAGCCGACGCTGGACCGACGGCCTCGCTCCCGAACGAAGGTTCACTCCACGCGCTGCCGCGCGCGGCCTGTCCGCGCCCTTGGAGGGGGCCGGGGGTATTGCCCCCTGCCGCCCCAAGGCCGTTGGTCGGCGCGACGCGGCCTCGCCGCTGCCCGGCAGCGCGGACCCGCCCACCGCCCAACACTCCCCGTTGCCAGGGCCTTTGCCCTTCGCGCGCCGGCGCGGGCGAGTCACCCGCCGCGGTGCGCCCCGGCGCGCTGCTACACGAACACTGCCAGGATGCGGGCTTGGCCCGTGCGTTCTTCCACCAGGGCCAGGAAGCGTTCTTCCGGGCCGAAGACGGCGATGGGGCCATCGCCCAAGCCCTCGACCTTCAGACGGACGCCGTTGACCAGCAGGCGGGCCTGTTCCGCGTCCACATCCCACCTCGGGAAGGCCGCCGCCGCGGCCTCGCTGATGGGCATGTACGAGAACGTCTCCTCCAGCTCGTCCAGCGACTTCGCCATCCCGAGTGTGTACGGACCGACCCGGGTGCGGCGGAGCGCCGTCAGGTGGCCGCCCACACCCAGCCCCGCGCCCAAGTCACGGGCCAGGGCCCGGATGTACGTGCCGGACGAGCACTCCACCGTCACATCCAGGTCCAGCACCTCGGTGCCGTCCGCCGGCGCCACCACCCGCACCTCGTGCACCGTGAACGACGAGACGGTGACCGGCCTGGCCGCCAGTTCCACCTCCTCGCCGGAGCGCACCCTGCTGTACGACCGCTTTCCGTCGATCTTGATCGCGCTGATCTTCGACGGCACCTGCTGGATGTCCCCGGTCAGCTCCGCGATGCCCTTGTCGATGGCCTCCCGCGTGACGCCGGTCGCCGGGACGGTCTCGGTGACCTCGCCCTCGGCGTCGTCGGTGATCGTCGTCCGGCCCAGCCGGATCGTCGCGTCGTACGCCTTCTCCGTCAGCGCCAGGTGCCCCAGCAGCCGGGTGGCCTTCTCGACGCCGAGCACCAGCACACCCGTCGCCATCGGGTCCAGCGTGCCAGCGTGGCCGACCCTGCGGGTGCCCGCGAGGCGGCGCGTGCGCGCCACGACGCCGTGCGAGGTGATCCCGGCAGGCTTGTCGACGATGACAAGGCCGTCGGGCCCCGTTCCCTTGCGTTTCATCAGTCCCTGAGTTCGTTTTCGAGCAGCGTGCGGAAGCGCTCGACCGTCGTCGCCGCGTCGTCGTACGAGGTGAAGCCCGCCGCGTAGGCGTGGCCCCCGCCGCCGAGCCCGGCGCACACCGCGCCCAGGTCGACCGCGCCCTTGGCCCTCGACGAGCCGTAGAACGAGCCGTCCTCGCCCTCCTTGAGCACAAGGGCGACCTCGGCCTCCGCGGCCTTGCGGACCACGTCGATGAGCCCCTCGACCTCGTCCATCGCGACGCCGTGCCGCTCCCTGTCGGCGTGCGGCACCACCGTCCACACCAGGCCCCTGCCCCCGGCCGCCTCCGGCTCGAGGCGGGCCCGCTCCAGCGCCGCCGCCAGCACCTTGAGATAGCCGAACGACGCCGTGTCCCACAGCTGCCGCGAGATCAGGTCCTGCCGGATCCCCGTGGCCAGCAGCCTGGCGGCGAGCTCATGGGTGGCCGGGGTCGTGGCGGTGTACTTGAACGACCCCGTATCGGTCGCCACCCCCGTGTACAGGCAGACCGCGATGTCATGGGTCAGCGGCACCCCGAGCCGCCGCAGCAGCTCGTCCGCGAGGACGGCCGTCGCCGGGGCGGCGGGATCGATCAGGCGGCAGCTCCCGAAGCCGTTGTTCGAGCTGTGGTGGTCGATCACGATGAGCTCGCGTGCGGCAAGCGCCTTGTCGCACAGCAGCCCGAGGCGGTGCTCGGACGCCACGTCGAAGACGACCACCAGCTCGGGTGCGTCGGGCACCTCGGCCGCCGGGATCAGCAGGTCCTGGCCCGGCAGGAACGACAGCGAGGCCGGCACCACCTGCGGGTCGTCGCCGAACGAGACAAACGCGTCCACGCCGAGCGAGCGCAGCGCGAGCCCGGCCGCCAGCGCCGAGCCGAGCGCGTCGCCGTCGGGCGAGACGTGGCAGACCAGGTGGACCTCTCGGGCGGCGCCCACGAGCTTCACGGCGGTCTCCCAGGCATGCTCCGGGATGGCCGCGCGGGCCCGCCGGGGCGCGGGTGCCGCGGCCTCGTCGACGGCGGAGTCGGCAGCGGGCTCGACGGCGGGATCGACGGCGGGCGGCCGACCGGCAGGGTCGCCGGCCACGGTCAGGAGTCCCTGTCCTTGTCGGCGGCGACGTCCGCGGAAGCGTCGGACGCGGAGGCCTCGGACGCCGCGGCGCCGGGCTCGCCGCCCTCGTCGTCCGCGTCCTCGCCCGGAACCCGGTACGGGTCCGCCTCGCCCGCGTACTTCGCGCCCGCGGCCGTGCTGCGCACCTGCTCGTCGGCGGCACGGGCCTTGGCCAGCAGGTCGTCGATGGTGCGGGCGTTGTCCGGGACGGCGTCCAGGACGAACGTCAGCGACGGGGTGTAGCGCACCCCGGTCTGCCGCCCGACCTCGGAGCGCAGGACTCCCTTGGCGCTCTCCAGCGCCGCGGCCGAGGCCTCGCGCTCGGTCTCGTCACCGAAGACCGTGTAGAAGACGGTGGCCTCCCGCAGGTCACCGGTGACCCGGGTGTCGGTGATGGTCACGAAGCCCAGCCGGGGATCCTTGATCCGCCGGTCCAGGGTCTCGGCGACGACGACCCGGATGCGGTCCGCCAGCTTTCGCGCCCGCGCGGTGTCGGTCACTGTGAGGTCCTCCTCCTACTGCGAGCGGTCCAGGGCCGGGCCGTGCTTGCACAGCCGTCCCAACGTACCGCCCGCGCGCCCGAGGGCGCGTTCCGTCTTCGGTTCCTATACATCTGCACGGTGTGCGGACGCGGCCGTCAGTCGCCGTCCCCGCCACCGTGGTACCGCCTCCGTACGGAGAGCAGCTCCACCTCCGGGCGCCCGGCCACGAGCCGCTCGCACCTGTCCAGCACGTCGGTGCAGTGGCCGACGTCCCCCGAGACCACCGCGAGGCCGATCTCGGCCCTGCGATGGAGGTCCTGGCCGCCCACCTCGGCCGCACTCACCGCGTACTTGCGCTGGAGCTCGGCGAGGATGGGGCGGACGATCGAACGCTTCTCCTTGAGCGAGTGGACATCGCCGAGGAGGAGATCGAAGGACAGAGTCCCTACGTACATGCGTATCGGGTCAAGCCGACCCGTGAGGCCTCGTCGTACCGCTCCTTGATCCGGGAGCGGCCATAACCTGTGGAACGGTACACGCTACGACCGGGGCCGATCGACGGGAATTCCTCCGCCGACCGGCCCCGAATCGCTACCGCGTACTAGACGCGCGGCTTCTCGCGCATCTCGAACGTCTCAATGACATCGTCGATCTTGATGTCGTTGTAGTTCGAGAGCTTGATACCGCACTCGAAGCCCTCGCGGACCTCGGTGGCGTCGTCCTTGAAACGGCGCAGCGTGTCGATCGACAGGTTGTCGGCGACGACCGAGCCGTCCCGGACGAGCCGGGCCTTGGCGTTGCGCCGGACCAGGCCCGAGCGGACCAGGGCACCGGCGATGTTGCCGAACTTGGACGAGCGGAAGATCTCGCGGATCTCCGCGGTGCCCAGCTGGACCTCTTCGTAGACCGGCTTGAGCATGCCCTTGAGCGCGGCCTCGATCTCCTCGATCACCTGGTAGATGACCGAGTAGTACCGGACGTCGACACCCTCGCGCTCGGCCAGCGACGTGGCACGCCCCTCGGCGCGCACGTTGAAGCCGATCACGATCGCGTCGGAACCCGCCGCGAGGTTGATGTCGTGCTCGGTGACCGCACCCACACCGCGGTGCAGGATGCGCAGGTCGACCTCGTCGCCCACGTCGAGCTGCATGAGCGAGCTCTCGAGCGCCTCGACCGAACCGGACGCGTCGCCCTTGAGGATGAGGTTGAGCTGCTGGACCTGGCCCTCCTTGAGTACCTGGTCCAGGTCCTCGAGGGAGATGCGGCGGCGGGTCTTGGCGAACGCTGCGTTGCGCTCGCGGGCGGCCCGCTTCTCGGCGATCTGCCGGGCGGTGCGGTCCTCGTCGACGACGATGAAGTTGTCGCCGGCGCCGGGCACCGAGGTGAGACCGAGCACCAGGACCGGACGGGACGGGCCCGCCTCCTCCAGCGGGTTGCCGTTCTCGTCGAGCATGGCGCGCACTCGGCCGTAGGCGTCGCCCGCGACCATCGTGTCGCCGACCCGCAGGGTTCCGCGCTGCACGAGGACCGTCGCCACGGCGCCGCGGCCGCGGTCGAGGTGGGCCTCGATGGCGATGCCCTGGGCGTCCTGGTGCGGGTTGGCCCGCAGGTCCAGGGACGCGTCCGCGGTCAGGACCACGGCCTCCAGCAGGGAGTCGATGTTGAGACCCTGCTTGGCGGAGATGTCGACGAACATGGTGTCGCCGCCGTACTCCTCGGCCACCAGGCCGTACTCGGTCAGCTGACCGCGCACCTTCGTCGGGTCCGCGCCCTCGACGTCGATCTTGTTGACCGCGACCACGATCGGCACGTCGGCCGCCTTGGCGTGGTTCAGCGCCTCGACCGTCTGGGGCATGACACCGTCGTTCGCCGCCACCACGAGGATCGCGATGTCGGTGGACTTGGCACCGCGGGCACGCATGGCGGTGAACGCCTCGTGACCCGGGGTGTCGATGAAGGTGATGGCCCGCTCTTCGTCGTTGACCTCGGTGGCGACCTGGTAGGCACCGATGTGCTGGGTGATGCCACCGGCCTCGCCCGCGACCACGTTGGTCTTGCGGATCGCGTCGAGCAGCCTGGTCTTGCCGTGGTCGACGTGACCCATGACGGTCACGACCGGGGGACGTGCGACGAGTTCCTCGTCGCCGCCCTCGTCCTCGCCGAACTCGATGTCGAAGGACTCGAGAAGCTCGCGGTCCTCCTCCTCCGGGCTGACGATCTCGACGGCGTAGTTCATCTCGTCGCCGAGCAGGCGCAGCGTCTCGTCGGACACCGACTGCGTGGCGGTGACCATCTCGCCGAGGTTCAGCATGACCTGGACCAGCGACGCCGGGTTGGCGTTGATCTTCTCGGCGAAGTCGCTCAGCGACGCGCCACGCGACAGGCGGACGGTCTGCCCGTTGCCGCGAGGCAGCATGATGCCGCCGATGGACGGGGCCTGCTGGGCCTCGTACTCCTGACGGCGCTGGCGCTTGGACTTGCGGCCGCGCGACGGGCGTGCGCCCGGACGGCCGAAGGCACCCTGCGTTCCACCGCGGCCACCGGGGCCGCCGGGACGGCCGCCGAAACCACCGCCGCCGGGACGGCCGGCGAAACCACCGCCGCCGCCACCGCCACCGGGACGACCGGCGAAACCGCCGCCACCGCCACCGGGACGACCGGCACCGCCGCCACCGCCACCCGGACGGCCGGCGAAACCGCCGCCACCGGGACGACCGCCGCCACCGCCACCCGGACGGCCCGCGCCACCGGGACGCCCGGGAGCACCGGGACGGCCGGGAGCGCCGCCACCGGCGGCCGGACGCTGGGGCATCATGCCCGGGTTCGGACGGTTGCCGCCGCCCTGCGGACGCGGCATCGCGCCCGGGTTCGGACGGGGACCGCCCGGAGCGCCGCCGCCGGGACGGGGACCGCCGGCCGGAGCGTTGCCGCCCGGACGGGGGCCGCCCGGACGGGGTGCGCCACCGGGGGCACCACCGGGACGGCCGGGGGCCTGGGGCCGCGGCATTCCGGTGCTGCCGGAGGTGAAGGGGTTGTTGCCCGGACGCGGACCCGCGGGGCGCGGGGCGCCGGGACGGGAGCCGCCCTGGCCGGGACGGGCGCCGCCGGACTGACCCGGACGCGGGGCACCCGCACCGGGACGGCCGGCGCCGCGCTGGTCGCCGCCGCGCTGGTCCCCACCGGGACGCGGGGAGGCGGGACGCGGGCCGGGGGTGGCGCCGGGGCGCGGACCGCGCTGGGCCGGAGCCTCGCTCGGCGCACTCTGGGCCGCGGGAGCGACCGGAGCGGAGGGCGGGGCCTGGAACTCGACCGGGGCCGGAGCCGGGGTCTGCGCCGGCGGGGCGGGCGCGGCCGGAGCCGGGCGCGGGCCCGGACGCGGGCCTGCCGGGCGCGGGCCGGGCGCGGGCGTCTGGCCGGCGGGCTTGGGGGCCGCCGGACGCGCCGCGGCAGAACCGGCCGTCGCGGGCTTCGGGCCCGGGGCAGCGGGACGGGCCGTCGCGCTGCCGGGCGTGGCCGGTGCGGACGGCTTGGACGGCGCCGCCTTGCGGGGCGCGGGCTTCGCGGAGGAACGGCCGCCGCCGCTCCCCTGCTGGAAAGCATCTGTCAGTTTGCGTACAACCGGCGCTTCGATCGTCGAAGACGCCGAACGTACGAACTCACCAAGTTCTTGGAGCTTGGCCATGACGACCTTGCTCTCGACACCGAACTCCTTGGCGAGCTCGTATACCCGGACCTTTGCCACGTCGCTCCTTCTGGTCCGGGGTTGGTCGTCCGCCGGACCGTCGCTACTTCACGGGCGTACTCATCGCGTACTCATCGAGTGCTCATCGCAATCTCGACCTACTTCCGACTCGCGAGGTACCTGACGACCACACGGTTCACCGTGCAATCCCTTGCTGTTCTTGCTCTTCGTGCCGCTCTGCCGTGCTCTCGCTCGGCAGCGGGGTCTTGCACTGTCCGACCCACTCGCGCAGCCCACCCACATCGAGCGGTCCCTGGACCCGGAGGGCCCGCGGGAGCGCCCGACGGCGAACCGCCAGGTCGAGACATGCCTCGTCGGGGTGCACATATGCTCCCCGACCGGGCAGCGTACCGCGAGGATCAGGGACACACTCGTCCCCGACCGCCACGGTGCGCAGCAGATCGTCCTTGGCCGCACGCGTTCGGCAGCCCACACAGGTGCGCTCGGGGCATGCACGTGCTCGCGTCCGGCCAGACACTCTCAGTCTACCTCCCCGGGCCTGCGCCGCCCCAACGGGATGACGGAAGCACCGGCACTGTGTGATCCGCTGTGTACTCAAACGAACCGTCGGCGATCGTTCCGCATTCCCCGAAGCGCATCATCCGTCTCCGGGGTCACACGTCTCACATCCGCCGCCACGACACCAGAAGGTGTCCCGGCGGATACGAGCGATACGGGCGTTCGCCTCGACCGGGGATCAGGCCCCGGCGCGGCCGTCCTCCTGCTCGGTGTCCGGCCGGATGTCGATCCGCCAGCCGGTCAGCCGCGCCGCCAGACGGGCGTTCTGCCCTTCCTTGCCGATCGCCAGCGACAGCTGGTAGTCCGGCACGGTGACCCGGGCGGAACGGGCCGCCAGATCGACGATCTCGACCTTGCTCACGCGGGCGGGCGAGAGGGCGTTGGCCACCATCTCCCCCGGGTCGTCCGACCAGTCGACGATGTCGATCTTCTCGCCGTGGAGCTCGGCCATGACGTTGCGCACACGGCCGCCCATCGGGCCGATGCAGGCGCCCTTGGCGTTGAGGCCGGAGCGCGTGGACCGCACGGCGATCTTGGTGCGGTGGCCTGCCTCGCGGGCGATCGCCGCGATCTCGACGGAGCCGTCGGCGATCTCGGGGACCTCGAGCGCGAAGAGCTTCTTCACCAGGTTGGGGTGGGTGCGCGAGAGCGTGATGGAGGGGCCGCGCACACCCTTGGCCACCCGCACCACGTAGGTGCGGATACGGGAGCCGTGCTCGTAGTTCTCGCCCGGCACCTGCTCCTGCGTCGGCAGGATCGCCTCGACCTTGCCGATGTCGACCAGGACGTTGCGGGGGTCCTTGCCCTGCTGCACGATGCCCGCCACGATGTCGCCCTCGCGGCCGGCGTACTCGCCGAAGGTGATCTCCTCCTCGGCGTCGCGCAGCCGCTGGAGGATGACCTGCTTGGCCGTGGTGGCGGCGATCCGGCCGAAGCCCGACGGGGTGTCGTCGAACTCGCGCGGCTCGGCGCCCTCCTCCGTCTCGTCCGGGTCCTCCTGCGCCCACACGGTCACATGCCCGGTGGAGCGGTCGAGCTCGACGCGCGCCTTGTGGCGGCTGCCCTCGGTGCGGTGGTACGCGATGAGGAGGGCCGACTCGATCGCCTCGACCAGCAGATCGAACGAGATCTCCTTCTCCCGCACAAGCCCACGCAGAGCGCTCATGTCGATGTCCACGGCTACGCCTCCTCCTTGTTCTCGTCGTTGGTGCCGCTGTCGGTGTCGGCGCTGTCGGTGTCGGTGTCGGCGCTGTCGTGAGCGCCGCTGTCGTGAGCGCCGCTGTCGTGAGCGCCGCTGTCCTCGTGGGTATCACGGTCGTCGGCCTCGCTGCCGTCGTCGCCGACCGGGTCGAGCTTGTCGTCGCTCTTGCGGCTGAACTCGACCTCCACCCGGGCCTTGGCGATCTCGTCGAAGGCGAGCCGGCGCCGCGTGGGCTTGCGCCCCTTCACCCCGGGCACCTCGAGGTCGAGGCCCTCGTCGTCGATGTCCGTGATCCGGGCGGTCACCTCACCGCCACCGGCGAGCTGCGCCTTGACCATCCTGCCGAGGGCTCGCTTGAAGTGCCGGGGCTCGGTGAGCGGGCGGTCCACTCCGGGGGAGGTGACTTCGAGGACGTAGGGCGCGCCGCCCATCACGTCGGAGTCGTCCAGCGCCTTCGAGATACCGCGGCTCAGCTCGGCGACCAGATCGAGGGGGACACCGCCGTCGGAGTCGACCACCACGAGCAGCTGGCGGCGCCTGCCCGCCGTCGTCAGCTTGACCTCTTCCAGCTCGGCACCCGATCGGGAGACGAGCGGATCCAGCAGTGCACGCAGCCTGTCGCTCTGGGTGGTGCTCATCCGGGTGACTCCTCGGCCGCGTGTGCTGTTGTCGGAAGGTCGCTGTCGCGCTGACCCAGCCTATCGGGTCATTGCGCCGAGTGCCGATTCCATGCATACGGGCAGGTACTCTCATTCCCGGTGATCACGCCGGCAGAGGACGGGGAACGTGCCGATCAGCAAGAAATGCCAGCTCTCCGCAGGTCCAGCAGGTTCCCCCTCCCGCCGCAGTGTCCTGAGGGCCGGAGCGGGCGCGACCGCGCTGACCGCGGCGGGCGCCGCGGTGGGTGCCGCCGGGCTCACCGCCTGTTCGAACGGGCAGGAGGGGACCGCCGCCGACGGCTCGCGCGGAAACCGGCTGCGCGCACGGGCCGCCGAGGACGCCGCCGCGCTGATCGCCGCCTACGACGCCACGCTGCGGGCGCACCCGGATCTGGAGAAGGAGCTGCGGCCGCTGCGCGCCGATCTCGTTCTCCATCTGGAGGCCTTCGGCGGGCACGGCACGCCGTCCTCGGCCTCGTCGTCCCCGGGTGCGTCGGACGTTCCCGACGGGGCCGTCGCCGCCAAGCGCGCCCTGGCCCGCACGGAACGGCGCACCGCCGACGCACGGACCGCCGATCTCCTCGACGCACCGCCGGAACTCGCCCGCCTGCTCGCCTCCGTCGCCGCCTCGGGCGCGGGCCGCGCCCTGCTGCTCAGGAGCTGACGCCGTGCCGACACTCACGGGTTCACCGACCACCCAGCCGCCTGGCGCGGTCAAGGCGCTGCAGTCGGCGCTGGCCGCCGAGCACGCGGCTGTCTACGGGTTCGGGGTGGTCGGAGCGAAGCTCGACGGCGCCCGGCGCACCAGGGCCAGGAACGCGTACGACGCGCACCGGTCCCGGCGGGACGCTCTCGAGCGGACCGTCCGGGACCTCGGGGCCCAGCCCGCGGCGGCGGCGCCGGCGTACGCGCTGCCGTTCTCGGTCACCGACGAGGCCGCCGCCCTACGGCTCGCCGCCGTACTGGAGGACCGGGTGGCGGCGGTCTACGCGGATGTGGTGCGCGAGACCAGGGGGCATCTGCGCGAGGAGGCGGCGCGGGCACTGCGGGAGGCGGCGGTCCGCGCGGTGGGCTGGCGGGGCAGGGGCGTAGCCTTCCCGGGGCTGCCCGAACGGGCGCTCGGCACCTCGACCGAGGCCTCCCCGAGCGCGTCCCCCGGCGAGCTCTGACGTTCTCGGGGGCGGCGTCCCCAGGGCGGCGTCCTCGGGGGACGGGGATCGGCGGGGCCGGGGCACCGGGGCCCCTGCCGCAGCCGCCTCGCCGTTCACCGCAGACATGTTCACAGCCGACCAGCCGCACCGCCGCAGGAGGGACTCGCACGCCATGCCCGTCGTACCGCTCACGCCGCCCGAGCATCTCGTGCGCACCGTCTGCGCCTGGGAGGGCGAGGCCGGGCGCGCTTGGGCGCGGGAGCTTCCCCGGCGGGCGCGGAGCTTCGTCCAAGCGTGGGAGCTGACGCCCGAGAGGGTGCTGGAGCCGGGCGGGAGCATCAGCATGGTGGTGCTCGTGCGGCAGGCGGACGGGACCCCCGCGACACTCAAGCTGGGCATGGTGACGCGGGAGACCGAGCACGAGCCGGGAGCCCTCGCCCACTGGAACGGGGTGGGGGCGGTGCGCCTTCTGCGGGCGGAGCCCGAGGAGGGGGCGATGCTCCTCGAACGGCTCCAGGGCGATGTGAGCCTGCGTTCGCTGCCCGAGGCGAAGGCGATGCTGGAGGCGGCCGGGGTGGTCCGCCGTCTGTGGGTCGGGCCCGGTGAGGAGCACCCCTTCACCACCGTCGCCGAGTACACCGCGGGGCTCGTGGAGAAGATGCTCGAACGAGCCGCCGAGCCGTGGGCGGCCGATGTGCGCCCGCTGGTGGAGGAGGCCCTGACCACGCACGCCGAGCTCATGGCGGGCGAGCCGGAGCGACTGCTGCTGCACGGCGACTTCCACCACGGCAATGTGCTGGCGGGAGGGGCCCCGCTGCCCGGAGGCGGGCAGGGCGGGCGGATGCCGTGGCTGGCCATCGACCCCAAACCGCTGGTCGGTGAGCGCGCCTACGACCTGGCCTGGCTGGTGCGGGACCGGCTGGACACCCTCGCGGCCTCCCCCGGCCCCGGCTCGCTGGCCCGTCGCCGGGTGAAGAAGCTCGCCGACTCCCTCGACCTCGACCGCGATCGCCTGCGGGGCTGGGCGTTCTTCCGTGCCGTGGAGGCGGGGGTGTGGTCGCTCGCGGTCGGGGACCGCGAGGACGGCGAGCTGCTCCTGGAGTTCGCCGGCTGGCTGTAGTGGACCGCGTGGTGGGCCCGGCCTCCTGACCGAACCCACCATCGGCCCTGTGAACTCCCCAGGCTTTGGCCTCAGTTGGCCGTCAGGCGGGCCAGCGCGTCGTCGATGGAGATCTCCTCGCGCTCACCCGTCCTGCGGTCCTTCAGCTCGACGACGCCCTCGGCGGCGCGGCGCCCGACCACCAGGATGGTCGGGATGCCGATCAGCTCGGCGTCGGTGAACTTCACTCCCGCAGAGACCCCGGCGCGGTCGTCCACCAGGACGCGGACGCGGCCGGCGCCCAGCTTCTCGGCGAGTTCCAGGGCGAGTTCGGTCTGCTGGGCCTTGCCCGCCGCCACGATGTGCACGTCGGCGGGGGCGACCTCGCGCGGCCAGCACAGCCCGGACTCGTCGTGCGTCTGCTCGGCGAGGGCCGCCACGGCGCGGGAGACACCGATGCCGTAGGAGCCCATGGTCACGCGGACCGGCTTGCCCTCGCGGCCGAGCACGTCGAGTTCGAAGGCGTCGGCGTACTTGCGGCCCAGCTGGAAGATGTGGCCGATCTCGATGGCACGGCCGATGGTCAGCCCCGCACCGCAGCTGGGGCAGGGGTCGCCGGGCAGGACGGTGGCCACGTCCAGGTACTCGTCGACGGTGAAGTCACGGCCGCACACCACATTGCGAACATGGTGGTCGGCGCGGTTGGCGCCGGTGATCCAGGCCGTGCCCTCGGCGACCCGGGGGTCGGCGAGGTAGCGGAAGGCCTTGCCCGCCAGGCCCTGGGGGCCGACGTAGCCGCGCACCAGGTCGGGGCGGCCGGTGAAGTCCTCGGCGGTGACCAGCTCCACCTCGGCGGGGGCCAGCGCCTCGGCGAGCTTGCCCATGTCGACCTCCCGGTCGCCCGGCACGCCCACCGCGGTGATCTGCCCGTCCACCTTCACCAGGAGGTTCTTCAGCGTCGCCGAGGCGGGCACGCCCAGGTGCTCGGCGAGGGTCTCGATGGTGGGCGTGGCCGGGGTGGCCAGCTCCTCCATCGGGGGGTGGCCGGCCCCGGTGACGGGCTCGACGACGGCGGTGACGGCCTCGGTGTTCGCGGCGTAGTCGCAGGCCGGGCAGTCGACGAAGGTGTCCTCCCCGGCCGCGGCCGGGGCCAGGAACTCCTCCGAGGCCGAGCCGCCCATGGCGCCCGAGACCGCGGAGACGATGCGGTAGTCCAGGCCCAGCCGCTCGAAGACGCGGATGTAGGCGCTGCGGTGCGCCTGGTACGCCTCGCCCAGGCCCTCGTCGGAGGTGTCGAAGGAATACGCGTCCTTCATCTGGAACTCGCGCCCGCGCAGCACTCCGGAGCGGGGCCTGGCCTCGTCGCGGTACTTGGTCTGGATCTGATAGAGGATCAGCGGCAGGTCCTTGTAGGACGAGCACTGGTCCTTCACCAGCTGCGTGAAGATCTCCTCGTGCGTGGGGCCGAGCACATACCTGGCGCCGCGCCGGTCCTCCAGTTGGAAGAGCAGGTCGCCGTAGGCATCGGCGCGGCCGGTGGCCTCGTAGGGCTCGCGGGGCAGCAGGGCGGGCAGGAGCACCTCCTGGCCGCCGATGGCGTCCATCTCCTCGCGGACGACGCGGGCCACGTTGTCCAGCACGCGCTTGCCGAGCGGCAGCCACGTCCACACTCCGGCACTGCTACGGCGTACGTACCCGGCTCGGACGAGCAGCTTGTGGCTGGCGGTCTCGGCGTCGGCCGGGTCGTCGCGCAGCGTCTTGAGCAGGAGCCGGGACATGCGCTGGACCATGGATTCTCCAAGGGATGGAACGGATTCCACCGAGGATATCCGGGCCGAGCGGGGCGGTGCGACGCCGTTCGCCCCAGGCCGCTAGCGCTCGGCGGAGCCGGTCCTCGGCAGGGGAAGGTGCGCGCCCATCACCACGTAGAGGCTGGGGGCGCTGGGGAAGCGCACCGACCGGGCCAGGTCGACATAGCCGAGGGAGTGGTACAGCCTGCGGGCCCGGCTCGGCCCCTCGATCGCGGACAGGATGCTGCGGCTCTGCTCGACGCCGTCGGTGAGCCGGGTGATGAGCGCGCGGCCGAGGCCGTGTCCCTGGAATCCGGGCAGGACGTGCAGCTCTGTGACACCGAAGACGTCGTCGAGCCAGTCCTCGTGACCGACGGCGACGAGGTACGGCTCGATGACGGTGCTCCACCAGTGGGCGCGGTCGTTGGGCATGCCGTAGGTGAAGCCGACGAGCGCGCCGTCGGCCGTGAACGCGCCGAAGGCCCGGGTGCCCCGGTAGGCGGCGTGCCGCAGGACGATCTGCCTGCGGATGTGGATCTCCTCGTCGTTGAGGCCGAAGGCGAGTGCCTGCACGGCGAGCGCGTCGTCCACGCGCGCGACGAGGTCGATCGGCCCGATGAGGAGTTCGTCCATGGGCGGGGACCCTACTGCCTGGGGATACCGGCCGGGCAGATCACCCGGGCGCGGGGTGCGGGGGCCGCTCAGAACAGGACGCTCATGAAGGAGCCCACCTCGGAGAACCCGACACGGCGGTAGGCGGCGCGGGCTGGGGCGTTGTAGTCGTTGACGTAGAGGCTGACCACGGGGGCGACCTCGCGCAGCGCGTACTGCAGGACGGCGGCCATACCGGTCTCGGACAGGCCCTCGCCCCGGCGGTCGGGGGCGACCCAGACGCCCTGGATCTGGCAGGCGTGGTCGGTGACGGCGCCGATCTCGGCCTTGAAGACGACACGGCCGTCCTCGATCCGGGCGAACGCCCGCCCGGTGGTGACGAGTTCGGCGATGCGCGCCTGGTAGAGCAGCCCGCCGTCGCCCGTCATCGGGGAGACGCCGACCTCCTCGGTGAACATGGCCACGCACGCGGGCATGATCGCGTCCATCTCGTTGCGGCGCACCCGGCGCACCAGCGGGTCCGGCGCGATCCCCTCCGGCATGGACCGGGTGACCATCAGCGGCTGGTGGGCGCGGACCTCGCGGGCGGGCCCCCAGGCGGGTTCGAGGTGGGCCCAGAGCTCGGCGGTGGCCTCGGCGGGACCGACGATGGACGAGCAGCTGCGGCCACTGCGGCGGGCCCGGTCGGCGAAGGCCCGCACCGCTTCGGCGGTGGCGCAGATGGGCACGAGGTTGGCCCCGGCGTAGCACAGCGACTCCAGGCGGCCGGAGGCGTACCAGCCCCACAGCTCACCGCCGAGCCGCCACGGGTCGAGCCCGGCGGTGCGGATGCGGGAGGCCACGAAGGCGTTGGCCACCGGGTCGCGGTCCAGCACCTCCAGAGCGGCGTCGAGGTCGCCGGGCTCCAGAACCCTGGTGGTCGTCTTCGTCAACACTGTGGGAGCCTCACCATGCCCGTGCCCGTGCGGGACGCCCCACCCTCGTGGCGCTCCCCCGCACTGTACTGCGCCGTTCACCCGTACGCCCATCGTCATGTGGGGCCGGTGGATCAGGTGATGGAGACGGTGGGCTCGCCGGAGGCGGCGCCCTCCTTCTCCATCTGCTCGGCGATCTTGAGCGCTTCCTCGATGAGGGTCTCCACGATCTTGGACTCGGGAACGGTCTTGATGACCTCGCCCTTGACGAAGATCTGGCCCTTGCCGTTGCCGGAGGCGACTCCGAGGTCGGCCTCGCGGGCCTCACCGGGGCCGTTGACGACGCAGCCCATGACCGCCACGCGCAGCGGGACCTCCATACCCTCCAGACCGGCGGTGACCTGGTCGGCGAGCTTGTAGACATCCACCTGGGCGCGGCCGCAGGAGGGGCAGGAGACGATCTCGAGGCGGCGCTGTCGCAGGTTCAGCGACTCCAGGATCTGGATGCCGACCTTGACCTCCTCCGCCGGTGGGGCCGACAGGGAGACGCGGATGGTGTCGCCGATGCCCTCGGCGAGCAGGGCGCCGAACGCGACCGCGGACTTGATGGTGCCCTGGAAGGCGGGGCCCGCCTCGGTCACGCCGAGGTGGAGGGGGTAGTCGCACTTCTCCGCGAGCAGGCGGTAGGCGTTGACCATGACCACGGGGTCGTTGTGCTTGACCGAGATCTTGATGTCGCGGAAGCCGTGCTCCTCGAACAGGGAGCACTCCCACAGCGCGGATTCGACCAGCGCCTCGGGAGTCGCCTTGCCGTACTTCTCCAGCAGGCGCTTGTCGAGGGAGCCGGCGTTGACGCCGATGCGGATCGGGGTGCCCGCCTCTGAGGCCGCCTTGGCGATCTCCTTGACCTTGTCGTCGAACTGCCGGATGTTGCCGGGGTTGACGCGCACGGCCGCGCAGCCGGCGTCGATGGCGGCGAAGACGTACTTCGGCTGGAAGTGGATGTCGGCGATCACCGGGATCTGCGACTTGCGGGCGATCGTGGCGAGGGCGTCGGCGTCGTCCTGGCTGGGGCAGGCCACCCGGACGATCTGGCAGCCGGAGGCGGTCAGCTCGGCGATCTGCTGGAGCGTGGCGCCGATGTCGGCGGTGACGGTGGTCGTCATGGACTGGACCGAGATCGGGGCGTCTCCACCCACAGCCACCGATCCGACCTGGATCTTCCGGCTCCGGCGGCGGTCGGCCAGCTTGAGCGGCACGGACGGCATTCCGAGCGAGATGGCTGTCATCAGGTGTGCATCCCCAGGTATGGCTCAAAGGATCCGGCAGAGCGAAGTTCGACCCCTAACGGTACGGCACCGCACCTGGCTCGGGCACATCTCGCGCCCCAGTGAAACCGGGCGGACACCTTCCGTGCCCGCCCGGTTGCCCGCTCTTCCACCGCTGTTCGAGCGCTAGCCGATGCGCACCGGATTGATCACGTCGGCCACAAGCACCAGCAGGGTGAAGCAGATGAACACCCCGGCCACCACGTACGCCACGGGCATCAGCTTGGCCACGTCGAACGGTCCGGGGTCCGCGCGGCGGAAGACCCGCGCGGCGTGTCGCCTGATCGACTCCCACAGGGCGCCGGCGATGTGCCCGCCGTCGAGCGGCAGCAGGGGGAGCATGTTGAACAGGAAGAGCGACAGATTGAAACCGGCCACGAGGAAGAGCATCGTGGCGAGCTGCTGCTGCGGCGGGATGTCGAGGGTGAACACCTCACCGCCGACCCTGGCCGCTCCCACGACACCCATCGGCGAGTCGGGCTTGCGCTCCTCGCCCTGGAAGGCGGCGCCCCACAGCGCGGGGACCTTCTTCGGCAGGTCGATGAGGTTCTGCACCCCGTTGACGACCATGTCACCCATCCAGTCGGCGGCCTGGGCGGGCGTCTGCTTGACGACACCCCTCGCAGGGGTGAAGCCGAGGAAGCCGGCCTTCTGGGTCTCGCCCTGGACGTAGTGGCCGCTGCCGTCGATCTTCGGCACGGTGTTCTTGATGAGGTTCGCGTGCAGGACGACGGGCCTGCCCTGGCGCTCGACCTCGATGGTGGCCGGGCCGATGGTGCGCCGGATCTGCTTCTGCAGGGCGTCCCAGTCCTTGACCTGGTGACCGTTGAACGCGACGAACTTGTCGCCCGCCTTCAGCCCCGCCGCCAAGGCGGGTGATTCCTCGGCGTCCTTGGGGCACCGGTCGGTCTTGGCGGTGGCCGCGACCACGCAGGCGTTGACGGACTGCACGCTGGTGGTCGTGGTCTGGATTCCGAAGCCCATCAGGACTGCGGAGAAGACGGCGACGGCCAGGATGAGGTTCATGAACGGCCCGGCGAACATCACGATGACGCGCTTCCACGGCTTGCGTGTGTAGAACATCCGCGTCTCGTCGCCGGGCTTGAGCTCCTCGTACGCTGCCGAGCGCGCGTCCTCGATCATGCCCCGCCAGGGGGAGGTCGAGCGGGCGGTGACCTTGCCGTCCTCGCCGGGCGGGAACATCCCGATCATGCGGATGTAACCGCCGAGCGGGATCGCCTTGACCCCGTACTCGGTCTCGCCCTTGTGGCGGGACCAGATGGTGGGGCCGAAGCCCACCATGTACTGCGGCACACGGATGCCGAAGAGCTTGGCCGTCGAGAGGTGGCCGAGCTCGTGCCAGGCGATGGAGAACAGCAGTCCGACAACGAAGACGACTATGCCGAGAACCGTCATCAGTGCCGTCATACGGTCACCCCTGCTTTCGTCTTCACGAGTTCACGGGCCCGGGCACGTGCCCATGCCTCGGCTTCCAGGACGTCCCCCAGAGTGAGCTGGTTTCCCGTTCGGGGCGTTCCATGCTCCTCGACCGCCTGGGCGACGGTGTCCACAATGCCGTTGAACGGCAGTCGGCCGCCGAGGAACGCGTCAACGCACTCCTCGTTGGCCGCGTTGAACACCGCCGGGGCCGTGCCTCCGAGGCTACCGACATGCCGGGCGAGCGCCACCGAGGGGAAGGCCTCGCCGTCCAGCGGAAGGAACTCCCACGTCGACGCCTTGGTCCAGTCGAATCCCGGGGCCGCGTCCGGGACCCGGTCCGGCCAGCCGAGGCCCAGCGCGATCGGCATCCGCATGTCGGGAGGGCTCACCTGGGCGAGCGTGGAGCCGTCGGTGAACTCCACCATCGAGTGGACGTAGGACTGCGGATGGACCACGACCTCGATCCGCTCGAAGGGGATGTCGTAGAGCAGGTGGGCCTCGATGACCTCCAGTCCCTTGTTGACCAGGGTCGCCGAGTTGATGGTGATCACCGGGCCCATGGCCCAGGTGGGGTGGGCGAGCGCCTGCTCCGGGGTGACCTGGGCCAGTTCCTCTCGGGTGCGGCCGCGGAACGGGCCCCCGCTGGCGGTGACCACGAGCTTGCGCACCTCGCCGCGGGTGCCGCCGAGCATCGCCTGGAACAGTGCCGAGTGCTCGGAGTCGACCGGCACGATCTGCCCGGGCTTCGCGATGGCCCGCACGAGCGGGCCGCCGACGATCAGCGACTCCTTGTTGGCCAGCGCCAGCATGCGGCCGGCCCGGAGCGCGGCCAGGGTCGGCGCGAGGCCGATGGAGCCGGTGATGCCGTTGAGGACGGTGTCGCACTCGGCCGCGGCCACCGCACTGGCGGCGTCGGGACCGGCGATGACCTCGGGGGCGGGCTCGGTGCCGAAGCGCTCGCGCAGCGCCTCCTCCAGCGGGGCCGCGGCGGCCTCGTCGGCGACGGCCACGAGGCGGACGCCGAGCTGGTGCGCCTGGTCGGCCAGCAGCTGCACCCGGCCGCCCGCCGCGGACAGGGCGACCACCCGGAACCGGTCCGGGTTGCGCAGGACGACGTCGACGGCCTGGGTGCCGATCGAGCCGGTGGAGCCGAGGATCACGATGTCCCGGTGGCCGCCGCCGTCTGCGGCGGCCACCGGGAAGCGAAGGTGAGGGTTGGCCAGCGAGGTCTCCGTCATGCCCCCATTGTGGCCTTGGACGGCTCGTGCACGTGCACCGGCCGCCGATCCACACGCTGGTGGACCGGCGGCCGGTGGACGCCGTACGAGTGCCTGGCCCCCTGCCGCGCCTGGGCGGCGCGGCGGTCGGTGGACGGGGTGGTGGACGTCAGTGCACGGGGCGGTGGACGTTGGGAACCGTGGACGGTCCGGGAGTGGCGTCGGCGATCCACGGCCCATCGCCGGAGGTGTCGAGCACACCCTCCTCGAGCCAGGTGTAGCGGCCCGCCAGGATCCCCCGGACGGCCCGGTTGTCCAGGTCGTCGGTGTTGTGCCACAGCCGGTCGAACAGCTCCTCCACCCGCAGCCTGGCCTGGCGGCAGAACAGGTCGGCGAGCTCGTAGGCCGCCTTCCCGTTCTCCCCGCGCGAGCGGAGCATCTCGGCACGCACGCAGGCCGCGCTCATGGCGAACAGCTCGGCGCCGATGTCCACGATGCGGCTGAGGAAGCCCTGCTTGCTCTCCATCCGGCCCTGCCAGCGGGACATGGCGTAGAACGTGGAGCGGGCGAGCTTGCGCGACCCGCGCTCGACATAGCGCAGGTGGGCCGCGAGGTCCGGGTGCCCGGAGGGGTTGAACTCCGCGAAGGAGTTCGGCAGCTGACCCGGTCCCGTGACCAGCTTGGGCAGCCAGCGGGCGTAGAAGCCGCCCGCCTTGGCCCCCGCCTTGGCCTTGTCGGTGAGGGTCTTGTCCGGGTCGATGAGGTCGCCGGCGACCGACAGGTGGGCGTCGACGGCCTCACGGGCGATGAGCAGGTGCATGATCTCCGTCGAGCCCTCGAAGATCCGGTTGATGCGCAGGTCGCGCAGCAGCTGCTCGGCGGGGACGGCCCGCTCGCCGCGGGCGGCGAGGGACTCCGCGGTCTCGAACCCGCGGCCGCCGCGGATCTGGACGAGCTCGTCGGCCATCAGCGAGGCCTTCTCCGAGGAGTAGAGCTTGGCCAGCGCCGCCTCGATCCGGATGTCGTTGCGGTCCTCGTCCGCCATCTGGCTGGCGAGGTCCACCACGGCCTCGAGGGCGAACGAGGTCGCGGCGATGAAAGCGATCTTCTTGGCCACCGCCTCGTGCTTGGCGACCGGCTTGCCCCACTGCTCGCGGGCCGAGGACCACTCACGGGCGATCTTCAGGCACCACTTGCCCGCCCCGGCGCACATGGCGGGCAGCGACAGGCGGCCGGTGTTCAGCGTGGTCAGCGCGATCTTGAGCCCGGCGCCCTCGGGGCCGATGCGGTTCTCGGCGGGGACGATGACCCGGTGGAAGCGGGTGACACCGTTCTCCAGGCCGCGCAGGCCCATGAAGACGTTGCGGTTCTCCACCGTGATGCCCTCGGAGTCGGCCTCCACCACGAACGCGGTGATGCCGCCCTTGTGGCCCTCGCCGCGCGGCACACGGGCCATGACCACGAGCAGGTCGGCCACCACCCCGTTGGTCGTCCACAGCTTCACCCCGTCCAGGACATAGGCGCTGCCGTCCTCGGTGGGAACCGCGGTGGTGGCCAGGCGTGCGGGGTCGGAGCCGACGTCGGGCTCGGTGAGGAGGAAGGCGGAGATGTCCGTACGGGCGCAGCGCGGAAGGAACGTGTCCTTCTGCTCCTGCGTGCCGAACATCTTCAGCGGCTGGGGGACACCGATGGACTGGTGGGCCGAGAGCAGGGCGCCGATGGCGCCGTTGACGGACCCGGCCAGGGCCAGGGCCTTGTTGTAGTACACCTGCGTGAGCCCGAGCCCGCCGTACTTGGGGTCGATCTTCATGCCGAAGGCGCCGAGCTCCTTCAGACCGAGGATCACCTCGTCCGGGATGCGGGCCTCGCGCTCGATGAGGCGGCCGTCGACCTTCTCCTCGCAGAACTCCCGCAGGCGCTTGAGGAACTGCTCGCCCCTGGCGGTGTCGTCGGGGGCGGGCGAGGGGTGCGGGTGGATGAGGTCGAGCCTGAAGCGGCCGAGGAACAGCTCCTTGGCGAAGCTGGGCTTGCGCCAGTCCTGCTCGCGGGCGGCCTCGGCGACCTGGCGGGCTTCGCGCTCGGAGACCTTTGGCCGGTCGGTGCGGGGGCCGGCGGCCTTGGGCTCGCCTGGTCCTGATCCTTCGGGCTTGGGCTCGCTTCGTGGGGCGGATGGTGCCGTCATGGGGGCTCTCCCTCGCCGCTGGTCCGGTGGTCCGGTGGTCCGAGTGGGGGCCGGTTGCCGGGCATTCGGGTTACCGGCTGGTACTACTTGGCCGTATTACCCATATTCGGGCCGTCGTACCAGGTCTCTCACCGGACAGGCGGAAAGGGGAAGAAGGGCGTCCCCCGCACGGGACGCCCTTCTTGGTCTGTCTGGCCCTGCGGCCGCTCCGGGCCGGGCCGACCGCGCGGCCTACAGGTCGAGGCCGGTGAGCACGAGGACGCGCTCGTAGGTGTAGTCCTCCATCGCGTAGCGCACGCCCTCGCGGCCCACGCCCGACTGCTTGGCGCCGCCGTACGGCATCTGGTCGGCGCGGTAGGAGGGGACGTCGCCGACGATGACGCCCCCGACCTCGAGTTCGCGGTGGGCGCGGAAGGCGGTCCGCACGTCGTGCGTGAAGATGCCGGCCTGGAGGCCGTACTTGGAGTCGTTGACGGCGGCGAACGCGGCGTCCGTTCCGTCGACGCGGGCGAGGGTCAGCACCGGGCCGAAGACCTCCTCGCAGGAGAGCGTCACATCGGCGGGCACGTCGGCGAGCACGGTCGGGGCGTAGGTCGCGCCCTCGCGCTTGCCGCCGGCGAGCAGCCGGGCGCCCGCGGCGACGGCCTCGTCCACCCAGGACTCGACACGCTTGGCGGCGTCCTCGTTGACCAGCGGGCCGACGTCCACGGAGTCGTCGGAGGGGTCACCGGTGACCTGGGCCCCTACCCTGGGGACGACCTTCTCCACCAGGCGGTCGTAGACCGAGGCGTCGGCGACGACACGCTGCACCGAGATGCAGGACTGGCCGCCCTGGTAGTTGGCGAAGGTGGCGATGCGGGTCGCCGCCCACTCCAGGTCCTGCTCGGAGGACCAGTCGGCGAGGACGACGGCCGCGGCGTTGCCGCCGAGCTCCAGGGTGCAGTGCTTGCGCGGCACCGAGTCCAGGATCTGGTAGCCGACCTTGTCCGAACCGGTGAAGGAAATGACCGGAAGTCGCTCGTCCTTGACCAGTGCGGGCATCCGGTCGTTCGGCACGGGCAGGACGCTCCAGGACCCGGCCGGGAGGTCGGTCTCGGCCAGGATCTCGCCGAGGACGAGGGCGCTCAGCGGGGTGGCGGGCGCGGGCTTGAGGATGATCGGGGCGCCGACGGCGATGGCCGGGGCGACCTTGTGCGCGACCAGGTTGAGCGGGAAGTTGAACGGCGCGATGCCCAGCACGGCGCCGCGCGGGAAGCGGCGGGTGATGGCGAAACGGCCGGTGCCGCCCGCGTCGGTGTCCAGGCGCTGCGTCTCACCGTTGGTGCGGCGCGCCTCCTCGGCGGCCCAGCGGAAGACGGAGACCGCACGGCCGACCTCGCCGCGGGCCCACTTGATCGGCTTGCCGTTCTCGGCGGTGATCAGGCGGGCTATCTCCTCGGTGCGCTCGGCGAGGCGCTTCGAGACGTGGTCGAGGGCGGTGGCGCGAACGTGGGCCGGGGTGGCGGCGAACTCGCCCGCCACGGCGGCAGCGGCGGCGACCGCCTCCTCCACCTGGGCCTCGGTCGGGACGCTCACCTCTGCCACGACGGTGCCGTCCCAGGGGTGGTGGACCTCGAACGTGCCCTCGCCGGTGGCCTGTCGGCCGGCGAGCCAGAAAGCGTGGGTGGTGGTCACAGTGGATCCCGGCCCTTCCCGCGGTGAAGTGGTTGCTGCTCGGTGGTTACTTCTCGGTGGTTACTTCTCGGTTGTTACACGGTAGGACCGCGTGGGCGGGTTGGGTGTTGTCCGGGAAGGAGCAGTGGCCCGCCGGCTTTCTACGAGTTGGAGCAGGCACGCAGGGCGAGCCACAGCTCCATGCGCACATCGGCGTCGTCGAGGGAGCGGCCGAGCAGTTCCTCGACACGGCGCATGCGGTAGCGCAGGGTGTGCCGGTGCACTCCGAGGTCGGCCGCGGCGGCGTCCCACTGGCCGTGGTGGGACAGCCAGGCGTTCAAAGAGGCGACGAGGTCCCCGCGCGAGGTGGCGTCGTGGTCGCGCAGGGGGCGCAGGAGGCCGTCGGCGAAGGCGCGGACCGCGTCACCGTGCAGAAGCGGGAGGACGGAGCCGGTGCCGACCTCGTCGTGGCCGACGAACGCCCGCGCTCGGCGAAGGGCCACGGCCAAGGCTCTTTCGGCCTGTTCATGGGCGGTGGCGGCCTGGTCGGGGGGCAGGGCGGCGGACATGCCCACGGCGATGCCCTCGGCGTCGTCGGTGTGGGCGACACAGGCGCGGTGCACCGCTCCCCCGTCGGCGGCCAGAACGGTGAGCCGGTGGTCGCCGCGCACCAGCAGGGCGGGCTCGGCGGCGCGGGCGGCGGTGTTGTCGAGGTGGTCGCCGAGGGCGGCGAGCGGGTCGCGGGCTCCGGAGGGGTTGGGTCCGGGCTCCGCGATGAACAGGCGCGCGGGGGCGCCGGCATCGAACAGCGTGCCGTAGAGCCGCTCGGCGACGGCGCGGGCGTGCACGGCCTCCCCGGCGAGCAGCATGCGCAGGAGCGCGGCGCCGAGCCGTTCCCCGGCCTGCTGAAGGGTGCGCGACTGCTCGAGGGCGAGTGTCAGCAGGGCGGCGGCGGAGTGGACGACGTAGCGCTGACTGGTGGTCAGGCGCTGCTCGGTGCCGACGGCGAGGAACCCGCGGGGGCGGCGGCCCGCCCCCAGGGACTGGAGCTCCACGCAGTCGGTGGCGTCCTCGCTGTCCCCGGCGGGCTCCTGGACGGCCGCGGCGGAAGGGGCGGGGCGGTCGCGAAGCCGTTCCACCTCGGCGGTGAGCCGCTCGACCCGGCGGCCGGCCCAGTCGGGGGCGGCGTGCACGACCTGGCCGGCGGCATCGTAGAGCGCGGCCCAACCGTCGAGCCGCTGGGCGAGCCGACGCAGCATCGCGGCGGTGCCGTCCTTGCCGAGGGCGGCGCGGGTGAGCTCCTGCTGTGCCTCGTAGGTGGTGGTGACGGCCTTGTACTGCTCGGCGGCCAGCGCGGCGGAGACCGCCTTGCTGATGGCGATGAACGGGGTGGGCTGCGGAACCTCGAGCAGCGGCAACCCCCGCTCGGCGGCGGCCTGGACGATGGGCTCGGGCACCCGCTCGTGGGTGAGCCCGATGCCGACCCCGAGCCCGACGACTCCGGCGTCGGCGAGGCGGTGGACATAGGCCCTCAGGGACTCGGGATCGGGAGCGAACTTGATCCCGGTGGTCAGCAGGAGCTCCCCGCCTTCGAGAAAAGGCGCCGGATCGTCGAGCTCACTGGTGTGCACCCACCGCACGGGAGCGTCGAGCCGCTCCCCGCCCGCCAGAACGGTGAGGCGGAGCGCGGGAGCACGAACAAGCGAGGCGAGCGTGGGAGGCATGGCACCTGGAACGGCGGAGAGCGGACGGCGTTGGTGGGGATTGCGCCGTTGGGGAGGAACTGCTGGTTCGATTCTGCCTCAATGTACAGCGCGGCCCGGTGGGAGAGGCTCAGGAGCGTCGGCGCTCCTCGTTGCTCCAGTCCTTTGCGCCAGTCCCTTTGGCGCCAGTCCCTTTTGCACCAGTCCTTTCCTCCAGTCCTCCAGTCCTCCAGTCCTCCAGTCTCCACTCCCCAGTCTTCACTCCGTCCTCACTCCAGTTCCCTACTCCAGCAAATTCACCAGGACCGGGGGGACATGCTCGCCGGAGGCGGTGGTCAGGGAGAGGACGGCGTGGCCGGGGGGGACCGAGTGGGCGAGTTCGGAGGCGGACCAGCGTTCGCGTTCGACCTGGCGGACGGTGATGGACTCCGTGGTGGCAGCCTCGCCGGTGACGAGCTTGCGGGCGAGGCGCAGGCCGCGGCGCAGGGCGCCGCCCGAGCGGTCCGGGGTGCGGGTGACCGCGCTCTCGTCCACCCAGGTGGTGCCCCAGGCCTCGGCGAAGCGCTTGCCGTCCCAGGTGGTCACTCCGGACAGCGCCATCTGGCAGCCGACCGCCCCCAGCAGCGCCGTGCGCAGTGACTCGGGAACGTCGTCGAGGGTGCGCAGGCCCAGCACGACGCCGGCGTTGCCGGAGCGCAGCCGTTGCAGATCGCGGACGGTCTGCGCGGAGACGGCGTGCGCCGCGTCGTCCAGGACCAGGCAGGTGAACAGGGAGCGGTCGGCGCGGGCCGCCACCGACGCGGCGAACTGCGCCAGCACCAGCCGGGCGATGATCCGGCACGCCTCGGCGTGGGCACGTGCGGGCAGGGCGATACGGACCCGCAAGGGGTGTTCCAGCGCCCGCAGGGAGAAGGGGCGGCCGCGGCCGGAGACGTCGAAGAACCCGGCGAAGGCCGGCCGGGTCAGCAGGGCGACCCGGTCGGCCAGCAGGGGCCCCACGTCGTCGGGTCGCCCGTGCAGCCGCCGGCGGGCGTCGAGTTCGCGCTGGTGGCCGTGGGCGCCCGCCTCGTCCAGCGCCTCACGGAGCATGGCGAGGGCGGTCGGGGTGCCGTCGAGCAGTTCCCGCAGCTCGCTGACCGCAGGGTAGCGGCCGTGGGCGGCGTGGAAGGGGCCGATCACCTGGCTGAGCGCGGTCTGCGCCCGGCGGCTGTCCACCTCGCCCTCGGGCAGCAGTGCCTCGGCCAGGCAGGCGGCGGCCTCGTCGGGATCCACGGCGCCGCCGTAGAGGTCGAGGTCGTAGGCGGATTCGGGGTCGCCGAGCGCGATGACGACATCGAAGGAGTCATTCGGCCCGAGGTCGGCGTCGGCGCTGCCCACGGCGACCACGCAGGCGGTGCCGGACAGGGCTTGGAGGCACATCGCCTCCACGACGGGGCGGATGATCCGGCGGGTCTTGCCGGAGCCGGGCGGGCCGACGAGGAGGAGGGAGGTGCCGAGGAGCCCGGGGTCGAGGGCGATGCCCGCTCCGCGGTGGGCCCAGGGGTTCTTCTCCTGGTCGGGTGCGGCGCCGATGCGCACCTGCCGGGTGACCAGGTCGTGGCGTGCGGTGCGCACGGGCAGGTCGCGGCTGCCCGAGGGGTGGGCGCAGGCCCCGGCGCCGTGCCGGCGCACGGCCTCGACGAAGGCATGGGTGCGGTCGGGGCGCAGCTCGATGCCTTCCCAGGCACGGGTGAGGCGGGCGTAGTCGACGTCGTTCATGCGCCCGGCCCGCAACTCCGCATCGAGCCGCTCGGCCGCCTCGTACTGCCCCGCCTGCCTCAACCGCGGCCAGGCGGTGGGGGGAGACTGCTGGTCATCCCCTTCCACCGGGGTGGAGGCGGTCGACATCTCCTCACCGAGGGGTTTGAGGAAGCGCCGGTAGATCTCACCCCAGCGCCCTGACCGCTTGAAGAGCGCGAGGATCAGGACGGCCGTGACCAGGTAGACGGTGTTGGAGACGAAGACGAACGAGGTGTCGGTGGGCTGGAGGGAGTCCGGCGCGATCTTGAAGACGATCCACCACACCGGTCCTACGTCCTTGACCACCACGACCCACCACACGACGAAGGCAGCGATCAGGGACAGGACCGCTCCTCTGAGCAACTGCCGGTTCGATACCCGGTTCGGGTCGTACGGAGGTCTTGGGGTGTGGGCGTAGCCGAAGATGCCGGGGGCGGGGATGGCGCGTTTGGTGTGGGCCCAGGCGGCCACGTCGTTCTCGCGGTGGGCCGTCGGGGGGCGGCCCGGCATCGGGGGTGGGCCCGCCGGGGGCGGTACCGCCGGACGGGGGACCGGGCTCGCGTGTGTCTCCCGAGAGCCGTGGCTGCCGCCAGCGTCCATCGCCCGTTGTCCCTCCGCACCCGTTCCCGCTCCGAACTGCGACTCAATGTAGTGGAGCGGCAACCCGCTGCCGAGGCCGCTCCCGCGTGTCGGACGCCACCGCGCGCTGTCCGCGGCGTCCAACTCCGTACCCGCCACTGCTACCGATCGGCGCATGCCTGTCCACCGCCACGCGCCGTAGCCTGCGGGAAAGACCGTCAATCCGCCCAGGCCCACCCAGCACCAGGCCCACCCACAGGAGTGCCCTCATGACCGAGCTGCCCGGCGGCCCGTCGCTCCCCCAGGAGCGCCGCCTCGTCACCTCCATCCCCGGCCCGAAGTCGCAGGAACTGCTGGCCCGCAAGACCGCCGCGGTCGCCGCGGGTGTGGGTACGGTCCTGCCGGTGTTCGTCACGCGCGCCGGCGGCGGCGTGGTGGAGGACGTGGACGGCAACTCCCTGATCGACTTCGGTTCCGGCATCGCCGTGACCTCGGTCGGCAACAGCGCCGGGGCCGTGGTGAAGCGTGCCGCCGAGCAGCTCGAGCGTTTCACCCACACCTGTTTCATGGTCACCCCCTACGAGGGCTACGTGGCCGTGGCCGAGCAGCTCAACGAGCTCACCCCCGGGGACCACGAGAAGCGCTCCGCGCTGTTCAACTCCGGCGCCGAGGCCGTCGAGAACGCGGTGAAGATCGCCCGCGCGTACACCAAGCGCCAGGCCGTCGTCGTCTTCGACCACGGCTACCACGGCCGCACCAACCTCACGATGGCGCTGACGGCCAAGAACATGCCGTACAAGCACGGCTTCGGCCCGTTCGCCCCCGAGGTCTACCGGATGCCGCTGGCCTACCCCTACCGCTGGCTGACCGGCCCCGAGAACTGCGCCGAGGAGGCCGCGGCCCAGGCGATCGACCAGATCACCAAGCAGGTCGGCCCGGAGAACGTCGCCGCCATCGTCATCGAGCCCATCGCGGGTGAGGGCGGCTTCATCGAGCCGGCCAGGGGCTTCCTGCCGAGGATCGCCGAGTTCGCCGGGGACAACGGCATCGTCTTCGTCGCGGACGAGATCCAGACCGGTTTCTGCCGTACCGGCGAGTGGTTCGCGTGCGAGGACGAGGGTGTCGTGCCCGACCTGATCACCACCGCCAAGGGCATCGCGGGCGGTCTGCCGCTCGCGGCCGTCACCGGCCGTGCCGAGATCATGGACGCCGCGCACGCGGGCGGCCTCGGCGGCACCTACGGCGGCAACCCGGTGGCCTGCGCCGCCGCGCTCGGCGCCATCGAGACGATGCGCGAGCTGGACCTCAATGCGAAGGCCAAGCGCATCGAGGAGGTCATGAAGGGCCGCCTGCTGGCGCTCCAGGACAAGTTCGACGTGATCGGCGACGTCCGCGGCCGTGGCGCGATGATCGCCATCGAGCTGGTCGAGCCGGGCACCAAGGACCCGAATCCGGCCGCGGCCGCCGCGCTCGCCAAGGCGTGCCACGCCGAGGGTGTCGTGGTGCTGACCGCGGGCACCTACGGCAACGTCCTGCGCTTCCTGCCGCCGCTCGTCATCCCCGAGGAGCTGCTGGTCGAGGGCCTGGACATCCTCGAGAACGCCTTCAGCAACCTCTGAGGAACCCCCTGATCGGCGGGGGCGTCCCCCTTCGGTGAAGAACCTGTGCGGGCATGATGGTGGACGGGTGATCCGGCTCGAATCCGCGCCCCGGCTGCCGTACGGTCTTCACCAGATGGCTGAAACACCCAGCTCGCAGCAGTTGGCGGGCGACACCCCGCCGGTGGTTCCCCACCACCGGCACAGCAGTGCCCTCGCGCACGACGCCGTGGCCCCCAGCCTCGGCACCACCCGCCGATCGGCAGACCGTTCGTCCCACACCCCCCGGGGCGCTCGGAAAAACGATCGTCGCAGCCGCCCCGGAACTCTCCCCCCTGTTCCGGGGCGGCTCTTGTGCGTCCTCGGGGCCCTTCTCGTTCCCCTGCTCCTCATCACCGGTCAGGTGGTGGGCGACGGGCCTATGCTCGCCCTCGACAGGGACGCCCGGGACGCCGCCGCGCGGCTGAGGGCCACCGGCGCGGGCTCGCATCTCGATCCGCTCGCCCAGTTCCTCGCCGACCTCGGCGGGGGTGCCGTCGCCGGGTCGGTCCTGGCCGTCGTGGCCGTGTACACCGCGTGGTGGCGCCGCCGCCGGGGAGCCGCCCGCTGGTGGTGGCCTCCCGCGGTCGCCGCGGCCGCGGGAGCCGTCGTTCCCGCCCTGGTCGTACCGGCGAAGGCGCTCATCGGCCGCACGGGACCCGAGGGCTGGCCTCTCGGCCCCGACCAGCTCGGCTTCTATCCGTCGGGCCACACCACCACGGCCGCGGTCTGCTACGGCACGGCCGCCCTGCTGATGCCGTACCACCGCCGGGTGTTCGCGGCCGTGGCGGCGCTGGTGAGCTTCGCGGTCGGCCCCGCCCTGGTGTGGTGCGGCTATCACTGGGCGCTGGACGTGGTGGCCGGCTGGTGCCTGACCGGGATGGTGCTGACCGTGCTGTACGCCGTCCACGCACGGTTGACGGCGCCCGGCCCCGCCGAGGCGGGACCGGGCGCGCCGGCCACGAGGCCGTTCAGTCGTTGGTGGGGAAGCCGAGGTTGATCCCTCCGTGGGAGGGGTCGAGCCACCGCTGGGTGACGGCCTTGCCACGGGTGAAGAAGTGGACGCCGTCGGCGCCGTAGGCGTGGGTGTCGCCGAACAGCGAGGCCTTCCAGCCCCCGAAGGAGTAGTAGGCGACGGGGACCGGGATCGGGACGTTGATACCGACCATGCCCACCTCCACCTCGTTCTGGAAGCGGCGGGCGGCGCCGCCGTCGTTGGTGAAGATCGCGGTGCCGTTGCCGTACGGGTTGCTGTTGATCAGCTGAAGGCCCTCGTCGTAGGAGTTGGCGCGCACGACGGAGAGCACGGGGCCGAAGATCTCGTCGTCGTAGACCGCCATGCCCGGCTTGACGTTGTCGAACAGCGTCGGGCCCAGCCAGAAGCCGTCGGTGGTGTCCTCGCCGCTGATCGTGTGGCTGCGGCCGTCCACGGCCAGCTCCGCGCCCTCCGCGACCCCCGCGTCGAGGTAGGAGGTGACCTTGTCGCGGTGCTGGCCGGTGACCAGCGGGCCCATCTCGGAGTCGCCGTTGCAGCCCGGGCCCACCTTCAGCCTGGCCATGCGGTCCTTGATCTTGGCGACGAGCTCGTCACCGATCGGGTCCACGGCCACGAGCACCGAGATGGCCATGCAGCGCTCGCCGGCCGCGCCGAAGCCCGCGTTGACGGCGGCGTCCGCGGCGAGGTCGAGGTCGGCGTCGGGCAGGACCAGCATGTGGTTCTTGGCGCCGCCGAGGGCCTGGACGCGCTTGCCGTAGCGGGTGCCGTTCTCGTACACGTAGCGGGCGATCGGGGTGGACCCCACGAAGCTGACCGACTTGATGTCGGGGTGCTCCAGCAGCCGGTCGACGGCGACCTTGTCACCGTGCACGACGTTGAACACGCCGTCGGGGAGCCCGGCCTCCTTCCACAGCCCGGCGAGGAAGTTCGCCGGGGAGGGGTCCTTCTCGGAGGGCTTGACCACCACGGTGTTGCCGGTGGCGATGGCGATGGCGAAGAACCACATGGGCACCATGGCCGGGAAGTTGAACGGGGAGATGATCGCGACGGGGCCGAGCGGCTGGCGGATCGAGTAGACGTCCACGCCGGTCGACGCGCTCTCGGTGAAGCCGCCCTTGACCAGCTGCGGGACACCGCAGGCGAACTCGACGACCTCGAGCCCTCGGGCGATCTCGCCGAGCGCGTCCGAGTGCACCTTGCCGTGCTCCGACACGATGATCGAGGCGAGCTCCTCCTTGCGCGAGTTGAGCAGTTCCCGGAAGGCGAAGAGTACGTTCGCGCGCTTGGCGACGGAGGTGTTGCGCCACGTCGCGAACGCCTCGACGGCAGCGCTGACCGCCTGGTCGACCTCGGCGATCGACGCGAAGTCCACCTGTCCCGACACCTTGCCGGTGGCCGGGTCGTAGACGTCGCCACGCCGCTCGGCGGTGCCGGACCAGGTCCGGCCTGCGATCCAGTGGGTGATGTGCTTGCCTGCAGACGTCACGGCGTGGGCCTTCCTCTCGAGACTGACTCCCAGTCTCGTCAGCGCTGCCCCGCCCCCTCAACCACCAACCTGTCGTTCGTGTGCCGTCCGGCCTTACACCTTGGCCCCCCGGTGAATGGCACCTTGGTCCCCGCGGTGGATGCCCGCCCACCGGATCACCGTCCGGCCACCGGCGAGTGCGCACCGGCCGGAATCACCGTCCGGCCAGCCGGGCCGCCGCCTCGTGCATCGACAGTTCCAGCATCACCGGGTCCACGAGGGTGCCCGAGCCGTCCGGCGGGACCAGCCAGCGCACTCCCCCGCTGCTGCGGCCGGGGTAGGGCACCACGATCCAGGTGCCCCGCCCCGCGCCCCGCACCCCCGTGCCGATCCACCGCTCCACCGTGCCCGGTGGCACGAAGAAGCCCATCCGCGAGTCCCCGAAGTCGGCGAGGACCGGCCCGGTGTGGGTGACACACCGGGTGAGCACGTCCAACGTGGGGTAGCCGAGCCTCGCCGGAAGGATCAGCACATCCCATATCCGCCCGGCGGGCAGGAGCGTCACCCCCAGGGGGTTGCGCTCCCACTCCCACCGGCACCCTTGCGGATCCGCAGCCGCCGAAACCAGCCACTCCACCGCGCTTCCCGCCCCGGCGCCGTCCATGGCGCGCCCCCCTTGCTCCCGCCCCCTGCCACCGATGTGGCACAGGGAAGAGCCAGGTCGGGACGTTTCATTACGCGTGTTCTCGCGCGCGGTTCGCCGGCCCGCGCCGGCTTGTCCGCCCGGACCGGCTCCGCGTCTCAGCTGTCGAAACCCATGCCCAGCCGGTCCAGCGACTTCAGCCACAGATTGCGGCGGCCGCCTCGCCGGTCCGCCCGCGCCAGCGAGCGGCGGGTCAACTCGATGCCCGCCCACCGCAGCGGCTCCGGCGGGAACGGCACCGGTTTGCTGCGCACCATCTCCAGCGAGGTCCGCTCGGTGGTCTCCCCGGACAGCAGGTCGAGCATCACATCGGCGCCGAACCGGGTGGCGCCCACCCCGAGTCCGGTGAAGCCCGCGGCGTAGGCGACGCGCCCGCCGTGCGCGGTGCCGTAGAACGCGCAGAAGCGGCTGCACGTGTCGATGGCCCCGCCCCAGGCGTGGGTGAAGCGCATCCCTTCGAGCTGCGGGAACGCGGTGAAGAAGTGCTCGGCCAGCCGCCGGAAGGTCTCCGGGCGCTGGTCGTGCTCGGCGCCGACCTTCCCGCCGTAGGTGTAGACCGCGTCGTAGCCGCCCCACAGGATCCGGTTGTCGGCGGTGAGGCGGAAGTAGTGGAACTGGTTGGCGCTGTCGCCGAGCCCCTGCCGGTTCTTCCAGCCGATCTCGGACATCTGCGTGTCGGTGAGCGGCTCCGTCACCAGCGCGTAGTCGTAGACCGGCACCACGAAGGAGCGCACCCGCTTGACCAGCGACGGGAAGACATTGGTGCCGAGCGCGACATGGCGGGCGAAGACCCGGCCGTAGTCGGTGCGCACGGCCACCTCGCCGCCGTTGGAGGCGAGACCGGTGGCGCGGGTGTGCTCGTAGATCCGGACACCGTGGTCCAGGCATGCCTGCTTGAGCCCCCAGGCGAGCTTGGCCGGGTGCACCATCGCCACGCCGTCCTTGTCCCAGGAGCCCGCCAGGAACGTCGGCGAGTCCACCTCGGCGCGCACCTCGTCGCGGTCGAGCAGGACCGGGCCCCGCCCGTGCCTGGCCGCCTCCTCGGCGGCCTCGCGCAGCCACTCGACCTGGTGCCACTCGGTGGCCACGTCGAGTTCGCCGGTGCGCTCCCACTCGGCGTCGATGCCGTGCTCGGCGACGGTGTCCTCGATGGCCTGGAGGTTCTCGCGGCCGAGCCGCTCCAGGGTGTCCATCTCACCGGGCCAGCGGTCGAGGCCGTTGTCGAAGCCGTGGGTGAGGCTGGCGGCGCAGAAGCCTCCATTGCGGCCGGACGCCGCCCACCCCACCTCGTTGCCCTCGACCAGGACCACGTCCCGCCCCGGGTCGCGCTCCTTGGCGATCAGGGCGGTCCACAGCCCGCAGTAGCCTCCTCCGACGACCAGCAGGTCGCAGCGCTCGTCCCCCACCAGCGCGGGCCGCGCCCTGGGCCTGCCGGGGTCCTCCAGCCAGAAGACGGTCGGCGAGGCGTCGACGAGAGAACGGGCTGGGTCCATCAACTATCACCCTTGTCGGGATCGGTGGTTCGTTCAGGCGCGGGCCTTGCGCTTGCTGCCCAGCACCTGGCCGACGAGGACGCACAGCACCGCAACGACGAACATCGCGGTGCCGATGACGTTGATCTGGACGGGCGTGCCGCGCTGTGCGGAGCCCCAGACGAACATCGGGAAGGTCACCGTCGAGCCGGCGTTGAAGTTGGTGATGATGAAGTCGTCGAAGGAGAGGGCGAAGGCGAGCAGCGCGCCGGAGGCTATGCCCGGGGCGGCCAGGGGCAGGGTCACCCGGAAGAACGTCTGCGCCGGGGTGGCGTAGAGGTCCTGGGCGGCCTGCTCCAGCCGCGGGTCCATGCTCATCACACGTGCCTTGACCGCCGTGACGACGAAGCTCAGGCAGAACATGATGTGCGCGATGAGGATGGTCCAGAAGCCGAACGGGATGCGCATGTTGAGGAAGAGCGTCCCCAGCGAGGCGGCCATGACCACCTCGGGCATCGCCATCGGCAGGAAGATGAGCATGTTGGTCGCGCCCTTGCCGCGGAAGCGGTAGCGGGCGAGCGCGAAGGCGATCATGGCGCCGAGCACGGTGGCGCCGACGGTGGCGTAGACGGCTATCTGCAGGCTCAGCGAGAGCGAGTCGCACATGTCGGCGACGCCGCAGGGGTTGGTCCAGGCGTCCGTGGAGAACGCCTGCCACTCGTAGTTGAAGCGGCCCGTCGGGTTGTTGAAGGAGAAGACCATCACCACGACGTTGGGCAGGATCAGGTAGGCCAGCGCGAGCGCGCCCGCGATGACGACCAGGTGCCGCCGGATCCAGTTGACGACGGGCATCAGACGAGCTCCTCCGTCCCCGCCTTGCGGATGTAGAGGGTGACCATCACGAGGATCACCGCCATGAGGATGAAGGACAGCGCGGCCGCGGTGGGGTAGTCGAGCACCCGCAGGAACTGCGACTGGATCACGTTGCCGACCATCTTCTGGTTGGTCGTGCCGAGCAGTTCGGCGTTGATGTAGTCGCCGGTCGCCGGGATGAAGGTGAGCAGGGTGCCCGCGACCACGCCGGGCATGGACAGCGGGAAGGTCACCTTGCGGAATGTGGTCAGGGGCTTGGCGTACAGGTCGCCGGAGGCCTCGTGCAGCCGTGGGTCGATCCGCTCCAGGCTGGTGTAGAGCGGAAGGATCATGAACGGCAGGAAGTTGTACGTCAGACCGCACACGACCGCCAGGGGCGTGGCGAGGACGCGGTGGCCCTCGGTCAGCCCGATGGAGGAGGTCAGGTCCAGCAGGCCGAGGGTGTCGAGGCCGGAGACCACGGGCCCGCCGTCGGACAGGATCGTCTTCCAGGCCAGGGTGCGGATCAGGAAGCTGGTGAAGAACGGGGCGATGACCAGGACGAGGAGCACATTGCGCCAGCGTCCGGCCCGGAAGGCGATGGTGTACGCCAGGGGGTAGCCGATCAGCAGGCACAGCGCGGTCGCGCTCCCGGCGTAGAGCACCGAGCGCAGGAAGTGCGGGTAGTACTCGGTCAGGGCGTCGGTGTACGTGGCGAAGTGCCAGGTGACCTTGAAGCCCTTCTCCAGGGATCCGGTCTGCACCGAGGTGGACGCCTGGTAGATCATCGGCGCCACGAAGAAGATCAGCAGCCAGGCCAGGCCCGGGAAGAGCAGCAGGTAGGGCACCCTGCGTCGGCGCCGGGCCGCCGGGGACCTCTCCGGATCCGCCGGCTTGACGGGCGCGGGCGCCTGTGCGACGGCCGTCACTGGTCGGCCTCCAGGTCCGCGGTGCCCGCCTCGATGTCCTGCCCGGCGTCGAGGCCGAAGGTGTGCGCGGGGTTCCAGTGCAGGACGACCGGGGCGCCCGGGATGAGCCGGTGGTCGCGCTCGACGTTCTGCTCGAAGACGGCCAGCTCCGGACAGGCGGGGGTGGAGACCACGTACTGGGTGGAGACGCCGATGAAGCTGGAGTCGACGATCGTGCCGTTCATGCGGTTGCGGCCGTCGTCGATCGCGTCGGTGTCGTCGGCGTGCGCGAGGGTGATCTTCTCCGGGCGCACCCCGGCCAGCACGCGGGTGCCCACCTCG
This sequence comes from Wenjunlia tyrosinilytica, assembly GCF_014646055.1. Classification (GTDB taxonomy): domain Bacteria; phylum Actinomycetota; class Actinomycetes; order Streptomycetales; family Streptomycetaceae; genus Wenjunlia; species Wenjunlia tyrosinilytica. The sequence goes on from NZ_BMMS01000021.1 coordinate 56,089, forward strand.
GTGCTGCGCGCGGAGCACCGCTCGGCGGGCAGGGCCAGGCGCCCGTCGCCCACCTTGAGGAGGAGGTCGCCGCCGCTCTTGCCGGTGATCTCGGCCTCGATGAGGTTGGACTGGCCGAGGAAGTTGGCCACGAACGTCGAGGCGGGGTTCTCGTACAGGTCGGCTGGGGCGCCGAGTTGCTCGACGCGGCCCGCGTTCATCACGGCGACCGTGTCGGCCATCGTCATGGCCTCCTCCTGGTCGTGCGTGACATGGACGAAGGTGATGCCGACCTCGGTCTGTATTCGCTTCAGCTCCAGCTGCATCTGGCGGCGCAGCTTGAGATCGAGGGCGCCCAGGGGTTCGTCGAGCAGGAGGACCTGGGGGTGGTTGATCAGGGCGCGGGCCACGGCGACACGCTGCTGCTGGCCGCCGGAGAGCTGCTGGGGCTTGCGGCGGGCGAAGCCGCCGAGCTGCACCAGTTCGAGCATCTCGTCGACCTGCTTCTTCACCGACTTGACGCCGCGGCGGCGCAGACCGAACGCGACATTCTCGTAGATGTCGAGGTGCGGGAAGAGCGCGTAGTTCTGGAAGACGGTGTTCACCGGCCGCTTGTACGGCGGCAGGCCGGTGACCTCCTTGTCGCCGAGCAGGACGGTGCCGGACGTGGGCCGCTCAAGACCGGCGATCATCCGCAGGGTCGTGGTCTTGCCGCAGCCGGACGCGCCGAGCAGGGCGAAGAACGAGCCCTGGGGGACGGTCAGGTCGAGGGGGTGCACGGCGGTGAACGAGCCGTAGGTCTTGCTGATGCCGGTGAGGCGGACCTCGCCACCGGAAGATGCGTTCATGGTTGCTGACATCTCTCGTTCAGGCACTTGTTCAGGCCGTGGTTCAGGCGCCGATGAGCTTGGAGAACTTCTGCTCGAACCGCTTCTCTTCCTCGGCGGTCAGGGCGCGGAACTCGTGCGCCTTGGCGGCCATGGCGGCGTCGGGGAGGATCAGCGGGTTGTTGGCCGCCTCCTTGTCGAGCTTGAGCAGTTCCTCGCGCGCTCCCCGTACCGGTGAGACGTAGTTGACGTAGGCGGCGAGCTCGGCGGCGACGTCCGGGCGGTAGTAGTGGTCGATGAGCCGCTCGGCGTTCTTCTTGTGCTTGGCCTTGGCGGGGACGAGGAGGTTGTCGGTGGACGTCATGTAGCCGGCGTCGGGGACGACGTACTTGATGTGCGGGCTGTCCGCCTGGAGCTGGATGAGGTCGCCGCCCCATGCCACGCAGGCCGCGATGTCGCCGGAGGCGAGCTCCTGCCCGTACTCATTGCCGGTGAACTTGCGGATGTGCTTGCTGTCCACGGACTTCTGGATGCGGGCGATCGCGGCGTCGTACTGGTCCTCGGTGACCTTGGCCGGGTCGACGCCCATGTCGAGCAGGGTCAGGCCCACGGTGTCGCGCATCTCGGTGAGCATGGTGACCCGGCCCTTGAGGGAGGACTCGCTCAGCATCTGGGAGATGCTGGTGATCTTCTTGCCCTTGGTGGCCTTCTCGTTGTAGGCGATGACCGTCTGGATGCCCGCCCACGGATAGGAGTAGGCGCGTCCCGGGTCCCAGGCGGGGTTGCGGAAGCGCTGGTCGAGGTTGGTGAAGGCATGCGGCATGTTGGCCGGGTCGAGCTTTTGCACCCAGCCGAGCCGGATGAGCCGGGAGGCCATCCAGTCGGTGAGCACCATCAGATCGCGGCCGGTGTCCTGTCCGGCGGCGAGCTGCGGCTTGATCTTGCCGAAGAACGCGTCGTTGTCGCTGATGTCCTCGGTGTAGTCGACCTTGATGCCGGTCTGCTTGCTGAAGGCGCGCAGGGAGGGCCGGAGGTTCTCGTCCTTGTCGTCGACGTCGATGTACAGGGGCCAGTTGGAGAAGTGCAGCACCTTCTCCTTGTCGGACCTGTCCTCGGTGCTCCCGCTGTTGGTGCTCGTCGCGGCGGGAATGCCGCAGGCGCTGATCGCGCCGAGGCCGAGCGCGGCGCCGCAGGCGCCCACCAGGGACCGGCGGGTCAGCGCCGCCCGCCCCGAGGTCAGACTGCGCTCCATCGCCGCGCGCACCGGCGGCGACAGGGTCTCGAAACTCTCCATACGTACAGCCCTCTCCGGCCGGCTCGCGGCTATCTGTCCCCGAAGATCGTCCGGTGCCAGTCCTTGCGGGCGACACCGGTCGTGTCCTGCATGACGTGCTTGATCTGCGTGTACTCGTCGAAGGAGTACTGCGACATGTCCTTGCCGTAGCCGGAGGCCTTGCAGCCGCCGTGGGGCATCTCGCTGATGATCGGGATGTGGTCGTTGACCCACACGCATCCCGCCTTGATCTCCCGGGTGGCGCGCAGCGATCGGTAGACGTCGCGGGTCCACGCGGAGGCGGCCAGGCCGTACGGGGTGTCGTTGGCCAGGGCCACTGCCTCGTCGTCGCCGTCGAAGGGCAGGACGACGAGTACGGGTCCGAAGATCTCCTTCTGCACGATCTCGCTGTCCTGGGCGGCGTCCGTGACCAGCGTCGGCCGGTAGTACGCGCCCTTGGCCAGCTCGCCGCCGGGGGCCCCGCCGCCGGTGACGACGGTCGCGTAGGAGCGGGCCCGGTCGACGAATCCGGCCACGCGGTCCGCCTGGCTCTGGGAGATCAGCGGCCCGAGGTCGGTGCTCGGGTCGAACGGGTCGCCGAGGCGGACCTGGCCGAAGAGGTCGGCGACGCCGGAGACGAATGCCTCGTAGAGCGGGCGCTGCACATAGGCGCGGGTCGCGGCGGTGCAGTCCTGGCCGGTGTTGATCAGGGAACCCGCCACCGCCCCGTTGACGGCGGCCTCGAGGTCGGCGTCGTCGAAGACCACGAACGGGGCCTTGCCGCCCAGCTCGAGGTGGAGCCGCTTGACGGTGCGGGTGGCGATCTCGGCGACCCGGCGGCCCACGGCGGTGGAGCCGGTGAAGGAGGTCATGGCCACGTCCGGGTGGCCGACCAGGCGCTCCCCGGCGTCCGGTCCGGCGCCGGTCACGACATTCACCACGCCGTCCGGGATGCCCGCCTCCTTGGCGGCCCGCGCGAACATCACCGAGGTCAGCGGGGTCAGCTCGGAGGGCTTGAGGACGATGGTGTTGCCCGCGGCGATCGCCGGGAGGATCTTCCAGGCGGCCATCTGCAGCGGGTAGTTCCAGGGCGCGATGGAGCCGACCACGCCGATGGGCTCACGGCGCACGTACGAGGTGTGGTCGCCGGAGTACTCGCCCGCGGCCCTGCCCTCGAGGCTGCGGGCGGCGCCCGCGAAGAAGGCGGCGTTGTCGACCGTGCCGGGCACGTCGAACTCGGTGGAGAGCTTGATCGGCTTGCCGCACTGAAGGGTCTCGGTGCGGGCGAACTCCTCCGCCCGCGCGTCGATGGCCCTGGCCAGCGCGGTCAGCGCGGCCGAGCGCTCACCGGGAGTGGCGCCCGCCCAGCCGGGCAGCGCTTCCTTGGCCGCGGCGACCGCTTCCTCCACGTCCTGCGCACCGGCGAGCTCGAAGCCGAGGACCGCCTCACCGGTGGCCGGGTCGACCACGTGGTGGCGCACCCCGGACGAGCCGTCGCGAAGCCGTCCCCCGATGTACTGGGCTCCTTCGGCGAACCGGGCACTCACATCCTGCCGGTCGTCCATTGCGCGTACTCCTCGGTTGTACGGGTGGCTGTGCGGGGTGTGGCTCTCAGCGGAGATGATGGCTGATCCTGACAGAATGACCTCACCTCAACAAGGGATTCCGTAGTTGCCATTTGGTTACGCGACGGAATCTGTCTTCTGCGGATACTCGCCAGGCAGGCCCGGCGATGCAAGTGCGCACTTCGCAAACCGATGCGAGAGCGGCTTTACACTTCGCCAAAAGCACAAGCCCGGAGGTCGCCCGTGTTCCCCACCGTCGCGCAGGTCCTCAAGCTCGGCGCCCTGCGGTCCGGGGCGCCTGAGGTGGTCGCCGGGGCCCAGGGGCTGCAGCGTCCCGTCCGCTGGGTGCACATCAGCGAGCTCGCGGACATCGCCGGGATGCTGCACGGCTCCGAGCTCGTCCTCACCACCGGAATCGCCCTTCCGGAGGACAAGGAGGCACTGGCCCGCTACATCAACGAGCTGTCCGAGGTGGGCGCCGCCGGGCTCGTGGTGGAGCTGGGCCGCCGCTACGCCGACGAGCTGCCCCGGCCCCTGATCCGCGCCGCCGACCGCCGCGGCCTGCCGCTGATCGCCCTGCGCAACGAGGTCAGGTTCGTCGCCGTCACCGAGGCCGTGCACGCCCATGTGGTCAACTCCCAGCTGACCGAGCTGCGCGCCTCCGAGTCGGTGCACCAGACCTTCAACGAGCTGTCCGTCGAGGGGGCGGAGCCGGAGGAGGTGGTCCGCGAGGTCGCCAGGATCGCCCAGGGCCCGGTGGTGCTGGAGAACCTCGCCCACCAGGTCCTCGCCTTCGACCCGGCCGGCCAGGAGCCGAGTGTGCTGCTGGACGGATGGGAGCGGCGCTCGCGAGGGGTACGGCCCGCCGGGCGGACCGGCCGCGATCCGCGCAGCGGCTGGCTGGTCACGGCGGTGGGCGCCCGCGGCCAGGACTGGGGGCGCCTGGTGCTCGTGGACGCCCCCTCGGACGCCCCGCGCTACAGCGTCGTGCTGGAACGGGGCGCGGCCACCCTCGCGCTGAACCGCCTGCTGGAGCGGGACCGGGAGAGCCTGGAGCGGCAGACCCACCGCACCCTGCTGTCGGGCATCCTCACGCACGCGCTCACCGTGTCCGACGTGGCGCTGCGGGCCCGGGCGCTGGGGGTGCCGCTGGAGGGCCGCAGGCTGGTGGGGGTGGTGCTGCGCCGCCGGGGCGGTCCGGCGTCGGCGGCGCTGGAGGCTCAGGCCAGGCTGCGCGACTTCACCGAGACGGTGGCGGTGGCGGCGCGCGACCAGCGGCTGAGCGCGCTCATCGGCTCCCTCGACGACGACGGCGTGGGCATGCTGATCTCGCTGGGGCCGCACGACGGCGAGCACAAGGCCCTGGAGGGGTTCGCCGCCGGTCTCGACGCGCTGTGCGGCAGCGGCGAGGACAAGGGACCGGCCTTCATCATGGCGGCCGGGTCCTCCGTGGGGTCGCTGCGCGATGCCCGGCGCAGCCTGCTGGAGGCCGCGCAGGTCGCGGACGCGGCGCTGCACGGCGGCCGGAAGGCGGGGACCTACTACCGGCTGCCGGACGTACGGCTGCGCGGACTGCTGCACCTGCTGCGCGACGACGCGCGGATGCAGACCTATGTCGAGCGGGAGCTGGGCCCGCTGCTCACCCATGACGCGGAGCACGGCACCGACCTGGTGCGGATACTGGCCGTCTACCTCGACCACGGCCGCAACAAGTCGGCGGCCGCCGACGCGGCGCACCTGTCCCGGCCGTCGTTCTACGACCGGCTGCACCGGGTGGAGCGCATCCTGGGCGTGGACCTGGATCAGGTCGAGTCGTGCCTGTCGCTGCACGTGGCGCTGCTGGCGCTGGAGGCGGTGCGCAGCGTGGGGTCGGCGGGAGCAACAGGGACGGTGGGGCAAGGGGGAGCAGTAGGGCAAGGGGGAGCAGTGGGACAGGCGGGAGCGGTGGGCCCGACGGGTTAGCGTCGCCACCATCGGGTTGATCACGCCGCCTCGGACAGCTGCGGCACCGCGGTCGCGGGGGTGCGGGCCGGGCGCATGCTGACCTGGGCGGACTCGCGGCGGCGGTGCGCCAGCAGGCCCGCGCCGATGGCACTGGCGGTGACCAGACCGCCGAGGACCAGGGCGCCCCGGGCACCCGCGAACTCCAGCAGGAGGCCGAGCACGGGCGGACCGGCGAGGCTCCAGCCGGTGCTCACACTGCGCCACACACCGAGGACACGGCCGCGCATGTGCGCGGGCGGGTCGGTCTGCAGGACCGTGGTGCCCGCGGTGTCGGAGACGGACTCCGCGACGGCCATCGGCACGACCAGCAGGATCAGCGGCATCAGCGTCGGGGACAGCCCCGCGAAGACCTGGAGCACGGCCCCGGCGGCGGCCAGCACGCCGACGAGGCGCACGGACGGGCGGCGCAGGCGTCCGGCGAGGACCGCCCCGGCGATGCCTCCGGCGGCCAGCACGGTGGAGACCGCGCCGAACGCCCCGGAGCTGCCGTGCAGCGGGCCGGTGACCAGGACGGCAAGGGTCAGCGCGTAGTTGCGCCCGAAGACCGAGCTCAGGCCGGTGATCGCCGCGAGCGCCACGAGCCGGGGGCGGCGCAGGAAGAACGCCAGCCCCTCGCGGGCGGCGCCGCCCTTGGGTGCCCGGTCCTCGGCGGCGAGGTCCTTCCGCGGCTGCGGAGCCGCGGGAGTCGCCGGGGCGGCCTCGGGCTCGCTCCGGGGCTCCTCGGCGGGGGCTCGCAGCGCGTTGTCGACCGGGCGCAGGAAGGGAATGACGGAGGCGACGAACAGGAAGGACAGGCCGTCGGCCACATAGGCGGAGGCGGTGCCGAACACCGCCACGGCGACGGCGGCCATCGCCGTTCCGGCCAGGCGGCCGACGCTGTGGACGACGGAGCCCAGCGCGATCGAGGACGGCACGTCCTCGGTCTCGACCAGGTCGTTGCCGAGCAGCGCGCACGCCGGGCCGTCCACGGTGGCGACCAGGCCGGTCACGGCGGCCAGCACCATCAGTAGCGTCACATTGAGCTGCCCGAACGCCACGAGGGCGGCCGTGGTGAAGGCCACCAGCCCCAGGACCGCCTGGCTGACGGCGGCGGTGAGCTTGCGCGGCCAGGCGTCGACCGCGGTACCCCCGACGAGGCCGAGCAGCAGGCCGGGCGCGGCCTGCACGGCCAGCGACAGACCGGTGGCCGCCGCGGAGCCGGTGATCTGGAGGACGAGCAGGTTCTGGACGGTGAGCTGCATCCACGTGCCCGCGTTGGAGACGAGGTTGGCGACGGACCACCAGCGCATGCTGCGGTAGCGCAGGCAGCGCCAGGGCGCACGGTCCTCGCGCTCGCCCGTCCTGCGGAAGCGGGCGGGGACAGGGAAAGAAGGCATGGTGGGGGTTCTCGCCGGAGCACGGCGGGGCAGGGGGCGGAGTCGTTCGGCACGCGAGAACCCCGACACGGGCCTGCCGGTCGAGGCTCTTTGGCGCAGTGCCATTCTCAGCACCGTTTGGCCCGCCGAAGAAGCGCCGATCGAGCGCCCCGGGACGGTCCCTGGCGCCAACTCCCCACCCCGGCAGGAGCCGTGGGGCGGTGGTGGCGTTGCTCACAGGGCCCTAGGTCCCGGGCCGCCTCAGGTCGAAGTACCAGTAGGCGCTGTCGTAGTGCCACCCCGGAGCGAGCTCGAGGTCCAGGACCTGTTCCTCTTGCGGCACGCTGAACGCGAAGTCGGCCGTCGCCGACCTTCCCGGCCCCACCGTCGCGGGGAGGCCCTGGCCGACGCGGTCGGTGTCCGACCAGATCTGGTCGAGCTGCGCCTCGTCACCGCCCTCGGCGAGCACGTGGTAGCGGGTCGTGTCGATGTCCCGGTCGCCCTCGTTGCGCACGGTGACGGAGATCCGGTAGGCGCGCTCCCCCAGAGTCCGGCCGCGGACCCCTGCCGCGGGGGTGAACTCCTTCGGGGCCGAGACCGTGACGTGCAGGCCGCCCCGGTACGTGGCGGTGCCGTTGTCCCCGAGGGGGCGGGAGACCGTGCCCTGGGCGCCGGTGAGCGGGACCGCGTCGAACTCGTCCATGAGCGTGCCGACCGCCAGCACGCCGATGGCCGCGGACAGCAGCAGCCCGCCCACCCCGAGGAGGACTGCGGTGAGCGCCATGGGTCCGTTGGTCGCCCGGCCCTTCTTCGCCCGGGCCCGGCCCATGAGGCCGAGGATGAGCGCGAGGGCGCCGAGGACCACGCCGATGAAGAAGAACAGGACGCTGCACGCGGCCAGGACCGAGAGGATCCCGAGGACGAGGGCGGCGACAGCCGCGCCGTTGCGCGGCTGGACCGGGTACGGGTACCAGCCCACGGACCCCATGGGGTAAAGCGGGACGGACCAGGGCGGCGACGGCCGCGCCGTGGCGGCGGGTTCAGCGGCGCGGGGCCCGGGCGCGGCGGGCTCAGGGGCGGGAAGCTCAGCGGGGGGAGGCTGAGCGGCGGGAGGCTCAGGGGTGGGAGGCCGGACGGCGGCGGGCGGGACGGCCGCCGGTGAGGACGCGGTGGGCGAGGGGGCCGCGGGGCGGACCCACGGGTGGTCGTGCCTGACCGGGTCCGGTGTCCCGGTGCGGTCCTCGGACGGGGCGGACCACGGGTCCACGTCCGGCTGCGGCTGCGGGGACGGCTGCGGGGACGGCTCGGTCACCGTTTCAGGTTAACGTCGGCGGCTAGGATGACCCGATTCGCCCTGACGCAGGAGGAGCAGCATGTCCGACACCGCAGCCGCAGCCGACCTGGAGACGTTCATCGCCGGTCTGCCGAAGGCCGAACTGCACGTCCACCACGTGGGCTCGGCATCGCCGCGGATCGTCGCCCAGCTCGCCGCCCGCCACCCGAACGCGAAGGTGCCCTCCGACCCCCAGCAGCTCGCGGAGTACTTCACCTTCCGCGACTTCGCTCACTTCATCGAGGTCTACCTGTCCGTGGTCGACCTGATCCGCGACGCGGAGGACGTTCGGCTGCTCACCTACGAGGTGGCCCGGGACATGGCCCGGCAGAACATCCGCTACGCGGAGCTGACGGTCACTCCGTTCAGCTCCACCCGGCGCGGCATCCCCGACCGGGAGTTCTGCGACGCCATCGAGGACGCCCGCAAGGCCGCCGAGGCGGAGCTCGGTGTCGTGCTGCGCTGGTGCTTCGACATCCCCGGTGAGGCGGGGCTGGAGTCCGCGGAGGAGACCGCGCGGATCGCCACCGAGCTCCAGCCGGCCGGCCTGGTCGGCTTCGGCCTCGGCGGTCCGGAGATAGGGGTGCCGCGCCCGCAGTTCAAGCCGTACTTCGACCGGGCCCGGGCGGTGGGCCTGCACAGCGTTCCGCACGCGGGCGAGACGACGGGCCCGCAGACGGTGTGGGACGCGCTGCGGCACCTGGGCGCCGAGCGCATCGGGCACGGCACGACCTCCACCCAGGACCCGGCGCTGGTGGACTTCCTGGGCGAGAACCGGATCCCGCTGGAGGTCTGCCCGACGTCGAACATCGCCACGCGGGCGGTGGCCACGCTCGAGGAGCACCCGATCAGGGAGATGTTCGCCGCCGGGCTGAAGGTCACGATCAACAGCGACGACCCGCCGATGTTCGGCACCGACCTCAACCACGAGTACGCGGTCGCGGCCCGTCTGCTGGACCTGGACGAGACAGGGGTGACGGCGCTGGCGAAGAACGCGGTCGACGCCTCCTTCCTCGACGACGCTGGCAAGGCGGCCCTGGGCGCCGAGATCGACGGCCATCTGGCCGCGCATCGGGCCGACCCGCGGCACCGGGCGTGACGGTGCCCCTCGGCTGCTAGAGCCCCACGACCTTGTTCCACGCCGACGAGAAGCCGGGGCGTTCCTCCGGGGTGATGTCCCGCATCACCTGGAGGCGCCTCCGCATGGAGGCGGTGGGGAAGATCAGCGGGTCCTCGGCCAGCGCCGCGGTGTCCTTGTCCTTGGAGGAGGCGAGGACATCGCGGGCGGCCGGGACGGGGCAGACGTAGTTGACCCAGGCCGCGAGCCGGGCCGCGACCTCGGGCTCGTAGTAGTAGTTCATCAGCGCTTCGGCATTGGCCTTGTGCGCCGCCTTGTTGGGGACCATGAGGCTGTCCGACCACAGCTCGCCGCCCTCCTCGGGCACGACGAACTCGATGTCCTCGTTGTCCGCCTGCAACTGGATGACGTCGCCCGACCAGGCCTGGCAGGCCAGCACATCGCCCGAGGCCAGGTCCTTGGTGTAGTCGTTGCCGGTGAACCGGCGGATGTGCTTCTTCGCCACCAGGCGGCGCACCTCGTCGACCATGTCGTAGTACTGGTCGGCGGTGAAGGCCCTGCTGTCCGCACCGCGTCCCATCAACAGCAGCGCGGGTGCCTCGTCCATCGCCGAGAAGAGCGTCACCCGGCCCCGCAGGTCGTCCGCCCACAGGTCGGAGACGGACCTGATCTCGCGGCCGAGGCGCTTGCGGTTGTAGGCGATGCCGGTGATGCCGGACTGCCAGGGCACGCTGTGGTGGCGCCCCGGGTCGAACGGCGGGTCGCGCAGGAGCGGGTCGAGATTGGCCCTGACGTTGCCCAGCCGCGCGGAGTCCAGCCGCTGCACCCAGCCGAGCTTCACATAGCGGGCGCCCATCCAGTCACTGGGCACGATGATGTCCCGGTCGAGGGGCTGCCCGTTCTGCAGGGCGGGGCTGACCTTGCCGAAGAACTCGTCGTTGTCGTTGATCTCCTCGACGTACTTCACCGAGATGCCGGTACGCCGGGTGAACTCCCGCAGGGTGGGCCTGACCTGTTCGTTCCCCTCCGCGACATCGATGTAGAGGGGCCAGTTGGCGAAGTCCAGGCGGTGCTCGCGCTTCGAGCGGTCGGGAGCGGCCCGCTCACCCGGGGGGACGTAGGCGGGCGGCACTCCGCATCCGGCGAGCGCGAGGGCTCCGGCGCCGCCGGCGGCGGCGCGCATCAGGGAGCGGCGGGAGAGGCTGCGGTCCATGGTGGACAACCTCACCCCGCCGCGTTCCCTTCCACAACGGGCAGACCGTCAGTCGAGCGGCGCCGCGCATGACACCCTGTCCGGCGCGCGCGGCCGACTCCGGTGTGCGCCGCGCCGTGCCTCAGGCCACCTGCCGCTCCTCCACGGACAGGTCGTAGACCCATTGGCGGCGCTCGCGGGGCGGCTCGGACTTGGCCCCGTTGAAGGTGCGCACGACCAGGTGCGGGTCGACGGTCACCGTGGTCACCCCGAGCGGCAGGAAGAGCGCCCTGAGCGGGCCCTGGGCCAGGCGCACCCACCGCTGCCCCCGGCCGAGGGCGCGTACGAGCTGCTGTTCACTGGTGAACGCCACGGCGGTCGGCGTCCCCCGCGGTGTGCGGTACATCTGCGGAACGCATCCGACGGGAGCGGTCCGCACGGGCACGTAGTACGGCCCCCGGCGCGACGGGTGGGGCGGCCGGTCCGCGGGCGCACCGCCCTGCGGACGACCGTCCCGCGCAGGGGCACCGCCCTCCGGAGGGGCACCGGCTGGTCCGTCCGGGACGGTCCCGGACGCTTGGGCGGTCCGCATGGCGCTCAGGCCCCCCGCTCGATCGGGTAGCCGCCCCGCTTCCAGTACTCGAAGCCACCGATCATCTCCTTCGTCCTGAAGCCCAGCTCGGCGAGCCTGGCCGCGCCCCGGGTCCCCCCGTTGCAGGCCGGGCCCCAGCCGTAGGTCACATAGAGCGTGTCCGGGTCCAGACCGGCCACCGCCTCCGCGGTGATCCCGGCGTGGGGCAGGCTCCTGGCACCGGGGACATGGCCCTCGGCATGGGCGGCCGGCTGCCGGACGTCCAGGACGACGAAGCCCTGGACCCCCTCGGTGAGGTCGTGGTGCACGTCGAACGGGTCGGTCTCACTGGCGAGCCGCGCCCGGTGGTACGCCGCCGCCTCCAGGGCAGGCGCCGCGGGGATGCCCAGGACCCTGGACGCAGTGCGGTAGCGGATCGGCCGGTAGCCGGCCAGGCGCTCGAAGTCCCGGTAGGCGGCGTCGTAGTCCTTGTTCGACACCAGGAAGGTGCCGCCGTTGGCGGTCAGGGAGTTGCTCTTCTCGATGCGCTCACCGACCCTGACCTTCCAGGTCATCTCGACGTCGCTCTCGAGGTCGGGCTCGATCAGCTCCTCGACGACGCCGCTGGCCTTGGGGACCACGCCGTCGAAGCAGTAGATCTGCTCGCCGTCGTAGGGAAGGCTCTTGATGCCCGACTCGATCTCGAAGGCGAGATTGACCAGCGCCACACCGTAGTTGCGCTGCATGGCGGCCAGTCCCGCGAGGCCCTTGAAGCGGGCGCCCACCTCGAGGAAGATCAGCTCGTCGTCCGGGGTGAGGAACAGCTCCAGGTGCGAGCCTCCGTCGAGCCGCCCGAGGGCGTCCAGGGCACGCTCCCCGAAGGCGACCATGCGGGGCACCCGGGGGTCGGAGTCGATGAGGTTGATGTCGGCGTTGACCTTGCCGTTGGGCACCTCGAAGGAGTTGACGAGGTACTCGGTGACACCGGCGAAGACGGTCGCGCCGTCCTCGGTCACGATGTTGACGCTGTAGATGGTCCCCTCGACGAACTCCTCGTACTCGTAGGAGCGTCCGAGGTCACCGGGCAGCGCGGCGAACTCCTCCCAGTCGGTGATCTTGTGGACGCCCTCGGCGCAGGCGGCGTCGACCGGCTTGAGGATGAACGGCAGGCCGACCTCCCCGACGATCCTGGCGTAGTAGGCGGCCTCGTCGAAGGCGCGCAGCTGGGAGTCGAAGCGGCCGAACTTCGGCACCCGCACCCCGGCGGCCACCAGGCGCTGCTTCATCAGGCACTTGTCGCGGTAGGGCAGGATGTCGGCGGTCTTCGGCCCCCGGATCCCGAAGTGCGCGCGGATCTCGGCGGCGACCATCATGTCCTGCTCGTCCCAGCAGTGCAGTGTCAGGTCCTCGAGCGCGACGTCGCGCAGGATCTCGCCGACCACCTCGCGGGTGGCGTCGAGGTCGACCAGGGAGTGGAGCATCGGTGTCGGGTCGGGCAGGCCGCACGGCACGACATGGACGTCGGCGAGCCCGTCGCGCAGCGGCGGTGTCAGGTTCTCGACGTCCCGGTCGGCGAAGACGCCGATGATGCGGACCCCGTCGGGTTCGGCGAGCAGGTCGTGGCGGAACGCCGCGTAGCCCCGCGTGGATATGACGACTGCTGTCTTCATGACTGGATGGTCCCGTCTCCTGCGAGCTCGCTCAGGGACGCCGCGACGGTGTCGAGGCCGAGCGAGAGGTTGACCTGGCTGATCGTCAGCGGGGGCAGGAGCTTGAGCACTTCGCTCCCCCGCCCGCACGACTCGATGACCAGGCCCTTCTCGAAGCAGAGCCTGGAGACCTTGCCCGCCGTCACTCCGGGGACGTCGCTGAGGTCGATGCCCCACATCAGCCCACGGCCGCGCACCGGTATCCCCAGGGGACCGGTGACCCTGCGCTGGAGGAAATCGGCGACGAGCTCGCCCTTCTTGCGGACCTTGGCGGCGAAGGCGTCGTCGGACCAGTAGTGGCGGATGGCGGTGGCCGCGGCGACGAAGGCGAGCTGGTTGCCGCGGAAGGTGCCGTTGTGCTGGCCCGGCTGCCACACGTCCAGCTCGGGCTTCATCAGCAGGACGGCCATGGGCAGGCCGTAGCCGCCGATCGACTTGGCCAGGGTGACCATGTCGGGTTCGATCCCGGCGGGTTCGAAGGAGAAGAACGTTCCCGTGCGCCCGCACCCGGCCTGGATGTCGTCCACGATCAGCAGGATCCGGTGGCGGTCGCACAGCGCCCGAAGCTGCTTGAGGAACGGGATCGGGGCGGCATAGACACCGCCCTCGCCCTGCACGGTCTCCAGCAGCACGGCGGCGGGCTTGTCCACACCGGAGCTGGGGTCCTCCAGCAGGCGGCGCAGCAGATCGAGGCTGTCGAAGTCCCCCAGCGGGGTCTGCGGGTAGGGGATGTGGGTGACGAACGGCAGCGTCTGGTGCAGCCCCTGGCGGAAGTACCCGGACGCGGTCGCGGCCAGCGATCCGGTGCTCACGCCGTGGAAGCCGCCGCTGAAGGCGATCACGGTGGAGCGGCCGGTGGCCAGGCGGGCCAGCTTGAGCGCCGCCTCGACGGCGTTGGTGCCCGAGGGGCTGGTGAACTGGACCTTGTAGCCGAGTCCGCGCGGACGCAGGATGTGCTCGCGGAAGGCGTCCAGGAAGTCCGCCTTGGCGGAGGTGGCCAGGTCCAGGCCGTGCACCAGGCCGTCGCCGCCCAGGTAGTCGATCAGCGCCCGTTTGATGCTGTCCGGGTTGTGCCCGTAGTTCAGCGAACCCGCACCGGCGAGGAAGTCGATGTAGTACCTGCCGTCGGCGGTGGACAGGCAGTCGCCCTTGGCGGTGGAGAACAGGGCGGGGAACGACCGCGAGTAGGAGCGGACCGCCGACTCCGCCGCCTCGAAGACCGTCTCGTCGATGACGCTCATGATTCCTCCGTGGGCCCTAGACGTGGTCCGAGTGGGCGGCCTGGAGGAGCGCGTCCCCCAGGTCCGGCCGGCCGATGTCCGTGCGGGGCGCGGGCAGCTCCGTGCGGGGCGCCCCGGTGGACGCCCGCCGTGCGCCGATGTCCGAGCGGCTGCGCGCGCCGGGGAACGAGATGCGGGCGACCTGCTCGTAGGCGTGTGCCCGTGCCTGCTCGAGCGTGGTCCCCGAGCCGACGACGTGCAGGACCCGGCCGCCGCTGGTGACCGGTCCGCCGCCCGGCCCCTTGCGCATCCCGGCGTAGAACACCTGGGCCCGCTCCGGGGCCTCGGTGCCGAGCCCGCTGATCGGCAGCCCGGTCTCGAACTCGCCGAAGGGCCAGCCCGGTCCGGCCGCCGGGTCCGAGGGGTCCACCGGGCCCTGGGTCACCGCCACACTGCAGCGCACCAGGTCGTCGGTGACCAGGCGGCAGCGGTCCAGGTCCTGCTTGAGCACCGCCCGGCACAGATCGGAGAAGTTGCTCCGCACCGACGGCAGGACGGCCTGGGCCTCGGAGTCGCCGAACCGGGCGTTGATCTCGATGACCTTCAGGCCGTCGCCGGTGATCATCGCGCCGATGTAGACGAAGCCGGTGAAGCCCAGTTCCTCGTCGCGCACGCCCCGTGTCAGCGGTTCGAGCAGCTCGCGGCGGATCCGGTCGCGCAGGTCGCCGCCGGCCAGCGGGTGGGGGGCTACCGATCCCATCCCGTCGCAGTTCTTGCCCAGGTCGCCGTCGAGGGCGCGCTTGTAGTCCTCGGCGCAGGGGAACATCAGGTGGTTCACCCCGTCGAGCAGGGCGAACACCGAGATCTCCCGTCCGAAGAGACGTTCCTCCACCACGACGTGGAAGTCCTCGCCCTGAGCGCGCGCGAAGGCGTCGACCGCTTCCTCGGCGTCGGCCGCGGTGTCGCACACCACGGCGCCGTCCCCGTAGGGGGTCAGCCCGTCGGTCTTGACCACCACCGGGTGGGTGCGGCCCCGGATGTAGGCCTTGGCCTTGTCCGGGTCGCCGAACGCCTCATAGGCGGCGGTCGGCAGGCCGTGGCGCTCGAGGAAGACCTTGCTGCGCTCCTTGCTCGACTCCAGCGCGGCGGCGGCCTTCGTGGGGCCGATGACCCGGTGCCCGCGGGCGGCGAGCACATCCACGTAGCCGATGGACAGCGCGTCGATGTTGGCGACGAGGACGAACTCCACCTGGTGCCGGCTCAGGAACTCCAGCGCCGTGGCGGGGTCGTCCAGGCGCACCTCGGGCACCGGCACGATCCGCTCGTGCTCGATGACGTCGCAGCCGGGACCGTAGTACACCGTCACGTCGGGATCGGTGCGGACGAACAGGTCGCACAGCGCGTGGCCGCGCCCGGTCCCCCCGACCAGCAGGACGCTCGTCATACCCGGCTCCCCTGCGGATCACGGCGCACCTGCTCGGGCGCCGGGACGGTGATGGCGAGGTCGTCGGGCAGCCCGACGCGGTTGTCGTCGACCTGCCCGGCGGCGCGCAGGTGGTCGGCGAGCGAGCCCCAGACCTCGGTGTAGCGCTCGGAGCCGCTGTCGATGTCCTCGCTGCGCACGTAGTTGGAGTTGGCCCAGTCGCAGGTCGGCTTCACATGGTGGACGTCGTGCTGCACGGTGTCGCCGACGAGCACGAACATCCGGTACGACGAGTGCACGACCAGCATCCGGTAGGTCCAGCGGGTCCAGGCGAGCGCGCGCCGCACACCGGTGGCCTCGGGGCCGGGGACCGCCTCGCCGCACACACGGCCGAAGGTCAGCAGGTCGCGCTGGTGGCGGGAGAGCTTCTCGCGGTTGCCGAACAGCCACCAGCGGTGCTCGGTCATCGTGTAGAGGTACGTGCAGGACTGGAAGACCACGGAGACGGGCACCAGCCACAGCACCAGGTACTCCACCCACCAGCCGGTCAGGCCGACGAAGGCGGCGGTGGCGGCGAGCCAGGTCAGCGACATCACCAGCCGGTAGCGGGGGCGGACACCGGCGACGTTGGACTTCAGCCGCCCGAGGAAGAACCCGCCGTGGTGGCGGGGCGAGAGCAGCGCGCCCCACAGGTACCGGCGAAACTCCGAGCGGGTCATGCCCGGCCGCATTCCGGTCGACATCAGATAGGTGGTGTCGATGTCCTTGGTGGAGCACGGGTAGGCGTGGTGGGTCAGGTGCTCCTTGCGGTTCTCGTCGTACGGGGTCCGCCAGAGCACCGTCGTGATCAGCTCGCCGACCGCCCGGTTGGCCCACGCGGTCCTGGCGAACATCCGGTGCAGGGTCTGGTGGACCACCACCACGTCGAGTCGCCGCATGCCGCCGCTGGTCAGCAGCCAGCTCAGGAGCAGCACCGGTACCGACCACGCGGTGAACGGGTGCAGTGCCCGGGCCCCGATGCCGATGCCGACGGCGATCTGGGCCAGGCCCAGCAGTCCCGCCTTGTTGGGGCTCCACGGGATGAGCTGGCGGCCGCCCTTGAGCGGCACCCCGGTCACCCAGGTCAGATACGGCTGGACGAAGCGGGGCAGACCACGCATCGTCTCGCGCGGCTCTACAGCTTCTTGCACGGCTCTCTCCTATGTCCTGGTGCGGTGGTCCTGTTCACGCAGCCTTCGGTGTCGGGGGCCGCGGGCACGCCCCGCGGCTCGGGGATGTCAGCGCAGGGAGGCGGGGTCGGGGGCGGCGCCGCCGAAGAGGATGTCGTTGGTCTCGTGGGTCATCGGGCGCTCGAGGTCGTCGGCGTTGACCCAGGTCATGTTCACGATCGTGCGGCGGCCCTCGCCTCGGATCGGGTACACCCGGTGCATCGTGGTGTCGGTCTTGATGACATAGGCGTCACCGGGCTGGAACGCGTAGGAGCGCACCTGGCTCTTGATGAGCGCCCCGTGGACATCGGGGTTCTCCTTGTCCCAGGAGGTGTGCGGCACCGCCTGCACGAAGCCGCCCTCGCGGTGATGGGGGGCCTCGAGGATCAGGACGAACCCGTAGGTGTAGTCGTCCCAGTGCCAGCCGTGGGTGTCACCGGTCCTGCCCAGGCGGCTGATGACGTAGTGCTCGCCCGCGTAGGGGCAGGTGAAGACCTCTTCGCCGACGACCCGGGTGAGCAGGTCCTTGACCGCGGGGGCGAAGTAGGTGGCGTGGATGAGCGGGCCGTGCTCGACGATGACGGGCTGGCCCACGGTGGTCATCTGGCGCGGGGTGTTGTCGGTGACCTTGAACGTGAGGTTCCTGGACACGCCGTGCTCGTCCATGATGCCGAAGGCCTCGGCCCTGAGCTCCTCCAGCAGGGCGGGCGGGCAGAACCCCCGCAGCGGAACGACGTGTTCGCGCTTGAACCCCTCGCGCAGCTCGGCCGTCGCCGCCTCGTCGTACACCCGCGCGAAGTGCTCCTCGTAGAGGGTGTCGAGGCGGGCGAGGGCGTCGGTTCCGGCGGGCGGGGCGGTCTGGATGTCGGTCACGGGTGTCCTTTCTCGGCGATCGCCGCCTGATGCGTCGCGGCGCAGCGGGATGAAGCGGGGGTGGGACAGGATGTTGTTGGGGTCGTCGCCCAGCGGTCTGCCGTTGACGACGAGGTCGCGGCGGGCCCGGAGCGCCTTGGAGTGCAGCTCGGCGAGGTCGTCGGCGTCGACCACGAACATGGCGATGACGTCGAGCTGGTCGGCGCGCCCCGACAGCGGCCCACCGAGCGGCTTGGTCACCCGGCGGCAGTCGGCCGCCTCGGGGAAGTCGACCGAGACGAGCTCGGTGGCGTCCGACGGCGGGAGCACCAGCATGTCGACGGCGTAGCGGGTGGGGCGGGCGATGAACGACAGGTCGGGTGCGATCCCGCAGGCGATGTCGGTCAGCGGCACCGCGTAGTCGATGCCGAACGCCTTGCCGTAGCTGACAACGTTGGCCACCCCTCCGACCCGGATGTTGAAGTCGATCAGTTCGATCGGGCCCTGCGGGGAGACCATGACCTCCAGGTGGGTCGCCCCGTGGGAGATGCCGAGGCTCTTGTGGAAGGCCTCGGCCTTGGCGGTGATCTCGGCCAGCCGCGGGTGCGGGTAGGGGAAGACGACGCCCTGCTCCACGACGGGGTCGGCGGCGAGCACATAGCGGCCGGTGAGGCCCACGGTGTTGACGCGGCCGCGGTCCACCAGGGACTCCACCGACAGCAGTTCGCCCTCGGCCTTCTCCTCCAGCACGAATCCGCCGTGGGCGCTGATGTACTCGCTCATCAGCGGGTTGCCGACCTCGACGGAGCCGGTCTGCCGGGCGGCCTCGTGCAGCTCCTCCAGGGAGGAGACGATGAAGCACAGCGCGCTGCCCGTGCCATTGGCCGGCTTGAGCACCGCCGGGCGCTCGAACTGCCAGCGGTCCCAGGTCAGCGCCTCGGTCAGCGTCGTGGAGCGCAGCTCGGACAGGCCCTCGGCGTAGAGCTTGCGGCGCACATGGGTCTTGTCGAGGGCGCGGGAGACGGATCCGGCACCGCTGTTGGGCAGTCCGGCGAGCTCGCGCAGCTCGGCCTCGAACGGCAGGACGGCCTCGAAGGCGGCGTAGGTGCCTACCACGTCGTAGCGGTGGTGCAGATCGAGGATCACGGTGCGGATGGTCTCGTTGTCGGACCAGGAGGCGATGGGGACCACCTCGTCGACGACGCCCTCGCGGACCTCGAACGGGCCCGAGTCACGCAGCGGGTCGTGGTTGAGGGCGATGACGCGGAAGCCGCGCCGTTTGGCCTCTTCCGCGATCAGAACCATGTGGTTCAGCAGTTCGAGCAGGACGAAGGCCCGCTGCTTCGCTGGCGTGTTCACGCTGGGACTCCTCTGGAGGCGGCGTTTCGGACTCGGACTCGGTCTCGGACTCGGGGAGTTGGGGGAGCGGGGTGGGGCTCAGGCGGCGCGGACGGCGGGCTCGGCGGGCTCCTGCGCGGCCGTCTCCTGCGTGGCGGGCTCGATCCGGCGGGCTCTGCGCGGCAGTTCCCAGCCGGCGACCAGCAGGGCGACGAGCGCGATGTTGACGTAGATCGTGGAGCCGATGCCCAGACCGTCCAGGCCCCAGGAGAAGACGGTGGCGAAGACGCCCATCAGGCTGTAGCCCATCGCCGTCTGGAGTCCGAGCACCGAGGAGACCTTCGCGGCGGGCGCCTTGGCGATCATCTGCTTGAACTGGTGCACCCAGATCAGCTCGCCTCCAACCACCATCAAGGAGAAGGCGACCAGGCACAGGTACACATTGCCTTCGAACAGCGGCACAAGGGCGTACAGGGCGGTGATGACCACGACGACGGCGAGGTTGAGGGTGCGCTCGTTCCGGTCGGTGATGAATCCGCGGCGGTTGAGGTACTGGTAGAGGAAGACGCCGGTCATGACGGCGACGGACTCGAAGGTGAAGAACAGCGCCGTGCCCGATTCCCCCTTGCCGTACCAGACCTGGGGAATGACGGTGATCAGCGTCTCGTAGGTGGCCTGGAAGGCCGTGACCGAGAGGATGATGTAGAACACCGCGGAGGCGATGCTCTCGTCCCGGGCGATGATGCCGAAGGCATTCCTGATGCCGCGCAGCTTGGTCTCCGCGGCGCCGCGGGCCGTGCGGATCGACTCCCTGGTCCGCTCCTCGTTCGGCTTCACCAGCAGCATCAGCGCCGCGGCGGTCAGGAAGGTCGCGGAGTCGATGTAGACGACGACGTTGAACTCGACGAACTTCAGGATGAAGGCACCGGTGGCGGCCGCCACGGCCATGGCGATGGGGAGGCTGGCGTTGAAGACCGGCGAGAAGAGGTCGGTCTCCTTCTTGGTGAAGAACTGCACCAGTGCCTTGACCCGGGCGTTGTTCACCGCGCTGTTGAGCAGGGCGCGGGCGAAGATGATCCCGATCGCGTAGGCGAACAGGTCGGGGTCGGAGAAGCCGAGGAAGACCAGGGTCACACCGGCCGCCACGACATTGAGCCACACCAGGAGCTGTTTGGCGTTCTGCCGGTCGATGTACTGGGCGCCCAGGAGTCCTATGAACAGGTTGGCCGTCCAGTCGGCGGCGAAGACGACGGCGGCCAGGGTGGCGCTTCCGCTCTCGCGGTAGACATACGCCACGTACGAGATCATGAGCAGTTTCGAGCCGAAGAGCGAAATGAACGATGCGGCGAAACTCAGCAGGAAGTTCCGGTGCAGGTACAGCTTCATGGCAGCCCTGACTCCTCGTCTCAATGGCCGGACACCATCAGGGAGCAGCGGACAGCCGATCCCTGGAGTTCCGCTTGAGCGGATTCGGAGGTGGGCCCTGACCTCGTCACTCGTGTGACGTGACGGCAGCAGGGAGCGGTCGTTCTCCGAGCGGCCGGTGCTCAGTGCTGTTCTCGGTACGGGCCGGTGCTGTTCTCAGCGCTGTCCTCGGTACGGGCTCGGTGCTGTTCTCCGTGCCGGCTCAGTGCTGTTCGGGGAAGGCGACGTCGAGCACGTCCACGCGGTCCCCGGGGCGGCGGCGCAGCAGGGGTACGGCCTTGTTGCGCGCGTAGCCGTCGTTGTCCAGGGTGATGTCCCCGCTGGCGCCCGGCACCTTGTTGGTGCCGCTCAGGGCGTACAGGTTCTGCGCCACGCCGTCGGGTGTGGGCAGTGCCTGCTCGTCCTGCTGTTCCTGCCGCTCCTGGCCGGGGCGGATGGCGAAGACGGCGGTGAGGACGGCGTCGTGGGCCATGACCGCCTGCCCGTCGGCGAGCGCGGAGCCGGGGAACATCTTCGGGCTGAGGAAGTCCGTCTCCTTGCCGCCCTCGGTGAAGAAGTCGGCGGCGATCCGGTTCACCGTGGCCTTGTGGCTGTCCTCCCACACCTCGGGGTGGGTCAGGCCCGTGTAGACGAGCGTGATGCGGTTGCGCAGCGACTGGTCGAACTCGGGGCTGCTGCGCAGGAGTGTCGCGTCGTCACCGGTCACGATGGTGAAGGTGCGGTCGCCGCACGTCCGGTTGCTCAACTGGTTGATGAACACCTGGAGTTCGGTGGAGCGCCCGGCGAAGAAGACGGTGTCCACCGTGCCGGCGCACAGATTGGCGTTCAGCGCGGAGAACCGGTTCCCCAGGGAGCCCTTGGTCGAGTCGTACGAGCCGCCGTCCTCGACGAGACGGCTCCCGTGGCCCTTGAACGCCTTGCGGAAGCCGTCGCGCAGGCTGGTGACGTAGGCGTCCTGCGCATTGCGGTCGAAGACGAGTTGGACGTCGTTCATCTTCCGGCTCTTGAGGTACGCGGCCGCCGCCTTGGCCTCGTCGCTGTTGGTGGGGGCGACCCTCGCGAGGGTCTCGACACCCTTGACCTTGTCGGCGGTGAGCACGTCGCTGACCAGCGGTATTCCCTGGTCCGACAGATAGCGCATCGCGTCGGCGGTGGCGCCGGTGCTGCGGCTGAGCCCGGCGACGGCCACGAGGTGGTCCGGGCTCTTGGCGGCGGCGACGAGCCTTTCCGCGGCGGCCCTCCACTGCTTGGAGTGGTCACCGAAGTTGGCGACGACGAGCCGGATCAGCGGGGTGTCGCCGCGCACGGAGGTGTTGTTGGCCCGCCACTGGGCGGCGTAGGCGCCCTGCACACCGTGCTCCACGGCCTCGCGGTGGCCCCTGCCCCCGGTGAGCGCGTCCATCGGGCGCGCGAACGCCACGGTGACATAGGCGCGGCCGTGGTCCCGGTGCTGTTTGGCCACCCAGTCGTTCTGGGCCTTGATCTTCGCCGAGACGTCGTTGAGCTCCGGCTTGAGGAAGGCGTAGGAGCCATCGGTGACGCCGACGCACTCGCCGGACCGCTTCTCCACCCCGTGGGCGCATCTGGCGCGGGAGTCCTGCCAGGCGTGCCAGCCCAGGAGACCGCCGACGACCGCGCCGACGGCGGCCACCACGAGGGCGCCGGTCAGCACCGGGTGTCTGAGGTAGAACGGTCCCCTGCCAACAGCCCGTGCCATCGTCGCCCCCTGGTGGTGCCGGTCTAGCGGTGCCGGTCTAGCGGTATCTGTCCGCCTCGTCGTAGAACAGCTGGAATCCGGTGCGCGAACGGGTGCCCAGCGAGCGCAGCAGATCGCCGACGAGCGGGCGCAGCTCGCCCACCGGGTCGGCCAGCGGGTCGCACAGGATCCACCGGGCCCCGGCGAGCAGCCACAGCAGCCGCTCCGACTCGGACAGGTCGGCGGCGGGTGCGGCGAGCCGTTCCAGCACACCGCGCGGCTGGGCCTGGCGCGGCAGCCGGTTCGGCGCTGTGGTGATGGTGTTGAACTCCTCCAGCCAGGCGGAGGGGCTGGTGACGCGGTCCTCCCAGCGCTCCTTGAGGTACGCCACGACCTCGGGCATCGCGTCCACGCTGAGCGCGTGGTGCAGCGCCCGCACGCTCAGCCCCCGCCTGGTGCCGGGGTCGTGGGCGGCCGCGGCCTCGCGCCGGTACTCCTGGCACAGCCCGGTGTGGACGGAGGTCCATGTGGGCCCGGTGCCCTCCTCGCCGCGGGCGAGGCGGTGCAGCAGGAGCGTGCGCAGCCATGGGTGGATGTCGCTGATCCGGCGCGGCTCCGGGACAAAGGGGACCATGCCGCGACTGGGCCGTGCCCGGGGGTCGGCGGAGGCGTCCTCCACGAGCCACAGGCTGTCCTTGAGCTTCTGGTACAGCTGCGGGAATCCGGTGGCGGGAACGGGGATCCACTGGTCGAGCTCGGCCGAGTCGTCGGGGTCCCAGGCGGCGGCGAGCGAGGCCAGGGAGGCGGCCTCGCCGGGTTCGAAGACCCCGCGCAGGGCGCTGTCCAGCGCGTACTCGCCGAGCGTGGGGCCGCCGCCGAAGTCCCCGCCGCCCGCGGTGGCGGTGAGCGGGTCGGGGCCCGGTCCCGGTCCTTCGCCGACCAGGCGCACGGGTGTGTCGAGGGCACGGCGCAGGGCGTCGGGGCGGCTGGTGCCCTGGGAGCGGTTGAGGATCGCGCCGATGAGTGCGCGCGCGGCCCAGGGGTGGCCCCCGGTGGCCCGGTGGACGGCGGCGGTCAGATCGGTGAGGGTGGCGGCCCGCTCGGGGTCGGCGGCGCGGGCGCGGCGGGTCTCGGCGGAGGAGATGGCGTCGAGGTCGCCCAGGCTCAGCCCCCGCAGCAGGACGGGGTACCACCACGACCCGTCGCTGCCGAGCTGTCGGCGCGAGCGCGTCCAGTCGCCGTATCCGGCGGCGTCGGGAGCGCGCGGGGGGACCTGGTCCTCACCGGGGGCGATCCGGCTCCAGGTGCGCGGGCGGCGGCGGCTCGCGGCGATCACGAGGAGGGAGTCGCGCTCGCCGGGCCCGGCGACGTCCCAGGCCTCGCGGACGCGGATGAGCGTGTCGAGGAACGCCGCCCCCGCGGGCGAGTCGGCGTTGTCCAGCACGGCCACGCAGACCCGGCTGCGGTGCTTGGCCCGGTAGGCGCGCAGGTCGGCGAGGAACGCGCCGCACTGCGCCTCGTCGACGCTGCGTTCCTCGTTGGGATCCCCGGAGTTCCAGTACTGGTTGAGGGTGGCGAGGGCGTCGCGGGGGTCGGTGCTGTCGCGTCCGTACCACTCCAGGGCGCTGCGGTGCGGGGAGCGGCCGAGGTTCAGGCGCCCGCCGAGGCCCTCGACGGCCAGGCCCAGGGCGAGGGCGCCGCCGGGCGGCAGCCAGCCGACCTGTTCGAGCAGATCGCCGACCAGGCCCATGCCCTCGCCCTCGCGGGAGCGCTCGGGGCGGCTGCGCAGGAGTTCGTCGATCTGGCGGCGGGCACGGGCGGGGTCGCGCAGGTGGAGCGGGGCGTCGAGGACGAGCTGGCCGAGCAGGAGGCGGGGGAAGTGCGGGTTGGGCACGCCGTCGAGGCGGTGGGCGAGCATGAACGCCAGCGCCGAGGCGACCTGTCCGGGGCTGGCCTGCTCGCGGCCCTCCAGATCGAGGCGGGCGACGGGGACGACCAGTTCGCGGCAGCGCTCCTCGATGCGGACGAGGACCGCGCTCTTGCCGCTGCCGCGCGGGCCGAGGAGGGCGACCAGCGGTAACTCCGGGCCGCTGCGGCCACTGCCCGCGGGCACCGTCGGGTTGAGGCATTCGTCCAGGAAGCGGTCGGTGATCTCGGTGCTTGCGCGCAGGACTGCGGGGCGCGTCACAGTGCCCCCTCCCCCGGTTTGTTCCGTCCCTCGGCACCTGACCCGATCAACGGCAGTGACGTTGTGTTGCCCCGTCAGGTGGTGGCTGTAACCTCCCCGGCGCCGCCCACTGGTTGGATCGGCTCGCCGCCGGGCGGCACGGTGCGCGGGACGCGGGGCCTCGTGGCGCCCGGGAACGGCGGCGCGCCCGCCCTCCGGGGTGGAGGGCGGGCGCGCGGCAGCGGTGCCGGTGGGCGCGGGGCCGCGCCGGTCGGGCCGTCTGCCCGTCGCAGCTCCCGTGGGATCAGAGGTCCAGCGAGGTCATCACGTGCTTGATGCGCGTGTAGTCCTCGAAGCCGTAGCTCGACAGGTCCTTGCCGTAGCCGGACTTCTTGAAGCCGCCGTGGGGCATCTCGGCGGCCAGGGCGATGTGGGTGTTGATCCACACGCAGCCGAAGTCGAGCTTCTTGGACAGGCGCATCGCGGTGGCGTGGTCCTTGGTCCACACCGAGGAGGCGAGGGCGTACTCGACGCCGTTGGCCCACTCGACGGCCTGGTCCTCGTCGGTGAACTTCTGGACGGTGATGACCGGGCCGAAGACCTCGTTCTGGATGATCTCGTCGTCCTGCTTGAGGCCCGAGACCACGGTCGGGGCGTAGAAGTAGCCCTGCTCGCCGACGCGTTTGCCGCCCGTCTCGACCTTGGCGTGCTCGGGCAGGCGGTCGATGAAGCCGGTGACCTGCGCGAGCTGGTTGGCGTTGTTCAGCGGGCCGTAGAGCACGTCCTCGTCGTCCGGCTGCCCGGTCTTGGTGCCGGCGGCGAACTTGGCGAGCGCGGCCACGAACTCGTCGTGGATGCCCTCCTGAACCAGCACCCGGGTGGCGGCCGTGCAGTCCTGGCCGGCGTTGAAGTAGCCGGCGACCGCGATGTCCTCGACGGCCTTGGGGATGTCGGCGTCGTCGAAGACGACGACCGGAGCCTTGCCGCCGAGCTCGAGGTGGACCCGCTTGAGGTCCTTCGAGGCGCTTTCGGCGACCGCCATGCCGGCGCGCACGGAGCCGGTGATCGACGCCATGGCGGGGATCTTGTGCTCGACCATCAGACGGCCGGTGTCACGGTCGCCGCACACCACGTTGAAGATGCCCTTGGGCAGGTCCATCTCCTCCAGCACCGCGCCGATGATCTCGGCGAGCAGGACGGTGGAGGCCGGGGTGGTGTCCGACGGCTTGAGGACGACGGTGTTGCCCGCGGCGATGGCCGGGGCGAACTTCCACACCGCCATCATCATCGGGTAGTTCCACGGGGCGACCTGGGCGCACACGCCCACCGGCTCGCGGCGGATGATCGAGGTCAGGCCCTCCATGTACTCGCCCGCGGCCTTGCCCTCGAGTACGCGGGCGGCTCCGGCGAAGAAGCGGATCTGGTCGACCATCGGCGGGATCTCCTCGCTCCGCGTCAGGGCGATCGGCTTGCCGGTGTTCTCCGACTCCGCCGCGATGAGGTCCTCGGCACGGGCCTCGACCGCGTCCGCGATCTTGAGCAGGGCGCGCTGGCGGACGGACGGGATGGTGTCGCGCCAGGCCGGGAAGGCGGCGGCAGCGGCCTGCATGGCGGCGTCCACGTCGGCTGCGCCGGACAGCGGAGCCGTGGCGTACACCTGGCCGGTCGCCGGGTTGATCACCTCGGTCGTGCGGCCGTCCGCGGCGTCCGTGAACTCGCCGTTGATGTAGTTGCGCAGGGCGCGGAGCTCGCTCACAGCGTCTCTCCTGTCCTCTCCGGTAGGTCCTGGGCAGCCACGACCGGCTACCGGATCGCGGCGCCGCGAGGCTGTATGCACCCAGCCTAACCGTCGTTCTGCCGTATTCGACACACCCCGAAGTGCCCAACAATGGAATCAGTGCTTTCCAAGGTCCCAGACCACGAAATCCTTTGATCCGGGGTTGCGCCACTGACGAGCGTCGTGCACAGTGGCGTCCGTGGCCACACGTGACAGACACGGCGCTCCCATGATCGACGCGGTTTCCAAGGCGATCATCGAGCAGCTCCAGGAGGACGGACGTCGCCCCTACGCGGCTATCGGCAAGGCCGTGGGGCTGTCCGAGGCAGCGGTCCGGCAGCGCGTCCAGAAGCTGCTCGACCAGGGAGTGATGCAGATCGTCGCGGTGACGGACCCGCTCACCGTGGGCTTCCGCCGCCAGGCGATGGTCGGCATCAAGGTCGACGGGGACATGGACCCGGTGGCCGACGCGCTGGCCGAGATGGACGCGGTCGAGTACGTCGTCATCACGGCCGGCTCGTTCGACCTGATGGTGGAGATCGTCTGCGAGGACGACGACCACCTTCTGGAAATGATCAACAAGCGCATCCGGTCCCTGCCCGGGGTGCGCACCACCGAGAGCTTCGTGTACCTGAAGCTCCGCAAGCAGACCTACACCTGGGGCACCAGATGAGCGCGGACATTTCAAAAACCGCGTACGACCACCTGTGGATGCACTTCACCCGCATGTCGTCGTACGAGAAGAACCCCGTCCCGACGATCGTTCGCGGCGAGGGCACCTACATCTACGACAGCAACGGGCGCAGGTACCTCGACGGTCTCGCCGGCCTGTTCGTCGTGCAGGCCGGCCACGGCCGCACCGAGCTGGCCGACGCCGCCTACAAGCAGGCCCAGGACCTGGCGTTCTTCCCGGTGTGGAGCTACGCCCACCCCAAGGCGGTGGAGCTGGCCGAGCGCCTGGCGGACCTCGCCCCGGGCGACCTGAACAAGGTCTTCTTCACCACCGGCGGCGGCGAGGCCGTCGAGACCGCGTGGAAGCTGGCCAAGCAGTACCACAAGCTCACGGGCAACCACACCAAGTACAAGGTGATCTCCCGCGCGGTCGCCTACCACGGCACCCCGCAGGGCGCGCTGTCCATCACCGGCCTGCCGGCGCTCAAGGCGCCGTTCGAGCCGCTGGTGCCCGGCGCCCACAAGGTCCCGAACACCAATATCTACCGCGCCCCGATCCACGGCGACGACCCGGAGGCCTTCGGCCGCTGGTGCGCCGACCAGATCGAGCAGGAGATCCTCTTCGAGGGCCCCGACACCGTGGCCGCGGTCTTCCTGGAGCCCGTGCAGAACGCCGGCGGATGCTTCCCGCCGCCGCCCGGGTACTTCCAGCGGGTCCGTGAGATCTGCGACCAGTACGACGTGCTGCTCGTCTCCGACGAGGTCATCTGCGCCTTCGGCCGCCTCGGCCACTACTTCGCGTGCGACAAGTTCGGCTACGTGCCCGACATCATCACCTGCGCGAAGGGCATGACCTCGGGCTACTCCCCGATCGGCGCGGCCATCGTCTCCGACCGGGTCGCCGAGCCCTTCTACAGCGGCGGCGAGGTGTTCCTGCACGGCTACACCTTCGGCGGCCACCCGGTCTCGGCCGCCGTGGCGCTGGCCAACCTCGACATCTTCGAGCGCGAGGGCCTCAACCAGCACGTGCTGGACACCGAGGGCGCCTTCCTGAGCACGCTGCGGAAGCTGCACGACCTGCCGATCGTGGGCGACGTCCGCGGCAACGGCTTCTTCTACGGCATCGAGCTCGTCAAGGACAAGGCGACCAAGGAGACGTTCACCGACGAGGAGAGCGAGCGCGTCCTCTACGGGTTCCTCAGCAAGGCCCTGTTCGAGAACGGTCTGTACTGCCGGGCCGACGACCGCGGCGACCCGGTGGTGCAGCTGGCGCCGCCGCTGATCTCCGACCAGTCGACCTTCGACGAGATCGAGCAGATCCTGCGCAGCGTCCTCACCGA
This sequence comes from Wenjunlia tyrosinilytica, assembly GCF_014646055.1. Classification (GTDB taxonomy): domain Bacteria; phylum Actinomycetota; class Actinomycetes; order Streptomycetales; family Streptomycetaceae; genus Wenjunlia; species Wenjunlia tyrosinilytica. Next base: position 84,093 of record NZ_BMMS01000021.1, read on the forward strand.
GGCCTGGACCAAGCTCTAGCCACCCCTCGGCCGGCCCGCCCTGACCGGCCGAAGCACGCTCCCCGGGCCCCCGGCGCGGCCCCTCCTCCCGGCTTCCCCTTGCCGCGAGGAGGGGCCGTTTCCGTTTGCCCGTTGCCGCTTCATGTTTGCCCGTTGCCGCTTCGTCCCCGGCGCCGCGCCGATCGGGTTCTTACGTTTGTCGGTCCGCGAGTCGTCCAAGCCTCTCTTCGGATGGAACGTATGGTGCGGAATATGACAAATATGCCCGGAACCACCGCCCGGGCGTGACCGACCCCCCTCGCACTCGTTCGTCGGACGAGGCGATGAAACCCGGAGGTGCTCTCTTGACGGTGGCCCCGCCGGACAACGATGCGCTGTGGGCGCGCGCACTCGTGAAGTCCTACGACGGTTCGCCCGCACTGCGCGGAGTCTCCCTCGCCGCCCGGGAGGGCGAGATCCTCGCCGTCACCGGCCCGCGCGGCTGCGGCAAGTCGACCCTGCTGAACTGCCTGTCCGGGCAGCTTCTGCCCGACGACGGCGAGGTCTGGTTCCACAGCATCCCCGTGCACACCCTCAACGCCTCCTCGCGTGAGCGGCTGCGCCGAGAGCGCTTCGGCTGGATCGGCACCGAGCCCCACCTGGTGCCGGAGCTGACCGTCCGGGAGAACGCCGCCCTGCCCCTGCTGCTCGGCGGCGCCTCCCACAAGGCCGCCGCACTCGCGGCGCAGGAGTGGCTGGAGCGCCTGGACGTGGCCGACTGCGCCCGAAGGCGACCGGCCGAGCTTCTCCAGGCGCAGCGCCAGCGCGTGGCCATCGCCCGCGCCCTCGTCACCAGGCCCGCGGTGCTCTTCGCCGACGAGCCCACCGCCCCGCTGCACTGCGCCGACCGCGGCCAGGTGCTCCGCATTCTGACAACGGTGTCACGCTCGCACCGGATCACCATCGTCCTCGCCACCAACGACGACGAGGTGACCGCCTGCGCCGACCGCACCGTCGCCCTGCTCGACGGCAGGGCCGCCGCGGACGCGGGCGAGCGCAGCCGGGTCACCGCCGGAGCGAACGGGAGCCTCCAGGAGGGCGCGCAGGACGCCCAGCACACCGCCGACGCGGAGCCGGAGACCGCCGCTCCCGCCTCGGCCGTGGCCGCGGGCTCCACGGCATCGGCCCCGCCGACGGCTCCCCCGACGGCGACCACGGCCACGGGCAGGGAGGGCGCGGACCGGTGCTCTGCCTCCGCGTAGCCCGAGGTTCCCGTCCCACCACCCTGCTGCGCCGACTCCTCCTCGCCGCCGTCTCCGCGGGCGCCGGATTCCTGCTGCTGTGCGCGCTCGGATACGCCCTCGCCCATCCGGACCGGGCGACGGGGGCGACCGCCAGGCTGCTGTGGTGCCTGGTGCCCGCCGCGGCCGTCGTCCACCTGTCGGTGGCGGTCTCACGGGTCGAGCCGAGCCGGGAGCTGACCGCGGGGCTCAGCGCCACCGGATACAGCTCCAGCCGTCTGCCGATGCTCGCCGCGGTGGCGACCGGCTTCTGGTGTGCGATCGGGAGTCTGCTGGCGTTCGTGGCCTTCCTGCACCTGCGCGGGGACCTGCCGACCACCTCACCGCTGGCGCCGGGCCAGGAGGAGGCCCTGGGCTCCCGGCGGACGCTGCCGCTGGGGGCCACGCTGACGCTGCTGGCGCTCATCCCGCTCCTGGGCGCCGCCGCCTCCGCCGTGGCGCTTCGGCCCCGGCAGATCCGGCCGCCCAAGCAGCGCTCGAAGGACGACCACGACACCCATGACACCCCCGCCACGCCCGGGGACCAGGAAGCGGGGCTGCCCTCCGGTCTGCCCTGGGGGGTGGTGCTCGCCTTCGCCGGGCTGGCGCTCGAGCTGTACGCGGGGCACTGGGAGCACGTGGTGCCCCGCGCCGGTGTCAACCTGCCCAGCACGGTGGGCACCGTCTCCACGGCGATGCTCATCGGCTGGGTCGTGACCGCCGCGGGATTCGTGGTCGCGGGGCCGGGGCTGGTGCACCTGTGCGGTCAGCTGATCGCCTGGGGGCGGCCGAACGCCCTGCGCCTGCTGGCCGGGCGCGGTCTGGCGGCGGAGTCGCACCGGCTGGGACGGCCGGTGGGCGTGCTGTGCGCGGCGGCGTTCGCGGGGCTGGCGACGCTGCGCCTGTGGCACACCTCGGCGCGGCCGGCCATCGACCCGCTGACCGTGTTCGGGGCGGTGCTCGTCGCGGTGTGCTCGGTCGCCACCGTCATGGCGGCGGCGGTGGAGTCACGGGGAGCGCGGCGGCCGAGCACCGCCACGCTCGCCCGGCTCGGGGCGCCGCGTTCGCTGCTGCGCCGGGCGGCAGGGCTGCGGTGCGCGGCGCTTATCGGGGTGCTGGCCCCGCTGACCTGGATGTTCGCGGAACTGGCGGCGCTGCCGATGTATGTGTGAGCGTGGGGGCGTGAGCGCCGCTGGGGCCCCGGAAGTTGCCGGGGCCCCAGCGGCGTCCGGCGTTCAGCGCTTGGGGAGTCGGTCCTTCCCCGCGTCGGCGTTCAGCGCTCGGCGGCGGCGAGCTGGCCGCAGGCGCCGTCGATCTCCTGGCCGCGGGTGTCGCGGACGGTGACCGGCACACCGTGCTTCTCCAGCTGGCGGACGAACTCCCGCTCGTCCTCCGGCCGCGACGCGGTCCACTTCGACCCCGGAGTGGGGTTGAGCGGGATCAGGTTCACATGCACCCGGTGGTTCTTGAGCTTGCGCGCGAGCAGGTCGGCGCGCCAGGCCTGGTCGTTGATGTCCTTGATCAGCGCGTACTCGATGGAGACCCGGCGGCCGCTGCGCTCGGCATAGTTCCACGCGGCGTCCAGGACCTCGGAGACCTTCCATCGGGTGTTGACGGGCACGAGCGTGTCGCGCAGTTCGTCGTCCGGGGCGTGCAGGGACAGCGCGAGGCGGACCTTCATGTCCTCGTCGGCCAGCCGGTGCATCGCCGGGACCAGGCCGACCGTGGAGACGGTTATGCCGCGCTGGGACAGGCCCAGGCCGTCAGGCTCGGGGTCGGTGAGGCGGCGGATGGCGCCGACGACCTTCTTGTAGTTGGCCAGCGGCTCGCCCATGCCCATGAAGACGATGTTGTTCAGGCGGGCCGCGCCGCCGGGGATCTCACCGTCGCGCAGGGAGCGCATGCCGGCGACGATCTGGTGGACGATCTCCGCCGTCGACAGATTGCGGGTGAGCCCCGCCTGGCCGGTGGCGCAGAACGGGCAGTTCATCCCGCAGCCTGCCTGCGAGGAGATGCACATCGTCACCCGGTCGGGGTAGCGCATGAGCACGGACTCGACGAGCGTGCCGTCGAACAGCCGCCACAGGGTCTTGCGGGTGGTGTCGCCGTCGCAGGAGACGTGCCGCACCACCGACATCAGGTCGGGCAGCAGGTCGCTCGCGAGCCTGTCGCGGGACGCGGCCGGGATGTCGGTCCAGTGCGCGGGGTCGTCGGCGAGGCGCGCGAAGTAGTGGCGGGAGACCTGGCCGGCGCGGAACGGCTTCTCGCCGAGCGCGGCGACGGCTTCCCGGCGCTCCCCGGGGGTGAGGTCGGCAAGGTGCCGCGGGGGCTTGGCCCCTCGCGGCGCGGCGAAAGTGAGTTCTCCGGGTACAGGCATGGTCGTACCAGTGTCGCAGACGTGGGAAGGGCTCCCGGCACGCTGCCGGGAGCCCCTCCATGAGGCCTCGTTCCTTCGCCGTGCCTCGCCGTTCCTCGCCGTGCCTCGCCGTGCCTCGCCGTGCCTGCGTTCCTTCGCCGTTGCTTCGTTTCGTACGCGGTTTCCTTCGCGCCCGGCCGACCGGACCGGTCGGGTCAGCCGGCTCCCACGAAGATCACGAACAGCAGCCAGACCACGGGCGCGGTCGGCAGCAGGGAGTCGAGCCGGTCCATGATGCCGCCGTGCCCGGGGAGCAGGGTGCCCATGTCCTTGATGCCGAGGTCCCGCTTGATCATGGATTCGCCCAGGTCGCCGAGGGTGGCGCTGACGGCGACGGCCAGGCCCAGGATCAGGCCCTGCCACCACGATCCGCCGTCGATGGCGAACTGCATGCACAGCGCGCCCGCGGCCATCGAGAAGGCGATCGCGCCGAGCAGGCCCTCGCGGGTCTTGCCGGGGCTGATCCTCGGGGCGAGCTTGCGCTTGCCGAAGCGGTAGCCCACCGCGTAGGCGCCGGTGTCGCTGCAGACGGTGAGGAGCAGGAAGGTCAGCACCCGCCAGGCGCCGTCGTCCGCGGCGAGCGTCAGCACCACGAAGGTGGCCAGGAACGGGACGTAGAAGGCGGCGAACACCCCCGCCGTCACATCGCGCAGGTAGTTCTCCGGCGGCTCGATCATGCGCCAGACCAGCACCGCGAGGACGGTGAGGGCCATGGCGACCCAGGCGCCCTCGGCCCCGCGCACATATCCGGCGATGAGCATCCCGGCCCCGCCGACGACCAGCGGGACCAGGGGGACCTTGATCTCCTTGCGCTCGGCCAGGCGCGAGGTGAGCTCCCACAGGCCCACGACGACGGCGACCACGACGACGCCGAGGAACGCGGGCTTGTAGACGAACAGCGAGGCGAGGATCACCGCGCCGAGGCCGACGCCGACCCCGATCGCCGCCTTGAGGTTGCGGCCCCCGCGGTTCACCGGGGCCGCCGGAGCCGGTACGGGCTCCGGCTCGTGCCTGCCCAAGGGCTCGCCGGGCTTGTCCGGGCCGCCGCCCGAACCGTTCGCCGTGCCCGGACCGTTGGCCGTGCCCGGCTCGCCGGTGGTGCCCGGCTCGTCCCGGAACAGTGGGCGGCCGCGGTGGGCGCCGCCCTCCGGGCCGCCGTTGCCCCACCCGCCACCGTTGCGCCCCTCGCCGTTCCACCCCTCGCCGTTCGGCTCGGGGTCCGGGACAGCGTCGGGCACGGAGGGCATGTACCGAGTCTGCGCCGCATCCCCGTCCCCGTACACCGGACTGCCGGGCTGCTGGTACGCCCGACCAGGGGCGTATCCGTAGCCCGGGCCCTGGCCGGGGCCGTGCTCGGCCGGGCCTCCCGCCGGGGCCCCCAGGTGCGGAGTGTGGGCCGAACGGGTGAGGGAGCCCAGGTCCGCGCGGCCGTCGGCCACGGGTGGCAAGAGCTGTGTCTCGTCCTGGTCCGCCGGGGTGTGCTGGTAGACCGACGCGTCCCCGTGGGCACGGCCGTGCGGGGTGGCCGGCCCGGGGGCTGCCGGCGGCTGGGCCTGCTGCCGGTCTCCCGACGGAGCTCCCCAGGAAGACTCGTTCATCAGACCTCGAGGAGCTCGGATTCCTTGTGCTTGAGGAGCTCGTCCACCTGGGCCACGTACTTGTGGGTGGTGTCCTCGAGCTCCTTCTCCGCGCGGCGCACCTCGTCCTCGCCGGACTCGCCGTCCTTGACGCGCTTGTCGAGGGTCTCCTTGGCCTTGCGGCGGATGCTGCGGATCGAGATCTTCGCGTCCTCGCCCTTGCTCCGGGCGACCTTGATGTACTCCTTGCGGCGCTCCTCGGTCAGCTGCGGGAACACCACCCGGATGATGCTGCCGTCGTTGCTGGGGTTGACGCCCAGGTCCGAGTCGCGGATCGCCTGCTCGATGTTGCGCAGCGCGCTCTTGTCGAAGGGCGTCACCACGGCCATGCGCGGCTCGGGCACCGAGAACGACGCGAGCTGGTTGATGGGCGTCAGGGCGCCGTAGTAGTCCGCCACGATCTTGTTGAACATCGCCGGGTGGGCCCGGCCGGTGCGGATCGCGGCGAAGTCCTCCTTGGCGACCAGTACGGCCTTCTCCATCTTCTCCTCGGCCTCGAGGAGGGTCTCTTCGATCACTTCACAGCTCCCTGTCCCTTGCCCCTGCCCGCCGGTTCACCCGCGGGTCGCTACCTGCACGGTGTCGATAAGGCAGCGGGTTGTCCATCCCTCGTTGAGAGGGCTCGCCGCTCGCGTTGCCGATGGCGTCTCGCGTTGCCGGTGGCCTCGTGAGTGGCGCTGTCAGTCGCGATTGCCGTGGTGGCTGACGAGCGTGCCGATCTTCTCACCCCGTACGGCGCGGGCGATGTTGCCCTCGCTCAGCAGCTCGAAGACGAGGATCGGCAGTTTGTTGTCCATGCACAGGCTGATCGCCGTGGCGTCGGCGACCTTGAGGCCGCGCGCGAGCACCTCGGAGTACTCCAGCGCGTCGAACTTCACGGCGTCGGGATTGTGCTTGGGGTCGGAGTCGTAGACCCCGTCGACGCCGCTCTTGGCCATCAGCAGTGCCTCGGCGTTGATCTCCAGGGCACGCTGGGCGGCGGTGGTGTCGGTGGAGAAGTAGGGCATGCCCATACCGGCGCCGAAGATCACGACACGGCCCTTTTCCAGGTGCCGCACGGCGCGCAGGGGGATGTAGGGCTCGGCCACCTGGCCCATGGTGATGGCGGTCTGCACCCGGGTCTCGATGCCCTCCTTCTCCAGGAAGTCCTGGAGGGCGAGGCAGTTCATGACCGTGCCGAGCATGCCCATGTAGTCGGAGCGGGCCCGGTCCATGCCGCGCACCTGGAGCTCGGCGCCGCGGAAGAAGTTGCCGCCGCCGATCACGATGGCGATCTCGTAGCCGCCGCGTACGACGGCCGCGATCTGCCGGGCGATGGCGTGCACGACGTCGGGGTCGACGCCGAGGCCGCCCCCGCCGGAGAACGCCTCACCGGACAGCTTGAGAAGGAAGCGGCGACGTGTGGCGCCGTCCTTGGTTGCGGGCCGGCCGGTCTCGGCCTTACCGGCGTCGGGTTGCATCGACTTCTCCTCGTACACGTACGAAGGAGGCCACTGCCGCGGGTTCCGGTCCGGTTCCCTGCACGGCAATGGCCTCCTCGCGTCACAACTGGTGCCGGCCTGAGCCTGCCGACGGGTCCGACCCTAGCGGGTGGACGGTGGTCAGACGCCGACGCGGAAGCGGGCGAAGCGCTTCAGCGTCACGCCGGCCTCGTCCAGGACCTTCTGGACGGTCTTCTTGTTGTCCTTGGCGAACGCCTGCTCCAGAACGGCGTTCTCCTTGACGAAGCCCGTCACGCGGCCCTCGACGATCTTCGTCAGAGCGGCCTCCGGCTTGCCCTCCTCACGAGCGGTGGCCTCGGCGACGCGGCGCTCGTTCTCGAGCACGTCGGCGGGGATGTCCGCGCGGGAGAGGAACTTCGGGGCGAACGCGGCGATGTGCTGGGCCACGTCCTTGGCGACCTGCGCGTCCTCCTTGTCCAGCTCGACCAGGACGCCCACCTGCGGGGGCAGGTCCGGGCTGGTGCGGTGCAGGTAGGAGGCGACGAAGCCGTCGTTGAACTGCGCGAAGCGGCTCAGGACGATCTTCTCGCCGAGGGTCGCGTTGGCCTCGTCGACAAAGGCCTGCACGGTCTTGCCGGACTCGATCTCGGTGGCGAGCAGGGCCTCGAGGTCGGCCGGGGAGGTCTTGGCGACGTGGTCCGCGATCGTGTTGGCGACCTCGACGAAGCGGTCACCCTTCGCGACGAAGTCGGTCTCGCAGTTGAGCTCGACCAGCACGCCGGCCTTGCCGCCCTCGAGCTTGGCGACAACAGCGCCGTTCGAGGCGTTGCGGCCCTCGCGCTTGGCGACGCCCTTCTGGCCCTTGACGCGCAGGATCTCGACGGCCTTCTCGACGTTGCCCTCGGCCTCGTCCAGCGCCTTCTTGCAGTCCATCATGCCGGCGCCGGTGAGCTCGCGGAGCTTCTTGACGTCGGCGGCGGTGAAGTTCGCCATGGTCTGTAAATCTCTTCTCGGTATGTCGGTGGATCTACCGGTGAACGGCGGGGGCCTGGTGGGGCCCCCGCCGATCGGATGCCGTGTCGGCGCCCGGAAGAAGGTCGAACCGTCAGGCCTTGTCGGCCTCGGCGGCGGGCTGCTCGGCGGCGGCCTCGTCGGACTTCTCCTCGGCCGCGGCGCCGGCCGGCTCGGCCTCGGCCTCGGCGGGCTTGGCGGCATCGTCGGCCTTGGCGGCATCGTCGGCCTTGGCCTCGGCGGGCTTGGCTTCGTCGGCCTTGGCCTCGTCGGCCTTCTCGTCGCGGACGAGGAGCTCGCGCTCCCAGTCGGCCAGCGGCTGGTCGGCGCCCGGCTCCACCTTCGCGTCACCGGTGGCGGCACCGGCGCGGGCGATGAGGCCCTCGGCGACGGCGTCGGCGATCACGCGGGTGAGCAGCGTGACGGAGCGGATCGCGTCGTCGTTGCCCGGGATCTTGTAGTCGACCTCGTCGGGGTCGCAGTTGGTGTCCAGGATCGCGACGACCGGGATACGCAGCTTGCGGGCCTCGCCGACGGCGATGTGCTCCTTCTTGGTGTCCACGATCCACACGGCGCTGGGCACGCGCTGCATGTCACGGATACCACCGAGGGTGCGCTCGAGCTTGTCCTTCTCGCGCTGGAGGACCAGGAGCTCCTTCTTGGTCATGCCGGAGCCGGCCACGTCCTCGAAGTTGATCTCCTCGAGCTCCTTGAGGCGCTGGAGGCGCTTGTGGACGGTCGAGAAGTTGGTGAGCATGCCGCCCAGCCAGCGCTGGTTGACGTAGGGCATGCCCACGCGGGTCGCCTGCTCGGCGATGGCCTCCTGGGCCTGCTTCTTCGTACCGACGAAGAGGACCGAGCCACCGTGGGCGACGGTCTCCTTCACGAACTCGTAGGCGCGGTCGATGTACGACAGCGACTGCAGCAGGTCGATGATGTAGATGCCGTTGCGCTCCGTGAAGATGAAGCGCTTCATCTTCGGGTTCCAACGGCGGGTCTGGTGCCCGAAGTGGACGCCGCTTTCCAGCAGCTCCCGCATCGTGACGACGGCCATGGCCGTACTCCTTGGTGTTGCGCCCCCGAAGTGCGTGGAGGCTTGTTCCCGGTTGCCCACGGCTGCCGGGTGGCGGCCGTGCCTGACGCCCCGGTAGCGCCGTGCCTCGGAAACGGGTTTCCTTCGGACCAGGAGCGCTGCCGCCGCTGGGAGCCTCGGGGGCATCTCCAGGGGTGGTGGGGCGTGCGAAGTCGATCCGGTGACCCGGATCGCCAGGGAAAGTGTACGGGACCGGCCGAGCGCCGGGCGACTTGGTGATTTTCTCCCGAACGGGTGACCAGGTTTTCCACATGAGCGGCGTTTTCCACAGAATCACACCAAGATCCACTGCGTCCCGGGCGTGGGGCGCATGGTCTTCGCATGAAGCGCTCGAAAACGGTACTCGGGTGCCGGGGGGCCCTGGCTGCGACCGCGGTCATGGCCGTGGGCATGGTCATGGGCATGGTCTTCGGCATGGCCGTGCCCATGACCACGGCCCTGGTCCTGCTGGGCCCGGGGGCTGCGGTGGCCGCCCCGATTCCGGGGCCGGAGTCCGGGTCGGGGTCCGAGCCGGGTCCGGGGCCGGAGTCTGAGCCGGAGCCTGGGCCGGGGTCTCGACCGGGGTCTGGACCGGGGTCCGGGCCGGGGTCTGAGCCGGGGTCTGAGCCGGAGCCTGGGCCGGGGACTGAGCCGCGTCGGGGGCCTGGGCCAGGGTCTCGACCGGGGTCTGGACCGCGTCCGGATCCGGATCCGGGGCCGGGGTCTCGACCGTGGCCTGGACCGGGGTCCGGGTCGGGGTCTGAGCCGGAGCCTGGGTCGAGGTCTGAGCCGCGTCCGGGGCCGGAGCCTGGGCCGGGGACTGAGCCGCGTCGGGGGCCTGGTCCAGGGTCTCGACCGCGTCCGGATCCGGATCCGGGGCCGGGGTCTCGACCGTGGTCTGGACCGGGGTCTGAGCCGGAGCCTGGGCCGGAGTCCGGGTCGAGGTCTGAGCCGGGGTCTGAGCCGCGTCCGGATCCGGGGCCGGGGCCGGGGCCGGGGCCGGGGCCGGGTGCGGGGCCGGGGCCGGGTGCGGGGCCGGGGCCGGGTGCGGGGCCGGGTGGGGGTGACCGGGCCTGGCCGGTGGACCCCGGCGGCGGCCGGGTGAGACCGGTCGTGGTGCGGGGGTGGGACCCTCCGCTGTCGCCCTACGGAGCGGGACACCGCGGGGTGGACCTCGGCGCGGCGACCGGCCGGGCGGTGCGGGCGGCGGCGCCCGGAACGGTGTCGTTCGCCGGCCCGGTGGGTGGCCGGGGCGTGGTGTCGGTGGTCCTGGAAGGCACCGGGGCACCCCCACTGCGCACCACGTACGAGCCGGTGGCTCCGTCGGTGAGGAAGGGCGACCGCCTACGCGCGGGCGACGTCCTGGGCACCATCCAGGCAGACGTCCCGTCGCACTGCGCGGCGCAGTGCGTCCACTGGGGCCTCCTGCGAGCAGACCAGTACCTGGACCCGCTGTCCCTGCTCCCGGAGTCACTGCTCCACGCGGGCCACTCCCGCCTGCTCCCGATCTTCGGCGTCCCAAGGCAGGGCATGGCACCGGCCGCCGCCATGGCGCGGAAGCGGAAATCCCGCGGCGGCCCGCCAGGAGCAGCCGCTGCCCTCCTCGCCGCCTCGGCCCTTTGGGCCCGCACAAGGCTGAGCAAGGGGCGCCCGCAGGCGCAGCGACCGCCGAAGGAGGCGACCGGGTGAGGGAGGGGGCGGGGGGAGAGGGCGGGGCGGGGGCCCGGAGGCCGACCCGGGGCTGCGTCTGCTGGGCATGGGGCGCCCGCAGGGCCGGGCGGGCGCGCGAAGGGCCCGGGCGTCAGGGGCGGTGAACGCCTTGGAGGGCCATACTCACCGCGGCTTCGGTGATCTCCTGCGGGGGTTCGGCGGCGCCGAGTTCGAGGCGGCGGACGGCGGCGTCCACGAGGCCCTGCAGGAGCATCGCCGTCAGTCGGGGCTGGTCGTGGCCGAGGGCGGCCAACGCTTCGACCACCATCGCGATCAACTGGCCGTGGGCGGCGCGGATCTTCTCCCTCGCGCCCTCGTCCAGTTCCCCGGCCGAGATGGCGACGACGGCGCGGTGCCGACGGTCCCCGACGAGGGCGAGCTGGCGGCGGACGTAGGCCTCGATCTTGGCCTCCGGAGTCGCGACCAGCTCCATCGCCGCCTCGACCTCCGCCGCCCAGACGGGGAAGTCCACGGCGCACAGCTCCTCCACGACCGCGGCGCGCGAGCGGAAGTACTCGTAGACCGAGGACCTGGCCAGCCCCGTGCGCTCGGCGAGGGCGGGGAAGGTCAGCGCCTCCGTTCCCCCTTCGGAGAGCAGGGCGCGCGCGGCGTCCAGCAGGGCGTCGCGCTGCATGGTCCGGTGCTCGGCCACCGAGGCCGCTCGAATCTTCGGCACGGTCCTACTGTACGTAGATGTCCTGGATCGGTGGGTGGTGCGGCACTGTTGCCACCACCGGGTTGGCGCAAAACATTCGGTGGAACTCACGCGGGCCCGGGTCAGCGGCCCGCCTCGGCGAGCTTGGCCCGAAGTTGCAGGACCGACTTGGTGTGGATCTGGCTGACCCTGCTCTCGGTGACGCCGAGCACCTGGCCGATCTCGGCCAGGGTGAGGCCCTCGTAGTAGTAGAGCGTGACGACGGTCTTCTCCCGCTCCGGAAGGGTGTTGATCGCGCGGGCGAGCAGGCGCCGCAGTTCGCGGCTCTCGGCGATCTCCACGGGGTTGTCGGCGGCGGTGTCCTCGAGGGTGTCCACGAGGCTGAGCCGGTCGCCGGTCTCGGTGCCGCCGTGGAGCAGTTCCTCGAGCGCGACCACATTGGCGAGGGAGAGCTGGCTGAAGACGGCCCGCAGTTCCTCGACCGAGATGTCCATCTCATGGGCGACCTCGGGCTCGCTGGGGGTGCGGCGCAGCTTGGCTTCGAGGGTGGCGTAGGCGCGTTCGACGGCGCGTGCCTTCTGGCGGACGGAGCGCGGGATCCAGTCGAGGGCACGCAGTTCGTCGATGATGGCGCCGCGGATCCGGCTGATGGCGTAGGTCTCGAACTTGATGGAGCGCTCGGGGTCGAACTTCTCGATCGCGTCGATGAGCCCGAACACTCCGGAGGAGACGAAGTCGGCCTGCTCGACATTGGAGGGCAGGCCCACGCTGACGCGTCCGGCGACGTACTTCACCAGCGGTGAGTAGTGCAGGATCAGCTGTTCCCGAAGGCGTGGGTCGGCGGTGGACTTGTAGGAGCGCCACAGCTCGGCGAGCGCCGCGGTCCCGGGGGCGGCCGTCGCGGCGGACACGCGGTCAGGCCCGGAGGTGTGCTTGGGCATACGTCGCCTTGAGCCGTTCTACCGATGCTGGAGTGCGGATGCGGATATTCGCGAGCGTAGCGTGACGGGTCGGTCGCGCAGTGCCACTGCGGCGGATGCGGGGGCGGCGCGCAGATACGTTCCGCTGGAGCCGGGGCCGCCCGGCGCGGTGGAGGCTGGGCCCTCGCGGCGGCTCCGGCCGCACGGGAGGCGCGGCGGGGGCGGCCTCGGGCGAATTGGGGGGGTGTGCGGTCACACCCCCAACCTCATCACCCGATCGCCCCAGGTCAAGAACCGTCTTGTCACCTGATGGTGTGTTGACCCGCCCGCGGGGGAAGGGCTGCACGCCTGTTCGTCAGCCCGGCATCCATCACCCGCGCACGCCGTAGCGTTCGGCGGGGGCCGTCATGTCGGACCGTTCGGCGGGGCCCGTTGTGGCGGCCTGAGGCGACGCGCGGGTGTTGGCCACGCTGGGGACCAGGCGCCAGCGGGTGGCGCGGCGCGCGACGAAGCCCATGGGCAGGAGTTCGTGCAGCGCGGCCAGTGCCTCGTCGAGGACGACTCCCGCGGCCTTGGCGATGGCTTGGGGCGAGGCGCCGTCGCCCGGTGGCACGGCCTCCAGGACACGTGCCGCCCTCGAGGGCAGCAGGTCCCTGGCCATCATGTGGCCGCGCCGCTCGGAGGCGAGGTCGCCGATGCTGCCGCACAGCTCCACGACCTCGGCCGCTCTGGTGACCAACACCGCCTCCCCGCGCAGGAGTTCATGGGCGCCGCCGGACAGGGCGCTGGTGACCGGGCCGGGCACGGCCATGGTAAAGCGGCCCAGCTCGGCGGCGCGCCGGGCCGTGATCAGGGCTCCGCTGCGGTACTCGGCCTCCACGACCACGGTGCCTGGGGTGAGCGCGGCGATGACGCGGTTCCTGAGGATGAATCGGCTTCGGGTGGGATGCTCGCCCGGGGGCAGTTCGGCGATGAGCAGGCCCTGTTCGGCGATGCGCCGCAGGAGTTGGGCATGGCCTCTCGGGTAGGGGACGTCGACGCCGGAGGCGACGACGGCGACGGTGGCGCCGCCGACGGACAGGGACCCCCGGTGCGCTGCCGCGTCGACACCGTAGGCCGCTCCTGAGACGACGGCCCAGCCCAGCTCCCCCAGATCGGCGCACAGGCCGCTCGCCACATGGGCGCCGTAGGCGGTGCAGGCGCGGGCGCCGACGACCGCCACCGAGCGCAGGGCCAGCAGGCGCAGGGAGGGTGCGCCGCGCACCCACAGGCCGTAGGGGCGCTGGTCGCCGAGGTCGTCCAGCTGCCGGGGCCACTCGGGGTCGCCGGGGCAGACGAATCTGCCGCCGAGTGAGTCGATCGCGGCCAGGTCGTCCTGGGGGGCGGGGCCGTCGAGCCTGGTGCGGTATCCGTCGAGCTTGCGCTCGCTGATCCCCGGGAGGTCCGCGTCCGTGGTCAGTCGCCGGAGAGCCTCCTCGGGGGTGTGGTCCCGCAGGAGGCGGCCCATGGCGGTGTCGGCGGGCTCGGCGATCCTGGTGAGGGCGGCTCGGGCGTGCCTTTCCTGGTCGCTGACGGTCATGGCACGCGTCCTGCCGTCAGTGCTCCCCTTCTGACCTCGGTGCGCAGCTCGAGGGCGACACGGATGTCGTCGGCCTCCGGCCGGTCGCGGCCCGCGAGGTCGGCGACGGTCCAGGCGACCCTGATCACCCGGTCGAGTCCTCGGGCGGTGAGAAGGCCGCGCTCCATTTCCCGTTCGGCGGCGTCCATGGCTCCCGGGTCGACCCGCCACCGGGTGCGCAGTTCATGGCCGGGCACTTCGCTGTTGGTGCGCCAGGGGGTGTCGGCGTAGCGCTCCGCGGCGCGTTCCCTGGCGTGGTGGACGCGGGCGGCCACCGCGTGGGTGGGTTCGGCGTCCTCGCCGCGGCCGAGGAGTTCCTCGCGGCCGACCGGCTGGACCTCGACTCGCAGGTCCACCCGGTCGAGCAGGGGGCCGGACAGGCGGGACTGGTAGCGGCGGATCATGGCGGGGGTGCACTGGCAGCCCTCCCGCAGGAGGGAGAATCTGCCGCACGGGCAGGGGTTGGCGGCCAGGACGAGCAGGAAGCGGGCAGGCAGGCGCAGGGAGCCGGCCGAGCGGGCCACGACGACATGGCCGGACTCCAGGGGCTGGCGCAGGGCGTCGAGGACCCGGCCGGAGAACTCCGGGGCCTCGTCCATGAAGAGCACGCCTCGGTGGGCGAGGGAGACCGCTCCGGGGCGGGGCAGGCCGCTGCCTCCCCCGACGATGGCCGGCATGGTGGCGCTGTGGTGCGGCGCGCAGTAGGGCGGGACGTCCACCAGGGGTTTGCCCGCGGGCAGGAGCCCCGCGACCGAGTGCACGGCGGTGACCTCCAGGGCCTGCCGGGCGGTCAGCGGGGGCAGCAGGGCGGGCAGCCGTTCGGCGAGCATCGTCTTGCCGGCTCCTGGCGGCCCTTTCAGGTAGAGGTGGTGGCCTCCGGCGGCGGCGATCTCCAGGGCTTGGCGGGCCTCGTACTGCCCGGCGACGTCCGCCATGTCGAGGCGCCGGTCGACGCCTTCGGGGCAGCCGAGCGCCCCCGCTCCGGGGAGCGCGAGGCCGGCGAGCATGGGATCGGGCCTGCCCTGTTCCGCGTCGTCCGGGGTCTGCTCGGGGACGGGTTCGTCGTTGAGTACGGCGATGAGCTGGCGCAGGGTGCGCACCCCGAGCACCGACACGCCGGGGACGAGGGCGGCCTCGGCCGCGGTCTGCTCGGGGACGACGACATGCCGGTAACCGGCGTCGGCGGCCGCCAGGACGGCGGGCAGGACTCCGCGGACGGGCCGCACGCGGCCGTCGAGGCCGAGTTCGCCGACCATGAGGACATCGGCGATGTCCCTGGGCGCGATGCGCTCGGCGGCGGCGAGGACCGCGCAGGCCACGGCGAGGTCGAACCCGCTTCCGCTCTTGGGCACCGATGCCGGACTCAGGCCGACGGTGAGCTTGCGCTGGGGCCATTCCTCGCCGCTGTTGACGACGGCGGCCCTGACCCGGTCCTTGGCCTCGGACAGGCTCTTGTCGGGAAGCCCGACCAGGGCGAAGGCCGCCAGGCCCGGCTCGAGGTCGGCCTGGACCTCGACCACGACTCCGTCGACCCCCACGAGGGCGACCGCGCAGGTGCGTGCGAAGGCCATCACAGCACCCCGCGGACGTGCTCGACCGCTGCGGCGCCCCGCCTTCGGCGCAGCACGCCGACCACATCGATGCGCACTCCGCCCGGTGGGGCTCCTCCGTGCTCGGTGAGCCACCGCTCGGCCAGGAGTCTGAGGCGATCGGTCTTGACCTGTCCAACGGCGGCGAGCGGATGCTGATATCCGCCGCCGGAGCGGGTCTTGACCTCGCACATGACGATTGTGTCGCCGTCGCGAGCGATGATGTCGATCTCGCCGTACCGACAGCGCCAGTTGCGCTCCAGGACGGTCATCCCCCGGTCGGCGAGCCAGCGTCCCGCGACCCGCTCGCCGTATCTGCCAAGTGCCGCTCGGGCGTTCATGGCCACCACCTCCGCGACCGACTGTGGCGGTTGCGGAGAATTCACGCCGAGCGGCGGCGAAAACTGTGGATTACCCGGCAGTTGTGAATATCTCGGGCACTCGAAGGAGTGAATTATGAGCTTTACATGGATGTGTCGGAGGGCAGTTCCAGGTCATTCTTGGTGAGTTCCTCGATGTTGACATCCTTGAACGTCAGCACTCTCACCTTCCGGACGAAGCGAGCCGGGCGGTACATGTCCCACACCCAGGCATCCGCCATCGAGACCTCGAAGAACACCTCGCCCTGCACCGAGTGCACCTGCATCTCGTAGTCGTTGGTGAGGTAGAAACGCCGCTCCGTCTCGATCACATACTTGAACAGCCCGACGACGTCGCGGTACTCCCGGTAGAGCTTGAGCTCCATCTCGGTTTCGTACTTTTCGAGGTCCTCCGCACTCATGGCATATCCCCTTCTGCCTTACGTCCCCCCATTGTGAACCAGTCACTCGTCCTGCGAGTCCAGCACCAGCGGAACGGCCGGCGGACCGGCTTCCAGCAGGGCCCCGAGCAGGCCGCCCAGGCCCGGCGGATAGACGGTCTCCCGGGTCTCCAGCAGCTCCTTCCGGCTCCACCAGCGCAGACCGGCCGTGGTGGCCCGCTCCAGCTCGGTCAGACCGGAGGTGTCCCAGGCCGTCACTTCGGTGCGGCCGAGGAAGTACCACTCGTCGTTGGACCACCGGCGCCCGGCGAAGGCGAAGGAACTGCGCCGCCGCCAGATCACCGGACCGAGCTCGAACGCGTCGATCCCTGTCTCCTCGGCCACCTCCCGCCGGGCCGCCTCCTCCAGGCTCTCCCCCGCCTCCGCCCCTCCACCGGGTGTGAACCACCAGGTCCGCGAGGTGTCGGCCGGTTCGAAGCCGTGCATGAGAAGGATGCGGTCGTCCGGGTCGAGAAGGACGACCCGGGCCGCCCGGCGGACCTCGGCAGGCGCCTCAGGCACGCCGCGCCCTGCGTCGTGCGGCTCGGGCGGCCACGGGCCCCGCGGCGGCCCCGGCGAAGACGAGCACGGCTCCGGCGAGGCAGGCCGCGAGCAGCCACTTGAGCGGGCCGGGCCGCGAGACCGAGCCGACGTCGGCGAATGCCGTGACGTGCTCGGTGAACCCCATCCGTCCCATCGGCCACACGGTGGCGTCGACACGGGCGGTCACGGCGGAGCGCGGCACGGTTCCCTGGTCGTCGGTGAGGTGGCTGCGCGAGTCGGCGGAGGTGTTGCGGTTGTCGCCGAGGAGGAACAGGTGGCCGGCGGGGACCTTGGCAGAGAACCCGGTGGGCGAGGCGGGGCTGTCCTTGGACTTCAGGTACGGCTCGTCGACGGACTTGCCGTTGACCTTGAGACGTCCCCGCTTGTCGCAGCAGGCGACCTTGTCGCCGCCGATCCCGACGACGCGCTTGAGCATCGGGACATCGCCCCACACGGCGTCGTTGAAGATCACCACATCGCCGCGGCGCACGTCGCCGCCGTCTATCCGCTGGGCCATCAGCCGGTCACCGGCCGCCACGGTGGGGTCCATGGAGTCCGTGGGCACGGAGAACGGCCGGTAGTCGATGGCGCCGAGCACGAAGCCGCCGATCAGCAGCGCCATGCCGAGGGCCACGGCCGTGCCGGAGAGCACACGCAGCCCGCGGGAGCCGGCTTTGCCGTCCTCCCTCGCGGAACCACCGCTCCCGCCGTTCACCGCTGGAGTACTGCTCGTGGTACTGCTCCCCATCGGCCGCTCTCCCGCCCCGCTGGCTGTTCCTGGCAGACACGTCGGAAAACGAGTCTCGCCAGCGCACACTACCCGGCAGTACGGGATTCAGTCAGCAGAGCGGGTGGGCGGGGCACGGTCCGCGCGGCCGCGCGCCCCCACCGATCCGGGAACACGCTCCCGGAACGCGCCTGCTCAGCGGTCCCCGCTGCGCAGCAGGCGCCTGCGGTTGAGCAGGACCAGCGGGACGGCTCCGGCCAGGCCCAGCGCGGCCGGTGCCGCGCCGCCCGCACCCGCCCCGGCGCCGAGTCCGAGCTGGTCGAACGTCTTCGGCACGGGCAAGGTGTCCCACCGGCCGATCGGCCAGGCGATGACGAAGGCGCGGCCGACGACCTGGTCCTGGTCGATGGTGCCGTGGCCCGGCAGGTCCTGGTGGTAGCGGGAGTCCAGTGAGTCGTTGCGGTGGTCGCCCATCACCCACAGGCGCCCCTGGGGCACCTTGACGGGCTTGAACGGGCGGTCGCCGCAGGGGGTGGCGCCGGGGAAGATGTACGGCTCGTCCAGTGCCTTGCCGTTGACCTTGACCGGGCCGGTGCCCTCGCACTCGACGGTGTCGCCGCCGACCGCGATGACCCGCTTGATCAGGTCCTTCTCCTCGGCGGACGGCATGAGGCCGATGAAGCTGAGTGCCTTCTGCAGGGCGTTGGGCCTGGCCGTCGGCTCGTTGAGCCAGCCGCCCGGGTCATGGAAGACGACGACCTCGCCGCGCTCGGGCTGGGCGCCGAACCACGGGGTGAACTTGTCGACGAGCACCCGGTCACCGCGCTGCAGCGTGTTCTGCATGGAGTCGGAGGGGATGGAGAACGCCTGGACGAAGAAGGTCTTGATGACCAGGGCGAGGACGAGCGCGATGCCGACGAGGATGGGCAGCTCTTTCCAGAACGAGCGCTGTTTCTTCTCGCCGCGCGCGGCACGATGGCTGCCGCCTCGCGGTCCGTCGCTCCGGCCGTCACCCGACCCGCCACCGCGTTCGCCGCCGGATCCGCCCGTGCCGGAGCCGTCCGCGCCGCCGCGCGGGATCCCCGCGCCCGCCTCGGCGCTCTCACGGCCCCCGGCGTCCTCCGGGCGCTCCCAGCTCACTGTCCTTCCTTCCACGGACGGGGCGGCCGTGCCGGACGCCTCGGTCGTCTCGCTCGTCGTCTCCGGTTGTGCCGCGCCGGCCGGGACACCCCGACCCTCCGGTTCACCGGACCCGGACCGTGCGCCGACCACCAGGTCCCCCACAGCTACTCCTCCCTGTCCCTGCCATGCGTGTCGTCGCCATGAGTGTCGTCCCGGGTCCGCCTGCGGACCCGGGGTCGGAGAGCCACCGCCCTGCCTGGCAGCAGGCCCACCACAGTCATAACGAGCGGAAGTTCCGGGGGAACCGGGGGTACGCGCGTTTCCGGCGGATTCTTGGTGATTGCGGTGCTTCCGAGGGCAGTTGCGGTCCTTGCGCGATCGGGCACCGAGGCATACGTCTCGGGTTCCTCCAGACGCCGCCAGTGACCGGTCGGCCACGCGATGACGAACGCCCTGCCCACGACGAGGTCCACCGGGACGGTGCCATTCTTGCCGTCGTCGAGGTGGAAGCGCGAATCGGCGGAGTTGGCGCGGTGGTCGCCCATGACGAAGATGCGTCCGCGGGGCACGTTGACCTTGAACTTGATCTTGGACGGCTCATTGCCGGGGTGGAGGTAGGGCTCGTCGAGCGGCTGGCCGTTGACGGTGACCTTGCCGTTCTTGTCGCAGCACTGGACCGTGTCGCCGCCCACCCCGATGACCCGCTTGATCAGGTCCTGCTCATTGGCGGACGGCAGCAGTCCGATGAACGTGAAGAACGACTTGACCTGCTTGACTCCGGGCGGGTCCTGCTTGGCGGGGGGCTGGCCGTCGAGCCAGTGGCCGGGGTCCTTGAAGACCACGACGTCCCCGCGGCGCGGTGTGGAGCCGAACCAGGGCGTGAGCTTGTCGACGACCACGCGGTCGCCGATGCGGATGGTGTTCTCCATCGACCCCGAGGGGATGGAGAACGCCTGGAGCAGGAAGGTCTTCAGCAGCAGCGCGATCAGCAGCGCCGTGACGACGAGGATCGGCACTTCGCGGGTGGCCCTCAGCCGGCGCCGGGTCTTGGCCCGCTTGGCGGCCCTGCGGCGCTCGGCACGCCCCCCCGTGGGTGGGGCGGGGGCGTCGGCGCGGCCGGCGCGGGCGACCGCGCGGTCCTCCTCGGTGGGCAGGAACTGGTCGCCCTGGAGGAGGTAGTCGGCGCGCTCCACCCGTGGCGGGGGCTGGCCCCAGCCGACACCGTTGACCCGTCCCGGATCGGGGCGCCCAGGATCGGGGCGTCCCGGGTCGGGGCGTCCCGGGTCGGCGCGCCCAGGAGCCGGCGGCCCGGGGTCCCGACGTCCACCGCCCGCACGTCCACTGCCCGACCGCCCGCCGTCCGCCGGTCCTCCGGCGCCGTGCCGCGGCCGTTCCGGTCCATTGCCGCCCCGTGGACCGCGCGCGTGGCGGGTCCGCCCCCGATTACCCATGAGCACCGTCCGGCACACGCGTATATCCCGGGGGCCGCTTCAGCTCCCCCGTTCGGCCCAGCGGCCACACGATCCAGTCCGCGCGGCCGATCACCTTGCCCACGGGCACCATGCCGCCCCCCGGCTCACCGAGGTGGTCCCGCGAGTCCCGGGATCGGGAGCGGTGGTCTCCGAGCACGAAAAGCTTCCCCTCCGGCACGACGATGTCGAACGGGACGCCGGACGCGGCGTCCCCGGGGTAGAGATTCCCCCTCTCGTCCACCGCGACGCCGTTGACCTCGATACGTCCCCGCTTGTCACAGCATGTGACCCGGTCCCCGGCGATTCCGATCACCCTTTTGGTGTAGTCGGTCTCCCCCGGGCGGGCGAAGCCGACGAGGCCCGCGCCCTTGCGGAACAGCTCCGCCACCGGGTTCGGTCGCGGGAACTCACCCTCCTGGACGAACGATCCGGTGCCGTCGAAGACCACGACGTCACCGCGCCGCACCTGGTTGCCGAATCGGTACGCCAGCTTGTTGACCAGGATCCGGTCGCCGACCCGCAGGGTGTTGTCCATCGAGCCGCTGGGCACGAGGAAGGGCTGGGCCACGAAACCGTTCACCACGGCGAGGCCGGTCAGGCACAGCACGGCCACCCAGGCGGCCTCACGACGGCGGCTGCCGCGCCCGCGGGCGTACCGCGCCCGGAGCACAGCGAAGCGCGACCGCTCCTTCCGCCCTGGGGCCGAAGTGCGGTCGCGCTCCGAGAGTCGATCGCCGGTGTCCATCGCGGCTGAGCCTATCCGGCCGGTGGTGAACACCTGTTAAGAGTCCGAAGACCGCGCGCCGCCGGATCAGGCGTTGTCGCGCTTCTCCTTGATCTTGGCGGCCTTTCCGCGCAGCTCGCGCAGGTAGTACAGCTTGGCGCGGCGCACGTCGCCGCGGGTCACGACCTCGATCTTCTCAACGATCGGGGTGTGCACCGGGAAGGTGCGCTCCACGCCGACGCTGAAGCTGACCTTGCGGACCGTGAAGGTCTCGCGCACGCCCGCGCCCTGGCGGCGGATGACGACGCCCTTGAACTGCTGGACGCGGGAGCGGTTGCCCTCGATGACGCGAACGTGGACGTTCACGGTGTCGCCGGGGCGGAACGCCGGGATGTCGTCGCGCAGCGATGCGGCGTCGATGTCGTCGAGAAGGTGCATGACCGTCTGCTCTCCTCGCTGATGCCACAGGTCATCAGCGGTGTGTCGTGATGCGGTAGGGGGTGCTGGCGGGTCCGGCGATCGGCGTTCCCCCTGTGGCAGGGGCACCGGTCGCGCCTCGCGCTCTGGCGTGGCGTTCGACGGCCGTACAGCAGCGGCCTATTCTTCCACAGCCGCGGGCGACCGCCAAAACCGTCCGTCGGGGCCGGGCACCCAGCCCAGCTCCTCCAGCAGCCGGCGGTCGTGCTTGTCGAACGTGGCCGGGTCGCACCGCTCGATCAGGTCCGGTCGCAGGGCCGCGGTGCGGCGGAACGCCTCGTCGCGGCGCCAGCGGGCGATCTTCCCGTGGTGGCCGGACAGCAGCACCTCGGGGACGGTCCGGCCGCGCCACTCGGGGGGCTTGGTGTAGACGGGGCCCTCGAGGAGGTCGGCCATGGCGCCGGGGGCGAAGGAGTCGTCGCGGTGGGACTCGGCGTTGCCGAGCACTCCCGGCAGGAGCCTGGCCACGGCCTCGACGATGACGAGGACGGCCGCCTCGCCGCCCGCGAGGACGTAGTCCCCGATGGAGACCTCCTCGACCGGCATACGGGTCGAGGCCTCATCGATCACCCGCCGGTCGATGCCCTCGTAGCGTGCGGGGGTGAAGACGAGCCAGGGCCGCTCGGCCAGCTCGACGGCGAGCTCCTGGGTGAACGGGCGCCCGCTGGGCGTCGGGACGACGAGGGTCGGCAGCTCCTCGCCCGACGCGGCGACCGAGTCCAGGGCCTCACCCCACGGCTCGGGCTTCATCACCATGCCGGGGCCGCCACCGAACGGGGTGTCGTCCACGGTGCGGTGCTTGTCGTGCGTGAAGGACCGAAGGTCGTGCACGCGCACGTCGAGCTGCCCGCGCGTGCGGGCCTTGCCGACCAGGGACACGTTCAGCGGTTCCAGGTACTCGGGGAAGATCGTGACGACGTCGATGCGCATCAGCGGTGGGTGTCCTCGTCGAGGTCGCCGAGCAGACCCGGGGGCGGGTCGATGACGGCCCGCTGCTCCTCGAGGTCGATCTCGGGGACGATCTCGGAGACGAACGGGATCAGCACCTCACCACCGTCCTTCCGGCGGACCACGAGCAGGTCCTGGTAGGGCAGGTGCGCGATCTCGGCGATCCGGCCGACCTCTGCGCCCTCGACGGTCACCACGTCGAGGTCGATCAGCTGGTGGTCGTAGAACTCCTCGGGGTCCTCCGGGACCTCCTCGGGGTCGACCTCGGCGATCAGCAGGGTGTTGCGCAGCCCCTCGGCGGCGGTGCGGTCGGGCACACCCTCGAAGCGCAGCAGCAGGCGGCCGCTGTGCACACGGCCGGTCTCGATGGTCAGGGGGCCGACGGAGGGCGGGTCGGTGAGCAGCACCGCGCCCGGCCCGAGCCTCAGCTCGGGCTCGTCGGTGCGCACCTCGACCGTGACCTCGCCCTTGATGCCGTGGGCGCGGCCGATGCGGCCAACTACGAGCTGCACGGTGTGACTCTCCTGTGGGAACGGCCTGCGTCGGCGGCCTTCGTGAACGGTCTGCCTCCGCGGCCTTCGTGAACGGTCTGGCCCCGCGGCCTTTGTGAACGGTCTGCCCTGGCGGCCTGGAAGCGACTGCGGGCCGGGCAGGACGTGGCGTCCCACCCGGCCCGAGCCGGCGTTTTCGAGCAGTTACGAGCTCAGCGGACCTGGTCCACGTCGACGAGGTCGACCCGGACGCCCCGGCCGCCGAGTGCGCCGACGACGGTGCGCAGCGCACGAGCGGTGCGGCCGTTGCGGCCGATCACCTTCCCGAGGTCGTCGGGGTGGACCCGGACCTCGAGTACGCGCCCGCGGCGCAGGTCGCGGGAGGCGACCGAAACGTCGTCGGGGTTGTCGACGATGCCCTTCACCAGGTGCTCGAGGGCTTCCTCGAGCATGCTCAGGCCTCGGTGGAAGAGGTCTCGGCCGACTCGGCGGCAGCGGCCTCGTCGTCCTTCTTCTCGCTCTTCTTGGCCTTCGGCGTGATGGCCTCGCCCTTGGGCTCGTCCCCGGCCTCCTTGGCCGCGGCCTCGAAGAGGACGCGCTTGTCGGCCTTGGGCGCGGCGACCTTCATCGGCTCAGGAGCCGGGAGGCCCTTGAACTTCTGCCAGTCGCCCGTGACCTTGAGGATGGCCAGCACGGGCTCGGTCGGCTGGGCGCCGACGCCCAGCCAGTACTGCGCGCGCTCGGAGTCGACCTCGATGCGGGAGGGGTTCTGCACCGGGTGGTACAGGCCGATCTCCTCGATCGCGCGACCGTCACGGCGGGTACGCGAGTCGGCGACGACGATGCGGTAGTGCGGCGACCGGATCTTGCCCAGTCGCTTCAGCTTGATCTTGACTGCCACTGGAGTGGTGTCTCCTGGTCTTGACGTGGTTGAGCACGCGGAGCACCACGTGGGGTTGTGGGAGCCGAATGCTCGAACGGACGCGCCAGCCGGAGGAGAGAGGGTTCCTGTGCGGCTGCCGAGTACTCAGCGGTCCATTCTGCCACACGCTGGACACCGGCCGGACACCCCCTGCGCCCTGCCCCGGCCGGTCCCCTCGACCACTGCCCCCGCAGTGCCACCCGGCGGGGGCGGGGCGTCATCCGACCGCCATCACCTCCGGGATGCGGAACGGCTCACCGCACGCCCCGCAGGTGATCGGCGCCTGGGCAAGGACGGACGGGACGACCCGTACGTTCCTCCCGCAGTCGCACACCGCTTTGACGCGCACACCGCCGCCGGAGGAGCCGTGCCGGGCGGCAGGTCCGCGGAACGACTTCGCCGTGTCGGCGGCGGTGGCCTTCGTGTGCGCCCCCAGGGCCCGCTGGAGCCGCTCGATCGTCGTGCGGTAGCGCCGCTTGGTCTCCGGACGCATGACGACGAGCGAGAAGCCACTGCTGGGATGCGGCTGTTCGGAGTGGTCCAGGCCCATCTCGTCGGCGATGGCCAGGAACCGTCGGTTGTGGTACCGGCCGGCACGCGAGGTGTCCCGGACTCCGCGGGCGGCGGCGATTCCGTGGACGGCCTCGTGCAACAGCCGTTCGAAGGAGAGCTCGGTCCCGCATGCTGACGAGGACTCTCCGATGAGCGATTCGGGCGCGGCCAGATTCGGCAGCTCCGGGTGGTGACGCTGGATGTCTGCCCAGGCGGCTGCCAGTTCGGCGGCAAGTACAAATGGTGTCGTGCTCACGTCGTGTCAACGAAACGGGATGGCCCGGTGTTCCGATTCCGGGCCATCCCAAATAATTTGCACGTACTGGTCAGTACCCACTCACCCGCCGTACCGAGGGCGGCTGCGGATAACAGCGGAGGGACTACGCCAACCCGCCACCGAAGGTACGTATCGCCTTCTACGCACGGATGTGTAGCCGTTGATCGTCAGGCGCGCGACGTGATCCGATCACGTTCATACCAGGTCCGACCGGCGGATTGAACCGCCCTGCGACTGAACGCCGGTTCAGTACCACGGCCGCGTTCCCCTTCCGACGGCGCACGCTCCCCGCCGGAATCGGCGGGGAAAACCCGAACGGGCCTGCCCCGCAAGCCCGTTCAGCTCCGTTCGGGCCCTGTCGGGCCCCGTTCGGCAAGCGGTCTCAGTATGCGCGGCCCACCACGGCGAGCGTGCCGGAAGCGTCCTCGCTGTCCGGAACCGATCCGTCGGGGGCGACGAGGCAGCGCACGGTCACGGCCTCCTCGGCGAGCTTGGCCTCGCCCTCCGGGCCGAGGTCGGCCCACGGGATGCGGGCCCAGCCGCTGGAGGAGGCCTCGAGGGCCTCTCCGATCGTGCTCACGTCCGCCGTGTTGGCCTCGCGGCGCTCCCTGGACTCGCGCAGGAGCTGCGCCTGGTCCTCCTCCAGCGCCGCCGTGACGAGCTCGGCGATGCCGTCGACGGGCACCGGTTCCTTGCCGCCGGGGATACGGCGGGCCAGCATCGCGGTGCCGCCCTCGAGGTCGCGGGGGCCGATCTCGACGCGCACCGGGACGCCCTTGAGCTCCCAGTCCACGGCCCGGCGTCCGAACGGGGTGTCGGTGCGGTCGTCGACGACGACGCGCACGCCCGCGGCCTTGAGCCGGTCCCCGATCTCACGGACCTTGGCGATCACGGCGTCGTCGCCCTTGATCGCCATGACCACGGCCTGGACCGGCGCCAGGCGCGGCGGCACCCGCAGCCCGTTGTCGTCGCCGTGCGACATGATCAGGCCGCCGACCATACGGGTGGAGACACCCCACGAGGTCTGCCAGACGAGTTCCTGCCGGCCGTCCTTGGACAGGTACTGCGTGTTGAACGCCCTGGCGAAGTTCTGGCCGAGTTCGTGGCTGGTGCCCATCTGGAGCGCCTTGCCGTCGCGCATCATGCCCTCGAGCGCGAGGGTGTTGATGGCCCCGGCGAACCGCTCCCTGCCGGTCTTGCGGCCCAGCACCACCGAGATGCCGAGGACCTCGACCATGAAGTCGGCGTAGACCTCGTGGAGGATGCGGGCGGCGTAGTCGCGGGCGTCCTCGTAGGTGGCGTGCGCGGTGTGGCCCTCCTGCCACAGGAACTCCGTGGTGCGCAGGAAGACCCGGGGGCGCATCTCCCAGCGGACGACGTTGGCCCACTGGTTGATCAGCAGGGGCAGGTCCCGGTAGCTCTGCACCCACTTGGAGAAGTACTCGTTGATGATCGTCTCGGAGGTGGGGCGCACGACGACGGGCTCTTCGAGCTCCTTGCCGCCTCCGTGGGTGACCACCGCGAGCTCGGGGCTGAAGCCCTCGACGTGCTCAGCCTCACGAGTCAGGTAAGACTGTGGGATGAAGAGCGGGAAGTAGGCGTTGGAGGCGCCCGCCTCCTTGATCCGGGCGTCCAGCTCCTGCTGCATCCGCTCCCACAGGGAATAGCCGTACGGGCGGATGACCATGGTGCCGCGCACCGGGCCGTTGTCCGCGAGTTCGGCCTTGTTGATCAAATCCTGGTACCAGCGCGGGAAATCGTCCGCCTGGGGAGTGAGCACGGGAGCCTTTGCCATGGCGCTGATGGTACGGCGAAGCCCGCCCCGACCGTGAATCGGAGCGGGGTCCGATACGGGGGCGAAGGCATGCCCCCCGCCCTCTGGACGCCGGGGCCAAACAGGGGTTCCCTGGCGTAGTGGAAGCTCGACCGTGAGCCACCGAGCGGGAGCGCACGACCGAGCGCGGATGCACCGACGAGGTACCGATGCACCCATGGGGAGCACGACTGGGGGCGCAACCGACCGCAGCTCGAAGGGGCGGCGTCTGATGGCTTCTGTTCTGGCACGACAGGCACCCCGCGGGCGCCGCGGCGAAGGTGCCGCGGACTTCCGGGCCCGTGCGCGCGACTGGGCGGAGATTCAGGAGCGCATGCTCGTACCGCTGTACGACGCCGTCTACCAGCGGCTGGACGTGGGGCCCGACTCGCGGGTGCTGGGCCTGGGCTGCGGCTCCGGTCTGGCGCTGCTGATGGCGGCCGCTCGCGGGGCGTCGGTCACCGGTGTGGAGGACGAGCCGGAGCGGCTCGCGCTGGCCCGGGAGAGGTTGCTGCCGGCCGAGGCCGCCCCTGGCGGAACGATTCCGCGGCTGAGTCCGAGGACCCGCTCCCGGATGTCCGCCGTGGCCGCCCTGGTGCCGTCGGTCCCGTCGAGGCCGCTGGGCCGCGCACCCTGCGACCCCTACAACGTGATCACCGTCTTCGACGACCTGTGCACCCTGGCGGAGCCCGAGCGGCTGCTGTCCGCCGCCGCCCGTCTGGCCGAACGCGGCAGCCCGGTCGTCCTGGCCGGCTGGGGGCCGCCGGAGCGGTGCCGGACGGGTCAGGTGCTGCGGCTCGCCGCCCGTCTGGCCGAACCGACACAGGGCTATGCCGCCTGCGACCCCTTCCGCCTGAGCGGGCCGGACGACCTGGAGGACATCGCGGTGCGGGCGGGGCTGCGGCCCGACGGCTCCGGCCGGGTGGCCTGCCCGTTCGCCTATCCGGACATGGACAGCGCGGTGCGGGGCCTGTGCTCGACGGGGCTGTTCGACGCCGCCGTGGAGGCGACGGACCCGACGCAGGTGGAGAAGGAGCTGACGGAGGCGCTGCACTGCTTCCGGCTCTCCGACGGCAGTATCCGGATGGACAACGTCTTCCGGTATGTCATCGCCCGGACGGCGTAGCGAACCCCGGCCACTCCTCCGCGGTGAGCGCGAACCGCTCGTGGTCGCGCCAGGCGTCGTTGATGAAGAGCATGCGCGGCGAGAAGCCCTCGTGGCGGAAGCCGAGGCGCTTGGCCATCGCGATCGAGCGGTCGTTCTCGGGCTGCACATTGATCTCCAGACGGTGCAGCCCCAGGCCCTCGGGGTATTCGGTGAAGCACCGGTCCACGACCAGGCGCATGCCCTCGGTCATCCTGCCCGTGCCCTCGTAGGGGACGTAGGAGTCGTAGCCGAGGGCCCCGTTGCGGAAGCGGGCGCGGACGATGTTCGCGACGTTCACCTTGCCGACGATGCCGCCGTCCTCGTTGTCGATGATGAGGAACGACCGCAGGGACGGACCCTGGCGCCGCAGCAGCTCGGGCAACCCGTTCGGGTCAACGGGGTTCCACGGGCCGATGTGCTCGGCCGAGCGCAGGACGGCCGTGGTGTAGGCGTCGGCGTCGCTCGGCTGCGGGGGGCGGATGTGGACGCGCATACGTCCATCATCGCAACCGCCCGCACACCGGCGCCGACGGGGTCCTTGACCTGAGCCGCCCGGCTCAGCCCATGAACTTCTTGAACTCGTCCGGGAGTTCGAAGTCCTGCGGGGCCTGGGCGGCACCCGGCATCCCGAACGCTCCCCCGCCGGTCGCGGCACGCTCGGCGGCGGCCTTCTCCTCGGCGGCGCGCTTGGCGGGGTTGCCGCTGCGCTTCTTGCCCTTCTTGACCTGCGCCTTGGGCTTGCGCTTGGCGCCGCCCCCGCCCATGCCGGGGATCCCCGGCATACCGGGCATGCCACCGCCCTGGGCCATGCGGGACATCATCTTGCGGGCCTCGAAGAAGCGCTCCACGAGGTTGTTGACGGCGCTGACCTCGACACCGGAGCCACGGGCGATACGGGCGCGGCGCGAACCGTTGATGATCTTCGGGTCCTCGCGCTCGCCCGGGGTCATCGACTTGATGATCGCGGCGACACGGTCGACGTCCCGGTCGTCGAGGTTGTTGATCTGGTCCTTGATCTGCCCCATGCCCGGCAGCATCCCGAGCAGCTTGGAGATGGAGCCCATCTTCCGGACCTGCTCCATCTGGGCCAGGAAGTCGTCGAGCGTGAACTCCTTCGGGCCGCGCGCCAGCTTCTCGGCCATCTTCTCGGCCTCGGCCTGGCTGAAGGTGTCCTTCGCCTTCTCGATCAGGCTGAGCATGTCGCCCATGCCGAGGATGCGGGACGCCATGCGGTCCGGGTGGAACTGGTCGAAGTCGTCCAGCTTCTCACCGTTGGAGGCGAACATGATCTGGCGGCCGGTGACCTGGGCGACCGACAGCGCGGCGCCGCCTCGGGCGTCGCCGTCGAGCTTGGACAGGACCACGCCGTCGAAGCCCACGCCCTCGAGGAAGGCCTGCGCGGTGTTCACCGCGTCCTGGCCGATCATGGCGTCGACGACGAAGAGGATCTCGTCGGGGTTCACGGCGTCGCGGATGTCCGCGGCCTGCTGCATCAGCTCCTGGTCGATACCCAGGCGGCCGGCGGTGTCGACGACGACGACGTCGTGCTGCTTGATGCGGGCGTGCTCGATGGAGTCCTTGGCGACCTGGACGGGGTCACCGACGCCGTTGCCCGGCTCGGGGGCGAAGACGGCGACACCTGCGCGCTCGGCGACGACGGCGAGCTGGTTGACCGCGTTGGGGCGCTGGAGGTCGGCGGCCACGAGCAGCGGGGCGTGGCCCTGCGACTTCAGCCAGCGGCCGAGCTTTCCGGCGAGGGTGGTCTTACCGGCACCCTGCAGACCCGCGAGCATGATGACCGTCGGCGGGTTCTTCGCGAACCGCAGCCGGCGGGTCTCGCCGCCGAGGATCGCGATGAGTTCCTCGTTGACGATGTCGACGACCTGCTGGGCGGGGTTGAGCGCCTGGG
This sequence comes from Wenjunlia tyrosinilytica, assembly GCF_014646055.1. Classification (GTDB taxonomy): domain Bacteria; phylum Actinomycetota; class Actinomycetes; order Streptomycetales; family Streptomycetaceae; genus Wenjunlia; species Wenjunlia tyrosinilytica. The sequence continues at coordinate 113,345 of NZ_BMMS01000021.1, forward strand.
AGGCGGCGGCGCCGAGGGCGCGCTCCTTGACCTGCTTGATGAAGGCGCGGACGACGGGCAGCGCCACGTCGGCCTCGAGCAGGGCGATGCGGATCTCGCGGGCCGTGGCGTCGATGTCCGCCTCGGTGAGGCGTCCCTTGCCCCGGAGGCTCTTGAATGTCGCTGCGAGGCGGTCGGAAAGGGTGTCGAACACGTCGGTCGCGGATCCTCAGGTCGGGGGGCGGTCAGGGCACAGAACGAGTCCCAGGGTATCCGGCCGCCGAGGGTGCGGTCTGCCCCGCGTGGGCGGGAACGCCCGGAACGGGGCAGAACCGCTTTCCCCGAGGACGGGAACCACTTCCCCGAGGACGGGAACCGCTTCCCCGGAGACAGGGACCGCTTCCCCGACCGGAGCCGACCAGCGGTCGTACGCACCTGGGACCGCCGTACGCGCGGGACCGCCGCACAGGCGTGGCCCACGCCCTCCAACCGGTCGGACAGCGCTCCCCTCAGACCAGCGCCCGTTCCACCTCTTTGGCCACTTCCGCCGCGCGCACCGGGGAAAGCGGTGCCCCGTCGGCGCCCACCACGTAGAAGGCGTCGACCGCGTTGGCACCCAGGGTGCTGATCCGTGCGGAGCGGACGTTCACCCCCGTCGCCTCCAGGGCGCGCCCGATGCGGTGGAGCAGGCCCGGCGCGTCCTGGGCGCGGACCTCCAGCACGGTCGCCGCGGACGAGGCGCCACCGGGAGCCACCGTCACCTGGGGCGGCGGTGCGGGGCGGCCCCTGCGGCGGGGGTAGGCCGCTTCGCGTTCGGCGAGCCGCCGGGGGATGTCGAGAGTGCCGTCGAGCGCCCGCCCGAGGTCCTGGCGCAGCCGCGCCGCCTCGGGCAGGGCCCCGTACTCGGCCTCCACCCGCCAGCTCAGCAGGGTCACGGTGCCGGCGCCGACGGGGTCCAGGCCCCGCAGGTCGGCGGTGCGGACGGTGAGGCGGTTGAGCGCGAGGACCCCCGCGGCGGCGGCGAGGAGTCCGGGGCGGTCCGGGACGGCGAGGTGGAGCTCGACGCCCACGGGTTCGGAGTCGTCGCCCTGGGGGCGGTCATGGGCGTGGGCCCACATGGACAGCACGGGGCCGCCGGTGCGGGCAGCCTCGACGGCCAGGCGCTCCTGCTCGGCCGTGATCTCGGGCGCGGTGGGCTCGGGAACCGGTTCCCCGGCCAGGACCGCCGAGGCGCGCTTGACCAGATCGGCGACGAGGGAGGCACGCCAGGTGCTCCAGGCCGCCGGTCCCGTGGCGAGGGCGTCCGCCTCGGTGAGGGCGTGGAGGAGTTCCAGCGCCTCGGCGCCGCCGACGGCCTCGGTGACCACACGCACGGTCGCCGGGTCGTCCAGGTCGCGCCGGGTGGCGGTCTCGATCAGCAGGAGGTGGTGGCGCACGAGCAGCGCGAGCAGTTCTATGTCGGCGCGGCCGAAGCCGACCCTGGCCGCCATGTCCCGGGCGATGACCTCGCCCGCGACGCTGTGGTCGCCGGGCCAGCCCTTGCCGATGTCGTGCAGCAGGGCCGCCATCAGGAGCAGGTCGGGGCGGCCGACGCGCCGGGTCAGGTTGGAGGCGTTGACGGCGGTCTCCACCAGATGCCGGTCGACGGTCCAGCGGTGGACGGGATTGCGCTGCGGGCGGCACCGCACCCGCTCCCAGTCGGGCAGCAGGCGGGTGACCAGGCCCTCGGCCTCCAGCGCCTCCCACACCGGAACGGTGCTCTCACCGGCGTCGAGCAGGGTGATGAGCTGCTCGCGGGCCTCCTCGGGCCACGGCACGGGCAGCGGGCGGGCGGTGGTGGCCAGGCGGCGCACGGCGTGCGGGGACAGCGGCAGTCCGGCCTGGGCCGCGGCGGCCGCGGCGCGCAGCGGCAGGACGGGGTCGCGGTCGGGGCGGGCGGCGCGGGCGAGGACGGCCTCGCCCTCGTGCTCGACGACGCCCTCGGCGAGGGGGGTGCGCTCGACGGGGACCACCTGTTCACTGGTGGCTCGGCCGAGTCCGAGCAGTCCGCGGCGGCCCTTGCGTCCTTGTCCGTCGCGGGCGCGCAGCACTCGTCCGACCTCGCGCCAGGTGACGTCGGCGGCGTAGCGGACGGTGTGGGCGGCCTCGTAGACCTGGCGCAGCAGGGCGTCCGCGTCGAGCAGGCCCATGGCGCTGGCGACCTGGTCCTGTTCCTGGAGGGCCAGCCGGTCGGTGGCGCGGCCGGTGCACAGGTGGAGGGCGTCGCGGACGTCGAGGAGGCGGTTGCGGGCTTCGTCCAGGCCCTCGCGAGGGGCGTCGGCGAGCCAGGAGGCGGCGACGGCGCGCAGCACGGTGGCGTCGCGAAGCCCGCCGCGGGCCTCCTTGAGGTCGGGTTCGAGGAGGAAGGTCAGTTCGCCGTGGCGCTCGGCCCGTTCCTGGCAGAGCTCGTGGAGCTCGGGGAGGCGCTTGGGGGCGGCGGCGCGCCAGTCGGCGAGCACGGCCGCGCGCAGGGAGGTGGTCAGGGCCGCGTCACCGGCGATGTGCCGGGCGTCGAGGAGGCCGAGTTGGGCCTTGAGGTCCTCGGCGGCGGTCTTGCGGGCCTCGGCGGGGGTGCGGACCGAGTGGTCCAGTGCCAGGCCCATGTCCCACACGGGGTACCAGATGCGGTCGGCCAGGGAGGCGATCCGGTCGCTCTTCCAGCTGCCGTCGTGGATGAGTACGAGGTCGAGGTCGCTGCGCGGGGAGAGCTCGCCGCGCCCGTAGCCGCCGACGGCCACGAGGGCGACACCGGGCGCGGCACCGGGGGCGTTGGTCGTGCGGGGTCCGCCCGAGCCGTCGGAGCCCTCGGGGTCCGGCCGCTGGTACTGGGCGGTGGTGGCGGCGACACCTCCGGCGAGGAGGGCGTCGAGCCAGCGGTCGGTCAGTTCGGCGAGGGCTGTGCGGCGGCCCCGCCCGGACTGCGTCTCCTCCTGGAGGAGGCGCAGCCGGGCCTGGGCGTATCCGCCGGTGTTGCCGGCCGCCTCTGACGGGGTTTCGACGCGTTCCGTCACTCGGTCTCCTTCTTGATTTCCGGGGCGGGACACGTCGAGGGGCGTCACAGCGCGTCCGGTCCCCGTTCGCCTGTGCGGACTCTCACCGCGGTCTCGACCGGCACGCTCCACACCTTGCCGTCGCCGATCTTCCCGGTGCGGGCGGCCTTGACGATGACGTCGATGAGCTGCTCGGCGTCGTCGTCCTCCACCAGGACCTCGATCCGCACCTTGGGCACGAGGTCGATCGTGTACTCGGCGCCGCGGTAGACCTCGGTGTGGCCGCGCTGGCGGCCGTAGCCGCTGGCCTCGGTGACGGTCAGACCGTTGACTCCGAAGGACTGGAGGGCGTCCTTGACGTCGTCGAGCCGATAGGGCTTCACGACGGCGGTGATGAGCTTCATGCGTCAACCTTCTTCTGCTCGGCCTGGTTCTCGGTCGTGCCGCTTCCGTTCTCCTCGCCGATCGGCAGGACCGGTCCCGTTGCGGGAGTGCGGCCGAGTGAGCCTCCCACGGCGCTGAAGTCGTAGGCGGTCTCGGCGTGGAACGCCTGGTCGACGCCGGCGGTCTCCTCGTCGGCCGTGGCGCGGAAGCCGATCACCAGGTCGACGATCTTGGCGAGGAGGTACGAGGCGACGAACGAGTAGCCGAGGACGGAGAAGGCACCGATCGCCTGCTTGCCGAGCTGGTCGAACCCACCGCCGTAGAACAGGCCCTTGACGTCGCTCTGGACACCGCCGGAGGCGAACAGGCCGATCAGCAGGGAGCCGGTGAGTCCGCCGACGAGGTGGACGCCGATGACGTCGAGGGAGTCGTCGTAGCCGAAGCGGTACTTCAGGCCCACGGCCCAGGCGCACAGGACACCGGCGATGACGCCGACCGCGATGGCACCCATCGGGCTGACGGCGCCGCACGCCGGGGTGATGGCGACGAGGCCCGCGACCGCGCCGGAGGCGGCGCCCAGGGTGGTGAAGCTGCCGTGGCGGATCCGCTCGAAGGCGAGCCAGCCGAGCATGGCGGCGGCGGTGGCGATCTGCGTGTTGAAGAAGGCGACACCCGCGACGCCGTCCTTCACACCGAGCCACGAGCCCGCGTTGAAGCCGAACCAGCCGAACCACAGCAGTCCGGCGCCCAGCATCACCAGCGGGAGGTTGTGCGGGCGCATCGGGTCCTTCTTGAACCCGATCCGCTTGCCGAGCACGAGGATGGCGCCCAGCGCCGCGGCACCGGCGTTGATGTGGACGGCGGTGCCGCCCGCGAAGTCGATGACGCCGAGTTCGAAGAGCCAGCCGCCGGCGCCCCACACCCAGTGAGCGACGGGGAAGTAGACGACGGTGACCCACAGCGTGATGAACAGGGTCCACGCGGTGAACTTCACCCGGTCCGCCAGGGCCCCGCTTATCAGCGCGGGGGTGATCACGGCGAACATGAGCTGGAAGACGGCGAAGACGTAGATGGGAATGGTGTAGCCGGGCCAGAGCTCGGTGAGCCCGATACCGCTGAGGCCCAGGTAGTCACCCTTGCCGATGAAGCCTCCGGCGTCGGTACCGAAGGTAAGGCTGAAGCCGTACAGCACCCACAGGATGGTGACCACCCCGAGGCTGATGAAGCTCATCATGAGCATGTTCAGAACGCTCTTGACCCGCACCATGCCCCCGTAGAAGAAGGCAAGGCCAGGCGTCATCACCATCACAAGAGCGGCGCTGATGATCATGAAGGTGGTGTTACCCGTATCCAATTTGTCCGCGGCCAGGGATACGGTGCTCGCGGCGCTGAGGCCAACCGGCATCGGCGTCTCCTCATCTCGATCCGGCCCAGGGCGGTCAGGGAAGGTGGGCCGGTTTTCGCCATGAGATTGGCGGACGGGGGTTTCAGCGGATGCCATGCGGTGTTTCACCGCAGTGACGAACCCCCCGGGCGTGTTACACGGCCGTGAACTGCCGGATGGGGCGGAGCGCCGCGCGTACCGTGGGCGGCCGCTCCGTACAGCAGCGCCTCTCACGACCCGGTGACCCTGGCGGAGCCCGTCGGCGGCCTGTGCACGGGGCTCCGCGGTGGCCTGCGGCGGGGCTCTGCCGGGGGGAGGAGCACCGGCCGCGGAAGTCTCCCTGTCGACCTGGCGTGGGGGAGCCGAGTCGGGCGGTTCGGGGGCTTCCGCGGCCGGAACCTGCGGGCGTCGGCCGGTGTCCGAGCGGTGAGACGGGCCTGTGCCGACGAAGGGTGCCGGTGGTCGCACCGGCGCTGAGGGCAGGGTCAGACGGCCTGCCTGGCGGGGGTCGGGTCGGAGGGGTCGGGGAGCTCGGAGAGGTGCTCGGCGAGCTCGCGGACCTCGGGGACGTCACCGAAGTCGTTCATGGCGTTGGCGGTCGTACGGCGCAGCCGCGTATTGACCCGCTCGGAGCGGATCCGCTCCGCGACGCCCGCGGCTTCGTATGCGAACGCGGCGGCCTCCTCGGGCTCGCGCTGGAGCAGGTGGACCGTGGACATGCCGATGAGGTTGAACGCCAGGGTGCGCTGCTGGTCGGGGTCCTGGCGGAAGAGTTCGACGGCCTTCTCCATCGCCGGGCGGGCCAGGGAGGCGTAGGCGGGGCTGCGTCCGGCGACGTACGACAGGTCGCGGTAGGAGTGGGCGTTCTCCCCGTACAGCTCGCCCTGCGTGAAGAAGCCGATCCAGTCGGGGTCCTCGCCCGGCCGCGACTCGGTGAAGGTCTCCTCGGCCATGCGCACCGCTCGGTGGCACTTGTTGACCTCGCCCATATTGGCGTAGGCGCGGGCCTCCACCGCGTGCAGCATCGCCTGCGTCCTGGCGGTGGCCGAGTCCCGGCTTCCGTACTGGGCGAGGTGGATGAGCTCGAGGCCGTCCTCGGGGCGGTTGAGGTGGATCATCTGCCGGCCCATCGCGGACAGGACCAGCGCGCCGAGCGGGCGGTCCCCCGCCTCCTTGGCGGCGTGCAGCGCGAGGACGAAGTACTTCTGCGCGGTGGGCTGCATACCGACGTCGTAGCTCATCCATCCCGCGAGGTGGGCGAGTTCCGCGGTGGTGCGGAACAGGCGCTTGGCCACGGGTGCCGGGTGCGACTCCTGGAGGAGGTCGGTGACCTCGTGGAGCTGGCCGACGACGGCCTTGCGGCGCAGCCCTCCCCCGCACTGGGCGTCCCACTGGCGGAACATCACCGTCGTGGTCTCCAACAGGTCCAGCTCGGGCTCGGACAGCCGGGTGCCGCCCCTGCGCACGTCCTGGCGGGGGATCTCGACCACGCCGGTGGCGGTCGGTGCCAGCCAGCGCTGCATCGGCTCGACGAGGGCGGGGCCGGCCGAGAGCGCGAGGGAGGTGCCGAGGAATCCGCGGCGGTTGAGCATCAGGTCGCTGCGGGAGAACTCGTTGATCAGCGAGACGGTCTCGGGTGCCGCCCAGGGCAGGTCGATGCCGGACATCTGCGGCGAGCCGAGGGTGGAACGCAGCCCGAGGTCCTCGACCGACACCACGCTGCCGAAGCGCTCCGAGAACAGCTCGGAGAGGATCTTCGGAATGGGCTCGCGGGGCTGTTCCCCGTCGAGCCAGCGCCGCACCCGCGAGGTGTCGGTGCTGATGTGGTGGGCCCCCATCTGCCGCGCTCTGCGGTTCACCTGGCGTGCGAGCTCGCCCTTCGACCAGCCGCTGCGCATGAACCACGAGCTCAACTGGGCATTGGGCTGCTTCTCACCCACCGGAACGCCCCCATCCCGGGTCTCCCCGCTGCTGTCGCCCGCCGAATTCGCTTCCGGCGGTCGGGCCTGAGAACCGTCACCAGAATGCCCTGTCCCGGGCGTCCTGCCGACACCACGTCAGAGGTCTGTCGGAGGGGGCCCGGGACTCGACCCGAAATCCGGCTCGAAAGCCGACTCGAACGTCGAACGGATGCCATTGCCTCCGGCATACCCGCGGACTGACGCGCCGCCGGGTTCATGCACTGAACGTAATCCCCCGATCACCGGTCCCGCGAGGGAGGTCGCAGAAACGCCACCATTCGCCACCCCTACGGATGAACTCTTCTACCGCATCGCACGATTCACTTGACACATGACGATTGGAGCGCGCGGGGAGAGCCACGAGGCAGCGAGGGGCGCAAGCCTCGAAGGCCGCGCCGCACCGCCGCGGCGCGCGCCGCCACATCCTCGACGCTGTGTCACAGGGGCGTAACCATCGGCTACCACGACCCGTTGGAGGTGACATGGGCATCACGTTGGGCGACATCAGGACCGGCTCGCGCCGCCGCGCCCGCGCCACGGTGTGCAGCACTGTGACCGAGTACACCGGACTGTGGGGCTGGGCCGTCGCACCGGGCACCCGCCTGGTCCGCGGTGACGAGTGCTCGTGCGGGGACGAGCGGTGCGCCGCCCCCGGACGCCACCCGCTGGCCGGGGCCGGTGAGGTGGGGCCCGGATCGACGGCCGACGAGGTGGCGGCCCTGTGGGAGCGGTTTCCCGGGGCGTCGGCGCTCCTTCCGGCCGGGCGCTCCTTCGACGTGCTCGAGGTGTCCGAGGCCGCGGGATGCCGGGCGATGGTCAGGCTGGAGCGGATGGGCACCCGGCTGGGGCCCGTGCTCGCCACGCCCGAGGGCCGGGCGCAGTTCTTCGTGGCGCCGGGCGCCGCCGCGGAGCTGTCCGGGCTGCTGTACAAGATGGGCTGGGACGACGCCGGGCTGGATCTGCGCCCGCTGGGGCTCGGTGACCACGTCACCGCGCCGCCCTCCGAACTCGGGGGGCTGGGGCCGGTCCGCTGGCTGCGCCCGCCGACGCTCGACACCGCCGTGCACCCGCCCGAGGCCCGGCTGGTCCTCGGCACCCTCGCCTACGCCTGCCACCGGGACCGGCGGCCCTTGGCAGGCAGCGGCTCCTGGCTCGTTCCGTCGTAGTCCGAGCGGCCGCCCCGCAAAGAGCGTCGGCCCCTCCCGCCCGGTGGCGGAGGGGCCGACGCTCTTCTGTGCGCTCCTGAGATCGGTGCGCGGCGCACGCTCGGTGCGCTCGGTGCGCTCGGCGTGCTCGGTGCGCTCGGCGCATCGCGGTGCGCGCGGTCTGCGGTGGCGTGCGGCTCACTCGCCGATGAGGGCGTCCACGAAGGCGCCCGGCTCGAAGGGCGCCAGGTCGTCCGGGCCCTCGCCGAGTCCGACGAGCTTGACGGGCACGCCCAGCTCGCGCTGGACCGCGACCACGATGCCGCCCTTGGCCGTGCCGTCGAGCTTGGTGAGCACGATGCCGGTGATGTCGACGACCTCGGCGAAGACCCTCGCCTGGACCAGGCCGTTCTGGCCGGTCGTGGCGTCGAGGACGAGCAGGACCTCGTCGACGGGGCCGTGCTTCTCCACCACCCGCTTGACCTTGCCGAGCTCGTCCATCAGGCCCGTCTTGGTGTGCAGGCGGCCGGCGGTGTCCACCAGGACGGTGTCCGCGCCCTCGGCGATACCTTCCTTCACCGCGTCGAACGCGACGGAGGCGGGGTCCCCGCCCTCCGGCCCGCGCACGGTGCGGGCGCCGACGCGTTCGCCCCAGGTCTGGAGCTGGTCGGCCGCGGCGGCGCGGAAGGTGTCGGCGGCACCGAGCACGACACTGCGGCCGTCGGCGACGAGGACACGGGCGAGCTTGCCCGTGGTGGTGGTCTTGCCGGTGCCGTTGACCCCGACGACCATGACGACGGCCGGGCGCTCCTCGTGACTGTGCGTGTGCAGGCTGCGGTCGGCGTCGGTGCCGATGAGGTGCACCAGCTCCTCGCGCAGCAGGCCGCGCAGTTCGGCGGGGGTGCGGGTGCCGAGGACCTTCACCCGGGTGCGCAGGCGCTCCACGAGTTCCTGCGTGGGCGCCACGCCGACGTCGGCGGTGAGGAGGGTGTCCTCGATCTCCTCCCAGGTGTCCTCGTCGAGGTGCTCACGGGAGAGCAGGGAGAGCAGTCCCTGGCCCAGGGTGTTCTGGGAGCGGGACAGGCGCGAACGCAGCCGCACCAGGCGCCCGGCGGTGGGCTCGGGCACCTCGATGGCGGGCGGGGGCAGGGTCTCGGGAACCCCGGGGATCTCGGGCTCGAGGACGGTGACCGTGCCGGCGTCCGGCAGGTCGACGGACTCCACGGTGCGCTTCGGTGTGTCCCGGGGGACCTCCGCGTCCTCGCCGACCTGCGGCTCGGCGGGCGGCGCGAGCGCGTCCGGCTTGGGGGCGGGAGGGGCGGCGTGCCCCTTGCGGCGCCGCGCCAGGACCAGGCCGCTGAGCCCGCCGAGAACGACCACCGCGATGACTACGGCAAGGATCACAAATTCCATAACGCATCCAGTATCACGGACGCGCGGCCCGGCGCTGGGCGGCGGTTGGGAAGGGACTGCTGGGCCGGACGGTGAGAGGTGATGGGGATGAGACCGCCCGGGGCGGCGCCGGAGAACGGAAGGGACAGCGGCTGCCGGGCGGCCGGGGCCGCGAGGAACGGCACTGCGGGCCGATGGCGCCTCGGCCGCTGTGCGGCGGCTGGATGGGAAGGGCGCCGCCGTGGACGGGGCCGGTAGGCGGGGTGGGAAAGACGTTGCCGTGGGGCGGGGCCGGTGGGCGGGGTGGCACGGGCGCCTACCGTGGGCAGGGCCGGTCGGCGGGGTGGCTGCGGAGGCAGCCGTCGGTGGGATCGGTCGGCTGGGTGGGTGGGTAGGGGGCCCGGCTGCGGGCGGGGGCCGGTCGGCGGGGTGGCTGCGGAGGCAGCCGTAGACGGGGCCGGTCGGCGGGGTGACACGGGGGTCGCCATGGGCGGGTCCGGTCGGCGGAGTGGCACGGGCGCCAACCGTGGGCCGGGTCCGGTCGGCGGAGTGGCACGGGCGCCAACCGTGGGCGGGGGCCGGTCGGCGGGGTGGGAAAGGCGCCGCCGTGGGCGGGGCCGGTCGGCGGGGTGGCTGCGGGGGCGGCCGGGCCGAAGGGGGGCGGCACCCGCCCGGCAGGCACCCTTCGTGGGACGAGGGAGCGCTTCCCCCCTGCTCCGCTGCAGGGGGCGCTTCCCCGTTGGGTCTGCGTGAGCATTGAAAGCTGACGATGTGTCAGCTACCTTGCCCCGGACATCTTCCGCTGGGGAGGGGTGCGGCGTGGTGGTTTCCAATGTTCGGTTCAATCTCGTGCAGCCGGGGTTGGCGACCGAGGAACTGGCCGAGCGGTACCGGGCGGCCGTGGAGATGGCCGCGGCGGCCGACGGCAGTGGGGTCGACACCATCACGCTCGAGGAGCACCACGGCGCCGACGACGGATGGCTGCCCTCGCCCCTGGCCCTCGCCGGGCTCATGCTCGGGCGGACCCGGCGGATCGGGGTCACCGTTTGCGCGTTGATCACCCCGCTCTACGACCCATTGCGCCTCGCCGAGGATCTGGCCGTGCTCGACCTCGCCGGGGGCGGTCGGCTGATGGCGGTGGCCGGGATCGGCTACCGGCCGCAGGAGTACGCCGCGCACGGGCGGGACTGGCACGCGCGCGGGAAGCTCCAGGACGAGTCGCTGGAGACGCTGCTCGCGGCGTGGAGCGGTGAGCCGTTCGAGCACCGGGAGCGCACCGTGCGGGTCACTCCTCCCCCGGCGACGCGCCCGCATCCGCTCCTGCTCGTCGGCGGGGCCTCCAAGGCGGCCGCGCGCCGGGCCGCCCGCCTGGGGCTGCCTTTCTTCCCCTCCGCGCATCTGCCGGAGTTGGAGGAGTACTACCACGCCATGCGCGCCGAGTACGGGACGGAGGGCTGGTGCCTGCTGCCCCCCGCCACCACCGCGTTGCTGCACATCACCGAGGACCCCGACCGGGCCTGGGCAGAGTACGGGAAGCACCTGCTCCACGAGGCCGCCGTCTACGCCGGGTGGCAGACGCCCGAGACCCGTTCCGCCGTGAAGTCGGCCGCCGCCACCGCCGAGGAGCTGAGGGCCGAGGGCGTGTACCGGATGCTGACTCCGGACGAGTGCGTGGCGTTCGCCGAGGAACAGGGGCCGGGCGCCGCCCTCGTCCTGCACCCGCTGTGCGGCGGAATGCCCGTGGACGAGGGCTGGCGCAGCCTCCATCTGTTCACCGAGCGGGTCCTGCCCAGGCTGAAGGACTAGGCCGCTGACGGAACGGGCCGGCGGAACAGGCCGGACCTCAGCCCATCTCCTCCAGCTTCTTGCCCTTCGTCTCGGGCACGAACTTCAGCACGAAGAAGAACGACAGCACGGCGAATCCGGCGTATGCGATGTACGTGGCCGACAGGTTCCAGTCCGACAGCGACGGGAACGTCACCGTGATCGCCCAGTTGGCCAGCCACTGCGCCGACGCGGCGATGCCGAGGGCGGCGGCGCGGACGCGGTTGGGGAACATCTCACCGAGCAGGACCCAGACCACCACACCCCAGGACAGGGCGAAGAAGAGCACGAAGACATGCGCGGCGATGAGCGCCACCGTGCCCTGCGTGTCCGGGATGGAGATGTCCTGGCCGGTGCCGCTCTTGTAGGAGAACGCCCATGAGGCGGCCGCCAGCGACAGCGCCATGCCGGCGGAGCCGACCAGCGCCAGGGGCTTGCGGCCGACCCGGTCGACCAGCGCGATGGCGATGAAGGTGCCGATCAGGTTGATGATCGAGGTGGAGAGGCTGATCAGGAGGGAGTTGCTGGTGTTGATGCCCACCGACTGCCACAGCGCCGAGGAGTAGTAGAAGATCACATTGATGCCGACGAGCTGTTGGAACACCGACAGCAGGATGCCGACCCAGACGATCGGGAGCAGGCCCCACCTGCCGCCGAGCAGGTCGGAGAGCTTCGGCTCGTGGTCGCTGCGCAGCAGTTGTTCGATCTCGGCGACCCGCGTGTCGAGGTCCACGTCCGAACCCTCCACGTCGGCGAGGACCTTGCGGGCCTCGTCGTGGCGCCCGGCCGAGATCAGATACCGCGGCGACTCGGGGATCGTGAGCGACAGCACCCCGTAGAGCGCGGCCGGGACGACCATCACACCGAGCATCCACTGCCAGGCCTCGATGCCGAGGATCGTGTTCGTGGTCTCACCGCCGGCGGCCTGGGCGACGGCGTAGTTGGCGAGCTGGGAGATCACGATGCCCACGACGATGCCGAGTTGCTGGAGCGAGCCGAGGCGGCCCCGGTACGCCGGGGGCGCCACCTCGGCGATGTAGGCGGGGGCGATGACCGAGGCCATACCGATCCCGATGCCGCCGACGACCCTCCAAAAGCCCAGGTCCCAGAGGGAGAAGGGGAACATCGAGCCGATCGCGCTCGCCGTGAACAGCACGGCCGCGATCTGCATCGAGCGGATACGACCGAGCCGGTCGGCCAGTCGCCCGGCGAACGCGGCGCCGAAGGCGCAGCCGAGCAGCGCCACGGAGACGACGAGGCCGGTCTCACCGCTGCCGACCCCGAAGTGGGACTTGATGCCGGTGACGGCGCCGTTGATGACGGCGCTGTCGTAGCCGAACAGGAAGCCGCCCATCGCGGCCGCCGCGGTGATGAAGACGACATGGCCGAGATGGTCGGGGTGGGCGCTGCGGCCCTGCGGGTCCATCGGCGGGGCGGTGCTGGTCAACGCTTGCTCCTGGCGGTCCGGCGCCTGTGCCGGACCTGTGGCTCGGGCCTTCGGCGGCAGCCGGTCGGGACCCGAGCACGGCTATCACTCGAAAGCAAAGACAACGCAACGGACACTATGCCTTCAACTTCCGAACACAAATCATGAGCGAGAGTGCCATGGAAGCTGCGCTTCCGCGCATACCCGCGGCGGCAACCTTCACTCCATGACATTTGCTGCACGGCCCCGAGCCGCTGCGAAAGCGGTCCCTACGAGGCCCGGTCCAGCCTCTGGCTGATGACCTTCGAGACCCCGTCACCCTGCATCGACACACCGTAGAGCGCGTCGGCGACCTCCATCGTCCGCTTCTGGTGGGTGATCACGATCAGCTGCGAGCTCTCCTGGAGCTCGCGCATGATCCGGATCAGCCGCTGGAGGTTGGTGTCGTCGAGCGCCGCCTCGACCTCGTCCATGACGTAGAAGGGGCTCGGCCGGGCCTTGAAGATCGCCACCAGCAGGGCCACCGCCGTCAGGGACCGCTCCCCGCCGGAGAGCAGCGAGAGCCGCTTGACCTTCTTGCCGGGTGGCCGCGCCTCCACCTCCACACCGGTGGTGAGCATGTCCGAGGGGTCGGTGAGGATCAGCCGCCCCTCACCGCCGGGGAACAGCCGGGAGAAGACGCCCTCGAACTCCCTCGCGGTGTCGTGGTAGGCCGCGGTGAAGACCTGCTCCACCCGCTCGTCGACCTCCTTGACCACCGTCAGCAGGTCGGCGCGGGTCTTCTTCAGGTCCTCGAGCTGCTCGGTCAGGAACTTGTGCCGCTCCTCCAGCGCCGCGAACTCCTCCAGCGCCAGCGGGTTGACCTTGCCGAGTTGGGCGTAGGCACGCTCCGCCGCCTTCAGCCGCTTCTCCTGCTCGGCCCGTGCGTACGGCCTCGGCTGCGGGTCCTCGGGCGCCTGCTCCCCCTCCGCCGGGGGCGAGGGCGGAACGAGGACCTGGGGACCGTACTCGTTTACGAGCCCGTCCGCCTCGATGCCGTGCTCCTCCAGCGCCTTGGTCTCCAGCTGCTCGATGCGCATGCGCTTCTCCGCGCCGAGCACCTCGCCCCGGTGCACCGAGTCGGTGAGCTTGTCCAGCTCCGACTTCAGGTCCCGGCCGCGCGAACGCTCCAGGCCCAGCTCCTGTTCGCGTTCGGCGCGCACCTGCTGGGCGAGTTCCCGTTCGCGTTCCGCGCGGACGAGGGAGACCTCGATGAAGCGCAGCAGGTCCCTCGAGCCCGCCAGCACCGCGGTCGCGACCGAGGCCTCGCGCTCCATGCGGGCCCGGCGCGCGGCTGCCTGCGCTCGTGCCTCGCGCTCCATGCGGGCCGCTCGGTCCAGTCCGTCCGCCCGTCCGGCGAGTCCCTTGACCCGCTCCTCGTGGGTGCGCACCTGGAGGCGCGCCTCCATCTCGGTCTGGCGGGCGTTGGCGCCGTCGGCGGCGAGGCGGTCGCGGGCCGCGGTGTCGGGCTCCTCCTCGGCCGGCTCCTCCTCGGCGTAGTCGAGCCGGGCGGACAGCTCCTCGTAACTCGCCCTCGCCTTCTCCAGCGACTCCTCCGCCCTGGCCACGGAGGCGGCCAGCCGCTCGGCCTCACCCGCGGCGCCGCGGGCCTGCCCGCCGAGGCGCCCGAGCGCCTGCGCGTACGAGGACTTCTCCTTCTCGGCCGCGCGCCGCCGCTGGGTCAGCTCCTCGACCCGCGCCTGCGCGTTCCTGCGGGCTTCCCCTGCCTCGGCCTGGTCGACGGCGGCCTGCTCGCAGCGAGTCTCGAGCTCCTCCAGCCGGGACGCGGCCTCGTCGACCGCCGCCTGCACCTCCAGCAGGCTGGGCGCCCCGGCGGACCCGCCGTGGGCGAAGTGGCCGCTGAGCAGGTCACCCTCCGCGGTCACGGCGGTCAGGGAGGGGTGGTGGGAGACCAGCGTCTCCGCGGCGTCCAGTGTGGGCACGGCGACGATGCCGCGCAGCATCGCGCGCACCGCGGGCAGCAGTCCTTCCGGCCCGCCGACCAGTTCCTCCGCCCACCGTGCGTCCGGCGGCAGCGGCGGACGGGGAGCGGTGCCGGGCCAGGGAGCGGTTTCCGGGGCGCCTTCGAGCAGGAGCGCGGCCCGCCCGGCGTCGTCCTTGCGCAGCAGGCGCAGCGCCTCGGCCGCGGCAGCGGTTCCCGAGACGGCGACCGCGTCGGCGGCGACGCCCAGCGCCGAGGCGACGGGCACCTCGTACCCGACCGCCACCGTCAGGAGTTCGGCGGCCGGGCCGAGCAGGCCGGTGAGCCGGTCGGCGGCCAGCAGCGCCCCCGTGCCGTCCTTGCGCCGCAGGCCCATGGCCAGGGCCTCGTGCCGGGCCTGGAGCGCGGCCCGCTGCCGCTCCGCCGACGACTTCTCCTCCCGGGCGCGGCCGAGCGCCTCCTCGGCCCCGGCGAGGCGCCGCTTGGCCTCTTCGAGCTCGTCCTCCATGTCGGCGCCGCCCTCGTCGAGGCCGTCCACCTGCGCCTGGAGCTGCTCGTACTCCTCCTGCGCGGCCTGCGCGCGCGCCAGGGCCTCGTCGCCGGCGGACCTGAGCCGGCCGATCTCGGCCTCGGCGGCGCCCACCTGGCTGCGGGCGGCGTTGACCTGGCCGTGCAGCCGGGCCAGGCCCTCGCGCCGGTCGGCGATGGCCCGGGCGGCCGCCTTCAGGCGCTTCTCCTCCTCGACCAGCTCGCGTTCGAGGTGGGCGCGGTGGTCCACGGTGTCGTCGAGGGCGCGCTGCGCCGCCTCCAGCGCGTCCTTGAGCTCCGCCTCCTGCTCGCGGATGCGGGCGGCCTCGCGCTCCATGTCCTCGGGGTCGCGGCCGCGCCGCTCCTGCTCGGGCGCGGCGGTGGCGTGCTTGACGCGCTGCTCGGCGAGGCCGATGGTCCCGCGCACCCGCTCCGCCGCCTGGGAGAGCCGGTACCAGGTGTCCTGCGCACGGGTGAGCCGGGGCGCGAGCTCGCGCACCTGCGACTCCAGATACGCCTCGCGCTGCTGGGCTGCGGCCAGCTCCTCCTCGACCGACTCCTTGCGTGCCTTGAGCGCGGCCTCGTCGGCGACCTCCGCCCGCAGCGCCTTGCGCAGGGTGACGAGGTCGTCGGCGAGCAGCCGCAGCCGGGCGTCGCGCAGGTCGGCCTGGATGACGGCGGCGCGGCGGGCGACCTGGGCCTGGCGGCCGAGTGGCTTGAGCTGGCGGCGCAGCTCGTTGGTGAGGTCCTGGACGCGGGCGAGGTTGGCCTGCATCGCGTCCAGCTTGCGCAGCGCCTTCTCCTTGCGCTTGCGGTGCTTGAGGACCCCGGCGGCCTCCTCGATGAACGCGCGTCGCCCGGCCGGGTCCGCGTGGAGCACGGAGTCGAGCTGTCCCTGGCCGACGATCACGTGCATCTCGCGGCCGATGCCGGAGTCGGAGAGCAGTTCCTGGATGTCGAGCAGGCGGCAGGTGTCACCGTTGAGCTGGTACTCGCTGCCGCCGTTGCGGAACATCGTCCGCGTGATGGTGACCTCGCTGTAGTCGATCGGCAGGGCGCCGTCGGTGTTGTCGATGGTCAGGCTCACCTCGGCGCGGCCGAGCGGCGGGCGGCCGGTGGTCCCGGCGAAGATGACGTCCTCCATCTTCCCGCCGCGCAGGGATTTGGCGCCCTGCTCGCCCATCACCCAGGACAGGGCGTCGACGACATTGGACTTGCCGGAGCCATTGGGGCCGACGACGCAGGTGATACCCGGCTCGAAGCGCAAGGTGGTCGCGGAGGCGAACGATTTGAAACCGCGAAGGGTCAAGCTCTTCAAGTGCACGCCGAGCTCTCCTCCTCTTGGACCTGTTTGTCTGGCTTGGCCGGGGTGTCTGCGCAGGCTCGGACTCTACCGGTCGCGGAGGGCTCCACAGCGGTTTCACCGCCGTGGCCAGGGGGCACATCAAAGGTGAAGGCTCAGTGGATGATCAGTCAGTGGATGATCAGGGGGATCACGGGGAAGCGCTCACAGCGAGCGCGAGGGCCCATCATTCGAACGACTCGTACAGGACGACCGGCGCACGGGGCGCTCGGCGCACACACGGAAAGCGGGGGAACCAGGCCCGGCGGACGACCACCGGGCCGTTTGAGCGGCCGGACGACTGACAGGCCGCACGCCAGCCGCGGGAATTTCAGCAATGACAGCGGCGGCAATGACAGCGGCAGGAATGGCAGCGGCGGGAATGACAGAAGGGACGCCGAAGCGTCCCTTGGGATTTGCCGAACGGCGAGAGCACAGCCCGCCCGTCCCTGGCACGGGACGGATCAGGTGAGCGCAGGCTCCGCCTGGGGTACGTCGATGCTGCGGAGCAGCGCCTCTTCACGCGATGCGGCAGCGAGCGCGTCGTTCTCGGACTGGATCCGTACGAGCTCGGACTCAAGGTCCTGTACGCGCTGCTGGAGCCTTCGCATCTCGGAGAGGAGTCGCGGGTCGGGACCGCCGACGTAACCGAGAAGCGCCTTTGCCATGATGG
The DNA here is from genome assembly GCF_014646055.1 of Wenjunlia tyrosinilytica. Classification (GTDB taxonomy): domain Bacteria; phylum Actinomycetota; class Actinomycetes; order Streptomycetales; family Streptomycetaceae; genus Wenjunlia; species Wenjunlia tyrosinilytica. Next base: position 130,393 of record NZ_BMMS01000021.1, read on the forward strand.
ATGGTCCTCCACGCTGAGTGACCGACCGGGAGCGGTTGGGTCGAGAAGGGTTCGCACCCGCTATGTGCGCGCCTACACATCGTTCCGTACTTGCAGACAGCGGAGTGCGCGGGCTTTCAGCGTCTCACCAAATGGTTTGAGGGTCAACACGATCACAGCGCGTTATTCGCGACCGCCCAGGCGCAGAACGGGGGCACTCCCCCGCGCGCGGCGGTCCGGCGGCCGTGGCGATCATTGGCGATCATCCTCAGGCCCCGGAGTTAAGCACGGTCCTCCCGGATTGGCAACCTCCCGTTCGGCAGCGCCCGATGGACTCCTCTGCCGCCCGCCCGGTCCCCGCCGGACGGTGCCCGCCGGGAGGGGATCTCAGCGGATGGCGAATCCGTCGTAGCCACCACGGGGTTCGCCCCACAGGTCGGCCACGCCGACGACCTGTCCGGGCGTGTCGGGCGCCGTCCGCAGAAGCTCCAGAAGGCGCTCGCAGTACTCGCGCGGCCCCTCCGCCACGACCTGGACCCTGCCGTCGTCGAGGTTGCTCGCGTAGCCGAGAACGCCGATCTCCAGGGCCCGGGCACGGGTCCACCAACGGAATCCGACGCCCTGCACATCTCCCCGAACCCAGGCAGTAAGCCGGACATTGCTGCTCATATTCGCCACGCTATACCGGTAACGAACCCTCTTCACAGCGGCACCTCCCGTATCTGGTCTAGAGTCCACGCCGAGGCCATTCACTCCTTCGAGTGATCTCCCCAATCTGACTCTGACGGAGGCGACAGATGGGCCGCCACAGCCGTAACCGCGTCGGCGCCGTTTCCGATGCCATGCCGGCGTCCGCTCGGCACCGGGGTCACAGAAGCCCCCGGCGTCGTTCCGGCAGCCCGGTGCGAACGGGTTTCCTCGCCACATCCGCAGCTCTGGCTGTCGGAGCGGTGGCCATGGGCAGCGGGCTCATTCCCGGCCCCTCGGGACTTCCCGGCAATGTGAGCGCGTTCGGGGGCGGCAACGGCCCTGCGCAGCCGCTGCCGCCCGGGTCCTCGACCGGTCCCGACGGTTTCTCCGGCGCCCCGGTGGACCCGGGGTCCCACACCGCTCCCCCGGCGCCGGGCCGCGGTTCAACGCGCACACCGGCCCCGCCGAGCAGCCCGACGCAGACGAGCCCGACACGGACCCCTTCAGCGCCGAGGCCCTCCCACACCAGGCCCCCCTCGACCCCTTCCGCGCCCACCACCAAGCGGCCGACGACTCCGCCGCCGGTGACGAAGAAGCCCAAGCCCGGGAAGCCGACGAAGAAGCCCAAGGAGACGCAGCCGCCGGGTCCGAGCACCGGTGACGCGGCGGAGGCGGCCGTGGTCTCGCTGGTCAACATCGAGCGGGCCAAGGCGGGGTGCAAGCCCCTGAAGCCGTCCGGTGGGCTGGCGGACCTCGCGGGCGCGTTCAGCCTCGACATGGCGCTGCGCGGCTTCTTCGACCACACCGACCCCGATGGGCTCACCCCGTGGGACCGCGCCTCGGCGGCGGGCATCACGACGCTCGGCGGCGAGAACATAGCCAGGGGCCAGGCGGACGCCGAAGCGGTGATGGCGGCCTGGATGGGCAGCCCCGGCCACCGGGCCAACATCCTCAACTGCGACTACAAGACGATAGGCGTGGGTGTCCAGAACGGCCTCGGCGGCCCGTGGTGGACCCAGGAGTTCGGCTACTGACCGGACCACCGTCCCGGTGGCGGCAGCCCCGGTCGGCGCAACGCCGACCCGGTAGCGCCAGCCACGGACAGGCGCAGCCCTGGGCTTGCGCAGCGCTGGACAGGCACAGCCCTGGCCGGGGCCAGCGCTGGACTGGCGGGGCGCCGGACAGGCACAGCCCTGGGCAAGGCCAGCGCTGGACAGGCGCTGCGCTGGACTGGCGCAGCCCTGGGCTTGCGCAGCGCTGGACAGGCAGAGCCCCGGTCGGGCCAACGCTGGACAAGCACAGCCCCGGACAGGCACAGCCCTGGCCGGGACCAACGCTGGACAAGCACACCCCCGGTCGAGCCAACGCTGGACAAGCACAGCCCCCGACAAGCACAGCCCTGGACAGGCACAGCCCTGGCCGGGACCAACGCTGGACAAGCACAGCCCCCGACAGGCGCAGCCCTGGAAAGGCACAGCCCTGGCCGGGGCCGGCGCTGGGCAGGCGCGGCCCCCATCGGCGCTGCCGCGGTGGATCCTGCCTCGCTCCCGCTCGGGTGCGGGGCTGTGAGGGCGCGCGGGACCGTTGGCCCGGGGGCGGCCGGGAGGCCGCCCGCGTCAGCGGGGCACAGCGCAGACCAAGTGGGCTGCCTCGGGGACACGGGAACGCGTCAGGAGGTGCGCGCGGGAGCGGTCCACCGTGTCCCAGACCGCTATGCCGGAGCCGGCCTGCCCCTCGCCGCCCACCAGGAAGAGCACCCGCGCGCCGCGGCCGACCACGCCGCGCGGGTCGGCCGAGGAGGCGCCCTCGCTGCCCGGGACGAGGACGGAGCGGCCCGTGTACAGATCGGCGTAGGCCAGCGCCGTCTGCTCGCCGTCGGCCGTTCGGACCACCATCGCGAAGCCGCCGTCGGCGAACGCGAACCGGCCTGCCCGCGGCGGGCCGGGCAGTGTCCAGCCCTCGGGCAGGGTGACCGCGGTGCGGACGGCCTCGCCGCGCTGGTTGACCTGGATGACGACGAGTCGCAGGTCCAGGGCCACGATCGCGTCGCGGCCGTACGCGAGGACGCGGTCCACATGGAAGCCGGTGCCACGGCGCCCCGGCCACTCCACGTGGAGTTCGTAACCGCCCGCGCGCGGGAGCGACGGATCCCCGGAGTCCGCGAACAGCACCCCGGTGTCGGCCCGTGCCACGGGGCCGGGGAAGACCCGGTCGTCCAGCAGCGCCACCGGCACCCGGGAGTCGGCGCTGCGCCGGCTCAGGTCGATCATCCGCACCGTACGCGGCGCGGCCTCGGCGCCCCTGCGCACCCTCACCCCGGCGTCGGGGGTACCCACGCCCTCCTTCGAGACCGTCCAGACCTGCTCTCCGCGGTATCCGAGCAGCCTGATGAACGGGGGAACGGTGTCCACCTCGCCCATCAGCCCGGGTTCACGCAGCGCCGGGCGGCTCTCCCCCGCCGCCCACATGCGCTGGACGACCGCGCGGCCGCCCCTGCCGTCCGACGGCACGGCGCACGGGTCGAGGCCCTCGGGGACGTCCAGGAGCGTCCCACGCAGCGGCACACTGCGTTCCCGGACGCCGGGGCCCATGCGGGCCAGCACCGTGCCTCCGCCGGGGAAGCCGTCCTCGCCCATGGCCACGATGGCGTCCACGTCGGCGTCGCTCAGCACGGGGCCGGGTGTGCCGGGCAGGGTGCGGCTGCGGGCGGAGTCGGGCCGCCCGTGCTCGGCGTGCATGGTGACGAATCCGTACCAGGCGAGCAGGAGCCCCGCGACGGTGGCGGCGGTCAGTCGCAGCCCTCGCCGGAGCTGCGCGGTCCCCCACTCGCGGTCCCCGCCCCCGCCTTCGAGCACCTCCGGCATGGGCTCATGGTGACGCACCGGTCCGCCGATGTAACTACCCCGTGCTCACCTCGGCCCCGGGGGAAGGGCCGCTGGGCCCCCAGGGAAGGGTCGCCTCAGCCGCGCGGGAGCCGCGGTGGCCGCTGGCATCTGGGGCAGTAGTAGCTCGAGCGGTTCATGAACGGGCGCCGGCGGACCGGGGTGCCGCAGCGGCGGCAGGGCTCGTCCTCGCGCCCGTAGACGTCGAGCGAGCGGTCGAAGTAGCCGCTCTCGCCGTTGACGTTGACGTACAGGCTGTCGAAGCTCGTACCGCCGGCCTCCAGCGCCTGGCCCATCACCGCGCGGACCGCCGCCACCAGCTCGGCGGTGCGCGGGCGGGTCATCGAGCCGGTCGGCCGGTCGAAGTGCATCCGGCAGCGCCACAGCGCCTCGTCGGCGTAGATGTTGCCGACGCCGCTGATGAGCGACTGGTCCAGCAGCGCCCGCTTGAGCCCGGTACGGCGGCGGCGCAGCGCGATGTGGAAGACGTCCTCGTCGAAGTCCGGGTCGAGGGGGTCGCGGGCGATGTGCGAGATGGCCAGCGGGGTGGCCTCGGGGTCGCCGGGCCGGGCCTCGTGCACGGAAAGGCCGCCGAAGGTGCGCTGGTCGACGAACCGCAGCTGCATGCCCCCGTCGGTGAACGAGATCCTGATCCGCAGATGCGTCTCGTCGGGCGAGTCCGCGGGCCGCACCAGGAGCTGCCCGCTCATGCCGAGATGGCCGAGCAGGGAGAAGTCGGTCTCCTCGATCGGCAGCCACAGGTACTTGCCCCTGCGGTAGGCGGGGCCGAGGCGGTGGCCGACCAGAGCGGCTGCGAAGTCCTCCCCTCCGCCCACCTGGCGGCGCACCGCGCGCGGGTGGAGGACGTCCACGGCGGCCACGGTCCGTGCGCTGACCCAGCGGTCCAGGCCGCGCCTGACCACCTCGACCTCGGGAAGCTCGGGCACGTGCCCCTCCTTGCGTCGTCCGGTGCGCGTCCGCCGCCCCGGTGCGGCTCCGGCGATTCCGGTGCGGCTTGCTGCAAACGCAGAAACCCACCGCCCTGGGGACGGTGGGGTTGTGCGTCGTGCGGGTGTCCGGCGATCAGAGCGCGGCCGTCTCGGCGCTGTCCGCCGATCCGGCCTTGCCGCCCTTTTCCCCGTACTGGTCGCGGATGGCGTGCCAGGCGGCCTGTGCCGCCTTCTGCTCCGCTTCCTTCTTGCTCCGGCCCACCCCGGACCCGTAGTCCTCGCCACCGACCCGGGCGCGCGCCGTGAACGTCTTCTCGTGGTCGGGTCCCGACTCACTGACGACGTACTCGGGGACGCCGATGCCCGCCGTGGCCGTGAGCTCCTGGAGACTGGTCTTCCAGTCCAGGCCCGCGCCCAGGTTGGAGGACTCCTCGATCAACGGATCGAAGAGCCGGTGCACCAGCTCGGAGGCCGCCTCCAGGCCGCGGTCGATGTAGACCGCGCCGATCACGGCTTCGAGGGTGTCGGCCAGGATCGAGGACTTGTCCCGTCCTCCGGTCCCTTCCTCACCGCGTCCCAGCCGGATGAACCTTCCCAGCTCGAGGCCGCGGCCGACGCCCGCCAGCGCACGCGAGTTGACCACCGCGGCCCGGAGCTTGGCCAACTGGCCCTCCGGGAGGTCCGGGTGGATGCGGTACAGCGTGTCCGTGACCACGAGGCCGAGCACGGAGTCCCCCAGGAACTCCAGCCGCTCGTTGGTCGGCAGTCCGCCGTTCTCGTACGCGTAGGAACGGTGCGTCAGCGCACGCACCAGAAGGGCGGGCTCGAGGGTGTACCCGAGCCGCCCTTCCAGGAGTGCGTGGGACGAGGCCTTGTCGGGCGGTCCGTCCCCGCCTGAGCGGGGCGAGCGCTTCTTCGGCGCTGTGCCGTCTGACATCGAGCCTGTCACCCGCCGATCAGACCTCGAGGACCTGACGACGGTTGTAGGTGCCGCAGCTCGGGCACGCGATGTGCGCCAGCTTCGGCTCGCGGCAGCGGTCGCACGCCACGAGAGCCGGAACCGCAGCCTTCCACTGCGAACGGCGGTGACGCGTGTTGCTGCGCGACATCTTCCGCTTCGGAACAGCCACGGCTACTTCTCCTGGTTCTCGTCGGGGGCCTCCCGGCCACCGATGGGTTCGTCCTTTTCGCCATCCTCAGCAGAGGCGGCGAATCCCTGCAGAGCCGCCCACCGGATGTCGACGGTCTCGTGGTGGTGGCCGGGGTCGTCCGACAGCCTGGCTCCGCATTCGGAACACAGGCCGAGGCAGTCCTCCCGGCACACCGGCTGCAGCGGCAGTGCGAGCACCACCGCGTCACGCAGCACGGGCTCGAGGTCGAACATGTCGCCCTCGAGAACAAGCACCTCCTCCTCGTCGCCCTCCTCGGCATCGCTGCCGCGGTCATCGGCGTCGGGGTAGGAGTACATCTCCTGGAACTCCGCTTCGAGCTCCCGCTCGAGCGGATCCAGACAGCGTACGCATTCTCCCTTGAGCGGTGCGGTGGCGGTACCCGTGACGAGCACGCCCTCCATCACCGACTCGAGTCGCATCTCCAGCTCGACCGTCGCGCCTTCGGGGACGCCGATCACCTCGACGCCGAGGTCCGCCGGAGCCGAGATCGTACGGGAAACCCGCTTCATCGACCCAGGCCGTCGCCCCAGCTCGCGTGTGTCGAACACGAGCGGGTCGCGGTGGTCTAGGCGGTTCAGGGCTTCCTGCTCTCGGATCATCCCCCGCCGGGGCGGAGAGTGCGGTTCTCGGACATCGCTCCCGTGCCGCAAGGGATGCGGTACTCGGGCAGCCGACATCACCGGCGCTTCAGAGGCCGGAGGTGTCAGGATACTGGACAAGCTCCGCGAGCCCAACTTCGGGCCCCGCCGAGGGACTGCGGCCCCGGCTTCCCTGCCGGCCCCGGCCCCCGTACCGGGCCCGGCGGTCCCGATCCGGACCCCGGCGGCCTCGGTCCGGTCCCCCGGCGGCCTCGGCAGTCCTCGGCAGTCCTCGGCTCAGCCCCGGCCGTCGAGTTCCCGCAGGCGCTGGACGTCGATCACGGAAGTGTCGAAGAAGCTGGTCTCGTCCAGGCTCCCGCCGCCGTACCCGGCCTGGGGCTGCTGGTACTGCTGGGGGTCCTGCTGCGCCTGGGCCCCCTGCTGGGGATCGAGCGGCTGGGCCTGCCGGCCGTATCCGTCCTGGGCGTAGCCCTCCTCGCCGTACTGCGGCTGCGCCTGGGGCTGCCAGCCGTAGTTCGGGTCGTAGTAGCCGTCCTGGGGGTACTGCTGGGGGGCCGGCGGCTGGGGCTGCTGGGGATCCTGCTGTGACTGGGCCGCCGCGCCGTAGCCGTCCTGCGGGTAGCCGCCGTACGTGTACGGCGAGCCGTCGTAGGCGGCGGGCTGCTGGGGGATCTGCGGGGCGGCGGGCACCGCGGCGAGGGCGGCCACGTAGTCGACGTCGCTCTGCCCGGCGTGCGCGGAGTGCTCCTCGCCGATCGAGGAGTAGTCGGCGAGCTCGTCCATGGGACGGTGCCCGAGCAGCTTCTTGCGGCCCCTGCCGACGGCCTCGAGCGTCTTGCCCAGCACGGCCTCGAAGCTGCGCAGCTTGGTGTCGACGTACTCGTCGGCCCGGCGCCGTAGCTCCATCGGGTCGGTGGAGCGCTCGGGGACGTCCGCGTCGGGCTCGCCCCGCTCGTCCACCCCCGGGCCGCGGCCGAGCAGCTTCTCGCGGCCGCGGTCGACGGCGCCGAGGGTCTTGGTCAGCACGACCTCGAAGTTGGCCAGTTTGCTGTCGACGTAGTCGTCGGCCTCGGCACGGATCTCCTCGGCCTCGCGGCGGGCGTCGGACAGGATGCGGTCCGCCTCGCCCTGGGACTGGCGGGCCACCTGGGTGTCCGAGATGAGCGAGCCCCGCTCGGCGTGCGCCGACTGGAGGATCCGCTCGGCCTCGCGGCGGGCCTCCTCGACCACCTGCTCCCGGTCGCCGAGCACCGCCCGCGCCTGGGCGAGGGAGTCCGGAAGGACCGCTCTGACCTCCTCCAGCATGGCTAGCAGCTCGGCGCGGTTGACGACGCAGGAGGCCGACATCGGCATGGAACGGGCGCCCTCAACAGCCGCGACGATCTCGTCGAGCTTCTTCTGCACGTCCACTACAGCTCAGTCTTTCCTCGGGCCCGCCGACTGGAGCGGGTGCGGATGGAGTCGAGGAAGACTCTACGACCACCGGGCCGCTCGAGCGGAGGTCAGTCCGAAGCCAGCTTCCTGCGCAGCGCGGCCAGCACCGTGGGCGGAACGAGGTGCGAGACGTCTCCGCCCCATGTGGCCACCTCCTTGACCAGGCTGGAGGACAGGAAGCTGTAGGTGGGGTTGGTGGGGACGAACAGGGTCTCCACGCCGGACAGGCCGTTGTTCATCTGGGCCATCTGCAACTCGTAGTCGAAGTCGCTGACGGCTCGCAGCCCCTTGACGATCGCGGGGATGTCGCGCTGCTTGCAGAAGTCGACGAGGAGGCCGTGGAACGCCTCCACCTCGACATTCCCGAATTCGGCGGTGACTTCCTCGATGAGCGCTATCCGCTCCTCGACGGTGAACAGGCCCTGCTTCGCCTTGTTGATCATCACCGCGACGTGGACGACGTCGTAGAGCTTGGCGGCCCGCGCGATGATGTCGAGGTGGCCGTTGGTGATGGGGTCGAACGAACCCGGACAGACGGCTCGGCGCACTGGTGATTCCTCGCTCTCCGACGTATGACGGCGGCCCGCCCCGCCCGTCATGCGGCGCGACCGTACCAAAGCGTGCCCTCGCCGTAACGACGGGCCCGCAGCGCCTCGAAACCGGCCGGCCAGTGAAACTCTCCGCCCCTGCTGCTGCGTTCCACGGTGGCCAGCGCGCCCTCGTCGAGCCACCCCTCCACGAGGAGTGTGAGGAGGATCTCCCGTACGTCGTCGTCCGCCATCGAGTACGGCGGGTCGAGGAAGACGACGTCGTACGGAGTCCGCGGGGCCCCGGCCGCCGCGATCCGCTCGGCCTTGGCCGCGCGGACCTCGGCGCCGGGCAGGCCGACGGCGCGGACGTTCTCCCGGATGGTACGGGCGGCGCGTGAGTCGGCCTCGACGAGGAGGACGTGCTCCGCCCCGCGGGAGAGGGCCTCGAGTCCTACGGCTCCGGAGCCGCCGTAGAGGTCGAGCACCCGTGCACCGCGCAGACCGCCGCGCAGCGACTCCCAGGTGGAGAACAGTCCTTCGCGTGCCCGGTCGGAGGTCGGGCGGGTGCCCTGCCCTGGAGGCACGGCCAGGCGGCGGCCGCCCGCCGCTCCGGCGATCACGCGGGTCATGAGAGTCGCTTCCTTCGGCCTTCGGCATGGGTGCGCGCAGCCCGCGCCCGTCCATTATCGGGCGCGGGCCGCACTTCGCGCGCCGCCCCGCGGCGGCTGGGCGTCAGCCCTCCGCCTGCTCCTGCGGTGTGCCCAGGAGGGCGGGCGAGGCGTAGCGCGACCACGACAGGCAGCCGTCGGGCGGGCAGTACTCCGGGCGGCGCGGCTCGTGCCCGAGCTCACGCAGCTTGGTGCGCACGGAGTCCGGGGTACGCCCGAAGCGGGCGGCTATCCGGGCGATGGTGTCGCCGTCGTGGAAGCGGCGCAGCAGCTCCTCCTCGTGCTGCGGGACCCACGGGGCGCCGTGCCCGGGGAAGAGCTCGCGCAGGACGTCGCGGTCCGGAATGGGCTCGGCCACCTCGGCGACGATGGCGAGGGCGCGCAGCGCGCGGTTGAGCGCGATGCGCAGGGCGGCGACGTCCTGCATGGGCATCGTGAGCTCCCCGCCGGCGATGGGCTCGGCGGTGCCGCCTTCCGCGTCCTCCCGCCAACCGGTGAGATTGAGGGTCACCGTGCTGTCGTCGTCGCTGGCGAGCTCGATCCGGAAGACCTTGTCGCCCAGCGGCAGTTCATTGAGATGACGAAACGCCATTTTCCAGCCCCCAAATGCCCAACCATGCCGATTCCCTGGCGGATCGGCTCGGACTGGTCCCATTGTGCCGCGCAGGTCCGACAATCCTGACGTGCCGTCAGATCCCATACGGAGGGAGCGGGGTCGGCCCCCGGGCCGACCCCGGCGCCCCGACGGCGGAAGGAGGCGGGCCAAAGGTACGGCAGCGCCGACAGCGCAGCGTGACGCCGCCCACCTCGGCCCCGTCGGCGGGCCCGGGGGCCGCCGCACGCCCCCCGAGCGGACCCGCGCGCCGACGCGAGCGCCGCCTCGGCCGAACGCGCGGCAGGGACACGGCAGAGGAGCACGAGACAGGAGAACCAGCGGTACCCCGGCAACCGCCGGGACCGCACAGAGCACGGCGCGCCGCCCACCTCGGCCGCCTCAGCGGGGCCGCGGGCCGCCGCACGCCCCCGAGCGGACCCGGCGGGCCGAAACCCCGCGGCCGTGCGGCCACGGCGGACCCGGGTAGCTCACCACCGGCTCCCGAGCGGCCCCGCGCGCCGACGCGAGAGCCGCCTCGGCGGGGCCGGGGCTCGCCGCCCGCCCCGAGCGGACCCGCGGGCAAGGGCGGCGCGCTGCTAGCCCTTCTCCAAGTACTCCGCCCGGTCGGCGTTCAGGAGGCTGGTCAGGGCGGTTCTCAAGTCGGGGTGGGATGCCAGGTCGGGGTCCGCCGCTACCAGCGTGGTGGCTTCCTCGCGGGCGGCTTCGATGACGTCTTCGTCCTGGATCACCGCCAGCATCCTCAGTGAGGAGCGGCTGCCGGACTGGGCCTGGCCCAGGACGTCGCCCTCGCGGCGTTGCTCCAGGTCGATCCTCGACAGCTCGAAGCCGTCCAGGGTGCCCGCCACCGCGTCGAGGCGCTGCCGGGCCGGGCTGCCGCCCGGCATCTCGCTCACCAGCAGGCACAGGCCCGGGGCGCTGCCCCGGCCCACGCGGCCGCGCAGCTGGTGGAGCTGGGAGACGCCGAAACGGTCGGCGTCCATGATCACCACGGCCGTGGCGTTGGGCACGTTCACCCCCACCTCGATCACGGTCGTGGCGACGAGCACGTCCACCTCGCCCGCGGTGAAGCGCCGCATCACGTCGTCCTTGGCGTCCGGGTGCATCCGGCCGTGCAGTGGCTCCACACGGAGCCCGCGCAGCGGGCCCTCCCGCACCTGCTCGAGGATGTCGACCACGGCGAGCGGCGGGCGCCGTTCCTCCGCGTCGGCGCCGACGTCGTCCACCTCGTCGTCGGAAGCCTTGCGCCGCCCCTTCGCGGGCGGCTCCTCCTCGTCGCCGATGCGGGGGCACACCACGTAGGCCTGGTGGCCGTTCTCCACCTCCTCGCGGACGCGGTCCCACGCCCGGGAGAGGAAGTGCGGCTTCTCCTTGGCGGGCACGACATGCGTGGCGATCGGGGAGCGGCCGGACGGGAGCTGGTCCAGGACCGAGGTCTCCAGGTCGCCGAAGACCGTCATGGCCACCGTGCGCGGAATCGGGGTCGCGGTCATCACGAGCAGGTGAGGTGGCCGCTCCGCCTTGGCCCTCAGCGCGTCCCGCTGCTCGACTCCGAAGCGGTGCTGCTCGTCCACGACCACGAGGCCGAGGTCGTGGAACTTCACCTTGTCCTCGATGAGCGCGTGCGTCCCGACCACGATCCCGGCCTCCCCCGTGACCAGGTCGAGCAGGGCGCGCTTGCGTGCCGCCGCTCCCATCGAGCCCGTCAGGAGCACGACCTTGGTGCCCTCGGCGGAGCCACCGAGCATCCCGGCCTCCGCCAGCGGGCCCATCATCTCCACGATGGACCGGTGGTGCTGCTGGGCCAGCACCTCCGTGGGAGCGAGCATGGCCGCCTGCCCACCGCTGTCGACGACCGTGAGCATCGCCCGGAGCCCCACCATGGTCTTGCCGGAGCCCACCTCGCCCTGGAGGAGCCGGTGCATCGGGTGGTCGGTGGCGAGATCCGCGAGGATCTCCCCGCAGACCGTCTCCTGGCCTTCGGTGAGGGTGAACGGCAGCCGCTCGTCGAAGGCGGCCAGCAGCCCGTCCTCACGTGGGCGCCTCGGCACGGCGGGCAGCGAGGAGTCGGCGAGACGGCGCCGGGCGAGCGCCACTTGGAGGACGAAGGCCTCGTCCCACTTCAGCCGTGAGCGCGCCTGCTCGACCTCCGCCCTGCCGCGCGGCCGGTGGACCTTCTCCAGCGCCTCGGGCAGCGGGATGAGCCCGCGCGACTCACGCAGCGCGCCGGGCAGCGGCTCGCCCACCCCCTCCCACGAGGAGGCGTTCAGCGAGTCGAGGGCCACCTCCACGCACTGCGCGATCTTCCACGACTGCATCTTGGCGGCGGCCGGGTAGACGGGGATCAGCCGGTTCGCGAACCGCTCGGCGGTGGAGGAGTCGGCGTCCGCGTCGAGGAGCTGGTAGTCGGGGTGGGCGAGCTGCCGGGTCCGGTTGAAGACGGTGACCTTGCCCGCGAACAGCCCGCGCATGCCCGGACGCAGCTCCCGCTCCCGCCAGCCCTGGTTGAAGAAGACCAGGGTGAGCGAACCCCGGCCGTCGGTGACGACCACGTCGAGCCGGTCGCCCCTGCGGCCCCGGAAGGGGACCTTGGTGACCTTGGCGATCTGTGCGACGACGGTGACGTGCTCGTCGACGACGAGGTCGGTGAGGCTGGTCAGCTCACCGCGCTCGGCGTAGCGGCGCGGATAGTGGTGCAGCAGGTCCCCGACCGTGCGCAGGTCGAGGGCGTCGGCCAGCACTTTCGACGTGCGGTCGCCGACGAGTTTGCTCAAGCTCATCTCCAGGGCAGCCATCGCTGCCCATTTCACACCACGGCGGCGACAGAAGGGGTCACTCGACGCCGATGAGCAGCGGGCAGGTCTCCTGGCCGCCGTGGTAGACGACCGTGTCGACCGCGAGGTGGTGGTCGTGGACATGGGCCTCGAGCCGCTCGGCGAGGCCTTCGGGAGCGGTGGCGCCGACCACGAGGGTGACCATCTCGCCGCCCGCCGCGAGCATGCGGTCGAGCAGGGTGGTGGCGGTGGCGGCCACCTCGGCGCCGATCACGGCCACGTCGCCGTCGATGAGCCCGAGAACGTCCCCGGCCTGGCAGACGCCGGCCATGGTCCAGGACTGGCTCTCGGCGATGGCGAGCTGGGCGTGGCGGGTGGCGCCGGCGGCCGCGGTCATGGCGACCACGTCCTCGTCGAAGCGGTGGGCGGGCTCGTGGACGGCGAGTGCGGCGATGCCCTGGACGACGGAACGGGTGGGGATGAGGGCGACGCGGACCCCGTCCTGGCGGGCGCGCTCGGCGGCGACCGCGGCGGTGTTGCGCAGCGAGGCGTCGTTGGGGAGGAGGACGACCTCGCGGGCGTGGGCGCGGCGGATGGCCCCCGCCAGGTCCCCGCTGGCGGGCGGCTGGTCGGGCTCGGCGAGCAGGACGGTGGCCCCGGCGCGGGTGTAGAGCCGGGCGAGGCCGTCGCCCTCGACCACGGCGACGACGGCGCGCAGCGCGCGCTCCCCCGGCTCGTGCCGGCCGGGGGCCGCCGCGGCGCCGAAGTGGGTGATGCGGATGCGGTGCGGCCGCCCGGCCTCTATCCCGGCCTCGACGGCGGCGCCCGCGTCGTCCACGTGCACATGGACCTTCCACAGCCCTCCGCCGCCGACCACGACGAGGGAGTCGCCGAGCCGGTCGAGCTTGGCGCGCAGGGCGGGCAGGGCGGCGTCGGTCGCGTCGAGGAGGTAGATCACCTCGAACGCGGGCCCGCCGGGGACGGCGTGCGGATCGCCCCGGTCGCATCCGGCGGGGGCGATCCCGTGCGCGGGCGGCCCCTGTACGTACGCCAGCGGGCCCATGGGGGTGTCGCCGACGGCGGCGTCGGCCAGCGCCGCGAGGACGGCGACGAGGCCGCGTCCTCCGGCGTCCACGACGCCCGCCTTGGCGAGGGCCTGGAGCTGATCGGGGGTGGCGGCGAGCGCGGTGCGGGCGCCCTGGTGGGCGGCGCGGGCCACGGCGGCCAGGCCGCCCGGCTCTGCCTCGGCGGCGGTGGCCGCGGCGGAGGCGACGGTGAGCACGGTCCCCTGGACGGGGTGGGCGACGGCCTCGTAGGCGGAGGCGGCGGCCCGGCGCAGCGCCCGGCGCAGCTGGTCCGCGTCGCACGGCGATCCGTCGCCGTCGGGCGCGAGGACCTCGCTCATGCCGCGCAGCAACTGGGCCAGGATCACGCCGGAGTTGCCGCGCGCGCCGATGAGCGCGCCATGGGCCATCGCGCGGACGACGTCGCCGAAGGACGGGCTCTCGTCGGAGGTGCCGTATCCGCTGAAGACCGCGTCGACGGCCTGCGCGGCGGACTCGACGGTCAGGTAGAGGTTGGTCCCGGTGTCCCCGTCCGGCACGGGGTAGACGTTGATCGCGTCGATCTCCTCGCGCGCCTGGCCGAGTGCGTCCAGTGCCAGATGGCACCAGGCCCGCACCGCGGGTGCGTCGAGCATGTCCTGCACCGGTTCTCCTCCCAGGGGCGCGTCCGGCGGGACGGCCCAGTTGGCCAGCGGCCGATCGTAGCCGCCGGGCTGCTTGCCAAGCCGGATCGCCCTCGGGGAAGAGCTGTCCCTGGTCATGGTAGTTTCGCTGTTCGGGAGAGGCCGTTGTATGCTTCTCCGGTTGCCCGATACACATCGGGCCCTCAAACCCTCGGTAACCGACCGGTCGCGTCGAAGGACGTTCGGTCACTGCCGGGAAATTCACCGTAAGTGATCCTGAAGTCTTTGGAGTGACCCGTGGCTGCCAACTGCGACGTCTGCGGCAAGGGGCCGGGCTTCGGCAACAACATTTCGCACTCGCACCGCCGTACTCGCCGTCGTTGGAACCCCAACATCCAGACGGTGCGTGCCGTGGTCGGTCGGACGCCGAAGCGGCTCAACGTCTGCACCTCGTGCATCAAGGCCGGCAAGGTCTCGCGCTGACGCGTAGGCAGCCGGTTTCACCGAGGCTTTGAGCCGGTCCACCTGTGGGTGGGCCGGCTTTCTGCTGTCCGCGCCTCGACACGCGCCGCCCGCGCGGCCTCAGTCCCGGCTGCGCCAGCCGTGGTCCACCGGGCCTATGCCCGCGCCCAGCGGGAAGCCGCCCCTTATGGCCCCGGTGATGTACTCCTTGGCGGCGGCCACGGCCTGCGGCGGCTCGTTCCCCATGGCGAGGAACGAGGCCACCGCGCTGGCGAGCGTGCATCCGGTGCCGTGCGTGTGCCGGTTGTCGTGGCGCTCGGCGCGGAACCAGTGCTCCCGACGGCCGTCGAAGAGCAGGTCCGCCGCCTCCCCCTCCAGGTGGCCGCCCTTGATCAGCGCCCATTTCGGCCCGAACGCCAGCACCGCCTCCGCGGCCTCGCGCATGGTGCTCTCGCCGGTCACCTTCACCCCCGTGAGCTGTTCGACCTCGTAGAGGTTCGGGGTGACGACCGTGGCGACGGGCAGGAGCCGGGTGCGGACGGTGTCCACGGCCTCGGCGGCGAGCAGGGGGTCGCCGTGCTTGGAGACGCCCACCGGGTCGACCACCACCGGCACCTCGGCGTCGGCGAGCAGCCCCGCCACCGTCTCCACCAGCTCCGCCGACGCCAGCATGCCGGTCTTGATGGCGTCGACGCCTATGTCGTCGACGACGCTGCGGAACTGCTGCCGCACCGCCTCGGCGGGCAACTCCCAGTACCCCTGGACTCCCACGGAGTTCTGGGCGGTCACCGCAGCGATCACGCTCATGCCGTGCACCCCGAGGGCCAGCATGGTCTTCAGGTCCGCCTGAATGCCCGCCCCGCCCCCGGAGTCGGAGCCGGCGACGGTCAGTACGCGAGGAGGTGTCTGCATACCTGCGAACCTAACGCGTCGTCCTACTGCTCGCCGAAGTGGTCCCAGCCGCCCGCGGTGTCCCACGGGGCGCCGTCCACGGTCACCTGCGGCTTGCCCCCGGCGCGGCCGACCTCGCCGATGACCCGCCAGCGCGCCGGCAGCTTCACCTCCGGCGGGAAGGTGGCCACGATGGCGTGGTCCTCGCCCCCGGACAGCACCCACTGGAGCGGGTCCACACCGACCGCCTGGCCGATGTCGGACATCTGGGCGGGGACGTCGAAGTCGGCGGCCTTCAGGTCGATCCGCACTTCGCTGGCCTCCGCGATGTGCCCGAGGTCGGCCACGAGGCCGTCGCTGACGTCGGTCATGGAGGTGGCGCCGAGCTCGGCGGCCGCCGGGCCCGCGTGGTACGGCGGTTCGGGGCGGCGGTGGGCCTCGACGAACGCGCGCGGGGACCGGAATCCGCGCGAGAGCACCGCGTGCCCGGCGGCGGACCAGCCGAGCCAGCCGGTCACCGCGACGACGTCCCCCGGCTTGGCGCCGGAGCGGGTGACCGCGTCCTTGCCGCGCAGGTCGCCCAGCGCCGTGATGGCCACCGTGATCACGTCCCCGCGCACCACGTCGCCGCCGACCACGGCAGCCCCCGCCACATGGCACTCGTCGCGGATGCCGTCCATCAGCTCGACCGGCCAGGTCGCGGGCAGGTCGGCGGGGACGACGAGGCCGAGCAGGAGCGCGGTGGGCACCGCCCCCATGGCCGCGACGTCGGCGAGGTTCTGCGCGGCTGCCTTGCGGCCCACGTCGTACGCGGTCGACCAGTCCCGGCGGAAGTGCCTGCCCTCGAGCAGGATGTCCGTGGTGGCCACCACGCGCTGATCGGGGGCGGCCACGACCGCCGCGTCGTCCCCGGGGCCGAGCTCGACCGCGGGGGTGCTGGGCAGCCGGGCGGTCAGCTCCCGGATCAACCCGAACTCCCCCAGCTCGCCGACGGTGCCCTTCATCTCCATGCCTCTCCCGAGCCTCTCCCGATCCTGAATTCCGTGTCCGGGCGGCCCGCCGCCCGCCACCCGCCTGCTGAGGTCTCCCCGCCTCAATCGGTGACGCGGTACCGTTGCGTCCCCATCCACATGATCCTCGTACGCGCCTGCCTGGAGGTCGTTCGTGGTACAGGCATACATCCTGATCCAGACAGAGGTCGGCAAGGCGTCGTCGGTCGCCGAGACGATCTCCAAAATCACTGGAGTGATCACGGCGGAGGACGTCACGGGACCCTATGACGTCATCGTCCGAGCGCAAGCGGAGACCGTGGACGAACTGGGACAACTGGTGGTCGCCAAGGTCCAGCAGGTGGAGGGCATCACACGCACCCTGACCTGCCCCGTGGTCCATATCTAGTTCCAGCCCCCGTCTATGCTCGGCCGGTGAGACATCGAAACCACCGGCCGCGGTTCCGCACCTGGTTCTGGTCCGCGCCCCTGTGCGCAGCCGGTCTGCTGCTCTCGCTGACCGGCTGCTCCGGGGGCGCTGTCGATACGGAGCCCCCGCCCTCCCCCGATGGCGCCACGGCACGGTTGTGCAAGGCGCTGCACCGCGCTCTGCCGGACAAGGTGAACGGACTCGAGCGCCGCGGCACCGACCCCGACTCCGATCTGACCGCGGCCTGGGGCGGCAAGCCCGTGGTGCTGCGCTGCGGGGTCCCGCTGCCGTCCGAGCTGACGCCCGGCACCGAAGACTACAACCCGTCCGCCCCGTCGGTGGGGGCCAACGGCGTCTACTGGCTGCCGCGGAAGTCGCGCGAGGGGGTCCGGTTCGTCACCGTGGAGCGCGAGGCGAATGTGGAGGTGTGGGTGCCCCGCGACTACGCGCCCGGCTACCCCGATGCCCTGCTCGACCTCGCCGACGCGGTGAAAAAGACCGTGCCCGAACGGCTGTGACGAGCGGCCGGACCGCCTCGCCTCCGACGAGCGGCGCCGCCCGAACGGCTGCGGCGAGCGCCTGCCCCGGGCGGATGCCCGGAGCCGGGCCCGAGGGGGCCGGTGGAGCTCAGCGCAGGCCGGTGGCCCGAGGGGGTCGGCGGAGCTCAGCGCAGGCCGGTGGCCCGAGGGGCCGGTGGAGCTCAGCGCAGGCCGGTGGAGCGGCGCAGGGCGGCCCGCACCAGCAGGTCGATGAGCTCGGGATAGGAGACGCCGCTCTCCTGCCACATGCGCGGGTACATCGAGATCGGGGTGAAGCCCGGCATGGTGTTGATCTCGTTGATGACGAACTCGCCGCTGTCGAGCAGGAAGAAGTCGGCGCGCACCAGCCCCTCGCAGGAGGCCGCGTCGAACGCCTGGACGGCCAACTCCTGCACCCGGGCGGTCTGCTCGGGGGTGAGCGGCGCGGGCACCAGCCCCTCGGCGGAGTCGATGTACTTCGCCTCGAAGTCGTAGAAGTCGTGGGCGGTCACCGGCGGGATCTCGGCGGGCACGCTCGCGCGCGGCCCGTCCTCGAACTCCAGCACGCCGCACTCGATCTCACGGCCGCGCAGCAGTGCCTCGATCAGCACCTTGGGGTCGTGGCGGCGGGCCTGCTCGATCGCCTCGTCGAGGTCCTCGACGCGGTCGACCTTGGTGATGCCCATGCTGGAGCCGGCGCGGGCGGGCTTCACGAACACCGGCCACCCGTGGTCCGCGGCGAAGCCGACGACACGGGCGTGCGCGGCGGAGGGGTCCTTCTCCCACTCGCGGGGGCGGATCACCGTGTAGGGGCCGACGGGCAGCCCGAACGAGGTGAAGACCCGCTTCATGTACTCCTTGTCCATGCCGACGGCGCTGGAGAGCACTCCGGAGCCGACGTAGGGGACGCCGGAGAGCTCCAGCAGGCCCTGGAGGGTGCCGTCCTCGCCGTAGGGGCCGTGCAGCATCGGGAAGACCACGTCGACCTCGCCGAGCGCCTTGGGCACGGAGCCGGGCTCGGAGTAGACGACCTCGCGGTTGCCGGGGTCGACGGGGAGCACCACGGCGCCCTCGTGGTCGCGGACCTGCTCGACGCTCGGCATCTTGCGGTCGGTGATGCCCATGCGGTCGGGCTCGTCGGCCGTCAGGGCCCAGCGGCCGTCGGCGGTGATGCCGATGGGAAGCACGTCGTACTTCGACCTGTCGATGGCGCGCAGCACGCTGGCGGCGGTGACCACGGACACTCCGTGCTCGGAGCTGCGTCCGCCGAAGACGACGGCGACGCGCGGCTTGCGGAGCGGGGCCGCGGGGCTCTGGTCGGGGCTCTGGGAGGAAGGCTGATTGCTCATGTCGCGGTCGAGACTATCGCGCGGTATCGGTCAAGTCAGCGTCCAGCGCGCCGCGGTCACTCACCGTCGCTCGGGCTTCGCCGAACGGGACATGAGCTCCTTCAGGCTCACCAGCGGCGGCTTGCCGTTGTGCACGATGGCCACGACGGTCTCCGTGATGGGCATGTCGACGCCGTGTCGCTGCGCCAGGTCGAGCACGGATTCGCAGGACTTCACGCCTTCGGCGGTCTGCCGGGTGACCGCGATGGTCTCCTCCAGCGTCATACCGCGGCCGAGGTTGGTGCCGAAGGTGTGGTTGCGCGACAGGGGCGAGGAGCACGTGGCCACGAGGTCGCCCAAACCGGCCAGCCCCGCGAAGGTGTGGGCGTCCGCGCCCATGGCGATGCCCAGGCGGGTGGTCTCGGCCAGGCCCCGGGTTATCAGCGATGCCTTGGTGTTGTCGCCCAGCCCCATGCCGTCGGCGATGCCCACCGCGAGCGCGATGACGTTCTTCACCGCGCCGCCGAGCTCGCACCCGACGACATCGGTGTTGGTGTAGGGGCGGAAGTAGGCCGTGTGGCAGGCGGTCTGAAGCCGCTGGGCCACACTCTCGTCGCGGCAGGCGACAACGCTGGCGGCGGGCTGGCGGCCGGCGATCTCCTTGGCCAGGTTGGGGCCGCTGAGCACGGCCACCCGGTCGGGGGACGCCTTGGCGACCTCCTCGATGACCTCGCTCATGCGCTTGGCCGTGCCGAGTTCGACGCCCTTCATGAGGGAGACCAGCACGGTGTCGGGGGCGAACGCGGGCGCCCACTGGGCGAGGTTCTCGCGCAGGGTCTGGGAGGGAACGGCGAGTACGGCGAACTCGGCGCCCTCGGCGGCGGCCACCGGATCGGTGGTGGCCCGCACCCGCTCGGGCAGCTCGATCCCCGGCAGGTAGTCGGGGTTGACGCGGGTGGTGTTGACCGCTTCGACGAGGTCGGCGCGCCGTCCCCACAAGGTCACCTCGCATCCGGCGTCGGCGAGGACCATGCCGAAGGTCGTCCCCCACGAACCCGTGCCGTACACCGCCACGCGCGTGCTCACTGGCTGCTCTCCCCGGTCTCCGCGGTCCTCGCGGCCTCGGCGGTGCCGGGCTTCGCGGCCCCGTTGGTGCCGGGCTTCGCGGCCCCGTTGGCGCCGGCGGTGTCGGCCGGGGCGGGGGCCGCGGCCACCTGCTTCTTCTCCGAGCGCTCCAGAATCTGCCGCTTGGCGGCGGCCGCGGCGATCCTGCGGCGCTCGTCGTAGCTGCCGGTGGGGGCGGGCTCGTCACGCAGCTCGGCCAGCAGCGCCGTCACCGACTCCATGATCGTGTCGGTGGCACCGCGCAGCACGTCGACCGTCGGATCCTTGCCCAGGTAGGCCGACAGGTCCACCGGCGGCCCGGCCAGCACCCTGAAGGTCTTGCGGGGGAAGAGGCGCAGCCTCTTCTCCTTGGCGTACGGCGGCATGGCCTCGTGGGCGCCCCACTGGGCGACGGGCACCACGGGGGCTCCGGTCATCAGGGCGATCCGGGCCGCGCCGGTCTTCCCGGTCATCGGCCACAGGTCCGGATCGCGGGTGAGCGTGCCCTCGGGGTACACCGCCACGCATTCGCCGGAGTTGACCGCGTCGACGGCGGCCTTGAAGGCGGTGGCGGCGTCGGTGGACTCGCGGTAGACCGGGATCTGGCCCGTGCCGCGGAGCATCATGCCGACGAACGGGGCCTTGAAAAGACCGGCCTTCGCCAGGAATCGCGGGACGCGGCCGCTGTTGTACTGGAAGTGGGCATAGGACAGCGGATCGAGATACGAGTTGTGGTTCACAACTGTGATGAATCCGCCCGCGGCGGGAATGTGCTCCATTCCGCGCCAGTCCCGCTTGAAGAGAACCACCAGCAGCGGTTTGCAGATGATCGCTGCCAAGCGGTACCAGAAGCCGATTCTGCGGCGGGACACCCGAACACCCTCCTCGTTTCGCCGCGTGCTGCGCGCCACGGCCTCTTCCTGCGCTGCCCTCGGGCAGCCGCACAAGTGTGGACCCGGGTTCGCGGTCTGTCGAGAAAGCCCACCGTAACCCGCGGCTCCCGGCGCGGCGGGACCGGCTGCCGCCGCACACCCTCCCGGCTGCGGAGACAATGACGTCGATGCCAGTTTTCGGGACACCGGGTTCCAGGGACGCGTCTCGGCGCGTCGCCTGGTCCCTCGTGCTGCCGCTGAAGCCGCTGTCGCTGGCGAAGAGCCGCCTCCACGCGGTCGCGGGCGAACTGCGTGCGGGGCTCGCGCTGGCGTTCGCGCAGGACACCGTGGCGGCGGCGCTGCGCTGCCCGGCGGTGGGCGGGGTGATGGTTGTCACGGACGACCCGCAGGCGCGGCAGGCGCTGCGCGCGCTCGGCGCGACCGTGGTGCCCGACCTTCCGGGCAGCGGGCTCAACGCCGCTCTGGCGCACGGTGAGGCCAGGACAAGGGCCGCCCGCCCCGACGCCCCGGTGGCCGCGCTGAACGCCGACCTTCCCGCCCTGCGGCCCGAGGAACTGGAACGGGTGCTGGAGGCGGCGGCGCGCTGGCCGAGGGCGTTCCTGGCGGACGCGGCCGGTGTCGGTACGACCCTGCTGGCGGCCCGGCCCGGTGTGGCGCTGCGCCCGGCGTTCGGGGAGGGCTCCCGGGCCGGTCACCGGGCGTCGGGGGCGGTGGACCTGGCCCTGGAGGGCGGCACCCGCGATGGCAGTCGCCGTGACCCCGCGAGGGCGGGGGCCGGGCATCGCGGCCCGGCGCTCGGCGGCGTCGGCTCGGTACGGCAGGACGTGGACACCGCCGAGGATCTGCGGGCCGCGCTGCGCCTGGGAGTGGGGCCCCGTACCCGGGAGGCGGCCTCGGGCCTGGAGGAGTTCGCCGCCCCACTCGCCGCCCCCCTCCCCGCCTCCCTCGCGGCCGACCGGGCCGCGACCGGCACGGACGGGGCCGGGGAGTAGGCTCGCCGTATGCAGGCGACGGCTTACACGTACTCCCCCGAGACGCGTTCCGGCAGTGTGCTGCTGGACGACGGCACCGCGGTGCCGTTCGACGCGGAGGCCTTCGATGCCGGGGGCCTTCGGCTGCTTCGCCCCGGGCAGCGGGTGCGGATCCGCACCGAGGGCGAGGGCGAGGCGCGCAGGGTGGTCCATGTGACCCTGCACACCTTCCCCGACCCGGCCGGGGGCTGAGCCGGACCCGCCGAAAGGCGGGGAAATGCCGGGGCGGGGGCGAAGACACCCGGGGGGAGGTGGCGGGTCGTCCCCGCGAGACCTCCCGGTCGCACAGGGAGGACCTCCCCGGAGAGGCACCGGCCGCAGGCCGTGCGCCACCGCGTCCGCGCTCTTGCGGCGAACCGGGTGTCCGCGGACACATCGCGGGCCGGACTCCCATGGGGGAAGTCCGGCCCGAATGCGGTGCTGCGGGTGATGGCGGGTACCGGGTGATACGGGTGATGCGGGAGCTGTGCCGCCAGGGTCTGCCGACGGGTCAGCGCTTGGCGGCGGTCTTGCGTCCGCTGGACTTGCGGGCGCGCTTGGCCGGCGCGGTCCTCTTGGCCGTGGTCTTCTTGGCCGCGGACTTCTTGGCGGTGGTCTTCTTCGCCGTGGTCTTCTTGGCCGCGGACTTCTTGGCGGTCGTCTTGGCCGCCGTCTTCTTCGCCGCGGCCGTGGTCTTCTTGGCCACGGTCTTCTTCGCCGTCGTCTTCTTGGCGGCTGCCCTCTTCGTGGTGGCCTTGGCGGTAACGCCGCCGCTCAGGCTTCCCTTGGGGGCCTTCTTGACCGAGGGGCCGCTCTTCGGCAGCTTCTTGGAGCCGCTGACGAGGTCCTTGAATCCCTGGCCCGCCCGGAAGCGCGGCACCGAGGTCTTCTTCACGCGCACCCGCTCACCGGTCTGCGGGTTGCGCGCGTAGCGGGCGGGACGGTCAACCTTCTCGAACGAGCCGAACCCCGTGACCGAGACCCGGTCGCCCGCGACGACCGCACGAACGATGGTGTCGAGGACGGCATCAACCGCATCAGCGGCGGCCTTTCGACTGCCGAGCTGGTCGGCAACCGCTTCGACGAGCTGCGCCTTGTTCACGTCTTCCCCTTCGGAAACCCTGGCCAGAACAATGTGTTCAAGCTTTTTCGCACGTTAGGCAGATATAAACCGCAAATCAATTACCAAACGGGCGAATCACCCTACTGCCGCAACGGATTCGTCTGTCAGGGAGTTCCGGGATCGGGGATTCGGCCCGCGTCCAGGTCGTCCATCAGCCGGTCCAGGCGCCTTGCCGCGTCGGCGAGATCGCGCTTCGCGGCAGCCGTGATGACCAGCAGCTTGCGGGCGAGTGCGACGGAGACCTCGTCGGGGACGTCCAACGCCCGCACCCGCGCGTGTGCCTGCTTCAACCGGGCGGCGACGGACGCGTAGAGCTCGAGCTCCCCGTCGCCACCGTGGTCCATGTACCGATTGTGCCATCTGTGAGGAGTTGTCCACCAAGACTCCTCAAAACCCGCGCGGATACGGCGAAGCGCCCCGCCGGTCGGGCGGGGCGCTTCAGTGGGGTGTGCGGGGCCCCTCCTGCCGCGGGGGCGAGGAGGGCGAGGCCCGGGTCGGGGGTCAGCCCTGCAGCGTCCGCGGTTTGAACGAGGGGCGGCCGGCCTCGTAGGCGCTCACCGCGTCCTCGTTCTGCAGCGTCAGGCTGATGTCGTCCAGCCCTTCCAGCAGCCTCCAGCGGGCGTTCTCATTGAGCTCGAACTCGGCCGTGACACCCTCGGCGCGCACCTGGCGCCCGACGAGGTCGACCGTGATCTCGGCGGCCGGGTCGGCCTCCACGAGCTTCCACAGGCGCTCGACCGTCTCCTGCGGCAGGATCACGGTCAGAAGGCCGTTCTTGAGCGAGTTGCCGCGGAAGATGTCCGCGAAGCGCGAGGAGATCACGGCCTTGAAGCCGTAGTTCTGCAGCGCCCACACCGCGTGCTCGCGCGAGGAGCCCGTGCCGAAGTCCGGCCCGGCGACCAGGACGGTCGCGCCCTCCCGCTCGGGGTGGTTGAGCACGAACGACGGGTCCTTGCGCCAGGCCTCGAACAGTCCGTCCTCGAAGCCGTTGCGCGTGACCTTCTTCAGCCAGTGCGCGGGGATGATCTGGTCGGTGTCGACATTGCTGCGGCGCAGCGGTACGGCCCGGCCGGTGTGCGTGGTGAAAGCTTCCATGGCTGCTCAGGCCTCCACAGGGGTGCGAGCGTCGAGGTCGGCGGGCGAGGCCAGGTGGCCGAGCACCGCGGTGGCGGCGGCGACCTGCGGCGAGACCAGGTGGGTGCGGCCGCCCTTGCCCTGCCGCCCCTCGAAGTTGCGGTTGGAGGTGGACGCCGAGCGCTCACCGGGGGCGAGCTGGTCGGGGTTCATGCCCAGGCACATCGAGCAGCCGGCGTGCCGCCATTCGGCGCCCGCGGCGGTGAAGACCTTGTCCAGGCCCTCCTCGATCGCCTGGAGGGCGACCCGTACGGAGCCGGGGACGACCAGCATCCGCAGGCCCTCGGCGACCCGGCGGCCGTCCAGGATGGAGGCTGCGGAGCGCAGGTCCTCGATGCGGCCGTTGGTGCAGGAGCCGACGAAGACGGTGTCCACGGCGATGTCGCGCAGCGGCTGACCGGCCGTCAGGCCCATGTACTCCAGCGCCTTCTCCGCGGCGTGGCGGTCGCTCTCGTCGTCGAACGAGGCGGGGTCCGGCACGGAGGCGCTCAGCGGCGCTCCCTGGCCGGGGTTGGTGCCCCAGGTGACGAACGGCGACAGCGCGGAGGCGTCGATGTAGACCTCGTGGTCGAAGACGGCGTCCTCGTCGGTGGCCAGGGTCTTCCAGTACTCGACGGCGGCGTCCCAGTCGTCCCCGGAGGGAGCGTGCGGGCGGCCCTTCAAGTACTCGAAGGTGGTCTCGTCCGGCGCGATCATGCCGGCGCGGGCGCCCGCCTCGATGGACATGTTGCACACGGTCATGCGTGCTTCCATCGACAGGTTGCGGATGGCCGAGCCGCGGTACTCGATGACGTAGCCCTGGCCGCCACCGGTGCCGATCCGGCTGATGACGGCCAGGATCAGGTCCTTGGCGGTGACGCCGTCGGGCAGCTCGCCCTCGACGGTGATGGCCATGGTCCTGAAGGGGGCCAGCGGCAGCGTCTGCGTGGCCAGGACGTGCTCGACCTGGCTGGTGCCGATGCCGAACGCCAGAGCGCCGAACGCGCCGTGCGTGGAGGTGTGGCTGTCACCGCAGACCACGGTGGTGCCGGGCTGGGTCAGTCCCAGCTGCGGTCCCACGACGTGGACGACGCCCTGCTCGACATCGCCCAGCGGATGCAGGCGGACACCGAACTCGGCGCAGTTCTTGCGCAGCGTCTCCAACTGGGTGCGCGAGACCGGGTCGGCGATCGGTTTGTCGATGTCGAGGGTGGGGGTGTTGTGGTCCTCGGTGGCGATGGTGAGGTCGGTGCGGCGCACCGTGCGCCCGCTCAGCCGGAGACCGTCGAACGCCTGGGGGCTGGTGACCTCGTGCAGAAGGTGCAGGTCGATGTACAGGAGGTCGGGCTCGCCCTCGGCGCGCCGCACGACATGGTCTTCCCAGACCTTCTCCGCGAGTGTCCGTCCCATCGCTTTCCCTCCGGTCGGTGTGCGGCCGACCTGCTCGTGTGGGTGATTCCACCGTCTGTTCCCCTCGTCCCAGGCGGTGGTTCCGAACGCGTACCCCTCCAGACTGACGGCTGCGCCGGAAATTTGAACTTGCGTTTCACGATATGAGACCGCAGTATCGATTCATGGACAACTCTAGCGGCGTCGGCGTTCTCGACAAGGCTGCTCTGGTTCTCGGAGCTCTCGAATCAGGTCCGGCCACCCTGGCCGGGCTGGTCGCCGCGACCGGTCTCGCCCGTCCCACGGCGCACCGGCTCGCGGTGGCGCTGGAACACCACCGGATGGTGGCGCGGGACATGCAGGGGCGGTTCATCCTGGGTCCGCGCCTGGCCGAACTGGCCGCGGCGGCCGGTGAGGACCGCCTGCTGGCCACGGCCGGACCGGTACTGACCCACCTGCGCGACATCACCGGTGAGAGCGCGCAGCTCTACCGCCGCCAGGGCGACATGCGCATCTGCGTGGCGGCCGCCGAGCGGCTGTCCGGCCTTCGGGACACGGTCCCGGTGGGCAGCACCCTGCCGATGAAGGCGGGCTCGGCCGCCCAGGTGCTCATGGCCTGGGAGGAGCCCGAGCGACTGCACCGCGGACTCCAGGGCGCCCGGTTCACGGCGACCGCGCTCTCGGGTGTGCGGCGGCGCGGCTGGGCCCAGTCGATCGGCGAGCGCGAGCCGGGCGTGGCGTCCGTCTCCGCGCCCGTGCGCGGCCCCTCGAACCGCGTGGTGGCCGCCGTGTCGGTCTCCGGCCCGATCGAGCGCCTGACCCGCCACCCGGGCCGGATGCACGCCCAGGCCGTGACCGACGCCGCCGCCCGCCTCAGCGAGGCCCTGCGCCGCGCGGGCTGAGCGGTCGAACGCCGCAAAGTACCGCGGGGGCCGGACCGGCCGGGTGATCAGTCCAACGTGTCGAGGTTCAGGCGCGCCGCCGCCGTCTCGCCCCGCCTGCCGACCGGGACGGCACCGAAGGCCTCCCCGAGACCCATCGGCGGCATGTTCACGTACACGGCCTCGTTCGCGCCCTTGGGCACGACGTAGGTCTCGTGCCAGAACCCGACCCGCCCCCTGCCTCCCCGCATGCGCCTGCTGAACCGCTGCCATGCGGGGCGGTGGTGGTGCCCGGGATCGGCGGCGTAGGCGAGCAGCGCCTCGTGGGAACTCCAGTACTGGACCATGTAGAGGGTCCTCGGCGGCCCGTAGAGCCGGCGCACCGCGAGCAGCCCCAGCCCCTTCTCCCGGTCCAGCTCCGCCAGCATCGCCGGCATGGCCAGGAAGACCGGGACCCAGTCCCGGACGGCCCACCAGCTGTTGATCCGCATCCCGATCAGGAAGACGGTCACTCCCTGATCACCCGCGTCGGCGGTCGTGCGCCCCTGTATCGGCTTGGCTGCCACGAGGCGATCGTAGGCAGTCCGCCGGGGTGCGAGAAGGGCGCATATGAGCCGCGTTCACGGGGGCGGCGCGTTCACGAGGGCGGCGCGTTCCCCTCGTCGCCACCGGGGGCGCCGCGCCGCAGGCGAAAGGGACCGCAAGGCGAACCGCAAAGCGAGAAGGCCCCCCGCCACCAGGGCGAGGGGCCTTCTTCGACTGTGGTACCCCCGACCGGATTCGAACCGGCGCTACCGCCTTGAGAGGGCGGCGTGCTAGGCCGCTACACAACGGGGGCCCTGGCGATCCTGTGCTCGCCGCCTCCGGGGAAAGTACTTCCGGATGGTGGCTTGGGAAGGATCTGTACCCCCGACCGGATTCGAACCGGCGCTACTGCCTTGAGAGGGCAGCGTGCTAGGCCGCTACACAACGGGGGCTCTCCATAAGGGCTCTCAGGACTCGACCCCCCGTCGATCTTTCGAAGAGATCGACCGGAAGGCCGCGACCAGCGAGAACTCTCGCTGGGGTACCAGGACTCGAACCTAGACTAACGGAGCCAGAATCCGTCGGGCTGCCAATTACCCCATACCCCATCGCGCTGACCCCTGACGGGGACTTCGCTTGGCTTGCGCCTCTCCATCCAACCAGAGGTCTCGATCTTGCCTTCGGGGGCTTCCGCACCCTTCGGCCCTCTCGGGCGGCGCAGGAAGAACATTACCTGATCGGGGGCGCGGCACCAAAACCGATAACCGCGCCCCGTCCCACCTGCGTCGCCTTGCGTCAGCGCGCCAGCGCCAGACGCAGCCGCCTCAGCGTCTCCTCGCGCCCCAGGAGTTCCATCGACTCGAACAGCGGAGGGGAGACACGCCGGCCCGTCACGGCCACGCGCAGCGGTGTGAAGGCGAACTTCGGCTTGATGCCGAGCCCCTCGACCAGGGCCTCGCGCAGCGTCGCCTGGATGGGCTCCGGGGAGAAGTCCTCCAGATCCTCCAGCGCCTTGACGCCGACCTCCAGCACGGGCTTGGCGTCCTCGCCGAGCGACTTGGCCGCGTCGGCCTCGTCGACCTCGAACCTGTCCGGGGAGACGAAGAGGAAGCCGAGCATGCCCACGACCTCGCTCAGGACGACCATCCGCTCCTGGGTGAGCGGGGCGGCCTTGGCCAGCAGGTCGAGCTGCTCGGCCGAGGGCTCGGCCGGGAGCAGGTCCGCCGACTGAAGGAACGGCACCAGGCGGCGCGCGAACTCCTGCGCCGGGAGCCGGCGCAGGTGGTGGGCGTTGATCGCCTCGCACTTCTTGAGGTCGAATCGCGCCGGGTTCGCGTTCACGTCGGAGATGTCGAACGCGGCGACCATCTCCTCGACCGAGAACAGGTCGCGGTCCTCGGACAGCGCCCAGCCGAGCAGTGAGAGGTAGTTCAGCAGGCCCTCGGGCAGGAAGCCGCGCTCGCGGTAGAGGTTGAGGGATGCCTGCGGGTCGCGCTTGGACAGCTTCTTGTTGCCCTCGCCCATCACATACGGCAGATGCCCGAAGCGGGGCGGCTCGCCGGTGCCGATGCCGATGTCGCCCAGCGCCTTGTACAGCGCCACCTGCCGCGGCGTGGAGGAGAGCAGGTCCTCGCCGCGCAGGACGTGGGTGATCTCCATCAGCGCGTCGTCGACGGGGTTGACCAGGGTGTAGAGCGGCTTGCCGTTGGCGCGCAGGATGGCGTAGTCCGGCACGTGCTCGGGCTCGAAGGAGAGCTCACCGCGCACCAGGTCGTCGAAGGTGATCGTGGTGTCGGGCATCCGGAAGCGCAGTACGCCGTCGCGGCCCTCGGCGCGGTACGCGTCGATCCGCTCCTGCGTGAGGTCGCGGCAGTGGCCGTCGTAGCCGGAGGGGCGGCCGGCCCTGCGGGCCTCGTCGCGGCGCTCCTCGAGCTCCTCGGTCGTGCAGTAGCAGTAGTAGGCGTGCCCGGCCTCGTGGAGCCTGCGGGCGACGTCCTCGTAGATGTCCATGCGCTGCGACTGGCGGTAGGGCTCGTGCGGGCCGCCGACCTCGGGGCCCTCGTCCCAGTCGAAGCCGAGCCAGCGCATGGAGTCCAGCAGCTGCTGGTAGGACTCCTCGGAGTCCCGGGCGGCGTCGGTGTCCTCGATGCGGAAGACCAGGGTGCCGCCGTGGTGGCGGGCGAACGCCCAGTTGAAGAGGGCCGTGCGGACCAGGCCCACATGGGGGTTGCCGGTCGGCGACGGACAGAAGCGGACACGGATGGGGGGTGCGCTAACCACGCTTGATCACCTTGTTGGTGAGAGTGCCGATGCCTTCGATGGAGACGGCGACCTCGTCGCCGACGTGGACGGGCCCTGTGCCCGCCGGGGTGCCGGTGAGGACGACGTCGCCGGGGAGCAGCGTCATCGCCTCGGTGATGTGCACGATGAGGTCCGCGACGGAGCGGACCATCTCGGCGGTGCGGCCGGCTTGCCGCAGCTCGCCGTTGACGGTGCAGGTGATCGCGAGGTCGGCCGGGTCGAGATCGGTCTCGATCCAGGGGCCGAGGGGGCAGGAACTGTCGAACCCCTTGGCGCGGGCCCACTGGCTCTCGGTCTTCTGGACGTCCCGCGCGGTGAGGTCGTTGGCGCAGGTGTAGCCGAGGACGACGTCGGCGACGCGCTCGGCCGGCACCTCGCGGCACATGCGGCCGATGACGACGGCGAGCTCGGCCTCGTGGTGGACCAGGGAGGAGAAGGAGGGGTACGCCACCGGGTCGCCGGGACCGATCACCGAAGTGGAGGGCTTGAAGAAGGCGACGGGGACCTCGGGCACCTCATTGCCGAGCTCCGCGGCGTGCGCGGCGTAGTTGCGGCCGATCGCGACGACCTTGCTGGGGAGCACCGGGGGCAGGAGGCGGACCTTGGAGAGGGGGACCTTCTGGCCGGAGAGCTCGAAGTCGCCGAAGGGGTGGCCCCTGATGATGTCGAGGACGAGGGAGTCCACGTCGTCGGACGTGGCCGTGGACCGGTCGCCCTCGACGACCCCGAATCCGACGTTGCCGTCGATGGAGAACCTGGCGATGCGCACGGTTCGCTGCTGCCCCTCACATATGAACGCTGAGACTGACGTCTCAGGTTAACTCGCGGGGGCAGCGCGACCGGGCGCGGAATCGGGTGGCGGGGGATCCGGCGGGCGGCGCCGGATCGGGTGAGGGTCTGGCGGCGGATCAGGCGATCGGTGCTTCCATGAGGGTGGTGCGGCGGGGGTTGGCGGTGTTGACGGGTGTCGGGGACGCCTCGTCCTCGCCCTCGGCTCCGGCCACCGCGCTCGGCTGCAGCGTCTCGGCGTCCTCGAGGTGCGCGAGGGTGGTGCGGCGCGGGTTGGCTATGGAGCGGAACATCATGGTCGTCTTCATCGGACGGACTCGACCTCGGCAGGTGTCGGAATGCGGGCACGGCCAACGGGGCGGGTTCGTCAGAAACCCGCCCTCTGTAAAGCGTCAGGCTAAACATGGGTAATGCCCCGGTACCGTGACCCAGGCAACGATCATGGTGTGATTTTGCTCACCACTCCCCCGGCAATTGCCGTCAATGCCCCATAGGCGACATCAGGACTATCCGGGCGCAGGCTACGAAGGCGGACAATTCACGCTCGACGGACTGTAGTAGGGCAACCACACGTGACGTCGCAAGTGCCCGTTTTGGTTGGTTATCAAGCGGACGTTTGACCACATGATGTAGCCGACCACACCCGCACGGTCACCCAAACCGACGCCTGCGCGTCCGCCCTTGTTGGAGATCCCTGGCTGTGCTGGAATTCCGGGGACCGCCGCGACTCGCAAACAGCTCGCACGCAAGGGAGCACCCAGCACCCTGCGGCGGCTCACCACACACGGGCTCGTGCAGGTCATCCGACCCAGGGGAACACGGGCCTTCAAGACTCGACACCGTCCTGCCGCCCGCGCGGGGGACGCCTGGTCCAGAGGTTGCGACGCTAGTGCAGGGACGTATCAAGAGGGATGGCGGCGCTGCTGGCGATCCGGAGCAGCGCGGCGGAGCCGGCCACGACGCCGCGCCGCCGAACGCCCCGGGCGCCGAGACCGCTGTGACACCCAAGCCGAAAAGCTCGGCCGGCAACGGCACCGCCGACCAGCCACTGGAAGGCCTCGACAAGCCGGTCTCGCGAATACGGCTGCGCAACTGGCGAATCAGCACCCGCCTCGTTGCCCTGCTGACCCTCCCGGTGGTCGCCGCGACGACCCTGGGCGCCCTGCGTATCCAGAGCTCGCTCGACGACGTCGCCCAGCTGGAGCACATGGACCAGCTCACCACGCTGACGGAGAAGGCGACCCAGCTCGCCGACGCCCTGCAGGACGAGCGGGACATCACCGCGGGTCCGCTGACCAAGGGCGCCCGCAACGACGACGACGTCATCGCCACGCACGACGAGACCGACAAGGCCGCCCGCACCTTCCTCGCGACCAGCGACCTGCCCCGCAACGACAACGACCTCGCGGGCGTGCGCAACTCGCTGGTGCAGATCGACACCCAGCTGCGTGAGCTCAACCAGATCCGCAAGCTGGCCTACACCAACGACAACTACGTCTCGCAGACCGCCAACAGCTACAACCAGCTGATCAGCGGACTGCTCTCGCTGTCGCAGGACATGGCGCAGGCCACCAGCAACAGCGACATGATCAAGCGCACCCGCGCGCTCAACGCGTTCTCCTCCGCCAAGGAGGACTACTCGATGCAGCGCGCCATCCTTGCCGCGGGCCTCGCCCACAAGGGCGGCCCCAAGCTGGACGAGAGCGACCGCCGTGTCGCCCGTGCCGCCTTCCTCGGCGAGAAGAGCTCACTGGGCCAGTTCCGCTCCCTCTACAGCGGTGACTCCGGCAGGCTGCTGGCCGGCCTCGACGGCAACTCGGTCGAGATCCAGCTCGCCGACAGGTTCCGCGACCGCGCCGTGAACCTGCCCAACGGCATCGAGGGCTCGAAGCTGTCCTACCTCGACTGGGTCGACAAGGCGTCGACCAAGCTCGACGCGATGGACACGATCCAGACCGAGCTCCTCAACGAGATGTCCAAGCAGGCCAAGAAGCTGCGCAGCCAGGCCCAGCGGGACGCGCTCCTCAACGGTGCGATCATCCTCATCGTCCTCGGTGTCGCCGTCATCGGCGCCGCGGTCGTCGCCCGGTCCATGATCCGCTCGCTGCGCCGCCTCCAGGAGACGGCCAACGAGGTCGCGCAGAAGCGGCTGCCCGAGCTGGTCAAGCACCTGTCCGAGGCCGACCCGCAGGAGATCGACACCAGCGTCGAGTCCATCGGCCTCAACTCCCGCGACGAGATCGGGCAGGTGGCCCGCGCGTTCGACGAGGTCCACCGCGAGGCGGTCCGGCTGGCGTCCGAGCAGGCGCTCCTGCGAGGCAACGTCAACGCGATGTTCACCAACCTCTCGCGCCGCAGCCAGGGTCTGATCCAGCGCCAGCTGACGCTGATCTCCGAGCTGGAGAGCCGCGAGGCCGACCCCGACCAACTCTCCAGCCTCTTCAAGCTGGACCACCTCGCGACCCGTATGCGCCGCAACGGTGAGAACCTCCTCGTCCTCGCGGGCGAGGAGCCCGGCCGCCGCTGGACCCGCCCGGTCCCGCTGGTCGACGTCCTGCGTGCCGCCGCCTCCGAGGTGGAGCAGTACGAGCGCATCGAGCTGACCGCGGTGCCCTCCACCGAGGTCGCCGGACGCGTCGTCAACGACCTCGTCTACCTGCTCGCCGAGCTGCTGGAGAACGCCACCTCGTTCTCCAGCCCGCAGACCCGCGTCAAGGTCACCGGCCACGCGCTGCCGGACGGCCGGGTGCTCATCGAGATCCACGACACCGGCATCGGCCTGTCGCCGGAGGACCTCGCGGACATCAACGAGCGGCTCGCCAGTCCGCCCACCGTGGACGTGTCGGTCTCGCGCCGCATGGGCCTGTTCGTGGTCGGCCGCCTGTCCCTGCGGCACGGCATCCGCATCCAGCTGCGTCCCAGCGACTCCGGTGGCACCACGGCGCTGGTCATGCTGCCCGTGGACGTCACCCAGGGCGGCAGCGCCCCGAAGGGCGCGGGGGGCCGCGGCGCCCCCGTCAAGGGCTCGCCGCAGCGCGGCCAGCTCGGCGGCGGTGCCGGTGGCGGCATCGGCGGCAAGGGCCTGGGCAGCGGCGCCGCACGGCCCGCGGTCGGTCCCGGCCAGTCCTCGGGCGCGCGGGAGCTTCCGCAGCGTCCGGGCGGCGGTGCCCACGGCCGTCCCCAGGGCG
Source organism: Wenjunlia tyrosinilytica (assembly GCF_014646055.1). Classification (GTDB taxonomy): domain Bacteria; phylum Actinomycetota; class Actinomycetes; order Streptomycetales; family Streptomycetaceae; genus Wenjunlia; species Wenjunlia tyrosinilytica. The sequence goes on from NZ_BMMS01000021.1 coordinate 163,305, forward strand.
GTCCCGGCATCCCGCAGCAGCGCCCCCAGGCTCCTGGGCGGGCCGGGTCGGCCCCGCAGCAGCCCGCCCAGCCCGCACGCGGGCAGCAGCAGCGTCCCCAGCCGCAGCCCGCGCAGTCCCCGCAGTGGGCACGCGCCAACGGCGAGGACCCGAACCGCGGCGCCGTGCCGCCGAGGGCCCCGCAGCCGTCGCGTGCCGAGCACGGCTCCGACGAGGGGCTGAACCCGGTCGAGTCCACGGTGCAGTTCGGGCTCGTCCCCGACGGTGAGCACCAGCGTCCCCAGCCGCCGCAGCCGCAGCCCCCGCAGCCCCTCGAGCCGGTCCAGGCCCGCCCGGAGGCGCAACTGCCGCCGGTCGCCGAGCCGATGGCGCTGCCGCCGGCCCCGGCCGGTACCGAGGAGCGCACACCGATCTTCGACACGATGGAGTCGGACTGGTTCCGCACCCCGGGTGCCGGCCAGGTCGGGCGGATGCAGTCGGTCCGCGTCGGCGAGAGCGTGTCGCCGGAGCAGACGCGGGAGGTCACGCAGCCCCCGCTGCCGCAGCGTCAGCAGGGCGCCACGCAGCCGCCGGCGCCGGACCGTCCCGCCCAGCGGCCCGACCGCGGGCAGGCCACTCCCGCCCCGCAGCGCCCGCAGAGCCCGCCGCAGCCGGCCCGCCTCAGCGGCGGCCCGACCGCCGCGTGGCGCCCGTCGCAGAACGACGAGCGCTGGCGCCGTGCCGAGCAGGCGCGGGAGCCGCAGGCCGGAGGGGTCACTCCTTCGGGTCTGCCGCGCCGAGTGCCGCGCGCGAACCTCGTGCCGGGTACCGCTCAGCAGCAGCAGGCCCCGGCCGGGGGTCCCCAGGTCTCGCGTGCCCCCGATGAGGTCCGCGGCCGTCTGACCAACCTGCGCCGCGGAATCCAGCAGGGCCGCCAGGCAGGCGGCACCGACGGTCGTGGTTTCAGCCCTAATCACCAGGAGCGTTAGTTGAGTGCGATGAGCCAGGCGGCACAGAACCTGAACTGGTTGATCACCAACTTCGTGGACAACACCCCCGGTGTTTCCCACACCGTGGTGGTCTCCGCCGACGGTCTGCTGCTGGCCATGTCCGAAGGATTTCCCCGCGACCGCGCCGACCAGCTCGCCGCCGTCGCCTCGGGACTCACCTCCCTGACCGCGGGAGCCTCCCGCATCTTCGAAGGCGGCCACGTCAACCAGACCGTGGTCGAGATGGAGCGGGGCTTTTTGTTCATCATGTCCGTCTCCGACGGCTCCTCCCTGGCCGTCCTGGCACACCCGGAGTGCGACATCGGCCTCGTCGGCTACGAGATGGCCCTGCTCGTCGACCGCGCAGGCTCGGTCCTGACCCCCGACCTGCGTGCCGAACTCCAAGGCAGCCTGCTGCACTGAGCCGAGCCGCCCGCCCCGCCGCCCGCGGGGAGAGCACCCGCAGCGAGCTACTCCATTCGTGCCCAGTGTGTCCCTTAGCCCGGAGGACGACCCATGACCCCGCCACCAGCCTCGCCAGGCCCGTACGGCGCTTCGCACCACGCGCCGTACGGGGCCGAGAGCAGCGACCAGCCGCTGGTGCGCCCCTACGCGATGACCGGCGGCCGCACCAGACCCCGGTACCAGCTCGCGATCGAGGCGCTGATCAGCACGACGGCCGACCCGTCGCGCACGGCTGGGCTGCTGCCCGAGCATCAGCGGATCTGCCACCTCTGCCGTGAGATCAAGTCGGTGGCGGAGATCTCGGCCCTGCTGACCATTCCGCTGGGCGTCGCCCGGATTCTCGTGGCGGACCTGGCAGAGGCCGGACTGGTCGCCATTCACCAGCCCGGCGGCAGCGAAGCCGGTGGGCAGCCCGACGTGACACTGCTGGAAAGGGTGCTCAGTGGACTTCGCAAGCTCTAGGCCGCACCCGGCCACCATGGGCGCGGCTCCTCAAGGAGTGGGCACGCGTGCCACGACCTCCGCGAAGATCGTGGTCGCGGGGGGATTCGGCGTGGGCAAGACCACGCTGGTGGGTGCCGTCTCCGAGATCAACCCGCTGCGCACCGAAGCCGTGATGACCTCGGCCTCGGCCGGCATCGATGATCTGACGCACGCGCCGGACAAGACCACGACGACCGTGGCGATGGACTTCGGCCGTATCACGCTGGACGAGGACCTGATCCTCTATCTCTTCGGCACCCCTGGACAGGACCGGTTCTGGTTCATGTGGGACGACCTGGTCCGCGGCGCCATCGGCGCCGTCGTCCTCGTCGA
>NZ_BMMS01000022.1 GCF_014646055.1 Wenjunlia tyrosinilytica
CCGGCGGGGGAGACGGCCGAGATGTGGGTGTCGGAGACGATTGTGAAGGATGTCGCGGTTGTGGTGCCGAAGCGGACGGCGGTCGCGCTGGTGAAGCCGGTGCCGGTGAGGGTGATGGTGGTGCCGCCAGTGGTGGGGCCGGTGGTGGGGGTGATGGTGGTGAGGGTGGGTACTGGGGTGGTGGTGTAGGTGTAGGGCTGGCCGTTGGTGGTGCCGCCGGGGGTGGTGACGGTGACTTGGACGGTGCCGGTTCCGGCGGGGGNGAAGCCGGTGCCGGTGAGGGTCACGCCGGTGCCCCCTGCGGCGGGGCCGGAGGCGGGACTGACGGTGCTCAGGGTGGGCACGGGCGCGCTGACATAGGTGTAGATCGCAAATTGCGAGCTGGTGCCTCCCGGCCCGGTGACGGTGACCTGCACCGTGCCCGTTCCCGCGGGGGAGACGGCCGTGATCTGCGTGTTGGAGTTGACCGTGAACGAGGGCGCCGACGTGGCGCCGAACCGCACATTGGTGGCACCGCTGAATCCGGTGCCGAAGACGGTGACGGCGGTGCCGCCCGCGGCGGACCCCGAGGTGGGCGAGACCGAGGTCACGGTGGGCGCGGCGACGAGCAGTGGCTGCTTCGCGGATTCGGTCGGCGAGTTGGCGGAATGGCTCACGGCCAGATCCCTTCGAAGGGTGTGCTCCCGGACGCCCACGAGGCAGGGGCGGGGGCTCGTCGGAACGTGGGAGAACCCGCCCGGGCGGGAGAGGGGGGGCCGCCCCCGCCCGGGCAGGCCGTCCGCGGCCCGGTCGCGTGACCCTGGTCGGGCTCCGGACCAGGCCGTCAGTGGCCCGGACGGCCGGTCAGATGCCAGATCCGGCCACATAGGTGAAGGCACCGGCGGCGGTGGCGCTGCCGCCGTCGGTGGTGACGGTGACATCCACGGCCCCCGCGGCTCCCGGAGGGGTGACCGCGGAGATACTGGTGTCCGAGATGACGGAGAACGGCGCCGGTGTCCCGTCGAATGTCACCGACTGGGTGGTGGTGAGGCCGGTGCCGGGAATGGTCACCGCGGTACCGCCGGAGGTCGGACCGGACGCGGGCACCGGAGTGCCGACCGTGGGGACGTCGACATATGCGTAGGAAAGGCCGTTGTTCGTGCCGCCGGTCGTGGTCACGCTGACGCCCACGGCGCCGGCGGCGGCACCCGCCGGCACCGTGACCGTCAACTGGCTGTCGCTCACCACGGTCGGCGTCGCGGTGGCCGCGCCGAAGTGCACCGCGGTGGCGGTGGACAGGCCGCTTCCGCTGATGGAGATGGTGTTGCCGCCCGCGAGGGGCCCGGAGGCCTGGCTCAGGCCGGACTTGAACGGCGCGCCGATGTAGAAGAACGGCACGGGGTTGCTCGTGCCGCCGGGGGTCGTCACCGTGACTCCGACCGTGCCGGTGCCGGAAGGCGAGGTCACGGTGACCGACGTCGGGGTGTTGGCGGTAATGGTGGCGAGTTTGGAACCGAAGTGCACGGCGGGGGCCCCGCGAGGTTGGTGCCGGTGATGGTGACGGTGTTCCCACCGCCGGTCGACCCCGAATTCGGGCTGATGGGCATGGCTGTCTCCTTGAGGTGAAGTCTCGTCGAGCAGGTGGTGGGCAAGGGCGACCGCGGCCGGACGGCCGCCGTCGCCGCCGTGGTGCCGAGCAGGGCTCGCGACGGGCGCGAGCCCGGCCCCGGGCGGCCGGGGGTTGTCAGCCGGTGCAGCCGGGCACGCTGCCGGACGGGGCGCGGTGGTCCGGGGAGTTGGCGGTGTCGCCACTGGCCGGCAGCGTCACCGCGCCGGAGTTGTCGGAGATGTCGCCGCCTGCGGCGCCGGTCCTGGGCGTGGCCCGTGGAATCCGGAAGCCGGGGGCCTGCCCCGCGCGGCGGCGGGAACCGCGGACGGCTTCCCGGCCGGTGCCGGGCCCGGTCCCACGGCGAGGGCGCGGGTGCCGATCGTGGACCACTGGATGCGGACGAGTGCCATGGCGCCCCCGGACGAGATCGCGAGAGCCGCCTCACCAGTCGGTGCCGATGAGCGGCACCGGCCGGTCGGAGTCCGCTGCCGCGGGAGTACCCGTCGAGCACCGCGGCCGCAGCGCCGCCTGATGGACCATCGGGCCGGCGATGGGTAGGCCGACTGCCACTCCCCCGGAGAGGATGGGCGGCCTACCGGATTGGTTGAGACCAGTAATCCACTAAAGTGGCATGGTCGGCAATGGGATTGACGGCGTATCACTCGATTGGAAGAGCGCGCGCGAAGAGTGGTTGCGCGGTGCATACCACCGCCCGCACCACCTCGCGAGACCTCGCGCCCGGGGGTGAAGCCCGCCCACCGCCTCCCGACAGCATTGGGTCGCCCCACATACTTGACCTGTACATGCCCTGCCCCGAGAGTTGCTCGCGGTCCCGGGATCCCTGGACCGCGAACCCGCAACCCTGGAGGAAGCGATGGGGCAGAGCATGCGCCGCTCGCGACGGACAGCGCGCCGCCGCGCGGCACTTGGCACTCTCGCCGTCATGGTCTTCGGCATCGCCGGCGCCGCTGCCGGATCGGCGTCCGCCGCCGACAACTGGGCGGAGACCGGCTCCGACCGGGTCAGACCGCTGACGGAAAGTCAGGGGCTGGCGTCGGTCGAGGTGCCCGCCAACAGCCCGAACCGGTACACCGGAGTCGGCACCATCCCCTCCGGTGTCAGCAGCCGGGGCTGGAACCACGTCGGAGACCCGGACGCCTCCTACAACGGCTACTACATCGAGCCGTACCAGCGCGACGACGGCGGCTCCAAGATGTTCCGCGTGCAGGCGCCCGACGGCAGTTGGGCCGAGTACACCCACAGGCTGGAGTCCTGGGAGGACAAGGAGAACTCCTTCGACACCATCACCCCCGACGGGCAGTGGATGGTCTCCGGCGAGTTCGGCACCAAGAGCCGCCTGCTGGTCTACCCGACCCCCGGGGTCAACTCCGCCACCTCGCCCTCCGCCAACCTGCCGTACGCCTCCACGATCAACCTCGACCACCCCGTCCGGGACGTCCAGGGCTGCGACTTCTCCAGCGCGACCACTTTGCTGTGCTCCTCCGACGACCCCGAGGGCAGCCTGTTCGGGATCACCAAGCCCCTCCTGCAGATCGACCTGTCCTCCGCGCTGTCCGGCTCCGACGTCACCGGGCATGTCACCGCGCTTCGGCAACTGCCGCTCAGGAGCGGCTGCTCGGGGTCCTTCGAGGCGGAGGGCATCGACTACGACCGCCGCAGCGGTACATTGCGGGTCATAGTCGTGTCGCCGAGCATCTGCGCGGCGTTCGACAGCAAGACCTGGCGCTTCACCCGACGCTGACCCCCGAGGCGAGGAGGACGAGCGGTGCCCCGTCCGCTGCTGCTCCTCGACGTCGACGGAGTCCTCAACCCGTTCGCGGCCCCGCCCGAGCGGCGCCCGGAAGGGTACGCCACCCACCGGATGCGGCCCAACGGCTGGGACGCGCCGGGGCTGAAGCCGCTGCGTGTGTGGCTCAACCCCGCCCATGGCCCCCTCCTGCTCGCCCTGCCGTACGAGCTGGTGTGGGCCACGACGTGGATGGATGAGGCGAACCGGTGGATCAGCCCGCAGCTCGGCCTGCCCGAGCTGCCGTTCATCGCGTGGCCGGAGATGTTCGCGGTCGACGAGAACGGGGTCCACTGGAAGACCAGGCACCTGGTCGAGTACGCCGCCGGCCGCCCATTCGCCTGGGTGGACGACGAGCTCGGCGACCCGGACCGGGCATGGGTCGCCGGGCACCACGGCGGTGAGGCGCTGCTGCACCGGGTGGATCCCCGCATCGGCCTGACCGATGCGGACTTCGAGGCGCTGGACACCTGGGCGCGGGGACGGGAGCCGGGCGGGGACGGCTCGCGACCGTGACCGCCGGCCCCACGGGCTACGGTGCTGCCATGACAACTGCCCTCATCACCGGCGCCACCGCCGGGATCGGTGCCGCCTTCGCCCGCCGCCTCGCCTCCGACGGCCATGCCCTGGTCCTCGTCGCCCGGCAGTCCCCACGCCTGGACGAGACGGCTCGGCGGCTGCGCGAGGAGTTCGGCGTCGACGTCGAGGCCCTGCCCGCCGACCTGGCCGGCGAGGAGGGCATCGCGGCCGTCGAGGCGCGCCTGGCCGACCGGGAGGCGCCGGTCGACCTGCTGGTCAACAACGCGGGCTTCGGGCAGCGCGGAGGGTTCCTCAAGGTGCCGGTCGAGGACGAGCTGGCGATGCTGCGCGTCCATGTCGAGGCCGTGCTCCGGCTCACCTCGGCCGCCGCGGTGAGCATGCGCGAACGAGGCCGCGGCGGCATCGTCAATGTCGCCTCGGTGGCGGCGTTCTTCGCCCGCGGCACCTACGGCGCGAGCAAGGCCTGGGTGGTGAGCTTCAGCCGGGGTGTCGCCCAGGACCTGGCCGGCTCCGGTGTGCGGATCACCGCTGTGTGCCCCGGCTTCACCCGCACCGAGTTCCACGAGCGCGCGGGCATGGACGTCTCAGGGGTCGGCCGGCCGCTGTGGCTGTCGGCGCAGGAGGTCGTGGACACCGCCCTGCGGGACGTGGCGCGAGGCAGGGTGGTGAGCATCCCCGGCTGGCAGTACCGGACTCTGGTCGGCCTCGGCCGGCTGACCCCGAGCCGCCTGGCGGAGCGCATCTCGAGTCGCAGCGGCCGCAAGTACCGCGACTGAGCGGGAGGGTCGGGCCGCGCCGCGGGAGGGTGAGGCCGCGCGGCCGTCCATGGCGCCGGGTGCCCGGCGCCGGGCACAGGGCTCAGGGCTGGGCAGCCATGTGCGCGTCCCAGTCGCCGCGGGGAACGAGGGGCATCTGCCGGACCCGCGGCTCGACGGCGGCGCTCGCCACGTACACCAGGGCGCGCACATTCATGCCGTCGTCCGTCAGCACCGTGCACATCAGGCGCTCGTAGTCGTTCGCCGGATCCTTCGGGCCGATGTACCCCTCGAGTTCGTCCAGCGCGGCCAGCGCCGTCCGGTGGATGTCCGCCCGCAGATGGACCAGCTCACCGCGGACCGACGCGGCGGCGCCGAGCAGCACATACGGGTACGGGCCCGCGTCGTACATGGCGGCCCCGGGGAGCACCGCGGGCTCCACGGATTCGACGGCGCTCTCCACCAGCGCGTGGTTCCCGTGTCCGTGCATGAGCGTCCCGTAGGCGAACAGCGGGACACGGTCGGCGGCGGGTGCGGCGTGCGGTGTCATCGGTCGTCGGCCCTCTTCCTGCGTGTCCTCGCACACGCGTGGCGGCTGTTTGAAACGATATGAAAACCCTGAGGCTCCCTGACGTCCACCCCGAAAGGACCGACCCACATGAGCTATGCCGTCCTCGGCACCGGCATGGTCGGCCAGACCCTCGCAGGCAAGCTCGACGCCCTCGGGCAGCCGGTCGCCGTGGGCACCCGCGACCCCGGGGCCACGCTCGCCCGCACCGAGCCCGACGCCATGGGCAACCCGCCCTTCGCACGGTGGCACGAACAGCACCCCGAGGTGAGCCTGCTGCCCTTCGCAGAGGCGGCCGCCTTCGGCGAGAGGGTCATCAACGCGACCAGCGGCATCGCCGCGCTCCAGGCGCTGGAGGCGGCCGGGGCGGAGCATCTGGCGGGCAAGGTCCTCCTGGACGTGTCCAATCCGCTCGACTTCTCCCACGGCATGCCGCCCTCGCTGGATCCCGTGAACACGGACAGCCTCGGCGAGCAGATCCAGCGCGCCTTCCCCGCCGCCAAGGTCGTCAAGACCCTCAACACGATGAACTGCCTGGTCATGGTGGATCCGGCCAGAATCCCGGGTGAGCACGACGTCTTCGTCTGCGGGAACGACGCCGGGGCCAGGGAAGCCGCCGTCGAGATGCTGCTGTCGTTCGGCTGGCCGCGGCAGGCGATCATCGACCTGGGGGACATCACCGGCGCGCGTGGCACCGAGATGGTGCTGCCGCTGTGGCTGCGCCTCATGGGTGTCCACGGCCACGCGGACTTCAACTTCCACATCGATCGCGCCCGCTGAGGACCCCCCGTGCGCGTCTTGCCCGGCGCCGCTCGTCACGCGGCTCCGCAGTCGGGGCAGATGCCCCAGAACATCACGGCCGCCTCGTCCACCAGATAGGACGGCGGCAGACTGGCCTGCATACAGGGGGCCTCTCCGACCACGCAGTCGGTGTCGACGATCGTGCCGCACTCACGGCACACGAAGTGGTGGTGGTTGTCGCCCCGCTCGATCTCGAAGCGGGCGGGGTGGCCGGGAAACTGCGTGCAGCGCACGAGACCCGCGTCGGCGAGCACCCGCAGCACGTTGTACGTCGCCTGCAGAGAGAGGCGGCCGGTCACCCGCTGTCCCCACGAGCGGACCGCGTCCGCGTCGCAGTGGCCGGGCAGCGACTCGACGGCCATGAGGACGGCCATGCGCTGCGCGGTGACCCTCAGGCCCGCCTGGCGCAGCGTCGAGGCCGCTCGTGCCATCGGCTCGGTGGCGGTCGGGTGGCCGTACTCGGCGGCGTCCGACAGGCGTCGGTGCGACCGCGGGCCCGTCTGCTTGTCGGTGTTGGCGGCGGTGGTGTTGGTGCCGGTGGTGTCTGTGCGGGTGGTGTCGGCGGTGCTGGCGGTGTCTGTTCCGGTGGTGCTGGTGGCGGCTCGGGTGTCCGCGTCGGTTTCAAGGGCGTCTGTCACCAGGGCTGACCTCCAGTTCGAACCACGTCGTCTTGCCGTGGGTGCTCGGGTAGCTGCCCCAGCGATGGGACAGCTCGTCGACCAGGGCGAGGCCCCGGCCGCACTCGTCCTGCCCACCGGAGGAGCGCATCTTCGGCAGCACGGCGGAGCCGTCCTCCACCGAGCAGCGGATCATCCGCGTTTGCACGACGGACAGGGACAGGGGAGCCGCGGCGTGGCGTACGGCGTTGGCGACCAGCTCGCTGACCAGCAGTTCCGCGGTTCCCATCAGTTCGGCGGGCACCCCGGAGGACGACAGTTCCAGCCGTATCGCCCGCCGGGCCTGGCAGGCGGCCTCGGGGGCCCAGCTCAAGGGCCAGGACTTCGACCGGCGACCGCCGAGATCCACCTCCGCTTCCCGCGGGGAGCGGCTGCCTGAGTTGCCGTAGTGCCGGTCGTCTGGGCCGACGGAGTACATCATGATCCTTACCTCCGCCCCGAAAGGCCACACCATGTGCCCACTTCCAACGTTATGCCCATTTTGGAGTGAGTCAAGAGAATGGATCGATTTCTTCTATTTTAGTGGTTCTCGTCGCCCCTTCCGACGCTCACCGGGGCCACCCGCCCAGGCCCGGCACCTGATCGAGGGAACCCCGAGCCTCACACGCGCCCGCCTCGGACGTGACCGGCGGCACCCCCCGCGCTCTGGTGGGGGGCAAACGCTCCGGACTAGCTTGGTGGCCGCGAGTCGGATCCGCCGCTGCCGGAGGAGGACGATGAAGGCCCACGACGGGATGTACATCGAGGGGGAATGGCGGCCGTCGTCCGGGCAGGACACGACCGCGGTGGTCAACCCGGCGGACGAGGAGGTCATCGCCCATGTCCCGGCCGGGACCGCCGAGGACGTGGACGCCGCCGTACGAGCGGCGCGAAACGCCTTCCGCGGCTGGGCGTCGACACCGTCCGCCGAGCGTGCGGCCAGGGTCGCGGCCCTGCGCGACGCACTCGCCGCCCGCCGCGAGGAGTTCACCGAGACCATCACCTCCGAACTCGGCGCCCCAACGGCCTTCGCCCGCAAGGTGCAGACGGACCTGCCGACGGCGGTGGCGGGCACCTACGCCGCACTGCTGGAGACCTACCCGTTCGAGGAGAAGGTCGGCAACTCCACGGTCGTCCAGGAACCGGTGGGCGTCGTCGGCGCCATCACCCCGTGGAACTACCCGCTGCACCAGATCGTCGCGAAGGCCGCCCCCGCCCTGGCCGCCGGGTGCTCGGTCGTCCTCAAGCCGGCCGAGAACACCCCGCTCACCGCACAGCTGTTCGCCGAGGCCGTGCACGAAGCGGCCTTCCCGGCGGGGGTGTTCAACCTCGTCACCGGCCTGGGACCGGTCGCGGGCCAGGCCCTGGTCGAACACGAGGGAGTGGACCTGCTCTCCTTCACCGGCTCGACCGCCGTCGGCAAGCGGATCGGCGCGATCGCGGGCGGTTCGGTGAAACGGGTCGCGCTGGAACTGGGCGGAAAGTCGGCGAACGTCGTGCTGCCCGGCGCCGACCTGGCCAAGGCGGTCAACGTGGGCGTCGCCAATGTCTTCGCCAACTCCGGCCAGACGTGCAGCGCCTGGACCCGCATGCTCATCGACGCCGACCGCTACGACGAGGCCGTGGACCTCGCGGCCGCCGCGGCCGCCAAGTACGTCCCCGGTGACCCGCGCGATCCGGACACCCGGGTCGGGCCCCTGGTCAGCGAGGCCCAGCGCGACCGCGTACGCGGCTACATCACCAGGGGCGTCGAGGAGGGCGCCCGCGTCGTCGCGGGCGGCCCGCGGGCCCCGGGCGGCCTGGACCGCGGCTACTACGTGAGCCCCACCGTCTTCGCCGATGTCACCCCCGAGATGGTGATCGCCCAGGAGGAGATCTTCGGACCCGTCCTGTCCGTCATCAAGTACGAGGACGAGGACGACGCGCTGCGCATCGCCAACGGGACCGTCTACGGCCTCGCGGGCGCGGTGTGGGCGAGGGAGGAGGGCGAGGCGGTGGCCTTCGCCCGCCGGATGGAGACCGGCCAGGTCGACATCAACGGCGGCCGCTTCAACCCGCTGGCCCCTTTCGGCGGCTACAAGCAGTCGGGCATCGGGAGGGAGTTGGGCTCGCACGGCCTGGCCGAGTACCTCCAGACCAAGTCCCTGCAGTTCTGAACGTACCGGCCTCCCGCCGCAGCTACCCGCCGCAACAACCCGCCGCACAAGGAGAATCCGTGGTCCGCGCCGCCGTCCTGCCCGCCGTCGGAGCCCCGTTGGAGATCGCGGAGATCGACCTCCCGGAGCCCGGCCCCGGGCAGGTGGGAGTCCGCCTCGCCGCAGCAGGCGTGTGCCACTCCGATCTCTCGTTGTCCAATGGCACCCTGCGCCAGCCGGTGCCCGCCGTCCTCGGCCACGAAGGCGCGGGCACGGTGACCTCCGTGGGGGAGGGGGTCACCGGGATCGCCGCCGGCGACGCCGTGGTCCTCAACTGGGCGCCTTCCTGCGGGGACTGCCACTTCTGCGCCCTGGACGAGCCATGGCTGTGCGCCAACGCCCTGGCCGGAGCCGCCGAACCCTATGCCCGCTCCAAGGACGGCCGGGAGCTGTACCCCGGACTCGGCACCGCGGTGTTCGCCGAGGAGACCGTCGTCTCCGCCCACTCGGTACTGCCCCTGCCGGACGGTGTCCCGCTCACCGACGGCGCCCTGCTCGGCTGCGCGGTCCTCACCGGCTACGGCGCCGTCCACCACGCCGCCCGGGTGCTGCCCGGCGAGTCGGTCGTGGTCCTCGGGGTGGGCGGGGTCGGCCTCTCCGTCGTCCAGGCGGCCCGGATCGCGGGTGCGGGCGCCGTGATAGCCGTGGATGTCTCCGACGGCAAGGAGGAACTGGCACGGGCCGCGGGCGCCACCGACTTCGTGACCGCCGGGGAGGACACGGCCAAGCGGATCCGCAAGCTCACCGACGGGCATGGAGCGGACGCCGCCGTGGAGTGCGTCGGCCGCGCCGGGACCATCCGCACCGCCTGGGACTCCACCCGGCGTGGCGGCCGCACCATCGTCGTGGGCATCGGCGGCAAGGACCAGCAGGTGTCGTTCACCGCGCTGGAACTGTTCCACTACGGCCGCACGCTCTCCGGATGCGTCTACGGCAACTGCGATCCGGCGCGCGACCTGCCCGTGCTCGCCGAGCATGTGCGGGCCGGGCGGCTGGACCTGAGCGGCATGGTCACCGAGCGGATCACCCTCGACCGCATCCCCGCCGCCTTCGAGCAGATGCTCGCCGGGCGCGGCGGCCGCTCGCTGGTCGTGTTCTAGACGGCGGTGCCTTCCGGGGTGTCGTTCTTCCGGGGTGTCGTCTGCTGGGCCGCCGTCCCCGGGCCCGCCGCCTTCCGGCTCGTTCTCGAAGGACGGCCGCGACCCGGGGAACCTCCCGGCGCCGGACGAGTGGACGGCGGACCTCGGCCGTATCCCGCTGCCGCACCAGCAGGGTGACGCCTGGCTGCACACCACCTGCTCCGACCTCCAGGGCGTGCTGATCACCCGGCCGAGGTCCCGCCGACGTCTAGCCGGCGACGCCCAGCAGGTGGTCCATCGCCAACTGGTCGAGGCGTTCGAAGGCCATGCCCCGCGCGGCCGCCGCATCGATGTCGAACTCCTCGAACGCGGAGGTGTCGGCGAGCAGTACGGCGGCGGTCTCCCCGGCATGCAGGGTGGGCCGTGCCAGCTGGTCCAGACGGGAGGCCAGCAGCGCCTCCTGGACCCGAGGGTCGGCGCGGAACGCGGCGGCCTTGCGCTTGAGCACCAGGTAGTTGCGCATGCAGCCCGCCGCCGAGGCCCACACGCCGTCGAAGTCCTCGGTGCGCGGCGGCTTGAAGTCGAAGTGGCGCGGACCGGTGTACCCGGCGGACTCCAGCAGGTCCACGAGCCAGAACGCCTGCCGTAGATCACCGGCGCCGAAGCGCAGGTCCTGGTCGTACTTGATGCCCGACTGGCCGTTGAGGTCGATGTGGAAGAGCTTTCCCGACCACAGGGCCTGTGCGATGCCATGGGGGAAGTTCAGCCCGGCCATCTGCTCGTGTCCGACCTCGGGGTTGACGCCGAACAGTTCGGGACGCTCCAGGCGCTCGATGAAGGCCAGGGCATGGCCGACGGTCGGCAGCAGGATGTCGCCTCGGGGCTCGTTGGGCTTCGGTTCGATGGCGAACCGCAGGTCGTAGCCCTGGCCGGTCACATGGTCGGCGAGGAGGTCGAAGGCTTCCTTGAGGCGGTCCAGCGCGTGGCGGACGTCCTTGGCGGCGCCCGACTCGCTGCCTTCGCGGCCACCCCAGGCGACGTAGATCCGGGCGCCCATCTCGGCCGCCAGGTCGATGTTGCGCATGGTCTTGCGCAGGGCGTAGCGGCGGACGTCGCGGTCGTTGGCGGTGAAGGCGCCGTCCTTGAAGACGGGGTGGGTGAAGAGGTTGGTGGTGGCCATCGGGACGGACATGCCCGTCTCGATGAGGGCCCGCCGGAAGCGCTCGATGTGCTTGGCGCGCTCGCTGTCGGTGCTGCCGAACGGGACGAGGTCGTCGTCGTGGAAGGTCACACCGTGGGCGCCCAGCTCGGCCAGGCGGTGGACGGCCTCCACCGGGTCGAGCGCCGGCCTGGTCGCCTCACCGAAGGGGTCGCGCGCCTGCCAGCCGACGGTCCACAGGCCGAAGGTGAAGCGGTCGTCGGGGGTCGGGGTCAGGCCGTCGGCACCTGCGAGGCCGGTGGGGGCGCGGTGGACGGCCGGGCCGAGGGGATCTGTCACGGGGTGACTCCGAGGGGGCTTCGAGGGGGCGGCTTCGAGGGGGCGTCGAAGGGGCTTCGAGCGGCGATCAAGGGGATGGCTTCGAAGGAGGCGCGGTCGAGGGGATGGCGCCGGGGAATGGGACGGGGCTGCCGGGGCTATTCGTAAACGCGAAAAACAAATTAGTATGCGGCGAGTGGGAGGGGAAGCCCACCCGCCGAGCGCAGGAGGCAGGCATGGCCGTTGAACGGGTGGTCATCGGCGTCGACAGCTCCACCCAGGCGACGAAGGCCGTCGCCGTGGGCCTGGAAAGCGGCGAGGTGCTGGGTGAGGGCCGCGCCGCTCACGCCGTGAGCACCGGCGGCGGCAAGGAGAGCGACCCCCGGCGGTGGTGGCGGGCCCTCGGTGAGGCGGTGGCCGCGACCGGCCATGCCGACCGCGCCGAGGCGGTCTCCGTGGCCGGACAGCAGCACGGCCTGGTCGCGCTCGACGCCGACGGCGCTCCGGTGCGTCCCGCGCTGCTGTGGAACGACATCCGTTCCGCGCCCCAGGCCGCCGCCCTGGTCGAGTGGCTGGGGGCGGGGGAGTGGGCGCGGCGCACCGGCAGCGTTCCCACCGCCGCCTTCACCGCCGCCAAATGGTGCTGGCTGCGCGAGCGGGAGCCCGAGGCGGCGGCCCGGGTGGCCGCGATCCGGCTGCCCCACGACTATCTGACCGAGCGGCTGACCGGCGCCGCGGCCACCGATCGGGGAGATGCCTCCGGTACCGGATGGTGGACCCCGCAGGGGTACGACTCCGAGATCCTGCGCCATGTGCAACTCGACCCGGCCTGGCTGCCGCGAGTGGTGGAGCCGGGAACGGCGGCGGGCACCGTGCGCGGTCATGGGCCTCTGCGCGAGGGCATCCCGGTGGCGGCGGGCACCGGCGACAACATGGCGGCCGCCCTGGGCCTCGGTCTGGCGCGGGGTGTGCCGGTCCTGAGCCTGGGCACCTCGGGCACGGTCTACACCGTCGCCAGGAGCCGCCCGCAGGACCCCTCCGGCACCGTGGCCGGTTTCGCGGACGCGCTCGGCGGCTGGCTGCCGCTGGCCTGCACGCTCAATTGCACCGTGGCCGTGGACCGCATCGCCTCGACTCTGGGCCGTGACCGGGAGGCCGTGGAGGCGGGCGGCAGCGCCGTGGTCCTGCCGTACCTCGACGGCGAGCGCACCCCCAACCTCCCCTGTGCCTCGGGGCTGATGCACGGCCTGCGCCACGACACGACCGCGGGCCATCTCCTCCAGGCCGCCTACGACGGGGCGGCGTACTCGCTGCTCGTGGCACTGGACGACGTGCTCACGGCCGGTGGGGAGAGCGCCGACGCCGATACCCCGCTCGTGCTCATCGGCGGCGGCGCCCGGGGCGCCGCGTGGCAGCGGACCGTACGGCGGCTGTCCGGGCGGCCGGTGCGGGTGCCCGCCGCCGGGGAACTGGTGGCGCTCGGAGCCGCGGCGCAGGCCGCCGGGCTGGTCACCGGCGAGCGCGCGGACGAAGTGGCCCGCCGCTGGGGGACCGCGCGGGGGCCGCTGCTCGAAGCACTGCCGAAGGACAGCGAGGCGCTGGAGCGGATCGCCGACGCGCTCGAGCGTGCCGGGGGCCTGCTCCGCACCGCTCCCGGCCTCCCCGGCCGAGACTGAACCATGGCCGACCAGGACGGGCCCGCCCCGGCCGCGAAACCGCGCCGTCCCGCCGAGTACCGGCCCGGTGGCCGGACCGCTCCCGCCTCCCAACGCGGTATGCGGCAGCAGAACCTGTCCCTGGTGCTGCGCACGGTCGCCGACCAAGGACCGCTCTCCCGGGCACGGGTGGCGGCTCACACCGGGCTGACCCGCGCCGCCGTCTCCAGCCTGGTCGAGGAACTCCGGGGTGCGGACCTGCTCGTCGAGTCCGGGCCCGAGCCCGGCGGCCGGGTCGGCCGTCCCGGCAGCGCGCTGGCGGTCAGCGACCGGGGTGCCGCGGGGCTGGGCCTCGAGGTCGGAGTGGAGCATCTGGGCGCGTGCGTGGTCGATCTGCGGGGCGAGGCCAGGGTGTGGTCGCGGACGGCGGCGGCCAACCGGGGGCGGGCCGCCGCCCAAGTCCTGGCCGATCTCGCCGCGGTGGCCGACGAGGTGGTGCGGCAGGCGTCGGGTCAGGGCCTGCGGCCGGTGGCGGCCGTGCTGGCCGTGCCGGGTCTGGTCGGCAGCGCGCCGGGGACGGTCGAGCATGCCCCCAACCTCGGCTGGCGTCACGAAGCCGTCGTCCCCCTGTGGCCGGGGACGCTCCCCGTCGAAGTGGAGAACGAGGCCAATCTGGGGGCGCTGGCCGAACTGTGGAGCCGGTCGGTGGGCCCCGACTTCGTCCATGTCTCGGCGGAGGCCGGAATCGGCGCCGCCCTCGTCATCGACGGCCGCCTCTTCCGGGGGGCGCGTGGCTTCGCGGGGGAGCTGGGGCATGTGCCGGTGCGTCCGGACGGACCCCCTTGCGCCTGCGGTGCCCGGGGCTGCCTGGAGACCTACGCGGGCGAGGCCGCGGTCCTTCGGCGGGCCGGGCTGGAAGGAGTGGCCATGGACCCGGTCGGCGCACTCGGGGAACGGGCCCGGGCCGGGGACGCCCGAGTGGTGGCAGCGCTGGAGCGGGCCGCGACGGCCATGGGCACCGCTCTCGCCGGAGCCGTCAACCTGGTCGACCCGGCAGCCGTGGTGCTCGGCGGCGCTTACGCCGAACTGGGCGAGTGGCTGATGCCCGGGATACGGCGCGAACTGGAGCGGCGGGTCACCGTCCGCCCCTGGCAGGCCGACGCGCTCAGGGTGTCGGCCCACGGGCGGCGCGGTCCGCTGCTCGGAGCCGGGCTGACGACCGTCCGGCGGATCCTCGACAACCCGGGCCGCTTCACGCTGCCGTGAAACGGGTGACATACATGTCCCGCTTCGGGGTAGAGCCCGCAAGATGAATGGCACGGTGATAGGGCAGGAAGCGGGAGCACGATGACGGGTCCGCCGGTCACACGGTCGCGCACAGCCCCCGCTTCCGGGTTGCACATGTACGCGAACTACAGCGGAGAGCCCGGCAGCATCGCCTCCGCCCGCGACCTCGCCAGGGACTTCCTCGCCCGTCTGGAACGACGCGACGGCGCCCCCGTCCCCGAGCGCGTGGCGCACACCCTGCCGCTCGTGGTGAGTGAACTGGTCACCAACGCCGGACGGCATGCCCCCGGCCCCTGCCTGCTGGACCTGCGCGATCTCGGGCACGCCATCGAGATCACCGTCTGGGACACCAGCTGCGTCCTGCCGCACGCGTTCCGCACCGATCCCCACAGGATCGGCGGCCATGGCATGGAGATCGTCGCCCGCCTGTGCTCGGACGTCCGGGTCGAACGAGCGGCCGGAGGCAAGCGGGTGCGGACCCTGCTGGATCTGGCCTAGCGCCCCGCTCACCTCCGGCCCGTCCAGCCGGTGTCAGTGCCTGGCGATGCCCGGTGCGACGTCCTCGTGCACGGTCGCCCCGCGGCTCACCGGCTTCGCCGGCGCGGTGCCGCAGAACGCCGCCTCGAGGCTGTCGGCCAACGTATTGATCACAGCCCCGTTGAGCAGGTCCGCGCTGACCGGCCACGGGAGCAAGCGTGCGGATCGGGCGTGCGTTCCACGCCGGTCCGCACCCCGAACCGGAGTGGAGTTGTCGCCACCGCCGACGGCGGGGCTTCCCCCCGCGGCAGCGCTGCCGCGTACTCCCTCGGTATTCCGCACGTCATTCATTCGTTGAGGCACCTGAATCGAGTGTTAGACACTCCACAGGCGCTCGATTCATGTGTATGGTCGCTGGCATTCGGCTCGCACTGGAGGGTGCCCCATGGACCGTGCCCGGCTGCGGCGACTGCTCGACTCGGAGATCGAGGAGAGCGCTCGACGCAATCCGCGTTCCCGGTCCGCCTACGAGCGCGCCGGGCATCTGTTCGGCAAGGTCCCGATGACCTGGATGAACAAGAACGCGGGCACCTTCCCCCTCTACCTCGACGGCGCTCACGGGGCCCGGGTGTCCGACATCGACGGGCACGAGTACATCGACTTCTGCCTGGGCGACACCGGCGCCATGGCCGGGCACTCCCCGGCTCCCGTCGTCGAGGCCGTCGAGCGCCGGTACCGGGACCGGGGCGGGGCCACCGCGATGCTCCCGACCGAGGACGCCGAGTGGGTGGGGGCGGAGCTCGCCCGACGCTTCGGGCTGCCGCGCTGGTCGTTCTCGCTCACCGCGACGGACGCCAACCGCTGGGCGGTCCGCCTGGCCCGTGCGGTCACCGGACGGCGGAAGATCCTTTTCAACAGCTACTGCTACCACGGCAGCGTGGACGAGTCGCTGATCGTGGTCGGCGAGGACGGGCGCGGGGCCATGCGCCCCGGCAATGTGGGAGCGCCCTGCGATGTGGCGCTGACCAGCAGGGTCGCGGAGTTCAACGACCTCGCGGGCCTGGAGCGTGAGCTGGCCGAGGGGGATGTCGCGGCCGTGCTGATGGAGCCGGCGCTGACCAACATCGGCATCGTGCTGCCCGAGCCGGGCTATCTCGAGGGGGTCCGTGAGCTGACCCGGCGTCACCGTGTGCTCCTGATCAACGACGAGACGCACACCTTCTCCGCCGGGCCCGGGGGCTGTACCGGCGCCTGGGACCTGGAGCCGGACATGCTCACCATCGGCAAGGCCATCGGCGGTGGCATTCCCTCCGGCGGATACGGACTGTCGGCCGAGCTGGCCGACCGCCTCCTCGGGCGCGCCGACCTCGATCTGGTCGACATGGGAGGCGTCGGGGGCACGCTGGCCGGCAACGCGCTGTCCGTGGCCGCGATGCGGGCCACCTTGGAGCACGTGCTCACCGACGAGGCGTTCTTCCATATGTCGGCCCTGTCCCAGCGGTTCGAGGAGGGCGTCCGCAAGGGCATCGAGTCCTCCGGCCTGCCCTGGTCCGTCAGCCGACTCGGCGCCCGCACCGAGTACCGCTTCGCCTCGCCCGCCCCGCGCACCGGCACCGAGTCGGCGGCCGTCGCCGACGCCGAGCTGGAGGACTTCCTGCATCTGTGGATGGCCAACCGCGGTGTGCTGATGACCCCCTTCCACAACATGGCGCTGATGTGCCCGGACACCACCGACGCCGACGTGGACACCCATACCGCCCTGTTCGCCGACGCCCTCGCCGAACTGGCCGGCTGAGGGGCACCCGACGTGGACGACATCGACCGGGCCATCCTGCGGGAACTCCAGACCGACGGCCGTATCCCGTACGCCGACCTCGGACCCAAGGTGGGCCTTTCCCCGTCCGCCGCGCGCCAGCGCCTCCAGCGGCTGATCGACAGCAAGGTGGTGCAGGTCGTCGGCGTCACCGACCCGATGGCCATGGGCGGCCAGGCCATGGCGCTCCTCGGGATCGTGGTCGACGGCGATCCCCGTGCGGTGGCGGACGAGCTCTCCCGCCGTGACGAGGTCGTCTACGCCGTCCTCACCTCGGGCACCTTCGACCTGTTCGCCGAGGTGGTCTGCCACCGCCCGCCCGATTTGCTGGACTTCATCAATGACGTGGTCCGGCCCACCGAGGGCGTGGCCGGGGTGGAGAGTTTCCCGTACTTCGGGATCCACACCCACCGATTCCTGTGGGACGTGGGCTGACGGGGGGCGAGCCGCATCACCGCCGCACCCGCCTTCCTCACAGGGTGGACCAGGTGGCGGCGGACTTCGGTATTTCCGTCCGCGGCCTCCAGCGGCTCTTCGCCGAATACGTGGGCGCCGCGCCCGAGTGGGTACATGCGGCCACAGTCCCTTCATCGATTTGTCGACCGCACGGCGCGGCCCGTGCGGCGCGAGGCCGGCGCCGGATCGTCCACATCGGGACCGGGGTCGTCAGGGAGGGTCGGCCGACCCGACTCGTGGGCGCGCGGCGATGCCGTTGTCCGACCGGCGCGTCGTCCACGGTCCAGGTGATCTCCCACGGCCCCGGTGGTGCGGGCGGCGCCCGTTCGAACGGTTGGCCCGAGACCATGCTGTAGCGCGCTCGTTGCCGTTTGCGAGTGCGTGACCGGCGGTTTCCGGTCATCATGAGGGGTCGGCAGACGTCCGGGGCGTCATGCCCGTGGACCAGGGGCGGGGAGCCGATGGTGGAAGCGTTGGAGGCCGGTGACCCACGGCGGGTGGGGCCGTACCGGATCATGGGTCGCCTCGGCGCGGGCGGTATGGGCCAGGTGTACCTGGGGCGTTCGCCGGGCGGCCGGGCCGTGGCCGTGAAGGTGATACGGCCGGAGCTCGCCGGAGACCCCCTCTTCCGTGAGAGGTTCGCCCGGGAGGCGGCCGCGGCGCAGGCCGTCAGCGGAGCGTTCACCGCGGCGGTGGTCGGGGCCGACCCCCATGGTGACCCGCCGTGGCTGGCCACCGTGTACGTGCCCGGAGTGTCACTGTCGGACGCGATCACCCAGTACGGGCCGCTGCCCGAGTCGTCGGTGCTGGCACTGGGCGCGGGGCTGGCCGAGGCGTTGCAGGCGATCCACAGCGCCGGACTGGTGCACCGGGACCTCAAGCCGTCCAATGTGCTGCTGGCCCCCGACGGGCCCAAGGTGATCGACTTCGGGATCGCGGTGACCGCCGAGTCCAGTGCGCTGACCCACAGCGGCGTGGTCGTGGGTACGCCCGGCTTCATGTCGCCCGAGCAGTTGACGGGGCGGCCGGTGGGCGCCCTCACGGATGTGTTCGCGCTGGGCTCCGTGCTCGCCTTCGCCGCCACCGGACAGGGGCCGTTCGGCGCGGGCTCGGTGCACGCCCTCGGCTACCGCATCGTGCACGAGGAGCCCGATCTGTCGCCCGTACCACCGGGTGTGCGCCCGCTCGTGGCACGGTGCCTGTCCAAGGAGCCCGCGGCGAGGCCTCCGATCTTCGCGGTTCTGGCCGAACTGGCCGAGCGGATCGCCCCGCGCTACCAGGCGGACGACCGGGACACGGTCACCCTGGCGCTCAGGGGCGGAGGCTGGCTGCCCGCCCGCGTCGCCGACGCGGTCGGGGACGCCGCCGCCGACCCCGGCCCGGGGCTCGTCCCCGGCCAGTCGCAGGCGCCGCTCACCGACGCCACCGTCACCGTTTCCCACGGGCCGGACGCAAGCTCGCAGCCGCCCGGAGGGACACCCGGTGGCCCCAACCCGTCGAGGCGCCGCCTTCTGATCGCCCTTGCCGGCACCACCACGGTGGCGGCAGCCGGACTCGCCGGTATGGGGCTGTTCGGGAACGACGGCGGGTCCGGCTCACCCTCGGGCAGCGCTTCCAGCAGCCCGCCTGCCACCCGGCTGCGCTGGAAGTTCGCCACCGGGGGAGCGGTTGCCCCCGCCATGGTCGCGGCGGGCGGTGTGGTGTACGCGGGCAGCAAGGACGGCAGTCTCTACGCGCTCGACGCGGCCTCCGGCGAACAGCGCTGGCAGTTCACCGCGGGCAACGGTGTCTACTCCTCCCCGGCCGTCGCGGCGGACCGGGTGTACATCGGCAGCGCGGACTACAACCTGTACGCCGTGGACACGTCCTCGGGCCGCAAACGGTGGCAGTTCACCACCGGCGACGAGGTCAACTCCTCACCGGCGGTGAACGGGGCCGTGGTGTACTTCGGCAGCGACGACCGTCACCTGTACGCCGTGGACACCCGTACCCACACGAGGAAGTGGCGGTTCGCCACCGGCGGCTGGGTGCGGTCCTCACCGGTCGTCGCCTGGGGCACGGTCTACGTCGGCAGCAAGGACGGCAGCCTGTACGCGGTGGACGCCGCCTCGGGAGCGCAGCGGTGGCGGTTCAGGACCGAAGGGGATGTGAAATCGTCCCCCGCGGTCGCGGACCGGGTGGTCTACGTCGGCAGCTACGACGGCCACCTGTACGCCGTGGACTGCATGACCGGGGCCCGGCGCTGGAAGTTCGCCACGAAGGGCGGAGTCGGCTCGTCCCCCGCCGTCTCCGGCGGCATGGTCTACATCGGCAGCGACGACGGGAACCTCTACGCGGTCGACACCGCCACGGGCGCGCTGAGGTGGAAGTACACCGTCGGCGACATCGTCTACTCCTCCCCGGTGGTGGCCGACGGCGCCGTGTACGTCGGCGCCAAGGACGGGAACCTGTACGCGGTCGACGCCGCGACGGGCAAGCGCCGCTGGCGGTACACCACCGGAAACGACGTACGGTCGTCCCCCGCGGTCGCGGCCGGTGCGGTGTACGTGGGCAACGACGACGGGAATGTCTTCGCCGTACGCCGCTGAAGGGGGCCCGCCGCGCCGGGAACCGTCCGGCGTGTGCCGGGAGTTGCCTGAGCGCCTGCGTGCGGCCGTCGGCGCCGCCCGGGACGGCGTCAAACCCGGCCGGGAGGCGCCCATCCAGCGCCGCCTCCGCCGCACCCCTGACGCCGAGTTCCCGCCGCACCCCTGCGCCGGATCCCTGCCGCTACCGGGTCGTGAACGCACCGCCGTTGTCGATCGCCTCGGGGTTGGCGCAGTGGGAGAGCGGTTCCCCGCGGATGAATCTGCCCACTTCGGCGGCGGTGATGAACGCGGCCTGATGGGCGGTCTGGCGGCTCGCCCCGGCCAGATGCGGGGTCATGACGATGTTGGGAGTGCGCAGGAGCCGGGAGCCCGGGGGAACGGGCTCGGCCGGGAAGACATCGAAGGCCGCGGCGAACAGGTGACCGCGGTCCAGGGCGTCGCACACCGCGTCGTAGTCGAGCAGGGCGCCCCGGGCGCAGTTGACCAGGACCGAGTCCGGCGGCATGGCCGCGATCTGCGCCGCACCGATCATGCCGGTGGTCTCAGGGGTGACCCGGGCGTGCAGGGACACCACCCGGGAGCGGCTCAGGAGCTCCGGAAGGCCGACGTGTTCGGCGACTCCTTCCACCGCGGCCTTGTCCGTGTAGGGGTCGTGAACGAGGACGTGGGCGCCGAAGCCGTTCATGATGCGGGCGACGCGGCTTCCGATGGCGCCGAAGCCGACCAGGCCGACGGTGGTCTCCCGAAGCTCCAGCCCCACCTGGTCGTAGCGGTAGTAGTCGCCGCGCCAGGTCGCCGAGCGCAGTTCGGAGTGGGTCTGGGGGACGCGGCGCATGGCGGCGAGCGTCAAGGCGACGGTGTGCTCGGCCGTCGCGGTCGCGTTGCGGCCCGGCGCGAAGGTGACCGCCACACCGTGCTCGCTCGCCGCGGGGAGGTTGGCGTTGACCGGGCCGCCGCGGCCGACCGCGAACAGCCGCAGGTCCGGGCAGTTCTCCAGGACCCGCCGGGTGAGCGGTGCCATCTGGGTCACACAGATCGCCACGCCCTGGAGCGCCTCGATGAGCTCTTCTTCGCTCCCCGACGCCTCATGGACCTCGGCGACGTCACCGAATGGCACGTCGGGCCAGGGCAGGGTCAGTTCGCTGATCGGCACATGGCTGCCGAGTTCCTCGCGCAGCGCGTCGCGGATGGTTGAGTTGAGGACGAAGTGGTCGCCTGCGGCGAGGATGCACATGATGGGCGTTCGACTCCTTCCGGTGCCGGGGCGGCGGTCAGTCCACCGGGCTGTCGACGGGTGTGTTGAACTCCAGCAGCGACACCGACCGGTCGCCGTCCCACCGGACCTCGGTGATCCCGCAGTTGCGGACGGCGGGGAACAGCTGCCGGTAGCGCGAGAGCGGTACCTCGAGGAAGTGGCAGAGCAGAAGGCGCCCCAGGGTGCTGTGTCCCACGACCAGCACCCGCCCGTCGGGGTGGCTCTCGGTGATCTCCCTCAGACAGGGCAGCGCCCTGGCCACCGCGTCGGCCGGATGCTCCCCACCGGGCAGGTGGTGGGCGACGGGATCACGCAGAAAGGCCGCTCTGGCTTCGGGGAAGCGCTCCCGCATCTGCGCCGCCGTGAGCCCTTCGCCCGCACCGAAGTCGATCTCCCGCAGCCGGTCGTCGACATGCGGCTCGAGACCGGTGGAACGGGCGGCCGGTGCGGCCGTGCTCCGGGCCCTGGACAGCGGCGAGGTCCAGATGGCGGCCAGCCGTGCCCCCTTGGCCCGGTCGCCCAGCCGCTCGGCCTGCGCCAGCCCTTCCCGGGTCAGGGCCACGTCGCTGCGGCCGGTGTAGCGGTTCTCGGCGTGCCAGACCGTTTCACCGTGGCGCACCAGGATCAAGGTGGTCACGGGCGGCTCCTCTCCCTCGAGTGCTGGGCAAGCGCTTTCGGCAGCCAGCCTCGCGCTTCCAGCTCGGTGACCAGCCGCAGATGCGCTTCCAGCAGGCGGGGCGTCAGCTCCGGCCGGGGATCGAGGACCTCGCGCAGCCGCACCATCGACCGGGCCGTGTCGGCGAGGTCCCTGCCCCGGGAGCGGGCCAGGATCGCCATGCCCAGCGCCGCCTCGGCGTTCTCGGGGACGGACACCGGCCGCCCCAGGACATCGGCACGCAGTTGGCACCAGTAGGGGCTGCGGCTGCCGCCCCCGGTCAGGGTGAGCGGCCCGCCGGTCGGCGCTCCGAGCAGATCGAGGTAGTCGAAGCAGAGCCGCTCGGCGAACGCGACGCCCTGGAGGAGGCAAGCATGGCGCTCCGCATCGTCCCGCGGGCGGCCGAGAGTGAAAGCCTCCGCCTGCGGGGCGACGAACGGGAACCGCTCCCCGCGCGAGACCAGTGGGTAGGAGACGGCGTCGGCGGGCTCGTGGGCGCGGGCCCGGGCATCCAGTTCCGCCAGGTCCCGCCCCGTGAACGCCTGGGAGACAGCGCCTGCTCCGACGCTGGAAGCGCCTCCTGGCAGCCAGGTCCCCTCCGGCGCGCGGTGGCAGTAGAGCACCCCGAGCGGGTCGCGCGGACGATGTGCGGTCACTCCTTTGAGCACGAGAGTGGTGCCCAGGACCGAGTTCCAGGCGCCGACCTCCAGCGCGCCCGCGCCGATCTGGGCGGCGCAGCCGTCGGTCATCCCCGCGACCACCGCGGTTCCCGCCGGAACGCCCGTGGCCTCCGCGGCGGCGCCGGACACCGTGCCCAGCACACTGCCGGGAGGCACCACCTCGGGCAGTAGCACAAGCGGTACACCCACGGCCTCCAGCACCTCGGTCGGCCATGTGCCGTGGTCCGGGTCGTAGCCGGTCTTGAGGGCGTGGCTCCAGTCGGCCGCGGTGTCGTGTCCCGTCAGCTGCCGGGTGAGGCAGTCGGCCTGGTGCAGCAGTCGGGCTCCCGGCGGAAGGACGGGGCCGTTGGCCAGGAGCCACATCAGCTTGGGCAGCGCCCAGGACGGCTGGGTGCGGTAGCCCAACCGCTCCCACAGCGCGGCCCCGGCCTCGTTGACCCGCCGCGACTGCTCGGCGGCGCGGGCGTCGTCGTACATCAGGGCAGGGGTGAGGGGCTGCCCGGTCCGGTCCGCGAGCAGGACCGTGCCCGAGGTGGCGCAGACGGCGGCACCCTTCACCGAGGCGGGAGCGATCCCCGACAGGGCGTGCCGGGCCGCCGCCTGGAAGGCGGTCCACCACTGCCGGGGATCCTGTTCGTGGCGCGGCCCGTCACGGTGGCTGGTGAGCGGCTGCGAGCCCTGCCCGGCGACCTGACCCGAGGCGGTGACGGCGAGGACCCTGACGCTCTGGGTGCCCAGGTCGATGCCCAGCCAGACGTCGCCGGGCAGGGACACGCCGTCAGACACGGCCGTCCTCGACGGGTCTCACGGTCTGCGGGAGCGCTTTCCCCGGTGGTTCCGCAGCCGCGGCGAGCCGCTGCCAGCCGGGGCTCGACACCTCCCTGATGTTCAGGAAGTCCTCGTACAGGGCGTCGTAGAACGCGGACAGCTCGCGATCCGGCTCGCTCGCCGAGCGCACCCGCACATACCGCTCGGCCGCCGAGGCGACATCGGGCTCGGCGCCGGTGGCCACCAGCCCGCACAGGAAGGCTCCCTTGGCGCCCACCTCGGCATCGGTGGAACGCGCCGTCGGCACGCCCGTGACATCCGCGATGAGCCCGCTCCAGACGTCGCTGCTCGCGCCGCCGCCGCACAGCCGCAGCTCATCGGTGTCGGCGCCCGAGGCCACGAGGCAGTCCCGGATCACCAGGCTCAGGCCGTCGAGGACGGCGCGGGCGACATCGGCCGCGGAGTGCTCCGACGTCAGCCCCCACAGGGTCCCGCGGGCGTGGGGGTCCAGGAACGGGGCCCTTTCACCGGCGGGGGACAGATACGGCAGGAACATCAGCCCCCGTGCTCCCGCCGGGCTCTGCCGGGCGAGTTCGCCCAGGTGCTCCGGTGCGCTCAGGCCCAGCAGCCTCATCGCCCAGGTGATCACCTCGGTGCCGGCCAGGGTGGGGAAGGCGCGCAGCACATGGTCCCCGGTGTCCAGGGCGATGGTCAGTCCGCACGGCTCCCCCGAGGTGTCGGCGCCGTCGCGTACCACCTCGGTGCACAGCGTGGTGCCCAGGATGGTGCAGGCCTGCCCCGGAGAAGTGGCGCCGACCCCCAGCGCGGTGGCCGCGACGTCGTAGGGAGCGATGACGACGGGCAGCCCGGTGGGCAGACCGAGTTCGGCGGCCGCCTCGGCCGTCAGCTCGCCGAGGCGGCGACCGTCGCCGAGCACCTCGGGCAGGAACCGTTTCGCCCAGTCGAGGCCGAACAGGGAAGGGATCGCGGGAGCGTAGCCGCGGGTGCCCAGGTCGAGGAAGGGTGCGGAGGCGTCCGAGGCGTCGACCGCGACCCGGCCGGTCAGGCGGAGGAACGCCCAGCCGTCGCAGTACAGGGCGGTGGCGGAGCGCTCCAGCCGGTCGGGGTCGTGCTCGGCGAGCCAGGCCAAAATGGCGTTGGGCAGGCCGGGAAAGGTCAGGGAGCCATTGACACGGAAGGCCTCTTCGAGGACGCCGTCGCGGCGCCAGCGTTCCACGATGTCCGCCGCGCGCCCGTCCGACCACAGAACCGCCGGGCCCGTGGGGCGCCCCTGACGGTCGACCAGCCAGCAGCCGTCGCCCTGCCCGGTCAGGGCCAGGAACCGCACCGGACCGCTCACCCGGGTGCGGGCCTCGCGGATGGTCGCGACGATGGCGTTCCAGACCGCGTCCATGTCCTGCTCGGCCCAGCCCGGGTGAGGGCGGCGCACTTCGGTGGCCACGCGGGAGAGGGCGGCCTCCCTCCCGTCGTCGTCGAAGACGACGGTCTTGATCAGCGACGTGCCGATGTCTACTGCCAGGGCGGACATCCGCTGGTCCCTTCTCGAGTGTCGGGCCAGGGGCGACGAGCGCTGACTTCCGAGCTCGGCCACCTGGCCCGATCGTTCGGCATGGGGCGGTACCGGGGGAGGCGCCTCGCCGCTGCCGGGCCGCCGCTCGGTGGACCGGGCCGGTCCTGGGCCCGCTCACGCCGACTCCGGCCGAATCCGGTCGCAGCGAGGACGGCGATCGCCGAGAGGCTTGCGATCGCTGAAGGAGTCTCGCCGATATCCCGGCCGGCGGCCAGAGGCCCGGCTCGGCCAACGGCGGCGGTGGAGGAGTGACGCGAGGGACGTTTCGCCCGGGGCGCCCGTGCCGACGGGCCGGTGGACCCGGGAGCGGGGAGGGGGAAAGGCGGCCGGCCGGTCACCCGGTCAGTCGGTCACCCGGTCAGTCGGCCGAGGCCGCCGTACCAGGACACATCGGCGTGCGGGGGGCGGGCGTGCGGGGGCACGTCGGAGCGCCAGTCGGTGATCACCTGTATCCCTGGATCGACGATCTCCAACCCGGCGAAGAACTTCTCGAACTCCGACCGGCTGCGCAGGGTCAGCGGCACACCCTGGGCCTGGTAGGTCGCCTGGACGCCCAGGGCGGTCTCCGGGGAAATGTCGGCGGTGGCGTGGGAGAGCACGATGTGGCTGTCCGGTGGGACGGACTCGCGCAGGGTGTCGATGATCCCGGAGGGGTTCTCGGCGTCGGGGACGAAGTGCAGCAGGGCGACCGCGAGGACCGCCACCGGCCGGGTGAAGTCGATGAGCTCGTTGGCGCGGCAGTGCTCGATGATGCGGTCGGGCGTGCGGGCGTCGGCCTGGATGACGGTGGTCCGGTCGTTCTCGGCGAGCAGGGCGCGGCCGTGGGCGAGCACGATCGGGTCGTTGTCGACATAGACGACGCGCGCGTCGGGGTCGTCGCGCTGGGCGACCTGGTGGACGTTCTCGGCGGTGGGCAGTCCCGAGCCTATGTCGAGGAACTGGCGGATCGGCGTCTCGCGCACGAGGTGGCGCACCACCCGCCCCAGGAAGTTGCGGTTCTCCCTGGCGGCGGTGCGCAGCGTCGGGAAGGACGCCACGGCCTTCTCCGCGGCCTCGCGGTCGGCCGCGTAGTTGTCCTTGCCGCCGAGCAGGTAGTCGTACATGCGGGCGGCGTGCGGCCGGTCGGTGTGCAGTTCAGTGGGCGGGTGGTACGCGTCCTCGGTCACCGTCCATTTGTCCTCACCCGTGTTCGCCATGTGCTCCGCCTTCGGCCCGCCGATCGAGTGGCCGCGCGGGGCGCGTGGCCCTCACGATCATCACCCGGTGCCGACTCTAGGGCAACCATGCCTCTCATTGGCCCAACTCCCCCTGGCCAGAAGGCATTTAGCCAGGCTGGACGCCGTGCTCACCCCCGACTTCCGCACCGGATCCGCCGACGGGCACCAGTGGCACGGCGCCGAAGGGCTGAGGGAGTTCCTTCGGGCCCGCTCGGAGTCCTTCGACGAGAACCATGAGGTCGGGCGGATCTCCGACGCGCGTCCGAGGGCACCTGGGCACCTGGGCACCTGTCAGCGGCGAAGGGCGGTTCCCGGACCGTGAGGCTCCGCGGTGGGCACAGACACCGCTGTCGGCACGCCGGCGGGGGAGGGCGGTCGCGCGGTGGGACCGCGGCGCACTCGTGCGGTCCGCGCTGCCGGGCCATAGCCTGGGCCCCTTGGTTCCCCCGCCGCGCGGCGGGGGACCGCGGAGCCCCAGCAGCCTGTTGGTTCGGGAGAAGAGAAGACGATGACCGACCGGAAAACCACCGCCTCGGCCCCGGCCGACACCGCGCAGGATTCCTCGGACGCGCAGGATTCCTCGGAGGCGAAGGCCGCCGGTGACGCGCGGGCCGCCGGTGACGCCGTCTTCGACGTCATCGTGGTCGGAGGCGGCCCCACCGGGGAGAACGTCGCCGACCGGGTGGTCAAGGCCGGGCTGAGCGCCGCCCTCGTCGAGGGCGAACTCGTGGGCGGCGAGTGCTCCTACTGGGCCTGCGTCCCCAGCAAGGCGCTTTTGAGGCCGCCCGCCGCACTCGCCGAGGCCAGGGCCGTGGACGGGGCGCGGCAGGCGGTGAACGGTGGCCCCGACGCGGCCGCGGTGCTCGCCCGCCGCGACCACTTCGTCTCCGACTGGACCGACGACGGCCAGGTGGGATGGCTCAAGAGCGCGGGCATCGAGTTCGTCCGCGGCTGGGGACGGCTCGCCGGTGAGCGGAAGGTGGAGGTCCGCGACGGCCACGGAAGTGCGCGCACGCTCACCGCACGCCACGCGGTGGCGCTGTGCACGGGCTCGGCCGCCGCGCTCCCGCCGATCGACGGTCTGGACGGCATCGGCGTGTGGACCAGCCGTGAGGCCACCGCGGCGGCCGGCGTTCCACGCCGGCTCGCCGTCGTGGGCGGCGGCGTGGTCGGATGCGAAATGGCGGCGGCGTGGAACGCGTTGGGCGCCCAGGTCACCATGCTGGTGCGCGGCGACCGGCTCCTCCCGGCGTGGGAGGACTTCGCCGCGCAGGCCGTGGCCGACGGCCTCAGGGCCGACGGCGTCGATCTGCGCACCGGGACGCGGGCCACCGCCGTGTCGCGGGGCGACGACGGTGTGGTGACCGCGACGCTGAACGACGCAACCCTGCTCGAGTGCGACGAGTTCCTGGTGGCGGCGGGCCGCAGGCCGCGCACCGACGGGCTCGGCCTGGAGACCGTGGGCCTCGAGCCAGGCGGGTGGATCGACGTGGACGACACCTGCCGCGTCACCGCGGTCGAGGGCGGCTGGCTCTACGCGGCCGGGGATGTCAACCACCGCGCACTGCTGACGCACATGGGCAAGTACCAGGGCCGGGCCTGCGCCGCCGCCATCGCGGCTCGCGCGGCGGGAGAACCGTCCGTGGACGGTCGCTGGAAGCCCTGGACGGCGACCGCAGACCACGCGGCCGTCCCGCAGATCGTCTTCACCCGTCCCGAGGTCGCCGCCGTCGGTTTGACGGAGCGTCAGGCACAGCGGGCCGGGCTGCGGGTACGCGTGGTGGAGTACCCCATCGGCAATGTCTCGGGCGCCTCGTTGTTCGCCGACGACTACACCGGCCGCGCCCGGATGCTCGTGGACGAGGACCGCTCGGTCGTCGTCGGCTGCACCCTGGCGGGCCCGGGTGTCGGGGAACTGATCCACGCCGCCACCGTCGCGGTGGTCGGCGAGGTGCCCCTGGACCGCCTGTGGCACGCCGTCCCGTCGTTCCCCTCCATCAGCGAGATCTGGCTTCGCCTGCTGGAGGAGTACGGGCTCTAGCCGCGAGAGCGTCGTGCGGCTTGCGCGGCGGCTCCACCGCGTCGCCGGTGGAGCCGCCTTCCTCCCGCCGCCGAGGCGTCAGTGACGGTGCCCCGGACGGCGGCCCGGAGGCTGCTGCGGCTCGGGACGGGCCGCCACGGGAGGTACCTGCCGCGTCACGGGGCCCTTGTCCGTCACGGTGAACGCCTCGCCGTAGTGCCGGATCTCGATCGGCGCCCCCTGGTCCAAGGTGTAGGTGGCGACCGAGTCGGTGATCTCCACACACAGCCGCCGCCGCAGCACCGACACCCTGAACGCGAGGCGGGAGAGCTTCTCCGGCAGCTTGGGGGCGAAGTCCAGCGTGCCGTTGCGGTGGCGCATACCGCCGAACCCCGCGACCAGCGCGACCCACGTCCCCGCCAGCGAGGCCATGTGCAGGCCGTCGCGGGTGTTGTTCTCCAGGTCCTTGAGGTCCATCAGGGCCGCCTCGCCCAAGTAGTCGTAGGCCAGGCGCAGATGGCCGACCTCCGCGGCGATGACCGCCTGGCAGCACGCCGACAGGGACGAGTCCCGGACGGTCAGCGCCTCGTAGTAGGCGAAGTTGCGCGCCTTCTGCTCCTCGTCGAAGGCATCGCTTCGCAGGAACATCGCCAGTACCAGATCGGCCTGCTTGACCACCTGCTTGCGGTACAGGTCGAAGTAGGGGAAATGCAGCATCAGCGGGTACTGGTCGGGGCGGGTGCCCGCGAAGTCCCAGACCTGGTGGCCGGTGAAGCCGGACGACTGCTCGTGCACCCCCAGGGTGTCGTTGAACGGGATGGACATCGCGTCTGCGGCGTCCCGCCAGGCGGCGGTCTCCTCGTCGTCCACGCCCAAAGTGGCGGCCACGTCGGGATGGCGCTCGCTGACGTTGGCGGCGGCTCGCAGGTTCGACTGCGCCATGAGGTTGGTGTAGACGTTGTCGTCCCCGATCGCGCTGTACTCGTCCGGCCCGGTGACCCCGTCGATGTGGAAGCGCCCCCGGTGGTCGTGGTGGCCGAGCGAGCGCCACAGCCTGGCCGTTTCCACCAGCAGCTCCACGGCGGTCTCGCGTTCGAACTCCTCGTCCCCCGTGCAGGAGACGTAGCGCACCGCCGCGTCGGAGACATCCGCGTTGACGTGGAAGGCGGCGGTCCCGGCGGGCCAGTAGGCGGAGCACTCCGAGCCGTCGATGGTCCGCCAGGGGAACGCGGCTCCCTTCTGGCCGAGCTGGCGGGCCCGGTCGCGGGCGGCGGGCAGGGTGGACTGGCGCCACCGCAGGGCCTCGGCGACGGACTCCGGCGAGGTGTAGGTCAGCAGCGGGAGGACAAAGGTCTCGGTGTCCCAGAAGGAGTGGCCGTCGTACCCGGAGCCGGTGAGCCCCTTGGCGGGAATGGCCCGGCGCTCGGCACGGGCACCGGCCTGGAGGACATGGAAGAGGGCGAACCGGACCGCCTGCTGGATCTCCGCGTCGCCGTCCACCTCCACATCGGCCCGGGTCCAGAAGTCGTCCAGGTACTCGCGTTGCTGGTCCACCAGCCCCGACCAGCCGGTGCTCACCGCACCCGCCAGCGCCGCGTCCACCTGGTCGCGCACGGCGGGCAGGGAACGGACCGCCGACCAGCCGTAGGAGACCAGCTTCTCCAGGCGCAGCGCCTGCCCCGGCTCCAGCACCGAGGTGATGGTGAGCCGGCTGACGTCCGGGCTGCTCTCGCTGGAGGTCTGGATCCCCTTGGGCCCGTGCACGGTGTGGTCGGCGGCGGCCGCCACCCGAAGGTCGCTCTCCTTGGTCACGTGGATCAGACGGAGCCGGGTGCCCTCGGCATAGTCCTCCTCGGGCAGCAGCGGGGACTCCAGGGCCGCGGCGACCCGAGGGTCACCGGCCAGATGGGGCAACTGCTCGTTGGTGACGAGCTCGGACTGCACGACCACCCGGATCTTCGCGTCGAGCGGCTCCACCTCATAGGCGATCCCGGCCACGGCGCGCTGGGGGAAGGAGACCAGGCGGGTGGAGCGCACCCGGATGGTCCGTCCCGCCGGGGAGGTCCATTCGCAGGTGCGGTGGAGCACCCCCGCGCGCAGGTCGAGTAGCCGCTCGTGGAACCGCAGCCGCCCGTAGCGCAGGTCGAACGGCTCGTCGTCGACGAGGAGGCGGATGACCTTGCCGTTGGTGACGTTGATGACGGTCTGACCGGACTCGGGGTAGCCGTAGCCCGCCTCGGCGTAGGGCAGGGGGCGCAGCTCGTGCACTCCGTTGAGGTAGGAGCCGGGCAGGCCGTGCGGTTCGCCCTCGTCGAGGTTGCCGCGCCAGCCGACGTGGCCGTTCGACAGCGCGAACATCGATTCGCTCTGCGGCAGGACATCGAGGTTGAGCTCGGTCTCGCGCAGGCACCAGGGCTCGACGGCGTAGGAGGTGTGGGTGATCACGCGGCATCACCCTCCAGCAACTCCGCTAGGTCCCCGACCACGATGTCCGCACCGTGTTTGCGCAAGCCCTCGGCCTGCCCCACCCGGTCGACACCGACGACGTGGCCGAAGCCGCCCGCCCGGCCCGCCTCCATTCCCGCGAGAGCGTCCTCGAAGACGGCCGCCTCACCGGCGCCGACGCGGAGTTCGCGCGCGGCCTCCAGGAAGGTGTCGGGGTGGGGCTTGCCGGGGAGCTCGCGCTCGGCCGCGACGACGCCGTCGATGCGGACCTCGAAAAGGTGCTCGATGCCCGCGGCGATCAGGACGTCGCGGCAGTTGGCGCTCGAGGAGACCACGGCGGTTCTCAGCCCGGCCGCCCGCACCGCCTCGACGAAGCGGACGGATCCGGGGTAGACCGCGACCCCCTGCTCGCGGATCTTCTCCAGGACGAGGGCGTTCTTGCGGTTGCCGAGGCCGTGCACGGTGTCCTTCTCGGGCGGGTCGTCCTCCGCTCCCTCGGGAAGCTCGATGCCGCGCGAGGCGAGGAAGGAGCGCACCCCGTCGGCCCGGGGGAGCCCGTCCACGTACTCGTCGTAGTCGTGCGCGGAGTCGAACGGGCGGAAGCCGTCGCCGTCACGGCGCCGCAGGAATGCGTCGAACGTCTCCTTCCACGCGGCCGCGTGCACGACCGCCGTCCTGGTCAGGACGCCGTCGAGGTCGAACAGGCAGGCCCGAACAACGTCCGGGAGCTTGAGCTTCGTCATGGGTCGCTTGTCCCCGCCGGGCACGGGGTGCATGCCTGCGCGCCGCCGCATCTCGCTCGTGCGGCGGCCGGGTGGCGGTCATGTCCCGCACGAGGAGGCCGGTTCGCGGCCCTCGCCCGGCGCAA
The DNA here is from genome assembly GCF_014646055.1 of Wenjunlia tyrosinilytica. Classification (GTDB taxonomy): domain Bacteria; phylum Actinomycetota; class Actinomycetes; order Streptomycetales; family Streptomycetaceae; genus Wenjunlia; species Wenjunlia tyrosinilytica. The sequence continues at coordinate 31,242 of NZ_BMMS01000022.1, forward strand.
CGGCGGGCCGCGGGGCGAGCCGGGCCCGCCCGGCGGCGCGGGGAGCGAAACGAGCGGGGCGTTCGCTGGTGTTTCGCGGTACTTCGCGTCCGTGGGTTTGCCCAATGCCCTTGTGCGGAGCAGATCCATCTGGGCTACTTGTGGGGTTGCCCGCCGGAAAGCGTAGGCGGAAGGCCGAGGAACGCAGCGGAAGGATCTGCCCGATGCCCGCGCGAGGACGTCACCGTCGCCCCCAGCAGCCCAGTCAGTTATCACGGATGTCCGTCGCGGTCACCGCGTCGTCGGCGGGCATAGCCGTGCCGTTGCTCGGCGCCACCGGCGCGAGCGCGGCGGCACCCGACGTCTGGGACAAGGTCGCCAAGTGCGAGAGCAGCGGCAACTGGGAGAGCAACACCGGCAATGGCTACTTCGGCGGCCTCCAGTTCACCCCGAGCACCTGGAAGGCGTACGGCGGCACCGTGTACGCCCGGCGGGCGGACCTGGCGACCAAGCGGCAACAGATTGCCGTCGCGGAGAAGGTCCTGGAAGGAAGCGGTCCCTCGGCCTGGCCGGTCTGCTCGCAGCGGGCCGGGCTGACCCGTGCCTCGGGCGCGGCGAGCCATGGTCAGGGCGCGAGCGCGTCCTCGTCCGCGGGAAGCGCTTCCGGACACGGGAGCGCTTCCGGTCATGAAAGCGCCTCGGATCATGAACGCGCCTCCGGTCACGACCACCAGGACCATGAGCGGGAGGCGGCGAAGGCGCGCCGCTCGACGGGGAACACGGCCGGCTCGTACAAGGTCGTCGGCGGGGACACGCTCAGCGGTATCGCCGACGAGCACCGCGTGGCGGGCGGGTGGGAGCGGCTGTACGCCGCCAACCGCCAGGTCGTCGGAACCGACCCCGACCTGATCCACCCCGGCCAGGAACTCGCTCTTCCCCGCGGCTACCGTCCCGCCCGGCCCGCACCGCACCCGCACCCGGCCAAGCCGAAGCCCAGGCCCTCGGCGCCGAAGCCGAAGCACCACACCCCGGCGCACCCGTCGACGCAGACGCACGCCGCCTTTGTGAGCCCCGTTCAGCACTACTCCCTGAGCACCGGCTACGGCGTCCCGGGGCCCCTGTGGGCGAGCGGGCACCACACCGGCCAGGACTTCGCCGTGCCGATCGGCACCTCCGTCAAGGCCGTCACCTCGGGCACCGTGGTGGCCGCGGGATGGGGCGGCGCCTACGGCTACCAGGTCGTCATCCGCCATCACGACGGCATGTACAGCCAGTACGCCCATCTGTCCTCGGTGACCGTGCGGGTCGGCCGGGCCGTCTCCGGGGGAGTGCAGATCGGCAGGTCGGGGGCGACCGGGAATGTGACCGGACCCCATCTGCACTTCGAGGTGCGCACCGGCCCCGGCTATGGCTCCGACGTCAGCCCCGCCGCCTATCTGCGGCGCCACGGCGTGCGCATCTGACGCACCCGGCACACCCGATCCGGCACACCCGATCCGGCACACCCGATCCGGCACACCCGATCCGGCACATCCGGTCCGGTACATCCGGGGACCGGTACATCCGGGGACCGGCACATCCGGTCCGGTACATCCGGGGACCGGCACATCCGGTCCGGTACATCCGGGGACCGGCACATCCGGTACATCCGGCACATCCGGTACGGAGCAAACCGCTCCCCGCGCGCCCCGAACGGGCGCCCGGACGTGTGTGCCGCGCGTCCCTCCCGCCGTGCCGTTGCCCTGTCCCTGCGGCGGACCCGCCCCGGCCGTCTCCGCCGTTCCCCGGGAGCGGTTCACCGGTGGGATTCGCCGGTGGGATTCGCTGTGGGAGAAACAGCCCTTCGTCCGGGCTCTCACACCCTCCTGCGGACGTAAGCTCGATTACATGATTACAGAACAGGAGAAGGAGGCCCTGCGAGGCTGGTTCGCCGGGCGGCTCCCCGAAGGATTGTTCAGCGAGCTTCAGGATGTGACCGTCGATCGTGAGGAGATCACCGTCGTCGGCCGGACCCCGGAGCCCGACGTCGGCTCGGACGCGTCCGAGCCGGCTCGTGCGGCCGCGGTCGACGGCCGGATCTCCGAGTTCCGCGAGCGCACACGCGAGGACCGGATGCATGTCGCCCGCGAGGCCGAGCGCCGTTTCGGCCGCAAGGTCTCCTGGGGTGTGGAATGCGGGGACAAGCGGGTGCTCTTCACCAATGTCTCCGCCCCCGTGATGACCCGGCTGCGGCAGCCCGAGCGCCAGGTGCTCGACACGCTCATCGCCGCGGGTGTCGCCCGCAGCCGCAGCGAGGCCCTCGCCTGGTGCGTCCGCCTCGTGCGCCGCAACGCGGACACCTGGCTCGATGACCTGCGCGAATCCCTCGAACACGTCCAGAAGGTGCGTGCCGAGGGGCCGGACGCCGACTGAGCCCGAGGGGGCGCGACGCGGGCCGGACCGCCCCCGCGGGGGTGGGTGCGATACACGTAAGCCTGCGGACCCGACGGCCCGCGGAGCACACTGAGTAGGTGACCGATGACTCCGAGGAAGTTCCCGAGTACCTGCTGATCAAGGTGGCGAGCGGAGACGACCCCGTGTCGGCCGTCACCGAGGCGGACGCGTGGAGGGGGCGGGCGCAGTACCCCGATGTGGCGGGTGCAGGGCCGATGTTCGGCTGCGCGGAACAGGTCGAGGGCCGCTGGCAGATCCTCGGCCTGGGTGAGAGTGCCCCCCAGATCGCCCGCGACGCCATGGGCGGCCACTTCCGCGCTCTCGCGAAGGAGGCCGAGGAGGCGGGCGACGTCACAGGGCAGCGCGAGTTCATGGCGGCGGCCGTGCGGATGGACTGGGAGGTGGTCGATGAACTGACCGTCCACGGCCGCGACTTCCGGATCATCCGCGCGGAGCAGTTCATCAGGACCGGGCCGGACGGCCCCGAGCCGCCGCGTCCCACCGACCCGGATCCGGCGCCGGTGGGCAAGGGGCACCGGGAGCGGCGCCGCACCAAGGGGTTCGTCATCAATCCGGCCGCCGCCACGGGACTGTCCGACGGAGTGCTCAGACTGGAGCTCCTGCCGCTGGTGTACAAGGCGGGCATCGTCCCGGACGAGGTGCGCGCCGACGCCGCCCGAGCGCTGGAGACGCACCCGGGCGGAGTGCTGCTGCCCGCCGAGTTCGCCATCGCCGAGAAGGTCGACGGGGCATGGGAGCCGATGGCCGGCTCCTGCACCACCCCGCAGACCGCCCGTGACACCCTCTCCTTCTACTTCCGTGAGATGGCTCCGCGGCTGCTGGACCTGGACAACGCCGAGTGCGCCGAGTACGCGCGGGCCGCGGACCGGCTCGACTCCAGTCGCGCCGACGAGATCTCGGTGGACGAGCGCTTCTTCCGGGTGGTGCGGGTCGAGCAACTGATCCGCGTCGGACCCGACGGCCCGGAAACGCCCCGGCCGTCCGACTACGACCCGTATCCGCCCACGGAGGTGCAGGCGAGGCAACTGCGCGAGGAAGAGGAGTCGGGCTCCGACGAGAATGACAAGGAGTCCGGCTCGGGGGAGGAGTGACGTGGAGTCCGGCACCGGGGAGGAGTTGGAGCCGGTCCGAGTCGAGCGGTGGCGCGGAGCCGGACCCCGACGAGGCGTCAGGCCTCAACTGACGGGCCTCAACCGCGTCAGGCCTCAACTGATCGCTACCCGCCAGTAGTTTGGCCGACGGCCGCCTCGTCATCGTGATCGCTCCCGCCTACGCTCCGATCACCGTTCCCGCCGTGGCGCCGCCGAGGTGCCACGGCTGAGCCTTGATGGAGCCTCAGTGACGCGATCTGCGCACCCCCATGGACTCAGCCCCGGACTCAGTCCCGGACTCAGCCGCGGACACACCCTTGGCCGCCGCGGCCGACGTCGCCCGGTCAGTGCCCTGCTCGCCATGGCACTTGTCGTCGTCGCCGCCTGTCTCGCGGCTCCCGCCTCGGCCTCGCCCGGCTCCCCGCCCGCGGCCGCGCGGCAGGCCGCCACGGCACACACGCTCCACTCGGTGTCCTTCCGCACGCTCGGGATACCGATGAAGGACGGCGTCGTCCTGAAGGCGAATGTCTTCACCCCCGCCCCGGGCACACGGGGCGCCGACGCGCACGGCCGCTATCCCGTGGTGGTCCAGCCCGCGAGCTGGGGGCAGAACGACCTGGAGTACATCGTCCAGGGCAGGCAACTCGCCGCGGACGGGTACGTCGTCGTCACCTACACCGCGCGCGGATTCTGGCTCTCCGGCGGCAAGGTCGACGTCGCGGGCCCCAAGGACACCGGTGACATCTCCTCGGTGATCGACTGGACGCTGGCCAACACGCCGGCGGACCGGCACCGCATCGGCATGACGGGCCTGTCCCTGGGCGCGGGGCTGACGCTCATGGGTGCCGCTTCGGACCCCAGGATCAAGGCCGTCGCCGCCATGAGCGGCTGGGGGGATCTGGTCGACTCCCTCTACAGCGGTGAGACCCGGCATCTGCAGGCCGCCGCGGCGCTCACCGCCGTCCAGTTCCCCACCGGCCGTCAGAGCCCCGAGATGGAGAAGGCGCTGGCCGACCTCTTCAACGACCGCGATGTGCCCGACCTCCTCAAGTGGGCGAAGGACAGATCGCCCAGCACCCACGTGGACCGGATCAACGCCCATGGCACCGCTGTCTTCCTGGCCGGCGCCTGGGGCGACAGCGTCTTCAACTCCAGCCAGATCACGACGCTCTACCGGAAGCTGACCGGTCCCAAGCGGCTCGAGCTGCGCCCCGGCGACCATGCGACGCAGGAGTTCACCAGCCTGCTCGGGGTCGACAACGCGACCTGGTCCGCCGCCCGCCGCTGGCTCGACCGCTACGTCAAGGGAGCGGACGGGGGAGCCGACCGCCGCGACCCCGTTGAGCTGGAGGTACGCCCCAACGGAAGCCATGAGGGCTACCCGTCGTGGGAGGCGGTCGGATCACGCACCGAGCGGCTTGCGCTGGGACCGCGCGACTTCTTCGGCACGGGCGGGCTCGGCGGCGACGGCGCCACCGGATGGCGCACCTCGATCACCGGTGGGACGGACTCCGGTGCGGACGGCGGCATCGTCGAACTGTCCGGGCTGGTCGACCAGTTCGCCAAGGTACCGCCGATCGTCGAGGTTCCCCTCCTGCCCCGCCGGGCCGGCGCCGTCTGGCAGTCGGCGCCCTACGCCTTCGCCCAGCACATCCGAGGTGCGGCCACGGTGCACATCAATGTCACCTCCTCCTCGTCCGAAGGAACCGTCTTCGCCTACCTGTACGACGTCAACGCGCTCGGCGTGGGCAAGCTGATCTCCCACGCGCCGCAGAGCTGGTCCGGCCGGACACCCGGTCAGGCGTTCCCGCTCGACGCGGCGATGTTCGCGACCGCCTACGACGTGCCCGAAGGCCACCGGCTGGCGCTCGTCCTGGACACCGCCGACCCGCTCTACGCAAGCCGTTCCCCGCTGTTCAGCCAGGTCTCCTTCGGCTCGCCGGAGCACGATCCGTCCATGCTGTCGCTGCCCCTGCGGTGACTGCGCGTCACACTGCCGGGCGCCCCCGACGCGTGGGGACCGCCCGGCAGCACGCACTTGTGAGACCCGCCACTCGGGCTGCGCAGGATGGGGCAAGGCGCCCCAAACGAATGTAAGCTCCCCGTTCGGCTCGGAGAGCCTGGGTCGCAGGCCCTGAGATGCCGAGCCCTCGGTGCCGTGAGACCTTGGCACGACCAGGCTCGAGCGTCTGCTGTCGGCGGACCACTCGCTCGCCGCCGCGGGAACGACGGGGAGCCGGAGCGGCACGGCCGGCGGGCGCTTCCGCCCACCCGAGGAGCCGAAACGCGGCTCACGAGGAGCCGACGAATCGCGGCTCACACGCGACGGAGGATGAGACACGTGCGTCCGACCCCTGCCTGCCCCGACAGCGTCGAGGCACCCGGCGCCCCACCCGGCGCGGGGCCGACCGAGGCATGGAGGGCCGCATGACCGTCGTCGACGAGTTCGAGACCCTGCTCGGCCCCCTGCGGGAGGCGGCAGAGGCATCCCTCGCGGCGCCGGCCGTCTTCTCGGCGGGCGCGCCCGCGGCCGAGCGCACCCTGCTCGACATCCTGCGCGAGACCGCCCGCCGCCACCCCAACGCCCCGGCCGTCGACGACGGCGGCACGGTGCTCACCTACCGCGCCCTGCTCGCCGAGGTCGACGCGCTGCGGAGCGAACTGGCCGCGCGGGGGATCGGCGTCGGCGACCGCGTGGGCGTCCGGGTGCCTTCGGGCACGGTCGACCTCCATGTCTGCGTCCTCGCCGCGCTGGCGGCAGGGGCGGCCTATGTCCCGGTCGACGCCGAGGACCCGGACGAGCGCGCCGACCTGGTCTTCTCCGAGGCCGCGGTGAGCGCCGTCCTCGGCGCCCACCGCGAGCTCGAACTGTGCGGAACACCCTCGGGAACGGCCGGTGAGCCCGGCCCCGGCGACGACGCCTGGATCATCTTCACCTCCGGGTCGACCGGCAGGCCCAAAGGCGTGGCTGTCACCCACCGCAGCGCCGCGGCCTTCGTCGACGCCGAGGCCCGGCTGTTCCTGACGGAGGAGCCCATCGGCCCCGGCGACCGGGTCCTCGCCGGCCTGTCCGTCGCCTTCGACGCCTCGTGCGAGGAGATGTGGCTGGCCTGGCGGCACGGCGCCTGCCTCGTGCCCGCACCCCGCTCGCTGGTGCGCACCGGCCTCGACCTCGGCCCCTGGCTGGTCCAGCAGGGGATCACCGTCGTCTCCACGGTGCCGACCCTGGCGTCCCTGTGGCCGGCCCAGGCCCTGGACGACGTGCGGCTGCTGATCTTCGGCGGTGAGGCCTGCCCGCCGGAGCTGGCCGAGCGGATGGCCGTCGAGGGACGCGAGGTCTGGAACACCTACGGCCCGACCGAGGCGACCGTTGTCGCCTGCGCCGCCCAGTTGACCGGTGAGGGCCCGGTCCGCATCGGGCTGCCCCTCGACGGCTGGGAGCTGGCGGTGGTGGACCCCCGGGGCGAGGTCGTGCCCATGGGGGAGACCGGTGAGCTGGTCATCGGCGGCGTGGGACTGGCCAGGTACCTCGATCGGAGCAAGGACCGCGAGAAGTACGCTCCCCTGCCGGTGCTCGGCTGGGACCGGGCGTACCGCAGCGGCGACCTGGTGCGGGCCGAGGAGGCCGGTCTGCTGTTCGTCGGCCGGGCGGACGAGCAGGTCAAGCTGGGTGGACGCCGGATCGAGCTCGGCGAGGTGGATGCAGCGCTTCAGGCGCTGCCGGATGTCGCGGGGGCGGCCGCCGCGGTGCGGACGACCAGGAGCGGCCACCAGGTCCTCGTCGGCTACGTGGTCGGCGCCGCCGACGGCGGTTTCGACCCCGCGCAGGCGCTGGACCGGCTGCGGGAAGCGCTGCCCGCCGCGCTGGTACCGCTTCTCGCGCAGGTGGACGACCTGCCCACCCGCACCTCCGGCAAGGTCGACCGCGCCGCGCTGCCCTGGCCGCTGCCCTCGGCGGACAAGGCCGAGCGGGCCGTCCGGCTCGACGGCACGCAGGCATGGCTGGCCGAGCAGTGGACCGAGGTGCTGGGCACCTCGGTGGGCTCGGCCGACGCCGACTTCTTCGCCCACGGCGGTGGCAGCCTCGCCGCGGCGCAGCTCGTCACCTTGATCAGGAAGCGCTACCCGAGCGCGTCCGTCGGCGATGTCTACCAGACCCGCACGCTCGCGGCCCTGGCCGCGGCACTCGACGCCTTCGACGGCGAGGAGGCGACCTCCCGCCAGGTGCGGCCCACGCCACGCGGCGCCGGGGTCGTCCAGGCGCTGCTGATGCTGCCGCTGATGACGGTGACCGCCCTGCGCTGGAGTGTGGCGCTCGCCGCGATGAACAACGTTCTCGCCCTGACCGGCTCCTACCCGTGGGCCCCCGCCGTGTCGTGGTGGTGGGTCCTGCTCGGCTGGCTGGTCTTCTTCAGCCCCGCCGGCCGGGTGGGCATCGCCGCCGGAGGCGCCCGGCTCCTGCTCAGGGGGCTCAGGCCCGGTACATATCCGCGCGGAGGCGGCGTCCACCTGCGACTGTGGGCCGCGGAGCGCCTGGCCGCGATCAGCGGCGCGACGAGTCTGACCGGCTCCTGGCTCACCCACTACGCCAGGGCGCTCGGAGCCAAGGTCGGCGAGGGCGTGGACCTGCACTCCCTGCCGCCGGTCACCGGCATGCTCAAACTCGGCCGCGGCAGCGCCGTCGAGCCCGAGGTCGACCTGTCCGGGCACTGGCTGGACGGTGACCTCCTGCACATCGGCAGGATCAGGATCGGCGCGGGCGCCAGGGTGGGCGCACGCGGCACGCTCCTGCCCGGCGCGCGGATCGGCAAGCGCGCCACCGTCGCACCCGGCTCCGCGGTGACCGGCTCGGTGCCCGCGGGCCGCCACTGGGCGGGGGTCCCGGCCACCCGCTCCGGCAAGGCGGGCCACCGCCGGCCGCAGGAGCGCCCGGCACGTTCACGCCTGTGGTCGTTCCTGTACGGCCTCACCTCGCTCGCGCTCGTCCTCCTGCCGGTCGCCGCGGCCCTGCCAGGCATCCTGGTGGCGGGGCTGTTCCTGCGCGGCGCGAGCACGCCGGGATCGGCGCTCGCCGGCGCCCTGCTCGCGGTGCCGGCGGCCACGGCGGTCTCGCTGCTGGCGTACGCGGCTCTCGTGCTGGGCGGCGTACGGGTGCTCGGTGTGGGCATGTGCGAGGGCCACCACCCCGTTCATGGGCGTGTCGCCCTGCAGGCGTGGGCGACCGAGCGGCTGATGAGCAACGCCAGGGTGGTGCTCTTCCCCCTGTACGCCAGCTTGTTCACCCCGGTGTGGCTGCGCGCTCTCGGCATGAGGGTCGGGCGCGGTGTGGAGGCGTCGACGGTGCTCGCGCTGCCCTCGATGACCACGGTCGGCGACGGTGCTTTCCTCGCCGACGACACCATGGTCGCCTCCTACGAACTCGGCGGCGGCTGGATGCGGATCGCCGAGGCCCGGATCGGCAAGAAAGCGTTCCTCGGCAACTCGGGCATGACCGCGCCCGGCCGCTCGGTGCCCAACCGCGGCCTGGTCGGTGTGCTGTCCGCGACGCCCAAGCGTGCCAAGGCGGGCAGCTCATGGCTGGGCATGCCCCCCATGAAACTGCCCCGGTCGGCGCACAAGGGCGATCGCAGCCGAACCTTCGCGCCGTCCCGTCGGCTGAAGGCGGCGCGCGCCGCCGTCGAGCTGTGCCGGATCGTTCCGGTGATGTGCGCCGTCGCGCTCGCCGTGCTGGTACTCGCCGCCTTCGAGGCGCTCACGGCCCGGATCGGCCCGGGCCTCGGGGCCCTGTGCGGCTCGGTGGTTCTGCTCGCCGCCGGCGTGGCGGCCTGCGCTGTCGCCATTGGCGCCAAATGGCTGCTGGTGGGCCGGTTCCGGGCGATCGAGCGCCCACTGTGGAGCTCCTTCGTCTGGCGCAACGAGCTTGCCGACACCTTCGTCGAGACGCTCGCGGTGCCCTGGCTGATCGCGGCCGTGGACGGCACCCCGCTGATGAATCTGTGGCTGCGCGGCCTCGGCGCCCGGATCGGGCGGGGCGTATGGTGCGAGAGCCACTGGCTGCCCGAGGCCGACCTGGTCAGGATCGGTGACGGGGCCAGTGTCAACCGCGGCTGTGTGGTGCAGACGCACCTGTTCCACGATCGGATCATGCGTATGGACGAGGTCACCCTCGAGGAAGGGGCGACGCTGGGCCCGCACGCGATCGTTCTGCCCGGCGCGACCATCGGCGAGCGGACTACGGTCGGTCCCGCGTCGCTGGTGATGGGCGGCGAGAGCGTGCCCGCGGGCACCCGCTGGCTCGGCAATCCCATCGCCGCCTGGCAGACGGAGGGGACCCGGCAGACGGAAGGGGCCCGGCGAGGGTGAGCGGTGTGAAGAACGGGCGCGCACGGACCGGTGCGCGCCCCGGCGCCGATACCTCCACCGACCCCTACTTCCCGCGCCACGGCAACGGCGGCTACCGCGTGGCCCACTACGATCTCGAGCTCGACTACCGGCCCAGCAGCGGCAGGCTCTCCGGCAGGGCGAAGATCTCGGCCACCGCCGAGCACGCGCTGTCGGGGTTCAGCCTCGACCTCGGTGAATTCCGCCTGGACCGGGTGCTGGTGAACGGCAGACGGCCCGCCCGCTACACCCACCGGGCGGGCAAACTCAGGGTCCGGCCCGCCGATCCGCTGCCCGCCGGGGCTCCGTTCACCGTGGAAGTGCGCTATGTCGGCACCCCGCGGCCTATCCGCAGCAAGCACTGGGGCGATCTCGGCTGGGAGGAGCTCGAGGACGGCGCCATCGTGGCCGCCCAGCCGACCGGCGCGCCCTCGTGGTTCCCGTGCAACGACCACCCGGCCGACAAGGCCGCCTACCGGATCTCGGTGACCGCGCCCTCGCCGTACACCGTGGTCGCCAACGGGGTCCTGGAGTCGCGCACGACAGGCGCGGGCACGACCACCTGGGTCTACGGGCAGCCCGCCCCTACGTCCACCTATCTCGCCACGGTGCAGATAGGGCCGTACGAGATGCTGGACGTGGCCGCCGGGTCCCTTTCCCAACCCGTTTCCCAACCCGCTGCCGTTCCGGCGCGCCTGCTCGCCGACTTCGCCCACGACTTCGCCCGCCAGCCGGAGATGATGAGCGCGTTCGAGGGCTTCTTCGGCCCCTATCCGTTCCAGGACTACGCGGTGGTCGTGGTGGACGAGGAGCTCGAGGTCCCGGTCGAGGCCCAGGCCCTGTCGATCTTCGGCGCCAACCACGTCGACGGCCGCCGCGGCTTCGAACGGCTGGTCGCACACGAGTTGGCCCACCAGTGGTTCGGCAACAGCCTGACCGTCGCCGACTGGCGGTACATCTGGCTCAACGAGGGATTCGCCAAATACGCGGAGTGGCTGTGGTCGCAGGCCTCGGGGGGCCGCTCGGCGGACGAACTGGCGGCCCGTTCCTGGGCCACCGTGGCCGCCATGCCCCAGGATCTGAGGATCGGCGACCCCGGCGCACGGCACTTGTTCGACGACCGTGTGTACGAGCGGGGCGCGCTGACCCTGCATGCCCTGCGGGCGGTGCTCGGTGACGACGCCTTCTTCACCGTCCTGCGGGAGTGGACGGCCCAGCACCGGCACCGCACGGTGACCACCGCGGAGTTCACCGCCCTGGCACAGCGCCACACCTCGCGGCCGCTGGGGGATCTGTTCCGGTCCTGGCTGCAGGAGACCCGGCTTCCGGAGCAGCCCCGCCTCGGAGCCCGCTGACCGCGACCGGGTCCGCTCATCCGAGGGCGGCCCTGAGCGCGAGACGGGTGTTGGACTGGGCGACCCCCGCCTCGCGTTTGAGGCGGCGCAGCAGGGCGTCCAGGGCGGGCGCGTCGGCGGCGCGGGCCCGCAGGAGGTAGTCGTGCTCGCCGGTGACGTGCACGACCTCGGTGATGCCCGGCAGCCGCAGCACCGCCTTCTCGAACTGCTCTCCGGTCGTGTCGAGCCGCAGGGTCACGTCGATGAAGACCACCAGCCCGGAGCGGCTGTCGGCGGCGGGGTCGACCAGCGTGGTGAAGCCGCGGATCACCCCGGTGCGGCGCATCTTGCGCACCCGGTCGGCGGCGGCGTTGGCGCTGAGCCCGACCCGCACGCCGAGGTCCCGGAAGGAGATCCGCGCATCCTCCTGGAGATGACTGAGGATTTCCCTGTCCAGCTCGTCCATGCCGCGATTGTCGCAGTCGGCGCCGTAATTCGGCCACAGTAGCGACAGGACCCCGGCCACGGTGGGCGGATGAGTGATTCCTTGACGGCGACGGCCATGGCGGGAGCGGCGGCCGGGCTGGGCGTGGCGGTGCCGATAGGGGCCGTGGGTGTCCTCCTGGTCCAGGAGGGGATGCGCGGCTGGCGCCGCGCCGCCGCGGCGGCAGCGGCCGTGGCGACGGTCGACATGGCCTACGCGGCCGTCGCGACCGCCCTCGGTCCGCTGGTCGCCGATGCGCTGTCGGGGGTGGAGGCATGGGTGCGGCTGGTGTCGGCCGCCGTCCTGGTGGCGATCGCCGCGCGAGGCCTGGTGGCGTCCCGCCGTTCCACGGACGCGCGGGAGAGGGCCGCGGTGGGTGGGGGCGCCGTACGTACCTTCGGCCGCTTCGCCGCGCTCACGCTCATCAACCCCACCACCGCCCTGTACTTCGCGGCCCTCACCACCGCGCAGGGAGGCAGCCTCGGGCACGGCGGGGCGGGGGTGGTCTTTGTGGCCGGAGTCTTCCTCGCGTCGCTGCTGTGGCAGCAGTTCATCGTCGCCGCGGGCGCCTTCGCGGGCACGAGGATCACCGGCGCCGCCCGGGTGTGGACCTTCCGCGTCGGCTACGGCCTGATCATCGGCTACGCGGCGCTCCTCGCGGTGCCCCTGCCTTGACGTCGCTGCCTTGACGTCCCCGCCTTGACGTCCCCGCCCTGACGTCCCCGCCCTGACGTCCCCGCCCTTGACGCCCCCGCCCACCTGCCGGGCGCCCTTCCGGCCCGATTGTGCACGGGCCGCCCCGAGCGCGCCCGGTCGAGCGCTGTCCCCCGGCCTCCCCCGGCCTCGCCCGGCCTCCCCCGGCCTCGCCCGGCCTCGCCCGGCCTCCCCCGGCCTCGCCCCGGCGACGACATGCCGACGGGACGTCTTCGCGGGACGATGGTTCATGCCGCCGTGCCCGGCCGGGGCTTCGCTCCGGCGGCGGCGGACCTGGCTTCTCGGGAGCGCGAGGGAGGTGCGGGTGGAGCAGACGTCGCTGCTCTGCGTCCTGTTCGCGTTGCTGGCGGCCGCCAGCAACGCGCTGGGGACCGTACTGCAGCGGCGTGCCGCGCTCACCGTGCCGCTGTCCCACGGGTTCCATCTGCGGCTGATCACCGAACTGCTCCACCGGCCCATTTGGCTCGGTGGGATGGCGGGGGTTCTCGCCGCCGCCTGCTTCCAGGCACTGGCCCTGGCGAACGGACCGCTGTCGGTCGTGCAGCCGATCTTTGTGCTCGAACTGCCGTTCGCCCTGCTCATGGCGGGCGTGGTGCTCGGCCGCAAGCTTCCGCGGGCGGGCTGGGTCGCCGTCGGCTGCATCGTGGTCGGACTGGCCACCGCCCTGGCCGCGGCCTCGCCCACCCCGGGGCGGTCCCAGGCACCGATGGACCGGTGGACCCTGGCGCTGCTGTGCTGCGGGGCAGCGGTCGCCGCGCTGATCGCGGTGGCGATGCGCCGCCCCGTCGGCGCCACGCGTGCGGCCTGCCTCGGCACCGCGACCGCCATCGGCTACGCGCTGACCGCCGCCCTGCTGAAGTCCGCCACCTACGAGTGGCAGAGCGACGGGATAACCGGCTTCTTCCTGGCCTGGCAGACCTATGCCTTCGCCGCGACCGGAGCGGGCTCGCTCTTCCTCATGGAGAACACCATGCAGTCGGGGCCGCTGGCCGCGTCCCAGCCCGCCCTCACCCTCGGTGACGCCACGGTGAGCCTCACCCTCGGAGTGACGCTGTACGGGGAGCGGATCCGTCTCGGCTGGTGGCTCGTCCTGGAACTGCTGGGGGCGGCCCTGATCCTCGTCGGGGCGATCATGCTGGGCAAGGTGCCGCTGACGACCTCGCTCATGGCCCCCTCGGAGGCTCGGGAGAGCGACGAGGCGGGGGAGCCGGCCCGCCGGCGGTGACCGGTCGCGGCGCCCCGGTGCGTCACCCGGGAGGGCCGTCGACCCGCAGCGGGATCCGCTCGGCCGGCTGTGACAGGCTCTCGTCGAGCGCCCCTCGATCACCTCGCCGGGAGGCGTGTGGCCCTCGTCGCACGGAACGCCGGGCAGTTGGGGAATCGGCCGTGTCCGGCGGCATGGGCCCGGCGCCTCGTCGGGCTCGGGCAGTCGCGGGCGCGGTCGACTCAAGCGAAGGGGAATGGCCGGTCCGGTACATCGGAAGCATCCAATCTCGCCGGTGATATGCCCCATTGCCCATCCCCGTGGGCGTTTCGGCGGCCCGGACCGAAGCTCCATCCACCGTTGAAGCGTGTTCGGCGAAAATGACGCGGTGACCACACAATCTTCCGGACCCGACAGCGCCGCTCCCCACACCCCGGGCGGCTCGACCGGGCCGGTCTCCGTCCCCTCCACACCGTCCCCGCCCTCCGGGCCCGGAGCGGACGGACGGCCGGGCGGACGACCGGGCGGACGGCCGGTAGGACGGCTGCGCCGGACGGCCCGGCTCGCCCTCGCCGACATCACCCCGTTGCGGACGAGTCCCCACTACCGCCGTGTGTGGTTCGGCCAGACCGTCTCCTCCATAGGCCAGCAGATGACCGCCGTGGCGGTGTCGGTGCAGGTCTACGCGCTGACGGATTCGCCCTTCGCCACGGGCCTGGTCGGTCTCTTCTCCTTTGTCCCGCTCGTCGTCTTCGGCCTCTACGGCGGGGCCGTCGCCGACACCGTGGACCGCCGCAAGCTCGGGCTCTGGGGCGCCGCGGGACTGTCGCTGCTGTCCGCCGCGCTCGCCGCGCAGGCCTTGCTCGGTACGGGCCAGGTCGCGGTGCTGTACGCCGTGGTGTCACTGCAGGCCGTGTGCTTCTCGGTGAGCTCGCCCGCCCGGTCCTCGATGATCCCCAAACTGGTGACCGCGCAACAGCTCCCGGCCGCCAACGCCCTGGCCACCGTCAGCATGAACCTCGGTCTGACCGTCGGACCCCTGCTCGGTGGGGTCCTCATCGGAGCCGGTGGCTACCAGGCGGCCTACCTCGTCGACACCGTCGCCTTCGCCGCCACCCTGTACGCCATGTGGCGGCTGCCCTCCATGCGCCCCGACGGGGTGCGCAAGGGGCGGGCCTCGGTCCTGGAGGGGCTGCGCTTCCTTCGCGACCGTCCCAATCTGAGGATGAGCTTCCTCGCGGACCTCGCGGCCATGATCTTCGGTATGCCCCGGGCGCTCTTTCCCGCCATCGCCGTCGGCTTCTACGGCGGGGACGCGCGAACCGTCGGCCTGCTCGTCGCCGCGCCCGCCGTCGGGGCCCTGCTCGGAGCCCTCTTCTCCGGCTGGGTCGGCCGGGTGCACCGCCACGGCCTGGCGGTCGTCTTCGCCGTACTGGCCTGGGGGACGGCCATCGCCGGCTTCGGACTGGTGCGGCATCTGTGGCTGGGGCTGGCCCTGCTCGCCGCGGCCGGATGCGCGGACACCGTCAGCATGATCTTCCGTAACACCATCATGCAGGCCGCGGCCCCCGACGACATGCGCGGAAGGCTCCAGGGGGTCTTCATCGTCGTTGTCGCCGGAGGGCCCAGGCTGGGCGACTTCGAGTCGGGATCGGTCGCCCAGCTCACCTCGCCGGCCTTCTCCGCCGTCAGCGGCGGGCTGGCCTGCGTGGTGGCGATGCTCCTGCTCACCGCCCGCCGGCCGGGCTTCGTCCGGTACGACGCCAGGCATCCGACGCCCTGATCCTCGGACCGTGGCGGGCACCGGGAGGCAGAAGGGGTGCCCCGCCGGGTCGAGCAGAACCCGCCAGGGCGCCGGCCCGTGGGGGTGCGGACCGGCGCCGGGCCGGTGCACGGGCACGGCCGCCGACTGCTCGGGTCCCCCCCCACGCGAGTGAGCCCTCCCGTCATCGACGGGAGGGCGCACGGCGGCCCGGCGATCGGGGGCCTGCGGCCTACGGCTGCAGGCCGACCGCGTCGCAGGCGTCCTTGTACTTGGCGGTGCAGATCTCCTGGACCGTGTAGAGGCCGTTGGAGACCACACTCGCGATGTTCTTCTTCGTCAGCTCCACCGGGGTGATGATCACCGCCGGAATGCTCTGGTTCGTCCCGCTGTCGACGAGGTCCGTCGCCACGTCCTCGAGCTTCTCGCCGCGAGCCGCCGTCACCGCCATCTCGGCGGCGGCGTCGGCCTCCGGCTTGTAGGGCTTGAAGACGCTCATGTACTGGTCGCCGGTGATGATGCGCTGCACACCCGCGAGCTCGGCGTCCTGGCCGGTGACCGGGGGGAGCTTGGAGTAGCCGGCCGCCTTGAGGGCGGTGATGATGCCGCCGGCCATGCCGTCGTTGGCCGAGTAGAAGCCGACGATGTTGTTCTTGCCGAGGGAGGAGATGGCGCCCTTGGCGTTCTTGTTGGCCTCGTCCGGGGCCCAGCCGACGGTGTCGTACTCCTTGCCGATCTCGACCTTGCCGTCGAGCTCGGAGTGCGCGCCGCGCTTGAAGAAGGCGGCGTTGGGGTCGCCCTTGTCGCCGTTCATCATGACGATCTTGCCCTTGGACGCCTTGCCGCCGAGCGCGTCGAGCAGGGCCTTGCCCTGGACCTTGCCGACGTACTCGTTGTCGTAGCTGGTGTAGCCCTTGATCGGACCCTCGGCCAGGCGGTCGTACGCGATGACCGGGATGCCCGCGGCGTCGGCCTTCTTCACGGAGCCGGCGATGGACTTGAAGTCCACCGAGTCCAGGATCAGGGCGTTGACCTTCTTGGTGATCATGGTGTCGACCTGCTGCTGCTGGGCCGAGGCGTCCTGCTTGGCGTTGGCGTACAGGACCTTGCAGTCCGGACACAGCGACTTGACCTTCTTCTCGATCAGCGGCCGGTCGAACTTCTCGTAGCGCGCGGTCTGGTTCTCCGGGAGCAGCAGGCCGATGGTCAGTGCGCCGTCCTCGCCGCCCGACCCGGAACCGGTGCTGTCACCGGACTGCTTGGCGCTGCCGCAGGCGGCGAGACCGGTGGCAAGGGAGACGGCTGCGGCAAAAAGCGCGGCACGGCGCATATAGGTGTTCACGAACGGGGACCTCCTGCCAGGCCGCACCCTGCGGCGGGGGTGCGGCGCAGTCAACTCCGCCCGTGATCGTGGCGTCAAGAAGTTGAAACTTAACGAGTTGGAAACGGGACCAATTGTTATCCAGTGAAGGATCGCGCCGTCATCGCTGCACACCGAGGAGGCCCTGCCGCCCAGCGAGAGCCGCTGATCAGGCCCGAGTTGGCCGGATCGGCGCCGTCCTGCGGCACCGGTTCTTGGCGTCGCTTCTTGAAGTCTTCTTGAGGCCGACCGCCCCCCGTGCACCCCAACGGCACTCCAGGGAACGGCCGTTACTGCATCGCGGCGACCTGCTCGCCGACGTCCCGGCGCAGCGCTTCCACCTTCCGCAGTGCCGTCTCGCTGTCCAGTACGGCCTCGAATGCCCGCTTCAGTACGGTGCTGCCGACTTCGGCCGGTTCCGGTCGCAGTTCATTGAGCATGCCGAGGATGAGCTGCACCCCGTCGAGGCGTCCCCAGAGGTAGTCGTTCTCGCGCCACTCCTGATGGAAGAAGGCGGCGAAGTGCGACAGCCCCGTGCCCTTCAGCTTCTCCCCGGAGGTGACGGCGAGCCGGGTCGCGTCCAGGGGACTGAACCGGCGCACTTGGACGGGGCTGAACTGGGGGACCCCGCTCAGCGCGACGATCGGGAAGATCAGCGTGTCCCAGACGGGGAAGCCCGCGTAGCGGGTGGCGAGCGGCGTCCACTGCTCGGCGGTCCATGTCTCGGTGTACTTGAGGAACCGCTCCCACAGGGCGGCGCCGCTGTCCTGGGTGAACGCCGACAGCTCGCCTCGGTACGCGTGGACGAGGGCGCTCAGCTCCCGTCCGTGTTCCGCGGCCCAGTCGGCCGGATCCGCGTGGAGGGCCGCATCCGACAGGGACCGCGGCGCGATGACGGCGGCGATGTCGGACGGGACCTTCCCGGCCGCCGAGGCCGGCATGGCGCCGAGCCCGTCGATTATGTCCCACACCGCTCGCTTGACCCGGTCGATCTCGTGGCGGGACGGGGAACCGGCCATGCCGTAGAGGCGGTTGACTCCCTGCACTATGAAGCGCATACGGCGTTCGCGGTATCCGAGGTCGAGGGAGCCGAGGAAGTCCTGCAGTGCCTGATCGGTGAACTCGCGGTAGGCGGGCTGCTGTTTCGCCCAGGCGATGAGGACGGTGTGGACGAAGGCGGCCTGGCTCGAGTCCGGGGGGTAGGCGAAGGCCGCCGCCATCCGGTCGGCGAGTATGGTGATGGCGTCCTCGATCTTCAGTCGCGCATAGGTGCCGTAGGCGAGACCGGTCGCCTCCCGCGCCTTCCCGTGCAGCACGGCGACCGCTTCCTTGAGCCATTCGCGGTCCGCGACCCGGGTCATGGACGCCGTCGGGCCATTGCCGGGCGCCGGCGGCACCGTGCCGTTCGTCGGCGCGACCTGGCGCATCGCCTCCTCGACGAGCCGTTCGACGGTCGCCATCTGGTGGTCGGCCACGGCATCGACGTCCCGGATCCTTGCGTTGAGATCGCGCAGCGCCAGCAATTGGTTGAGCAGGGGCTGGTGCCAGGGGATCGTGGTCCTCACGCGCCACAGCGTGGAGAGCCATCCGGGAGCGCCCACCGGATCGAGGGGCGCGGACGGCTCGGCGTCGGCCGTCCCCGCCGGGGGTGTGGGAGGAGGGTCGGGTTCGATGTAGACGAGGTGCCTGATGACCTCGGTCTCGGCGCGCTGGCGGCTGATCGCCGCGACCGCGTGGTCGAACGGCGCGTTGTCCAGCACCCCTCCGTCGACGAAGGCCGTGGACCACGCCTGTTCCGGCGCGGTGAGGTACTGCGGGAAGAACCGGCGCACGATGGCGTCGAGGTCGCAGGCGCGGCCCGCGGGCGGCGCCTTCACCTGGAGGTCCTCGGCGAACTCCTTGAGCCGCACGGGCGGGAAGGCCCCGGGGAAGCTGGAGGTGCAGCGCGCGGCCAGGGCGAGCGCCGCCGTGCTGCCCGGCCCGAAGTCGCTGTCTCCACCGCGGTCATGACGGAACACCAGGGCGTGGTGGTAGGAGCGGTCGTGATGGGCGGCGCCGCCCGTGCCGAAGTCCACGACACGTTCCACACCGGTGAGGTCGGTGGTGGTCACATAGAGGTGCAGGCGATTGCCCGCCGGTACCAGTCCCGACACCGACGCGGCGGTCATCGCCTTGTCCGGCCGGTCCATCGTGCTGATGGCGTCGTGCAGCCACCGTGCCATGTCGTCACCGCGCAGCGGGGTGAACCGCCCCGCGGGACGCATCGCCACCCGGCCCACGACCGCGCCGATACGGGCCCAAAGAGGCAGCCCCCGGGGCGCGTTGAGCAGACCACCGATGTCGCCGCGGGAGAGCCACAGATCCCTGAGGGCGTCGTCGGAGCCGTCGTTGGCGAGCGCCTTGGCCAGGCACACGCCATTGATGCCGCCGGCGGAAGTGCCGCTGATGATGTCGATGACCACACGCACGGACGGGCCGTCCTCGGCGAGTACGGCGAGCTGTTCGAAGTAGGCGTACTCGGACTGGTCCGTCGTGAAAGGGTTGGTGTCCGGGGCCTGTTCGAAGGCCCGCGAGGCGACGACGAGCTTGCGCAGCTCCTTCGTCAGCCCGTGCATGTACACGGCGAGCGAGACCCCGCCGTAGCAGACAAGTGCGATCCGCAGCTCACGCACACCGCGGTCGGCGCCGTTGTGTCGCTCGTTCATGGGCAACTCCTTCGGGCCACCACTATGAGGCAGGGGGAGCCGATCGGACGACGCCCGGGCAAGAGGCAATCGGGTGAATGTCCATCAGATGCCCCACCTGCCGGTTCTCTTGCCTCCTCGGGTGATGAGTTCATGCCCCGTCCGACATGATGGGGGCGCGAGTCCGAAGGGCCCCGCGGCAGGGGTTGTACGCAGACGAAACGGATGAGGGAGCACGCGTGAGCGACAAGCAGGAGATGCCCGGCCTCGACGGACTCGACCGGGGCACCGCGCACAACGCCAGGGTGTGGAACCACTGGCTGGGCGGCAAGGACAACTACAGCGTCGACCGCGCCGTCGGCGACCACATCTTCGGCATGTTCCCCAATATCGTCCATGTCGCCCGGGCCGACCGGGCATTCCTCGGCCGGGTCGTACGCTTCCTGGCCGAGGAGTGCGGGGTCCGCCAGTTCCTGGACATCGGCACGGGACTGCCGACCGTGGACAACACCCACGAGGTGGCCCAGAGGGTCGCTCCGGAGAGCCGGATCGTCTACGTCGACAACGACCCCCTGGTGCTGATGCACGCGCGGGCCCTTCTCACCAGTACACCGGAGGGTGCCACCGACTACATCGACGCCGACGCGCGCGAACCCGGGACGATCCTGGAGGCCGCGTCGGACACCTTGGACTTCGACCGCCCCGTCGCCGTCATGATGCTCGGCATCCTGAACTTCGTCATCGACGACGACCAGGCGCGGGCGACGGTGGCCCGGCTGATGGACGCCGTGCCCTCCGGAAGCTATCTGGTGCTGACCCATCCCACACTGGAACTCGGGGGCGAGGGCAATGTGGAGGCCATGAAGTTCTGGAACGAGAACGCCACCCCTCCCATCACCTCGCGCACCGGCCGGGAGATCGCCCGGTTCCTCGACGGCCTGGACCTGCTGGAGCCGGGCCTGGTCTCGTGCGCCCACTGGCGGCCGGAATTCGCCGAGCTCGACGGAACCCCGGCCCAGGTCTCCCAGTACGGGGCAGTGGGAAGGAAGCCCTGACCCCGGTCGGCGGGCCGCGGGCCGCAGGCCGCCGACCGGGGCTACATCTCCTTCAGGATGCGGTGGAGAACCGCCGCGGTCGCCGTCGGCGGTTCGGCCTTGATGCCCAGAACGTTCATCACATGCCAGTAGTGCTCCACGTCCGACGGTTTGTCGAGGTAGAGAGCACCGGTGAGCTGCTCGAGGTAGACCACGTCGGGAAGCGTTTGCTGGGGCAACCGCAGGATGGTGAAGGACCCGCACTCGGCGGCGTGGCCCCCGGAGCGGAACGGGATCACCTGGAGCGTGACGTGACCGAGTTCGGTGGCCTCCATCAGGTGCCGGACCTGGGCGCGCATCGTCTCCGGGCAGCCGAACGGCCTGCGCAGCACCGCCTCGTCCAGCACGGCCCACAGCTTGGGCGCCTGAGGCCCCCGCAGCACCCGCTGGCGGTCCATCCGCAGCCGCACCCGGCGTTCGATCTCGTCGTCGTGGGCGCGCTCATGGCCCTGCCGGATGACCGCCCGGGCGTACTCCGGTGTCTGGAGCAGGCCGGGAACGAACTGGACCTCGTACACGCGGATGACGTGCGCCGCCCCCTCCAACCCGAGGTACGCCTCGAACCAGCAGGGGAGGACATCCTTGTAGGGCTGCCACCAGCCGGGGGTGTTGGCCTGCTCGGCCAGAGCGAGCAGTGTCGCCCGCTCTCCGTCGTCCCTCACGCCGTAGAGGCTGAGGAGGTCGCCGACGTCCCGCTGCTTGAACCCGATCCGCCCCAGCTCCAGGCGGCTGATCTTGGACTCGGAGGCCCGGATGACGTACCCGGCGTCCTCCCGCGTGATGCCCCTGGCCTCACGCAGCCGGCGCAGCTGTGCACCCACCAGCATGCGGGACACCGTCGGTCCCGCCTGCTGGAGATCGAGGACATGCGCGTCGGGCAACTCGCCCGCCGCACGCGCGGTCACCATGGCTTCCTCCCAACTCGCTTACACTGTAAGAGCGTTTGATCCCACCCTAACGACTCCGGGAAGGGTCCGCGGTGGCGCGTCGATGCACGCCCGAGTGGCGGGCGTGCGCCTGTCAGAGCTTGCGCGCGACACCTGCGAAGCAAGCGGCTTCGATGTCGGTCACATTGGCGGCGTCGTCGGGGTCGTCGGGCCGCCATTTGCTGGACGGGACGATGCCGGGCTCGATGAGCTCCCAGCCGTCGAAGAAACGGGATATCTCCTCGCGTGAGCGGAAGTGCAGCCGTGTCCCGGCGGAGCGGTAGACCTCCGCGACCCTCTCCATGGCCTCCGGCGCGAACTCCCAGGTGGCATGGCTGATCGCCAGGGTGCTTCCGGAGGCGAGCGCGCCCTTGAGGTGCTCCACGATCTTGTGGGCGCCCTGGTCGTCGCCCACGAAGTGCAGCAGGGCGTTCAGGCTCAGGGCCACGGGCCGGTCCAGATCGAGTGTGTCGCGCAGTGCCGCGGTGCTCAGGACGGCTTCGGGGTCGGTGACATCGCCCTCGGCGTAGGCGGTGCGGCCCGACGCGTGACTGCACAGGAGCGCCTGGGCATGGGCGAGCACGATGGGGTCGTTGTCGGTGTACACGACCCGGCACTCGGGCGCGACGCGCTGCGCCACCTCGTGGAGGTTGGGCGAGGTGGGAATGCCCGTGCCGATGTCCAGGAACTGCCGCATGCCGCTGCCCGCGAGGAACCGGGTGGCGCGGTGCATGAACTCACGGTTGGCCCGCGCCGCAACGAGCGCGGCGGGGAAGACGGCCATGACCCGGCCCACCGCTTCCCGGTCGGCGGTGAAGTTCGTCCTGCCGCCGAGGTAGTAGTCGTACATTCGGGCCGAGTGGGCACGGTCCAACTGGAGATCCATCACAGCGTCCACCGCGGTCTCGTCCTCGCTCATCCTTGCTCTCCTTCGACGGTCGTCCGTGGCGTCCGATCCCGAACCGCCCGTGCGGAAGCGCTGGTTCAGCAATGCCCGCACCGAGTGTCCAAGATTGAGTTGCCACACGAGTAATCACATCATTACGCTCTGACGTACTCCGCGTCGCCTCCAGTAGATGCCGTGGGTCGCGGCGTACGGCACCGGCCTGCGAAGAGACAGGACACTTGTGACGATCGAAGTGCGGACCCCTGCGGATCCACGGGACGCCCTGCGCGTGTTATGGGCCCGTACCGCGCCGCCCTGCCGGGCGACGGGGGGCGAGCGGTGAACGAGGAGGGCCACGGCTCCGGGAGCAGGACCTCGCCGCCGCCTCTGCGCAGCAGAAGACTGGCGCTGACCTTCGAGGCCTTCCACGACACCTACCACCGAGGGTGGTTACGGTTCGCGCACCTTCAGGTGGGCGACGCGGACGCGGCCAGGACCGTCGTCGACCTGCTCTGCGCCCAGCTCGCGGGTGGCTGGTCGCACGCCCTGAAGCAGGGCAATGTCCAGTTCTACGCCTGGGCCCTGCTCAAGGAGCACATCGCCGCCCGGCTCGAGGAGCGCAACCACCGCGTGGCGCTGGTGGAGACCGCCGCCTTCGCCTCCGCCGTCACCCGCATGCTCGATGTGACCGAGGACCGCTTCGCCGTGCTCGAGTGCGGGATATGCCTGTACGGAGCCATCGCCCGCCTGCCGGAGCGCCAGTACGACGCGGTCGTGCTGCGGTTCGTGCTGGGATACCCGGAGGCGGAGGCCGCCGCCCTTCTCGGTGTGAAGGCATCGACGGTCCGGTCCACCGTGAGTTTCGCCAAGCGCAGAATGGCCAAGGATCTGGACATCGCTTGGGAAACACAGATCGGAGGCTAGGACGTGCACGGTACCGACGAGGGCGAGAGAGCCATTGACGCCCTCCTCGACCAGGCGGAAGTCCTCACCCGCACTTTTGACGACTACGATCCGCAGGCCGCCCGCGAGCGCGCGGTCCTCGCCGCCGACGACCCTCCGGGTCCCCGCACCCGGCTGGCCGCCCCGGCGCGCTCGGCGTCGGAACACGAGCAGGCCCAGCACGAGCTCGCCCTGGCGTGCGCCCTGATCATCAACGCCCCGCAGGCCGCCGAGTACCTCGCCCGCCTCGCCGACCGCCGCTACACCGAACCCGAGGGCGCGCTCGTCTTCGCCTGCCTGCTGCAGCTGAGCGGACGCGACGACGCCGCCCAGTTCTGGTGGCAGTTCGCCGCCGGAGGGGGCAGCCACACCGCCGCCTACTGCCTGTATCTGAACCACCGCCGCTACGCGGAGTTCCGTGACGCGCGGTACTGGCGCGAGCAGGCCGCACTGCTGTCGGTCCGCCCAGCCCGCCGCGCCGAACGGCCGGAGCGCCGTGACAGCACCCTGCTGCCCGAGGACGTCTGCAGGGATCTGCTCGCCCGATGCCACCAGGGCCTGCGGCCCACCCTGCCGCCTCAGCTCGAAGCGGTCATCGACCGCCTCCACGTCGACGCGGACGACGAGGACTTCGGGGCGATCCCCCGCCCGTCCCGCCACCTGGCAGCCGATCTGGCCGCCCGTGCCTCCGAGGGAGCCGGCTCGCCTCGGCAGCGCCGCCTCGGCCGCTCGGCGACCGCGGGTGCCGCCGGATATTCGAGCGACGAGACATCGGGCTGATTGCTAGCTTCCGGTTCCATGGACCCTCTCGCCGAGAAAGACATACGCGACTGCTTCGTCAACTGCTCCAAGGGCGAGGCGCGCCGTCTCGACCTGCCCAGGGGACTGGCCGAAGTGCCCTGGGAGGACCTGGACTTCCTGGGCTGGCGGGATCCGGGCGCCCCGGAGCGGGCCTACCTGGTCGCCGAGCGGGACGGGGCGCCGGTCGGAGTGACTCTGCGTGTGCCGCCGGGCGTGCGCAGGAGTCTGGTCAGGACCACGGTGTGCTCGATCTGCCTCACCGGCCATGTGGCGTCCGGGGTCTGCCTCCTGACCGCGCGCAGGGCCGGGGCCGCGGGCCGCCGGGGCAACACGGTCGGCTCGTACATGTGCGCCGATCTCGCCTGCTCCCTCTATGTGCGCGGCAGGAAGAAGTCGAAGCTCGTCGTCAGGGCGGACGAGACCCTGAGCCCGGCGGAGCAGGCCGCCCGCCTGCGGTCGAACCTGGCGTTGTTCCTGGACCGTGTGCTCGACGAGAACGAGTCCGCCGCCTCCGGGTGACCCCGCCGTTCAGCCGTTCACCCGTATCACTCGTGCGGGTGAACCGAGGCCGCCGCCGGCCGCTCGTCCCCGGCACCGCAGGCCTGGCGTCATGGCGTGAACGGGGCGCTCGAGGGAGGTGGCACGAAGCCGGAGGTGTTCGATCGGGGCAATGGGGGCCGTTAGCGTACGGCCCTCGTTGCACGGCGAACGGTGGAGAGAGATCCGGCATGCGCGCTTTGGTGATGACCGCTCCGTCACGCGGCTGCGACCGCACGCAGGTCCAGGACGTCCCGGAACCCCGCCCGGGGGCGGGGGAGGTGACGATCGACGTCACCCACGCCGGCATCAACTTCCTCGACGTGATGGCCCGGCGCGGTGACGAGGGATACGCCCGCGCGTGGCCCCATGTGCCGGGACTCGAGGTCGCCGGCACCGTGCGCGAGGTGGGCGACGATGTCACCGGCCTCACGGTCGGGCAGCGGGTGGCCGCGTTCAGCCCGGGCGGCGGCCTGGCGGAGGTAGCGCTTGCTCGTGCCGCGCTCACGGTTGCCGTGCCGGACCGGGTCCCCTCGCGCATCGCCGCGGCGGCTCCCGTGATGCTCGCGAGCGCGCTCCTGCTGCTGACCGACGCGGCCAGATTCCGGCAGGGGGAGAGCGTGCTGGTGCATTCGGCGAGCGGCGGTGTCGGCAGCGCCCTGGCACAGCTGGTACCCGCGCTCGGCGGAGGGCTGCGCATCGGTACGGTCGGCCGTCCCGAGAAGGTCCTGTCCGCGCGGAACAGCGGGTACGACGTGGCCATCGCGCGCGGCGGCGACCTGGCCGGGGAGGTCCGAGCGGCGGCGGACGGCGGAGTGGACGTGGTGCTGGACCCCCTGGGCACGAGCATGCTGGACGTCGACCTGGCGGTCACCGCGCCCGGCGGGCGCATCGTGCTGTTCGGCAACGCCGACGGAGGACGGGAGACCCCGCCCCTGCCCCTCGAACGGCTGATCGGCGGGAACATCGCCATCAGCGGCTTCAGCATCAGCCGCCTGTCCGCCACGGTGCCAGGACGCGCGGCCGGAGCGCTGCGCCAGGTCCTGGACCTGATCGCCACCGGCCGGCTCGACATCGCGGTGACGGAGGTCGACTCGCTCGACCGGGTGCCCGAGGTGCACCAACTGCTCGCCGAGGGCCGCGGCAACGGCAAGTACGTCGCACGAACGGGTGCCGAGCGAACGGGAGCCGAGCGAACGGGAGCCGAGCGAACGGGAGCCGAGCGAACGGGTGCCGAGCGGTCATGACCGTGCCGGGCCGCCGCGGCGCGCCGCGGTCCACGTGGACCGTGCCGCGGTGCGCCGCGGTCCACGTGAACCGAATGGCGTCGGCGCGCACGGCCCGCACCGTCGGACCGGCCGGCGGGGCGGAGACCCCGACCGGGGTGCGTACCTCGGTCTGGACCGGCGGACCGTCCTGCGTGGCGGCCGTGCTCCTGCTCACCGCCGCCCTCCCGAAGCTGCTGTCGTACGACGCCCGCACCGACGAGCACGCCGAGCGCCTGCGCGCGTTCCGGGCCGCGGACACGGATCGCACCGGATGATCGAGGGCGCTTGACCATGACACGGTGTGAGGCCGTGGACTGGGAGGCGTCATGTTCAACATCGGAGACTTCGCCAAGCACGGCCGGGTGTCGGTGCGCATGCTGCGCCACTACGACGCCATCGGTCTGCTGCGCCCCGCCCATGTCGATCCGGTCAGCGGCTACCGCTTCTACGAAGCGGGCCAGCTCGCCCGGCTCAACCGCGTCATCGCCCTCAAGGACCTCGGCTTCACCCTCGAACAGGTGCAGACGATCCTCGACGAGCAGGTGAGCGTGGAGGAACTGCGGGGGATGCTGCGGCTGCGGCGCGCGCAGCTCGAGATGGCGATCGCGGCGGACGCCACGCGGTTGGCCCGGGTCGAGGCGAGGCTCCACACGATCGAGAGTGAGGGCGACATGCCTGTCGACGACGTTGTGGTCAAGCGCATTCCAGCCGTCCGGGTCGCCGAGCTGACCGGCACGGCAGCGGGCTACGGGCCCGAGGACATCGGCCCCGTCGTCCAGCCCCTCTACGAGGAGCTGTGCCGACGGCTGGCCGACGCGGGCGTGACCCGCACGGGGTCGAACATCGCCTACTACGAGGACTCCCCGCGGGGGGACGAGACGATCGTGGTGCACGCCGGTGTGACGGTCGCGGCCGAACCCGGGACCGGCCAGGGCTTCGAGATCGTGGACCTGCCCGCGATCGACAGTGCCGCCACCATCGTCCACCGCGGCTCCATGGAGAAGGTCATGCCCACCGTCCAGGCGCTCGCGCGCTGGATCGACACCAATGGGTACCGCTCCGCGGGGTACGCACGTGAGCTCTACCTCGATGTCATGGGCAGTCCCGACACCTGGGTGACCGAGCTCCAGGAGCCGGTCCAGCCGGTCTGACCCGGCACGGAGGAGGGGTCAGCGGCTTCGTCCCCGACGGCGGGGTGGTTCGCTTCCGCCGTCGAGACTCTTCACCCGCTCGGCGGCCTCGCGTGCGCGGTCGCGTCGGCGCTCGGCCTCGTGTCCGGCCTGCTGGGCCCGGGTACGGGCCGAGCGCTCCGCCTTTCCGGCGTCCGGCAGCTCCTCCTTGGCCCGCTGCAACCGCTCGGTGAGCTCGTCGACGCGGGCCTCGGCCGCGCGGCGCCGGTCCACCGTCTCGGCCAGCTCGAGCTCGGCGGCCTCGGCCTCCCGTTCCGCCTCCTCGGCGGTGCGCTCGAGCTCCGCGGCCTCGGCCTCCGCCCTGGCCTGCTGCCTCGCGCGCCGGGCCGCCTCCTCCCGGTCGTCCCTGTCCCCGGCCCTGCTGTCTCCGGCACTCTTGGCCCGGCCGCTCCTTTCCCGGTCCTTCTTCTCCTTCCTGTCCTTGGACGGGCGCAGCGGGTGGACGGTGGCGCTCTCGCCCACCGGGCCGAACCCGGACGGAGGGGTGAGGGACGTGGTCAGGCGGCCGCTCGCCACCTGGCGGGCGGCGTCCGGGTCGGCCAGCGCGGCGTGCAGGGTGGCCTCGACCTCCCGCAGGACGTTCTCACCCACCGGCCGTCCCGCCTGCTCGGCGAGCTTTCTGGCCTGCTCCGACAGCATGGACACCACCCGCCTCTGCTGTCGGGTCAGCTCACGCAGCTGGTCCCCGTCGAGCTCCCGATGGGCCCGGCGCAGCTGCTCGCCCAGGCCGAGGAACGCCTGGATCTGGTCGCGGTCGTGGCGGGTGAGGAGATTGGTGACCCAGGCGGCGATGGTGGGGCGGCGCAGGGCGCGGATCCTGGCGGCCTCCCCACGAGGGGCGGACTTGGCGGCCCGGTCGCGGTCAGCGGTGAAGTCGTCCGGAGGGCGTGTGTACAGCCCCTCGGCGACGTCCTCCCAACCCATAAGGGCATCGTCGCACTGTTTGTTCTGATATCTGCGGTGCGGCACTGCTCCGGCACGGCGGGATGCACGGTCATGGGCCGCAGGAGCGCAGCTCGTGGGCGCAGTACAGGTCCTTGGCCAGCTGGTCGAGCACGGCCCCGGCCTGCTCGCTCAGGTACTGGTGGCCGCCTGGGAACAGATGCGGTGAGGCTGGGGAGGTCACCAGATCCTTCCACGCGGCCAGTTGCTCGAAGCTGACGACGGGGTCGGTCGCGCCGCCGTACAGCGCCAGCTCCACTGCCAGCGGCGCCTCGTCGCGGTGCCGGTGCTGGAGAACGAGGAGAAGGTCGGCGAGGAGCGGGGTGTAGGCGGTGGCGAGCAGGCCGGGATTGTGGAGGCGCACCTCGGGAATGGGGCCGAGGATGTCGGTGAGAGCGGCCGCTCCGCTCAGCACGCGGGCGGCCATGGAGACACCGAACGACCCCACGTGCGGGGCGGGCAGCGCTGACAGGGCGAGCAGGATCGGCTGCCGACGCCCTTGGCGGCGCAGCGCGCGGGCGGTCTCGAAGGCCAGTAGGGCGCCGATGCTGTGGCCGAACAGGGCGAAGGGCCGCTCGTCGCGCCTGCCGGCCCCGTGCTCCCCGTGCTCCCCATGCAGGAGATCCGCCAGTGCCGCGGTCAGGCGGCGGGGGTCGGTGATGGACGGCCGACCGGCTCGGGAGCCACGTCCGGGCAGGTGGACGGCGTACACCTCGACGCCGGGCCCGAGACGGGCCGCCCAGTTCTGGTAGTACTCCGGACCCGTGCCGCCCGGAGGGAAGCAGTACAGCCGGAAGTCGGCGTCGGGGCGAGGGATGAAGGCGGCGAGGCAGGGCCGGTCCGTCACGGGGACGCCGTCGATGTCGTGGCCCGTCTCCCGGCCCGTCTCCCCGTCCATCTCTCGGTCCGTGTCTCGGTCCGTGTCTCGCCCCGGTGACGTCGATGGATCGCTGGACGGACCGCACAACGGGTCTGGCGCAGCCACAGGCACACACTCCACGGCAGGAACTGTCAGGCGCTACGGGACACAACCGCCGGGCCAGCCCACGGGACACCGAGCGGCACGGCGGATCACCCGGACGGCTCCGCGGACCGGCGAGCGTCGGCCCGAGGACCACGAACCCGAGCGCCACGAGAAAGGCGGAGAATTTCTGGGGAGCCATGTAGAGAACATGCCGCCCGCTCCGACGTCCCCCGCGAAAGGCGGCCGCACCGGGCGCCGGAACAGCGAGTACAGGGAGTTCCACGATGAGGAAGATCCACGCTTTCTTCGTGACGACCGCCGACGGGTACTACGAGGGCCCCAACGGGGAGTTCGACTGGCCGGTCGTCGACGACGAGTTCAACGAGCTCGCGATCGAGCAGCTGGACGCGGCCGGCACGCTGATGTTCGGCCGGGTCACCTACGAGGTCATGGCGCAGTACTGGCCGACACCGCAGGCGCTCCAGGACGACCCGCGGGTCGCCTCCCGCATGAACGGCCACCCCAAGATCGTTGTCTCGACGTCGCTCGACAAGCCCGAGTGGGAGAACACCCGGCTCATCAACGGCAATGTCGTCGAGGAGATCAAGGAGCTGAAGGACCAGCCCGGCAAGGACGTCGTGATCATGGGAAGCTCGTCGCTGACCGCGAGCCTGGTGCGGGAGGGGCTCGTCGACGAGATCCGGATCATGGTGAACCCGGTGATCCTCGGCGCTGGAAAGTCCCTCTTCAGGACCGCCGAGGAGCGGATCGGCCTGAAGCTGCTGAACACCAGGACGCTGCGCTCGGGCAATGTCCTGCTGACCTACGAGCCCGTCACGGCGTAGCGTCCCGAGTCCGATCCGGCCGGCCGCTCCGGACCGCGCCGGACCGCCCCGGACCGGCCGCGCCGGACCCCTGGGACGATGGAACGGCGCCGTCGAGGAGGGATCATCGACCCATGTCCAGTACGCCGTCGTCCAGCGGTCCCGCAACGCCGAGGCTCTCGGCCGCCCAGCGGCGGGCGGTGAACGGGGCGGACCCGGACACCGGTGAGATGGACGCCGCCCCGGCCACGTGCCGGGCGCTCGTCGCCGCAGGACTCGCCGTGAAGTACGGGCAGCGGGGCGCCCACTACCTGACCCGGCGGGGCTGGCAGGTCCGCGACGGTGCCGACGGCGCGCCCGGGGGCACACCTGAGCCCACGGCCGAGGAGGCACCACCCGGCCCCGAGGTGTTCGCCGCGGCCACCGGGGACGGTCCGCGGACGTCCGACACCGAGGGCAGACGGCGTGCCGTGGCCACGGCGTGGGCGGGTCTGCTGGAGATCCGCAGGGTGACCGGTGCGGACGAGGCCGCGGTGGCCGCTCCCGCCGCATGGGAGAGGGCACGGATGGTCTCCGCCGTGGCCCTGGCCCTGGAGGGCGCCGGGATCACTCCTTCGGCTGTCGACGCCTCCGGAAGACATGTCCGCGACGGCTACCGCGTCGCCGAATCCTCCTCCCAGCCCCACGCCGTATCGGTCTCCTGGATGTCGGCGCAATCCGCGGCGGGCAGGGCATCCGCCCCCACCGCTCCCGCTCCCGCTCCCGCCGCCGAGGCCGAGGGCGAGGTGAGGCGGCAACTGGGCAGGTGCGCCCATGCACTGGAACGGGCGGGCTGGCACGCCACCGAGCACACCGACCGGGCCGGGCACCGCTTTCTGCTGGCCAGCCCCAAGCACGCCTGACGCCCGGGAACCGACTGGCCGGGCACGAGCGCACAGGCCGCACGGCGTCATTCGGTCGCCCCCCGTTCCTCATGGCACCGAGGCCCCCGGACCCGGCCGCGCCGGAAGCGGTCTCCCGGCAGGTCGGGGCAGTCCGCGATGAGCCTGCCCCTCGCCCGGAGCGCCCGGACTGCCGATCGGTGTGCAGTTCGTCGCTCCGTACGGCAGGGAGGATGTGCTGTTCACGGTCGCCGCCCGGCTCGAGGAGGCCATGCCCTGGAAGGGCCGCGTACCTCGGGTCTTCGTCGGCGACCGCTGAGCCGCGATGCCCGCCGGGGCTGCCACGTCACCCCGGCAGGCACGACCGCGACGCCCGCGCCGATCAGGCGATGTTGAGCACGAAGTCGAACGTGCCCTCCTTCTCCGAGCCGACGGACCTGACGGTCATCAGCAGTGCCGGGTCGAACAGCGGGTCGGTGTTGTTGCGCGGCTCACCCGGGAAGTACAACTGCGTGGTGAGCACCGGCCGGTTGGGGGCCTGCACCTTCACATGGATGTGGCGGGTGCGTCCCGGATACAGCCCCGGCACGATGGTGCTGAGTGTGAACGCCCCCTGGGCGTTGGTGAACTGGTGGCCACGCAGCCGGAAGCCGGTGTTGTCGTAGGCGCCGGCGTTGTCGGCCTGCCAGAAGTCCAGCAGGGCGTTCGCGATCGGCCGGCAGGACAGGCTGAACACGAATCCGCTGACCGTCAGCCGTGTGCCCGTGGTACCGGCCTCGATGAGCGAGGTGCGCAGCGGTGAGTTGCGCTTGAAGTACGGCCCTTCGGTCTGCGGCGGTGTCGGGTCGTCCCCGTCGTCGCAGGAAGGTGTGGGAGCCGGCGGCCGGTCGGAGCGCACGGAGTCCCTGGCCAGGGCGGGGGCGGCACCGAGCAGGAACGGCACCGGAGCGGCCGCCAGCGCGGCCTTGAGCACATTCTTGCGGCTGATCATGCCGGTCGCCTTTTCCTCGTGCGGGTTCTCGCCTTCCATCGGGGCCTCCTCGGCGTGGGGGCATGGCCGGGCGCGCGCCCGGCCATGAGTGCGGGGAGTGCGGGGGTGCGGGGGTGCGGGGGTGCGTGAAGAGGTGCTCAACGCCTGTGCGTTGCCTGTCGGCCACGCCTGTGCGTTCGAGCGCGGCGGGGCATGCCTGCCGTCGGCAGACGCATGACTGCCACGGCACGTGGCCGATTCGGCCGAGGCCGCGCGTGGCCGCCGCTGGGAACGGTTCCGAATCTAGGCGGGCGCACCGATGCCGTCGATGGACGCAATGCGGCCGCGATGGTGATTCTCACCGATTCCCGCGCCGGAAGGCCCCGGGGGAGGTGCCGGTCTCGCGGCGGAAGAAACGGCAGAAGTACGCCGCGTCGGCGAAGCCCAGCTGGTGGGAGATCCGGGTCAGCGCCAGGTCCGTGTGCGCCAGCAGCCGCTTGGCCTCGAGGACCTGGACCTGACGGATGAGCCGGCCCGGGGTGTGGCCCGTGGCCTGCTTGACGGCTTCGTTGAGGTGGCTGACCGACACCCCGACCTCGGCGGCGTACTCGCGCACGCTCCTCGGCGTCCGCTCGGGGAGGGCCAGCAGCCGGACGAAGTGCTGGGCGACGACGGCGGCCCGGCCGGCGCGAGAGTCGGGCGGTGCCGCGCCGGGCAGCCGCAGCGCCCAGGTGATCAGCACATGCAGATAGGCCCGAAGGACCGAGGCGAAGCCGTCCTTCCGCGCGCAGTACTCGCGCTTCATGTCCGCCACCAGGGCGGACAGGCCCGGCTCGTCCTCCTCGGCCACATGCGCCCAGGGACGCTCGGTGAGCCTGCGCAGGGCGGGCACATCACCCGGATGGGAGATCAGGAAGTCGTCGGTGAACAGGACCAGCGATCCGCACAGCTCCGATTCGAGCTCCCAGTGGTGCACCTGCCCCGGGGCGACGTAGGAGAGCTGGGGAGGCCGCAGCGGCCACTCGACGAGGTCGACGAAGTGCCTGCCCCGGCCACCGGTCACGAAGGCGATCTCATGGAAGGTGTGGCGGTGCGGGTAACAGGCCCGTGCCATCGGCCCCAGCGCGTCGAACGTCCCGATGGAGAACGCCGACGGGCGTGGTGCGGGGGGACCGTCGTCGAGGTGGTGCACGGGTAACGGGGCGCTTCGCAGGCTCGTCATCTCCGGCAGGCTCCTTGAGGCTCCCGGAGACCATACGGCGTCCGGGCCGCCTCGCAAAGGCCGCCAACTCCCCCGGCGGAGCAAGCGGTTCCGCCTTGTGGCGAGATCAGCCGGGATGTCCGCGCCAGTGCGGCCGACCGGCTGGTGCGGGTCACGTCTGCGGCCGGTGACCAGCGGCTTCACCGGGGGCGGGCGTCGCCCTTCGGGTGGGTCCCGCGTGCCGGTCATGGATCCGCTTGCACGTGCTCGCCTTCCCCCCGCCGCGCCGCGCGGTGGGACGGTGCCGGATCGGCGCGGGCACCCGGGGCGGGCCGAAGCTTTAAAAATGCCGCAAAGCGGACGTACGCTTGTCGGACGACACCTGGCTCCCGCAGTGGAGCACGTGCCCCGAGCCGGGCTGGGGGACAGCCGCACATCCGAGATCCCGCACATCCGGGATCGCCGCCCAGCTGCCGGAGGCCGCGATGGCCGACCCGAAAGGGTTCCTCACCACGCCCCGCCGCGGTCTCGCCCGCCGCCCCGTCCAGGAAAGGGTGCGGGACTGGCATGAGGTCTACGTCGGCCAGGACCTGCTGCCGCTCATCAGCGAGCAGGCGAACCGCTGCATGGACTGCGGGATCCCGTTCTGCCACAGCGGCTGCCCCCTGGGAAACCTGATACCCGAGTGGAACGAGCTCGTCTCCCGTGACGACTGGGAGACCGCGAGCGAGCGCCTGCACGCCACCAACAACTTCCCGGAGTTCACCGGACGACTGTGCCCGGCCCCGTGCGAGTCCGCCTGCGTTCTCGCCATCAACGCCGACCCCGTGACGATCAAGGACATCGAGGTCGCCGTCGCCGACTACACCTGGGACCACGGCGGCCTGCCGCCCCGGCCCGCGAAGCGTCCGTCCGGAAGGACCGTCGCCGTCATCGGCTCGGGACCGGCGGGTCTGGCCGCCGCCCAGCAGCTCACGCGGGCCGGGCACTCGGTGGAGGTCTTCGAGCGGGCCGACCGCCCCGGTGGGCTGCTGCGCTACGGCATCCCCGAGTTCAAGATGGAGAAGTGCCACGTCGACCGCCGCATCCGTCAGATGCGCGAGGAGGGCACCCGCTTCCGCACCGGCGTCGACGTCGGCACCGATCTCCACGCCGGGCGCCTGCGGGAGGAGCACGACGCGGTGGTGGTCGCGGTCGGCGCCACCGCCTGGCGCGAGTTGCCCGTACCCGGCCGGGAGCTGGCCGGTGTCCATCAGGCGATGGAGTACCTGCCCATGGCCAACCGGGTACGGGAGGGGGACTACGCCGTGCCCCCGGTCAACGCCGAGGGCAGGCATGTCGTCATCGTCGGCGGCGGGGACACCGCGGCGGACTGCCTGGGCACCGTGCTGCGCCAGGGGGCCGCCTCCGTCGTCCAGCTCGACATCAACCCCATGCCCGGGGAGGACCGGGCCTTCGCCGAGCCATGGCCGGTGTACCCGAAGGTGTACCGTGTCTCGCCCGCTCACGAGGAGGCCAGGGAAGTGGCCCGGCTGCACGGTGAGGAGCCCGACAGCCAAGGCGTGCCGCTCCCGGGTCCGGACGGCGATGTTCGGATGTTCTCGGCCTCCACCCTGCGCTTCGAGGGCGACGGGACGGGCCATGTGCGGTCGCTGCGCCTGGTCGGGGTCGAGGCGGAGGGCAGGCGGCCGGCCCAGGGCACCGAACGGCTCCTGCCCGCCGATCTGGTCCTGCTGGCGCTGGGGTTCAGGGGACCGGAGCCCGACAGCCCGCTGATCCACCAGCTCGGACTGCGCCTCGGCGCTCGCCGCACCCTCGCCCGCGGTGAGGACTTCACCACCGACGTGGACGGCGTGTTCGTGGCGGGCGACGCCGGGCGCGGCCAGTCGCTGATCGTCTGGGCCATCGCCGAGGGCCGCTCCGCCGCCGCCGCGGTGGACCGGTATCTGGCCGGGTCCACGGCGCTTCCGGCGCCGATAGGAGCGACGGACCGGCCCCTCGTGCTGTGACGGCTCGGGGACGCTCGGCTCCGGACCACGCACGTCCCACCGGCCCCCCGCGCACCGGCCTCGCGCACCGGCCTCGCGCACCGGCCTCGCGCACCGGCCCCCCGCGCACCGGCCCCGCGCACCGGCCCCGCGCGCACCGGCCCCTCACGCACCGGTCACTCGCGGGGGTGGACGGCGGGGGTGGACGGTGGTGAGCCGCGACGGTCGGGGAACCGAATCGTGGGGTGGCGCGTCCCATCGTCGGCCCACACTCCGGGGGCACCTGAGGAGGAACGAAATCGATGCGCAAGCCTCTTGTTCTGGTCGCCATCGGCTCGGCAGCGGTGATCGTCGCCGGGTCCGCCGCCATTGCCGTCGCGCAAGGCGACTCCGACGGCCGTCCCTCGCACCGGGACGCACCGGACGCCGTGGTGAAGTCGGACGTCATGACGCCCGACCCCGGCTACTGGACCCCGGACAGGATGAAGGACGCGCAGGCCGGATGAGACCTCGGCGCCCGCGTACGGGCGGGTGAAGGTATGAGCGCCTGAGCGCCGAAAGACGGCGGGCCTGTGCTACCACCTCCGCGGTGGCACAGGCCCGTCCCCGTACCTCCGTGCTCAGGCCGACTGCCGATCGGCGACGGCACGGCTGCGGTCGCCGGCGTCGTCCCCGCCCGCCGCCTCACCGGATTGGTCGGTGAGCCGCCCATGGCCTACCTGACCGGCCGGCGGCTGGCCATGGCCGCCGACCTTCTGCGTGAGCCCGGCACCACCATCGGCGCGGTGGCCCGACAGGTCGGCTACGGCAGCTCGTTCGCCCTCAGCGCCGCGTTCAAGCGCGTTCGCGGCGTCAGCCCCAGGGAGCGCCGCGTCGGAGCCGCCCGGGAGTGAGGCGGGCTCAATTCCCTTGAAAAGACGGCCGATTGGTCTAGGCCTAGTGTCTCCGGCGCGCCATAGTGGTCACCGCACGAGATCTTGCTCCGCCCACCACGGCAACAAGAAAGAGGTTCATCCGTGCGAGTGAAGACCCTGCTGGGCCTGGCGGCGTGCGCCGCGGCGACCGCCGGAGTGCTCACGGTCCCTCCCGCCCAGGCCGCGCAGCTGCCGTGCTTCCTGTCCGGAAGCGGCAGCTCCGCCAGTGCCACCTGCTACAGCGGAGCGTCGTACACCTGGCGGCTCGTGGTCGACTGCGTCGACACCAGCAATGCGCGGTGGCCGAAGATCGTCAGCACGCTGCGCGGCGACTACATCACCGGTGACGGCACCGAGACCCTGTCCTGCTCGGGATCACTGCGCGCCGACGGGCGGATCGAGACGAAGTAGCGACCCTTCCGCGGCGCCCCCTTCCGCACCGCCGGCCGGTTTCCCGACCCGCCTCCACCGGCCTCCACGGCCTCGGTGCCCGGACGCCGGCCCGCTCGTGCGCGCCGGTTGTCCGGGCGCCCCGCCGTTCGATGTCCCTGGGGCCTCCATTCGCCCGTGCCCGCCCGGGACGGGCCCGGGATTCGGGTGCTCCGTCTCCCACGCCGTTCTTGCGGTCCGGGCGGATGAATTCGGCCATCGGGTCGTCCGGAAAGAGGGCGGCCGGACACGGGAGCGGTAATCACGGATTCCGTTAATCCGATTGCTGTTCGCATCGTCATCATTTCGGTGGGCTGCTGCGGATCCGATGAATCCGGCCGACCACCTGCGGCTCGCGTGTATCTTGATGCGAAAGAGTCTCTGTTTGGCGACGAGATGCGCATGGACAGTTCCGTCGAGTCCGCGGCCCGGGGCCGCATTGAGACCCCCCACGCCCCTCTTGTCGTGCAATTGCTCGCACCGCGCAGACAAAGCCGTTCACACGCCGCCTATTTTCGTTCACCTTCTGTAGGCGTCCACCTGTCCGGTTATCGTTTGAAAATGCATCTGTGCCTTGTCGGCAGCCACATCGGGGGGCGTTGATGGCGGGCCGCGGGGCCAGTGGTGCCCCTGGCTCCCTCGGCGCCGAATCGGTGCTGCCGGACGCCCCCGACACCTGGTTGACGTCGCTGCACGAGGCCGCCCAGTCGGTCGCCGCGGCCACCACGGCCCAGCAAGCCCTTTCCGCGGCTCTCGCGGCGTCCAAGCCCTGCCTGGGGCCGACCGGGGGAGCGCTTCTCGTGCTGGACGCGTCGGGGGAGTACCTGTCCATGGACGCCATGGAAGGGCTTCCGGAGACGTTCTCCCGGCCGTGGGAGGCCATAGGGCTCGGCGAGGGCCTGCCGGTCACGGACGCCGTCCGCACCAGCGAGCCGGTGTGGCTCGAGGCGTTCGGGGAGCGCTTCCTGCGCTATCCGGACGCGCTGCCGGAGCTCACGGACCAGCCGACCGACGTGGCCACCGGCTCGCTGCCCCTGCTGCGTGCGGGCAGCTGCGTCGGAGTGCTGGCCGTCGTCCGGAGCAGGGATGAGCCCTTCTCCGAGGTCGAGCGCGTCTTCCTGATGTGCCTGGCCGACCAGCTCGCGGTGTTGGTGGCCTCGCTGAACGGCCGTCTGCCCCAGCGGCCGAGCACGGCATCGTGGGAGGAGAGCGCGGACGCGCAGGCCACCGGCACGGTCGAGCTCGGCTACTTCAGCTGGAACATGCGCACGGGCCGGGTCGAGTGCGACGAGACGACCCTTCGCCTGCACGGCCTCACCCCGCCGGCCGTCAGGCCCGTCGAGGACTTCATCGCCCAGCTCGAGTCCGAGGACCTGCCCGACGTTCGCAACGCGCTGGAGCGGATGGGGCAGCTGTGCGGCGACTACCAGGTGCACTACCGCATCCGCGAACCGGGCGGCCGTATCCGCGTCCTGGAGGCCCGCGGGCGGGTGCACCCCGGGGCCGACGGCATCCCCGAGCGCATGAGCGGTGTCGTCACCGATGTCACGGTGGCCGAGGCCCGGCGTGAAGCCGACCAGCAGACGCTGCGCCACCAGGCCGAACAGGCCGACAAGCTGCGTGAGTTCGCCCGTTTGCTGTCCGCGGCGGTGACCGTGCAGGACATCGCCCGCACCGCCCGCACCGCCCTCCAGGCGTTCGACGCCGACGCCCTGCTCCTCGCCGAACAGCAGGAGGACCGTATCTCCGTCGTCGCTTCCTGCGGGTACTCGCGGGAGAAGACCGAGATCCTGCGGAGCCTGCCCCTGACCATCGGGTCGCCCATCGGTGACGCGCTGCGGCGGCACGTCCCCGTCTTCCTCGACTCCCTGGAAGCCCTGCTGGCCGCGTATCCCCGTCTGGAGTCGATCGCCGGCCAGATCGTCCACCGCTCCTGGGCGGCACTGCCCCTGCCCAGCACCGCAGGCCCCCCGGCCGCGTGCCTGATCGGCTTTCCGGACTCCCATGCCTTCAGCGCGTCCCAGCGCTCCCTGCTCTCCGTCGCGGCGGGACTGCTCGCGCAGTCGCTGGACCGGGCCCGCCTGTACGAGGCCGAGCACCGCCTGGCCCGCGAACTCCAGCGCGGACTGCTGCCCCAGGCCCTGCGGGGCCCGGCGAGCACGGAGGTGCACGCGCACTACCGGCCCGCCACGAGCGGCATGCTCATCGGCGGGGACTGGTACGACGCCTTCCCCACCCCCGACGGCGGACTCGCCCTGGTCATCGGCGACGTCCAGGGCCACAGCGTCGTCGGCGCCACCCTCATGGGGCAACTGCGCACCGCCGTACGCGCCTACACCAACGAGGGACACGACCCGGCCGCCGTCCTGGAGCGCACCAACCAGCTCCTGACGCACCTCAACCCCATCCCGGAAACCGCTCTCTTCGCCACCTGCTGCTATGCCCACCTGGACCCCGGCACCGGTGACCTGGCCATCTGCCGGGCCGGCCATCCCACGCCGATCGTCACCGAGCCCGGACAGGAGCCGCGCTGCCTCGAGGTGGCCGGCGGGACACCGCTGGGCGTCGACGCCGGCGCCACCTACCCCACCACCCGGGTCCGGCTGCCCGTCGGCGCCCAACTCCTGCTCTACACCGACGGCCTGATCGAGGACCGGGGCCACGACATCGACGAGGGCATCGCCTGTGTCCTCGCCGCGCTGGCCACGCCCGCCCCCAGCCCGGAGGAATGCCTCGGCGAGCTCATCCGCACGTGCGCCCCGGCGCCGGGACGCCTCGACGCCGACGACGTGGCAGCGCTTCTCGTGCGCTACATCGGACCCGACGGCGGCTGAACGCGTGGACGCGGCTCGCCAAGGCGTCAGCCGGAGGAGCGCGGCGGTGAGCCGGCGCAGCCGCACGGGCGTGCTGGCCGGACCGGTGGCCGCGTCGGCCAGACCGAGTCCTACCAGCCAACGGGACCGTCCGGTCCGCACGCCCTCCGCGCCCGTACTCGGCGCCCCTGCCCGCACCGCGCTGCCCGCCACGCCCGATCCCCCGAACCGGCTGTCGTGATGATCTCCTCGAGTGCGCCACGGCAACGGCCGCACGCCGCGGTGGGGTCGTCCTTGTGTGCGGTGTCCGTGCCGAGGCCTGCCGTCGCGGCCCCGGAGGGCATCCTCCGGCCGTCAGTCGAGGGGCTTGTCCAGAACGGCCTTGCGGTGGCTGAACGTCTCCAGCGAGTACCGGCCGTGGTAGCTGCCCATGCCGCTCTCGCCCACTCCGCCGAACGGCAGGTCGGACACGGTCAGATGGGCCAGCGCCACTCCCAGGCCCACGCCGCCCGAGGAGGTCTCGGCGACGAGCCGTTCCCTCACGGCCGCCGAGTCGGTGAAGGCGTAGAGAGCCAGCGGCTTGTCCCGGTCGTTGATGAAGTCGATGGCGGCGTCGACGCCGTCGACCTCGACGATCGGCAGGATCGGACCGAAGATCTCCTCCCGCATGACCGGAGCGTCCGGCTTCACACCGGCCAGGACCGTCGGCGCGATGTACTTGCTCGCGCGGTCGTGCTCACCGCCGACGGCGGGACGACCGGAGTCCAGCAGCGCACTGAGCCGGTCGAAGTGCCGCTGGTTGACGATCCGGCCGTACTGCGGTGACTCGGCGGGGTCGGAACCGTACAGGGCTTCGACCGCCTTGCCGAGGGCGGCTTCGAGTCCACGCGCCGTCTCGGGGTCGGTCAGGACGTAGTCGGGGGCGACGCAGGTCTGCCCGGCGTTGAGGAACTTGCCCGCCGCCAGCCGTGAGGCCACCGTCTCGAGGTCCGTGCCGCGGTCCACGAAGGCCGGGGACTTGCCGCCGAGCTCCAGGGTGACCGGGGTGAGGTGCTTGGCGGCGGCGCTCATCACGATGCGGCCCACCGTGCCGTTGCCGGTGTAGAAGATGTGGTCGAACCGCTGCTCCAGCAGGGCGGTGGTCTCGGGAATCGCTCCTTCGACAACGGCGACCGCCTCGGTGTCGAGGTAGTCCGGAAGGTACTCGGCCACGGCGTCGGAGGTGGCCGGAGCCAGTTCGCTGGGCTTGAGGACCACGCAGTTGCCCGCGGCGAGGGCGCCCACCACGGGGGCGAGCAGCAACTGGAGCGGGTAGTTCCAGGGAGCGATCACCAGGACGACACCCAGAGGGTCGTACACCGTCCAGGCATCGGCCCGCCCCAGGAACTCGGGAACGGGCGCGGGCTCCGGGCGCAGCCACTCATCCAGGTGTTCGAGGGTGTGGTCGATCTCCCGGACGGTGAAGTCGATCTCGGTGCGGTAGGCCTCCGCACTGCTCTTTCCCAGGTCCGCGTGGAGGGCCGCGGCGAAGTCCTCGGCGTGGTCGGTGAGCAGGGAGCGCAGTTGGCGCAGCTGGTGGGTGCGCCATCGCGCGGGCCGGGTGCGGCCGGTGCGGAATGTGGTGCGCAGGCGGGCGACGAGATCCGCGCTGCGTTCGCCGAGGGTGGCCGGGGCGTCGGTCTCGGATGTGGCGGGGGTCATGGATGCCTCGATGGGTGGAGTGTGCGGGGTGCGGGGTGCGCTGGGCGGTGTGCGCTCGGCGTCGCGCGGGTCAGTCGCGGCTCAGGACGGAGACGAGTTCGCGGGCGAGCCGCTCGGACGAGGCGGGGTTCTGCCCCGTGTACAGATTCCGGTCGGTGACGGTGTGGGTGGTGAACGGGTCGGCCGCGACGTAGTCGGCGCCCAGCTCCACCAGGCGGTCCTCGAGCAGCCAGGGGGCCTTGTCGGCGAGGCCGACGGCGTTCTCCTCGGCGTTGCTGAAGCCGGTCAGGCGGTATCCGGCGAACGGCCAGCTGCCGTCCTCGCGGCGGGCGGCGAGCAGGGCGGCGGGGGCGTGGCACAGCACGGCGACCGGCTTGCCCGAGTCCAGGGCGTCGGTGAGGAGCCGACCCGAGGTCTCGTCGACGGCGAGATCCTCCATGGGGCCATGCCCTCCGGGGTACAGCACCGCGTCGAACCGGTCGAGGTCCACCTCCTCGAGCTTGGCCGGGTGCTCCAGCTCGCCGCTGACCGACTTCAGGTAGGCGCCTGTCTCGTCCGCGCGGTCCTGTCCGCCGTTGGCCTCGGCGGTCAGGCTGCCCGCGTCGACGGTGGGGGTGACGCCGCCGGGCGTCGCGAAGGTGATGTCATGGCCCGCCTCGCGCAGGATGCGGTGGGGAGCGGCGAGCTCTTCGGCCCAGAAGCCGGTGGGGTGCGCGGTGCCGTCCGCGAGTGTCCAGTGGTCGGCGCCGGAGACGACGAAAAGGATGGAAGTCACGAGGGGTCTCCTCCGAAGGGATTGCGGACCTTGCAGAGCTTGAGGTGGTCAAGCACTTAATGCATGTAACTAGCAATGATTGAGAAAGTCAAGTAGTTGTCGGTCCGCGCTGCCGACCTGTCGGCCGTGGACGGCCCGTGAAGCCAGCCTTGCACGATCGCCGCCGGGTGGCGGGGCGGCGAGACAGGCGGACCGCCCGCCGCACGGGTCCGCCACCGCGGCGGGGCGCAGGTGAGTGCCCATCAGCGGCAGACAGCGGCAGACAGCGGCGATCCACGGCAGCCCGCGTCACAGGCAACGCGGTCGAACCGCACCGCCGGGTGCTCCGGCTCGACAGCGGTGCCCACACGGTGGCGGAGCAGGCTCGGAGCGTCGGAACCTCGATCCGCGCGGGCGCGGCCGGCACCGCCAACGGCCCGGCCGACGCTCGGGCCGGGCCCGCGGTCAGGCCAGGATGCGGGCGACCGCACGGGCGACGACCTCGCCGAGGTCGTCGGTCTCGGAGAACGCACGACGCTGGACATCGGCTCGGTTGCCGCGCTCCAGCACGCGGTTCAGGCCTTCCTGGAGGCCGTTCCCCGCAGGCCGTTCCTCGGAGGCCGTTCCCCCGAGGCCGCTGCCAGGGACCGCTTCCCGCCGGCGCCCGGCGCTCAGACCCCGAGGAGGTCGATGATGTCGTCGGCGTGCTCCTCCTCCTGCTCGAGGATCGTCTCCATCATCCGGCGCGTGGTCGGGTCGTGGTCACCCAGCCAGCGAATGATCTCCTGGTAGGTGGAGATGGCGATGCGCTCGGCGAGCAGATTGTTCTCCAGCATCGTCCTCAGGTCCTCGTCCGACGGCGTGGTGTAGTCGGTGTGGGCCCGCTGGGCCAGCGTCGTCGGATCGAAGTCGGGCGCGCCACCGAGCTGCGAGATCCGTTCGGCGGCCATGAGCGCGTGCTGCATCTCCTCCGCGGCGTGCTCCGTGAACTCCTGCGACACCTGTGCCCGGTCGATGCCCGTGGCCGAGATGGCGTGGCGGGTGTACCTCAGCCAGCAGACCACCTCGGTCGCGATGACCTCGTTGAGGACACCGATCACACGGTGCTTGTCGAGGCCGTAGGTGTCGGTGACCGCACCGGCCTCCATCTTCTGCCGGGCCTCTTCGCGGATCCTAGTGACGTCCAGGACGAAGTCGTCGGTCATGCCTGCCCAATCCTCTGCTCGCACCCGCACGGACAGGCCGGAGCGTTCCCCGGGGCCCCAGGACCGTCACGTGCGGTGGCGCAAGTTGACCGGTTCGCCGCAACCTCGACAGGCCCCGTCCCGGGCGTGGCGCCACCGCACCCGAAACGACGGCTGCGCCGGACCCGCTCTCACGGGTCCGGCGCAGCCGGGTCAATCGGGTGGGCGCCTACGCGGCGGTGCGGCGGGGAGCCGACCGCTCCGAGAATCCGGCGCGCGAGCCGGAGCCGCGGCGCACCTGAGCCGAACGGCTGCGGCGGCCGCGGCTCGAGGAGGCGCTGCGCGAGGGGCGCTCGGGAGCGGGCGCGGTGACGGTGACCGGGACGCCCGAGGGCACCCGGGCACCGGTGACCCTGGTGAGCTCGGAGTCACCGGGGCGCACCTGGGCGACGCGGGCGGTGATGCCGGCGGTGGCCATCAGCCGGGTCATCTCGCGCCGCTGGTTCGGCAGGACGAGGGTGACGACGCTGCCCGACTCGCCGGCGCGGGCGGTGCGTCCGCCGCGGTGCAGGTAGTCCTTGTGGTCGGTGGGCGGGTCGATGTTGACGACCAGGTCCAGGCCGTCCACGTGGATGCCGCGGGCCGCCACGTTCGTCGCGACGAGCGCGGTGACATGCCCGTTCTTGAACTGCTCCAGGGTGCGGTTGCGCTGGGGCTGGGACTTGCCGCCGTGCAGGGCGGCCGCCCGCACTCCGTTGGACAGCAGATGCCGCGTCATGCGGTCGACGGCGTGCTTGGTGTCCATGAACATGATCACCCGGCCGTCGCGGGCCGCGATGTGCGTGGCGGCGGCGTGCTTGTCGCCGTCCGAGACGTGCAGCACGTGGTGCTCCATCGTCGTCACGGCCCCGGCGGACGGGTCGACCGAGTGGACCACGGGGTCCGACAGGAACCGGCGCACCAGCTTGTCGACATTGCGGTCCAGCGTGGCCGAGAACAGCATCC
The DNA here is from genome assembly GCF_014646055.1 of Wenjunlia tyrosinilytica. Taxonomy (GTDB): domain Bacteria; phylum Actinomycetota; class Actinomycetes; order Streptomycetales; family Streptomycetaceae; genus Wenjunlia; species Wenjunlia tyrosinilytica. The sequence continues at coordinate 74,903 of NZ_BMMS01000022.1, forward strand.
GCTGCCCATCGGCCCGCACCTGCTGGAGCAGGGCGGTGACCTGCGGCATGAAGCCCATGTCGGCCATCTGGTCGGCCTCGTCGAGCACGGTGATGCCCACCTGGTCGAGGTGGCAGTCGCCGCGGTTGATCAGGTCCTTGAGCCGTCCGGGGGTGGCCACGACGACCTCGGCGCCATTGCGCAGCGCGTTGGCCTGCCGCGAGATCGACATACCGCCGACCACGGTGGCCGTGCGCAGGCGCACGGCCTGGGCGTAGGGGGTCAGGGCGTCGGTGACCTGCTGGGCGAGCTCACGGGTGGGGACGAGCACCAGGGCCAGCGGCCGGCGGGGCTCGGCTCGCCGGCCGGTGGTGCGGGCGAGCAGGGCCAGCCCGAAGGCGAGGGTCTTGCCGGAGCCGGTGCGGCCGCGGCCGAGGACGTCACGGCCGGCCAGCGAGTTCGGCAGCGTCGCCGCCTGGATCGGGAACGGGGCCGTTACGTCGTTGCGGGTGAGCGCGGACAGCAGCGGGGCCGGCATGTCCAGATCGGCGAAGGCCTCGACCGGGGGAAGGGCCGGGGTGGTGCTGACCGGCAGAGCGAACTCGCCGTGCGCGGCGGCGGCCGGCTTGCGGCGGCCCGGAGCCTGGGTACGGGGGTGCTGACGGCCGCCGGGGCCGCCGCCCTGGCCCCGCGAGGAGAAACGCTCGTTGGATCGGGTGGAGCGGGTGGATCGGGTGGTGCGGTTCATGGTGAACCTTCCTCGAGACGGCACGTGTCGAGGAAGTCCCGGCGGCCGCGGGCCGCGCGAGGAATCACAAGAGACGAACCGGATGTCGAATGCGAAGCATGGACGGTGGAAAGCCGTGCGATGGGCTTCGAAACAACGGTCGGCGCCTGCCGTCGAACGGCGGCCGAATTGCCGGACCGTGGAGATGTGCCGTCCGGCAATGCCCGCGATCGGGCGGCGCGCCCGTGCCGGACGGCAACGGCTCGGGCCCGCACCTCGGGTGCGGGCCCGTGCTGCGCGGCAGGTGCCGCGCTCTCGGATCAGACGACGGTGATGTTCTCGGCCTGCGGGCCCTTGGGGCCCTGCGTGACGTCGAACTCCACCTTCTGGCCCTCGGCCAGCTCACGGAAGCCCTGAGCGTTGATGTTGGAGTAGTGGGCGAAGACGTCGGCGCCGCCGCCGTCCTGGGCAATGAAGCCGAAGCCCTTTTCGCCGTTGAACCACTTCACGGTTCCAGTAGCCATGTCAATCTCCTTCGGGGGCTGTTCGGGAGGCCCGCACCGTGCGGGCTCCTTGTCGCCGCGATGATCACCCGACCGGAGAAGAACACCGGAAAACAAAAAATGCGCCTGGAGGTTCAGAACCAGCAGGCGCACACAAAGTCTATGGGAACCACAACTGCAACTGAGATCGACTCTAGCACGGGGCAGTGCCGGGGCAGCCGGTCGAGGCCGGTGACCGTGGTCACAGGCAGTGAGCGTGGTGGGTGTGCGTCGTCTCGGAGGAAGCGGCGCGAGATGCCACGGCTGCCCCGGCGTGGTCATGATTGACATGGCCGGGCCCGCAGGAGCGCCCGGGCAGGGAAGGGAAGCGCGATGGAGTTGTTCCCGCCTATGCCGCTCGGCGAGTGGCAGGACACCAAAGAGACGCTGCACCGGTTCGCGCAGGTCGTCGGCAAGGTCCGCCTGGCCGCGAGTCCGCGGCGCAACCACTGGTGGAACGTCCCCTTCCACCTCACCGGGCGGGGGATCACCACTCGGCCCATGGGCCAGGTGGACGGCAATCCGATCTTCACCGTCGACTTCGACTTCGTGGGCCACCGGCTGGTCGTGAGCACGGTCGACGGCGCGTCGATGTCCTTCCCGCTCCTGGGCCAGTCCGTGGCGTCGTTCCACCGCGCCACCATGGACGCCCTGGCCGCGCTCGGAGTCCGGGTGGACCTCGACGTCCCGAGGCCGTACGACCTGCCGGACGCCGACCGGCCGTTCGCCGAGGACACCGAGCACGCGGCCTACGACCCGGTCAAGGCCAACCGCTACTGGCAGGTCCTCAGCCAGGTGAGCCTCGTGCTGGACGAGTTCGGGTCGGGCTTCTCGGGGAAGGTGAGCCCGGTCCACCACTTCTGGCACACCTTCGACATCGCCTACACCCGGTTCTCCGACCGGCAGATCGAGCAGCCGCCGCAGCTCGACCCGGTGACCCGGGAGGCGTACTCGCGTGAGCTGGTGAGTTTCGGCTTCTGGTTCGGGGACGACAATTTCGGCGAACCCGCGTTCTACTCCTACACCGCTCCGGAGCCGGAGGGCCTGGCGGGGGAGCCGCTCGTCCCGCCCTCCGCGCGGTGGGTCCCCTTCAGGGGCAGCCATCTCGCCGTCCTGCCCTACGACGGCGTCCGGGCGCAGGACGATCCGCGGGCCGCCGTCCTGGGCTTCTACGAGAGCGCCTACCAGGCCGGAGCGGCACGCGCCGGCTGGGACGTCGCGCGGCTCGCGAGCCCAGGAGGGGTGACGGATCCGCAGCTGCGGGTGCCCCCGGGCTGAACACGGCAGCACGCGGCCGTGCTCCGCCGCGTGCATCCGGCCCACCCGTCGTCCACCCGGTGGTCCGGTCGGTTGCGGTGGTGCGTCAGGGGGACGCTCGGACGATGTCCCGGAAGGCGTCGGCCGGATCGCGCTCGCCGATGAACCGGCTCACATTGCCGGACAGGCACAGCGTCGCGAACCCATGGGCCAGCGACCACGCGGCCAGGGCCGAGGACTCGGCATCGGGTACGGGGGTGCCGAGGGGGAGTCCCGAGCGCAGCAGTTCACCGGTCTGCGCCTGCGCCGCACGGAGGTCGGGGTCGTCCCGGCGCAGCAGGCCGGGCTGGAACATCACCTCGAAGTGCGCCGGATGGGCGAGTGCGAACCGCACGTACCGCACACCCATCTCGAGCAGTTCCTTCGACGCGGGCACTGCCTCCGCTTCGATCGAGGCGGCGAGAAGCCGGTGCCCCTCGGCGGCGATCGCGGTGAACAGCCCGCTCTTGTCCTTGAAGTGGTGGGCGGGGGCCGCGTGCGAGACACCGGCCCGCCGCGCCAGGTCCCGCAGGCTGATCGCCGCGGTCCCCCGTTCGGCGATCAGCGCGACGGCCGCGTCGAGCAGGGCGCGACGCAGATCGCCGTGGTGGTAGGCGCGTTCTTCCGGTGCACGCGTCTGCGGCGTCCGCGCCTGCGGCATCCGGGCTTCCGGCGGGGGTGCTTCTGGCATGAGGGGAGTCTACTCGAATCTTGTCGTTGACAAGTTCGGTTTCGCCCGGCAATCTTGACAGTGTCAAGGTGTGATGAGGGTGCGACGGCTCGGAGGCGTTCTGGGCGTCGACGCACAACGGGAGGAGATACGGCCATGGCCGACGAACCGGGTCCGACCCGGCGGATGTGGTGGATGCTGGAGCCGGTGCACGCGGTGCTCTACTACGCCCCCGAGGTGTTCGAGGAGGCGGCCGCCCTCGGCTACGCCGTGGACACCCGGTGGCCCAGCTACTTCGCGTGGCGGTCGGCTCCTCTGGGTGTACCGAGCGCCGAGCTGGTGGCGTCGTCGTTCTACAGCTTCAGCCCGCGGATGGTCGAGGAGCATGTCAGGGGCGCCTGGGCGGTGGCCGCTCCCCAGCGGGTCCTGGAGGCTCGGACGCACGCGATGGACCGGGCGCTGCGCGCCGTACTGGGTGAGCTGATCGGTTCCCCGGAGCTGGCCGAGGCGGCCGCGTCGGCGCGCAGGGCGGCGGAGGCGGCCATGACCGCGGGACGGCCCCTCGGTGCGGCCAACGCCGGGCTGTCCTGGCCGCAGGAGTCGCATCTGGTGCTGTGGCAGGCCGCGACGGTGCTGCGCGAGCACCGCGGCGACGGGCATGTGGCGGCCCTGCTGACGGCGGGGCTCGACCCGCTCGAGTCCCTGGTGTCGTTCGCCGCGGTCGGCGCCGCGTCCACCGAGGTGTTCGGCAGCCGCGGGTGGAGCGACCAGGAGTGGAAGGAGGCCCGGGAGCGGCTGGCGTCGCGCGGCTGGCTCGACGCCGAGGGCCGCGCCACGGAAGCGGGCCTCGAGGGTCGCGCGGCGATCGAGCGCCTCACCGACGAACTGGCCGCCGGTCCCTGGCGGGAACTCGGGCAGCGGGACACCGGCAGGCTCGCCCAGCTCCTCGGACCGGTCGTGCACGCGGTCCTCGCCTCCGGGCTCCTTCCGGGCGAGAGCACGCTGGGCATCGGCAGGGCCCCAACCCCCACCGCGGTCTAGGCGGTTGGGGTGGACCCCCGATTCGGGCCGCCCCCGCCGCTATCTGAGCAGACTTCCCATGAGGCTGAGGACGCCCAGGAGAAGGGTGAGGGTGGCGCCGAAGGTCACGGCTCCACGATGGATGGCGGAGGGAAGCGTGGCTCCGTCGATGCGGGCCAGGCAGCCGGCGGCGGTGCCGATCATGGCGGCCACCAGTGCCGCGGTTGTCAGTGCGAGCAGGAGCAACGCCACATGGGTCATTGAGTCGTGCACGATGCCTCCTTCTACGAGGTGCCCGGCAGGTCTTCACCGAAGCGTTCGGCACCTTTCGTGAGCCGGTGGACGCATGCGGCAGTGGAGCATTGCCGAACGAGGTGACGTCGCAGCAGGTCAGGCCTCCACTATGAGCTTTCGACACGGTTGACTGCCGGAAGCGCACCGGAAGCGGGGCCGGTGCCGCGGCGCGGCCGGGGGGCCGGAGGCGAGGGCCGGGCCGGGAAGGCGCGCGCTGCGGCAGCTGCCGAGCCTCACGGCATGGTGCCGGACAGGCGGTCGAGGAAGCGCCAACTGCCGCCGCACGCCGGGTCGGTGAGATATCCCGAGCCGACCGGCCGTTCTCCGTCGCGCGGGAGCGCCGGCCCGCTCAGCCTCGCCACTGCTCCACGAGGAGACCGAAGAGCACGTCGTCCACCCACTCACCCTTGATCCAGGTGTAGGCGGGCCGGTATCCCTCGTGCTGGAAGCCCACGCGCTGAAGCAACCGGGCCGAGCGGACATTCCGTGCGTCGCACTCCGCCGACACCCGCCGCAGCCCCTGCTCGAACAGATGGCTGAGCAACGCCTGTACGGCTTCGGTGGCGTAGCCCCGGCCCTGCCGGTCGGCTGCGAGGGTGAAGCCGAGGTCCGCCTGCATCAGGTTGGAGTGCAGATGGACTCCGATGTCGCCGATGAGGCACCGGTCGTCGCGGTGCTCGATGGCGTACTGGAACCAGCCCGGTTGCCGAGGGTCGCCCGCCGCGAACGCGCGGACGAGGCCGATGGCGGCCGTGGTCGGCACCGGAGGCGTCCAGGACTGGTAGCGGGCGACGGAGGGGTCCGACCGGTAGGCGGCCAGTGCTGCCGCGTCGCCGGGCCGGAAGCGGCGAAGGATCAGCCGAGGGGTTTCGAGGAGCACCGTCGCAGTGTCGCAGGGCCAAAGGTGTCCCCATGCGGGAAAGGTGCGACCTGTGCGTGAGGGCGCATTAGCCCGAAGGGAGACAGTTGGGCGACACGGGCGAGCGCCGGTGTCATTTTATTAATGCTTATCGCCTTTGCGTGTTTGGCTGTCCGACGGAACGACGGAACGACGGACTCGGCGACGCAAGGGAGACGATCGTGCGGAGACGAAGGGCGATCGCTCTCTCGGTGTGCGTGGCCACCGCCGCCGCCATGGCGTTCTCGGCGGGTCCCGCCGCCTCCCGGGCACGGGCGGCAGCGGCCGCGTGCCGGCCGAGCGAGGTGTTCGCCTCCGCCGACGGGGGTGACGACTCCGCGGACATCCACGCCCACGACGCACGGCAGGGCTACGCGCGAGTGCGCACCTCCGTCGACAACGCCAAGGGCACGGCTCATGCGAACGCCGTCAACCCGAAGACCGGTGTCCACTGGTTCAGCGGGCCGGGCGGCCAGGTCTTCTCGGCCGAGGAGCAGGGACGCCCCTACCCGTGGACCGACCTGTCGGGGACGCCGCGGGACGCCGCCGGCCTCACGGCTGCGGGGAAGGGCCCGGAGAAGGAGGGGTTCGGCTTCCGCAAGGACGCGCGCGCGTACATCCTCGAACCCGGTGGGACCGGAAGGATCATCACCTTCGCCGCCGACCGGCCGAAGACCTGGTCCACCGTGCGGCTCGTGGCCGCCGCCGACGACCCCCTCGCCGCATCGTTGCGCTACGGCTCCCTCTCCGACCTGGCCTTCGACGGCCATGACCGCGCCTGGTTGTCGAGCCTGGACGGGATCATCTGGCGGGTCGACGACACCGAGGGCGCCCGATGGCAGGCCCACAGCGTCGTGCGGCTCGACACGGGGGACACCGCGCTCACCGGGATCGCCTTCGCCACCGACCGGGACCGCCTCGGCGCACTGCTCGTCTCGACGGCCGGTACCACGCGCACCATTCGCGAGGTGCTCGGTGTCGGCGGGAACGGCCACTACCTCAGCGAACCCCTCTACAGCGGCGACGCCGGGAGCTACACCGACCTGGCCTCCTGCGCCTACCCGAAGGACCTGCCGGGGCTGAGCGCGGGACCCTCCCGTGCACGCCGCGCCTGAGGTCCCGAATTCGACCGCCCGCAATCGACTGTGCTCGTCGACTGCCAGACAACGACTGGCCCGAACACGACTGGCCCGAACACAACTGGCCCGAACACGACTGGAGGAACCCACAGATGCATGGATCCGTACGGGGCGCTCGGGCCGACCGGGCCATGTGCTGTGTGGCGGCGGCCGGACTGGCCGTGGCGCTGTCCGGGGGCATCGGCACGGTCCACGCCGTGCAACAGGCAGGCGTGGAACACAACGCCGGGGTGCGACGGGCGGATCCGACGGTGTCGTGCGAGAACGTCACCGGCCTCATCGAGGCGATCGACAACGCCAACAAGGGCGCTTCGGGGCCGATCACCCTCGCGGAGGGCTGCACCTACGACATCAACGACAAGCCGCTGCCGAGGATCACCGGCACGGTCGGCATCGAGGGTCACGGCTCCCAACTGCTGCGGGAGCTGAAGAAGGACCGCTCCAGGATCCTCGAGGTGGCCGAGGGAGCCCGGCTGACCCTCACCGATGTCACGCTGACCGGCGGGCAGGCGGAAAGCGGTGGCGCGTTGTACATCGACGGCGGTGAGGTCGTGCTCAACGGGACCAGCCGACTGGCGAACGCGGCGGCGTCCGCCTCCGGTGCGGAGGTGTTCAACAAGCGGGGCACGCTGACCCTCAATGACACCGCCCTCGTCGAACACGGTGTCACCCCACTGGGCAAGGGCGGTGGCGTCTACAACGACGGCGGTACGGTCACGGTCAACGACCGCGCCAGGATCGCGGGCAACAGGGGCCTGCGGGGCGGCGGCGGCATCTACAACAGCAAGGGCACCGTCACGCTGAACGACGACGCCCGGATCGAGGACAACGACGGCGGCCGGGGCAACGGCGGGGGAATCTACAACGACGGCGGCACGGTCGACTACAGGACGACCCATGCCATCACGGGCAACCGGCCCGACGACTGCCGCGACTGCTCCCCGGCCGCAGGCACCGGGAACAGCGGTACCGACAGCAGCGGTACCGACAGCAGCGGTACCGACAGCAGCGGTACCGACAGCAGCGGTACCGACAGCAGCGGTACCGGTGGCAGCGGCCCGGAGAACAGCGGTCCCGATCCCACCTGAGCCCGCCGCTCACGCCTCGGCACCCAGCCTCGGCACAACAGCCTCAGCACGCAGCCACAGCGGCAGCCTCGATACGGAGCGCGCCATCCAGGCGGCCCACGGCGGCAGGGAGAGGCCCGCGGCCGCCGCCGTCAGTGGAGCTGAATGCCGACCAGGCAGGTGTCGTCGTCGGTGTCGGAGCGGCTGTGGGTCAGCAGCCGGTCCACGTGCTCGTCGAGGTCCGGCGACGCCGTGCCGACCGCCGCCAGAAGCTGCTCGAGGGACCGCTCCACCGAGCGGTCCCGGCGCTCGATCAGGCCGTCGGTGTACATCAGCAAGCGGTCCCCGGAGGCCAGGGTGAGCCGCTGTTCCTCGTAGTGCGCCTCGCCGGTGGCCCCGAGCAGGATGCCGCGGGGCATCGGGAGGACGCCCGCGGCGCCGTCGCGGACCAGCACCGGCGGAGGGTGGCCCGCCCTCGCCCAGCGCAGCTCGCGGGTGTCCGGCGTGTACAGGCCGCAGACCGCGGTGGCGGTGACCTGCTCGGTCAGATGGTGGGCGACGGTGTTGAGCCAGGTCAGCAGCTGCGCGGGTCCGGCTCCCGTGGCGGCGAGCCCGCGCAACGCGTTGCGCAGCACGACCATGCCGGTGGCGGCCTCGATGCCATGGCCCGCGACATCACCGACGGCCAGCAGGACCTGCTTGGTGGGCAGGATGACGGCGTCGTACCAGTCGCCCCCGACGAGGTGCTCCTTCTCGGCGGGGCGGTAGCGCACCGCCACATCCAGCCCCGAGGCACCGATGGGAGCCCGGGCGGGAGGCATGATCGCCTGCTGGAGCTGGAGCGCCAGCCGGTTGCGCTCGGCGGCACGCTGCTCGGTGTCGGCCAGCTTGTCCCGGGTCGCGGCCAGGGCGACCTCGGTCCAGTGCTGGGCGGAGACATCCTGGTACGCGCCGCGAATGGCCAGCAGGCGCCCGGCCTGGTCGGTGACCGGTTCGGCGACCACGCGAATGTGCCGGACCACGCCGTCGGCCCGTCGCAGCCGGAACGCGGTCGAGGCGGCACGGCGGTGGTGGAGCAGGGCGCGCTGGAACCGGCCGATGGCCACCGAGTCGTCGGGGTGCGTGTGGTGGTGCAGCCGCTCCAGCGGGATGGGGGAGGATGTCGCGGGCAAGCCGTGGAGGGCGAACAGCCGGCTGTTCCAGATGATCTCGCCGGTGACGGTGTTCTCCTCGAAACCGCCGATACGGCCCAGGCGCTGGGCGTGCTTCAGCAGCGTGGCCAGCCGGGTGGCCTCGTCCTCGACACGCAGGCTCAGCAGCACCGTCTCCCCGTACCGGCCGATGCCCACGGCGGCGACGGCCTCCACCGTCGCCTCGTCGGCGATCGCGGCCAGGGTCATCCGCTCGGCGCGGAACGGCTCGCCCGTGGCGTGCACCCGCAGCACCCGCTCGTACAGGCCGCCGTCGCGAGCCTCGAGCGGATAGGCCTCCAACAGCCGCATCCCGGTGACCACGCCACGGGAGCGTCCGGCGAGGTCGGTGAAGTGCTCATTGGTGTGGACGATCCGGAAGTCCGTCACCTTCTCCCGCGGGTCGAGCACCGGCCGGAGCACCAGTGCGGCGTCCAGCAGCCCGTCGGCCAGGTCGATCACGGGAGTGCGGGTGCCCTCCGGTGCGCTGCCGGCCGATACGGCGCCCACGTCGTTCGCCGGAAGGGTGTGCGCGCACAGCTCCGCCAAGGCGTCGAGCTGGCGATCGGCCGCCGCCGTCAGCGGCGGCCGGGGCTTGGGCCAGCACACCTCCAGCACACCCAGCATCCGCCCGCCGATCATCGCGGGCAGAAGGGCGCGTGCTCCGTCGGTGCCGGGGCGGCAGCCGATGCCCAGGGTCGCGGGCGGCAGCTCGCCGTACCACACGGGCCCACGCTCGGCCACCGCGCGCTGCGCCGGAACACCGACGCCCGGCGGAATGTACCGCCAGCGCTCCGCCTCCATGGGGGCGAACCCGGCGTGCCCGGCCAGCGTCAGGGCGCCGTCGCGGCTTGCCGCCCACACCGCGAGCGCGCACGCGCCGAGCGGGGCGAGCGCCTGGGCCAGCAGAGATTCGGCCGCGGCCTGGGAGTCCCCGACAAGGGAGCCGGCCTCCGCCGAACGCAACCGAAGGACGGTCGGCGGGACCGGTCGGCCCTCCTGACCCGGCGTGGCCTTCGCGGGCAGCGCTTCGGCGACCGTGTCGTCCGCCGCCGCGTTGACGATGTCGGCGGCCAGTTCCCGCAGCGGCAGCCCGGCCGCCTCCGCCAGCGTCTCGAGATGGCGGGCCGCATGCATGGGGCCACCGTGCCCGCGTTCGACGAGGATGCCGGTGGCGATCCCCACCAGCGCCCTGGCGTCGGCCGACTCGCGCTCCAGCGCCACCTCGCGGCGCAATCGCTCGACGGCTCCCGCCAGCGCCCGTACGCCCGTATCGTCGTCCCTCACCGGCGCGGCCGACGGCGCCCGTGCGCCACGCCGCTCGACCGCCGCGGGGCGCTGCGCTCACCCGGCGCGTCCAGGACCCTGTCCGCCATCGCCTGCTCCCCTTGTCCCTCGCCCGCGCTGTCCGCGTCCGTGCTGTCCGAGTCCGTGCCTTGCGCACGTCCTCGCGCACCTGACCGGGAGAAGTCCGGTCCGCGGAAGCGGCGACACCGCGACCATCAGGCGTCCCTGGGACATAGTGCCACAGTTGCCGTGCTGCAATCATCGGATCACGGAAGGGCGTTCCGGCAGCCCTGTCCTCACCCGTCCTCGAGAGGCATGGCGGACCGGCCGGAGGGCGCCGGGGACAACCGCAGGGTGAGGATCTGGAACGGCCGGAGCGAGACGGACACGCCCTGCTCGTCGAACGTCGCCTCCTGCTCCGGCACGGGGCGTTCGAGGAGGTCGGTCACCTCGGCCCCGGCCAGGGGGAAGCCGGTCCGCAGCCTCGCACGTGCCCGCCCGCCCAGTGACTCGTACAGGCGTACGACCACGTCTCCCGAGCGGTCGTCGGCGAGCTTGACCGCCTCCACCGTCACGGCCGGGCTGTCGGTGCTCACCAGCGCGTCGCCCGCTGCGGCGGCGGGGGCGGAGCCCACTCTCAACGGCAGGTTGAGCGCGTAGCCCTCGGCGATCGCGTCCTCGATGGCCGCGCCGGGCAGTAGGGAGTAGGTGAAGGAGTGCGCTCCCTGATCGGCGCCCGGGTCGGGGACCCTGGGCGCGCGGACGAGACTGAGCCCGACCGTGGTGGTCGTGCCACCGTCCTCACGGGCGGAGCGGGAGACGTCATGGCCGTACGTCGAGTCATTGATGATCGCGACACCGTATCCGGGCTCGCCGATGTGGACCCAGCGGTGGCCGTACACCTCGAACCGGGCGGCCTCCCAACTGGTGTTGGTGTGGGTCGGCCGGTGGACATGGCCGAACTGGATCTCCGCGGCGCTGCGTTCGGCGTGGACGTCCAGAGGGAAGAGGGCCTTGAGGATCTTCTCGGCCTCGTGCCAGTCGATCTCGGTGTGCACATCCACTCGGCGGCTGCCCGTTCGCACGGTGACCGTCTGGACCACGCGGGAGGAGCCGAAGGCCCGCTCGACGCGCACGGAGCCCATCAGCGGGCCGCGCTCCACGACGGTGACCGACCCGGCCTCGCGAAGGTCGCGGTACTGGTTGCGGTAGTGCTTGTCGATGTCCCAGGCGTCCCAGTAGTTGGGCAGGTCGCCGTGCAGCCGCAGCACATTGCCGCCGGTCCCGGGAGCGAGCACCTCGCGGTCGGCGACCAGATCGCGGACCGAGGCGAGGGTGCCGTCCTCGGCGATCTCCACACGCACCAGGCCGTTGTCCAGCACCCGGCCGGTCACGGTCACCGGGGGCGTCGCCGGTACGGCGGCGCCGGAGAGCGGGGCACTGCCCGACGCGGGCACCTCGGCGACGACGGCGAGTGATCCGTCGGCCAGGCGCTGGACACCGGGGGACCGCTCGGTGACCGGCCCGGTGAGCCCGGCCGGGATCGCCAGGACCTCGGTCCGGTCCCGCGGGCCGGTGTTGAAGGCATGGGGCTCGCCGCCGGCCGGTGCCGAGGCCGCGAGCGCGTCCAGGGCGCCCGCCGTGATCTCCTCGAGCTCCCTAGCCACCCGTGCGTACTCCGCCTCCGCCTCCCGGTGCACCCAGGCGATGGAGCTGCCGGGCAGGATGTCGTGGAACTGGTGCAGGAGCACCGTCTTCCAGAGCCCGTCGAGCGCCTCGTAGGGGTAGGCGAAGTCCGTGCGGAGCGCGGCCGTGGCCGCCCAGAGCTCCGCCTCGCGAAGCCTGTGCTCACTGCGCCGGTTGCCGGCCTTCGTCCTGGCCTGGGAGGTGTATGTGGCGCGGTGCAGCTCCAGATACAGCTCGCCGGACCACACCGGAGCGTCCGGGTACTCGGCTCGCGCGGCCTCGAAGAAGGCGTCGGGGTGCTCGATCCTGACCTTGGCCGAGCCCTCCAGGTCCGCCAGCCGCCGTGCCCGCTCCATCATCTCCCGCGTGGGTCCGCCACCGCCGTCGCCGTGGCCGAAGGGAGCCAGCGAACGTGTGCCCCTGCCCTTGTCGGCGTAGTTGCGCACGGCGTGCGCCATCTCCTTGCCGGAGAACTGCGCGTTGTAGGTGTCGACCGGCGGGAAGTGGGTGAAGACCCGGCTGCCGTCGATGCCCTCCCACCAGAAGGTGTGGTGGGGCAGCCTGTTGGTCTGGTTCCACGACAGCTTCTGGGTGAGGAACCAGCGCATACCCGCGAGCTTGGCCAACTGCGGGTAGGCGGCGGTGTAGCCGAAGGAGTCCGGCAGCCACACCCCCTGGGCCTCGATGCCGAACTCGTCGAGGAAGAACCGCTTGCCGTGGACCAGCTGGCGGGCGAGCGCCTCACCGCCGGGCAGATTTCCGTCGGCCTCGACCCACATCCCGCCGACCGGTGCCCACTGGCCGTTCTCGACCGCCTCGTGGATCCGCTCGTGGATCACGGGGTGGTTCTCCTTCACCCACGCGTACTGCTGCGCCTGCGAGCAGGCGAAGACGAAGTCGGGGTACTCCTCGGCCAGCGCGGTGACATTGGCGAAGGTGCGCGCGGTCTTGCGCTTGGTCTCGCGGATCGGCCACAGCCAGGCGCTGTCGATGTGCGCGTGGCCGACACCCGAGATCGTGTGGGCGCTGGCGTTGGCGGGCCTCGACAGGACCTCGCGCAGCCGCTCCCGGCAGTCCGCCGCGGTGCCGGGGATGTCGTCGAGGTGGAGTGCGTCGAGCGCCCGGTCGATGGCGTGCATGATCTCGTGGCGCCGCGGGTCGCCGTCGCCGAGTTCGAGCATCAGCTCACGCAGCACCTGCAGATCGAGAGCGAGATGCCAGACGGTCTCGTCGAGCACGGCGAGGTCGGCGCGGATGAAGCGGTAGAGCGGGTCGGTGCTGGCGGTCGCCCTGTCCCCGAGCGGGGTCGGGCCGATGAAGTCATGGGCGAGGATGTCCGGGTTGGCCGCGGCTTCGAGGAGAAGGTGCACCCGCTCGCCGCCCTTGGCGGGGTTGCCCACGGGGATGTACTGGTTCTGCGGGTTGACCGCCTTGATCGGGACGCCCTCAAGCGTGTGTGCCAGCGCCTCGGCCTGGTTGCCGGGCCAGTCCCCGACGAAGCCGAGGTCGAAGACCGCTTCGACGCGGCGGCCCGCCCACTCGGCGGGGACCTCGCCGCGCACCCTGAACCACGCGGTGGACCAGGGGGCGCCCCACGCGGTCCCGGCCCGGAACGGCACGTAGTCGGCGGTGAGCGCCCGCGCCACGGGGACGGGCTCGCCGGGAACGTGCCACACCTCGATCTCGAGCGGCACGGCGGCGGCGTGGACGGCGGGCCGGACGCGCTGGTCCAGGACGCGCTCGACGCGTTCTTCGATCCGGCGGCGTTCGTCGTGCATGGCGGACCTCTCGGGGTGCGGTGGCAAGGGGGAGCCGTGTGCGAGGTGTCGGGGCGGGGCCGTGGGGCCGTGGGGCCGGGCCGGGCCGCGGGGCCGGGTGTGGGGCGGGGCGCGCGGTCAGGGACGCAGGTAGGCGAGTCCGGGGTGCTCGGCCCGGTAGGCGTCGAGGAGCCGGCGGGCCACGTGCGCCGAGTCGACGAGCGGATGGAGGGCGAAGGCACCGACCGCCGCGGCGTACGAGTGGCCCTCGGCGGCGGCCATCACCTCGCGCTCGACCGCCTTCACCGCGCAGACCAGCCCGGTGGCGTGGAGGGGGAGCGGGGAGACGGACAGGGGATGGGCGCCGTCGGCGTCCACGGAGCAGGGCACCTCGATGACGGCGTCGGCGTCGAGTACCGGCAATGTGGTGCCGTTGCGGACGTTGAGGATCAGCGTGGTGCGCTCGTTCCCGGCGATGGCACGCATCAGAGCGAGGGCGACCTGCTCGTAGCCGCCCGACTCCAGATCGCAGGCGTCCCTCTCCCCGATCCCGGCGGCCTCGCGGTTCTCGGCCATGTAGGTCGCCTCGCGCTCGGCCCGGGTGCGGTCCCAGGCCCGGAGCGCGGGCTCGCCGCCGTGCTCCATCCGCTCGTAGAAGTGCCCTTGCTGGTCGCGCAGGAAGGCCCCGCGCGTCCGCTCGGCGGCGCGGGCGGCCTCCACGGCCTCCCGGGTGAAGTAGTAGTAGTGCAGGTACTCGTTGGGGATCGCGCCCAGGGAGCGGAGCCACTCGGCACCGAAGAGCCTGCCCTCCTCGAACGAGGTGAGGGCGTCGGAGTCGGCGAGCAGCCGCGGCAGTTCGTCACGGCCGTCGATCCGCAGCCCGCGCAGCCAGCCGAGGTGGTTCAGCCCCACGTAGTCGATCCAGGCACGGTCGGGGTCGGCGCCGAGGGCGCGGGCGACGCGGCGGCCGAGGCCCACGGGTGAGTCGCAGATGCCGATCACCCGGTCGCCGAGCACCCGGGACATGGCCTCGGTGACCAGTCCGGCCGGGTTGGTGAAGTTGATGACCCAGGCGTCGGGGGCGAGTTCGGCGATCCGCCGGGCGATCCGCGTGGCGACGGGGACCGTGCGCAGACCGTACGCCACCCCGCCCGCGCCGACCGTCTCCTGGCCCAGGACGCCTTCCGCCAGGGCGGTGCGCTCGTCGGCCGCGCGGCCCTCGAGTCCGCCGACGCGTATCGCGGAGAAGACGAAGTCGGCGCCCTTGAGCGCCGTGTCGAGATCGGTGGTGACCGTGACCTCGGGAGCGTCGGGGCCGCTCGGCCCCGTGGCGCCCCTGGGTCCGGCGGTCCGCCCCGGCCCCGCGGCGCTCCTCGGCCCGGCGTCGTCCCCCGGCCCCCCGGCGCCCGCCGCCCCACCGATCCCCGCGGCCTCGTCCGCCTGCTCGGCGAGCACCTGGCCGATGGCCGACAGCCGACCGGAGTCGAGGTCGTGCAGGGTCACCTGAGTGACGCGGCCCTCGCCCCGGTCGCCGAGCAGGGCCCGGTACACCAGGGGGACACGGAAGCCGCCGCCGCCCAGAATCGTCAGCTTCATGCCTGAGCCACCTCCACTCCGGCCTCGCGCAGCGCGGCGCAGGTCGCCTTGTCCGCCGAGGGATTGGTCACCGTCACGTCGATCTCCTTCGGCCCGCACACGCGGGCCATGCCGGTGCCGGGGAACTTCCCGGCGTCCGCCAGCAGCACCACCCGCTCACTCGCTGCGATCATGGCCCGTTTGACCGGGACCTCGACCACCGTGGTGTCCATGACCTGGCCGTCGGGCCGGACACCGCTGGTGCCGAGGAAGAGCCAGTCGGCGTGCAGCTGGCGCAGGTTGTCCTCGGTGAGGAAGCCGACCAGGGACTTGTAGTCGCGGCGGACCACACCGCCGAGCAGCACGAGTTCGATCGAGGTGTCGTCGGCGAGCTCCTCGTAGACCACCAGGTTGCTGGTGATCACGGTGAGGGTGCGGCCGTGCAGTTGGCGGGCCAGACGGAACGCGGTGGTGCCGATGTCGAGCAGGACGGTCTGGCCGTCCTCGATCATCCCCGCCGCGCGTTCGGCGATGCGGTCCTTGTCCGCCACCCGCACCTGGGCCACCTCGGCGAACGGGTCGTCACCGCCCGGCTCCAGCACAGCGCCGCCGTGGACCCGGGTCAGCAGCCCCTCCTCGTCGAGTCTGAGCAGGTCGCGCCGGATGGTCGCGGCGCTCACGCCGAGCCGTTCGGCCAGCGCCTCCACGGTCGCGTGGCCCTCGGATCTCAGCGCGCGAAGGATCAGTTGGTGTCGTCGCTCAGCAAGCACAGGACGCACACTACTCGTCAAGCTCAATCATTTCTATGCTTGTTTTTGATTGACCCTTGCCATTTCTGTTCACGAGGCGCACGATCCTGTGCACACCCCGTCGGCTGGAAACGGCCGCCGCGGGTTCCTGCACACGACGGCGTACCCTCACCCGACGGCACGCCCGCAGAGAGGAAGAGCGCGTGGATCAGCGCCCGCCCCCGGACCCCACCGCGGTCCCCGCACCGGATGTCCTGCTGTCGGGACTGCTCTTCTTCGACCTCGTCCTCACCGGACTCGGGAAGCCGCCGACGCCGGGGCAGGAGGTCTGGACCCGCGGTATGGGCTGCGCACCCGGCGGTATCGCCAATCTCGCCGTCGCGGCCGCCCGCTACGGACTGCGCACCTCGCTCGCCGCCGCGTTCGGCGACGACCTGTACGGCGCGCACTGCTGGGAGGTGCTGTCCGAACAGGAGGGCATCGACCTCTCCCTGTCCCGAACGGTCCCCGGATGGCACTGCCCGGTCACCGTCTGCCTCGCCCACGGTCACGACCGCGCCCTGGTCACCCATGGCCACGCACCCCCGTTCACCCCCGACCAGCTCGTCGGCGACCCGCCGGCGGCCCGGGCCGCGATCGTGCACATCGGCGCCGAGCCCCAGGGCTGGATGGAGAAGGCGCACGCGGCCGGGGCAAAGGTCTTCGCAGACGTCGGCTGGGACCCCTCCCAGCAGTGGTCCACCGAGGTCCTCGCCCAACTGTCGCTGTGCCATGCCTTCCTTCCCAACGAGGGCGAGGCGATGAGCTACACCCGCACCGGCTCTGCCGAGGCGGCCCTGTCGCGGCTCACCGAACTGGTGCCGGCGGCCGTGGTCACCCGCGGCCGGGAGGGAGCACTGGCCGTGGACCAGACCACGGGTGAGACCGCGGCCGTACCCGGGCTCGACATCGATGTCGTGGACGCGACCGGCGCGGGCGACGTCTTCGGCGCGAGCTTCGCCGCCGCCACCCTCGAGGGCTGGCCGCTCATCGAGCGGCTGCGCTTCGCCAACCTCGCCGCCGCCCTGTCCGTGCGGCACATCGGCGGCGCTCCCGCGGCACCCGGCTGGGCCGGAATCGCCGAGTGGTGGCGGGCGGTGGAGCGAGGCGCGGACGAGGACCTGCGCCGTGACTTCGGCTTCCTCACCGAGCGCATCCCGCCACCCGAGCGGATCCGTGCCGTCCACCGAGCCCCGGTCACGCTCGGCTTCCCCGGCGGCGGACACCGGCCCTGAGCCGAAGGGCCTCCTCTCCGGTTCACAGGGACCTTCTCTCCGATCGATCTCGAACACATGCGAAGGGTGGTGGGAGCGGTGCCGCTCTCACGAAGGGGACTGTTGCGGGCGGGCGGCCTCGGGGCGGCCGCGGCCGCGCTGGCGGGCACGCCGGCCTGCTCGGTCCCGACCGGCTCCACGGGCAGGCAGATGACCCTGTGGTACTGGACCAGCGGACTCAGCGACAAGGTGGTCGGCGAGGCCCGGCGGAAGTTCACCGCCGTGGACCTGCGGCCGGTCCAGATCGGCGGCTACTTCCGCTCGAAGCTGCTCACCAATATGGCCGGCCGGGCGTATGTGCCGGACATCACCGGCCTCAAGGGCGAGGACATGGCCTCGTACCATGCCAACGCCGACCAGTTCATGGACCTGCGCGCCCTCGGCGCCGACGCGCTGGCCGACCGCTACCTGCCCTGGAAATGGCGCGAGTGCATCACCTCGCAGGGCCGCATGATCGGCTTCCCCATCGACGTGGGCCCCACCGCGCACTACTACCGGCCCGATGTCTTCGAGCGGGCCGGACTGCCCACCGAGCCGGACGACGTGGCCGCGCAGATGTCCAGCTGGGACACCTACTTCGCGGCCGGGCGACGGCTGAGGAAGAAGGTGCCCGGCGCCTCGATGATCCTGGGCATGACCGATGTGTTCCAGTACGCCATCGGCCAGAGCACCGAGCGGTTCGTCGACAAGGACAAGCACTTCATCGGCGACGGCGAGCACGTGCGCCACGCCTGGGACCTGGCCGTCCGGGCCAAGCGCATGGGCATCACCTCGCATCTGCGGCCGGGAAGCCCCGACCAGACCGCCGCCCTCGCCAAGGGGCGGCTGCCCAGCCAGCTCAACCCCTCCTGGTGGAGCGCCGACCTCAAGCTCTCCGCCCCCGGCAGCAAAGGCAAATGGCGGGTGGCACGGATGCCCGGCGGCCCCGCCAACTACGGCGGCTCCTTCCTCGCGATCACCAAGTACTGCCGCAAGCCCGAGCAGGCCTTCGAGATCATCACCTGGCTGCTCGACGCGGACAACCAGACGCGGGGCTTCACCGACGCCGGACTCTTCCCGTCCACCCCCGCGTCGTACACGCACAAGGCCATGCGGGCCCCCGATCCGTTCTTCGGCGGGCAGGTCACCGTTGACGTCTTCGGCCCCGCCGCCGAGAAGATCCCGGTCGCCTACAACAGCCCCTACGACGTGGCCGTCTCCCAGCCGATCAGGGACGAGATCGTGAACATCAACGACCTGGGCAAGGACCCCGACGACGCCTGGAGGGACGCGATGTCCAAGGTGCGCCGCATCGCCGACCACCTGGGGGTGAGCTGAGTGGCCGGAGTGGACACGACCAGCACCGCGGCCGGTGCGCCACGGGGACGACGAGCACACCTGCCCCGCCTGACGAGGCAGGCGCCGACCGGACCGGGAGCCGTCCGGCCGGACGGGCTGCGCCGGGCCCCGGCCGATCACTGGCCCAAGTACCTGGCCATCTCGCCCTTCTACCTCCTCTTCCTCGCCTTCGGCCTGATACCGGTGGTCTTCTCGCTCTACCTGGCCTTCCACCGCTGGGACGGCATCGGCGGGATGGAGTACGCGGGGCTGTCGCAGTTCCGGTACCTGCTGACGGACAGCCAGTTCTGGAACTCCATCTCCGTGACCGTCCAGATCTGGGCCATGGCGACCGTCCCGACGCTGTTCCTCGCCATGGTGACCGCGGTCCTGATGAACTCCGCCGTCCGCTTCAAGGGCTTCTACCGCGTGGCGTACTTCGTGCCGAGCGTCACCTCGATCGTCGCCATCGCCATCGTCTTCGGCTCCATCTTCAGCACCGAGTTCGGGCTCACCAACGCCGCCCTGCGGGCCGTCGGTCTCGACACCGTCCCATGGCTCAACAGCCCCTGGGGCATCAAGACCGCCATCGCCGCCCTCATGACCTGGCAGTGGGTCGGCTACAACGCCATCATCTACCTCGCCGGTCTGCAGACCATCCCCAGTGAGCTGTACGAAGCCGCCAGGGTGGACGGCGCGGGCCCCGTGCAGTCCTTCTTCCGCATCACCGTGCCCATGATGCGGCCGGTGATCCTGTTCACCCTCGTGGTCTCGACCGTCACCGGCCTGCAGAGCTTCTCCGAGTCGCAGGTGCTGCTCGCCAGCACCAGCAACACCTCCAACGCGGGCGGCCCGGACAACGCCGGACAGACCATGGTCCTGTACTTCTACCAGCAGACCTTCGACAACAACGACTTCGGGTACGGAGCCGCGATGGCCTGGGGGATCTTCCTGGTCGTCGCGCTGTTCGCCATCATCAACTGGCGCCTCGTCCAGCGCCGGGAACGGTAGAGGGAGACAACCATGCGGCCGACCCCGCGTACGAAGGGCAGCAGGCGCAACGGCCTGGCCCTGCACCTGATCCTGATCACCGGCATGGTGCTCTCGCTGTTCCCGTTCTACTGGACGCTCGTCATGGCGACGAACACCACCGGCGACATCTTCCGCTACCCGCCGAAGCTCACGATCGGCTCGCACTTCGGCGACAACGTCTCCAAGGTCTTCGACAGCATCGACTTCCCGGGGTCGATGCTCAACACCTTCGTCGTGGCCGTGTCCGTGACCGTCCTGGTGCTCTTCTTCGACTCGCTGGCCGCCTTCACCTTCGCCAAGTTCGACTTCCCCGGGCGGCGGGCGCTGTTCGTCGTCCTCATGGGCATCTTCATGGTCCCCACCCAGTTGCAGGCCATCCCGCAGTTCGTGATCATGGCCCGGCTCGGCTGGATCGGCTCACTGACCGCACTGATCGTGCCCGCCGCCGCCAACGCGTTCGGCATCTTCTGGATGCGCCAGTACATGATGGGCGCGATCCACGACGAACTGCTGGACGCGGCAAGGCTCGACGGCTGCGGCTTCTTCCGGCAGTACTGGCACGTGGCACTGCCGGTGGTGCGGCCGGGCCTGGCCTTCCTCGGCATCTACACCTTCATCGCCTCCTGGAACGACTACATGTGGCCGCTGATCGCCCTGGTCAACCCGCACAACCTCACCCTCCAGGTCGCGCTGTCCCAGCTCAACGGCGTGCACAGCACGGACTACAGCATGGTCATGGCCGGTGCGCTGCTGGCCATGATCCCTCTGCTCGTCGTGTTCGTCCTGGCCGCCCGGCACTTCATCGCCGACCTGGCCAAGGGGGCCGTGCGCGGCTGAGGCCCCCTCGCCGCCGCGGCCGCGGCCGAGTCCCCCGTCGAGACGCCGGCCGCGGCGCCCTCAGCCCGGCTGCCCCCCGTGCTGCGCCGAGGGCTCGACCACCGTGGCCGGCAGCATCACCAGCGCGGTCGTGCCCGTCGTCTCGGACGGTCTCAACTGGACCCGGACACCCTGGCGCTTGGCCAGGCGGCCAGCGATGAGCATGCCGATCCCGCCGGAGATCCGGCCGTCCACCGGCGGAGGATCGGCGAGGCGCTCATTGTGGACGGCGCAGTCCTCCGGCGACATCCCGATACCCGAGTCGTCGATCCTGACGACGATCCTCCCGTCCGGCAGCAGGTGGCCCGTGGCGTACACGCTCGTCCTCGGCCCGGAGAAGGAGGTCGCGTTCTCCACCAGCTCGGCGAGCAGATGGACGAGATCGTTGACGGCCGGGCCGGCGATCTCGACCTCCGGAACCCCGGAGAGCTCCACCCGCTCGTACTGCTCCACCTCCGAGGCGGCGGCGCGGAGCACGTCCACCAGCGGCGCCGGGCGGCGCCACCGCCGTCCGGGCTCCTGGTCCGCGAGGGCCAGCAGGGTCTCCCCGGTACGGCGCATCCGCGTACTGAGGTGGTCCAGCCGGAAGAGCCCCGACAACCGGTCCGGATCGCCCTCCTCGCGCTCGAGGTCCGACAGCAGCATCAGCTGACGCTGAATCAGGCGCAGGGTGCGCCTGGTGAGATCGACGAACACCGAGCCGACCTGGGCGGGCCGCGCCGCCACCTCCGCGCCCGGCTGCCCACCGGGCTGGAGTCCGAGCGCTGACATCTCCCGCGCGGTCTCCGCACGTGCCTGCTCCAGGCGCTCGCGGTCCCCGCGCACCAGGCGCAGAATCGCCTGGTTCTCCCGCAACTGCCCGTCCAGCACGGCAACACGCTCGCTCGCCCGGTCCCGCTGGGCGGACCACTGCCACGCCGCGTCGCCCGCGTCCTCGCGCGCGGGGTCGCTGTAGAGGCGCTCGATCTCCTCCTGCGCCCACTGCTCCCGTTCGCGCTCCAGTGCCAGCTCCTCGGTGAGCTTCACGAGGCTCTCGGACAGTTCCCCCTCCTGCTGCTCCACCCGCTCGGCCGCGGAGGCGAGTTCGTACTCACGCGCGTTTAAACGGCCCTTCGAACGCGCTGCCGCATAGAGCAACTCACGGCTTCTCATGAAGTACTCATGCGTGGGTGAGATGCCTGTTTGGGTGGCGAACAGTTGATGCAGCCGCTTCAGTACCTCGAGGGACGGAAGGCGCTCACCGCCCAGAAAGTTGGCCAGTTCCAGAGGATCCGTTCCCAGCCAAGCCGCCGACTCGCGCGGGGTGGCTCCGAGCTGGGCATGAAGGTCCCTCAAGTGCTCGACAAAAACCATGATTTCGGGTGCTTCGTCATCCGCTGACGTGCGTACCCGCGCCTCGGGTTCCGGGAACCCCTGGTGCTGCCCCGGCTGCAATGGACGTACCCCCAAGAAGATGTTGACGTGGCTATTTTGACGATCACCGCCGTGATTGCCTATTCGGGCCGCGGAGCTCCGGCACTCGGGGCGTGGCGCCGGAGCGTACCGCCCTCTCCGTGGGCGCCGATGCGAACGATACGCAGCCTTCGCCCCCCGGGCCCGACATCCTCGGAGAGGCGCCGCCGACACGGCGAGGCGCGTAGGGTCTTCAAGCCAGGACGAGACGGAATGGCCGGATTCCAGGTGATTGCCAATTTGGCGAACATGCGGAGCCGACCGTGTGCGGTGCGTGACAATCGCAGCCTGGAGGTCGACGCGACCGTGGCGGGAGCCGGTGAGGAGGCAGGACGGCGGTGCACAGCGATGCGACGGGAGCCTGCGACGTGTCGGTCCAGGCGCAGCGCTACGCCTTGGCGTTGAAGGACCTCTTCAGCAGGTCGAAGGCTCCGCAGAGGGCGCTGGCCGAGACCTTGAACTACTCCGGCGCGGCCGTCTCCCGGTACTTCTCCGGTGAGCGGATCCCCGCCGCGGACTTCCATCAGGGCCTCGTCGACTTCCTCTCCGCGCGCGGTGTCACGGTGTCCGACAGCGAGCTTCGCGAGCTGGAGGAGCTGCGCGGGCAGGCACTCGCCGCGGGCTCCGCCATGGGCAGCCAACTCGCCTGCCTGCGTGAGGATGTCGAGCGCCTCACGGTTCAGCTGGCACAGGCCCACGAGACGAACCGGTCGGCCGCCCGCGACCTGAGCGCCCTGGGGCAGGAGCTGACGCAGCTCGGCCGGGCGCTGGAGGAGGCACTGGAGCGGGCCGCGGCCGCGGAGGCGGAACGCGACCGGCTGCGAACGGTCAACGCCGAACAGAGCCGCAGGCTCGAGGACGCCGCCGACTACAACCGCACGGTTGAGTCGGAGCTGGCGCAGGGCAAGGAGCGCATCGCCCGGCTGCACACCGAGGTGCAGGTGCTCCGGCGTCAGGTGCGGCGCCTCCAGGAGGAGGCCGCCGAACAGGAGAGAGCGGGCGAACAGGAGAGAGCGGGCGAACAGGAGAGAGCGGGCGAACAGGAGAGAGCCGGCGAGCCGGCCGAGCGGGCGGTCGCCGGGGCGGGCACGCGCACGGGCGCCGGGGCGGGCACACGGACGGGCACCGCCACCGCCAAGGCCCGGACCCAGAGCCGCCCCCGTCGTACGCGGTCGGAGACGGCCGAGGGGTCCGACGACATCACCGGCGGCGACTCGGTGACCGGTACCACGTCGCCCCGGCCGACCGGCGAGGGCCGCCTCGACGACGGGACGGGTGCCCCGCTCGACGACGGGCCGGGAATCCAGCGGGGGCAGGCGGAGCCGGTCGGTCGCCGCCGCCGCATGACCGACACGTGGGTGATCGCCGTGGCCGTGGTGATGGGCGCGGCAGGTGCGCTCGTGACGGAGACGGCCGCCCACGACATGGGCCAGGACATCGCCGCGGGCGCTGCCGTCGCCGCGGTCGTCTATGCCACCGAGCTCGCGAGCGAGGCCGTCGCCGACCGCGGTGCGAGACGCCGGAAAGGCACCGACGGCGGCGCATGACCATCTGCGGCGGCCCACCCGAACCGGGACACGTGGCCGCCGGTCGACTGTGAACAGCATGTGGGGGATGTCTTGGTGTCAGCACGCTGGTCCCGGCTGCGGCCCATGGTCGCCGGCGTCACCGCCGGCGGTGTGGCGCTCGTGGGGATGTACGTGTTCCTCAAGGGTTCCGGGGACGAACCTCCGCAGCCGATTCCGTGCGAGGTGTCGATCACGGTGGCGTCCTCGCAGGAGAAGGCGGACGTGCTGTCGGACCTGGCGGCGCGCTACAACCGCGCCAAGGGGTGCAAGCACGTGCAGGTCTTCGCCGACGGCTCCGGTGACGTCCTCGACTCACTGGCCCACGGCTGGAAACCGGAGGAGCACCAGGGCCACGATGTTCCCGAGGTGTGGAGCCCGGCGGCGACGGTCTGGGCGCGGATGCTGCCGAAGGAGGCGGACGGGCACGACCGGTACCGCGTGATCAACTACTCCGAGGGCCGACTGCCCTCGGTGGCGCAGACCCCCGTGGTGCTCGCCATGCCCGAGACGATCGCGACCAAGCTCGGATGGCCCGGCCGGGCGATCGGCTGGTCCACCTTGCAGCAGATGGCCGACGACCCCGCGAAGTGGAAGAAGGCCACCGGCGGCGGGGCGGGCACCTTCAAGCTCGGCAAGTCCAACCCCAACTACGCCACCACCGGCCTCACTTCGCTGTTCGAAGCCTATGCCGTGGCGAGCAACACGCCCACACAGGATCTGACCACCCGCACCCCGGAGGACGGGACGGTGCGGGAGCGGGTGAGGAGAGTGGAGGCCGCCACCATCCACTACGGGGAGACCTCACTGGTCTACCTGTGCAACCTCGCTCGCGCCGACGCCGCGCACAAGGCCCTGGGCTATGTGAGTGTGGTCCCGCTCGAGGAGAAGTCGGTCTACGAGTACAACCGGGGCCGCCGCGTCGGCTGCGAGGACACCCACCGACCGCACGAGCGGCTGGTGGCGGTCCACCCCGAGGAGGGCACCCTGGTCTCGGACGCCCCCTACGGCATCCTGTCCACCGTCAACAGAGACCAGCGCCTGCGCCCTCTGGCCGAGGACTTCCTCAAATTCCTGCACGAGTCGGCGCAGCAGGACACCATCAAGGACAGGGGTTTCCGCGGAGGCGTCGACGGCGAACTCGCCCCGAAGGTCGCCTCGGCCCTCAAACCGGCCGACACACGGATGCCGAAGGTCTCCGAGCTGCCGGCACCGGAGGCGCTCAACGCCATCCGCAGGTCCTGGCAGAAGGTCCGCAAGCCGGCCCGTGTCCTGCTCGTCCTGGATGTGTCCGGTTCCATGAGTTACGACCCGCGCTCCCAGGCACCGCCCGCCCGGGGCAACCCCTCCCGGCTGGACCAGGTCAAGGCAGCCGCGAAGGCGGCCCTCGCCGACTTCGACGCCCACGACGAGGTCGGCCTGTGGAAGTTCTCCGGCGACAGGAGCACCTCCTCGACCCCCTACAGCGAACTCGTCGCGCCCGGCCCCATCGCCGCCACCGCCCCTCGGATAAGGGACGAGGTCTCCCATCTGAGCCCCGAGCACGACACTGCCCTGTACGTCACCATCCGGGCCGCCCGCGAACGGCTGGCCCGGACCGCTCCGGACGCCATCAACGCCGTCGTCGTCCTGACCGATGGCCAGAACTTCTACAAGCCCGGCTACGGCATCAAGGATCTGACGAAGGACATCGACGCCTACGGCAAGGGGCGGCCGGTACGTGTCTTCACCATCGCCTACAGCGGGAACGCACCGGTGGAGTCGCTGCTGGAGATCACCCGGGCGGGGGGAGGGTTCAACTACGACTCCACCGACCCCGACCGGATCGAGAAGGTTCTGCGGGAAGTGATCAGCAACTTCTGAGGCCCAAGGTGGTCCGGCGGTGTGAGAGGGGGAGGAGACCCCGGCGGTGTGAGGAGGGGTGGACGCAGTGAAGCGCCCGGTCGGCGCCGCGTGACCTCCTCCCCATGCCGTGCGGGGCGGCCGGAGGCCCGACGCCTCGGCGCCGCTGCGCGGTCGTGCGCATGCGGTGGGCGTCCGGACGTGCCGGGGGCGACGACCTCTCACTCAATGGCCGGACGGCATGCTTCCATAGGCGTATGGCCCGACCCATGGGTCTTCGCCGACCAAGTCGGCGCGAGCGCCCGCGTGACAGACGTGAGCACGACACACAGTACGAGCGACGCCAGGCCCCCTACACGCCGGGGCGGCGCTCGCGATTCGCGTTGAGCGTGCGCAGCGTCGCGGGCCAGGTCTTCGTCCTCCAAGTGGTCGTCGTCGTGCTGCTCGTCCTCGCCGCCGTGGTCGTCCTCCTTCTGCAGGCGCGGCACGACACCACCCGCGAGGCCCGCAACCGGTCGGTCGCCGTCGCCGAGACCTTCGCGCACGCCCCCGGCATCCAGCAGGCGCTCAAGCTCCCGAACCCCACCGCGGTGCTCCAGCCGACGGCCGAGGCCGCGCGCAAGAGCTCGGGCGTGGACTTCATCGTCGTGATGAACACGGACGGCATCCGCTACACCCACCCCAAGCCGGACCGGATCGGGAAGAGGTTCGTGGGCACGATCCAGCCCGCGCTCGCCGGGCAGACCATCACCGAGACCGTCAATGGAACGATCGGCCGCCTGGTGCAGGCGGTGGTCCCCGTGCAGGACGCCCGCGGCCATGTCGTGGGCCTGGTGAGCGCGGGGATCACGATCAAGAAGATCAGCGGTGTGGTGGACCGGCAGCTGCCGATCCTCCTCGGCGCCGCCGCGGCCGCCCTCGCCCTGGCCACGGGCGGGACGGCACTGGTGACCCGGCGGCTGCGGCGGCAGACCCATGGGCTCGACCCCTCCGAGATGACCCGGATGTACGAGCACCATGACGCGGTGCTGCACAGTGTGCGCGAAGGTGTGATCATCGTCGGCGGGGACGACCGGCTCCTGCTGGCCAACGACGAGGCCTGCCGACTGCTCGATCTGCCCGCCGACGCCGAGGGCCGCCCGGTCGAGGAGCTGGGCCTCGAGCCGCGGGCCGCCGAGCTGCTGACCTCGCGCCGGGTCGTCACCGATGAGGTGCTGCCCGCCGGGGAGCGGTTGCTGGCGGTGAACAACCGCCCCACCGACCGTGACGGAGGGCCGCCCGGCAGCGTCGCCACACTGAGGGACTCCACCGAGCTGCGGGCGCTGTCCGGCCGGGCCGAGGGAGCGCGCAGGCGCCTCAACCTGCTCTACGACGCCAGTGTCGACATCGGCACCACGCTCGATGTGACCCGGACGGCGGAGGAGCTCGCACAGGTCAGCGTCCCCCGGTTCGCCGACTTCGTCACCGTCGATCTGGCGGAGCCGGTCCTGCGGGGGGACGAGCCCGCCTCGGCCGACGGCGCGCAAATGCGCCGGGTCGCGATCAGGGGCATTGACGCGGCCCATCCGTTCTACCCGACGGGATGGCTGATCGACTGGAGGCCTTCCACGCCGCAGGCATGGGGCTTGAGCGGGAACGCCGTGGTGGAACCCCACCTGGAGGCCGCCGGAGGATGGCGGGCGCAGGATCCCGAGTGGACCGCGAAGATCCTGGACTCCGGGGTCCACTCGCTCATCGCCGCCCCCCTGCGGGCGCGCGGTGTCCTGCTGGGCGTGGTCAACTTCTGGCGCTCGAAGAAGCCCGACCCCTTCGAGGAGGACGACCTCTCCCTCGCCGAGGAACTGGCCGCCCGCGCCGCCGTCTGCATCGACAACGCCCGCCGCTACACCCGCGAGCACACCATGGCCGTGACCCTTCAGCACAGCCTGCTGCCCCGAGGCTTCCCCGAGCAGGACGCGCTCGACATCGCCCACCGCTATCTGCCGGCGCAGGCGGGTGTGGGCGGCGACTGGTTCGACGTCATCCCTTTGCCCGGCGCCCGCGTCGCCCTGGTCGTGGGCGATGTCGTGGGCCATGGACTGCACGCCGCCGCCACCATGGGCCGGCTGCGCACCGCGGTGCACAACTTCTCGGCCCTCGACCTGCCGCCCGACGAACTGCTCGGACACCTCGACGAACTGGTCACCCGCATCGACCAGGACGAGGCGGCGGCGGGCGGGGACGCCGCGATCACCGGGGCCACATGCCTGTACGCCATCTACGACGCGGTCTCCGGGAACTGCACCCTCTCGCGGGCCGGGCACCTGCTGCCCGCGGTGGTGCGCCCCGACGGTACCGCGCGCTTCCTCGAGGTCCCGGCGGGTCCGCCGCTGGGGCTCGGCACGCTGCCCTTCGAGACCATGGAGCTGTCCCTGCCCGAGGGCAGCCAGCTGGTGCTGTACACCGACGGCCTTGTCGAGGACCGCAACCGGGACATCGACGCCGGGCTCGAACTCCTGCGCGGCGTGCTGGCTCACGCGGGGCGGGCCCCGGAGGAGACCTGCCGTGCGGTGTTCGAGGTCCTGCTGCCCGCCCATCCGAGCGACGACATCGCCCTGCTCGTCGCCCGCACCCGCAGGCTCGCCTCCGACCGGGTCGCCGAGTGGGAGGTGCCGTCCGTCCCGGAGGCGGTCGCCGGAGTGCGCGCCGCCGTGACCGGCCGTCTGGAGGGGTGGGGGCTGGACGACCTCGCGTTCAGCACGGAGCTGATCCTCAGTGAGCTGATCACCAACGCCATCCGCTACACCGGCGGCTCGATCCGCGTCCGCCTGCTCTGCGACCGCGCCCTGATCTGCGAGGTCTCCGACACGAGCAACACCTCCCCGCACCTGCGGTACGCGGCGACGATGGACGAGGGCGGCCGAGGCCTGTTCCTGGTGGCCCAGTTCGCCGAGCGCTGGGGGACGCGCTACACCACGACCGGCAAGGTCATCTGGGCCGAGCAGGCCCTGCCCCGCAGGTGAGGGCCCGGCAGGCAGAACCGGCGGGCCAGAACCGGCGGGCCAGAACCGGCGGGCGAGAACCGGCAGATGAGAACCCGCAGGTGAGGGCCCGGAAGGCAGGGACTTCTCCCTCACATGGTGCGGCGTGTGTGCCGCACCTTTTCCGCGCCCCCGGTCCGACCCCGCGTCAATCCCCTCCGGGTGCCCACTGAGCGCGACAACCCGTCCCTTCACCTTCTCGCGCACGAAAATTGGTCTGGACCTTGACTGGTATAGACCAAGGGCGGTTGAGTGCTGCCAATTCCCCCACGAGAAGGAGTGAACGAGTGTCGAAGAAGCGGATGGTGGCGTTTCTGACCGCTGCGACGCTGGCCGGCGGTCTCTCGCTTGTCATGCCCCTGAGCAATGCCTCGGCCGCGAGCTGCGCTTCCGCGTGGAACGCCTCGACGGCGTACCAGGGTGGCGCGACGGTCTCCTACGGCGGTCACAACTGGTCCGCGAAGTGGTGGACCCAGAACGAGACCCCCAGCAGCGGCTCCCAGGTCTGGGCGGACCAGGGCGCCTGCGGCGGCGGTTCGACACCGACCGACCCCGGGACGTGCAACCACCCGAACTGGGTCGCCGGAAAGTCCTATGCCACCGGTGACATCGTCAAGTACACCGACGGCAAGCTCTACCGGGCCACCCACGACAACCCGGGGTACGACCCGGTGATCAGCACGTGGTACTGGGAGCCGTACTCCTGTGGCCCCACAACGCCGTCGGACCCCAACCCGTCGGGTTTCGTGGTGAGCGAGGCGCAGTTCAACCAGATGTTCCCGAACCGCAACTCCTTCTACACCTACAGCGGTCTGAAGGCGGCCCTGAGCGCCTACCCCGCCTTCGCCAACACGGGCAGCGCCACCGTCAAGAAGCAGGAGGCCGCGGCGTTCCTGGCCAATGTCAGCCACGAGACCGGCGGGCTGGTCTACATCGTCGAGCAGAACACGGCCAACTACCCGCACTACTGCGACGCGAGCCAGTCGTACGGGTGCCCGGCCGGCCAGTCCGCGTACTACGGCCGCGGTCCCATCCAACTGAGCTGGAACTTCAACTACAAGGCGGCGGGCGACGCGCTCGGCATCGACCTGCTCCACAATCCCAACCTGGTGCAGAACGACCCGGCCGTCGCCTGGAAGACCGGCCTGTGGTACTGGAACACGCAGAGCGGCCCCGGCACCATGACCCCGCACAACGCGATGGTCAACGGGGCCGGGTTCGGTGAGACGATCCGCAGCATCAACGGCTCGCTGGAGTGCAACGGCAGGAACCCCGCCCAGGTCCAGAGCCGGATCGACGCCTACCAGCGCTTCGTGCAGATCCTGGGCACCACGGCCGGCGGCAATCTGAGCTGCTGACCGAGCCGTGACCGCCGGGGCCCTCACCGCCGGCCCATGGGCCGCCTGCCGTCCCTCCCGGCCGTCCGTACCCGCTCCGGACGCAGGGAGGGCGGCAGTGCGGTTCTGCGTCGCCGCCGCCAGTTCCTACTTGGGCAGGCGCTCCAGGAGCCAGGTGCCCAGTTCCTCGGTCATCTTCGAGTGGAGCAGGTTGTCACTGGAGCAGATGAACTCGTCCAGCTCGCTGTCCTCCGGAGGCAGAGCGCTGACGTCGGCGTAGAGGTTCGCAGCGGTGTCCAGGTCGCGGATGGCGACGGCGCTGACGGTCGGGACGAAGCAGATGGAGGGATGGTCGGCCTGCGTGGCCCCGTACTTCACCAGTTCCTGGCGGGCGATCTCGAAGCTGTCCAGCGTTCCGCCGGGAGCGCCGTCGAACTCCAGCATGCCGTCGGTGCGCACCTCGATGGGGTCGGCGATGAGGACGCTCTTGAGCTTGGCGACGAGCCGGTCGTCCCCGGACGCCTGTGTGTAGAGGGTGGTGCCCTTCAACGGGTGGAGCGCCCCGGTGCACTTGAGCGCTTCCACGCCGGGCGGCACGCCGTTGCCGACGCCGTGCCCGGCTCCGTTGGCCAGACCGATCTTGCGCAGCTTGCGCGGCCAGCCCCCGACCTCCCGCAGGGCGTCCAGGAATTCGCCGCGCATGGGGTCCTCGCGCACCTGTGCGTCGTACTCGTCGATGTGGTGGACCAGGAGCTGGCGTGCCGCGTCGCTGTTGATCTGCTTGGACATGGCGTCGGTGAGCGGGCGCAGGAAGTGCGCCAGCGCCTGGAGGCCGATCGGGATCCACGCGCCCCGGTGGGGGCTGTCGTAGGAGAAGTAGACCTCCGTGCGGTGCTCGATGTCCTCGTGCTCCATCTTCGCCAGCGCGTAGCGGGTGACGAGTCCGCCCATGCTGAAGCCGCCGACCGCCAGCCCGGCCCGGCGCCCGGGAGCGTTGGCCGCCTTGTCGATGCACTCGGTGGCGGTCTCGGCGTTTGCGAGGATCGACGCGGAGCGCTCGGTGTATCCGAGCAGGATCAGGTCGTTGCCCCGCTCGCGCATACGGCTGATGAAGGGGAAGTCGCCGCGCTCCATCCCGTGCCAGAGCATGTCCATGTCGCTGCGGCCGGAGTTGAAGCCGTCGGAGAAGATCACGGGATTGACGACCTCGGAGTGCCCGGCGCCGTAGTACACCCATGCCTCGCCGCCCCGCAGGGGCCAGATGTCGTCCGGTTGCGGCGCCGGGGGCGGTGCCGGGACCGCGGTGGGCGTCAGCATGTTCCACGGCTGCACGGTCGGCTCGCTCATGAGCCATCCCCTTTCAGTCTACTCAACGGAGAGTGTCCGCACATCACGGAGAGTGATGTCGACTGAGGGGAGTGTCGCGTACGGCCGGGGCCGGACACTCCCGCCGCACGGGAGCGGATTCCACCCGGTATCGGGTGATGTTCCTCCGGTATCGGCCGCCGAGGCCGACCTTCACAGTTTCATGATTGTGTGACGGTTCGCCCCTCGTCGGTAACAGCGTGGCCTGTGCGTCCTTCCGGGTGCCTATGATCCACAGCGATCTACGAAGGACACGGAAACGGGGCAGCGGTGGGTATCGCGATCGACTGGGACAGGCGCACCTGCGCTCGCCGGGGGCACATCACCTATGAGCCCTCGGAACCGCTCCTGCGTGAAAGGCTCCATGCCGCGACCGCCATGGGTGTGGCCTGGCGCTGCCTGCGCTGCGGAGACTTCGCGCTCGGCACACCCCATGGGTCCGGGCCCGCCTCCGACGCCCCGCTCGTGCCCCGGGGCAGGGCGCTGCGCGACTTGATCATCCTGCGCTTCATCGCGGTGGAACGCGCCCTGCGCGGAGTGTTCGTCCTGCTGGTCGCCTTCGCCGTCTGGCGGTTCAGCAACAGCCGTGGCTCCGTGCACCGGTTCTTCGAGGAGAATCTGACCGTCTTCCGGCCGGTCGCCCAGCACTTCCACTACGACCTCGACCACTCACCCGTGGTCGACTCGATCCGCAGGGTCTTCGAGTACCAGCGCTCCACCCTGCTGATCGTGGCGGTCGCGCTGTTCGTCTACGCGGCCATCGAGCTCATCGAGGGCGTGGGGCTGTGGATGGCCAAGCGGTGGGCCGAGTACCTGGCCGTCGTGGCGACGGCGGCGTTTCTGCCGCTGGAGGTGTACGAGGTGGTGGAGAAGGCCAGTTGGTTCAAGGCCGCCACTTTGGTGCTCAACATCCTCGCCGTGCTGTACATCCTGCTGTCCAAGCGGCTGTTCGGACTGCGGGGCGGCCGCGAGGCCTTCGACGCCGAGCGGCACAGCGCGTCGCTCCTGGAAGTCGAAGTGGCGGCCGGAGCGACTGTCTGAGCCGTGCGCACCGGCGTGCGCCGGTGTGCGCGCGGCGACCGCTGCGCGCGGAGGCCGAATCCCGTTGCAGGCCGGAGGCCGAAGGAGCCTCGTTGCCCGCGCTCGCCTGTGTCCGCGTCCGCGGCCGGTGCCGACTCGTCGCGCTGACCTGCGCGCATTCGGGTGGGAGACGGCCGGATCCAGGGGCTGCCCGCCTCGACCGAGGCGGACGGTGAACAGCGTTTCCGGCCACCTGCGCCTGCCTCACGAGACAGACTTGAGATCGAATGGAGGGTGACGGACCACCCTGATCCGGTAGCTCATTCGCTCGGCGGATTGCGCGAGAACGGTAGCGAAAGGGGTCCGGTGTGGAGGTCAAGGTGTTGCGGTGGCCGTCCGAGGCCGAGCAACGGGCGGCCTGCAGGGCGCGAGGAGTGCCCTGTCTGATGGTCCTCGAAGGGCGGGAGGTGTCGGCGCCGACCGGCCTCAATGTCCTCGAGGACTGGGTGCGGCCGCCCATAACCAGAGAGGATTTCTGGGCACGACGGGCGACACTCCAGGCCCGTGCGCAGGCCGGGGCGATACCCAGCATCGACGGTGAGGGCGTGCTCCGGTTCGGCGGCCGCAGGCTCTCCCTCTCCCCGGCGGAGGCGGAGCTGATGCGGGTGCTCGTCGAGTCGTTCCAGGAGGTCGTGCCGAGGGAGACACTCATCCAGCAGGTCTGGCCGGACGACGGCCAGCCGCGCCGCAACGCGTTGGACCTGCGCATCCTGCGGCTGCGGCGCAGGCTCAGCTGCCTTCAGCTGTCCATCCGCACCGCCTGGGGGCGCGGCTATCTGCTCGACCTCCGCGATCCCCGCGAAGAACTCGTCGGCTGACCCGCTGACCCGCTGATTCGCTGCCTCGTCGCTCAGGTCCCCGACGCCAGTTCCGTGAGCCGCCGCTCCACCAGATCGGCCAGCTCCCGTGCCCGCTGCTGCGGGACATCGGCCGGGCGGTATGCCAGCGAACCGCGCACCCCCGCATCCTCAGTGGTCAGCTCGAGGCTCAGCGACGACTTGGCGTGTCCGAAGTCCAGGTCGGCCACCCCCGTGCAGCCGGGCGGCAGCGCCTGGCCGTCGTCCTCGTCCAGGGTCAGCCGCACCCTGATGTCCTGGTCCTGCACCCCCGCCCGCCCGGTCAGCGCCCCGAACACGGTCTCGAAGGGGGCGTCCCCGTCACCCAGCGCCTCCACGAGGCGGTCCCGCGTCACGGCCACCAGCTCCGCGGACGAGCGGCCCGCGGCCGCCGGGACCGGCACGACCAGCGTATTGGCGAGATTTCCCAGGACCCCTGCCAGCTCCGGGCGATGACGGCCCGAGGTGCAGCAGCCCACGGCCACCTCGTCCCGGTCGTGGAAGCGCGCCACCACCGAACCCCAGGCCGCCAGGACCACCGCGAACAAGGTGGTGCCCGCGGCACGGGCGACCCGCGCCAGCCCCGGACCGACCTGCTCGCCGATCCGCAGGACGATCCGCTCCCCGGCGCGGTCCCCGTGGTCGGGCATCGCCAGCACCGTCTCGGCCCGGAGCACGCGGGCCCGGCGGCGCGCCTGCTCGGCGATCAGCCCCGAACGGGCGCTCTCGCGCTGCCACTCGGCGACATCACGCAGGCGCAACTGCTCCGGTCCGCCGTCCTGCCTGTCCTCGGGCCCCACGGCGCCCGGCTCCTCGGCAGCGCCGCCCCCCAGCTCGGAGCACAGCTCCGGCAGGAGAACGGTGCGCAGGCCGTAGCGGTCGCACGCGATGTCGTGCGCCACCACCGACAGCAGCACGGCGGACGGCCGCGCGTCGATCACCCGGCAGCGCACCGGCGGCCGGTCCAGGCAGAACCGCTCCCGGCCGTCGGCCAGCGCCGACTCCACGGCCCGGCGCAGCGCCCCGTCCTCGTCGGCGGCCTCCAACGAGAGGTGCCGCACCGGCAGTTCGCCCGCGTCCAGCACCCGCACCCGCACGGAGCCGCCGGCCGAGGCGTCGGCGAGGTAAGCGCTGCGCAGGACCTCGTGCCGCTCGGCGGCGCGGGAGACGGCGGCCGCCAGCGCCCGCGGATCGGTCCTCGGCCCGAACCGGAAGACGATCCCGGCGTGGTAGAAGTCCCCGTCGTCGCCGCCGGCGTGCAGCCGCCACAGCGCTTCCTGTTTGACGGTGACGGCGTCCGGATCGCCTGCCGCCCGCTCCGGACCGCTGTCCAGATAGTGCAGCAGTCCGCGCTCGGCCAACTGCGCGGCCAGCAGCGCCCGTTTGGCCGGGGACAGCGCCCGCATCCTCGCCCGCAGGTCCGCGCCCACATCCGGCGCGGCGTCCGGGACAGCGGCGGGGGCGCCCGTTGCCGCTCCCACGGCCGTTCCCGCGCTCGTTCCCGTTTCCGCGCCCGCTCCGGTGACCGTCAACGCCGTCAGCCCCCGACCTCGTCGTCCGGCAGCGCGGCCACCTCGGCGAGCAGGGCCTGCGCGGTGGCCCCGGCGTCACGGTGCCGGTCGATCGCTGCGGCGAGGTCGGCGATCGCGCTCGACTCCAGCCAGGCCCGCAGCGGCAACCGCACCCCGAACCGCCGCCTGACCGCGGCGATCACCCGAGTGGCCAGCAGGGAGTTGCCGCCCACGCTGAAGAAGTCGTCCAGGACACCCGGATTGGGCAGACCCAGCACCTCCTGCCAGATCGCGGCCACCGCCCGCTCGGTCTCCGTGCGGGGCGGCACCGCGTGGCTGAGCTGTTCGCTGATGCTGCTCTCCGGCCGGGGAAGCGCCTTGCGCTCGATCTTGCCCGTGGGCCCGAGAGGGAAGGCGTCCAGCAGGGAGACCGAGGTCGGCACCATGTAACTGGGCACCCTGGTCGCCAGGAAGGCTCTCAGCTCGGCCGCGTCGAGACTGTCGTCGGAGGGCACGACATAGGCGGCCAGGCTCCGTTCGCTGCCCTCGCCCCACGGCACCACCAGGCACTCGCGGACCTTGGGGTGCTCGGTGATCTCGGCCTCGACCTCCAGCAGTTCGATCCTGATGCCCCGGATCTTCACCTGGTGGTCGCTGCGTCCGAGGAAGTGCAGATGACCGTCGGGCAGCAGCAGCGCCACGTCCCCGGTGCGGTACAGCCTGCGCCCGCCGCCCCCGAAGGGGTCGGGGATGAAGCGGTCGGCGGTCAGACCCGGCCGTCCCAGGTACCCCCGGGTGACGCTGTCGCCGCCGATGTAGACCTCGCCGCGGGCGCCGTACGGCACCGGTTCGAGATTGCGGTCCAGTACATGGGTCGCCGTGTTGTTGATGGGCCGCCCGGAGCGGATGAACGGCAGGTCGGCGCCGCGCGGGACCACGTAGTAGGTGGAGTCGATGGACACCTCGGTGACGCCGTACAGATTGATCAGCTCGGCGTCCAGCAGCTCGTGGAAGCGGTCGGCCAGCGTGGTCGGAATGGGCTCGCCGCTGGCGAAGACGTACCGCAGGAGATGGCACTCGCCCGCGTCCTCGGCCGTCAGGAACGTCTGGAGCATCGCCGGGACGAAGTGCAGCGTCGTCACCCGCTCGGTGCGGATCAGCTCGGTGAAGCGGTTGAGGTCCAGATGCAGCCGCGGCGGGGCCAGGATCGCACGAGCCCCGACGAACAGCGGCCAGAACAGCTCCCACACCGCCGCGTCGAAGCTGTACGCCGTCCACTGCAGGGCCGCGTCCTCGGGCCCCAGCGGGTACAGATGGCTGATCCACCAGACGAAGTTGACCGCGCCACCGTGCTCGATCAGCACCCCCTTGGGGCGGCCGGTCGACCCCGAGGTGTACATCACATAGGCGAGATCGCCCGGACGGACCCCGGTCTCGGGCCGGGTGTCGGGGCAGTGCGCCCACAGGGCCGGCTCGTCCAGCGCGACCACACCGCGCACCGAGGGCAGCTTGCCGATCAGGTGGCTCTCGACCAGCACCACCGGGCAGTCCAGGTCCTCGGCCAGGTAGTGGAGCCGGTCCGGGGGGAAGGACGGGTCCAACGGGGCGTAGGCGCCACCCGCCTTGAGGATCGCCAGGATGGCGATGTTCAGGGCGAAGCCCGGTTCCGCGCACAGGCCGACGATCGTGCCGGGGACGACGCCCAGGTCCACCAGGTGGTTGGCCAGCCGGTTGGCGCGCCGCTCCATCTCGCCGTAGTCCAGGCTCTGCCCGTCGAAGACGAGGGCGGTGCGGTCCGGGGTGCGGTCCACCTGCTCCTCGACCAGTTGGTGCAGGCAGCGGTCGCTGGGATAGGCGACCGCGGTGGCGTTGTGCTCGGACGGTGCGGCCAGACCCCGCGCGCCCACCAGCGGCAGCGTGTCAATGGGCTTATCGGGAGTGGCCGCGGCCCCGGTGAGCACGGCCGCGGTGCAGCGCACCAGCCGCTCCACATGGTCGGCGTCGGTCACCGCCGGGTCGAAGCCCGCGACCAGCGCCAGGGTGTCACCGGAGTCCTCCACGCCGAGATGCAGCGGAGCGGTGCTGCTCGACGTCGGGGGCAGGACGGCGTCGTCACGGGCGTCGACCACGCTGTCGTAGAGCGCGACGCTGCGCTCGGCGCCGGTCAGGTCGTTGAGCGCGGCGCCCGGCAGATGGCCGAGCTCCCTGGCCTTCTCCATCCACTCGGAGCGGTCCGTCAGCCACGCGGCGGTGGAGGTGCCGTCGAGGAGGAACGGCGCCGGCAGGACTCGCTCGAAGGGGCCCAGGGCGTTCTTCAGACCGGGTGGGCGGGTGTCGACGAGGAGTCCGACCACGGCGAGCGGTTCATTGCGGAACCGTGCCACGACCGAAGCCCAGGAGGCGGCGGTCAGCCGCAGCACGCACGAGCGTGTCGCCCAGGCCAGCTCACGCACCGCGGCCGTCTCCTGGGACGACAGCTCGACGCGCACGGTAGTGGAGCGGTCGGAACGCTCGTCGTCGGCGGCGAACAGCGGGGCCGGACCGCTGACTTCGGCGAGGGCGGCCTTCCAGAACGCCACTTCCTCCGGAGAAGCGCCGTCCTGGTGCTCCGGCAGGCCGCTCAGGTACGCGTCGAGGCACGGGCGCTCCAGCACCCGGCCTCCCTCGGCCACCGCGGCGAGGTCGCCGAGCAGGAGGTGGGCGGCCAGGTCGTCGAGCAGGAGCGGATGGTAGGTGAGCACGGCCTCGGCCGAGTCGGGCAGCCACAGCAGGCGCAGCAGCGGGCCGTCGAGTTCGGCGGGGAAGCCTTCCCGAAGGTCCCTCTCGGCGGCACCGGGGCCGTCCGACGTCGTGAACGGGGGCTCGGTGGCACCCGGTACCTGCGTCGGGCGCTCACCGTCCCAGGTGAGTCGAGCCGCGAGGACGGGCCTGGCGGCCAGCAGGCGGTGCCAGGCGGTGCGCACCTCGGCCTGCCCGCTCCCCGCGGGAAGCCCGATCCTGGCCTGGCGGGCGAGTCCGTGGGAGGTGCCGTCGAGTGCGGCGGAGACCAGTACGTCCTGCTGGGCGGCGGACAGGGGGAGGGCGGTGGGCGCCGGGCCCGCCGCGTCGGGGTTCACTGCCATCGTGGCCTCCGGTCGGTGTCGGTGGGCTCGGGGAGTGCTTCCAGCGTGGAGAGCAGGTCGCCGACGGTGTCCAAGTCCTGCTCCCTCGTGGCGCCGGCCCGGTCCAGCAGCTCGGCGAGCCGCCGGACCGTGGGGGAGACGAAGAAGTCGGCCAGCGGGATGTCCACGCCGTGCAGGGCGCGGACCCGCACCAGCGCCTGGATGAGCTGGAGTGACGTACCGCCGAGTTCGAAGAAGTTGTCGTCGCGGCCGACCCGGGGCACCGCGAGCAGCGGGGCGAGGACGGTGTCGGCCAGCTCGCGTTCGATGCCGTCGGCCGGGGGTTCGTAGGGGCGGGCGTCGGCCTGGGCGGCGCGTTCCGCCAACCGCCGAGCTCCTCTTGGGTCCTGGCCGTGCCGTTCGTCGGCGGCGAGGACGCGCTCGGGGACGGCGGCGGGCGGCAGCAGCTCCGCCAACGACTCGCCCACGTCCGAGGGCGGTGCCGGGAGCTGCTGCCCGGGGGCCGGCCGAACGACCGCGTAGGGGTGTTCGGCGCGGCCCCACTCCAGCGGATGGGCCCCCGCCACCGCTGGAGCGCCGGTCCGCCCGGTCACGGCTGCGGCGATGTCGTCCGCCAGGACGGTGCGGCCCCCCACGGACACCCGGTCCTCGGGGAGACCGGCGAGGGTGAGCCCGCCGTCGGGGCCGACCCGCACCAGCGCCCCGGTACGGGCCATGCGGCTGCCGGGCGGACCGAACGGGTTGGGGCGCAGGCGGTCCGCCGTGGCGGCGGCGTCGCCGGGGTATCCGGAGCCGGGATCGGCGGCGGCCCACACCGTGCCGGTGCCCCCGGCGAGGACGGGCGCCAGGTCGTCATTGAGCACGAACAGCCGTGCGGCGTCTGTCACTTCAAGGGTGTCCGAACCGGCCAGTACGGCATCGGGAGCCTCGGCCGCCCACCATCTGCGGAACACCGGCAGTCCGTCGGGGCCGCCCTCCCCGGCCAGCAGGGGCTCGGTCCTTCGCCGGTACGCGGCCCGCAGCCCCAGCAGGTGGACGGGTACGGACC
Source organism: Wenjunlia tyrosinilytica (assembly GCF_014646055.1). Lineage (GTDB taxonomy): Bacteria > Actinomycetota > Actinomycetes > Streptomycetales > Streptomycetaceae > Wenjunlia > Wenjunlia tyrosinilytica. Next base: position 113,495 of record NZ_BMMS01000022.1, read on the forward strand.
CGGCCAGTTCGACGGGGAGCGCGGCGACGGTGGCCCCGGCGTCCGCCAGGGCGTCGAACCGGTCGTCGGCGCGGGCGTCCTGGTCGGGCAGGACGAGGGCCGCGCCCGAGCGGGCGGCTGCCAGCACGGCGACGGCGGCGTCCTCGCTTCCCCAGGTGAAGTCCGGGGCGAGGACGTCCTCGCGGGTCAGGCCCAGCAGGCGGCGATGGGCGTCGGCCGCACGGCGCAGTACGGCGGTCGGCAGGCGCAGGAGGCGGGGACGGGGACGGGCGCGCAGACCCACGAGGAGGGCCCCGGCGTCGTCGTCCCCCTCGCCGGTGGCCGCAATCGGTGCCAGGGCGGTCACCTCGCCGTTGGGCCGCAGCCTCAGATGCGGACGTGCGCCTTCCTCGACGGTCTCGGTCCAGGTTAGGGGGTCCCTCGGGTCATGGACCAGCACATCAACGCCCGCGGCGAGCGCCGCCAGGAGGGCGCCCACGGTGTCTGCGGTGCCGTCGGCGGTGAGGACGACCACCGTCCCCGCTCCCGCTCCGGCGGTGCGCAGGGCGTCTCGTACGCGCTCCATGTGGGCGGTGGTGTCCGCCGCCGACCGGCCGGCGCGGGAGCCGAGGACCACCGTGTCGCGGGGCGCGCGGTCGCCCCAGGCCGCCATGCCGTCACCGTACGAGGGGAGTTCTCGCGAGGCCGGGCGTGCGGTCGGCAGTGGATCGGATCCATGTCCCGTGAGAACGCGGCCGGTCGCCGTCAACAGCGCGTCGATCGTGGCGTCGTCGAACAGATGCGGCCGGTACTGGGCGGTGAGTTCGCGAGAGGAGCCGCCCGCCGTCCTGCTCTCGACCAGTACCAGTTCCACGTCGAAGGTCGGGACCGGGCTCTGGAGCAGGCGGACGCGGCTGCCGCCCCCGCCGATGCCCGGTGGCTCCAGGACCACGGCGTCCAGGCCCATGGGCAGGAAGGGCTCGGCACCCGGTGCGCGCTGTCCCAGCTCGGGCAGCCCGGCGATCGGGAACGACTCGTCGGCCAGCCCGGCCACCGCCTTCTCGGCACGGCCGAGCAGGGCCGTCGCGTCCGTTCCGGAGGCGATGTCGAACGCCACCGCCGCCGTCGTCGACAACTGGCCGATCAGGGCCCGGGTCGGTTCGGTGTGCCGCCCGCTCTCCCTCAGCCCCACCCGCAGCGGGGAGGTGGCCCCCAGGCGCCGGAGCACCGTACCGGCGGCGGCCAGCAACGAGGCGGTGGGATCGCCGCCCTGTCCGCTGCCGCCGTGGCCGGTCGGGGAGTCGAGAGCCAAGCGGCGCACCGCGGACTCGGTCACCGGAGGTCCGGCGACCGGGGGCCGGTCGTACGGCAGCCGCGAGGCCCGGGGCCAACCGAACCGCTCGGCGGCCCGCTCCGCGGCCTGCCTCAGCCGCTCCGGTGAGAACCGCCGCCGATGCCAGTGGGCGAAGTCCGCGAACCCGAAGGCTCCGGCCTCGGTCGGCCGGTTGTCGTAGAGGTCGGCGATCCGTGCGAACAGCGGTTGCAGGGACCGCCGGTCGAGCACCTGGCGGCTCGCGGCGACGAACAGGGCCGTGCCGGTGCCCCGTTCGACCACCGCGGCGCGCAGCGGGGAACCGCCTCGCGGGTCGAACGGTTCGGCCAGCAGGGCCGCCGTCACCGCGTCGTCCGTCACCGCGTCGTCCGTCACAGCGTCAGCGGCGGCCCCGTCCCCCGCCTCCCGCCAGTCGACCGAGGGACCCTGCCGCGGCAGCAGTACCAGCGAGCCGCCGCGTTCGCCGACGACCAGGTTCAACGCGTCGGTGATCCGGACCGCCGCCTTCACAGCGGCACGCAACCGCTGCCCGTCGAGCCTGCGTTCGCTCTCCATCACACCCGCCGTCGCCAGCCGCCCCAGGTCCGGCACCGCCGAGGCCGCCGTGAACAGCCACTCCTGCTCCAGCGTCAGCGGAACCTCGGCGCCGGAGGGCCGAGGCCCCACGAACTCCAGACCGGCGGCTTCACGCGCCCTGCGGTTGACCACGGAGCGCAGTGCCCTGCGCCGAGCGGCCGGGTCGAGGCCGCGCTGCCCGCTCACCGCCGGCCTCCCGAGGTGCCCGCGCCGCCGTTGAGCAGATCCAGGACCCCTCGCCGCTGCGCCGGGCTCATCCACGGGACGTCGGCGACCGCCCGGTCCGGCCGGGCGACCGCCCAGTCCAGGAAGACGCCCAGCCGGGCGGCGAAGCCCTCTCCGGTCGCGTCGTCGAAGATGGACCTGCTGTAGTCGATCTGGACCAGCGGGGACGACGGGTCGAGCACAAAGGTCGCGTTGATGTCGAACCTGCTCAACCCGTACTCGGGGGCGACGAGTTCGCACTCGATCCCGCCCAGCCGCACCGGCGGCGGCAGCCCGTCCACGGCCGAGCAGAACGCCCGGAAGAGCGGATTGCGGTCGCTGCGCCGATCGGGCCGTGCCCGGCGCACCAACTCCTCGAACGGCAGGGCCTGATGCGCCACCGCCCGGGCCAGCGTCCGGTGGGTGCGGCGCACCAGGTCGAGGAAGGACTCACGCGGCCGAACCGAGGCACGCAGGCACAGCGTATTGACGAAGCATCCGATCAGCGGCTCCAGCGACATGTCCGTGCGTCCGCTCACGGGCAGGCCCACCACGAAGTCCCGCTGCCCGCTGTACCGGCCGAGCACGGCGAAGTACGCGGCCAGGGCAACGGCGAACGGTGTCGCCCCCGCGCCGCGCGACACACTGCGCAGGCGCTCCCACGTGCCGGGGGACAGGGCATGGCGCACGGTCCCCATGGGCCCGCCCACGCCGTGTCCCGGCCGGTCGGCGGGCAGGTCCAGTTCCTCGGCGCCGTCCAGTTCCGCCAGCCAGTGCCGCAGCAGCTCCTCCCGCTCCCGTTCCAGGACCCGCCGCTCCCACCAGGCGTAGTCGCTGTACGACACCGGAAGCGGCTTGGCCTCGGCACCCGAGCACCCCTGGTCCAGTTCCTCCAGCAACAAGGCGGTGGACCAGCCGTCGAAAGCGAGATGGTGCAGGGTCAGCGCCAGCACCCACGCGTCGTCGGTGACGCGCGCCAGGCGCACCCGCAGCGGGGGTTCCCGTTCGAGATCGAAGACGGCGGCCAGTTCCTCGTCGGCGACCGCCACGGCCCGCGCCATGGTGTCGGCCCCCTCGGGAGCCGGCCGGCGGTCCACCGGTGGCCGCCGGCCGTCGAGTACGCGCTGCACGGGCAGGCCGTCCGGCCGGGGGGCGACGACCGTGCGCAGCGGCTCGTGCCGCTCCACCACGCGGTGGACGGACGCCAGGAGTGCCTCGGTGTCGGGCTCGCCGTGGAGCAGGAGCGCCACTTGGAGGTTGTACTCCGCCGTCGGCGGCCTGCTGCTGTGCACGAACCACAGCCGGGCCTGGGCGGTGGACAGCGGCGCGGGCCGCTCGGTGCCGGGTGTCACCGGGGGCCGCGCGGCGGTACCGGTCGGCCCGCTCACGCCCGTTCCCCCGCGGTGGCCAGGGGGGCGGCGAGCGTTTCGGGCGCGACCCGCGCGGCGGCGGCGACGGCCAGCTCCACCCCCGCGGAGTCGACGTCCCGGTGGGTCACAAAGCGCACCACGCCCGGGACGACCTCGGTCACCAGCACCCCGCGCTCGCGCAGGGCGGCGACGAACGGGGCGGCGCGCGGGCCGAGCCGCAGGGTCACGATGTTCGTGGAAGGCAGCGCGGGCGCGGCCCATTCGGGCAGCACATCGCGAAGACCGCGAGCGAGGCGGTGGGCGAGTTCGTGGTCCTCGGCCAGATGCTCGATCCCCTCCAGCGCGACCAGCCCGGCGGCGGCCATGGTGCCGATCTGCCGGAAGGTGCAGCCCAGTTGGCGCCGGGCCCGCGCGGCCGCGGTACGGACTTCCGCGCCGCAGCACAGCAGTGAGCCCATGGGCGCGCCCAGGCCCTTGTACAGGGAGAAGGTGACGGTGTCGCAGAGCGCGCCCACCTCATGGGCCGCGTAGCCGCCCGCCACGGCCGCGTTGAACAGCCGGGCTCCGTCGCAGTGCAGCGGCACCCCCGCGGCCCGGCACGCCGAGGCCACTTCCTCCAGGCGGTCCAGGGACCAGACCGAGCCGCCGCCGGCGCTGTGGGTGTTCTCCACGGCCACCATGCCCGTCTGCGGTGCCCGCCAGTCGTCGCGGGCCAGCAGCTCCTCCAGGTCGGCGGCGCCGAACATCCCGTCGGTGCCGTGCACGGCGGTCAGCTGCACTCCGGCCAGCCCGGCGACCGAGTGGGACTCCCAGCGCACCAGATCGGTGTCGGCCTCCGCGATCAACTCCCGTCCCCGGGGCACGAGCGCGAGGATCGCCACCAGGTTCGCCATGGTCCCGCTCACCACGAAGAGGGCGTCCTCGGTGCCCGCGAGTTCGGCCGCCCGCTCCTCCAGCGCGAGCACCGTGGGGTCCTCGCCGTAGAAGTCGTCGCCGACCCGCGCCGAGGCCATCGCCTCGAGCATCCGCCCGGTCGGCCGGGTCACCGTGTCGGACCGGAGATCGACCGGCGCCACGTCGCCCACAGATTCCTCCTCGCGCTCCAACACGCTTCGACCGTCGTGCCTGGCGGGGAAATAGTGGTACGGAATTGCATTCCGGAAAGGATTTCTGTCCCGAACCCGTCACCTCTTTCCGAAGTGTTTCGGCGCGGCTTCGCGACGGTGCCGGTCAGGACTACTTTGTGGACTCACCGCGCTGAATTCACACGGGAGAACCACGGGAACCACGGGAGAGGAGCCCCCGATGGACGAGCGGGAGGACGACCGCGAGTACAGCGTCGTGGTCAACGACGAGGAACAGTTCTCCATCTGGTTCGCCGACAGGCCGCTGCCCGACGGCTGGCGCGCCGAGGGGACCAGCGGGACCCGTCAGGAATGCCTGGACCACATCGAGCGGGTGTGGACCGACATGCGTCCGCGCAGCGTCCGCGAGCGCCTCGCGGCGGGCTGACGGCCGTCCCATGGGTGTGACCGCAACTCGGGCGCTGCCCGCGATCCAGGAGCGCCTGCGGCGCAGCGAGCGCTGGGCCCCCGGGCACGGCTCGCACACGGTCGCGGCGACCGTACCCCTGCCGCCGGGAGTCGGCCGCAGGGCCGTGGCCGCGGCTCTCGACGCGTGCACCGGCGCCCACCCGGCGCTGAGGACCCGCCTGGCCGGCGGTGACCAGGACGCGGTGCTGTCGTGGGACGGCCCCGGGCCGAGCCTCGAGCCGTTGGCGGCGGGGGAGGACGGGAGCGCTCTGACGGCGAAGCCGTTCGACCTCGAACGGGGGCCGCTCGTGCGCGCGGCACTGGTCGAGGGGAGTCCCTCGACGCTCCACCTGGCCGCACACCGCTGCGCACTGGACACCACGGCCCTGCGGCTGCTCGCCGCGGAGGTCGCGGCACGGGTGGAACCCGGGGCGCCCGGACCGTCCGGCCCGGGGCCCGCGCCGACGAGGCCGGCGACCGCACCGGCCGAAGCCGAAGCCGCCCCCGGCGCAAGCCGTGGGGCCGCAGCCCGTGAGTCCCGGGCGCCGCGGACGGCCGCGCGCACGCCTGCCGTAGCCCCCGGCGGCGGGTTCGTGCCTGCCGCGGCCCCCGACGCCCGGAACTCACCCATCACCGTGCCCGCGCGACCCCCCGCGCCCCTCACCGCGACAGCCGCCGAGGCGCAAGCCGCGCGGGAGGAGTTGGCGGGGGCGGCCGCCTTGCTGGACCTGCCGCTCGACGCGGCGCGCGGGGCCGGGGCCGCAGGGCCGGCGCGGACCGTCGCCGTGCCCGATCCGGACGGCGCACTCACCGGTCGTACCGAGCCGTCGGCCGTGCTCGCCGCCTACCTTGCCGTGCTTCACCGGTACACGGGCCGGGCCGATCTGCTCGTCGCCGTCGAGGTGGACCGGCGCCCCCACCCGGGTGCCATCGGCCAGTACACCGAACTGGTCCCCGTCCGCTTCCGGTTCGACGCCGCGGCCACCGCCTCCGACCTGCTGTCGGCCGTCGCCGACCGGCTGGCCGCGGTGAAGGGCGGCCCCGTGCTGCCCCACGACGTACTGGCGGAGCCCACGGAACAGCCGCCGCGCTTCTCGGCCGCGTTCGGGGTCCGCCGCCTCGGCCCCGCCGGGGTCACCGCTGTCCCTGCCGCGGCCGCGGAGTCCGAGCTGGCCCTCACCGTGGTGGAGGCCGCCGGCGGTCCCGGGCTGGAGCTCACCCATGACACCGAGCTGGTCGTCGAGGAGAGCGCCGACCGCATCGGCCGCCATGTCCTCACGATGCTCCGGCAGTTGCTCGACCATCCGGACACGGCCGTGGGCGACCTCGACTTCCTCGGGCCCGAGGACCACGAGCTGCTGCGCCGCTGGGGCCGGACCGACGACGTGGTCGATCGGCTCAGGACCGTTCCCGAACTGGTGGCGAGGCGGGCGCGGGTGACTCCGGACGCCGTCGCCGCCGTGCTCGGCGAGCGGACACTGACCTTCGCCGAGCTGGACCGGCGCGCCGACCGCCTCGCCCGTCACCTCGCCGCCGAGGGAATCGCACGGGGCGACGCGGTGGGGCTGTGCATGCCCCGCTGCCCCGAACTGCTGGTGGCCATGCTCGCGGTCCACCGGGCGGGCGCCGCCGCCCTGATGCTCGACCCCAAGGCGCCCGAGGCCTATCTGGGCCGGCTCCTCGCCCAGGCCGGGGTGTCGCTCGTGGTGACGACGGAACGCCTCCGGCGGGACTGGCCAGCCGAGGCCGCGCAGGTGCTCTGCCTGCTCGAATCGGGGGAGATCACCTCCGGCTCCGCCGACGCCGCCGACCCGCTGCCCGTCCCCGAACTCGACGACATCGCCTATCTGGTGCAGACCTCCGGCTCCACCGGCCTGCCCAAGCTCGTCGTCGTCACCCACCGCGGTGTCGCCCACTCCGCCCTCGCCCAGGTGCGCGCCCACCAAGTGCGGCGCGAGGAGCACGGCGGCTGGACCTTCCCCCCGCACACCAATGTCTCCGTCACCGTCGTCGTCTGGGCGTTCCTCGTGGTCGGCGCGCCGCTGCACATCGCCGCCGATGACGAACTGTCCTCGCCGGAACGGCTGCGGGACTGGCTCATCGACTCGGGTGTGACGCAGGTCTTCGTCGTGGCGCCGCTCGCCGAGGCGCTGGTGACCGCCGACTGGCCGGAGCGGGTGCCCCTGCGCAGCCTGCTGACCGGAAGCGACCGGGTCCGCCGCTGGGCCCCCGCCCACCTCCCGTTCGAGGTCGGCAACTGGTACGGCGCCAACGAGGTCAACATCGTCACCACCCCCCTCCTGCCGTGGGAGGAGAGGATCACCTCGCACACCGCCACGGAACGCGACCGGGGCACCCCGCCGCCGATCGGCCGCCCCTGGCCGGGCGTTCGGCTGCACATCCTGGACCACCGGATGCGCCCCGTCCCGCCGGGCGTGGTCGGGGAGCTCGCGGTCACCGGACCGGAGCAGACCCGCGGCTATCTGACGGCCGCCCAGACGGCGGAGCGCTTTGTGCCCGACCCGTTCGGCACCGAGCCGGGCGGACGGCTCTATCTGACCGGTGACCTGGTCAGATTCCGCCACGACGGGGCGCTGGAGCACCGCGGCAGGGCCGACCACCAGGTGAAGATCGCGGGTATGCGTGTGGAGGTCGCCGAGGTCGAGAACGCGCTCCTCGCCGCCCCCGGTGTGCGTGCGGCCGCGGTCACCGCACCCGACGACCCCTCGGGGACCCCGAGGCTCATCGCGTACCTCGTGGCCGACGACGGCCTGGACACGGCGGCGCTGCGCCGAGCGCTCGCCGGGCAGTTGCCGGACCACATGGTGCCCCAGGCGTTCATTCTCCTGGACGCGCTGCCGCTCAACTCCGGCGACAAGATCGACCGCCGTGCCCTTCCCGAGCCGGACTGGACGGCCCTGGCCTCGGCGTCCGCCCCGTCCTCCTCCGCCGACGGCGAAGAGGCGGTGGACAACGCTCCCCGTACCGAGCTCGAGGCCGCCCTCGTCAAGGTGTGGGAGGAGATCCTCGGCCTGTCCGACCTGGGGGTGCACGACAACTTCTTCCTGCTCGGCGGTGACTCCCTCAGCGCGAACAGGGCCGTGCGGCTCGTGGTCGAAAGGGTCGGCACACCGCTGAAAGTGCGCGACCTGATGCTCAACCCCACACCGGCGGAGCTGTCCGAGGTCCTGTCCGGGGGCGCCGTGTAGCCCCCGCACGACGGCGGGGCGCGCACCCCTGGTGCGCGCCCCCGTTCGCCCTCTCTGCCGGCCCGCTCCGCTCGGGCGGGGAATCGGTTCAGGCGGGGAAGTCGGCCGCGATGACGTCCTTCAGCGACTGCGGGCAGCTGAGGAAGTCCAGATGCTTGCCCTCCAGATGCTCGAAGCGGACCGGCGCGCACTCCTCCCATCCGGGCGGCACCGTGGCGGCGGGCACCACGTCGTCGTCCGACCACGACACCACCGTCACCGGGCAGGGCAGCCGCCGGCCGGCGTCGTAGCGGTAGGGGCGCTGCACCACCAGGTCCTCCTTGAGCACCCGGGCGGCTATCTCCGCCAGTTCGGGGGGTGGCTCGCCCTGCCCGGTGAGCAGGTACCGCTGCCGCACCTCGTGCACCAGATCGGCCGTGTCGAGGTCCACGAAGTTCAGCTCGCCGTAGAGCCCGCGGTGCGGCGCGCCCCAACTGGACGCGAACAGCCGCCGCGGCAACGGCAGTCCCCGGTCCTCCAGCGTCAGGATCGTCTCCAGGGCGAACGGCACCGCCCCGCAGTGCCCCGCGAACGCGAACGGCCGCTCCAGCAGTGGGGTGAGGAAGTCGACCAGGTCACGGGCGAAGGCCCCGTGGTCCGGATGCCCAGGTTCGCGGAAGCGGTTCTCCCGGCCCGGCGGTTGCAGCGCGCACACCGCGGTCCCGCCCGCCAGGGTCGGCGGCCAGTCCCGGTAGGACGACGCCCCGACTCCCGCGTAGGGGAAGCAGAACAGCAGCGAAGTGCTGTCCTGAGGCGGTTTTCTGAGCAGCCATTTTCCGGTCTGCGGAGTTGTTCTCATCCGTTTCACGGTAGTCGGCCGCACCGGCCCGGCAAGTGTTCACGCAGCTTCCGGAAAGACCTCGGAAAGACCCTTGAAAGATTGCGCGGCCGAGCCCGCTGCCGATTCCTTTCCGGGCGGCGAAAGAATGTTGCGCCGCTGTTCCGGGGACGAATAAATTCCGAACTGTGCGTCCGCCGCGCGAGGGGGCGCCAGGACGCAGGACGGGAGACCGCCGCGATGCTGATGACCGCCCCCGGGCCAGGCCAGCGGGTACCGCTGGACACGATCGACCTGTACGACCCGCGCCGTTTCCAGGAGTACCCGCAGCACGTCGCCTTCGCGACTTTGCGCGAGGAAGCACCGGTGTGGTCCCAGGAGGCGCCCAATGGCGCCCGGTTCTGGTCGGTGACCCGATACGCCGATGTGGTGCGCGTACTCAAGGACGTACGCCGCTACAGCTCCGAGCACGGAACCATCCTCGCCGTCACGGGCGGGGACAGCGCGGGCGGACGCACCATCAACCTGATGGACCGCCCCCGCCACACCTGGGTGCGTGTGCCCACCTTCCGCACCATGACCACCAACATCCTCCACCAGCGCGTCGACCGTGTGCGCGCCCATGTCCGCAGGATCATCGAGCCCTGCTTCGACGGCGGTGAGCACGACTTCGCACAGCTGATGTTCGATCTGCCGATGGCCGCGGTCGGGGAGATCCTGGGCATCCCGGAGCGCTACTGGCCCGACATCCCGCGCTGGACCATGGCCGGAGTCGCCCCGGACGACGAGGAGTTCACCAAGGGCGAGACCGCCGACACACTGCGGCAGGCGCACCACGACCTGTTCGCGATGTTCAGCGAGCTGATCGAGGCCCGCAGGGCCGAGCCCAAGGACGACCTGGTCTCGATGCTGGTCCACCTCGACTTCGGCGGGCAGCCGATGGAGGACAGCCAGATCCTGCTCAACTGCTACAGCTTCGTCATGGGCGCGACCACCACCACCCCGCACACCGCCTCGCACATGATGCTCGCGCTGATGGAGCGCCCCGATGTCTGGCAGGCGCTGCGCGACGCGCCGAACCGGGTCGGGGCCGCGATCCAGGAGTCCCTGCGCTGGTCCACCCCCACCAACCACCTCATGCGGCGCACCACCACCGATGTGGAGATCGCGGGCACCCGCATCGGGGCCGGAGAGCTCGTCGTCGCCTGGGTGGCCTCCGCCAACCGTGACGAGAAGGTCTTCCACGACCCGTACTCGTTCACTCTCGGCCGCTCGCCGAACCCCCACATCGCCTTCGGCACCGGCCCCCACTACTGCGTGGGCGGTCCGGCCGCACGCGTCGCGCTCACCGTCCTGCTCGAGGAACTGCTCGCCCGCTTCGACCGGTTCGAGCCCGCGGGCGACGCGGTGCACCTGCGGTCGAACTTCATCAACGGTCTGACCCGGCTGCCCGTCACGGCGCTACCGGCCTCCGGCCGCGGCCCGGCCGCCGCGGTGGGTGGGGCGGTGGGCGGCGCGGCGGCCGTGACGGCGGCCGTGGCCGCGAAGGAGGGGACCCGGTGACGAATGTGCCCCCGGCCGACCTGCTGCCGGCCGCGCCCGTGCAGGAGCAGATGTGGCTGGTCGACAAGCTCGACCCCGAGGCCGCCGTCTACAACGAGCACCTGGTCTTCCGCCTCACCGGCCCGCTGTCGGTCCCCGCGCTGGAAGCCGGATTCACCCTGCTGGTGAGCCGTCACACCGCGCTGCGCACCATCCTGCCGGTGCACCGGGGCGGCCTGCGCCAGTGCCTGGTCGACCCCTGGACCGTGCGGCTGGACGCCCCGCCCGACTTCTCCGGGCGCCTCGACGAGGCGGTCGAGTGGGCCCGCGCGCTCATCGAGGAGCCCTACAGCTCGACCGTCACCCCGCCGGTGCGCTTCGCCCTCGCCCGCCTGGGGCAGGACGACCATCTGCTCGTCCTCGGCTTCCACCACGCCGTCATGGACGCGGGCGCGGCCGCGCAACTCCTGGAGGAGCTCGCCGTCGCCATGCCCGCGATCCTGGAGGGCCGCGAGCCTCAACTGCCGCCCGTGACCGCCGACTACCTGGACTTCACCCGCTGGCACGGCAAGCTCCTGGACTCCGGTGAGCTGGACGGCGAACGGCACGCCTGGGTCGAGGAGCTGTCCGGCGCCCCGCACACCCTGCCGATACCCGAGGACCGGCCGCGCCCGGCCACCAAGGGCAGCAGGGGGAGCCTGGCCGTCCTGCCCTTCCCCGCCGGGATCGTGCCGCGGCTGCGCCGGTTCTCCGCGCGGCACCGGGTCACCCCGTTCCACACCCTGCTCGCCGCGGTCACCGCCGTGCTCCACCGGCACACCCGCGCCGACGACATGGTGGTGGGCATCTGCGGCGACGGGCGGCCGCAGGAGTACCGCGAGGTCGTCGGGCCGTTCTCCTGCATGATCCCGGTGCGGATGCGCGCCCCCGGCGACCTGCGCTTCGCCGATCTGCTGGCCGCGGCCAGGGATGTGACGCTCACCGCGTACGAGCGCCAGTTCATCCCCTTCCGCCAGGTGGTCAACGAGACGCTGGAGCGCCGTGACCCCAGCCGCAATCCGCTGGTGCAGGTGGTCTTCAACGCGCCTCCGCTGCACTTCCGCGAGGACACCCTGCCGGGGCTGGAGATGCGGACCGTGCATGTGCCGCGCGGGCGCTCCCGCTTCGACCTGCTGTTCAACCTCGAATGGCACGGCGACGACATCGTGGCGGCCGTCGAGTACGACAGCGAGATCTTCGAGGCCGGCACCGTACGGCGGTTCGTCGACCACTTCGTGTCCGCGATGGAGGCGGGCATGGCGGACCCCTCGGTGACTCTGGACGACATACGACTGACCGGCCGGGCGGACACCGGGCCGCCCCGCGTCACCGTGGAGGCGGCGGCCGCGGACGCCGCCCACCGGGTGCTGTCCACCCCGGCGGGCCCGGTCGTCCTGCGTGCCGACGACGGCGCGGGCGAGGACGGCGAGCGCGGCGAGGTGGTGTCCGTTCCCGCCCCGCCCGCGATCCGCGAGCCCAACGGAGCGGCGGCGCCACGCGGCCTGGAGGGCACCCTGTTCACCGGCCCGCACGAGGTGGCGCTGCCCGAGGGCGACGGCGCACTGCGGGTGCGGCTGATGGAGGACGGGCGCCTGCTGTGGCGGGTCCTGAACGAGCCCCAGGCGCGCGCGGGCGGTGCCGGGGCGTCGCGCAGCCCCGCGCTGGAGCGGCGGATCGTGGAGCTGTGCCGGGAACTGCTGGAGGACGACACCATCGTCGCCGAGGACGACTTCTTCGCCGTGGGCGGGCACTCGATGGTCGCGGCGCGGCTGGTGCAGACGCTCTCGGAGGAGTTCGAGGCCGAGATCCCGTTGCTCTTCGTCTTCGAGAACCCCGAACTGCACGAACTGAGCACGGCCATTGCCGGCCGCCACCCGGACGTCGCGGCAGCGCTGGAGGAGTTGGAGCGGCTCACCCCCGAGGAGCTGGCCGCGCTCGCCGAGGAGGAGCGGGAGCCCGAAGGCGCGGACGAGGACCCGGCGGCGCGGGACTCCTCGGCCGTGGACGGCCTCGGCGCCGCCGAGGAGCCGTTCTGGCTGATGGAGCAGTTCGCCCCGGGCAGCGCCGTCAACACCCTCACCCTCTCCTTCAGGATCGACGGACCGGTGGACCTGCCCTCGCTGGAATGGGCGCTCAACCAGGCCGTCGCCCGCCAGGAGATCCTGCGCACGACCTACCACCTCGGACCGGACCACACCCCGCACCGCGAGGTCCACGACGCCCACACCGTCACCGTCGAGGTGGCCGACCTGCGCGGTCTGGACCCCTCCGAGCGCACCGCCGCCCTGGAGCACCTGACCGCCGTACAGGCCGAGACCGGCTACGACGTCTCGGTGCTTCCGCTGATCAGAACGACCGTGGTCCGCCTCGCCGACGAGGAACAGCAGCTGCTGCTGTCCTGCCACCACCTGGTCATGGACTACTGGGCCGTCACCCGCGTGCTCTTCCCCGAGATCAGCGCCTTCTACCGGGTGCGCAGCACGGGGCAGGGGCAACCGCCGGACAAGGAGCCGGTGTCCTTCCGCGACGTGATGGCGGCGGAGCGGCGCTGGAGGGCGACCCCGGCCGCCGAGGCCCAGGAACGGTACTGGCGGCGCAGGCTCACGGGCCTGACCGAACTGACCCTGCCCACCGACTTCCCCCGCCCCGCGGCGCCCTCCTTCGACGGAGCCGCCGTCCACCGGCTGGCCCCCGAGGCGGTGCGGGACGCCGTGCACCGCTTCGCCGCAGAGCGGCGGGTCACCCCGTTCATCGTCGTGGCCACGGCCCTGTCCGCCGTGCTGCACCAGTGGTCGGGGCACGAGGACGTCCAACTGCTGACGCCGTGCGAGAACCGCCTGGACCTGGCGGCCGCGGACGTCATGGGCGCCATGGTCAATCTGCTCGTCCTGCGGCTGGACCTCGGCGAGGGCCGGGTGCGGACCTGGGCCGATCTGCTCGGCCAGGCCAGGGACGTCGTCGCCGGCGCCTACGCCAACCAGTCCTATCCGGCGGGCGAGGCGCTGCGGGCCGCGGGCCTGGACGCGCTGATCGCGAGCGGCCGCGGCTCGTACGTCACCCTCAACGTGTTCCAGGCCGACTCCGGGTTCACGCTCGAGGGATGCCGTGTCCACCAGGGGCGCATCGTCGCCGACCCGTCGGCGAGCACCGACCTGGAGGTGTCCACCCTCATCGTGGAGGACGGGCTGCTGTTCGATGTGAAGTACCGCACCGCGCTGTGGGAGCGGAGCACCGTCGAACGGTTCGCCGCCGCCTGCGAATCGGCCGTCACCGCCCTGATCACCGATCCCGACGCCGAGCTGCCCCGGGTGCGAGGGCTGCTCTGACATGGCGATGCCCGTCGGCTCCGGCGCCCCGGAGCAGCACTCCCGGCCGCATCCGGCGGCCGTCGGCGCCGTGGCCGTCCCCGCCCTGGAAACCGCCATCGCGCACCACGGCGAGCTGTTGCAGGGCGTCTTCGACCGGGGCGACGGGGAGCTGACCCACGCCGTGGTCTCCCTGCCCTACCCGTCGCTGCGCGCCTCGGCGGTGTTCGTGCCGAACGGCACACCGCGGGTGCGGGTCAGCCCGGCGTGGAAGGTCAAGGCAGGACGTGCGGCCGAGGAGACGCTGCACAGGCTGCGCGTCGGCGGGGGCGGCCTGCTGTCCGTACACAGCGCCATCCCCACCGAACGCGGCTTGGGCTCCTCCACCGCCGACGTGGTCAGCACCATCCGCGCCGTCGCCAGCGCCCACGGCCGCCGCCTGCCCGCCGAGGAGGTGGCCAGGATCGCCGTGCTGGCCGAAGGCGCCGCCGACGGCATCATGTTCGGCCACCGGGCCGTGCTCTACGCCAACCGGGACGGCACCGTCCTGGAGGACCTGGGCGGTCCGCTGCCCTCGCTGGAGGTGCTGGGCCTGGACGCGGGCGGACCCGGCGTCGACACCCTGGAACTGCCCGCTTTCGACTACTCCCCGGACCAGATCGAGTCCCTGCGGGTGCTGCGTGCGACCATGCGCCGCGCGGTGGCGGGCGGCGACTGCGCCCTGCTGGCCGAGGTCGCCACCGCCAGTGCCCGGATCAACCAGCGGTTCCTGCCCCAGGAGGGGCTGCCGCTCGTCGAGGCCGTGTGCCGGGACAGCGGAGGCGTCGGCGTCCAGGCCGCGCACAGCGGCCGGGTGCTCGCCGTGCTGTTCGACCCCGCCGCCCCCGGCCTGGAGAGCCGGATCGACCATGCCCGTGCCCGGCTGGCACGCAATGGAGTGGACCGAACCTGGCGGTTCCGGCTGGAGTCCCCGAACCCCCGGGGAACGACCGCGCCGCTGTGCCAAGAATGCTGCGAGGAGCCGCTGTGAGAACGCTGTTCCCTTCCCTGTTCACCCAGGACGACCTGGCCGTGCCGGCTCCGCGACCCGCCGAGCCCGCTCCCATCGGCTCGCCCGGCGCGGTCCCCGCCGCCGGTCCCGGCTCCGTCGCGGCGCCCGGTGACGACTGGGACGACGAGGGCACCTCACCGCTGTGGGTGTGGCGATGAGCGTCCCCGCGGAGGACCTGGTCCTGCCCGCCGACGTGCGCCCGCTCGACGGAGCCGCCGACGTCGACGCCCCCGCCCTGGTCACCGGAGCCTCCGGCTTCCTCGGCGCCGCCGTCGCCGCCGATCTGCTCGAACACACCGACGAGGACGTGTACTGCCTGGTGCGTCCCGCGGGCGGCACCGCGCAGGAACGCGTGGAGGGAGCGCTGCGCTACTACGACCTGTGGCGCGAGGAGTGGGCCGGACGGGTCATCGGCGTGGCCGGCGACCTCGCCCGCCCCCGCTGCGGACTCGACGACGCCGACCACCGCACGCTCGCCACCCGGACCGGCGCCATCTACCACTGCGGCGCCGGGGTCAATGTCAGCTTCCCCTACGACGCCCTGCGCGGCGCCAATGTCTCGGGGACCGTCGAGATCCTCCGCCTGGCGAGCACCGCCCGCCCCAAGCGGCTGGCCCATGTCTCCACCGTCTCGGTGCTCTACGGCAGGGGCGGGACCGACCGGGTGGAGGACTTCACCGAACTGGGCCCGGCCGGCGCCCTCGGCGGCTACGCGCTCAGCAAATGGGCCGCCGAAGCACTGGTGGCCCAGGCCCGCGATCGGGGCTTCGACGCCCTCGTCCTGCGCTCCGGCACCCTGGCCGGGCACGCCCGCACCGGGGTGTCCAACCCCAATGACTACGCCTGGCTGTTCCTGCGCACCTGCGCCGCCATGGGCGCCGCCCCGCTGGCCGACTCGCCGCTGCAGTGGGCCCCCGTGGACTACGCCGCCCGCGCCGTCACCGAACTGACGCGCCGCAAGAACGGCGGCCCCGAGCCCGCCGCCTACCACCTGATCGCCCCCGAGCGCACCAGGTACACCACGCTCTTCTCCTGGATGCGCAGGTTCGGGTACACCCTGCGCACCGCCGACTTCGCCCTGTGGCGCAAGCGCGTGCTGGACGCGGCGGTGGAGTCCTCCCACGACGGCGTGCGCCAGATCGCCGCCACCTTGCCGGAGGCCGACCGCGACGGCGGCACGGTCCCTCCCGACGTGGCCTCCGACCGCACCGACGCGGTCCTGGCGGCGGCCGGGATCGTCTGCCCGCCCCTGGACGAGGCACTGGCCCGCACCTATTTCGCCGCAGGCGTGCGCCGCGCGGAGCTGCGCCCGCCGGACCGGCCCGAGGCTTGAGCGTCAAGGAGACCACCATGTCCGAAACGAGCGTCAACGCCTACAACGCCGTCGCCGACGTCTACGACGAGTGGACCGGAAGCCTGCCCGACACCCCGGCCACCGTCGACTTCCTGGCCAAGCACGCCGGTGGCGGCGCCGTCCTCGAACTCGGCGTCGGCACCGGCCGGGTCGCCCTTCCGCTCGCCGCCCGCGGTATCGACGTCGCCGGGGTCGAGGGCGCCGAGGGCATGATCGCCAAGCTGCGGCTGAGGCCCGGCGGGGCGTCGTTCCCCGTGGTGTGCGGCAATATGGCCGACGTGCCCGTGGACGGCACCTTCTCGATGATCTACGCCGTCTTCAACACCTTCCTGTGCCTGCTCTCCCAGGAGGAGCAGGTCCGGTGCCTGCGCAACGTGGTGGACCACCTGGAGCCGGACGGAACGGTCGTGCTGGAGATGTACGTGCCCGACGTGCGCCGCACCGACGCGGACGGGCAGCGCCTGGCGACGGGCAGCGTGGAGCGCAACCGCGTCTTCCTCGAGGCGACCATGCACGACTCGCTGCGCCAGCGCATCCGCACCCAGGTCGTCGTCCTCAGTGAGACCGGTATCCGCCTCTACCCCAGCCAGATCCGCTATGTGTGGCCCAGTGAGCTCGATCTGATGGCGCAGCTGGCCGGGCTTCGGCTCGTGGAGCGGCACAGCGGCTGGAACGGCGAGCCGTTCACCGGCCAGAGCACCCGCCATGTCTCGGTCTTCCGCCGCGCCTGACCGCCGACTCCCGACCGGCGGCGCGTGAGCCCGCCCCGTACCTCGACGACCAACGGCGGCGGCTTCCAGAAGCCGCCGCCGTTCGCCGCGGGGGGAGTTCGCGGACCAGCCCTGTGCTTTCGAGTGCTGTGCTTTCGATTGCCGCGTCTTCCGGGGCTGTGCCTTCGAAGGCCGCCCTTGCGAAGGCCGTGCTTGCGAAGGCTGAGCCTGGGGCTCAGCCTTCCGGGGCTGTGCCTCCCGGTGGGTGACGGCTACCGCGGATCCAGGGCCGCCGTGAACCGGGCCGCCAGGTCCTGTGCCGCCTCGGGGGACAGCAGGTCGAGGCGGTGCTGGAGGTAGCCGGTCAGCTCCTCGCCGTGTCCCCACAGCTCCACCGCAACGGGCAGCGCCGTGCGGTGCCCGCTCTCGGCCGACGCGGCCGGGACACTGGGCTCCAGGGGCTCCACACGGACATCGGACGCCACCCGCCGGGGTGCGGGAAGCGGCTTGCGCAGGGCGAGCGCCGCCCAGGGCAGCGCCCGGCGCAGGTCCGGCTCGCCCGAGGCCGCGAAGGCGTCCAGCAGCGCCTGAGCCGGCATCGGGTGGTCGGCGCTCCAGCGCCGCGCCGCGCCGACACGGGAGGCCAGCTCGGACGGGTCGGGTGCCCCCGAGCGGTCCACGACGTGCAGCGCCAGTGTGGACAGCGGTGCGACGACGCCCCTCGTGTCCGCCGAGCGTCCCGGCTCCTGGCGGGCCACCACCACGGCCGCGCCCCACTCGTCCGGCAGCGCCGAGACCAGCGCCGCGGTGAGCGCGCACTCCACGGTGACATTGCGGGCCAAAGCGGTGTCCGAGGCGGCGTTCACCGCCTGCTCGGGCAGACGCAGCGGCACCACTGCCGTGCCGTACTCCCCGGTGGGCACCGGCACCGCCTCCGTGAGCAGGCCGCGGTGGGCGGTGACGGCTTCCGCCAGGGGCAGACCGGACGACGCCTCCCGGCGGGCCTGCGTCAGGGCGGCGAAGGGCACACCGGGCGCGGTCTCGTCCAGCACCCCCTCGTAGGCGTCCGCGAAGTCCCGCAGGAGCAGGCTCAGGGACGGGCCGTCGGCCACCGCGTCGTGCACGGCCAGGGTCAAGCGGAAGCGGTCGTCGTCCAGTTGGAGAAGGACGGCCCGCAGCAACGGTCCGGCACCGAGGTCGAACGGGGCCGAGGCCGGCGCCTCGACGGCCTTCGCCTCGAGCTCCGGGCGCCCGCGCAGATCCTCCTCGTAGAGGTCGAACTCCACATGCGGGGACACCACCTGGCTGCCGTACTCGGCCACCGGCTCGAACCGGGTGCGCAGGCAGTCGTGGCGCCGCACCACGGCGGCCAGGGACTCCGCCACCCGTCCGGCGTCCACGGCGCCGACCAGGTCCGCCCGCACCCGAAGACCCGGCGAGGTGCTGCCCGGCGCCAGACGCTCGGCGCGGCACAGGGCCCGCTGCTCGACCGACAGCGGGGCTCGCGCGTCCTGGTCCCCGGGACCGCTCGCCGGGGCCTGCGCCGCGCGGTCGAGCACGGCGGCCCAGGCCCGCACGGTGGGGTCCGCGAACAGCTCCCACACCGGCAGTTCGAGCTCGTACTCCGTGCGCAGCCTGGCGACGACCTCCATCGCGAGCAGCGAGTGGCCGCCCAGGTCGAAGAAGCTCTCCTCGGCGCCCACCTCGGCGCGCCCCAGCACCTCGGCCCACAGGCGGGCGACCGCCTTCTCGCTGGGGGTGCCCGGCAGCTTCCGGTCCTTGGGTGCGGCCGGTTCGGCCGGCCGGTGCCAGGCGGTCAGAGCCGCCCGGTCCACCTTGCCGTTGCCGGTGACCGGCAGCGCGGGCAGGATCCCGACAGTCGAGGGGACCATCGCCTCGGGCAGCAGGCGGCGGGTGTGGGCGAGAAGTTCCTCCGCCGCCGGGGAGGCTCCGGACGCCGGGACGACATACGCCGCCAGGGTGTCCTCCCGGGCGACCACTGCCGCCTGGCGCACCGACGGATGCCGCTCAAGCGCGGCCTCGACCTCGCCGGGCTCCACCCGGTGGCCGCGGATCTTCACCTGGTCGTCGGTGCGGCCGAGGAAGTCCAGCGAGCCGTCGGCGGCCATCCGCACCAGATCGCCCGTCCGGTACATCCGCGCCCCGGGGACGTCGGAGTACGGGTCGGGCACGAACCGCCGCGCGGTCAGCGCCGGTCGGCGGTGGTAGCCGGAGGAGACCTGGAGCCCGCCGATGCACAACTCGCCGCGCGGGCCGGGCGGCAGGAGCTCCCCGTCCTCGTCCAGGACGTACAGCCGGGTGCCCGCTATCGGCCGGCCCAGCGGCAGCCGTGAGGGGTCCGAGATCGGCTCGAACGTGGCGTACACCGTCGTCTCGGTCGGCCCGTAGCCGTTGAACAGCGCCGTGGTGCGCGCCAGCAGCTCGGTGGCCAGCTGTTCGGTGAGCTTCTCCCCGCCGCCGAACGCCCGTACCCTGCGCCGCCCGTCCGTGCCGAGACCGGCCAGGACGAGCATGCGCCACAGCGAGGGCGTGGCGAGTACGGCGGTGACCGCGTGACGTTCGATCAGGTCCAGCAGGACATCGGGGTCACGGGTCGTGCCGTCGGCGGGGAGCACCACCGAGGCGCCCGCCGCCAGCGGGACGAAGATGTCGGTGATCGACATGTCGAAGGCGATCGAGGCCACCGACAGCACCACGTCCGCCTCGGACAGCGCCGGGCCCTCCCGGCGCAGCGCGTCGACGAGCGCGGCGAGCCCGCCGTGCGTCGCCACCACGCCCTTGGGGACTCCCGTCGAGCCCGAGGTGTAGATGACATAGGCCGGATCGGACTCCGCCAGGACCGGCAGTCCGGACACCGCCGCGGGCGGGCCTTCCTCCAGCACGAGGACGGGCGCCGAGGCCCTCACGGCGTCCGGGGCATGGCCGTCCACCACCGCCAGCAGCGGCCGGGCGTCCCCCAGGGTGAGCGCGATCCGCTCCGCCGGGTGCGCGGGGTCCAGGGGAACGTAGACCCGCCCGGCGCGCAGGCAGCCCAGCGCCACCGCCACCAGCGCCGCCGAGCGGCTCCCGCACACGGCGACCCAGCCGCCGCGCGGCACCCGCTCCGCTATCGCCGCGGCCCAGCCGTCCGCCAGGGCGTCCAGCGCCGCGAACGACGTCGGGCCCTCGGGGCCGGACACGGCGGTGCGCTCCGGTGAGCGCCGGGCGGCCCGCGCCACCAGATCGGGGAGCGTCACCGGATCGGGGAGCGGCGGCCCGGCGCTCACTTCATTCACCGCTTCGGGGCCGCTGCCGGCACGTTCGAGACCTGGAACAGACATGGGCCATCCGTTCTGCTGAGTGGGCGCGCCCGGCGTATTCGCATTGCTTGCACGTTTACGCGACCGCGGGAAAGCGGTCAATTTTTCTGTCCGGTGTCTGTAAGGCAATGCCGCCGTCGACCCGTTGACGAGAAACGGCCGGGGAAATCCCCGTAGCATCACGTGCAGGACCCGAGTTACGCCCCGAGACGCGGGAGAGGCACTGCCGTGGCCGATATCAGCAGGGATCAGGTCGTCGCGTTCAGGCTGGCCAACCAGCACTTGTCGGACGGGCTGCCGGCCCCCGGCCTGCTGGAGGCGGCGGCCGCCTGCGGCGCCCAGAACACTCCGCCCGGCAACGGCCTGCTGGCCCTGCTCGCCCGTACCGGCGAGCTGACCTCGAAGGAGTTCGACCGGGCGCTGGAGGAGGACAAGACGCTCCTGCAGAGCTGGACCGTCCGGCAGTCGCCGTACTTCGTGCCCACGGCCGACCTGCCGGTGTTCACCACACCCATGCTGCCGGAGGACGAGGAGTCCTGGCGGGTGGCCGTCCAGGGCTTCGTGCCCATGCTGGACGGCATGAAGCGGTCGGTCACCGAGGTGGTGCGGATGACCGCCGAGGCGCTCGAGGACGCCCTGGACGGCGAGGTGCTGACCAAGCGGGAGATGGGGGTGGCGCTGGGGGAGCGGCTGCCCGAGGAGTTCTCCGGCTGGTTCGAGCCCGACACCTTCAGCAGCTTCACCGCCGTCCTGGTGCGGCCCATCGCCCTGACCGGACTGTTCGTCATCGCGCCCCGCGAGGGCCGGGAGGCGTCCTTCGTACGCACCGACCAGTGGCTGGGCAAGAAGCCGCCGAAGGCGCCCGCGGACAGGGCCCGCAAGGAGTTCGTACGCCGGTATCTGCGGGCCTACGGTCCCTCGACACCCGAGCATCTCGCCGAGTGGGGCGGCACCTCGCAGACGGTCGCGGCCAAGGCGTGGAAGGCGGCGGCGGACGAGCTGGAGGAGGTGCGGTACGACGGGCGGCAGGCGTGGATCCACCGGGACGACGCCGAGCTGCTGAAGTCCCCGCCCGAGGCCAAGGGACTGCGGGTGCTGCCGCCCTACGACCCGTGGCTGCAACTGCGCGACCGCGCCACGGCGGTCGCGGACACCAAACTGCACAAGCAGGTCTGGAAGCACACGGGCAACCCGGGCATGATCCTGCGGGACGGTGAGCCGGCCGCCCTGTGGCGGGCGCAGAAGAAGGGGCGCAAGCTCCGGCTGGCCGTCGAGCCCGTACACGCGCTGCGCAAGGCCGACCGTGAGGCGATCGAGGCGCACGGAGCGAGAATGGCCCCGCTGCGCGGCTGCGCCACCTTCGAGGCCGAGTACGGGGACTGACCGCCGCGGGGCGAGGGACCGGTCGGCGCGGGGGTGAGCGACCGGTCGGCGCGGGGCGAGGGACCGACCGGCACCTGACTGGGCAGACCGGCGCAGGGGAACGGGTCTGCGTATGGCCGGGCCCGACCGGCTCAGGGGGATCGACCCGCCGCCTCGAGGATCGCCGGAGCGGCCGACAGATCCGGCACAGAGATCCGTCGGCCCCACCGTGATTCGGCCAGCATGTCGGGGTGCCTGGCCGCGCTCCGCTGCCCGTGGAGCGCGGCGAACGACCGCGAGGAGGCCCCAGTGCTGTCGCGACCAACCACCCCCGCCCGCCGCAGGCTCAGGTTCGCGGCCGTGCTGACAGCGCTGACGGCGCTCGCCGCAGTGTTCACCGCCCCGTCCGCGAGCTCCACGCCCCAGGCCGGTCACCGCACCCGTGTTCCCCGACTGGCCTGGGCCGACTGCGGCGACGGCTTCGAATGCGCCACCGCCCGGGTCCCGCTGGGCAGGACGGGGGAGAGCGCCGAGCTCGCCCTCACGCGCATCCCCGCCCGGGACCGCGCCCACCGCGTCGGCACGCTCTTCGTCAACGGCGGCCTGCACGCCGGCAACGGGGGCGACCTGCTGAGGTACCGCCTCGCGGCCTTCACCGCGCTCGCCGATCGCTTCGACGTGGTCGGCGTCGATCCTCGCGGCCAGTCCCACAGCACTCCCAGCGCGCACTGCATGACGTTCGAGGAGGAACGGGGCATCGAGGCGCCCCTGGCGGCCTACCCCACCGTCGCCGACCGGCCCGACAAGGTCACCGAGGCCGACGCCCTCACCTCCGCCTGCGCCCGCAACTCCAGCCGGGCGCTGCTGGAGCACATGAGCACCTCCGACGCCGCCGACGACCTCGATCTGCTGCGGCGGGCCGTCGGCGACGACAAGCTCAGCTACCTGGGCATGTCCTACGGCACGGTGCTCGGCCAGATGTACGCCGCCCGCTACCCCGGCAAGGTGCGGGCCATGGTCCTCGACGGCGCCATCCACGCCTCCGGATACGTCTCCAGGCCCCTGCGCTTCGACCGTGAACAGCTCGCCGCCAGCGAGCGCTCACTGAGCCGCTTCTTCGGCTGGTGCGAGCGCACGCCGTCCCTGTGCGCCTTCGGAGGCGGGCATCCCGCGCAGGCCTTCGACCGGCTGATCGACAAGCTGGAGGACAACCGCCGAGCCCACCCCGGGCGCCATGACGTCCTCACCGGCGGCCTCCTGCTCACCCAGGCCATCGGCGGCATGATCGACCCCCAGGGGTGGCCGGGCTTCTCCCAGTACCTGGCCCACCTCGACAGCCAGACCCTGCCGACCGTCGAGCCCCCGACCGGTGAGGACTACCTGACGGCCCAGCAGCTCGCCTTCTCCTGCCTGGACCGCGAGATCCCCACCGACCTGCGCACGCACGACCGGCACTTCGAGGCGGCCGCCCGGGTCTCCCCGCACTTCGGCCGGGTCTACGGGTACGGCGAGCTCAAGTGCGCCCGCTGGCCCGTCCGGCCCACCGAGCGCTTCGACGGGCCCTGGCGCTACACCGGATCCGGACGGGTCCTCGTGATCGGCGTCGACGGCGACCCGCTCACCCCGCTCACGTGGGCCGAGCGCGTCACCCACGAGATGGGACGGGCCCGGCTGCTGAGCGTGGACGGCAACGGGCACACCGCCTTCGGCCGGGGCGGCACCTGCGTCGACGCGGCGATCACCGACTACCTGACCTCCGGCCTACTGCCCCGGGTGGGCGCCCACTGCGCCCTTCCCGACCCTGCCTGAGGAGGCGGACACCGATGACGGAGACCTCGGCGGCACAGGAGGCACTCCCGGTACCCCCGCTGTTCAGCCCGGCCTGCCTGGCCGACCCCTATCCCACCTACGCGTACCTGCGCCGGACCTCTCCCGTGCACCGCATCGCGACCCCGCAGGGGTTCGACATGTGGCTGCTGACCCGGTACGACCATGTGCGCGCCAGCGTCACCGACCCCCGCTTCAGCCGGGATCTGCACCTGGCTCCCCCCGAGGCGACCGCGCTGACCGGAGACCCCGACAGCCCCGTCAACCGCAATCTGCTGACCCTGGACCCGCCGGACCACACCCGTGTGCGCAAGCTCGTCCAGAGCGCCTTCACCGGACACCGGGTCAAGGAGCTGACCGGCAGGGTGCACTCGGTACTCGACGGGGTGCTCGCGGCGGCTCCTCGCCATGAGCCCTTCGACCTGATCACCGCCGTGGCCTATCCGCTGCCCATCACGATCATCTGCGAGCTCCTCGGAGTGCCGGCCACCGACCGGGACGATTTCCGGGAGTGGACCGACGGCCTGGTCTCCGTGGCGGGCCCGGACTCGCTGCGCAGGCTCCGCCAGTCCCAGGAGGACCTGCTCGCCTACTTCCTGGACCTCATCCGGCGCAAGCGGGCGCGCCCCGGCGCCGACCTGCTCAGCGCGCTGATCGACGCGCGCGACGGCGGGGAGCGGCTGTCCGAGAGCGAGCTGGTCGGCATGGCCTTCATGCTCCTCGTCGCCGGGCACGAGACGACGGTGAACCTGATCGCGACCGGAACGAAGCTGCTGCTCACCCACCCCGGACAACGCGCCCTGCTGGAGCGGGACCCAGAGCTGCTGTCCTCGGCGGTGGACGAGATCCTGCGCTACGACGGGCCCGCGGGGATCGCCTTCATGGTGGCCAAGGAGGATGTCGAGCTCTCCGGTGCGACCGTGCCCAAGGGCGCGGTCACCGCCGCCCTGTGGCACGCGGCCAACCGCGACCCGGACCGTTTCGAGGACCCCGACAGCTTTCTCATCGAGCGCTCCGACCGGGCGCATCTGGGCTTCGGCCATGGCATACACCGGTGCATAGGGGCGCCGCTGGCCTCCCTCGAGGCGCGGATCGCGCTGCGGGAGATGCTGACCCGCTTCCCCCGGATGCGGCTGGCCGTGGAGCCGGCCGGGCTGCGGTGGCGGCCCGCGCCGTTCTTCCGCGGCCTGGAGGAGCTTCCGGTCGTGCTGGAGCCGCGCTGAGGACGGCGGGCCCCGGCCCGGCTCGGTCGGCGCGGCCGTCGTCCGCGCGGCCGGGCCGCGCGGGCCGGGCAACCCTCCGTGCGGCAGCCCCGCGCGGGGGCCGCCTTCAGCTCGCCTGAGCCTCGTGCAACTGCGCCCGTGCCTGCCACAGTTCGGGGAAGGGCGCCGCCATCCGCCGGGCCAGGAAGTCCACTCCTTCGCTGCCGCCCGTGCCGGGGGAGGGGCCGATCTGCCGGATCGCCGCCCCCAGGTGCACCAGCTGCCAGCGGCGGACCGCCTGGGACAGATCCACGAGCCCCTCCGCGAGCCGGTAGACCGCGCCGATCTGCGGCGCCCTGCGGTACATCTCCACCGGGGTCAGGGCGCGCTCGTCGAGCGTGTCGAGGAAGCCCTGGTACAGCGCGCTCTTGTCGCCGTACAGGCCCAGCGCCCGGTTCAGCGCCCGGAACTGCTCGGAGGCCGCCCCGCTGGCCGTGCCCAGTCTGCGGCGGAAGCGGGCGAAGCACGACAGCGACAGCCGGTCGAGCACCGCGAAGTGCTCGGCCAGAAGCTCCACGATGCGGGCGGCCCGCTGGACATGGTCCAGGCACAGCTCCAGGTCGCGCGCGGGCGCGGCGACCGCGTGCGCCGCCAGCTCCAGATCGAGCAGGACCTGTTTGAGCCACAGCTCCGAGCTCTGGTGGGCGACGATGAAGAAGTGCTCGGACGCGTGCGTGAACGCCTCGCTGTCCGGTGTGGTCGGCCGCTGGGACGACAGCAGCGCCTCGAGGTCCAGATAGCTGTCGTAGCCGATGTCGTCGTCGCCCTCGGCGGCCGAGGGGGGCACCGCGGCCGAGGGGGGAACCGGGGCGGAGGGAGTCACTGCGGCGGTGCGGTCCACGGCGCCGCCCTCCTCACCGGCCGCCGGTGGCCAGCGCCACCAGCCGGTCCACACCGGTCTCCAACTGGTCCCCGTCCCCGCAGAACGCCACCCGCACCAGCGTGCTCAGCCGCGGGTCCTCGGTCACCGCGACCACCCGCCCGTCGGCGTCGAGTTCGGGCCGCAGGGCGAAACCGCGGGCCGGAGCGATCGCCGTGCCGTGCTCGGCCAGCAGCCGGGCGGAGAACTCCTCGGCGTCCAGGCCGGTCGGGGCCAGGTCCAGCAGGGCGTACCAGCCGCCCTCGGGCACCCGGCGCAACAGCCCCGCCTCGACCAGCCGCGGCAGCGAACGGTCCCGGCAGGCACGCACCGCCTCGTGGTTGCGCGCGGTCGCGTCGGGGTCGGACAGCGCCGCCAGCGCCGCGTACTGCACGGGCGTCGGGGGCGAGACGATGCTCGCCTCCTGCACCACCCTCAGGGCGTCGCCGGCGGCGGCGTTGGGCACGGCCACGTAGCCGAGCCGGTAGCCGGTCATGGCGTAGCTCTTGGAGAAGCTGTAGGTGGAGTACACCAGCCGCTCCTCCTCCGGAACGTCCCGCTCCAGGGACGCCATGGAGACATGCTCGCCCTCGAACACGAAGTGCTCGTACGCCTCGTCGCTGAGCACCTGCCAGCCGCGGCGGCGCGCCACGTCCAGCACGGCCTCCAGGAACGGCCGCTCGAGGACGGCCCCGGTCGGGTTGGACGGGGTGTTGACGAGGATCATCCGGGTCCGCTCGCTCCCGGCATCCTCCAACGCCTCCAGGTCCGGCCGGAAGTCGGCGTCGAGCCGGTAGAAGCGCGGCCGCAGTCCCGCCAGCAGCGCCTGCTGGAGGTGGATGGGCCAGTGGATCCTCGGTAGCAGGATCTCGTCACCGGGATTGGCCACCGACTGCATGAGAGCGGCCAGACCCTGGCAGGAACCCGGGGTGATGAAGATCCGGTCGTAGCGGGTGCGGTGGCCGTTCTCCCGCTCCAGCTTCTCGGCCAGGGCCTCGCGCAGCGGGTCCATCCCCTCGGCGGAGGTGTACGCCGTGCGGCCCTCGCGCGCCGCCGCGCCCAGTGCCTCGACGGCCGCGGGCGGCGGCGCGAACGCCGGCTCGCCCACGTGCAGCCGGATCGAGGGGCGGCCGTTGGCCAGCTCCCACGCCTGCGCGGACCGGAAGGCGTCGTGCAGGCAGGAGGGCGGGATGGACCCGGCCCGGGAGACGGACGCCGGCGGGCGCGCGCCCCCCACTTCGAGGGTCGATGTCATGGCTCTCCTTCGCGTGGCGCACACCTGGCACGACGGCCTGGGGGCTTGCGGACCGGGAACTGGTGGCCGAGAACTCGGGGCGTGGTGGGTCGTCAGTCGCGCGGCGTGGGCGCGAACTCCCACAGGTAGAAGCTCTGCAGGTCCACCGGCCGGTTGCCGATGACATTGGCGGTCAGGCAGCGGAAGCCGTTGAGTTCGAGGTCGCGCTGGACGATGACCGGGGAGAGCTTGTGCTCCTCGTGGAAGGTCGTGGTGAGGTCGTCCAGGGTGATCTGGAGCTCGGCCAGGACCACGGTCCAGTTGTCCTTGTCCATCGCGTAGTCGATCACGAACTTGTACCAGTGCCACAGCGCCCTGCGGCGCTTGTCCTCCAGGTCGCGCGACCACTGGGGCACAGTGCCGTCCGCCTCGTACGCCGCCACCTCCTCGCGCGTGGTGAGCACCAGGCCGTCCGCGAGGTGGATCACATCGGCGGCGGCGACCTTCGCCGTATCCGCCTCGTCGCAGTACTCCGGGCAGAACTCGTCACCGATGATGAGCACGCCCTCCTCGCCCAGCAGGGAGCGCACATGGTCGAGGTAGGTGTTGGGCAGGTGGTGGTGCGAGCCCCAGGAGATCACCACGTCCAGCGGTTCGCTCCACTCCTGGAACGGGCGGTCGAACACCTCCCCGTTGGGCACGGCCGCCATGCGGGCCCGAGCCTGCGCGATCAGGTGCGGCTCGACCTCGTTGGCGATGACGCGGTGTCCGGGAAGGCCCCGGGCGAGCAGCTCCGAGACCACGCCGGAGCCCGAGCCCACGTCCATGACGGTCAGCGCGCGGCCCAGGGCCTCGGCGCGCTTGCGCACCAGGTCGACGATCAGAAGGTCCCCGTCGGTGATGTCGGGGTGGCCGTCGCGCATCGTGTCGCCGATGTCGACGTTCTCGAACTCCGGACGCCCGTAGACGGTCGTCGCCTCTGTTGTGGTGGTCACGCGACTCTCCTTCGTGCTTCTGGCTCTTGGGCGGCCCGGGGACGGCGGGACGCGCTCGCTAGGCGGTGCGCCCGCCGTCCACGGGGAGCAGGGCTCCGGTGACCCACGCCGACGACTCCTCGTCGAGCAGCAGGCACACCCATTCGGCGATCTCCTCCGGGCGGCCGAACCGCCCCATCGGGGTGGCCGACAGCAGACCCTCGCGCAGTTCGTCGACCCCGTCCGCGTCGAGCCCGAGGTCGTCGTACATGGGGGTCTCGACCGGTCCCGGCAGCACGGCGTTCACCCGGACCGCGGGGGCCAGTTCACGGGCGAGGGAGCGGGTCAGGTGGTTCAGCGCCGCCTTGCTCGCGCCGTACAGGGAGCGTCCCGGCAGGGACAGGACACCGCCGACGGAGGAGACGTTGACCACGCTGCCCCCGCTTCGGCGCAAGTGCGGCAGGCAGGCCTGGATCAGCAGGACGGGGCCGCGCAGATGGGTGTCGAGCATGGTGTCCAGCTCGTCGATCCTCGCGTCCTCCAGCGCGCTGAACCGCGCCGTCCCCGCGTTGTTGACCAGGCCGTCGATGCGTCCGAAGTGCTCGGCCGCTGCCGCGACCACCCGTTCGACCTCGGGGGCCTTGCCGACATCACCCGCGAGGACGGCCACACGGGAGCCCTCACCGACCGCCTCGCGCACCTGCGCGGCGGTGTGCTCCAGGGCTTCGGCGCGGCGGCCGACCAGGGCGACCGCGGCGCCGCGGCGCGCGGCACGCACCGCGGTCGCGGAGCCGATGCCCGAGCCGGCCCCGGTGATCAGCACTGCCTTGCCCGCCAACGTCATCGATTCCCCACAGGGGCCGTGCCTGCGGATGCCCACAGGTGCCTACAGTGCAGGTCATGTTTCCCGATGGCTTTGCGGGACCGCCAGGATTCTTTCCCGGATACTTCCCCGGCCTTATTCGGGCGGTGGAACGCCTTCCGAATTCCTTCGCGCCGTTTGACGGCCGACACCGCGTCACCTATTTCTCGAAAGGATATTCCTTTGTCGGCTCCGGCAGGGCGAGGCGGGCGCGAAGAGATGACAACGACGAATGTGATGGCTTCCCAAGCGACTGCGCGGCACGGTGGCGCCTGCGTCATCCACGAACTCGTGGAGCGGCGGGCGGACGCCGACCCCGATGCCGTGGCCGTGGTCTCCATCGAGGGAGACAAGGTCACCTACGGCGCGCTGGTGTCGGAGGCGGCGGCGATCGCCGCCCGGCTGCGCGGAGCGGGGGTGCGCCCGGAGGACCGCGTGGCGGTGACCGCACCGCGCTCCCCGAGGGCCGTGGCCGCGTTCCTCGGAGTGCTCAAGGCCGGGGCCGCGTATGTGCCGGTGGACCCCGACTTCCCGGTGGAGCGGCAGCGGTTCATGATCCGCGACTGCGAGGTCGCCGCCGTCGTGGCCCCGAGCGGGCGCACCCCCGACTTCGTGGACGAGGGCGTACCGGTGGTCTTCGTCGACACCGACGGCACGGTCACCGGTGGCGAGGCGGACGGCGTGGACGAGGGACCGCCGACGCAGGTCCGCCCGGACCAGGCCGCCTACGTGATCTACACCTCCGGTTCGACCGGCGTCCCCAAGGGTGTCGTGGTCGACCACGCCGGGGTCGTCGCCCTGGTCCTGGACGAGGAACGGCTCGCCGTGCGGCCGGGCGAGTCGGTGGCGCAGTACGCCCCGACCGCGTTCGACGCCTCGACGTTCGAGATCTGGGCCGCGCTGTGCCGCGGCGCCCGGGTGGACATCCTTCCCGGGGGGCCGGTCTCGGTGGACGCGCTGGCCGCCGAACTGGGGCGCCGCCGCCCCGACTGGCTGTTCCTGACCACGGGTCTGTTCCATGTGATCGCCGACCACGCCCCCGAGGCGCTGTCCGCGGTCGGCACCCTCATCACCGGTGGCGATGTGCTCTCGCCGCAGCATGTGCGCACCGTGGCGGGCGTGTCCGGGGTGCGGGTGTTCGCGGCCTACGGTCCCACCGAGACCACCGTGTTCGCCTCCCTGCACCGCGCCGACGCCGATGCCGAACTGGACAGGGTGCCCATCGGCTCCCCGCTGCGCGGCCGGTCGATGTACGTGCTCGACGCCGACCTGCGTGAGGTTCCGGTGGGCGAGACGGGCGAGCTGTACATCGGGGGGGTCGGCGTGGCCCGCGGCTATCTGCGGCGCCCGGCGCTGACCGCCGAGCGGTTCCTGCCGGACCCGTTCACCGCCGCGCCCGGCGCCCGGATGTACCGCACCGGTGACCTGGCGCGGCGCAGGTCCGACGGCGAGTTCGAGTTCTGGGGCCGCACCGACCGGCAGGTCAAGATCCGCGGCTACCGCATCGAGCTCGGCGAGATCGAGTCGGTGCTCAGCGCCCGGCCCGAGGTGGCGGGAGCCGCCGTGGTCGCCTTCGACGGCGGAGACGGCGGGAAGCGCCTGGCCGCATACGCCGTGCCCGCCGCCGGGTCCCGGGTGACCGCCTCGCTGATGCGGTCCTGGCTGCGCGTCAAGGTCCCGGCGCACATGGTGCCGGGCACCTGCCTCGTACTCGACGAGATGCCGCGCGACCCCAACGGCAAGCCCGACCGCTCCGCCCTGCCGTATCCCTGGTCCTCCCGCGAGGACCGCGGCGACCTGCCCGAGTACGTGGCCCCGGCCGGCGAACAGCAGTCGCTGATGGCCGAGGTGTGGGCGGAGGTCCTCGGCCTGGACCGGGTGGGCATCGACGACAACTTCTACGAGCTCGGCGGCGACTCGATCCTGAGCGTCGACATCATCCAGCGGCTGCGCCTGGTCGGGCTGGAGTGCTCGGCAGGGGACTTCTTCCGCTACCAGACCATCGCGGAGCTGTCCGCGGTGGTCGGGATGCGGTCCGGTGGCGAGGCCTGATGGAGATCACCGCCCCCGATCCCGGCCTGATCGTCCCGTACGAGGGCGTCGACGTCAGCGATCCGCTGCTCTACCAGCACTGCCAGCACGCCATGTGGCGCACGATGCGCGACAAGGCCCCGGTCAGCCGGCACCGGATGCCCTCGGGGGACGGGTTCTGGGGATTCAGCCGGTACGCGGAGTGCGAGCGCATCGTCAAGGACCACCGGGTCTTCGGCTCCGAGGAGGGCACGATCCTGGCATCGGTGGGGGTCGGCGACAGCGCGGGCGGCCAGACCATCACGCTGATGGACCCGCCCAAGCACGGCGACATCCGCAGGCCCACGATGAAGGCGCTCAGCCACTCGGTGGTCCGCAGGCGCGCCCCAGGGATCCGCAGGCGTGTCCGCGAATTGGTGGAGCCCTGCCTGGAAGGCGGGGTGCACGACTTCGCCAAGCTGATGCGCCGCCTTCCCATGGTGGTGATCGGCGATCTGATGGGCATCCCGGACCGCTACTGGGACACCATCGCCTACTACACCACCGCCAGCATCGCCCCGGACGACCCGGAGTACGCCTGCGGAGCCACCACCCGCGAGACGCTGCGCCGGGCGCACCACGAGCTGTTCACCTGCTTCACGGAGATCATCGACGCCAAGCGGGCCGAGCCGGGTGAAGATCTGATCACCGCGCTGCTCACCCTGGAGACCGACGGCGCTCCGCTGGAGGACTTCCGGGTGGCGCTGAACTGCTACAGCTTCCTGCTCGGCGCCAACTCCACCACGGCGCACGTCGCCTCGCACACCCTGCTCGCCCTCGCCCAGCGGCCGCACCTGTGGGACGCCGCCCTCGCCGACCCCCGCTCCACGGAGCTGCTGATCGAGGAGGGGGCGCGCTGGACCTCCCCGACCAACCACTTGGTGCGACGCGTCCGGGAGGACACCGAATTCGCCGGGGTCACCCTCGCCAAGGGCGACTGGGTGTGCGCCTGGGTGGCCTCCGCCAACCGTGACGAGAGCGTCTTCGCCGACCCCTACTCCTTCGACCCCGGCCGCTCACCGAATCCGCACCTGTCGTTCGGCGCGGGCCCCCACTACTGCATCGGAGCGCCGTCCTCGCGCATGGCGCTCGGCGCCCTCTTCCAGGAGATCGGCACCGCGCTGGCGGGCGCCGAACCCGCCGGGGAGCCCAGCCATCTGCACTCCAACTGGATCAACGGACTGACCAGCATGCCGATGACCTTCCACCCGCGTGCCGAGCGGAGCAGCCGATGACCGCCGACTCCGCCACCGCCCGGGACGCCGCAGCCGCCTCCCACCGCAGCGCGGCCGTCCGCGACGCCGTCGCCGCGGCCGAACTGCCCCGCCTGGTGCGGCTCGAGCACAATCTGTACGCCGCGTGCTTCACCGTGATGAAGCTGCTCCCGGCACGCTTCATCATCGACACCGCCATCCGGCGCGGTGAACTGCGGCCGGGCATGACCGTCGTCGAGACCAGCTCCGGCACCTTCGGGCTGGGCCTCGCCATGGTGTGCGCCCTGCGCGGCTACCCGCTCGTGCTCGTCAGCGACCCGGTGCTGGACGACCCGCTGCGGATCCGGCTGGAGGAGCTCGGCGCCACCGTGGAGATCGTCACCGAGCCCGCCCCCGTCGGCGGCCACCAGAGGGCAAGACTGGACCGGCTGGCCGAGGTCTGCGAGAGCTACGACCCGGTCTTCGTGCCCTCCCAGTACGACAACCCCCTCAACCCGGCGGCGTACGCGGGTGTCGCCGGACTGGTGCTGGAGACCATCGGCGAGATCGACACCCTCGTCGGCTGTGTGGGCTCCGGCGGATCCATGTGCGGCACGGCCTCCTATCTGCGGCAGGCCAACCCGGCGATGCGGGCGGTGGCCGTGGACACCCACGACAGCGTCCTGTTCGGCCTCCCCGACGGACCCAGGACGCTGCGGGGCCTCGGCAACAGCCTGATGCCGGGCAATCTGGACCACTCCACGTTCGACGAGGTGCACTGGGTCGGCGCCGCCGAGGCGTTCTCGGCCACCCGTGAACTCCACCGCGAGCACGCCGTGTTCATGGGTCCCACCAGCGGAGCGTCGTTCCTGGTCGCCCGGTGGGCCGCCCGCAGCTACCCCGACCGCACGGTCCTGGCCCTGTTCGCCGACGAGGGCCACCGCTACCAGTCCACCTCCGGCAGCGAGTTGTGGCTGCGCGAACGCGGCCTGCACCTGCCCGTGCTCCCCGAAGGGCCCGTCACGGTCTCCGACGGCGCACAGGTCAAGGGCCGCTGGGACCGGCTGGCCTGGGGCCGCCGTGAGCGGCCCGGCACCAGCGGGCCGGCCGTGCGGGAGCGCGCCTCATGACGGGCACGGTCGTGCTGGTCGAGAGCAACACCACGGGCAACGGCCGTGAACTGGCTCGTGCCGCCCGCCGGTCGGGACTGAGCCCCCTGCTGCTGACCACCGACGCGAGCCGCTACGGCTATGTCCGGGAGGACGGCGTACCGGTCCGCTCGGCCGACACCGCGAACGTGGACGCGCTCCTCGAGGCGGTTCACACCGTCACGGATGTGGCCGCCGTCGCCAGCACCTCCGAGTACTACATCGACACCGCCGCCGCCCTCGCCCGGAAGCTGGGGCTGCCCGGACCCGACCCCGAGGCGGTGCGCGCCTGCCGCGACAAGGGACAGCAGCGCCGGTCACTGGCCGCCACCGGCGTCCCCGTGCCCGCCAACGCGCGGGTCCACGACCCCGCCGAGGTCGCCCGGGCGTGGAACGCGCTCGGCGGCGGCCCCCTCGTCGTCAAACCCGTCGCCGGAAGCGGCAGCGTCGGCGTCCGGCTGTGCCACACCGCCGAGGAGGCCACCGAGCACGCCCGCCCGCTGCTGGCCCACGCCGTCAACGAGCGTGGAACGGCCATGCCGCACGGTGTGCTGCTGGAGGCCTATGTGGACGGTCCCGAGTTCTCCGTGGAGGCCGTCGCGGGCCAGGTCGTCGGTGTCACCGCCAAACACCTCGGCCCCCACCCCGGCTTCGTCGAGACCGGCCACGACTTCCCCGCGGACGGCCCCCCGGACGTCGCGGAGGCGCTGCGCCGCACCGCCTCCGAGGCCGTGGACGCCCTCGGGCTGCGTGACCACCTCGCCCATGTCGAGCTGAGGCTGGGAGCCCATGGGCCGGTCGTCATCGAGGTCAACCCCCGCCTCGCGGGAGGGTGCATCCCCGAACTCGTGCGCGAGGCCCTCGGCGTCGACCTGGTCGCCGCCGCCCTCGACCAGGCGCTGGGCCGAACTCCGCGCCTGGCCCCCTCGACCGAGGGTGCCGCGGCCGTGCGCTTCCTGCTGGCCCCTGGCGACGGCACCGTCCATGCCGTCGAAGGACTGGAGCGGGCCCGCCGCATGCCCGGAGTACGACGCGCCGACGTCACCGTGGGGCCGCACGACCGCCTGCGCAGGCACGGCGACTTCCGGGACCGCATCGGCTCCGTGGTGACCCGGGCGGACACTCCCGGCAGTGCGGCCCGGCAGGCGGTCGGCGCGCTGGACGCGATCCGTGTCCGACTCGGGCAGCCGGGGGAGGAGGAGTAGATGGCCCAGAGCCCGACGGGCGGGCGCACCCCGATGCACCCCCGCGTCCAGGCCCTCACCCAACGCCCGGGAGTGGACGCGGCGTTCGCCTCCGACCTGGCCCTGGCCACCCAGATCGACCGCGCGCACATCGTCATGCTGACCGAGCAGGGTGTGCTGCCGCCCGCCACCGCCGCCGCCCTGCTGACCGCCGTGGACCGGCTGCGCGCCCTGGACTTCGCCCCGCTGCGGGAGCGGCCCGCGCCCCGCGGCTGGTACCTGATGTACGAGACCTACCTGGTCGACACGCTCGGTCCCGACATCGGCGGCTCCCTGCACATCGGCCGCTCCCGCAACGACCTGACCGCCACCTTGCACCAGCTGAAGCTGCGTGAGCCCTTCCTCGGCCTGCTGTGGGAGTGTCTGCGGCTGCTCGGCGCGCTCGCCCGCCAGGCCCGCCGCCACGCCCGGGTCGTCATGCCCGCGTTCACCCACTACCAGCCCGCCGTCCCCATCACCTACGGGCACTACCTCAATGGGGTCGCGGTCGCCCTGGCGGCCGACATCGAGGCGCTGCTGGGCGTGGCCGACGACCTCGACCGCTGCCCTCTCGGCGCGGGAGGCGTGGGCGGCACCACCGTGCCCGTCGACTCCGGACGCACCGCCCGGCTGCTCGGCTTCGGCCGGGCCTGCCCCAACTCCGTGGAGGCCGTGGCCACGAGGGATGCCGCCCTGCGCCTGCTGTCCTCGGCCGCGGTCATCGGCGTCCTGCTGAGCCGGGTCAGCGCCGACCTGCTGCTGTGGACCACCGCCGACCTGGGGCTGCTCACCGTGCCGGACAGCCTCACCGGTGGCAGCTCGATGATGCCGCAGAAGCGGAACGTCTTCGTGCTCGAACACGTCAGCGGCAAGGCCGCGGCCCCGCTCGGCGCGTTCGCGACCGCGGCCGCCGCGATGCAGAAGACGCCGTTCAGCAACGCGATCGCGGTCCACGCCGAGGGCACCCGCCCGGTCGCCGACGCGGTCGACCAGCTCACCCAGGCGGCAGAACTGCTCCGCCTGGTGGTGGGCGCCGCCCGTCCCGACCCCGAGCGGATGCTCGCCCGCGCCGAATCCGGCTACACCGCCGCCACCGAGGCGGCCAACCGGCTCGCCCTCGAGGGAGGGCTCGGCTTCCGCGACGCCCATGCCGCCGTGGCCCGCGCCGTGCAGCAGGCCCTCGGCAACGGCGGCGAACCGCTGTCCGAAGCGGTCTCCCGTATCCCCGAGGCGCGTGGCCTGCCCGACCTGGCCGCGTCGCCGAAGAGCGTCGCCGCGCTGGCGGAGTACGGCGGCGGGCCGGGGCCACTGTCCCTGGACGACTGCCTGGAGAGCACGCGGGAACGCCTCGGCGGACAACTGGCCCGGCTGCGTGCGCTGCGTGAGCGCTGGCGCGGCTATCCGGACGCACTCGACACGGCGGCGAAGGCCGTCGCCGCCGAAGGCGTCACGGCGGCGGGGCGCTCGACGGCGGACTCGGCGGACGGGAGCCCGGCGGTGGACGCGGCCGAGTCCGTGGAGGCGGGGAGAGGACGGGAGCGATGACCGACGGACGGCGCAGGCTCTGGGTGACATTCCCCCGGCCGAGACCCGACGCCCAGGTGCGCCTGTACTGCCTGCCGTACGCGGGCGCCGGCGCCTCCGCCTACCGCGACTGGCCGCGCCGCCTCGCCGACCTCGGGCCGTACGAGGTGGCCGCCGTGCAGTATCCCGGCCGCGAGAACCGGCTGCGCGAGGACCCGGCCATCGACCTCGACGCCATGGCCGGGGAGGTGCTGTCCACCATCGACCGCCCCTACGCGGTCTTCGGCCACAGCATCGGCGCCCGCCTCGCCTTCGAGCTGTGCCGGCGGCTCAGGCGCGACGGCGCCCCGCCCCCGCTGCGCCTGTTCGCCGCGGGCTGCCCCTCGCCCCAGTACCCGCCCTCGCCGGTCCGCGACAGCGACCTGCCCGACGACGAGTTCGCTGCCCGTGTGGACGGTATGGGCGGGCTGCCCGCCGAGGTCCTGGCCGACCCCGAGCTACGGGAGATGGTCCTGCCCGTGCTGCGCTCGGACTTCAAGATGGTGGACGACTACGTGTACGTGCCCGAGCCGCCGCTGCCGTGCCCCATCACCGCGTTCGTGGGGGATGTCGACCCCGAGGCAACCGAGGAGAGCGCCCGGGGCTGGGAGGAGCAGGCCACGGGCTCGTTCTCCCTGCACGTCCTGCCCGGCGACCACTTCTTCCTGCACAGCTCCCGCTCCCGGCTGCTGAACCTGCTGGCGGCGGACCTGTCCGCGGCCACCGCGACCGCCGACTCGGTCTGAGGCACGCCCCGCGAGAGAGCACGGCCCCCGCACGACCCGGCACGATCCAAGGAGGAGCGACATGGCCGACGCCATCGTCGTCGACGCACTGCGCAAGGACTACGGCGACGTCCGGGCCCTCGACGGCCTCTCCCTGACCGTCGCCGAGGGCTCCGTCCTCGGCCTGCTCGGGCCCAACGGGGCGGGCAAGACCACCGCCGTACGCATCCTCGCCACGCTGCTGCGGCCCGACGCCGGAACCGTCGAGGTCTGCGGCATCGACGCCCTGCGCTCGCCCCAGCGGGTGCGTCCCCTGATCGGCCTCACCGGGCAGTACGCCGCCGTGGACGAGAAGCTGACGGGGTTCGAGAACCTGCGGATGCTCGGACGGCTGTTCAGACTCGGCCGGACGCAGGCCCGGCAGCGCGCCGACGAACTGCTGGAGGGATTCGGGCTCGCCGAAGCGGCCGGACGGCCGGTGCGCACCTACTCCGGCGGTATGCGGCGGCGCCTGGACCTCGCCGCCAGCCTCATCGCCCGCCCCAGGGTCGTCTTCCTCGACGAGCCGACCACCGGCCTCGACCCGCGCAGCCGTGCCGCCATCTGGCGGATCACCGAGGACCTCGTCGCCGAGGGCACCACCGTCCTGCTGACGACGCAGTACCTGGAGGAGGCCGACCGGCTCGCCGAAGCGGTGGCCGTCATCGACCAGGGCCGCGTCATCGCCCGGGGCACCCCCGACGAGCTCAAGAACCGGGTGGGCGGCGAACGGGTGGAGATCGGGCTCACCGACCCCGGCGACGCCGAACGCGCCCAGCGGGCCGTGCGTGCCGTCACCGCCGGAGCGCCCTGCTCGTACGACGGTGAAGGACGGCTGGTGGTCCAGGTCGCCGGGGGCGCCTCCTTGATGCCGGAGCTCATGCGCGAGTTCGACACCGCCGGTGTGGCCGTGGCCGATCTGGCGGTTCGCCGCCCGACCCTGGACGACGTCTTCCTCTCCCTCACCGGTCGGCCGTCTCCGGCACCCGGCCAGGACACCCGGAAGGAGCAGGAGGAGCGGGAGGCGCCACCGCCCGACCGGGTGGCGGCCGCGACCGGCGGAAGGGCGGACGGACGATGAGCACCACGGTCGAGCACGCGGGCGCCCACGGCTACCGCTGGTGGATCTCGGACGCCTGGGAGATGGCGCTGCGCAACCTCAAGCACATCCAGCGCACCCCCGACCTGCTGATGTACGCGCTGATCCAGCCGGTGATGTTCATCGTGCTCTTCCGCTATGTGCTGGGCGGGGCGATCGATGTGCCCGGCGGCGACTACAGCCAGTTCCTGCTGCCGGGCATCTTTGTGCAGATGGTGCTGTTCGGCTCGGTCGCGGGCACCGCCGTGGGCGTGGCCGACGACATGGGCAGGGGCATCATGGACCGCTTCCGCTCGATGCCGGTCAGCCGTTCGGCGGTCCTGGTCGGGCGGACCCTCTCCGAGATCGCCCGCAACCTCGTCGCCGTCGTCGTGATGATCGCGGCCGGACTGCTGGTGGGCTTCCGCTTCGACGGCGACCCGCTGCCGATGACCGCGGCCTTCGCCCTCCTGCTGGCCTTCGGCTACGCCTTCTCCTGGCTGGCGGCCCTCATCGGGATGGCCGTCAGCGGAGCGGAGGCCGCCCAGGCCGGTGGCACGGTGTGGCTGTTCCCGTTCACATTCATCAGCTCCACCTTCGTGCCGGTCTCCTCGATGCCCGGCTGGCTCCAGGCCTATGCGGAGCACAGCCCGGTCACCGTACTGGTGGACACCCTGCGGGCCTGGTTCGGCGGCCACGACGCGGGCTCCTCCGCTTGGCAGTCCCTGGCGTGGACGGTGGGGGTCCTGGCCGTCTGCGCCCCGGCCGCGGTGGCGCGCTACCGGGGCAAGTCCGCCTGACGGCCCGTCCGGCCCACGCCGACCTGCCCCCGCCCGGTGGGGGCCGGGGGGCAGGAGGAGTCTTCGAAGGTCCCGTGCGGCGGTGGGCCGTCAGCCCACGCAGCCGGCAGGAACGACCGGGCTGCCCGTGCAGTTGGTCGGCGTGTTCCCGACGATGGCGGAGGTGGCGAGGGTGATGGCCACATCGGTGCGCAGACCACCCGGCGCGGTCGCGGAGCGGTTCCCCGTCACGGTGCTGCTGGTCAGGGTGACCGTGCCGCTGCTGTTGTAGAGGCCGCCGGTCTGGGAGGCGGTGCCGGTGGCCCGGTTGTCGGTGACAGCGGTCCTGTCCAGCGTGAGTGTGCCCTCGTTGAAGACGCCGGCTCCCTTGGCGTTCGTGCCGGTGAGGGTGCTGCCGGTGACGGTCGAGCTGTTGAGCGTCGCCTTCTCACCGGAGACGTTGTAGAGGCCGCCGCCCAGGGCGTTGGTGCCCGGAGAGGTGTTGGTGCTCACGTTCGTGCTGTTCAGGGTCAGGTCGGCGGCGTTGTAGATGCCCGCGCCCAGGCCGGCCGTGGTGCTGGTGCTGGAGTTGTCGGTCAGGGTGCTGGTGTCGAGGGTGTTCACCCCGTTGTCGTACTCGATGCCGCCGCCGTCCCTGGCGGAGACATTGCCGCTCACGACGGTGCTGGTGATCCGGGAGAGGGCGCCGACGGCGTCCAGCGCCCCTCCGTCACGGGTGGCGTGGTTGGAGGTGACGCGGGAGCCGGTCACTGTCAGCGACGCCGCCGCGTTGGTGAAGAGCCCGCCGCCGTCCCGGCCCGTGTTGCCGGTGACGGTGGTGCCGGTGAGTGTGGCGGTGCCGTTGACGCTGATGCCGCCGCCGTCGGAGGCGGCGGTGCTGCCGGAGACCGTGCTGGTCGCCGCGGTCAGGAAGCCGCCGGCCTGGACGAGGATGCCGGCGCCCGTGTCGCTCGCCGCGCTGAGCAGGCCGTCCTTGACGGTGAGCACGCGCAGGGTGAGGTCGCCGGTCGGGGCGACGTCGAAGATGCGGAAGGGGCCGGAGGCGGTGGCGTCGCGGACGACGGTGGCGCCGTTGCCCTGGATGACGATCGGCTTGGTGATGGGAGGCAGCCCGTCCACGCCCGAGAACGGGGCGGCGAGGTGGTAGGTGCATCCGGCGGCCAGGCTGAGGGTGTCACCGGTGCCGGAGTTCGCGGTCTGGATGGCGGAGACGAGTTGAGCCGTGTCGCAGGGCACGGGTGCCACGGCATGGCTGACGGCGGGGAAACCGGCCACCAGGAACACACTGGCGCCGGCCGCGGAGGCCAGCGCCATCGGGTAACGCGTCACAGGACTCTCCTCAGGGAAACGGCGCACGCCGGTCAGGGCCGCGTGTGCCACTGGTGTGGCCGTGAGGCAGCCGGGGGCCGGACCGGTGGTGATCGGACGATTCAAGTACCTGTCAGGCGGTCGGCGGCAGCAACCGCAGCGATGGCGCCCGCCGCCATAAGAGCACGTGATTCCACCGATCGGGCATGCGAGTGCCCCGGCCGGAGGCATCCGGCCGGGGCACTCCTTGGTGGTCAGGCCGCCTGCGCCTGGTCGTAGAGGGCCTTGACCTCGGTTCCGAAGTACGGGCCGAACATCCAGTTGGGCAGGAAGGTGTAGCCGAAGCTGTTGACGGAGGCCTGCAGGCCCTTGCCGGTGGCCTCGTTGAACGAGGCGAGCCACGGACCGCCGCTCGAGCCGCCCGTCATATTGCAGGACAGGCTGTGGTCCTTGGTGAAGAGGAAGTCCTTGGAGGTGGTCCCGCTGCAGTAGATGAGCCTGGTGCCGTCGTACGGGGCCGCGGCGGGGAAGCCGAAGGCATACATCGCCTTGTTGTAGCCGCCGTTGAACTGCAGGCCCTGGGCTCCGACGACATCGGTGAGCTTCTTGCCGCCCAGCGGGCCGACGACGGCGGCGCCGACGTCGTAGTTGATGTCCTCGCTCGCCACCCACTGGGGAGTGGACATCGTCTTGGCCGCCGTCCAGGTGCCGTAGGGCGTCTGGCCGTCGTGGTAGCCCGGCGCGAAGGTCCAGTTGGTGTGCCAGGCGCCCTGGTACTTGACGCAGTGCCCCGCGGTGATCACGGTGCCGGCGTTCGCACTGGTCACGGCGTCGCCGGAACAGGAGGCGTTACGGCCCTGGAAGGTGAAGAACACCCGGCCGGAGGTGGTGACGACGGAGCCGCCGCCGGTCCATGGTCCACCGGCCTGCGGGAACGCCCTGGGTGCTGCCGCCTTCGGTGCCGCGGACGCGGCGGTGGGCGCGACGGTCGATGGCTTGCCGGGCTTCGGGGCCTTGAGGGCGCCCGGGGCGACGTCGAGCAGGTCGAGCGGAATGGCGCTCCGCATGCGCTC
Source organism: Wenjunlia tyrosinilytica (assembly GCF_014646055.1). GTDB lineage: Bacteria > Actinomycetota > Actinomycetes > Streptomycetales > Streptomycetaceae > Wenjunlia > Wenjunlia tyrosinilytica. Next base: position 154,436 of record NZ_BMMS01000022.1, read on the forward strand.
GGGGGTCCAGTAGCCGCTGATCTTCTTCCGCGCGGCGGCGGAGGCCGCGGCGGTGTGGACCGTCGCCGCAGTCGCAGTCGCAGTCGCAGTCGCAGTCGGAGTCGGAGTCGGAGTGGCAGTCGCAGTCGGGGCCGGGGCCGGGGCTGCGCTTGCGGTGGCGGACTGAAGCCCCGCGGTGAGCAGGGCGCCGACGGCGAGCACTATGCCGGCGGCGGTACGACGAGGACGTCTCACGCGTACTCCTTCTGCCCAGGCCGCGCGAGGTGTCGCGCGGACAGTGTGGGGCCGGACCACGGTGTGTGCGGTCCGGGCAGACGAGAGGTGCGGATTCGAGGTGCGTCAGGCAGCGTGCCACGAGAGCCGATGATTTGGCAGGGGCGCGTCAATGGCATGGCCGAATGTCGCCCACAGCGCGTGGACGACTCTCAGCGGACCACCGTCGGGGGATGGTCAGAAGAGGAGCTCGTACGGGTCGCCCCAGGGGTTGATGGGCAGGTGGTCGGGGCCGGTGCGGGACGCCGTGTCGTACAGGCGCTCGAGCAGATCGACGGCGGGCGGCAGCCGAAGTCCGAGGGCCGCCGCCGCGTAGGCCCGCTGTTCGGCCAGGTCGGGGATGTCCTCGCCGACCTCCTCCTCCACCTCTTCCACCGCCGCGGCCAACTCCTCCTCGCTGCCGTCGCTCCTGGCGGCCAGGTTCAGGCAGTCCCGCCAGGACGGCAGACCGAGCACGGTCTCGACGGCGTGGGTGAGGCTGTCGGCGACGAGCGCGGCACCGCCTTCGGAGTCGGCGTAGAGAACCGGCCTGTGCTCGCCGACGCTGTCGCCGACGAGGAAGTAGGTGCCCCCGCCCGCGTCCCCGGCGACGGGTTCGAGCGCGTCGCCGCCGGGAAGAGCGAGGTCCTCGACCGGCTCGCGGCGCTCGATGTCGAAGTCGGCGATATCCGCCAGCAACCGGGCGACTTCGGGATTGCCGCCGATCCGGTCGAGGAGTGTCTGGGCGTAGGTCACAGCCGAGACCCTACGGCGCCCGCCGCGTTGGTCGCGCAGCGGTGCCGCGCGTGCGTGGCCCCGACGGTTCCCGGGGCGACGGTCCAGCTCCGGGCGCGGGGCGCGATCGTCGCCACGCACCCATTGTTCCCGGCGGTTTCGGTCACCCGTGTACGGGGGACGGTCCCGTACAGATCATGTCCATACCCATCCAGCGATTCTTCTTCGTGTGATGAGTGTCATAGTGTCCGTGGCCGCCGGCCGCGGCGGTCGGCCGCGCGCCGAAGGCAGGAGGCGTCTGATGGCGCAGCAGGAGCGTGCGATCAGAACGCGCCGCGCGATTCTCGAGGCCGCCGGCTCGGTCTTCGACGAAAGCGGCTACGACAGCGCCACGCTGTCCACCATCCTCGAGCGCGCCGGAGTCACCAAGGGCGCCCTGTACTTCCACTTCCCGTCCAAGGAGAAGCTGGCGCTGGCCGTGCTCAACGAGCATGTGGACGAGGTCCAGGCCCCATCGCAGCCCACCAAGCTGCAGGAACTGGTCGACGCGGGGATGATCCTCGCCCACCGGCTGTCCTGCGACCCCATCCTGCGCGGGGGGACCCGGTTGACCATCGAGCAGGGGGTCGCCAAGCACCAGCGGCGCGGTCCGCTGCTCGCCTGGCGTGATCACAACCTCCAGCTCCTCACCGAGGCGAAGGAACGCGGAGAGCTGCTGCCGCATGTGGTGCTGGAGGACACCGCGGCGCTGTTCGTCGGGGCCTTCACCGGCCTTCAGCTGATGTCGCAGATCCTGTCCGACCGCGCTGACCTCGAGGACCGGGTCGTGGTCATGTTCAACCACATACTGCCGAGCATCGCCGTGCCGGCGCTGCTGGGAACGCTGGACATCTCCGCCGACCGGGCGCGCGACCTCATGGGCAAGACGCTGACCACGCACGGCGGTTGATCATCCCGGGGCACCACTGACCTTACGTCAGATCCATGCCTGGTAGGAGAGGACATCTCCAGCCTTCACCCGGTACTCCTTGACGTCCTTGACGAAGCTCAGTTCGAGGCCGAGCACCTTGCCGCTCCCCGGATCAAGGATGACCATCCGCTGGTCGGGGGCGCCCCTGCCCCCGAATGTGTACGCCTGCCCTCGCCGCCCGAGCCGGTCGGTCACCGCTCCGGCCGGTCGCAGACCGCGGGTACGAGCGAGCATCCCGACGACGGCCGCCGTCTCGCGGGTCCCCGGCGTCCATTGGGTCAGGAGCTCGGACAGGGCGTCGAGCAGGGGTTCCGTATCGCTCCCGGCGCCGCGGTACCGCTGCGCCAGGTAGTCGCGCAGCGCGCCCGGCGTGGACGGCGGCGGCATGCGGTACATGGACTCGCCGCCCCAGGAGCCCGGGGGATACCGCTTCCGGCTGAGGATCTCCCCGTCCGTGACCACCCGGTTCCTCAGCCCGCTCCCGTCGATCACGGGCCTGCCGGGATGCCGGGGGTCGGTGGCCACCACCAGGAGCGAGCCGCTTCCGTCCGCGTTCCAGCGCGACCAGCGCTCCTCGGGCAGGGACACCGGTTCCCGCGCTCCCGGACCGGTCTCCATGCTCAACGACCATTCCTGTACATGGCAGCCGCGTCGGGCCCGCGTCGGACGGTGCGCCGCCACGGCCCGCGCCGTGCGGGCGATCCGCTCCAGTGGGACGGTGGTGGAGACGCCGTCCGGTCGCAGGGGAGCCGGGGCCGCCGCCGCGGGGGAGGAACCCGTCCCCGTGATCACGGCGCCCAGCCCGCCGGCCACGGCGAGGCCCGCCGCGGCCACCCCGATGAGGAGCCGGCGCGACATATGGCGCGGGCGCTCACCGAGGAGTTCCTCGAGCCGCCGCTCGGCGTGGAAGTCCAGCGGCCCGTCGGGCCAGCGCTTGTCATCGGCACGTACGGGGTTCGCGGCACGCAGCAGTTCCAGATCGTCAGTCATCGCAGGCCCTCCGTGCCGTCACCGTCATGTGCATGCGGTCGATCCGGGTGCGAAGTCTTCGCCGTGCCCGGTGCAGGCGCATCCCCGCCGCCGCCGTGCTGCACCCGAGGGCCAAGCCGACCTCCTCCAATGTCAGTTCCTCCCACGTGGTGAGCCTCAGTACCTCCTGATCGGACTCGGAGAGCGAGGCGAGCGCTTCGCGTACCCAGGCGCCGGGCGGCTCGGCCTCGGGGCCGTGCGCTGTCCACTGGCCGTGCGCCGCACCATGGTTGCCGATCCGCAGCAGAAGGCGCCGGTAGCGGCTTCGCCCGCGCACGGTGTTCGCCAGGCAGTTGCGGGCCACCCCGTACAGCCACGGCAGGACGTCGTCGGGCACCTCGCCGCGGCGGCGCCAGGCCACGGAGAAGACCTCCGCGACGACCTCGTCGACCTCCCAGGACTGACCGTCCAGCCGACGGGCCACGTAGCGGCCGACCGCCCCGTAGTGCTCGCGGTAGGCGTCGGCGAAGAAGTCGTCCCTGCTCATGATCTGTTCATGTCCGGCACAGTCCAGGTCCTCACACCCCCGGATGTGAGGACCGTCACCGGCAGGGGTGTCAGGAAGCCGGCGCCGCCGGACACCAACAGATCATGAGCAACAGAAAATCGGTCACGGCGCCCGCCCGGGCCAGGGGCGGCGTTGCGGTGAAGTGGCTGACGACCACCGACCACAAGACGATCGGCTCCCTGTACCTGATCACGGCCTTCGGGTTCTTTCTCCTCGGCGGGGTGCTGGCGCTGATCATGCGCGCCGAGCTCGCCCGCCCCGGTTCGCAGATGATGTCGAACGAGCAGTTCAACCAGGCGTTCACGATGCACGGCACGATCATGCTGCTGATGTTCGCGACGCCGCTGTTCGCCGGTTTCGCGAACTGGATCATGCCGTTGCAGATCGGTGCGCCGGATGTGGCGTTCCCGCGGCTGAACATGTTCGCGTACTGGCTGTACCTGTTCGGGTCGCTGATCGCGGTGGCGGGGTTCCTGACCCCGCAGGGCGCCGCCGACTTCGGCTGGTTCGCCTATGCGCCGCTGTCGGACGCGGTGCGCTCGCCGGGTGTGGGCGCGGACATGTGGATCATGGGTCTGGCGTTCTCCGGTTTCGG
>NZ_BMMS01000023.1 GCF_014646055.1 Wenjunlia tyrosinilytica
GACGGTGACTTGGACGGTGCCGGTTCCGGCGGGGGAGACGGCCGAGATGTGGGTGTCGGAGACGATTGTGAAGGATGTCGCGGGTGTGGTGCCGAAGCGGACGGCGGTCGCGCTGGTGAAGCCGGTGCCGGTGAGGGTGATGGTGGTGCCGCCGGTGGTGGGGCCGGTGGTGGGGGTGATGGTGGTGAGGGTNTGACGGTGTAGGAGGTTGCGGGTGTGGTGCCGAAGCGGACGGCGGTGGTGTTGGTGAAGCCGGTGCCGGTGAGGGTGATGGTGGTGCCGCCGGTGGTGGGGCCGGTGGTGGGGGTGATGGTGGTGAGGGTCGGTGCGGGGGTGGTGGTGTAGGTGTAGGTGACGAACTGCGAGCTGGTGCCGCCCGGTGCGGTGACGGTGACCTGGACGATGCCGGTTCCCGCGGGGGAGATCGCGACGATCTGTGTGTCGGAGTTGACGATGAATGAGGGCGCCGGGGTGGCGCCGAAGCGCACGTTGGTGGCGCCGCTGAATGCGGTGCCGGTGACCGTGACGGGGGTGGCGCCGACGGGGGGCCCCGAGGTGGGGGAGACCGAGGTGACGTTGGGCGGGGCCACGAGCTGCGGCTGCCGGGCGGAGTCGGTCGGCGAATTGGCGGAATGGTTCACAGCCACATCCTTCGGAGGGTGTGCTCCCGGACGACCGCGAGGCAAGGGCCGGTGCCGGGACTCGTCGGAAGGCCGCGGGGGAAGCTGATAGGGCAGGAGAGGGGCTGCCCCTGCCCTAACAGGTCCTCCGCGGCCTGGTTGCCCGACCGGGCAGGCCGTCAGCGGCCGAGCGGCTGGTCAGATGCCGGGGCCGGCGACGTAGGTGAAGCCGCCGGTGACGGTGGCGCCGCCGCCGCTGGTGGTGACGGTGACGTTCGCGGCGCCGGCGGTTCCCGGCGGGGTGACCGCGGAGATGGCGGTGTCGGAGATGACGGAGAAGGGCGCCGGGGCCCCTGCGAACGTCACTGACTGGGTGGTGGTCAGGTTGGAGCCGGGAATGGTGACGGCGGTGCCGCCGGAGGTCGGACCGGACGCGGGCACCAGGGTGCCGACGGTAGGCCCGTCGACGTATGTGTAGGACAGGCCGTTGTTGGTGCCCCCGGTGGTGGTCACGCTGACGCCCACGGGCCCGGCCGCCGCGCCTGTCGGTACGGCGACGGTCAGCTGGCTGTCGCTGACCACGGTCGGTGTCGCGGTGGCCGCGCCGAAGTTCACCACGGTGGCGGTGGACAGGCCGGTCCCGGTGATGGAGATGGTGTTGCCGCCCGCTGTGGGGCCGGAGACCTCGCTCAGGCCGGACTTGAACGGCGCCCCGATGTAGAAGAACGACAACGGGTTGCTGGTACCGCCGGGGGTGGTGACCGTCACTCCGACCGTGCCGGTTCCGGAGGGCGAGGTGACGGTCACCGACGTCGGGGTGTTGGCGGTGATCGTGGCGAGCTTGGTGCCGAAGCGCACGGCGGTGGCGCCGCCGAGGTTGGTGCCGGTGATGGTGACGGCGGTACCGCCTCCGGTGGACCCTGAACTCGGGCTGATAGGCATGGCTGTCTCCTTGAGTGAGTTTGGACGAGCCGGTGAGTGAGAGAGGTGACTACTGGCGGAAACCGGGCACTCACGGCGCTCGAGGCTGTCACCGACGCAGCCGGGCACGCTGCCTGACGGGTCACGAGTGACGGTTGTCCGGTTCCCCGTCATGGTGATGGGCGTGGTGATGGGCGCCAGTCCCCGTCCACTGTCGCCGTGGGCGCTGGTGAGGATGTACCGGCGGAACGGCATCGGCGCCAGGCTGTTGCCACCCGAGGCGTTCGCCGTGGTGAGCGCGGTCACAGGCGCGCTCTCGCGGTACGCCATGGTGACCGGCCTCCGGGCGGCGGCCGGAACCACGGCGCTCCCGCGCAGCCAGGGCACAGACGTCGATCACAGAGCACCAGGTGCGGAGAAGTGGCATTTGCGCCCCCAGAGGAGGTTGCGAGAGCCGCTGCTTCAGCCGATGCCGACGAACGGCACCAGTGGTGAATCGAAGTCCGCTGCCGAGAGAGCACCCCGTCGGCCGCCACGGCCGCATCGCCGCCTGATCGGGCAATCGGGCTGGTCCGCGTATGGGTCGGCTACCACTCCCCCGGAGAGGATGGGCGACCTACCGGATTGGTTGAGACCAGTAATCACCCAAAGTGTGAACACCTGCAAGGGTATTGACGTCACATCACCCGATTGGCAGAGCTTGCAAGGCGGCGGGCGCGCTTGGCGTACCACCGCCCGCACCACCTTGCCGGGCCCCGGCCGAGGCGATGACATCGCCGCAGCCCTCCCATCGTCGCCCGCCCACCAGCCTGGGGGCTGCGACCTCCTGGCCAGGCGACCCGTCCGGCGGCTTCCAGGCCACCAGCGCCTTGCGCTGCACCGCGATCCGCCGGCCCCAACCCTGGGGAGTTCCTCACCGGCCTGGAGCAGCGGATGACCGACGGCGATGGCGGGGCGGCGCTGGCGGTGCCGTCCTGCACCGTGGCATCGTGCGCTCGCCCAGGTCTCCCGTGCCCAGACGCGTTGGCATCGGGGCACGGCTCTGCGGCGGTCCCAACTCTTGCAGGGACACCCACCGCAGCGGGGCTGGGGGGAATCGGCAGGCTGCGGCGGCTGGGAGCGGCGGGCGGTCCGCCGACTGCACGCGCGCTCACACACACGTGCAGTCGGCGGCTGGTACTCCAGTTGCGCCTCTCCATTTGTCCTGGTCTTGCGTCCTGAACATGAAAGGGAGTTGGTTGTAGGTCGGCTTCTGGAGGTGACGCTGTGCGGAAGATGAGGGGTTTTGGCCCTTCGGAGCCGCCCTGTGGGGGAGGCTTCGAACCACCTCATGCTGCGTTGGCTGAAAGACCGTCGTGGTGAGCCATGAGGGAAGGGAGTCGTATGAGGCGTCAGGTGGGGGACCGGGAAGACGAACGCAACTGAGTCGCTGCTGACGTGTCGAGAACAAAACAGATGACATCAAAACCGGTGTGTGTGACCAGAACTCGGGAAGAGCCTGACGCGTTCCCACCTACTGGCCAGGTGATGTCCGGCATGTGAGCGACGTGAGTCCGGTCCGCGGCTTCCGCATGGAGCAGGAGAGAGTGGGATCCGATACGGCCCGCCGTGTGCCGACGGGCGAGAGGGAGTGCACCAAGCAGCGGCCGTCACCGCGGTGTGTTGCTCCTTCACCACGGGCGAGTGATTCTATTGGTGTCCAGGGTTACAGAGCCGTCGATGGCCAGGACCTGGCCGTTGACCGTCACGCCGGCGTTCACGGTGATCGAAGTCTGGGCCAGCACCCTTCCTGCAAAGTCGGTGTCAGTGCCCAGAGTGGCTGAACTACCGATCAGCCAGATGACATTCCTGGCGGTGGCGCCATTGATGAGGAGCATGTGGCTCGCGGTTGCCGTCGTCAGGGTCGATCCGATTTGGAAGATCCAGTCGGCGTTGCGGTTGCCCTGGGCATCCAGCGTGAGCGTGCCGGTGAGCCCGATGGAAGAAGCGGCGCTGTAGACGCCGGGGGGCAGTGTCAGGCCGCCGAGGTCTCCGGTGATGCTGGCGTCCGGGATCTGGCCGACCGCGTCGTTGTAGGTCGTGATCATGTCGGCATGGGCTGCGGCTGCGGCGGCGTCCGAGTTGTGGATGCTTCCGTAGACCTGGCCGGGCGGGAACCCGGTGATGGACACTCCCGGGCTTACTCCGAGATCGCCGGTGACGCTTGAGAGACCGCTGTTGGTGACCGACGCTCCGCCCAGGACCGCGAAGCGTCCCAGATACGTGTAGGCGTCCGCAGCGGTGGTGGTGCCACCGAGGGTAGTGATGGAGACATCGGCAGGGCCGAGCTCTCCGGCTGGCAGCACGGCGTCGATCTCGGTGTCGGAGGCGACTCGGAAGGAGAGGGCGGGCGTGCCGTCGAAGGTGACGCTGGTGGTGTAGGAGAACGCGGTCCCGGTGATGACGACGAGATTGCCGCCGTCCACCGGTCCCGAGTCGAGGGTGACGGCGGTGATGGAAGGCGAGTCGAGATAGGTGTAGGTGACTCCGCTGGCGGTTCCGCCCCGGGTGGTCACGGTGACCTGTACCGGACCCGCGGCGGCCGCGGCCGGGACGGTCACGGTGAGTCGGCCGTCCGAGTCGACGGTGAACACGGCGGCCTGCGTACCGAATCTGACCTCGCTCGTGGTGTAGAGGCCGAGACCGGTGAAGATCACCGTATTTCCGCCTCCCAGAGGGCCTGCGGGAGGCGGGTTGATGCCGAAGGAGGGCGGCGGCAGGTAGTAGAAGGTGCCCACAATCCCCGTTCCGCCGGCGGTTGTGACGGAGACCGGGACGGCGCCGTGACCGGAGGGGGTGATGGTGTCCGTCGTGGTGTCGCTGACGACCGTGAAGCTCGTCGCCTGGCGGGAGCCGTAGCGCACTGCGGTGGTGCCGGTGAAGTGGCTGCCGGTCAGGGTCACCGCGTCGCCCCCGCCGGTGGATCCTTGGTTCGGCGAGACTGGCATAGGGGCTCCCTGAGTCCATCGCCGACGGACGGGGTGTGCCTCGAGCCAGCCCCTACTTCGACGGCACAGCGGTGCGAATACACCAAGTAGCGCACTGGTGACACACAGCGTCAATGCCCAAGGCCCCCATCCGGCCCGCAACGGAGGCGTGTTCAGCGCTTCGCGTCAAACAGCACTACCGGCGCACCACCCGCGGGCGCAACAGCGCCGGCGGTTCACGAGTTCCTCCCGCACCATCCGCGAGCACATGCGGCACGCGGCTTCCGAACCGTCGCCCCCGCCCCCAGCGGCCCCACCGCAGGAGCCATGGTGGCCACGGCATAGGCGGCAGACCGTAATCTGACGGCTCATCGCATGGTTGTGGCTCTGCGAACTGGCTACTGGTAAGCCGCTCTGATGCCTCGTAGCGAACGCGACGCCATTACATCGCCGCAGATCACAGACCTGTGGAGCTGCGTGTGCCTACCGACTGATGAACTCGGGAGCAGGTGCCGCACGGAAGGGAGAGGAGAGCGAAGAGCGTTTTTCATACAGTGTGAAGTGCTTCCGATCCGCCTGCCAGTGTGCCCACTTCTTCGGTTGCCTGCTTCGGGCCGGGGAATTCGACGTAATGCGGGATCGCCTTCAAATGCCGCCCCGCGCCACGTCTTTCCGCTACGTGTCAAGTATCCGGACCTCGGTAGAAATGGGTGCACGATGAAGACACAGGAAAAAACCACGCCTCCAAGGCCGTCCATTCACGCCGCCTCGGCGGCTCTGGTCGCCCCCTCCCCGCAGGTCATAGCGACACTCCCGGCGGGGACCAAGCCGCTGGGACTGGCGACCAGCCCTCTGGGGCCTCCGCTCGCCTACGCGGCCGGCAACGCCTCGGGGACCGTCAGTATTCTCGATACCGGAACGCTCACGATCTCCACCCCCGCGGCCCCGTTGACCGCCCCCGCAGGGGTCGCGCTCACCCCGGACAATGTCTACCTCTACGTGGCCAACAGCGGTGGGAACACCGTCAGTGTCGTGCAGCGCAATCTCTTTGCGGTCACCAACACCATCGGGGTGGGGAATAGCCCTTTCGGTATCCAGGTGAGTCCCGACGGCCTGTTCGCCTACGTCGCCAACCAGAACTCGAACACGGTCAGTGTCATCAGCACCGTCACCCGCGCCGTCGTCGCGACCATCCCGGTCGGGGTCAAGCCCACATGGGTCGCAGCCGCCCCCAACGACCTGGAGGTGTATGTGACCAACCAGGGCGGCAACTCGCTCAGCGTGATCAGCACGGTCACCAACTCGGTCGTGGCGACCATCACCGGCCTGTCGACTCCATATGGCGCAGCGATCACCAGCGACAGCCGGTACCTGTACGTGGCCAACAGCACCGCGAACACCGTCAGCGTCATTGACACCGCCAGCCGGACAATCATCGCCACCATCCCCGTGGGCACCGCGCCATGGGGCGTGACGGTCACCCCGGACAACAGCCACGTCTACGTGGCGAACAACGGCTCCGACACGGTCAGCTATATCGACACCGCCACCAACACGGTGAGCAGCACCGTCACTGTCGGCCATCAGCCGACCGGCGTCGGGGTCGCCGCCAGCGGGCTGACCGCCTACGTGTCCAACAACGGCGCGAACACCGTCACCGTCCTCGCGCTGATCAATATGATCAGCCCCCCGGCGGGGCCAGAGGCGGGCGGCAACATAGTGACCGTCACCGGCACCAACCTGGCCGGGGCCACCGCGGTGAAATTCGGCCAGGTGCCCGGCACCATCATGGCCAACACACCCAGCCAGATTCTTGTGGTCCCCCCACCCGGCGTCGGTGTCGCACAGCTCACCGTCACCACTGCGGGAGGCACCAGCAATGCCAAACCATACGTCTACTCTCCCGGCGGCGAGCTGGACAGCCTGACCCCGGGAGCCGGCCCGACCTCCGGCAGAAACATCATCAGCATCGAGGGGCACAGGTTCAGCACCGCCACGCAGGTACGGTTCGGCTCGGTGCCCGCCGTGCCCACCGTGGTCAGCGATCACCTGATCACCGTCACCGTCCCACCCGCCGCCGCGCCCGGCCTGGTTCCCGTCGCCGTCACCACGGCTGGTGGTACCACCGCTCAAACCATCACCTACGCGTACATCGATCCGCCCTTCCTCAGCGCCGTGAGCCCGAACACCGGTCCGGTCGCCGGCGGGAACGTCGTCAACCTCTATGGCCTGAACCTGTCGACGACCAGCCTGGTCACGTTCAACAACGCACTCGTTCAGTACAGCATCCAGTCCGACACCGTCCTGACCGTCGTCGTTCCCCCGAACCCGGCCGCCGGAACGGCGGGGATCACCGTCACTACCGGCTCCGGTACGACCACGCTCCCCAGCGCCTACGCCTACGTCTGAGCCGGGAACACTCGCTTCCGCCCGCGCCCGCCTGACAGCCGAGATCAACGTGACGCAGCCGCGCGACCCGGCCGACTCGGGGACAGCAGCACCGAGCACCAGACCGGGGCGGGCCGCGCACGATGGGACTCATCGGCGGACCGCTCGACGGCGAAAGGCCCGACGTCTTCGAGCTCACTCCCGACGGGATCGCCGAAGGACGCGCCCGGGCCGTGGCCGACCCGGGCATCCGGGCCCCGACTTCTACTCCATGAACTCGAAGGTCCAAGCCTGGCGCAGGTCGTTGACGTCGAGTGGCCTCAGTGCGATGCGGGGCGGGAAGATCCGCAGCGGGCTGAGGTCCACGGCGAGCTCTGCGCCGTCGATGGGGCCTCCGGGGACGACGAGGTGGAAGGTGCGCGGCTGCTCGCTCTGGTAGAGCGCCCACTCGCGGGGCTCGGGGAACCCGACGACCGGCTTGTTCGCCTCCGGGTCGCCGTCGAAGGCCAGGTACGTCCCGCTCCTGAGGTTGCGGATCGTGCAGTTGCCGTTGCTGAGTCCTTCCAGCTGCCATTCCTGCTCACCGGGATTTCCGGTGGGCGGCAGGAGTACCACCGGTGTCTTGGGCTCCGACGCCCCTCCCTCCAACGTGAGAAGCTGCTCGCCGGGACGGGCGACCATGTAGAGGCCGTTCGGTACAGGCGCCAAGGCCGACTCCACTTCCGAGGTGCGGCACCCGTGCGGGGTACCGCCGATCTACTGGGCCGACGAATCCCTTCCCTGCCGACGCGTCATATAGGTGGAGAACGCTCTGTGTCACCCCTCAGGACTACAGCGTTCGCCCCGACGTTCGACCGGCTCTGGAAGGTGGGAAGGTGCCCTTCGGTGCCTCGGGCTGTCTGACGGCAATGACGACAGGGATGCCTCTTCGGTGGCAAGCGGCTTGCTTCACGGGACCCGGACGGCCGACTCGCTTCATGCCGAAGGTGACAGCTGTCGCGCTTCGGCTCACCGAAGCGGTCAGCCCCCACCGACGTACCTGGCGGCACAGCGGGGCCCGGCAACCAGAAGCCGCGCGGGCCAGGGCCTGGGTGCGGAAGCCGTGAGCTCGTCGATCGTCCGCTCCGATCGGTGCCGGGCCGGCAGCGCGCCGGGCGTGATCGGGAAGACCTCGCGCCGGCGACGACGGGGTACCAGGCTGGACCATGCCGCGAGCCGGAATCGGTCCGCGGGTTCATAGGGGACCGGGACGGCGATCTGACGGCGTGGCACCGCGTTCTCTTGCCGGAGCACGAGCAACTCGGCGTTCTTGGCGGTGTCGTGGCGCAGCAGCACCCGGGGGACGGACTACGGCTTGCGGGCCACCTTGTACAGCGGTGAAACGATCACGCGGAGATGGTCCCAGGCGGGATGGTGCTGTCCTTCCGACCTGCGGTGATGACCATCCGACACAGGGGCAGGCGTTGCGGGGTTCTCTGGCTGGGGGCGACTGTCAAGACTTGTCCGGCCGATCATGTCCGGAGCGGGACGGCGAGGGCTGCTGCGGTGGTCCTGGGGCGGGTCCCGCTCAATGCGGATTGTGCCGTTTCGCCCCGCGAGTGAGTGGGGCGCTGCGAGACTGGCGGAGGCGCGACGGGGGACGGGGCGTGGCAGGACGGCGCGGGAGGCCCGGGTCCGGTACGCGTGGGCGGGTGCGCAAGGAGCCGAAGGAGCTGAGCCTCGATGCCGCTGAAATCCTATGGGGTGCTGATCGCCCGGGTCGTCGCCACCCGCCGGGAGGGCGCCGCGAATACGCCGCACTACCAGATCCACCTCACCGACGACCAAGGGGCCCACTACCGGGCCGCGATCAACGTCAAGTCCCAGGAGGAGCCTTCGCAGTTGCTCTACCTGGTGGACGACGACTTCCGGCATCCGCTCACGGCGAGCCTGGAATCGCTGCCATCCGGCTGGAACGCGCTGCCCGACGGGCCCGGGGGATCCGGCCTGGACTTCGTGCGCGGCAACCTGTTCGATCCGGCGGCCGTGCGCGAACTGCCGCCCGATCGGGAGGGCCCCGGCAACGACCTCGCGGACCTGTTCGACCAGCATGTGAGCCGGGCGCTGGCCGACCCGCAGGCGCGGCTGTATGTGTTCGGGGAGCGCTGGGGGCCCGAACCGGCTGTGAAGGACAAGGTGTTCGGCTTCCTGCCGGGCAACGGCGTCCACGACGTGCATATGAACCAGGGCAACAGCGGCCGGTTCCAGGGCGACAACGGCGTCTGGCAGGACGGCGGGCTGCTGATCCGCTTCCCCGGAGCGGAGCGCTGGGTCGGTGTCTTCCTGGCCTTCCAGAGCCAGGCCTGGCACACCGACGACGTCACCGGCGCCCCGCTGGACGGCTCCGGCGGCGGCGGGCGACCCACCGGGGGCGCGGAGCCGGTGCGTGTGGTCGCGGCCCTGGTCAACCCGCGCGGACCGGCGCCCGAGGCCGAGTCGGTCATCCTGCTCAACGCCTCGCCCGACCCCGTCGACCTGACCGGCTGGCGGATCGCCGACGCGGTCAAGCGCGGCTGCCCGGTGCCGCCCGGCCCGCTGGCGCCCGGGGCCACCCTGACCGTGCCAGTGGCCGAGCCCGTTCAACTGGGCAACAAGGGCGGATCGATCACACTGCTGGACGGCGCCGGGCGCAAAGTGCACGGTGTCGCGTACACCAAGGACCAAGCCGCCCGTGAGGGCTGGACCATCGCCTTCTGACCCGCCGGACCCCGCCGGACCCCGCTGGTCTCCGCCGCACCACCCGCCCCGCCGCGATCCGCGCAGGTCGCGGCGCGGGCGGACAGACCAACTGATCAACAGCGGGAATCGGATCACCGAATTCCACCGAACCGTGCACAACGACCGGGTACCGCTCACCGAGGAGGCAAGAGCGACGATCGACGTCTTCAACGCCTCCGTCGCGGCTGGTCCGCCCGAGAGGTGAGTCGCATTCCCGGCCCGGGTGTCCTGGCCCGGGCGTCCTCGCTATGCGTAGGCGACGACTTGGCCGGACACGACCTGGGGAGGGTTGGGGAGCAGCGACGCGAGGTTGTCCCGCACGAAGACCGCTGCCTTCTCGACCGATTCCTCGGCCCCCACCTCGGTTTCGAAGACACTGGTCGAGACCATGACCCCGTTCCCGGCGTCGACCCAGTAGTAGGCCCGCAGACCGGGGATCTGACGAATGAGGGGCACGAACCCCTCGTTCACCCGTCGCCCGGCCTCGGCCGGATCGGTCACTCCTGTGTACTGTCTGACGGCTGCGTGCACGGCCGATCTCCTCACGAGTCCGCGGCGTCTGCTGCGCAGAGACGCCGTACCCCTGTGATGTGTGTTCCGCTCGTGCGCCGTCCGGCAATCACCGGAAGGGGCCATCGGGTGGTCCGAATGGCGGTCTGTGCCGATGAGCGGGCAGGGCTGCTGTGCCGGGCGTCCCATCCCCGTACCGCCTTGCCGTGCCCGCGAGAGGGCCGGGGAAACAGCGCAGCGGCGTCCCCACCCCACATCGTCGGCAGGGGAGTGAGTCGGCCGACACCGAAGACCGTGCCGGCCCCGCTTCCTCCCACCTGCGGTGAAGCCGCCCGCCCCCGCTATCCTAGAAACCATGTGCGCGCCGCGCGAGGAGCGTGGTGCACGGTGACCACCGTATGACGTCAGGTCGGGCATCGTGAACGACCATGATCCCGTTCCTACGCCCGCCCGGTCCGGTCGCACTCCGCTTCATGGGGGGTGGGCGGTGAGGGTTCCGGTGGTCGAGGACCACGTAGAGCCGGCGCACTCGGTGGCGCGGGTGCTGCGCCGCGACGGAATGGCCGTGGACGTCGTCCACGACGGCGAGGGCGCGCTCGAACGCGCGACGGTTCGTCGACTACGACGTCGTCGTTCTGGACGGGGACCTGCCCGGCGTGCACGGCGTCGAGGTCTGCGCCGTCCTAGTGGCCGAACCCGTCCACACCCGCGTCCTGATGCTCACCGCGCCGGGCACCATCGCCGACCGGGTGGAGGGCCTGAGCCTCGGCGCGGACGACTATCTCCCCAAACCATTCGCCTATCCCGAACTCTTCTCGGCCCGCTCGCGGTCGTAGAAGGCTCGGGACTCCGGGCAGGTGCGGATGCTGATCATCGCGGAGCGGTAGAAGACGCGTTGGAGGCCGCGATGGTAGCGGCGGGGGCGGTGCAGGGTGCCGTTCACGTTGCCGGAATCGCGGGGGACAGGCGCGACGCCTGAGAACGCGGCGAGCCGAACTGCGCCGGGGAACCGCGACAGGTCCCCACCGGTGGCGGCAAGGAACTCGGCGCCCAGCAGCGGTCCGAGGCCGGGCATAGTGGAGATCACTGCCGTGAGCTCGTCCTCGCGAAATCGGGCGTCGATGAGTTTGTCCAGCTCGTGGATCTTCTCGTGGAGACCGAGCAATTCAAGCGCCAGGTCGCGGACCCGGGCGTCCTTCGCATCGGTTTCGCCCAGGCCGCAGTAGCCAGCCGATGCCCGATTCACCGCGAGGCCGGGCAGATGGACGATGGTCTGTCCATGGTTGAGCAGGAGGCAGACCAGCAGGGAAGCCATGCCGTCGGCTACGTCGACGGACACGCACCACATCCTCACCGAGCGCCAGCACTTCGCTGATGAGATGCAGCAGGTCTCCCTGCCCGGTGGTCGAGCGCCGTCGGCTGCCACGTGCAACGGCGCGCTCGCACCCGGTGGTTCAGCAGTCGGCTGAACCCCGGGCACAGGAGAACCGTAGTACCGGCGACGACGACCATGACAGAGAACCGGAGCACCGACATGACCCCCGGGCCGCAGCCGACACAACAGCAGCAGGACGAGGCCGCCTTCATCCTGTACTTGCAGGGTTCCGAGTACGACGAGGGTCTGCACCGGCTGACTATGTGGGTACGCCACCTGCTGCTGCCGGTGTACGGCAGGGAAGTCGGCTCCATCGCCCCTTGGTGCCCCAGCTGGTGGAGGCATCCGGAGGCGGTGGCGCAGCTGTACGGCCTGTGGATGGCATGGCAGGAGCTGACCGGTCCCGGGTCTCAAGCGACCGGGCCCGCTACCTGGCACCGCGACTACCTCGGCCACGTCATGGCTTCACTGCGGGACCCGTTGGGGCCCTTCGCGGGCTGCAAGGCCGACGCGCACCGGGCCAAGGAGGCCCCGGGGATGGACCCTTATCCGGGCTGAGCCGGCGCATCCGTGCTCGGGCCGTAGCACTCGGCCGTGCCGAAGCGGATGGTGCCGCGCGAAGTGGTGCAGGGGATCAAGGCGCCGGAATCCGCAGGCCAGGCCCAGGGGACCCCGCCCGGCCCGGTGTCCGGCACGCCTCAGCGGGACGCCTGGTGGACCGCCGCCTGCACGGAGGTCGTCGTGGACCACGAACCGGAAGGCGTCGCGCTCGATCCCCAGCACACATCATGGGACACGACCTCGAAGCACTGGAATCCACGGCGGGTCCGCGGCCCGCCCCGTGCGAGCCCTGTCACCCCCGCAAATCGTTGAACCGGCGGCCCGCCGCGGCCCGCCGTCGCTTGTGTCAGCACTTCCGACTCGAAAGAGGGACACCGTGCAGGATAACGACGGGCCTTCCCCGACCAGCGACCGGCTGACCCAGGAACGCCTCGAGCTGGCTCGCGAGCTGGCCCGCGAGCTGGCCGAAGCCGAGCTGGCCTCGAGCGTCTCGCCTCCCGGCAACGCTCAGCTGGAGATCCTCTTGACGAAACTGGCAGAGAGGTTTCGTCTCCTCTGGGATCACGTCACCGGTGGGTCGCAGTCGATGCCGACCGGCGCGGACGCGTCGTTCGCCGACGGTCCGGAGACCGACGCGCCCGGCCCGGGCCAGGACGCACCGGGCTGGGGCGCGCCCGCGCCAACCCCGCCGACGGCGGCCGAGCCCTGGCAACCGTCCGTCTCCCAGACGTCGGCGCGAGCACGCCTGGAAGAGAAAATCGACCAGCTTCCGCCGGCCGCGCGCATGGCCTTCGAGGACGAAATTCTGCACCTGGTCAGGACCAACGCCGAGTTGACGGCGGCTGTCGACAGGTTCCCCGAGAGGGTACCGACTGTAGCGAAGTACGCCCGCAACGCGCATTTGCGGGAATCACTGCGAGAAGCACCGCCGCCCGCGGAGTCGCCGCGGCAGGCACGGGTTTCGGTGAGCGACGACGTAACGCGGCCGACCACGGCCGGGGCGGCCACGAGTGCCGACTGGTCATGGCAGCAGTTCGAAGAGGCAGTGGCGCAGCTGCCGGCGCGGTCTCAGGCCCTCTCGTCGGGCAGTACCGGCATCAACGACCGGGCTTCCGGGACGGCCGAAGGGGCCGCCTCGGAGAGACACGCGGAGAGCGGCACCAGTTCGCCGACGCCCGGCCAGAGCGGGTCCGTCAGCCCCCGCAGCCTCCAGGCAGCCGACCCGGACCTGTCGACGGTCGAGTCAAAGGACCGCACCCAGCCCCCTTCTCCCACGATCCCGCTCGCCCCCCGGGTGATCGGTGAGTTGGGACATGAGGTCCTTCAAGCGCAGGTCGCCAGATCCAAGCCCACGACTTCGGGGACCGGGCATGTCAGCTCCCCCTCCCTGCCGCCCGGCCGCGCGTCCGGTCGTTTGAGCACGGGCAGCCAGCAGCCTCGAACGCTATGACGTATCGCCGCCGATGGCCCGTCCACCGCCCTCCGTCCGTCGTGCGTGGGCAAGCGACAACAGACCGTCGTCCCGCGCGCACCCGAGGGAGAAACACGTCCTGTGCGCACCTTGCGCTCCACGCGCAGACGCACACCGTTCCTGCTGGCCCTGTTACTGGTGCGGCTCCGAGGCGCACCCCACCGCCGCGCACTCGCCGGTCTGCCGCCGCGCACTCGCCGGTCTTGGGCAGCGGCACGTCGTCGGGGGTGCGGCAGACACCGGCGGCGACACCGCGACCTCGACCCGCAGGGGCATCATGGACTTCGTGGAACGCCACGCCTGGTGTGCAACCTCGCCGTGCCCCATCCCCCGGGGGCACGGCGAGGTTCGAGGGAGATCACGTCAGACGGGCTGTCCGTATGCGGCACCACGGGTGCCGGAGCCGAGCGTGTCGTCCTCCAGGCGGCCGAGTCTCTCGAGGATCATCTTGGCGTCCGGATGGTTGAACTCCGAGAAGATCGCCAGTGCCTGCTGCCAGCTGGCACGAGCGGCCTCCGGCTCCGCGGCCAGTTGGACGTCGCCGAGGTTGCTCAAGGTGTGGCCCTCCGCCCACCGGTTGCCGACCTTCCGATGCGCCTCCAGTGCTTGGTGGTAGTGGTCGACGGCGTCGTCGGGGCGGTGGAGCCGGTGGTGGACCGTGCCGAGGATGTCGAGTGCGATGCCTGCAACCCAGTGATTGTCGCTCGCGCGCAGGATGGTCAAGGCCTGCCCCAAACAGTTGAGGGCTTCGTCGTAGCGGCCGAGCCGCTGGTAGGCGTCGCCCAGGTTGGTCAGGGTGATTCCCTGTCCCCAGGCACTGTCGATGGACCGGTGGAGGACCAGCGCCCGGTGGAAGTACTCGACGGCCTTGTAGAGTTGGCCGACTTGAAGGAAGGAGTCGCCCAGGTTGCCCACGGTCACCGCCGCGGCCGTGGTGTCGCCGATTTCCTCGAAAGCGGCCAAGGCCCGGTGAAAGTGGTCGATGGCCTCGTCGAACCGGCCGGAGACGCGCAGCGCGGTGGCCGTGTCCGCGAGGCCATGGGCCTCGCCCCGGCGGTCGTGGGCGGCGAGGGCGGCGGACAGGCCCGTCTGGGCAGTATCGAGCCAGTCGTGCAGATGGCTGCGGAGGTAGAAGAACCCCCAAAGGACGGCCGACAGCCGCCAGGCGATGCCCGGCTGCCCGGACGCGGCGGCTTGGTGCACCGCGGAGACCAGGTTGGCCCGTTCGGTCTCGCACCAGTTCAGGACCTCCTCGTGCGTGGTGAACTCCAGGGGTCGGCAGGCGGCGGGCAGTGGTTCGAGGGGTATCCGGGGGCGGTGCGGGGTGAGCTGCCGGTAGGCGGCGTCGGCGGTGTGCAGATACCAGGCGAGGAGCCGCTCGACGGCGCGGTCCCGCTCCTGAGGTGTCTCCTCGGCGTGGACGCGTTCGGCGGCGTAGACGCGCAGCAGGTCGTGCAGGGCGTAGCGGCCGGGGAAGCGCTGGGTGAGCAGATGGGCGCGGGTGAGCTCGACGAGCAGGCCGCCCGCCTCCCGCAGGGTGAGCCCCGTGAGGCCGGCGGCGGCGGGCGCGGAGATGTCGGGTCCGGAGTGCAGGCCCAGCAGCCGGAACATGCGCGCGGCCGGGGCGGAGAGCGCCTTGTACGACCAGGAGAAGACGGCCCGGAGGTCGGTGGTGATGTTGTCGCCCCCGGCGAAGGCGTCGAGACTGCCGTGGCTGTCGGCCAGTTCCTTGGCGATGGCGCTGAGCGGGAAGCCGGCATGGGCGATGGCATGGGCGGCGACGATGGCCAGCGCCAGGGGCAGCCGCGCGCACTGTCTGATGATCTCGTCCGTCGCCAGCGGCTCTGCCACCAGCCGCTCGATGCCGAGGCGGCGCGCGAGGAGGTCGTGTGCCTCGGCGGACGACAGCTGGTCCAGTGACACCGAATGCGCCCCCTCGCCGACGACCAGGCCGGTGAGCTGGTTGCGGCTGGTGACGATGACCAGGCAGCCGGGGGAGCCGGGCAGCAGCGGACGGACCTGGTCGGTGTCGCGGGCGTTGTCGAGGAGGATCAGCACCCGGCGCTCGACGAGCATGCTGCGGTACAACGCCGCCTGGGCGTCGAGACCAGCGGGAATTTGCATCGGCGGGACGCCGAGCGCGTCGAGGAAGAAGCGGATGGCCTCCTCCGGCGTCACGACCGAACCGGTCGGATCGAAGCCGTGCAGGTTGATGTAGAGCTGTCCGTCGGGGAAGCGGTCGGCGATCTCGTGCGCCCAGTGCACGGCCAGGGTGGTCTTGCCGATGCCGCCCATGCCGCCGATCGCGCTGATCACGACTGCCGCGGGGCTGCCGTTCCCGGGCAGTAGGGCCCGGGAACGGTCGAGTTCGGCGTGGCGGCCGACGAAGGTCGGCAGGTCGGCGGGCAGTTGCGCCGGACGGGTCGGGTGCGCGGGAACCGGGGGTAAGGCCTCCGCGGGCGGGTCCGTCCGCGGAGGCGGGCCGGAGTCCAGGGAGGCGTCGGCCGCGAGTATGCGGTCGTGCAGGTCCTGAAGCGGGGCGCTGGGGTCGACGCCCAGCTCGGCCACCAGGATGCTCCGTGTCCTGTGGTACGCCTTCAGCGCCTCGGCCTGCCTGCCGGACCGGTACAGCGCCAGCATGAGTAGTCGGCACAGCCCCTCCCGCAGCGGGTGCGTGCCGGTCAGGGAGAGCAGTTCGGCGATCACCTCGCCGTGGTGCCCGCGTTCGACGTCGGCGTCCAGCCGGGCCTCCAGAGCGGTCAGCCGCTCCTCGCTCAGCCGGGCACGCTCGGATTCGGCCAGGGGGCCGGGGACACCGGCGAGTGCCGCTCCCTGCCACCCGTCAAGCGCGGTGTGCAGCAGCTCCGCGGCGGCGGACACCCGGTCGGCGGCTCGCAGCTTCTTCGCCTCCGCGACGCGCTGTTCGAACACGGCCAGATCCAGGGCATCCTCGGGGATCCGGGTCAGGTACCCGTCTGCGACCGAGACGACAACCCGCTCCGACCCGGGCGTGTCCAGCCCGGACTCCAGCACTTTGCGCAGGCGCGACACGTAGGTCCGCAGCACGGACACGGCGGCCGTCGGCAGGTCCTCGCCCCACACGGCGTCCAGGAGTTCAGCGAGTGTGACGGGGCGCCCCCTGCGCAGCAGCAGTGCCACCAGCACCGCTCGCTGCTGCGGCGAGCCGAGGTTCAGTTCCTGTTCCCCGCGCCATGCCCGGACCGGCCCCAGTAAGGCGAAGCGCACGGAACCCTCGTAAACGCTCATACGGTGTTCGTGTCGGTGCACAGCAGGCGCTCCGTGTCCTCGCACCAGAAGTAGGACGCGACCGCGGTGTCCTTGTGCACGTTGGCGGCCGGGTCCCCGGATATTCCGGACTGCCGGGAGCCGGCCTCGACGGCCCAGACGTAGAACAGCGGCGCGTAGCTCTTGAACGGCTCGACCGCGGTCATGTCGGCCCACTCGGTCTTCACCGCGGCCCGGAACTGGTTCATCCGCGAGGCCGTGCAGCCGTCGGCGACGAAGACGATGTCGAAACGGTCGGCGCAGGCGCCGTTGCTGACGATGGATCGGACCGTGCCTGCCCGGACGCTACGGCGTGCCCCCCTCCTGTCCTTGTTCGACTCCACCTTCATCCGGCTGGTCTTTCCGCTGGGCTGGAAAGCCGCGACACCGTCGTGACGTTGACGTTCTCCTTCCGGGACGGGCGCGGAGGCCGACGCGGAATCGGCGGGCGTGGATATCGCGAGCCCGAGCCCGGCAGCTATGACAGGTCCGGCCGTGGTGAGCGCCCGGAGCCGCGTGGATCTGGTTGACGTGCGCAAGCTACGCCTCTTCTGCATTCGGGGGATGGAGCGGTGGTCGTGTCCGTCCCGGCGACGGACGCTCGGGGAGACGGGGTGGGGAAGCGTTTGGCTTCCTCGCTCGCGAGTGATGTGGACCACAATGAGGTCATGGGGGGTGCCTCTACGTCCTTCCGCCGGGCCCGGGCTGGCCGTGCGCCGGCTGCTTCGGGGGCCCGTGACTCATGGAAGGCGCCGTCGCGGAGCACGGCGAACAGGACGCTGATGCGGTGGCGGGCGAGGCGGAGCAGTGCCTGGGTGCGGGTCTTTCCCCGGCCCCGCATGTGTCGTAGCAGGCGCGGGAGGCGGGGTCGTGCAGGGCGGCGAACGCGGAGAGGAACACGGCTCGTTCGAGCTGTCGGTTTCCGCCTCTGGGGGCGTGTTCACCGAGGATCGAGGTCCCCGAGGACTTCGTGGCTGGGGCGAGGCCGGCGTAGGAGGCGAGCTGGGCGGCGGTGGGGAAGCTGGTTCCGTCGCCGACGGTGACCAGCAGGACTGGTGTCGGCGGTGCGGGCAGCCGCTGCGCTGTCGAGTTCGCCGAGCACCCGGCCCGCGACCTCGGCGTACAGCCGCCGCGGAGTACGCCGACCTCGGCGGCCAGTACTTCCTGGAACGCACCGGCCGCCGCGCCCGGCAGATCCGATGCCTGGTAAGCCGGCTCAACCAGCTTGGCCGCCAAGTCACACTCCGGACAGTTGAGGCTGCCTGAGCTGCGGTAACGGACACGGGGTCGGGGGTTGTCGTATCAGGGCAATGCGGTTGCGTTGCCGGGACGCCACATTCGATCTCGATCACAGCCATTGAGGCTGGGGCCGCACGGCCTGGAACGTGAGGAAGGAGCGGGCATGAGCCAGGGTGGGGAGACGGACGAGCTGGTCGCGGGAACCGACGACGCCGCACCGGAGGAACCGACCTCCCCTCACTTCGAGGTGTTCCTCTGCGGTGACGGCCCCGCCGCCATCGCCGGCGAACCCGTGCCGCTGGAGGAAGGAGCCACGGTCGACACCGCGATCCTCGGTGATGCTGGGCGGCAGGGGATCGAGCGACGGGGACGAGACCCGACCCGCCCGCGCCGTCGGCGTGACAAGCCCGAGTCCTTCGGCCGGGCCCGAGGAACCGGCGACGACCGCGTCCTTGTCCCCGTCCCCTGGGCAGGATGCCGTCGCCCAGCGCCTCTGCCACCAAGCCGAACCCGAAGCCGATCCCGAAGCCGAAAAGCACTCCGAAGGTCACGAGGTCACGCCGACCGCGAAGGGCGGCGGCGGGGGCACCGTGCCCGTGACCGCCAAGCCTCCGCGCGCCCCCGCTTCGCTGGGACGACTCCCTGCCGGGCGCCGCCTTCTACCCCGGCGGCATCCCACCAGATGAAGCGCGAAGCGGCCTTCCCGATCGACGAGGAGCTCGAGCAGGCCGTTCGCGACCACCAGCGGCACGTCCTGCAACGCCGGCCCCAGGCACCGGCGTCCTCTCCCCCCGGCCGCACGCGAACGCCTCGGGGAAACTGCCCATGTCCGACAGCAGCTACCGGCAGATGCTCCGCCGCTGGCCGGCGACCTGCGACATCCGCGACGAGCACGGCAGGTCCGTCCGTGTGACGCCCCATCAGTGGCGTCACACCTTCGCCTGCCGGCTGATCAACCGTGACACCTGCCCGGTCCTCCTCACCGGGCCTGCCCGTCGCCGGTCCGGGGCAACCCGCCGACGGGCAATCTCCGCCCTGCGGCGGATGGACACCCCCGGCGCCGCGATCACCTTCGAGACCGTCGCCCGCGAAGCGGGCGTCTCGCGGTCCTGGCTCTGCAACCAGCCGGACCTCAGAGCCGAGATCGAACGCCTCCGGGCTCGCCACCACATCCCCGCGGCGCGGCCGGTTCCCGACCGGCAAGCGGGCCTGTGACGCCTCCCTGCTTGCGACGCCCGGAGGCTGCCACCAAGCGCAACCAACAACTGGAAGCCGAGAACAGGGAGTTGCGAGAGGCACCCGCCCCCGCTCTCGGGGAACGGCGCACCGCCGACCTGCCGGACCGCCCCGGCGACACGCCGAAGAAGAAGTCTTCCACCGTCATCGGGCCCTGCTGAAGGGACCGTCGAGGACACCGTCCACCACACATCGCCCCAGGTCAGCAGACCGCAAGTCGCGCCGACTCAAGACAACGGCCGGGCACCTTCTTGCCCGCGTCGCAGCCGCGTGAGGACGCCGGGACCGTGGCCGTCCACCATCTGCCGGTGGCAGTACCCCTCCGGCCGCCCGCCGCGGCCCTCCAGCCACGGCGGGACCGGCATCGCGTCCCGCACGACCGCCCACTCCGCGTCCGACATGTCCGAGGGGTACCGCGGCTCACGGTCCGGACGCCCGCCCGCATTCCCGACCGCCCGCATTCCCGAACCGATGCGCGAGGCATCACACGACTGGGCAACCGAGTTGGACTCCACCGGCATGACAGCGGGAGACCGCGACACAGGGCCTCCTGACCCCAACGAGCGGGTCGGGAGGCCCCACCCATCGCCGCCCCCACCGCGCAGAAATCACTGGGACCCTGCCCTGAGCGGGGATTCTTACCTGGTCACCTGGCAGGTGCCGAAGTAGTGCTGCTGGAAGGCTTGAGTATCGACGGCGGGAGCGACGGCGAGGACGACTGGCGCTGCTCATTGCTCCCGGACCGACCAAGCTCTGTGGTATTCGCCGACTGTGTGAACCCGGGGTAGTCCCTCTGGATCGTCGTCAACAGGGACTCCGCGATCTGCTGCTTCGAGAACCCGCCCTGGAAGAGCTTGTTCGACGCGTCCGGCATTACCGGCGGGAACCCGTTCTCCATGAGCATCTTGGGTAGCAGGATGTGATTGTTGACCCTGCGATTGTAATCGGTGAAGGGGTGCACGATCTGCAATGTGCGGATCTGCTTCCCGATCGCCTGCAATTTCTCCTCGTCGTTCTTGGACTGCGCCGCCTCGTCGTAGTAGCGCTCGAATGATTTTTCCACCAGCCCCTGCACCTGGTCGGCCTGGTAGTTCGTCTTCAGGATCGCCTGGGCTTGGGGATTGGATCGGTCGAGGATAGTTATCGGATCCGGCATGCGAGAGTGGCTCACTCCTGCCGAGAAGTATTCCTGTACGTCGAGCAGAAGCTCCCGATCGCTCAGCAACTCCTCCTTGGGAGAGGAGCTGGCCTGATCACCCCGCAGCGGGAACTCGGTGACACCGTTTCCCGACCACTGGGTCGCTGCGGCATCCGTCAGGTGCTCGGCAGCCTTCCAGTGCATCTCCTCGTATGCTTTCGCGTCCATTCGCGCCGACATTGCCTCCGGCGAGTCCAGGAATTTCTGGTATGCCTCTTGCATGCTCTGCTGGTATCCCGGCGACGGATCGACGGGGTCATTGTCGTAGTATCCCCCGGGATTCTCCGGAAATCTTTCCTGTGCCGCCTCGTGGTGTATTGGATCGATGTACAGCTTCCACCACTGGTCTTGCGGAAGATATGTGGAAAGGTGCGCCGGTTCGCCGCCCACGCTGCTTGATGAGGGAGCGTGGAGGCGCGCCGCCTGCGAGACCGTGATGTCCGAGGGCGTGGTCATCGCGTGCCCTCCCAAAACGCATGCCCGATCCGGGACCGGGTCGTCTGCCGTGTCTGTGGAGCGCCCATGTAGGACTGCCCAGGTACGCCGTTCATGTCCTGCCTCTCGCCTGGTGTGTTTTCCATCCGGAGGAACCGTGCAGGTACAACACGGACCGGGGCCGGCCTTGGTTCATCATGCTGCGCTCATTCGGCGATGGTGTCCCTTGTGGCGGTGCAGGCGATCAATCGTCCGCAGCCGTTCGGCCTGTTGGGGTCGGTGCGGCGCTTGATCTCGCGGTCGATCATCCCGGCTTTGGCGAGGGCATCCTTCGTAGGTCCGGATGAGGGGGAGGTCCGTCGCGGTGTCGGCGGGGTTGACGTTGACGTCGTGCTCGCCGGGCCGTGGGGGTCGAAGACCCCGCACACCAGGCCGGAAAGCGGGTGAGCCTGTCACAGCCGGGCGGTGACACCCCGGCTGTCCCGTCGGCGCATCCTGTTCACTCGGGCAGGAGCCGGTCAGCGATCGCGTATCCGCCGTCGACCGGCAACGCGACACCGGTGACGAAGTCGGAAGCGCTCCCGGCCAGGAACACCGCAGCTCCGACGAGATCACCCGGTTCTCCCCAACGCCCCGCCGGAGTCTTGCGGCGGACGCGTTCGCCCCGTTCCGTGGCGGGTACCCCTTGGGTGATGTCGGTTTCGTACCAGCCCGGCAGGATCGCGTTCACTTGGATGCCGTGGACGCCGAGTTCCACTGCCATGGCCCGGGTCAGGCCGAGGATTCCCGTTTTCGCGGCGGCATAGTTGACGAAGCCCGGCGGGCCGTAAAGGGAGTACATCGATCCGATGTTGACGATCTTTCCCCCCTCACCACCCTGCACCATGGCCCTGGCTGCGTACTTGGCACACAGAAAGGAACCGGTCAGGTGCGTGTCGACGACGACGTTCCAGTCGTCGAGGGACATGTCGAGCAAGGAGGCGGCCCGGAAGTTGCCGGCATTGTTCATGAGCACATCGAGGCGCCCAAAACGCTCGACGACCGAGGCGACGGCGCAAGAGACAGCCGACTCGTCGCGGACGTCGAGACGGATGATGCTGTCGGCACCGCCGAATTCCGCCTCGACGCCCCGGTTCTTTGCCCGGTCCCGCCCTGTGATGACCACGGTGGCGCCCGCGCCTTTCAGGCCCAGGGCCAGGGCCTTGCCAATCCCGCCGTTGCCGCCGGTGACCAGCGCGACCCTTCCAGTAAGGGAAAACAAGCCCTGCGTCATCGTCCACGCTCCCGTCACTGCTGTGGATGCCGGACGGGCGCAGGCTCGGGGCCGTGCCAACCGGTCTGTGTGGCCCACTGCTCCATGCGCGAGTAGGCGATCGCGAACCAGGGATCCTTGGCGGCACCATATCGAGTGGTATCGGCGTCCGACGCGAACCGGCGGGCGAGCGTCCGCTTGATCGACAGATACTCCTCTCGGATCTGCGGGTCGGCTCGCAACCAGTCGCGGAACAGCAATGCGAAACGCCACCCGGCCGTGCCGTAAGGCCGGATGTGGACGTTGGCCGGGCGGCCCGGATCGGCCGACTTGTGATAGCGCTTCCTCCACTGCGCCGGATTGGTGACCGCTCCGTGGGCCTGGTTGGTGCCGATGCCAGGGTGGAAGATCAGGCCGGCGTCGGTGAGAGCAGGGGACATGGCGATCGCGTCGTCCAGGCTGGGCACGCTCACCTGGAGGTCGATGACATCCTTGGCGGACAGGCCAGGAATCGCGGTGGAGCCGATGTGGTCGACACGCAGCGCCCGTTCGCCGGCAGCGGATTGGATCCGAGCCGCCAGACGCGCAGCCTGTTCGGGCCACGTCGGGTCGGGTGGGACGAGGCGGGGTGGACCGTAAAGGGCCATGCGCCCCCATCGCATGTTCGACTCGAAGCGGGCAAGGCGCTCCGCCCACAGTGCGTCAATCGAGGCCCAGAGCTTATCGGCAGGGCCGCTGTTGTCGACAACGACATCCACTGCGGCTCGGGGCGCGGCATCGCATTCCTCACCGAGGATCCTGGAGATCTTGATCCGGGCTGCTTCAACCGACAGCTCTTGGTCTTTCACCAAGCGCTCCACGCGTCGGACACGATCGTCGGCGGGAGCGTCGATGTAAACCACCAGGTGATACATCGACGCCGCGCCGCGGCCGATGCCTGGCGGAGCATCTTCCACCAGGACGGCGGCTGCCTCGTGGTTGGCATCAGTGGCCGTCAGACGGCTGGTGCCATGCTCGGCGACCTGGCATCCGAAGCATTCATGACCGGTCAGCATGGCTCCGTGCTCGATAAGCCGACGGGCCGCCGTTGACTTTCCGGCGCCGATTTCTCCAGTGACACCAACGCGCAGCATACGGAAATGTTACTGGCCTTCGCTGACGGATGTCCTGATCGAGATCAGCCAGTGCAGGGACAGGCCCACGCCGATCCCTTCGTTCCCGTGCACAGGGGCACGGCGACTCGAATGCGATGGGGTGATGCCCTGCGGTCGCCTCATTGCGGCGCCACGCGGGGCGGCGGGTCACTCGTGGCGGTACTCGGAAAACCGTTCGGGTATCGGATCCGCAACTTCTCCACGTTGGCCGCGGCAACGTCGTGCAGAGAGATCCCGAGGACGCCGGCAAGGTGCGCCAGGTACCAGAGGACGTCTCCCAGTTCCGCCGCAAGGGCCTCGCGGTCGAGGGGCTCGCCGTGAAACGCGTGCTTCTTCACCAGCTCCGCGGCCTCTCCCGCCTCCCCGCAGAGCCCGATCGCCCCGAGCAGTAGGTCGTCCCGCTCCGAGAGTCCGTGGATGGCGGTCCGCCGGGTCTCGATCTGGTAGCGATCAAGCATGGTCGAGGTCGGACTCGGCCAAGAACATGCCGCAGGACGCCTTGACGTCGAAGCCGACGCGGGGGATCACCTTCACCCGGCTGCCCGGCAGGGATCGTTCCATGATCGCGGCATTCCGGCGCACGATCTCCTCGGCCGGCTCGCGGCCGACGCGCGGAGAGTGCGGGTTGTACCGCACCACGTTGACATCCACACGTAGCCGCACGCTGTTCACCATCGCGCAGATTTTCTCCACGCTCGCCTCGGAATCGTTCTCCCCCTCGATGAAGGCAAAGTGGAGTACCGGTATCTTGCGGGTCTTCAGCTGATAGTCTTTCAGGCTCGCGAGCGCGCTCTCAGGCTCCATGGCCTTGGGTAGCCACCGATGGCGGAACGTCGGGTCGACCGAGTAGATCGAATAGTAGATGTCAGGGCTGTGCCCGCCGAATAACCCTGCTAAGCCCGCAACGGAGGAGAGCTCCTTGGGGAATATTGTGGAGAACTTCACCCGAGGTATGAGCCGACGGCGGGTGGCCTCACCGCAGAGCCGCTCCACGAGTTCGGTCCCGTTCGCCAGGACATGCTGGTTGGCGAACGGCTCGCCACGTGCCATGAAATTGAAGTGAACCACCTCGGCCGACGCAGCATTCCCGTCGTACCAGGAAAGCACCTCGGCTGCCTGGCCCACGATCTCGTCGATACTCAGGTCATCGGCGTGGACCTGGCCGGTCTGGGTCAGATGGCACATGCGGCAGGCTTTTCGGCAGCCCGTCTGCGATGACACGTAAACGATGAAGTAGTCCGCCTCGCGCCTTACGTACCGCGCCTCGATCATTCCACCGGACTTGCCGGGAGATACGAAGTTCCTCGATGCGTCGATCTTGCTCTCAAGGACCGTAACCATGATCACCTCTCCTTGAGCCTCGTCTGCGCCGCTGTCGGACGGTAGCAGCGGCATTACATACCGTCAATCAGTCCCCGGGCGCATTCCAGCCAGACAATGGTCACGGCTGCGCGGAGAGGCGAGAACACTCGGCTGATCACCAACGTGTCCTCACCAACGTGTCCCCAGAGCCTTGCCCCCGGACTCGTGCGACCTCGAAGTCTCCTCCTCGGCCCCGGAGTCGTGTTGCCGCGAAGGCTCAGTCGATCACATGGGCATCGCGCAGTGCGGAAAGCAGCCGCGCGGCGGCGGCGTCGGGACTGGAGATCTCCTGCACGAACGGCAGGACAGGAACACCGAAGGCGCCGCCCAACGTCTCGGCAGCAGCCACGAAGTGGCGCTGTGCATGAAATGCCTGAGAAACGCCCCACTCACTGTCAAAAATCCTGCTCCGCTTGTTCAGGAAGTGTCGCCATACGTCCTCACTCAGCTGGAACGAGACAATCACGTCGGCAGTCGGAAGCAGCTCCCAGTCGCGCTCGGCGATTTCCTGGTAGAGATCGAAATAAGGATCGCGTGGCGACAGGAACCAATCCATGCCTTCGGCACCCAGAAGGTGACGGCAGATCTTGTCGTAGTAGGTATCGAGGACGGCGACCCTCCCCTGGTCGCGCTCGCGGACGGCCCGGTAATACAACGGCACGCGCATAGCCCGGAACCACGTGAGCGCGGTGAATCCGCCCGCGCTGCTGGGGTCGGTCACGGCGGGCGGCCAGTCCTCGGGTTCCATCAGCGCCACACCTCGCATGCGGGCGGCAAGCGCCTCGCAGACCGTGCTCTTACCCGCACCGGGAAGCCCGACGAAGGCGATGAACGCTCCCGTCATGTCGGCCCCTGACGTGCCAACCGATCGGCCACGAGGAGGGCGGAGTCCGCCGCGACGTCAACCAGTAGCTCCCGCACCTCGGTCGCACGTTTCCAGTCGCGGCTCTGCCATGCCTCTCCGCTCAGGTCATCGCCGGCATAAAGGAGTTGACCGAACCTGACACAGCGAAAAGCTGCAACCGCGATCAGGGCCGAAGCCTCCATCTCGACAGTCAGGCAGCCTTGGCCACGTCGGCGGGCCACGCGGGCCGGCGTTTCCCGGAAGATGCCGTCCGTGGTCCAGGTCCGCCCCGCCAGATGCGGCAGATTGCGGCGAGCCAATACGGCAGCGGCGAGTTTCGCCACTTCGGGGTCTGCCTGCACCTCGCGGCTCGGTGGCAGATAGTGGTACGACGCCCCCTCATCACGAATGGCCGAGGTGACCGTGACGACATGGTGTCCCATGGGAAGAGACGACTGCAACGCTCCAGCCCCGCCGCAGGCAACGATGCTGCGGCATCCCACCGCAATGGCCAGCTCCAGTGAGTAACTCGCCAGCGCGGCGCCCATGCCCGGATAGAAGACGGCCAATCGCTGGCCGCGATGTTCCACCTCCCAAAGCGGTTGTCCGCTTGGCAACTGCAGAAGAGGGCGTCCACGGCCCTTCATCTGCGCGACCATCTCGGGAAAGAAACACGCGACAGCGGCGGCGGGGGCGCAGACCGTGCGCTTGGGCGCCGAACCGGCCGCCGACTCCTGGACACATGGGCCGACCGCCCCTGGCCCGCCCGCAGTGGGGGCCGGCGCGGATGCCCAGTACGCCGCGGATTCCGCAGGCTCGAGCAGAGCTGCCCGGTCATGATCGAACTCCAACAAAGGCACCTGGTCGGCAGCATGGTCCACAGCCGCATCCTGTCATGCCGCAGGTGTCCGGTACGGCGGTTTCGGCATGTGTCAATGGGGGTCTTCGAACTGGAGCGGTGCGGATGGATCGGCAGCGGCCTGACCAACTGTCACGGCGGGGTAGTGGCTGCGGTGGTTTGATGCCCCCGATACAAGATGCCTGTGGCCGTAGGTGATCATGGCTGTTCTCCACGCAGAACGGTCACCCGGGGGCCCCGGGCTTGGACAACTCCACGACAGTGCTGCTCGATCTGGACGGCTTGGCCGTCACCTCGGTCGCCGCCTCCGTCTGGACCCCGGCCGTCAATGCCGACGGCCAGATCCGCGACGAAGCCTGGGTCGCCGAACGTGGCGGACTCGCGCTGTCGGCCCAACGGCAGGCGGGAAAGCACGAGCGGTGAGTTGGAAGAACTCGCTTCCAAAGCAATGGGCACCCCGCGTCACCGGCCAGACCGCGCACGACCCGGCATCGCGCGGACATGCCGCGACCCGCTGCCCGGTGGCCTGCCGGGAGCGGGTCGGGACGGAGTTGCGCGGCCGGGGTCCGGCCGACCCCGCCGTCCGTGCCCGGCGGCGGGGTGTTACCTGAGCGGAACAGGCTCGACGGGCGGTTACGGCTCTCCGACTGCCCGGGGCGTGAAGCCCGGCGGCTCCGGGGCCGGACTCCCGGTACCTGTCGGCGGATCGGGCTGCTGCGGGGGCTCGGTACCTGCCGGCGGCTGCTGCGGGGGCTCGGTACCTGCCGGCGGCTTGGGCTGCTGCGGGGGGTCGGTACCTGCCGGCGGCTGCTGCGGGGGCTCGGTACCTGCCGGCGGCTTGGGCTGCTGCGGGGGCTCGGTACCTGTCGGCGGATCGGGCTGAACATCGGTGTCCGAGCTGATGGTGTTGCCCGCGTCGGGGAGGGACTTCGGGTCCGCGGTACGCCCGAGCGGAGCGCAGTCCGACTCCTTCTGCTGGACCTGGATCTTGCGGATGACCGCCTCGCGGTTGGCGATGCGCGCAGCCGAGTTGGTGTCCGGGTTCGCCTTCTGGTCGGCGATGAACCGCTGGTTTTTGTTGAGGGCGGCTGCCAGGCCGTCGCAGGTCACGGACGCGTGGCTGGTGCCCGTGGTCGCGATGGCGACACCGCCGACCATGGCGGCGGCGCCGACAAGCACGATGATCTTCTGCTTCCCGCTGGCTCTTCGCTTTCGCGTCACTCGGAGTCTCCTGTCGTCGTTTCTCGACCGCGGTCGGGTTCGATCCGCGTGACCTGGAGTACGTCGGGAAAGCGGATCCTTCTCAATGGCGTAACCACTTCAATGAAATCCGGCCTGCCGCGCCCCCCCGCACCTTCACTTGCGCCTGCGCATCTGCCCTGCTCAGTAGGCCTTTTCGGGACTCACCACGGCTGGACTTCCCTCGTCTGCCGCCCTGCCCGTGCCCGTAGTGGAGGTGCTGGGGGAGTTGGGTGCGGTGGGGCGGCGGCTCGGGAAGCGGGGCCGCTGCGCTGTGCCTGCCCCCGGCCCGGTCGGTGCGGGCCGGGCCGGGTGGCACGGCGGCGGAAGCTCGTGGGCTTCCCGCTGGGGAGGTGTGCCTGCCCCGTTCGTCCTGTCCCGGTGGTCCGGGGGCGGTGGTTGTGGAAGCTGTCCATGGGGGCGTGGGTGGTGCGGTGTGGAGTGAAGGGTGCTGAGGTGGATCACGGCTGCTGTGAGAGTCGGCGTCGGCCTGACTGCCCCGCCCCGGGCGAGCAGCGTCTCCACCTCAGCGGGCGGCGGGGCGGTACCCGTCGGCACCTGAAAAGGGATGACGCCATGGCCACGAGCGACCGGCCTCCTGCGCTGCGCCACGGTGCCCGTCACGCGGGTGCGGGAGCCCGCCGCCGCGCGCAACTGGGTACCCCTGGGGCCGGGGACCGTGCGGCACGCGCGTGCAAGACCGAGGGGGAGGCGCTGCGCCATGTGGCGCGGCGCCTGAAGGCGTCCATTCCCGCCGGTGGCCGCGGAGGCCGTCGATGCCGTGGTCGGCACGGCGTACGAGGCGCTGCGCGATTCGCGGATGCGGGCCTACGTTCCGATCCTGGTCGAGCGCCTGGCCAGGAACGCCCTTGCCATCGGCGACGGGCAGCACCAAAGCCCGACGGCAGCGGCCCGCCCCCCGGGGCGCGGTCACGCTGGTGTCGCAGCGGCGCGGGGGGCGGTGGGCCCTTGCGGGCGGGTACGGGGGATCCCCGACCGCCGGGGCCCATTGCGCAGCGTAGAGCGCACCGAACATCTTGGGCGTGGGATACGCGGTGCGTGGGCGTGGGATACGCGCTGCGTTTCGGACACGGCTTGCGCAGTGGCACACACCGTGGCCTTCGTGATGACTCCCCGGCCCCCAGCAGGACGCTTCCTCCCTGGTCCAGGACAGGATTTGAGGCATGGTCGGGCACCTGACACTCTCCCCTGGGGGAGGGGAGGACTGGGAATGGTGGTGGTGTTCGGCAGGTCAGGGGCGAGTGCCGGGCGGGCGCTGCGCTGTGCTTCTCGAGAGCCCGCGGCGGCACCACGCCCCGGGGGAGAGCGCGGGACTGGTGGTTCAGCGGCCGCTAGGCCGCCCGGGGCGCGGTGGGTGCGCGGGATTGCCGACCGACCGCGGGGGCCCACGGGCGCGCCCCCCCCGGGGCCGCCGCGCGCATCTCCCCGCCGGACCCACCGGCCGCTGCCCTCCGGCCGTACCAAAGCGCACGCGAGGTCGCCCCAGGAGAGGCAATGCTCAAGCGCTATTCGCGTGCTGCCTCCCACACGCTGCGCCCGGCTGCCCTCTTCAACTGGTCAAGCGCGGCCTGGAGTTGCTCCTGTGTCGGTGTCCCCGTGGTGAGGCTCTCCGTGGCCAGGCTCTCCATGCCTGTGCTCTCCGTGCCGATGGTCCCCGCGGCCGCGCCCTCGGTGTCGTCGGCGAAGGCGGTACCGCCACCCAGGACAGTCAGAGCTGCGCCTGCGGTCAGGGCGAGGCGCAGGCGGGGTGGGCGAGAGCGTCGGGGACGTCGGTGGGTGCCGGTAGGGCGCGCAAGGATGCCTTCTGCACGGTGCTCAGAACTCATTGCCTGTACCTCTGCTCAGGTGTGGCTGCGGACGGCGGGGACGCGGCGTCGCTGACCGCGTCACACCTCGGAATCCCATACATCCGACATCGAGGCTAAAGACCAAAAGCACCGGAAGCACCGCCCAGCGAGATCCTTAGGCTCCTCTTAATGCAGCCTTCACCGGTGGGGGCGTCGTCGGCGAGACCGGCCAGGGCGTGCACGCCGCCCAGGCGTACCGCGGCGGAATCCTGGCCGAGTTGGGAGACGGCGGTGGTGAAGCGCTCGGTGCGCAGGCGGGTGGCATCGCGCAGGGCGCCGTCCTCATCGACCCGCTGACGCCGGTGGGCCACGACCAGGGCGACCAGGGCGCCGGCCCCGGCGACCACGCCGAAGGAGAGTTTCACCAGGCCGAAAAGCGTCTGCGAGGTGAGCCGCCGTTCGGGTTGGAGGCCCTGGGCGCCGAGCAGGTCTCACCCGGCGATGAGGCGGCGGCCACGGCGGTCGCCGCGGTGAAGGCCAGAGCGAGGACGGTGCCGACAGGCCACAGACGTAAGCCGCGTCGTTAGGCCCGGCGACGGCGCCTGTGCAGGTTCGAGGTCACACACCGCCCCGGACTCCCGGACTGCCGCCAAGCAGATCCGGGTGCACGTCCGCCACTGGCGACTGCACCTGGCAGTGAGACGGCTCTGGAGCGGCTCGCCCGGGGGATCAACCCGGTCGTGCGGGGCTGGATCAACTGCTTCGGACGGTTCCACCCGTCCGCATTGCTCTCCACCCTCAACCGCATCAACGACTATCTCGTGCGGTGGCGGGTCCGCAAGTACAAGCGGTTCAAGCGGAAGGGAGCCAGAGCGCGAGAGGCCCTGAGCCGTCACGCCGGACAGTTCCCCGGACTCTTCGCCCACTCTCGTCAAGCCATGACCATGCACGACTGGACGATGGGAGGCACGACTGGACGATGGGAGCCGTGCAGGCCGAGAGGTTTGCGCACGGTTCTGAGAGCCGGGGAGTGAAATCCTCCCCGGCTACTCATCCGATCATTCCGTGGACTTGATGAAAATCGTGTCCGAATCGGCCAGGGCGGTGTCGATGGGCTGGTAGTAGTCGATGTCGCCGGGGCCCTGCCCCTCCGTCCCCCCGCTGACCATGCCCTGGGCTATGACGAAGCCTTCCTTGTTCGGGTCGAACTGGTAGACCGCTCCGCCGCTGTCCCCGTGGTCGTCGACGAGCGCGGCCTTGGACATGCCTGTGAGGGTGTGGCCGTCGCCGTACGTGACTGTCACGTCGTGGGCGGTGATCGGCCCGCAGGTCTGACCGGTTCTGTGTCCGGACTTGCAGATCTGGGTGCCCACCGGTGCCCGGCCGTAGCCCGAGATCTTCGCGTAGGCGCCGTTGTACAGGTTGACCTGGGTGGTCGGACGGGGGGCGGCGATGTCGTCCACGTGGATGGTGCCCCAGTCCATCGGGCCGTACTTGTGGCTGACGCTACCGCCGATGTGCAGGAGTTTGTGGTACCACAGGTGGCCGCCCGAGTCGAGGCAGTGACCTGCCGTCATCAGCAGGTCCGCGCCGCTCCTGTCCTGGACCCACCACCCCAGAGAACAGGATGAGAAGTTCCCCGAGGTGATCTCATCGCCGTCCTGCATCCCGTAGTTGGGAGCCATCTTCCCCTTCACGGACCGGACCTTCACCGCGGCTCCGAGCCTTCGGACCTCCGCGAGAAACGCCTTGGTCTGCGGACGACCACGCAGGGACTTGGCCACCTCGACCGTGACCACATTCCGGGGAACATCGATGTACCAGGCCACCCCGCGCGGCGCATGCCGCTTGGCGAACCCGTCGACCGAGCCCTTGACGGCCTCCAGGTCGTTCGTGGAGCGAGTGACCAGGCGGGACTCGGTGTTCGCAGCGTCGATCGCGGCCGCACGCTGCCGGTTGGTGACCGCCACCAGCAGCCTGCCGCTCTTCTGGTCGATCCAACTCCCCGCACTCCAACTCGGCTTCAACGTCTTGTCCAACTTCGTGGCCGTGCGCGCAAGCTCGGACTGCCGCACCAGCCGGGTCCTGGCCTCCTCCACACTCAGGTTCTGCGCCTTCGCATAAGCCGCCATCACCCTGTCCGCAGGCTTCGCGCCGGGCGCAGGGGGACCGGCACTGGCGTACTGCAGCCCACCCACGGCCAGCGCCGCGCCACCGGCCACCGCCAGCACCGCACCCCAACGCCGCCGCGAATTGAAACGTAAGGACATCGAAATCACCACTCTCCAGCGGGTAGAAGACCCCAGCTCTTGGTTCGGGAGTCTCACCCCCATGGACACGGCAGCACCCCCCGCCCAGTTCAAAGCGAACGCGATACCGACCCAGGCCGGAAACGACGACCAAGGCGGCCGCGGAAGACCTCAGCGGCCAACACCGAGACACCGCGCAACTGGATCCGGGCTGACGACCGACGACACCCCGGAGCACACCCCCCGACACCTACGGCTGCGCCGGACCAGGCCACGGGCCCGGTGGAAGCAGAGCCCGCCGCCGCGCGGAAGAGGATCCGCGAGCTGGAGGTGGAGCGCGACATTCTGCGCAAGGCGGCCCGGTATTTCGCAGGGGAGACGCGCTGGTGACCTGCTGTTGGTGCCGGAGGGTTTGTGGGAGCTGTTCCAGCGCGTGCTGCCGCCGCCACCGGAGCGGCCGCAGGGCGGAGGCCGTCGACGGTCGCACGGTGACCGGGAGGTCCTGGCAGCGATTGTGTTCGTGGCCACGTCGGGCTGCACATGGAACCAATTGCCCCCTGGGTCCGGACCCTCGGGTGTCACTGCGTTCCGGCGCCTCGCCGAGTGGTCCCGGGCCCGTGTCCGGGCCAGGCTCCATCGCCTCGTACTCGACAAACTCGGCGGGCCAGGGCGAGCTGGACTGGTCACGGTTCGCCATCGACTCCGTCAGTGTCCGAGCGGTCAAGGGGGGCCGTTGACGGGACCGGATCCGACCGACCGTGGCAGGAGCGGATCGGAAATGCACCTCATCGTGGACCGCAACGGCTTGCCTCTCTCCGGGGGATCTCCGGCGCCAACGTCCACGACAGCCAGGCCTTCCAACCGCTCGTCCGCGGGATACCACCCATCCGCTTCC
This sequence comes from Wenjunlia tyrosinilytica, assembly GCF_014646055.1. Taxonomy (GTDB): domain Bacteria; phylum Actinomycetota; class Actinomycetes; order Streptomycetales; family Streptomycetaceae; genus Wenjunlia; species Wenjunlia tyrosinilytica. The sequence goes on from NZ_BMMS01000023.1 coordinate 32,625, forward strand.
GCCGCGGACCCTGCCGACGCCGCTCGGCAAAGCTCCACGGCGACACGGGATACGACTGTCCTCACCTGCGGGGATGGCTGCGACTGCGGGGCATCACTCCCGCATAGCCTGTCGCGGAGTCGAGAACTTCCAACGCCTTGGCCGGCATCGGTGGGTCCCGTGGAACGCACATCGCCTGGCTCAGCGGATGCAGACGCCTGCACCGTCGCTACGAAGGCAAGGCCGATCGTTTCCTGGCCTTCACCGTGATCGCGGCCACACTCATCTGCTGGTCGGCCATGGTTGCCGCACTCCCCGGTGGACGACTCGCGCGGGAGCCCGGAACGGGCTGTGTCCCGGCCCCCTGCCGGGGAGGATGCCCGCGCCCGCCTGGGCGGGAGGGGCCCGCGGTGCGCCGCGCGGCATGCGTTGGATCACCGTGCCCCACTCTCCGGCGGGCGCATCGCCGTCGTGGTCATGGTCATGGTCATCCGGCCTCTCCGGTCGACGTCGGCGTTCGGCGTTCGGCGTTCGGGGATCAGTCGCCGGCGTGCAGCAGGGTGGCCAGTTCCGCCTCGGACAGCACCTCGCTCAGCACCTCTTGGGTGTGCTCGCCCACGCGCGGCGGCGCCGCCCGGAGCTGCCAGGGTGTCTCGGAGAGCCGGATGTGGCAGCCGACGAGCCTCAATTCCCCGGCGTCGGGATGGTCGACGGTGACGAGGAGATCGGTGCCGTCCGCGCCGTCCGCGGAGCTGAGTTCGTCGACGGCTTCCTTGGTGGTGCGGACAGGCGATGCCCATAGGCCCTCGGGGAGGAGCAGGTCGAGCCAGCCCTGTGTCGGCCTGGTGGCGATGAGGGCGTCGAGTTCGACCTTGATCTCGTCCCGGGCGGCCCAGGGGTCCAGTTCGGCGATGCGAGGCAGCGTGAGTACGTCGGCCAGGCGCGGCATGGGTGACATCGCGAGCGCGAGCCAGCCGTCCGCCGTCCGGTAGATCCCGTACGGGGCCGACAGCCAGGGCTGTGCGATCCCGGCCCTCGACCGCTCCCAGGTGGCGTCCTGGTTCAACATCGCCGAGATCTCCTGGCACTGCAGCGCGATCGCTGTGGAGTACAGGTCCACTTCGACACGCTGGCCGATCCCCTGGCGCTCCTTGGCGAGCAGTGCCGCGAGGATGCCGCTCGCCAGGCTCAGGGCGGTCGATGCGTCCACCACCGCTGTCCCCGCGGGCGTCGGCGGATCCTCGCGCCGCCCACCGTTGCCGGCCAGCCCTGACATGGCCTGGATGAGGAGATCCTGTCCGGGTCGGTTCTCCCGGGCGAAGGACGTGTCCTGCCCCCAACCGGAGCCGGAGCAGTAGACGATGTCCGGTTTCAAGGCGCGGAAGTCCTCGTACGCCAGACCGAGTCGGGCCATGACACCCGGGCGGAAGTTCTCCACGACCACGTCACACGTGGCACCCAGCTTGAGCAGGGCCTGCCGGGCACACGGGTCTTTCAGGTCCAGCGCGACCGACCGCTTGTTCCGGTTCATCGCGAGGAAGGCGGCGGAACCCGCTGCGGTGAGTCCGCCCATCATCTCCAGAGCGCGTTCCCACTCGCCCTCCGGGCGTTCGACCTTGATCACGTCCGCACCGAGGTCGCCGAGCAGCTGTGTGCCCCAGGGGCCCAGCATCATCTGGGTGAAGTCGAGGACGCGGATTCCGTCCAGCGCGCCAGTCATGGTTCTCCTTCGTTCGTCTGTCGTGTTCGTTCGTCTGTCGTGTTCGAGGGCGTCTGCCCGTGCCCCCGGGCGGCCGTGCCCGCGCGGCGTCACCCGTCGCACTGCCGCGGTGCTCGCACGGGCCAGTACAGGTCACGCACCTGGCGCCGACTGACCTTCCCGGTGCCGGTCCGCGGCAGGCGGTCCGCGAATTCGACGTACACCGGCTTCTTGAAGCCGGCGAGGCTCGAGCGGCAGACGTCGACGATGTCGGAAGCCTCGATGCGATGTCCTGCCTCGGTGACGACCACGGCCGCCACGGCCTCCCCCCACCGCGGGTGGGGTACGCCCACGACGACGGCCTCCTGGACGCCGTCCAGTGACTCGATGACCCGCTCGACCTCCCCGGGGTACACGTTGAAGCCGCCGGAGATGACCACATCGCGGCTGCGGTCCACGATGCGGAGGTAGCCCTCGTCGTCGACGAAGCCGACATCGCCGGTGGAGAACCAGCCGTCCCGGAGCACGGCCGATGTCTGTTCGGGGGCGTTCCAGTAACCCCGCATCACCGGGCCGCCGCGGACGTGGATCTCTCCCGCGCCGTCCGGGCGGACGGGGCCGGGGACCACCTTGACGTCCACGCAGGGGCACAGGCGCCCGGCGGAGGCCAGGCGGCCCGGCAGCGGGCGGCCCGGTTGGTGGCGGTGGTCGCGTGCGGACAGTACCGACAGTGGCGCCAGTGCCTCGCTCAGCCCGTAGAACTGGTAGAGCACCTCCCCGAACACCTCGTGCGCGCGGGCCGCCGCGGCAGGCCCGATCGACGCACCGCCGTACGGGATGGCCCGTACGCTGCCGAGGTCGTAGGCGCCGGCCGCCGCGGCGGCGGTGAGCTCCTTGAGCATGGTGGGAACGAGCGGCACGGTGGTGGCCCTGTGCCGCTCGATCGTGCGCAGCGTCTCCATGGGGTCGAACCGCCGCAGGATCACCGCCGCCGCTCCGCGCAGGGTGCAGGCGGAGCCGACCGACCCTCCGAAGTGGCTCATCGGTGCGGTGTGGAGCACCACGTCGCCGGGACCCATGGGCGGAAGCTGCGCGCAGTACTCCGCGAGCATCCCCACCCAGGCGCGGTGGGTGACCATCGCCCCCTTGGGCCGACCGGTGGTTCCCGAGGTGTACAGCAGCGCGGCGATGTCGTCGGGATCGGCCCCCGCGTCCCAGGCCCGGCCGTCGAGGCCGGATCGGAGCATTTCGGCGTAGGTCGTGTCAGTGCCGGTCCCCGCGGTGGGGGTGACCAGCGCGGCGAGTTCGGGAAGGTCCGCGCGCCTGCCGGAGAGGATCGCGGCAGCCGCTGCCTCGCATACGACGACACGGGCGCCGCAGTCCTGAGCCACGAAGGCGATCTCCGCCGGGTGCAGCCGGGCACTCACCGCCACGCGGACCAGACCGCAGACGAAGACCGCGTGCTCCAGCGCCATCAGTTCGGCGCTGTTCTCCAGCGCGAGGACGACGCGGTCTCCGCGACGGCACCCCAATGCGGCCAGGGCCCGGGTCAGGCGCCGGACTGTGCCTGCGAGTTCGGCGAAGGACACCGACCCCTGGGGTGTCAGCACCGCGGGTTGCGTCGCATACCGCTCGTGGGCGCGGCGCACGAGGTCGGCCACGGTGACCTCGTCGGCCCCCGGCATGTCGTCGGCCCCGGTCGTCCGGCAGGCCACCTCGTCGGCCGCGGGCATCGGCTCCTGGGGGGGTGCAGCTGCCGCCGGTATCCCGCCGACGGGTGTGCGACGGCGCCTCATCCCTTGACCGCCCCCACCGTGAGCCCGGCGACGAAGTGGCGCTGGACGGCGACGAAGAGCGCCATGATCGGTAGCAGCAGCAGCGTCGACGCCGCCATGAGCTGGCCCCACTGGACGGTGTACTGCCCCATGTATCCGAGGACGCCGAGTGGCAGGGTGCGCTTGGCCTCGTCCGTGAGGAAGACCAGCGCGAACATGAAGTCCTGCCATGCGGTGAAGAACACGAACGCCGCCGTGGCGGCGATGCCCGGCCGGGCGAGCGGGACGATCACCGTGAGGAAGGCACGGAAGGAGCTGAGCCCGTCGGCCTGCGCCGCCTCTTCCAGCTCGGCCGGGATCGCGGCGATGAAGCCGTGCAGCAGCCACATGGCCACCGGCAAGGTGAAGGTCAGATACACCACCACCAGGCCCGCGTAGCTGTTGAGCAGGCCCAGCTCCTCGGCCGAGCGGTAGAGAGGCACCAGGAGCACCGCCTGCGGCAGCAACTGGGAGACGAGCACGACGACCAGGACACTGTGCCGCATCCGGCCGCTCGGACGGCTCAGGGTGTACGAGGCGAGCAGCGCCAGCGCCACGCAGAGCAGGGTGGCGCCTGTGCAGACCAGCAGGCTGTTGCCCATGAAGCGCAGGAACGTAGGGTCCAGCGCCGCGCCGAAGTTTTCGAACGTCGGGTGGTGCGGGATCCAGTGCGGCGGCGAGGTGAACACCTCGTCGCGAGGCTTGAGAGCGGTGACGACCATCCACAGCACCGGGCCGAGCACGAACGCGGCCAGCAGAGCGGCGGCGGCGTAGACACCGGCCCCGGACATCAGACGGTTGGACCGGCCGCGTCCGGCCGGCGTCGCGGTCGCACTCGTCATCGCAGACCTCCCACGCGGTTCAGCTGCCGCAGGTACAGCGCCGTGAACACGCTGAGTACAAGGACGGACACCACGCCGTACGCGGCGGCCACCCCGTAGTTGACCTCGCTGAACGCCTGCCGGTAGACAACGGTGGGGAAGATCTCCGTCGACACGCCCGGACCTCCCTTGGTCATCACGTAGACGAGGTCGAAGTAGTTGAACGTCCACACCATGGTCAGCAGGACGGTGGTCCGCATGGTGGAGGCCATCGACGGCAGCGTCACATGCCAGAACTCGCGCCACCGGCCGGCGCCGTCGATCCGCGCCGCGTCCCGCATGTCCTGGGGCACGTTCTGGTAGGCGGCCATGTACATCACCGTGGAGAGCGGGAAGCCCTTCCAGACCGCCGCGACGCAGACGGCGAACAGCGCCGTCCCGGTCGCGCCCAGCCACGCCGGATTCCCGCCCATCGGGCCGATGCCCCCGAGCAGGTTGTTCAACGGGCCCAGATACGGGTCGTAGACGAGCTTCCACAGCACACCGGCGATGATCCCGGGCATCACCCAGGGAACGATGACGACGGCGCGTAGTGCCGTGCGGCCCCGGAAGCGCTTGCTCAGCAGGATCGCCGCCGCCAGGCCGAGGACGAACTGCAGGGAGACGACCACGGCGGTCCAGATCACGGAGTTGCGCACCACGGCCCAGAACTCGTCCGCGCTGAGCAGGGCGGAGAAGTTGTCCAAGCCCACATAGACCGTCTCCGGCTGGATGAAGGTGCTGCGCATGACGCTGGTGCGCAGCGTCTCCACCAGCGGGTAGCCGACGAGCATCGCGAGCAGGGCCAGCGGGGGCACGAGGCAGGCGGCCCGCAGCAGCGACTCCTTGCGGGCGTGCCGACCGCGCGGGTGCCGCGACGCGTGGGACCCTTCGCCCTTGTTGGCGCGCCGGACGACGGCGCCGGGGCGACGAGCCGCCGACGCCATTGATTGGTCGTGCTGCCTCAGTAGCATTGCGTCAGCCCTGCTTCAAGGCGTTCGCCATCTTGTCCGCGCCGTCGCGCAGCGCCGTGGCGGGCGAGGTCCCGCCGAGGATGGACTGGATGGTTTCCTGCTGGATCAGGCTGAGCTTGGGGTAGACGGGGATGAGCGGGCGCGGGCGGCCGTTCTCGAGGGTCTTCAGGACGGCCTCGGGCTGCTTGCGTTCGGCTTTGACGAATTCCTCGCCGGCGCTCTTGAGCGCCGGGATCAGCGAGTTGACCGCCTTCTGGTTCTCCGGCGTGGACAGCTCGTCGATGAAGTCGAAGGCCAGGTCGGCGTTGCCGGCCTTCTTGCTCACGGCCATGTTGAATCCGCCGAGCGTGCCGACGAAGGACTTGCCCTCGGGCGCGGGCGGTACCGCGATACGCCAGTCGAACTTCGCGGACTTGCGCATGGTGTCCTGCTGCCACGAACCGTCCAGCAGCATCGCCGCCTTGCCCGCGGTGAACTGGCCCACTGCGTCCTGCTCACAGACGCCTGCCGTGCCGGACGGGGCGGACTTCGACAGGGTGCGGTACTGCTCGAGAGCGGCGCGGTTCTCGGGGGAGTCGAAGACGATCTTGTCGCCGTCCGCAAGGCCGCCGCTGTTGGAGAACATCAGTGAGTCGGTGACTACCACGGATCCCTCGTCCTTGCACCCGATGAGGGCGATGCCGAACTGCTTCGGCGGATGGTGGAGCTTCTTCGCGTCCGCAACCCACTGGTCCCAGGTGGTCGGAGGCTTGTCCGGGTCGAGTCCCGCCTTGCGGAACAGGTCAGCGTTGTAATACAGCTGCTCCCAGACGTCGAAGTTGAGTGGCACTCCCCAGGTCTTGCCTTGGTAGACGTTGGAATCCCAGGCGCCGGTGAAGAAGTCCTTCTGCTTGACGTTCCTCGCCTTGGCGATGTGATCGTCGAGGGGTGTGATCAGGCCACCGGCCGCGAATTCCGACGTCCAGATCTGGTCCAGCGCCAGGATGTCGGGCCCGGTGCCGCCCTTCATGGCCACGAGGACCTTGTCGCGGTACTGCGCGTAGGGGAAGGTCGTCACCTTGACCTTGGTCCCCGGGTGCTCCTTCTGGAACTTCTCGACGATCGGCTTGTAGGCGGCGCCGACATCCTTGCTCGACTGCTGCATGTCCCAGATCTCCAGGGTCGAGGGGGCGTGCGACCCCGACGCGCCGGACGACCCGCAGGCGCTGAGGCTCAGCAGCCCCGCAACGAGCGCGAATGCGCCAGTCCTTCTCATCATTGAACCTCCACGGTTGCCCCAGCGGCACGAGCGGGTGTGCAGCGACTCCTCACCGGGAGGTAAAACGATTGCCTTCGGGTACGTCCCATGTCAAGGGATTGAACAACCGATTTACCAAGACCTTCCGCCGACCGCGCGGCCTCGGTTCCAGGGGGCCGGTATGTGCCGCTGCCCCGCGCTCGGCGGGACTACATGGCTCGCCCGACCTCGCCGACGCCGAACACCAGCCGGTAGACCCGCCGTTCACCTGGGGCGAGCACCGGGAGCACGCCCGCCTCCCGCGCGCGGGCCCGGCCCTCGATCACGGGGCAGTTCGCCGGTTCGACACCGAGCACGTAGGCGCCCTCGCCGAGCATCTTCCACTGGAAGAGCCACGGCAGCTGCCCGCTGTCCAGCTCGAGTCGCAGTTCGAGCCCAAGGCGCTCGTTGACGAGCCGGACCTGCACCGCGGAATCGGGAGGCAGGTCATGCCGGAACACCTGCTCGCGCCAGTCCGGAAGGGGCGGGCCGAAGGTGTGCCACGCCGTCAAACCCCGCTGGGCGTCGCCGTCACGGGCGGTCACCGCACCGCCGGGAACCTGGAGGACGGCCCCTTCGTCCAGGAGCGGCCACCCCAGATTCACATGGTAGAGAATCATGTGCGGGGCTGCCGAGAAGCCCTCGTTGACCACGGTGTCGAGCAGTTCGATGCTGTTGGAGCCCAATGCGGTCCTGATCGTGCGGTGCAGGACGAGGTTCTCCCCGAACAGCCGGCTCTGCCTCAGCTGCCCCCGCACCGCCAGCCCGTACCGGCCGTCTGCGGTCGGGCAGGCCGAGGTGGACACCTCGGTGGCCGCGTGGGCCCCGATCCGTCCGTGCAGTCCGAAGCTGTCGCCGCCGTCCTCGCACGCGGAGCCGAAGTGGTCGAGCCCGCATGTCGCGAGGAGTCCCCCGCGGAAGCCGCGCAGCCAGTCGGCTGCCCCCGCCCCGGAGGAGACCGCGGGACCGGTGTCCCTCGGCGCGGCCCAGGCCAGCGGTACCCCCCGGTAGGTGACCGCGCCGATGTCCAGGCACCTGTCGGGATGGATGTCGAACTCGAGCCCGCCACCGGTGACCACGCGGTAGCGGCGGGCCCCACGGGCGTCCCCGTCCGCCTCGACGAGCTGATCGACGCGCGCCAGCTGCCGAAGGTCGCCAACCCGCCGCCGGACATCGGCCAGGGTGAGGCCGTTGAGGTGGTTCACGGCGCCCGTCCCACCCGTCCCGGGGGCGCGCACGAGCCCCGTTCGATCAGCTCGGGTGCGGGACTGCGGACGATCTCATGCCGGGCGGCACTCCCGTCGAGCTGCTCGAGCAGCAGCTCGACCGCCCGGGAACCCATCGCGCGCAGGGGCAGCCGCACTGTGGTCAGCGGCGGCGTGAGGTGGGCGGCGAAGGGCAGGTCGTGGAAGCCGATGAGGGAGATGTCCCCGGGGATGGACAGCCCCGCCTGCCGCAAAGCCGTGGCCGCACCCACCGCGGACAGAGCGTTGCCGGCGAACACGGCGGTCGGCCGTATCTCTGAGCGGAGCAGCTGCCGCATACCCTCGAAGCCCGCCTCGATCGTGTGCCCGCCGCCGGCCAGCAGCTCCGGCTCCTCCGCCATGCCGGCGGCCCGCAGCGCCGATCGCCAGCCTCGCACGCGCGCCTGGGAACGCGAACGCGGCCCGTCGACAGCGAGGTGGCCGATGCGGGAGTGTCCCAGGCCGATGAGGTGCTCCGTCGCCAGCCGCGCGGCGGTCTCGTCGTCGAGCGCCACACTGGACAGTGGGCCTCGCGTCCGGTCGTTCAGTAAGATCGTGCACAGGCGGCCCGAGGCGATCTTCGCGACCATCGCGTCCGCGTTGTTGCCCGCGCGCTGGAGCAGCAGCCCGTCGATCAGCCTGCTGCCGATGAGGTTGCGGAAGCTCGCGTCGTCGCTGGCCAGGGCGTCGGCGTCGGCGAGCATCAGTGTGTAACCGGCCTCCGTCGCCGCACGCTGCACCCCGGCGACGATCTCGCTGTAGATCGGATTGCTCACGTCGTGCACGGCGAGGCCGAGCACGCCGACCCGGGCGCGGCGCAGCGCTCTCGCGGCGTGGTTCGGTGTGTACGAGAGCTCTTCCGCGGCTGCGAGGACCCGCTGCCGGGTCTCGTCACGAATCCGCAGATTGGCGTCCGCGTTGAACACCCGCGATACCACGCCCGGCGACACGCCTGCCCTGCGTGCCACCTCACCGATCGTTGTCAAGACACGCCCCCATCTCCCGGCCGCTGGTTCCACCGCTTGACTCTAGTGCCAACCGATGCATCATGGTAAAACGATTTTCGGCACATGTAGCCCCGTCGTGCTCGATCAACTTCGGAAGGTCCCATGCAGCGGTTCACAGGGAAGGTCGCCATCGTGACCGGCGCGGCAGCCGGAATCGGCCGCGCCACAGCGGTACGCCTGAGCGAGGAGGGAGCCGCAGTCGCGGTTTCCGACATCGACGCCGACGGCGCCGCCGCCGTGGCGGAAGAGATTGCGCAGCGTGGGGGGCGGGCTCTCGCGGTACAGGCCGACATGGCCGAAGCCGACGCGGTCAGGCGGCTGGTCCAGGCGTGCGTCTCCCGCCTCGACGGACTTCATGTGCTCGTCAACAACGTCGGCGTCGCGATCGCCGGCAGCGTCACGGACATCAGCGAGGACGACTGGGACCGGGCCTTCGTCGTCAACCTGCGCGGTATGTGGCTCGCGATGAAGTACTCCATCCCCCATCTGCGCGAGCGCGGGGGCTCCATCGTCAACATGTCCAGTTGCCAGGCGCTCCTGGGATTCCCCGGCTGGGCCGCCTATGCCGCCACGAAGGGAGCGGTCATCTCGCTCACGCGGCAGGCCGCGGTCGAGTACGCCCATCAGGGAATCCGCGTCAACGCGGTGGCCCCGGGAACGATCATGACGCCGATGAACGAGCGCATCTTCCAGCAGGCGCCGGATCCGCAGGCGCTCATCGCCGACTGGTCGTCGCAGCACGCGCTCGGGCGGTTCGGGCAGCCCGAGGAAGTCGCCGCCAACATCGCCTTCCTGGCCTCCGACGACGCCTCGTTCGTGACCGGCATGTGCCTGCCGGTCGACGGCGGCATGAGCGTCCTGGGTTCCCGAACCGAGGCGGCGTGAACGCCCCGCGCCTGCGTGGTCTGTGCTGGGACCATGCGCGCTGCGTCCAGCCCATGAAGGCTGCCGCGGCACGGTACGCGGCGGAACACGGTGTACTGGTGACCTGGGACACACGACCGCTCGCGGCATTCAACGATCAGCCGCTGAGCGAGCTGCCGGACCGCTACGACCTGGTCTTCATCGACCATCCGACCGTCGCGGCGACCGCGCTCAGCGGTCGGCTGACCGCCTTGGACACCATCCTGCACCCCCAGGTACTCGCTGACGTGGCATCCGATTCCGTGGGGGGGAGCCAGGACACCTATGTCTGGGACCGGCACACCTGGGCCATCGGCGTGGACGCCGCCTGCCAGGTCGCCGCCCACCGCCGCGACCTGCTCGAACGGCTGGGCCGGGCGGTCCCGCGCACCTGGTCGCACGTGGTCGACCTGGCCGGGCGGCATCCGGGGGCCGTCGCGATGCCGCTGTACCCGAGCGACGCGTTGTGCAGCCTGCTGTCACTGTCCGCCCAGTACGATCCCGCGTCGCTCCCGGGCTCGCCCTCGTGGCCGCACCCGGAGGCCCTGGCGCTGCTGTGCCGCATCGCGCGGGCGGTCGACACCGCCTGCTTCGAGCTCAACCCGCCGCAGTTGCTGGACCGCATGGCCGAAGGCGACACCATCGCCTTCGCGCCCCTCGTCTTCGGGTACACCAACCGCTCCCGCCCCGGCGCCCCAGGACACCGCCTGCACTTCAGCGATCTGCCCTCGCCGACCGGGCGGCCCGGCGGCGCGCTGCTCGGGGGCGCCGGCATCGCCGTCCCCTCCACGAGCGCGCATCCGGCCGAGGCCGCGCACTTCGCCGCATGGTGCGCCCGCACCGACGTCCAGCGGGACATCGTCGTTGCGAACGGCGGCCAGCCCGCGAGCCGCGCCGTCTGGGAGGACCCGGCTTCGGATGCCGCGGTCGGGGGGTTCTTCCGCTCGACACTGAAGAGCATGGCGACGGCCCGGGTCCGCCCGCGGGATCCCTGGTGGCCCGATTACGCGCTCAAGGCGTCAGTGGAGCTGCACCGGCTGCTCGCGGCGAGGACCGGGCCGGCCGTCATCGGGGCGGCCATGAACCGCATGCTCGAAGAGTTCGGACCCACTCGTGGCGGAACGTCCGCCGGCGCCTCAGTCCTGGAGCCGTGACATGGACCTCCCGACCCGTCCCCAGCCCCTGCTCCGGCGGATCCACGAGCACCTGGTGGAGACCCGTCATGGCCATGTGACCGTGCTCCGCGTGGACCGGCCCGCCGCCCTCGGCGCCCTGTCCCGCTCCATGCTGGTGGCCCTGCACGAGTACTTCGCGGTGCTGCGGGACGACCAGCAGACCCGGGTGCTGATGCTCACCGGGACCGGGCGCGGGTTCATCGCCGGAGCCGACATAGGCGAGTACCACAACACCACGCAGTCGGCGTTCGACGTCTACCAGCGCCTCGGCCGGGAAACCTTCGACGCCCTGGCGGCGCTGCCGCAGGTCACCGTCGCCGCGGTCAACGGCTACGCCCTGGGCGGCGGCTTCGAGGTGGCGCTGTGCTGCGACCTGATCATCGCCGCCGATGTCGCCAAGTTCGGGCTTCCGGAAATCTCGCTCGGGCTGCTGCCCGGTGGCGGCGGCACGCAGCGGCTGGCCCGCGCGGTGGGCGCGCGCTTGGCGAAGGAGGCGGTGCTGACGGGACGGAAGTTCCCGGCGCAGGAACTGGCACGGCACGGCCTGGTGATGGCTGTGCATCCGGCCGACGAGCTCTATGAACGGGCCCTGGACCGCGCGCTCGATCTCGCCGACCAGGCACCGATCGCCCTGCGCGCGGCGAAGCGCCTCATGGACGACGGCATCGAGATGCCGCTCCCGGTCGCCCTCACCGCCGAGCAGCAGGTGCTCTCCGGACTCTTCGCCACCGACGACGCGAAGGAGGGGATCGCCGCCTTCGTCGACAAGCGCGCCCCCCGATTCACCGGTGGGCCGACAGCGCCGTCCAGGGGGCTTCTGCCGCGAGAGGCGGTGAGCGTGCTGGTGGACGGCATGCTCACGGAGCCTCGGCTCGACCACCCCGAAGCAGTGGCGGTCCACCCCGTCGACGGCTCGGTGTGGTGCGGCGGCGAGCGAGGGCAGATCTACCGGATCGACCCCGACGGCGGGCCGGTCGAGCTCAGGGCCGAGACCGGGGGTTTCTGCCTGGGACTGGCCTTCGACGGCCCCGACCGGCTCTACTTCTGCGACCGCGGGCACGCCGCCGTCTTCCGCCTCGACATCCCGACGGGCGCCCTGGCCGAGGTGTCGCGAGGAGTCGGGGAACACCGGTTCCTCGTCCCGAACTACCCCGTCGTCGACGCGGAGGGACGCGTGTACGTCAGCGACAGCGGTGTGGTCGACGAGCCGGGGCCCGGTGTCGTACGGCTCGATCCCGACGGCACGGGAGAGCTGTGGCACGCCGGTCCGTTCAACTTCGCCAACGGTATGGCGTTCTCACCCGACCAGCGCACCCTGTACCTCGTGGAGACCTGGCGCAACGCCGTCGTCGCCATCAGCATCGGTGCGGACGGGCATCCGGCGGGTACGGAGGATGTCGCGGTCCTTCCCGGAGTGCTCCCCGACGGACTCACGGTCGCCCCCGACGGGACGATCTACCTCGCCTGCTACGAGCCGAGCCAGATCCTGAAGATCGATCCGGGCAGCGGAGCCGTCCAGGTGCTGTTCCACGACGAGACCGCTCATCTGCTCTGCCACCCCACCGACGTAGCGCTGCGGGGCTGCGAGCTCATCGCCGCCAACCCCGGAAGGTGGCACCTGACCCGGCTGGACCTGGGATCCTGCCGAGCGGGAGCCCGGACAGCGCCTCCATGATCTGTCGGTGCGACGTCGGCGCCGCGATGCCGGTGCCGGCCGTTGCGGTTGAAGCCATGTCGTCTTTCGCAGTCCTTTGCGGATGGGCGACGGGGTGTTCGCAGTGATGATGCGTCAGGGGTCTGATGACGCGTCAGGGGTTTTCACTGGGCCCTACGTTGTCCGTGGGTTGGACGGGCCGTCGCAAGGTCCAGAGATCCACAGGCACCGGGTGTCGTCCAGTCGCGCGCGGTCAGGGCTTGACAGGTTTCCAGTGGGTGCCCACCGGACTCGTCCGCGAACAGCAGAGTCGGGGAACTTGCCCCGCACTCTCCGATGCTGCCCGTCGCCGCTCTCGCGCCGGTCACTTCTTGGGAGCGGCCCGTTTCGCCGGCTGCTTTTTGACGGGCTGGGTCCACGGCACGGTCGGCGCCTTGCCGCCCACGACGATGATCGTCTTGCCGGTCCGGGAGTTCTGGTTGACCCTCTTCGCGTATTCCTTGTCGGCGGCCGAGGCCCCCACGCGGACACAACCGTGCGAGAGGGGGCGGCCCTTGATGACCGGCTGGCTGTTGTGGATGCCGATGCCACGGCCCGCCACGAACTCGACGTACCAGGCCATGGCGTCGCCCTTCTGGTTCTTGTGGCCCTCACCGCCCTTGGAGCCGACCACGAAGGAGCCGGTCGGTGTGCAGTTCTGCTCTTTCTGCGTCTTGCAGGGGTCCTCGGTGGTGTTCGGCAGCCCTTTGCCGCTGGAGATCGCGCGAGGGCCTTCGGCTGCGCCGTCGCTCCAAGTCAGCGTCATTTCCTGGCTGGTCAGGTCGATGTCGATCTTGGTGATCCATCGGGCGGAGGCCGGAGGCGGGGCGGGAGCCTTGCGCGCCGGCGGTGACTGCGGGGGCTCGCCCGGAGCCGTCTCCAACCGCAGTTCGGGTTCGAGTAGAGCGGTTTCCCCGAGTTCGGGGGCGGGTGGGCCCGACGTCGGCATGTCTCCGTCATGGACCTCGGAGGGGTCGAGGTCCGCGGCCATGACCTCGGCGCCGTGCTCCGTCTCCTCCTCGCGGCGCAGGACTCGGGAGCCGGGCGCGGCGCTCGGCGCAACGGCCCCGGCGTCCGGGGGACCTCCCGTGTCCAGTACCGAGCGGGCTGCCTCGTCGGCGCTCCGCTCGGCCCGGTCGTCGGCCTTGCCGACCTCCGTGGGGGAGGTGCTCGCGGCGCCGCGCTGCTGGACGACGTGGGCGAGCTCGTGGGCCAGCAGACGGCGCCCGTCCGCGGAGGCCGGGGCATAGGCGCCAGAGGCGAAGACGATGTGGGAACCGGAGGTGTAGGCCCGCGCCGCCACCGCCTTCGCCGAGGCGGCCGCCTGCGCTCCGGTGTGCACCCGCACGTGCCCGAAGTCGTGTCCGAAGCGGGGTTCGAACGTGGCCCGGGTCGCCGGATCGAGGGGCCGGCCCGGGGCGCTCAGCGTCTCGTGAACGGAGGAGGGCACCCCGGCGGGCGCCGCGTCGCCGCCGGCCGCCTGCCGCTGGACGTGGGGCGAGGTGCCCTGGCAGGCGCAGCTCCCGTCGTCCTTGCCGTCACCGGTGGCGCACCGCCGGATCACCTGGGCCTGCCCGCCGTCGAGCATCCGCAGCACCGCCTGATTGCCGTGGGATTCCTGGAGGCGCAGCACTGGGTGGCGGGTGACCGGCCGGCCCTGCGGCGAACTCCGCTGCACGGCCGGCTCGGCGGCCGGCCCCTGGTGCACCGGGTGAGGGGAGAGACGCGACATGGTGTTCCCTTCTACGGCGCGGTGAACGTGGCGGAGTCCTTGCCGCCGCTGGCCTTGTTCACGAGGTCCTTGATGTGGTCGATGACGTCGCCGACGTGTTTGGCGGTGTTCGCCCGCAGGTCGTGCAGGAGGACGACGATGTTCTTGGACGCGGTCCAGGACTTCCAGCCGCGTTTGTGCACATCCGCCATGTCCTTCGCGACGTTCTTCTTCAGGTCGGCGAGGGATTTTGCGTTCACGTCCGCGTCGATGTCCCAGAGCAGATTCGTCAGGCCGACCCTGGCGTAGGTCGCCCGCACAGCCTTGTTGGAAGCGCCATAGGGCGGTCGCACCAGCGTGGGCTCGCTGCCGGTCGCCTTCTTGATCGCGGCCTTGCCCGCCCGCAGTTCTCCCTCCAGGCGGCCGGCCGCCTCCGCGACGGGGTGGGATTCGTGGTCCCTGGTTCCCCCGGTGTGAATGCCGACCGAGTGGCCTTCAGCCTGCATCCTGGCGACGAGTGCCTGGCCGACGGAGTGCGCCATGCGGTCCTTGACGCCGGTCTGAACGAAGAACCCGGCCTTGATGCCACGGCCCTTGAGCGTGTCGAGGATGTTCTCGGTCCGGTTCTCTCCCGTGCCGAGAGCCGCGGTGTGGGGGCCGTCGTCGAACGTGAGCGAGAAGGTACGGGACGCCCGCATCACCTGCTGGGGCGCACGCATCGGAGCAGGCACCGGCTGGGCGAGTGCGGCGGAGTGGGCCATCGAGTCCGCCTGGTGCTCGGCGGCGCCCACGTCACCGGGCACGGGCCCCGTCGCCGGGGAGTGCTCCTGCTGGGCGACGTGCGCGAGTTCGTGGGCGAGCAGACCGCGGCCGTGCGGCGTCGCCGGAAGGTAGCGGCCGGTTCCGAAGACGATGTCGCTGCCTACCGTGAAGGCCTGAGCGTCAACGGCCCGGGCCGCCGACGCGGCCGCGGCGCCGGTGTGCACGCGGATCTGTCGGAAGGAGCGGCCGAACCGCTGTTCCATCAGCAGGCGGGTGCCGGGGTCGAGTGGCCGCCCCGGGCCGCGCAGTGCCGTCGTCGCCTCCGCCGGAAGACCTTCCTGGCCCGCCCGCCGCGCGATGTGGCGCAGCGCCGCCTGGTTGCCGACGGGCAGCGCGTCCGGCCGCCGGCCAACTGCCCGCGCACGGTCGGGGGTTCCCGCACTCGCCCGCGAGATCCTGCTGTAGGCACGCATCGCATCCTCCGTATCGGGCCGGCTCCGGGGAGCTGTCCGCCCGTGCACCGTCGTTGAAACGCCGTATGTACCGTGTTCCCCCGCAGGGTCAGGTGCTCTCCTCGGAGGCACCTCGTACTCGCGTTCGGCCGGAGGCGCGTCGCTTCGCCGTCGTGGCGGCCCGCCCGCCGCCGTCGCCCGCCGGGCGTGTGCCCTTCGCGGCCTGGTGCGCGCTGCCCTCCGTCGCCTTCGCCGTCTCCGCACCGCCCTGCGGTGGGCGGTCCGCGTCCGAGCTGCCGCACCGGCGCCAGTCGTCGCGGGTGGAGGAGACGATGCGCCGGCACGAGCAGTTGTCGATCCTGGTGACCGTCCCGTCGGCGTCCACCGTGACCTCGGCGAGGACCACCCACGCGCTGTCCGGGCACGGCGGGCAGAAGGGATTGCCCTCCTCGCCCTGCCGCGCCTCGCCGTCGGGCCGGTGGGAGCCGGGGCAGTGGTCGAGGACTCCGAACTCGAATCCGTCGCGGAACCGGGAGTACTCGCAGCTCACGTCGGAGCAGCCGCACCCCGCCGGCTGGGCCGGCACCGGTCGCACCTGGCCCTGCCGGTACCGGACGGCGATGTACAGTGGCCCCTCCGGCTCGTTGACGTAGACTTCGCCGCACCGCGGGTCCGCCGGCTCACCGGCGGACCCGTTGCGCAGAGAGACCTCGCAGACGGCATCGATCACGATCTCGTCACCGTACGGACCGAGGACGTATCCCGGCTGCACCCGCACCAGCCACGGCTCGGTGACGGTCTGTGCCCCGTTCCCGACCGCCCCGCCGGCCTGGGGCTGCTCTGCGACCGGGACCACGCACACGAGCGCGCCGCAGACAACGCCCCAGCCGTGCAGATGGACGTTGTGCCTGCGCATCCGGTCGCGGAAGTAGTCGGCCTCCAACGTCAGGTCGTCAGGGGTGATCAGTTGCCGGGGAAAGTACCGGGGGCGTTCCAGGGTCCCGGCGGAAGGGCCGGAACCGCCCGGTACGGCCTGTCCGGCGTGGCCCTGCCCGCAGCAGGTCGATTCCCGGGTGGTGGCCGGTTGCATGAGCTTCTCCTTGCAGATGAAGAGGTGAGTGCCGCGCACACGGCGCCTTCGGCTTGGGCTACCGCCGCCAGTCGCTGCCCGGCTGCTCCTCCTCGACGGTCCGGGTGAGCATGTCGAACAGGAGGGGGTTGCCGAAGACGACCGGGCGGATCTCGATGTCGATGTGCGCGATGGAGCTGTCGCTGCCGCCGCACTCGAGGCTCACGTTGGCCAGCGGGACGCACGGGTTGCGGGGCGGGTCCGGGCACGTGCGAGTCACCCAGCGTGCGAGCGCCCCGTAATCGATCTCCCCCTGCCGGAGGATGTCCGGGAACCGGCAGCTGACGTCGACCGGTTCGGCGCATCCGGGTTCGAACCCGATCCGGTACTGCTCACGGATCGCACCGGGGGCGCACGGAGCCGTGGTGGAGCAGTCCCCGGCCAGCACGGCCACCGGGTCGCTCTCGCACTCCTGATAACACAGTGTCACAGTGACCCAGGGGCCGTCCTCACACGTGCGGTCGTGCCGTCGCGGGGAACGGCGGCGAGCTTCGCCGGCGGAGGAGCCTTCGCGCTCCGCAGGCTGCCGGTCATCGCGCTGGTCGCGCTCGGCGGCCGCGGAGGCGCCGTTCGCGTCGTCGAGGTCACCGCAGATCCGTTCGAGCAGCGCGTCCGGAATGGTGACGGGCGCGCTGGTGGCGGGGACGATGATCTCGCGTCCCCATCCGTCGATCGCCATGCCGGAGGTGACCTCGACGGTGAGCGGATCGTCGCCGCGCAGGACGTCGAGCCCGCAGATCACCCCACTGCCGGTGACCAGCCGGTTCAGCATGCGCCGCATGCCGATGCCGTACGCCGTCTCCAGCTCGAACTGGTAGACGTCCATCATCTTGCCGTGGAAGAAGCGGTTTCTCCGTGGCGTGGCCAGCCCGCCGGGCCGGTCCGTACGGGCCGGTGTCTGTCGTGTTCGGTTCATGGCTCCTCCAGTCGTGCCGCGGGCGCTGTGCTAGTCCTGGACCGACGCCGAACCCAGCAGCGTGGTCATCCCGATCCGAGCGCGTTCCCCCACCTGTCCCGGCGGCCGGCCGCCGAGCACGAGGCCGTCGCCGAGCACCGCGTTCCCGTCGAGGCGGGCCGGGGCCGGCTCGCCGCCGACGACGGCGTCGACCCCGATCCTCGCCTGGCTTCCCATCGCGAACCGCGGCTCGACCGGGCAGATCACGTACTCGGTGTGCGCGGGCTTCTCCCGGTCGAGGAAGGCCGCCACGGCCCGCAGCCGTTCCTCGCGGGAGGCCGCCCCGCCGTAGACGCGGACGGTGAAGCGGTGGGCGACCGTCTCGAACAGCGGAGCCCCGAACTCGTCGCCCCCGATGAGGTGCGAACCGTCCACGACGGCCGTCGATCCGAGCACCGCGCCCTGCGGCTGCGCGGCAGCGAGCACGGTGGTCACCCCGAGCACCGAGGTGTCGCGCTGGGCCTGCGGTGCCGCCGCGTCGTCGGCGAGCGCCCACCACGCGGCCTGGACGACCGGCTCCTCGATCCAGGCGTCGACTCCCGTGACGTTCCGCAGTGCGGCCCGCAGGCCGGCCGGCGTGCCGCGGGCGGCCGACTCGGGGTAGGCCCGCGCGATCGCGTCGCGCAGCTGCGCCTGACTCCAGCAGGGGGACGCCCGGAGCCCTGCCCAGCTGGCGAGCCGGTCGAGGGACGCGGCCGGCGCGCCGGCCGGGTCGAGCAGCCTGCTCAGGTCGGCCGTCTGGCCCTCCACCTCCGCGAACAGGCTCTCGACGAGGGCCAGGTAGCGCGGCAGGAAGTCACTGGCGCCGTGGTCGTGCCGGTAGAGGGCGGGCAGATGGTCCAGGTAGGTGGGTTGGTCGAACTCCAACCGGATCTGATCGACCGCGGCCGATGCCGTGCCCTCGCCGCCGAGCCGCAGTCCCACCCAGGCGAGCTTCGCCTCCGGCCGGTCGATCAGGAACTCACCCAGGTCCGGTGGCCCGGAGCACCAGCTCGGCGCCGGGAACGGGTCCTCCCCCGCCTCGTCGACCGGCGGCGCGGCCGCAGGGTCGTCCGTGGTGTGGACGGAGAACCGTACGTGGGCGTCCTTCGGCAGGCCCGTGATCGCGGCTCGCAGCCGATGCCACACCTTGGACGTGTTGGTGAACCCGCCGAAGGGCCCGCCCCAGGCGAAGCCCTGTCGTACGAAGGCGCCTTCCAGCGTGAGGCGCACCGGCGGCCCCGACCCGCCGGGATGGGCGAGCAGGCCGCCGCGCTGATCCAGCGCGAGGGCGGCGACCGGTCCCGTGTACCCCGGGGCGGCCCCCACCAGCGTCCCGTCGCGCCGCAGCCGCACCACCCGGCCGCCCGCCCCGCTGTTGTCGCCGACGTAGACCGCCTCACCGGTGACCGCGAGGCCGAGCGTCGCGCCGGTCACGGCGAGGGCGCGCTCCTCGCACAGCCGCCCGGACAGGTCGGTGACGACGAGGACCTTGCGGCCCGCGTCGAGGACGCAGACGCGCTCGCCGCCGGGGTCGGCCACCACGGCGACGGCCACCGGGTCGGCCAGAGCCGTCCCGCCGGACAGCGTCCGCCAGAAGCCGGGCACGGGCCGACCGCCGGAGGTGAACCGCTGCACCCGGCGGTTGCCGCGGTCGATGACGTACACATGTCCGGAGCGGTCCGCGGCGAGTGCCGACGGCGTGTCGAACCGGCCCGGCCCGGTGCCCGGCCGGCCCCAGACGCCGATCAGCTGGAAGGTCGCCAGGTCGAAGACCTGCAACCGGTGGTTGCCGGTGTCGGCGACGAGCAGCGCGCGCCGGCCGGGGTGGACGAGCAGACCGCGCGGGTCGCGCAGCCGGGTGGGGTCGCCGCCCGGGCCGCCGAGGCAGGCCACCGGTCCTGTCCGGCCGTCACAGCCGTCGGCCCGTACGACTCTCTGCCGTCCGAGGTCGGTGGAGTAGACGGAGCCGTCGTCAGCACAGGCCAGGCCGGCAGGTCCGTCCGGGGCCGGCAGACCGGCGAGCCCGGACGGCAGCGCCCCGTCCGGCGCCGGCAGCCGGGACAGCCGCAGGCTGCCGTCCACGATGTCCAGCCCGCGCAGCGTGAAGTCCGGCCAGGTGTTGTCCCGGTTGGTGTAGAGGAACCCGTCCGAGGGGGAAGTGGTGTTCATCGGCCCCGGCTCACCCCGCTCCCGCTGACCGCCGTCCTCATCCCTCGACGCCCATCCAGCCGACCTGCCACTCCGTCACCAAGTCCGCCGGCTCCGGGGGCCGGGGGTCCTTCACATCGCCCGATGGGGTGGGCTCCACCCGGTCCTGCTCGAAGGCCAGGACCAGTACCTGGGCGGTGAACCCCGTGGCTGTGGGGTCCACGATGCTGAGCAGGCCGTCGAGTACCACGCGCGGCTCACCGTCCCCGGCGGGGATCCCGATGATCCGGGGACCGTCGATGCGCCCGAAGTAGCCGGGCGTCGTCAGGAATCCACCGCTGCGGGTGTCGACGGGGGCCTGCAGACCCCCGGCAAGCCGGTAGGTGCCGCGCACCGGCAGGGCGAGCTTCCCGGCGTCGGGAAGGTTCCCGTCCTCCCACGGGTCCCACGGCTCCCAGACCGTCGGCTGCTGGACGCCGCACGCGATGTAGGGCCGGGTCGGCGGCCGGGCGTTGCGACGCTGGGCGATGCTGAGGTCCTTGTCGAGCCGGCACCCGCGCACGGCGATCTCCGCGAGGATCAGGCTGCGCCCGCTCACGATCGCGGCCCGATCCTGGGCCGGGCTGCCGTCCGGGTTGAGGGGGACCCAGGAGAAGACGGGCTCCTCGCGCAGCCGCACGGCCCCCCGGGTGTCGCAGATACCCTCCCGCAGTTCCACCTCCTCCAGCTCCGCGTCGTCCGGGTAGCGCACGGTCAGCACATAGCGCTGGGGCTTGCCTTCGGCGTCACCCGCCACCGGAGGCGTCTGGATCGTGCGGGACGTGGTCAGCACGATCTCGCGCCCGAGGTCGTCGATGGCGTACCCGGGTTCGACGCCGGCCTCCTTGTCCCCTTTCCTGCCGCTGACGGCGAACCCGTTGCCGATGCCCGGCTGGTGCAGGCTCTGGTTGTGCAGCCGGCGCATCTCGTGGTTGAACGCCTCGATGCCCTGCAGGTCGGAGGCGAAGAGACGCTGCCCGTCGAAGAAGCGTTGGCGCTCGACCGAGCGCGTCGCGTCGATGAAACTCATGCCGGTCGCCGTTTCTGTCGCAGGTGGGCGGAGGAGGTGTCGTCGCCGAAACCCTGAATGCCGGTCCAGGTCACAGCGAGGGCGATGGTGCGCCCCGGGGCGCGCAGGGCGCTGTCGACGTCCGGCCGCGGCCCGCGGGCCGCGGCGCGCGCTGGGCCGGGCAGGTCCTCCCGGCCCGCCGGCCGAAGCCCCGGGACCGAGAACAGCCACGGCATCAGCAGCCGGTAGGCGAAGCGGTCCTTGTCTGCCTCGCCCACATGTCCGAACGGGAACAGCAGGGGCACGGGGAACTCCGGCATCCACAGTGATCCGCTGATCTGGGCGAAGTAGCAGGGGGTGGCGGTGAAGCCCGCCGCCGAGGTGTCGATCTCCACCTGGATGCCCAGATACGCCGACTCGCCGTCGAGCACCTCGGTCCACGGCTTCCAGGCGGTCTGGCCGGGAATGGTCGCCCCGTGGCCGATCCGCGGGCGGGCGAGCGGGCGCACCCGCGGTGGCCGGAACCGCGTCTGCGGGTCGTCGGTGGCCAGCGGCACCCCGGAGCGGACGGCGGAGCTGGAGCGCGGCAGCCAGCGCAGGACGACGTCGTGATCGGGGACCCGGCCGTCGCGGAGGTATCCGCCGAGCAGCGGCGCGCAGGCGGGGGCTGAGGTCTCCTCACGGGCCACCACGAGAAGGAGCGGACCGTCGTGGGGCACCTCGATCCGGCGGTGCTCGCGCAGGATCAGCTCCCGTCCTGACCGGTCGTAGGCCAGTCCCGGACCGACGCGGGCGGTGCGTGCCCCGCTGTCGCTCGTGGTGATGGCGACGTCCATCCCCGCGACGACCCCGTACGCGCTGTGCAGGGCGCGGTTGTGCGCCCAGCGGACCTGGTCGTCCAGCCGGGCCTGGTCGGCGAGATCCCGCCGGGCGAGCGCCTCGCCGCGGCCGTGCCGCAGGCGCTGCGGGTCGGCCGGTGTCCAGGCGGTGTTCGCCCCGGAGGCGTCCGCCCGTGGAGTGTCGGTGGACATGTCACCCCACCTCGATCCGGTGCGGGCCGGGGGCCACAAGGCCGGCCGGTCCGACGCAGAGGTCCCCGCAGCTGGGGGCGGAGTCATCGGCCACCAGCTCAAGGGCGAGGACATGGGCGACGCCTGGCACCTCGTCGATGACCGCGAGGACCTCCGAGCGGTACACGTCGCGCCCGAAAGGCCAGCCAGCGGCGTCAGAGCCACCGGTGAGCGGGTCGAAGAAGCGGTCGAGGGCGGCGGCCACCGCGGGCGCCAGGTCGGTCGGCCGGGCATCGGCGCGGGGCGCGACGGTGGCCCGGACGGTGACGGTCACATAGACGGGGCCGGTGACCTCCACCCTGGTGCCGAGCACCCGCCGCCGGTCGAGGCAACGGGCGACGGCCTCCCGCATTCCCGGGCTCGGCGCGGGGCGGTCGGCCGGGAGATACGGGACGACCAGCACCGTTACGACGCCCGGCGCGGTCAGGCACGGAAAACCGGGATGGTGGTTGACTCGGGCCTGCGCACGGGCCGTCCGGACTCCCGGTGTCCGCAGGGCGAGCGCGGCATGGTCGTCGGCCGTGACAGCGCGGGCCGGCTGCTCATGGGCCTGCCGGGCGCGCGCCATGGCGGACTCCACCGTCTCCGCCGCGCTCCCTTCCGCTGCCGGTACGACGTTGGCGACTCCGGCGAGTTCGGCGAGCAGGACCGTCAGGTCGGGAACGGCCGCGCGGTTGTGGGGTGAGCCGGCCACCCGGTCCACGGCCCCGGCGGGCAGATTGCCCCCGTCGGCGCGGGTCAGATCCGCGGTGGTCAGCAGCGTCGCACCGGCCGGGGCGACCCGGCCGCGTTCCCCGTCGCCGAGGAGG
Organism: Wenjunlia tyrosinilytica; assembly: GCF_014646055.1. Taxonomy (GTDB): domain Bacteria; phylum Actinomycetota; class Actinomycetes; order Streptomycetales; family Streptomycetaceae; genus Wenjunlia; species Wenjunlia tyrosinilytica. The sequence continues at coordinate 55,315 of NZ_BMMS01000023.1, forward strand.
ACGGTGCCCGCCGCCGCGTCCGGTACGGCGTGCGCGTCGGCCCGTGACGAGGCGTCGAAGTCGGCCCGCAGCGCCCATGGACGCCAGACGCCGTTCTCCAGACTGGACAGGCGCAGGCTCTCGGCCACGACGGGCGCGCCGGGAATCCCGACGCGCTGCAGTGGTCCGCCGGTGCCGCGCTGCGCCGCCGCCGCCTCGACGGTGAGCGTGCGGCCCCCCGGATCGTAGGACAGGACCCGGACCGCGGCGGGGTCGCCCGCGGGGGAGCGGAACCCCAGGCGGTCGACCGCGCCGCGCGCGTCGATCCGCAGGTCCAGGACGGCCGGGCCGCCCGGGGCCGGGGGAGTGCCGGTCACCGGCGCGCCGGGTGTGATCGGCAGCGTCAGGACCGCCGGGACGGCCTGGACCGCGGCCACGGCGTTGAACGCCAGACCGCGCAGGACGGGAGCGGCGTCGTAGGCGCCGCACCTCAGCCGGACCCGCAGCCACGCCAGCGGGCCGTGGCGGTCCTCCAGCGCACGCGGCGCGGGCGGCGCCGGAAGGGTGACGATCACCCGGCCGTCCAGGGTGAGGGCCCTGGTGTCGTCCTCGACGCCGCCGTGCGGGTCGAGCGGGGTCCAGCCCCGCGGGCCGGTCAGCACCTCCCAGACCAGCTCGGCGCAGTGGTGCACGAGGCGTTCCGCGAGGTGTTCGTCGTCGGCGGGGCCGGATCCGGAAGCGGGAGCGGGACCGCACTCGGCGGCCTGCCACGGCGGAGTGCGGTCCGCGCGGGCGGCGCGCGCCTCGTCGGCGATCCGTTCGCGCTCCTCAGTGCCGGACCGGCCGTCGGGGTCGGCCGGGGCGAAGCCCAGGCTGACGGCGGACCCGGCCGGCCACGGTGACGGCAGGTCGAAGCCGAGGTAGAGCGCCGCACCCGGCCGCGGATCCGCGCCGAACGGCTGCACGGGCTCACCGCGCTGCCAGGCGGTGGTCAGGTCGGTCAGGTCGTCGAGCCCCGTTCCGGTCAGCACCGCCGCCAGCCGTCCCGGCTGGACCGTCAGTCCGTGCGAGGAGCGGAAGCGTACCGGCACGCCGAAGTGGTCGCGGCCCTCGAACTCCAATCCGGTCGGCAAGACCCTGGCCGGTGCACCGGGCGCCAGACGCACGTCGAGCAGAGTCCGGGCCGGTCGTGGCGCACGCGGTGCGACCCCGGCGAGCGCCAGCAGCTTGCGGCGGTGGCGGTCGGTGATCTGGTTGACCGTGTAGAGATCGAGTTCCGCGATCCACGCGAACAGCTCCATCAGGGTGATGCCCGGATCGTGGGCGTTGTGATCCGTCCACGTCGGCGCGTAGCAGGGAATCAGGGCCCGTCCCTCGTCGACGAGTTCCTGCCAGCGGCGGTCGTCCAGATTGGGCAGCGGCAGCCCGGTCGCCATGGTGCGCTCTCCTCTCATGCCTGCTGTTCCGAACGGCCGGGGGCCGGCCCCAGCCGAAGCTCCCCGGCGACCACCGTCCGGTGCGGCGCGATGTCGATCCGTTCGCCGCCGGTCCGCCCCTGCGTCGAGACGGCCAGCCGTTCCACGTGGTCGATGCCGTCGACCCGCTCCAGGACGGCGGCGACGTCGGACAGGAACACGGAGCGGCCCGGCTCCCAGCCGGCGCCCTCGGGCCCGCCGTACAGGGGGTGGAGCAGCCGGGCCAGGGCGGCTCGCGCACGCTGTTCCACAGGTCCCGCCTCCGCCGGGTCGCGCGGCACGATCGTGGCGTCCACATCGACCGGGACATACGCCGGCCCGATCACCTCGAGGCGCCGCAACCCCGCCGGAGCGGCGGCGGCCCGCGCCTCCACATACCGGCGGACGCTCTCGCGCAGGCCGAACGACGGCCACGGACGCGGGTCGGCGCTCGCCGGGATGATGACCACCGTCACATACCCGGGACGCCGCCGCCCGTCGGCCGAGCGGGTCGGCAGCGCCCGCGCGACCGCGACGGCCGCAGACGCCTCCCGGGCGAGGGCCTCCAGGTCGGCAGCCGACACCGCGCGGCCCCTGTGCCGCAGCGTCGCCGGGCCGCGGGCCCGCAGCGCGTCCAGGGTCTCCGCGTCGGCGCCGCCTTCCGCCGGCATCGGGTTGGCGACCGACTCGACGCCGCCGAAGGCGCCCTGGAGCTGCGAGACGGCACCGGCCGCGACGTTGCCCGTGCTGCCGCCGCCCGTCTGGTAGCGACGGGCGAGCACGGCGGCTCCGGCGGGCGGGATCCTGCCCCGTGTACCGTCGCCGAACTGCAGCCGTCCGCTGGTGCGCTCCAGCACGTACACCCGGTCGCTCGGGCCCGAGCGCAGCAGGTGGTCGCGGGCCTCCCAGCGGACCCACACCTCGGTCACCTGCTTGTTGCGGTCGCGGCGCAGCCGGAGGGGGCCGTACTCCACGTCGCTCGCGCCGGACTCCCTTCCGAGCAGCGCCTCGATGTCGCGGACGGTCCGCCGGTCCCCGGCGAACAGCTCCAGGGCGACGACGCGCCACTCGGCGGCCGCGCGCGGGCCGGCGAACTCGCGGACCTCGACCTGCTGTCCCGGCAGGACCGGTACCTGACGGAACGCGAGGACCTGGTCCGGCACGCCGGTGCCCGCCCCGACCGGATCATCGGTCACCGTCTGGTGCTGGACCGCCCAGGTGGCGTTGGGGAAGACACCGCGGATGGACGGCGCGCCCGGTGGGCCGTCCTCCTTCAGCCGCACCCGAAGCCAGGACCGGGCGGTGCCGAAACGGGCCACGGGTCGGCTGTCCTGCGGGCCGGTCAGTCCGACGATTCCGGGCAGCCGCAGCCGACGGGTCTCGTCGTCGACCGTCAGGGCGCGCCAGGTCCCGCCGTCCCAGTACTCCCACAGCTGGGCCGGCCCCAGCGTCTCGGCCGGGTTCTCCTCGATGCCGAAGAAGATGCCGATCCGGTCGGCCGGAAGCGGCTTGTCGAATCCCAGGTACAGCGCGGGCGTGGTGTCGGCCGGCGGCGTGAAGGGCCGGAACACCCGGCCCGGCCAGACGGCTTCCTCGGTGTGCTCCGCGTACCGGAACTCGTTGCAGGTGAGCACCCGTTCGGGCGCGAACGGACCGAACGTCCAGGAATAGCCCAGCCTGAACACCGACAGGGCCGGGGGCCGGCTGACCACATAGGTGAAGGTGTTGGTGACGGGGTCCTGCTGCGCGGAGTCGGTCCAGCTGACCGTCTTCTTGAATCCGAAGCCGCCGCTGACCAGCCGTACGCGCATCCACCGCGCTTCGATGCCGGCGACGGTCGTCTCCGCCATGTCGTGCGGAACGGTGAGCGTGACGCTGCCGAAGCCCGGCGGGTCCGGGTCGAGGTCGACGGGGCTGCCGGTGAAGCCCGGAACGGCCGTCCAGGCGCGGCCGTCCCAGTACTCCCAGGCGACCTGGTGGGTGAGCGGCTCGTCGTCCGCGGCCCGTACCTCGTCCTGAGGGGTCGGTGTGCGGACGTAGCAGACCCGCACCTCGGCGCCGGGCTTGGTGAAGACCTCCGCGGAGGAGAAGTAGAAGACCGCGCCCGGTTGGGGCTGCAGGCCGAACGGATAGAACGGGACGGACACGTCGGCCTCGGCGTCGTCGGCGACCGCAGTGTCGGGCGGGAAGCCCCCGTCGATGGCCGGCGTCCCGTCGTCGACGGGCACGGCCTGGCCGATACGGCGGGTGATGACCGTGGACAGGCGGATCTGCTCCACCTCCGGAAGCAGCTGGGCCGGGTCCGGCAGGAGCGGTTCGACCAGCCGGGCGCGCACCCAGTAGTTCTCGATGCCGTCGACAGCGGTCTTCCTGGTCTGCGCGCATTCGGTCTCCAGACGGACGGTGCCGGTCCGCTGGAAGCGCGCTGTGCTGTCCTGCTGCGCCGCTGCGCAGACGTCGCCCGCCGCGGCGGTGCTCCCGAACGGCCGCCAGACATCGCCGTCCCAGAACTCCCAGGCCGCGTCGAGCGGTTCCGAGGCACCCTGACCGAGTTCGAACTCGACCGCGAGCCGGCTCTCGCCGGAGAGCGCGAGCAGGGTCGGATGGGCCAGGTAGAGGTGGTGCGGCAGATCCCGCAGGTCCGGCGGGTTCCAGGGCCGGAAGGGCTGCCCGGCGGTGAGCGCCGGCATGTGGTCGATGGCCTGGTCCCGGCCCGGCCACAGGCTGCGCAGCTCGACCAGCCGCCCCGACGCCAGCCCGGTCGCACGCTCGGTCTCGAACCACACCGGGCCCGGCGGGGTGGTGGGCGGGCCGTCGGAGGGCCCCAGCGGGTCCGGCGCCTTGGCCGCGAGCCGGGTACCCGCCGGCACCCGGAGGTCGTCGGCGGTGGCCGAGAGGGTGAAGACGACCGGGGCGCGGGCGGCCTGGGCCGGGATCAGCCGGACGCCGAGCAGATCGAGCAGCGCGAGGTGGTGCTTGTCGGGCGCCTGGTCGAGCCGTGCGGCGATCGAGGCCAGGTAGCGGGCCAGCACCTCGGCGAGGGCGATGTCCGGGCCGCTCGCCCCCGGCTGCCATTCCGGCACATAGCCGGAACGGCGGGCGAGCAGTGCCGCGACGAAGGCGGCGGCGTCGCGGGGGCCGGCGTCGGGGCGGAGGGACGGGATCACTGCGGCGTCCCCTCCTCCAGGTAGAAGGGGTACACGAGGTTGTGGACCCCGTTGGTGGCCCGCACCCGGTACTGGACCTCGATGTCCAGCCGGTTGCGCTGCTCCGGGTCGGCGCAGGTCACGACGACGTCCAGGATGTCGATGCGCGGTTCCCAGTCGACGAGCGCGTCGTGGACCCGGGTCCTGACCCGCGTCATCGTCGTCGGGCTGACCGGTTCGAAGACGAAGCGGTCCAGGCCGGCGCCGAAGTCCGGACGCATCGCCCGCTCACCGGGGTTGGTGCCGAGCACGATCCGGATCGCCTGGTGGACGTCCTCCTCGTAGGTGGCCGTCGCCACGGAGCCGTCGGGCCGCACCCCGACAGGGAAGCTCCAGCCCGAGCCGAGGAATGCCCTGGGGTCGGGGGCGGCCTGCCGCGTGACCATCGCTCACCCCCCGATCTGGACGGTGGGCAGGCCGGCCACGATCGGCGCGCCGCACCCGGTCAGGTCTCCCATCCTGGCCGCGCCCCGTCCGGAGATCAGTACGGTGAGGCTCGCCCCGACGATCGGGCTCGGCGGATGGGGCCCGGCCAGTGGCGGCATGGCGCAGGTGTGCGTGTCGCCCAGGACGGCCGCGGGCATGCCGCCGATGAGCACGGTGGGCACGCCCGGTCCGGCGACGACGCCCGGGTGGCCGGTGGGGTCGAGTACGCGTGCGGCAGGTGGCATGGTCGGTCTCTCCCGTCGGGGGTTCAGTTGATCTTCACGAGCGGGGCGGTCACATTGCAGACCCCGGCGGACTTCAGCGTGGTGGTGGCCGCACCGTTGATCTCGACCGTCGCGCCCTTCAGCGAGATCCGGGGGGCTTCGAGCGCGATGCTGGCGGCGGCGGTGATGGTCACGCCCTGGGTGGCGTTGTTCAGGCTGATCGAGACGGTGCCGGCGAGGTTGGTCAGTTCGATCGTGGCCGGGTTCATCGTGATCTTCTGTTGGGTGGACGTCGTGATGGTGATCGACTGCGCCAGGTCGTCCATCTCGATCTCGTGGCCGGCGCCGGCCGTCAGACCGCTGCGGATGATCCGCTTGGCGAGCGCGGTGACCGGGTCGCCGACCGGCACCCTGTCGCGGTCGTTCCACAGCCCTCCGACCACGAAGGCGTCACGGGGGTCGTCTCCGGCGAGGGCGACCAGTACCTCGTCGTCGATGCGGGGCACATAGAAGAAGCCCGCTCCGTTGCCCGCGCCGGCGGCCGCGAGACGCGCCCACACCTCCTGGTCCAGCGATGGGACACGGACCAGGATCTTGCCTTCCAGCAGCAGGTCCACGTTGTTGGTGACGGTGCCCGCGGCGATGCTGACACCGGGTTTGCGTCCGAGGTCCTCCCACGCGGTACCCCACTCGAGCAGAGACACGTTCATCGCTCCTTCAGTCGGCGGGAGTTCTGCGCTCAACCGATGCGCCGGCCGTTCACGCGGGCCGGCCCGTCGGCCCCCTTCGGGGTGGGTATCGAGCCGAACCAGACCTCTTTGCGCACGTCGAAGGAGGTCCTGAACCCGCCGCCGTCGATGGTGTGCGTGGCGCTGGTGACGCGGTACAGACCGCTGAACTCGTCGCCGAGACCCCGCAGATCGATGACGCGCCCGGCCTTGACCGCGAGGTTGCCCACTGTGCTGCCGCTCCCGGTCAGCCGGTTGTTGAGCCGGGGGAGCAGCTCGCTGAAGAGCTTCCTGGGCACCATGTCCGGGCCGACGGCCTCCACCTTGAGCAGCGAGCGGGCCCTCGCCGCGCCGACCACGCTCTCGACGTCCCCGAGACCGGGGAAGATCTGGAGGTCGAAGGCGGCGCGGTCGTAGTCCCAGCCGAGGATGACGACGAGTTCGGCCTTGATACTGGGCAGCCACACCCGGGTCTGGACGCCGAGAACCTGCCCCACGCTGGTCAGCCGCGGGGTGAAGTCGGCCAGTGACTGGCCCCAGGCCAGGCTGAGACCTGGGGTGTAGTCCTGGACCAGGAACTGGAAGCGCAGCACCGACCCCTGCGGCTCCAGCGTGTGGTCGATGTACATCTCCCAGCCGTTCTCCCGGGCGATGCGGCCGAGGAAGTCGAAGTCGCTCTCGGACTGCTGGAGGCGCACCCCCCGCTTCGCCTCGACCGGGCTCACCGCGTAGGCCACCGCGAGCGTGAAGAAGGACAGCGCCGCTCCGACCGGGTCGTTGAGCGGGATCAGCAGGTTGGACGCCGACACCAGCGAGGTGACCAGCGGGTCCGGCAGCGGGAAGTGCCCGATCGCCGGGACGTTCAGCATGAAGCTCCGGTCCTTGGTGCCGGTGGTGAGCCGTTGCAGGAAGTCGTGCGCGACGACGGTCAGCGTCGGCATGCCGCCGTTGGGGAACGACGCGTTGACACCGGTGATCTCGCCGACGAAGACCCGCTCCAGCGGGTCGGGCGCGTACCCCAGCGCGAGGGTGAAGGGCCGGTCGATGCGCAGCAGCGGATGGTCGAGCCAGCGCAGGTTCTCGTTGGCGATCGAGACCTCGACGCGGTCGGCGCCCTGCATACCGTCGGTGTAGGTGATACGGCTCACGCAGCCGCGCAGCGCCGCCGGGATCGGCCGGCCGTCGATCTCGACCCGGAACTCGGGGGCGTAGGCGGGGAACCGGGCCATGTCAGCTCACGACCTCGCCCGTCTCCGGGCTGTGGAAGGGAAGCGCGGGGATGCGCAGTGCCTGCCCGGCGGCGAGGGCCCGGGGGTCGCCCAGCGCGTTGGCGAGCGCGATCGCGCGCCACAGCCGCGGATCGTCGTAGTACCGGGCCGAGATCCCGCTGAGGGTCTCGCCGTCCACGACCGCGTGGAACTTCGAGAAGTCGGCCGTCTGGCGGCCCACCTCCTTGGCCTCCCGCTCGGGGTCGATGAACCGGTTGAAGGTGACCGAGACACGTGCCCGGACGGGTCGGCCGTCGTCGGCGAACATCTGGTACTTCTGGTTGGCCCTGGCCAGGACGCAGCGGAAGTCGAGGCTTCCCCACCGCACCCGTAGCACGGGCGGCGCGTGCAGGTCCTTGTCGATCTCCAGCAGCCGTACGACCCGGCCGGTGAGATCCCGGACGTCCTGCTTCACCGGGCTGCCGGTGTCCCAGGTGTCGAACATCAGCTCCATCTCGAGGGTCTGCATGTTGCCGTTGGCGAACTGGAGGATCGGACCCGACAGCCCGGGGACGGCCTGAGAGGCGAAGGAGTTGTCCTGGTTGAGCGTGTACTCCTCCGGGTTGAACGGCACGGAGATGACTTCTCCCGTGTGTTCAACGGTCACCTGGAGCTTGGCGAGTGCCATCAGCGTCTCCGTCGGGGGATGCGAGGGGCCGGGACATGCGGGTTAGAACACGCGCCCGAACCGCTCCCGTTGCGCGGTCAGTCGGTCGTCGAGCCGGGTCACGATCCGATCGGTGAGGCGCTCCAGATCGGCCTGCGCGGGATCCGGGCCGCCGCGGGCCGCTGCCGCCGCCCCAGGGGGATACCCGGGCGGGGCCGACAGCCGCGCGACGACCGGCGGTTGCTGCCCGACCGGGGTCGCGGCGGCACCGAGCCGTCCGTGGACCACTCCCTGGCGGCGGGCGTCCCGTTCCACCCGACGGTGGCTGCCCACGACCCGGGTGACCAGCTCGGTGATCACCCGCCGCAGCGCCATGTCGGCCGAGGCCGCCCCACCGCTTGCGGGCACCGCGGTGCGACGGCCGAGCACGACCCGTCCCGTCGGGCCCGCAGGACCGGCGGGCCCGGCCGACCCGACCGGAGCCGCGCCGGGCGCCCGCTCGTACCCCGGGAGGCCGACGGACGCCGTCAGCCGCCGGAGAGGTACCGGTGCCCGATGCCCGGTCGGCCACCGCACGGGGGCCTGCGGTGGAGCGCCGACGCGGTGGCCGCAGGCCGACCTGGACACCGGCACCACGTCGACCGCCGACCGCACCAGGGCCGGATGGGAGCGGGCAGGCCATGGACGCGCGACCACCGCCGCCGGGGAGCGCTGCCCCCACGGGGTCAGGAACGTCATGCCCGCCGCCCTGCGTGACCGCTCCGCCCTGATGCGGTCACTGCTCATCCCGCGCGCCCAGGCACACCAGCGGTTCGGCCCGGTTCGGGTCCCGGGCGGACCTTTCCGCCGGCCGCGCACAGCCCGCAGCACCGGGTGCGCCCCGTCGGCGTGGTTCGGCGTCACGTCGCTGTCCCTTCGTTGACGCGTTGGTTGATGACCGAGATTTCCGACACCCAGCGGCGGCGGTCGGCGTGCTCCAGATTCATGACCGACTCGGGGGGCCAGTGGAAGTGATAAGCGATGAAAGCCACCTCCTCGTACAGCGCCTTGAGGGGGTAGCTCAGGATCCCCCCGCGGCGTTCACCGCCGCCGGGAACTGGTGCTCGCACCGCGGGCAGGACGTCTCCATGGCCGCGGCGCCGTGCTGGTTCGTGTGGTTGTAGAGCTCCTGGAGGTAGGCGAGGTCGGCGGCGTAAAGCCCCTCGACCACCTTCGGGTTGATCTGCGAGAGCGAGCCGAGGGAGGTCAGGACCCGCGACAGGATGATGACGATCAGATACGCCTCGTTCTGCTGGACTCTCGGGTCGCGCAGTGGATGGATCTCGTCCGCGGCGGTGGCCAGCCGCATGGTTCCCTTCCTGTGCAGGGTCCCGTCCTCGTCGGCGTACCCCAGGGGAAGAACGAAGTCGACCTCGGTCTGGAACATGCTCAGGCCCTTTCGACCCGCTCGTGGGCCAGTTCGAGGGTTTCGATGGCGACCTCCGTGCCCTTGGCGCTGAAGTCCGCGCCGTCCCACTTGGTCGGCCAGGCGTCGAAGAAGTTCCAGCGCACCACCTCCTGGCCGGCGAGGTCGTTGAGGATGATGCTGCCGTTGCGCCGCACCACCACGCCCTTGGTGACGTCGCGGTACCAGTCGTACAGTTCACGCGAGTCGGTGAGCCCCCACTTCAGCGTGATGTTCGGGTACTTGGTCTGGCCGGGCAGCTTGCGGTTGGCCGTGTTGTCGCCGCCCTCCCGGTACTCGACCGGGTCGGTGCTGGCTCCGAAGCCGGAGACGTCGGTGAAACCGGCCTGGGTGATCCCGTCGAGCTCGACGAGGAAGTTGAAGTTGCGGTACGGATCCACGCGTGAGCCGGTGGCCATGGGTATCTCCTCGCGGGTGGGAAGCTACGTGGTGGGAATCTCGGGGAACTGGGCGATCCGGAAGATCACGAACTCCGCCGGCTTGACCGGGGCCACCCCGATCTCGGTGATCACTTGCCCGACCTCGCGGGTCTCCGGCGGATTGGTGGACTCGTCGCACTTCACATAGAAGGCCTGCTCGGGCTGGGTACCGAAGAGGGCGCCGTCGCGCCACACCCTGGTCAGGAAGGCGGTGACCGACCGGTTGATCTTCTGCCAGAGCGGATTGCTGTTGGGTTCGAAGACGGCGAACTGGGTGCCCTCGTCGATCGACTCGCGCAGGAAGTTCATCAGCCGGCGGACGTTGATGTAGGGGATCTTCGTCGGGTCCGGGCTGCCCAGGGTGCGGGCGCCCCAGACCCGGATCGCGCCGTTGAGGGAGCGGATCACGTTGATCCCCTGGAGGTTCACATTGCTCTGCTCGGCCTTGGACGTCTGGTAGGCCAGACCCAGCGCGCCGCGCACGGTCTCGTTGGCGGGCGCCTTGTGGACGCCTCGCGCGGTGTCGACCCGGGCGTAGAGGCCGGCCATCAGGCCGCTCGGCGGGATCGCGATCACGGCCTTGCTGTCGGGGTCGAAGACCTTGACGAACGGGAAGTAGATGGCCGCGTAGTCGCTGGTGCCGGCGGCCGTGCCCTCCAGGCCGCCCTTGATGTCCGCGGCGGTCACCGTGGTGACCTCCTGACCGTCGAGGATGGCGAACCTGTCCTGCAGGTTGACGTCCTCGCAGTGGTTGATCAGGGCGGTCTGCACCGCGGCGTTGAGCGCCCCGGGCGCCGCGACGATCGCCACCTCGTCGATCGCCGCGAACCTGTCCAGCACGTCCTGGACCTCACCGGCGTCGTCGAGGTCCGCCACCCGGGCCACCCAGCACACCGACCCGCCGTTGCTGAAGAACCCGTGGACCGAGTGGGCCAGAACGAGGTTCCCCGGGTCGAAATCCCCGAAGGCCCGCTTGAACTGGTCGAAGTCCGTGATCAGTTGGGGCTCTCCGGCCGGTGCCAGCGGGTACGGCGACCCGTCGGGCCGGGACGGCATCCTCGCCCCGGTCGAGACCCCGACGAGGCCGGCCGTGCTGGTGCCGACTCCGGTGATCGCCGGGGTGACGGGCACCTCTTCCACATAGACACCGGGTGCCTGGTAGTTGGGCATCGGGGCTCCTTTCGGCGCGACTGCGCCCCGGGCCGCTCAGGGGGAGAGCGCCACGTCGTAGTCGTTGATGGCGGCGGCCGGAACAGTGATGGCCCGGTTGGCCGTCGTGAACCCGGGCGCGACGGCGGTCAGGGTGTGGGCGCCGACGCCGACCTGGGAGAACAGGAAGCGTCCGGAGGTGTCGGACGCGGTCGACCGCATGCCGTCGAGCGTGACGGTCGCGTTCGCCAGAGCCGTGTTCGTCCCCGCCTCACGGACGACACCGCCGATGGCGAAGAGCGGCTCCCCGGCGGTCGCCGGGTCGAGGTCGTCGTCCACGACCACCGTGCTCGTCACCACCCGCGGGCCCACGGTCACCGTGTCGCGCAGGTCCATTGCGACGGTGACCATCAGATGGAACGACGACCGGGGCGGGATCCCGAGCGCGCTCCAGAACTCGCCGAGGCTCTTGCTGTCATCCGACTGCGCCACCCATGTCGGCACCGGGAAGGGCTGGCCGACCAGCGAATTGCGCAGGTAGGCGGCGGGAATCACCGGAAACCGGCTGAGCTTCGCCAGCGCCGTGCCCAGCAGCCGGTGCTCCTCCTCGACCCCGGTGGCGTCCGGCTTCTTCGACCACGCCGTGACCAGGTAGTCGCAGTCCAGCCGCAGCGGAGGCCGACGCTGGACGAAGACCCCGGCGACCTGTTCCACGACGGGCACCGGATCACGCAGGACACGATTCTCGTGCACCCCGTACTGGAAGAGGTTCACCGTGGGCTGGCTGAAGTCGAATGCCTTGTCGGGTGTCTTGAACGTGATGTCGACGCCCGCCAGCGACGGTGGAACCGCGGCGTCCTCCAGCAGGGCGCGCACGGTGAGGTCGAGGTCCTGGAACATCAGCGCTCAGCCCCCAACGGTTCGTCACGGGAGTCCTCGGCGAGGAGCGCCGCGTATTCGCCCATGTCGTCCTCGGAGAGCACCCGGCCGATCTTCTGGTGTTCGCGCCAGGTCGCCCGGACGAGGTGGGCCATGCCGATCCGGCCGCCGTCGGCGCAGGCTCTGTACGCCGACGACAGGACGATGTTCTTGATGTTGCCGCCGGACAACCGGAACCTCCCGGCAAGGAAGGCGAAGTCGACGGTGTCGTTCACGGGCGCGCCGGCGGGCATGAACTGCCGCCACATCCGCTCCCGGTACCGCTCGGTCGGCATCGGGAACTCCACGATGAAGTGGAGCCGCCGCAGGAAGGCGCTGTCGAGGTTCTCGCGGAGGTTGGTCGCGAGGATCGCGATGCCGTCGTAACTCTCCATCCGCTGGAGCAGATAGGCGACTTCGAGGTTGGCGTAGCGGTCGTGCGCGTCGCGGACCTCGGAGCGCTTGCCGAAGATCGCGTCCGCCTCGTCGAAGAAGAGCACCGCGTTGGCGCTCTCGGCCGCCTCGAAGATGCGCTCCAGGTTCTTCTCTGTCTCGCCGATGTACTTGCTCACCACCGTCGCAAGATCGATCTTGTACAGGTCGAGCCCCAGCTCCCCGGCCAAGACATCCGCCGCCATCGTCTTTCCGGTGCCGGACGGACCCACGAACAGGGCGCACACCCCACGGCCCAGTGCCAGGACCCGCCCGAAACCCCACTGTTCGAGCACCCGCTGACGGTGCGCCACCTGGTCGCACAGCTCGCGCAGCTGCGTCAGCACCTCCTCCGGGAGGATGAGGGCGTCCCACGCGTACCCGGGCTCCACCTTGCGGGACAGGGACGCAAGCTCCCGGCCGCACTGGGCACGGGCGGCGGCGAGGAGGTCCTCGTCCTGCGGCCGGGCGCCCGTCCACTCCGCCCGGTTGCGGGCGGTCGCGACCGCCTCGCGGATGCGCCAGACGGGGAGGCGGTACTGTCCGGACAGCCGCTCGACGGCCCGGTCGCCGGCGGTGACCCCGCGCGCTTCGAGCTCCCGCCGCCACCACGCGCGGCGCGTTCCCGCTGCGGGCACCGGGAACGGCACCACGGCCACGCCTGCCGGGTCCCCGGGGCGGTGCGTCGGCGGCGCCCATGGCTTCCGCCCTGCGAGGACGGTCAGCACCCGGCCGGCCGCGACCTCCTGGACCAGCCGGTCGTACGCTCCCGAGGCCGACCCCCCGTCCAGCGCGTCGACTCCCGACACGAAGATCGCTCCGCGGCGCAGCCACGCCTCGCGGAACGCGATCCGGACGACCTCCTCCAGCGGCGCCGCGGCGCCCGCCGCGCGCTCCAGTTCCGTCACCAGCAGCGGCAGTCCTCGCTCCGCGGCCAGCGCTTCGGCCACGCTGAGCTGAACGGTGTCCGCCGGGCCCATGAAGTACAGGCGGGGGAGCGCCGACCCGGGCCCGGCGCCGTCTGCCGGACGCGGCAGGGCCCGCAGCGTCTCCGGATCGAGGGGGAGAGCGGCGAGGCTGCCCCGCGGCTGTACGAACCGGGCACAGCGGGCGAGCCGCGAGTCGAGCACCGACTGGCCGATGAGCAGATGCAGGATCTGCTCATCCACCTTCATCGCCTGGGAGAGCAGGGGCTGATGCGGCTGGTTCGGATCCGGGAGCAGATGGAGGAGACCGTGCCGGACGAGGGGCGCGTCGGCCGCGACCCTGCCGCGCGCTGTGAGGCGCGCCGCGGCCGAGGGGCACAGCAGGTTGAGTGCGAGGTCCACCGACGGCCGCCGTCTGGTCACGTCGTCCTGGAGGTACGCGTAGAGCCGCTCGTAGCGCAGGTCCAGTTCCGGTGCCGCTGCGATGACCAGGAGATCGAGGTCGAGGGGGGTGAGGCCGAAGGTCCGGCCCAGCCAGGCGAGCTCGTTGCCCCGGTCGTCGTCCGGACCGTCGGCCGCGGGCGCGTCGGCGCCGAACAGCGGCTCGCCGGGGCCCCGGCTCAGCAGCCGGTCGACCTCGTCCGGGCCGATGGCCAGGCCGCGGTAGGGATCTGTGGCCGCCTGCGGCCCGTAGACGACGGCGGCGGTGTCCATGGCGCGGCCGAGGAGGGCGTCCAGACGGCGAAGCGCCGGCAGGAGGCCGAATCCCTCGGTGACGCCTGGCCCGTCCATCGCGGCTCCGTTTTCGTGCTCGTGTGTCCCGGTGTCCGCGCAGATGCCGCGTGCCCCTTCGGGCCCGCGGCGTCGGCGCCCGGCAACGAGAGCACCGTAGGGAGCGCCCCGTCTCACGAGCGTCTCCGCCGCGTCACTCGCGGCCGTCGGGGGGCGCCGGGGACTGGTCGTGCAGTGCCTCGTACGCGTCAAGCCACTGCTCCACCACGGCGATGACCGCGTCCCGTCCCGTCAGCGGGGTGGGTTCTCCCGCGCTGCGGATGTCGGCGGTCCGGATGACGCGGCCGCACAGGGTCCCCGAGTCGGCCTGGGACCATATGGTGATCAGGAGAAGGGCGCCGGTGGCACCCGGGTCGTCAGCCATGCCGGCCCTCTTGCAGGGGGTGCGCAGACAGAAGTTCGGCTCTGCCGGAGGTGCGTCGTCCGGCCGTCGGCGGCTGGTCGCCGGCCGGGGGCAGCATCGCAAGGAAGCGCGCCGAGGGCTCCAGCCCCAGTTCGTCGAGCAGGAACTCCCGGAACGCGCGGTAGTGCCGGACCGCCTCCACCATGTTGTTCTCGGCGAGGTGCACCGCCACGACTGCCCGATGGGCACTCTCGCGCAGCGGCTCGATGCGCACGCACGCCAAAGCGGCCTCCAGGGCCAGCGCATGGCGTCCCCGTGCGATGAGGTGCCGGGCGACTGTTTCGAGGGAGTGGAGCTGCAGCTGGCGCATGCGTTCGCGCTCGAAGGCCACCCAGTCCTCGTCCCAGCTCGGCAGCAGGTCGCCGTCCAGGCGCAGCAGCTGGGGCACCTCGTCGACGCCGAGGGTCTCGGGCGAACTCACCACCCGCAGTGCCCACTCGGCGAACGCGTGAGTGTCGACGTCCACCGCGTCCGCGAGCGACAGATGGTCGTGTTCGCTGCGGACGACGGGCTGCCGCCCGCGGCGCAGCCGCCACAGGGTCGTACGGAGATTGCCGCGCGCGCGTTCCTCGGTGAGGTCGGGCCACAGCGTGCCGGCCAGCGAGGTGCGGGTGGCGTGCCCGTGCAGCCCGAGGTAGGCGAGGATCCGCTGCCCGCCCGCGCACACGTCGACGGGTCCGGCACCGCAGTCGAGCCCGAAGCGACCCAGCAGGCGCAGTCGGGGGGAGGATTGCGCAACGGTCATGTCGTCTGCACCCCTGGTCCGGGCCGGCACTGTGGCAGTGGCTCTCCGGACGGGCAGCGCAGGTGCTCGTCCGCCGTCGCCCGTCGCGCCAAATCCCCTGTCGTCACCAGGGCAGCGCACCGGCCCATGGGCCGCATCGGGGAAGTCCCTACCCGTGGCGCTCTGCCGGGCCCCCGCCGCCTGCGCCGCTCCGGGCCCGGGCCGGGCGCTCGGCCGGTCGGCGTCCTCCCGGGGCGTTCTGCTCCCGTAGCCCGCCGGAACGGTCCCCATGACGCATCGGGGAACTCCCTGCAAAGGGAAGCGGGGAACTCCCTGCAAAGGGACCGGATGCGACTGATCGACAGATTTACGCGGTGATGCGCGGATTGTCGTTGGTGCTCATGGGGGAGAGACCACCCTGACCAAGGTGGCGCGACGCGTTGCCGCAGCGGGGGCACCGGGGGCGCAATGGAGCCGACATCGTTGGGCCGGCAGACGCTGGTCGGGCGCGAGCGCGAATGCGGTCTGCTGGACGGGATGCTGGCCGCGCTGACCCACCGCGGGTCGGCGCTGCTGCTGCGCGGCGACCCGGGCATGGGCAAGAGCGTGCTCCTCGACTACGCCGCCCGGGAGAGCGGCATGGATGTGCTTCGGGCCCGGGGTGTGGAGTCGGAGGCGGTCCTTCCGTACACCGTCCTGGCCGATCTGATGCTCCCGCTGCGCAGGTACTTCGCCGAGGTGCCCAGCGCCCAGTGCCGGGCGCTCGAGGGATGTCTGGCGTTGGCCGACGCCGTCGACGCAAACCCGTACGCGGTGTGCGCCGGGGCGCTGGGTGTGCTCGCCGCCGCCGGGCAGGCCGAGCCGCGGTTGGTGCTGGTCGACGACCTGCACTGGGGCGACCCCCTGTCGCGGCGGGTGCTGCAGTTCGTCGCGCGGCGCCTGACCACCGAGCGGGTGGCGCTGGTAATGGCCGTCCGGACCGAGCCGGACCAGGATGCCTCCTGGGAAGGGGTGCCCCAATTGGTACTGGAGGCGCTGGGCGACGACGCCTGCCGCGAGCTGCTGCACCGGCGGGGTCTGGACCCCGCCGACACCGCGGTCGCCCGGCTGGCCCGGCTGGGCATGGGCAATCCCCTGGTCCTGGTCGAGCACGCCGAAGCACTGGCCCGATGCCGGTCCCGCGGCGGGGAACAGCGGGACCAGGAGTGGCAGACCCCCGGCCCCCTGGTGGAACAGGCCTGGTGGGGACGGATGCGTGCGCTGCCCCGCACCACCCGCGACGCCCTGGTGTACGTCGCGCTCTGCCACGCACCGGAGTTCGCCGTCCTGGAACGGGCACTGGACGCCGGCGGGCTGTCGCTGGGCGCCCTGGAGGCGGCGGAGGAGGCCGGCCTGGTCCACGCCCACGACGGCGAATACCAGCTGCGGCATCCGGTGCTGCGCCCCCTGGTGCTGGCACACTGCTCGGTTGCCCAGCGGCTGCGCGCCTACCGCGCGCTCGCCGAGCAGTCGTCCGGCGAACTGCGCACCTGGTATCTGGCCGCTGCCGCGTGCCGACCGGACGAGACGGTGGCGGCAGCCCTCGCAGGTGAGGCGGGGCAGGCGCGGCTGCGCGCGGCGCTGGCCACCTCGGCCCGGATGTGGCACCGGGCGGGGGAACTGTCCCCCGCCGCACCGGAGAAGGCCGCCAGGCTGCTCAACGCCGCCCAGGACGCCTTCCACTCCGGCGTCACCGGCGACGCCGCCCAGTGGTGCGAAGAAGCTCTGCGCCACAACGCCGATCCCGGGCTGGCCGCGGAAATCGAGCTGCTGCGGGGGCGGGTCCGCAGCTGGGCCGGCGACCCGGTCGGGGCCCACCGCCTGCTGGAGTCGGCGGCGGCCGTGGCCGAGCCGGCGGACCGGGCGTGGGCGTGCGCGCTGTACGGCTCGGCCACCATGCCGGCCGTGATGGGCGGCCGGCTCGCCCACGCGGCCGACAGCGCTTCCCGCTGCGCCGGACTGGCCGCCGCCCTGGGCACGGAGCCGGAGCAGCGGCTGGCCAGGGTCGTGCAGGGGACTGTGCAGGCACTGGCCGGGCGGGTGCGGGAGAGCCGTCGGCTGCTGCTGCGCGGCCGGGACGAACTCCGGGGGGACAAGGCGCCGGAGGAACTGCGGCAGGCGCTGCTGACCGGCCAGGCGCTCTCCTGGGTGGATGAGGAGGACGCCGCGCGCGAGATGATCGGCACCGTGATCGACCGGGCCCGGCTCGACGGTGTCCCCGCGCTGCTCCCGCAGGCCCTGGTGGTGCGCTGCGAGATGGAGTCGTGGAACCGTTGGGCGGCGGCCCGCACCGACGGGGCCGAGGCGCTGCGCTGGGCGCGGGACCTGGGGCACCGGCCCATGACCGGGTACGCGCTGCTCCTGCTGGCTCGGCTGGACGGGCTGCGGGGCGACCGGGCGGCGTGCGAGCAGCGCGTCGCGTCCTACGAGGAGCACTGTGGCGGTGTCCGCGGCCTGGAGCCGTTCGCCCAGGCCGCCCTGGGGGCGGCGGCGCTGACCGCGGGAGACCTGGGACCGTGCCGGGCCCATCTGGAGCGGGCGTTCACGGTGGCGCGGGAGATGGGGCTGGCCAATCCGAATCTGATGCCTTTCGTGGCCGAACTGGCCGAGGCGCACAGCAGGACCGGCGAGCCGGCACGGGCGGCCGACGTCACCGAGTGGCTGCGGGAGCGCGCACAGGCGACCGGCCTGGCGTGGCCGGTCGCGGCCCACGCCCGGTGCCGGGTCATGCTCGCCACCTCCGCCGACGAGGTGCTGGAGTGGCAGTCGGCCGCGGAGCAGGCGCACGCGGGACGGCCGATGGCGTTCGAGCTGGCCCGTACCTGGTTGGTGTGCGGGGAGGCGCTGCGGCGTCTGCGGCGCCCAGCAGCCGCCCGCAGGCCGCTGCTCGACGCCCAGCGGGCCTTCGAGGCGCTGGGTGCCCTGCCCTGGGCGGCACGCGCCGCGGCAGAGCTGGCCGCGGCCGGCCACAGACCCGTTCAGCGGCAGGCGTCGCCCCCGGACGTGGACCAGTTGACGCCGCAGGAACTCCAGGTGGCCCGGGCGATCGGCGAGGGCCTCAGCAACACCGAGGCGGCCACTGCGCTGTTCCTGTCCCGCAAGACCGTGGAAGCGCATCTGACCCGCATCTACCGCAAGCTCGGTATCCGGTCGCGGTCCGACCTCGCACGCTGCCTCGCCCGGGCCGGGATGATTGGCTGACCGGAAAACTCGACGGCCAGGCGGGTACGGCGAGGCGGCCTCTCGGCGGTGAGGGGCCGGGAGGCTTCTGGCTGGGGGTCGGCTTGAGCGGGGATTGCGTTAGGTGGTTGCCGGGGCGAGGGTGGGTTGCGGCCGAGGGCTTTGAGCCGGCGGACCAGGTCGCGGGTCTTGCGGGCGGGGCCGAGGTTGAGGGTGTGGAAGTCGCTGCCGAGTTCGCGGTAGCGGGCGATGGGGTTGTTCGTCAGGCGCCGGACATGCGGCGGAGCTGACGGTGTGCGCCCAGGTCTTGCAGGCTGCCGACCGCGCCCCTCTTCTACGCATCCCTGAGCGACCCCGTACGCGCTCACCACAAGGAGCCTCCGCCAACTTGAGGCCGGTGGGCGCCCTGCTCATGCTCGAACGCCCCGTCGCCCGCGACCACTTGGCCGAACTCGTCCATGGAAGTCCGAAAGAGCACCCTTCCCTCCGGTTCGCCGATCCCGTAGCAGGGGCGGGCCCGGCCGTGGCCAGGCGCTGCAACGGCCGGAACAGGTCTGTCGACGAAGACCCGTACCCCCTGATCGCCCCCTGACTGCCCCTCCGGCTTCCCTCGCTACGACGAGCCGCAGTGCCTTGTCGGCGTGGATCCGCCCCGAGCCCATGCACGCCGTGTGATCCGAGAAGCGCTCCCGCCGCGGGATCTCCAATCCCCGCTCCGCCGACCGGCCATGGCCTCGTCCAGGAGACCATGACGCCGGAACCCGCAGGGACGGTCCCCAGGCCGCCCCTGCTGGGGACAACCGGGGCCGTGCGGTCATCGGCTGCTGCCGACCGCCCTGCAGCGCAGGGTTTCCTGAACTGGAGTTCGAATGCCGCGAGGGTGGGGATCTTTGCCCCACAAGCTCAAAACCCATCGATCGGAGAACTGCCGGTGAGAGCGACGGCGTTGAACCGGGGAATCCGGTCGGGCCCAGGCCGCGGGACGCGGTGGACGGCCCGGCCCTCGAAGAGACCGCCGAGAACGCGTCGACTTCTGACACACCGCCTGCCGCGCCGACCAGCCGCCACGAAGGCCGCGCTGGACATGGATGTTCGGTCCTCGTCCGGCTGCCGGCCCCGACACGTTCCGGGACAGCCCTCCTGCATGAGCAGCCCGTTTACTGACCGACCTGGAGCCGGACCTACCGGGTGAACAGCCCCTGCATGAACAGCCCCTTCATGAGCAGCCCGCTTCCCGGTCCGGTGACGGCAGACGACCGGCCCCTCCGGCGTCGTACACCGCGGCGGTCGAGCGCTACCTCACCGGGGCGGGCATCGCGAAGTCCTCCGCGCGGATCCACCGGATCTCGCTGACGACCTGGGGGTGGATGCTCGCCGGCGAACCGGCGCCGACCGGACTCGCCCGCCGGGGCGCGAAGCCGCCCGTCTTCCCCGTCGCCGCGATCGGCGACCCGGCGCTGCCTGAGTTCCTGGCCGAGCCGGCGGCGCAACGCGCAGACGAGATGGACGCCGGGGTCGAGCAGGAACCAGGCAGAGAGCGCGGTTTGACGTCCCATGATTTGACATCCCGCCAGAGCTGACTGTTCACGGTGCCGTTTCACTGCAGGGCCACGGCCTTCTCGCACGTGCGGATGAAGTCGCCGAGCAGGCTCGCGGTCTTCCGCGGTTTCTCCCGGAGGTCCTCCAGCGGCGCGGGCCGCGCCTGAGCATCGCGACCGGCGCGTGGTCCGGCTTCGACCCGGCGGCCGCCGACGCGACCGTGCGGGTGGCGGCGAAGCCATGTCGAAGCCTGGGGGCGCCGCCTCCGGGGCGGTGCCGGGTCCCCCACCTCCTGGGCAGCGCGCGGCACCCGCCTTCCACCTGGTGCATTCCAGTTTTTCGGTGACCCTTGACAGGGCCCGTTCGTCGGCGGACTCTGTTCGTCAACTTGCCGAACGAATGGAGTCGAGGTGCGCGAGATGACGCCGGCCGGCCCCCTGCTGCGACAGGTCAACACGCAGACGCTGATGCAGCTGATCATTCACACGGGGCCGGTGACCAGGGTGGAGCTGGCGCGAAGGTCGGGGCTGTCCAAGCAGACGGTGTCGGAGATCGTCCGCCAGCTGCAGGGTGCCGACTGGGTCCGGGAGACCGGGCGGGTGCGCGGGGGAGTCGGGCGCAGCCCGGTGGCGTACGAGTTCAACCCGCGGTCGGGGTTCGTGATCGGCGTGGACCTGGGCGGCACCAAGCTGCGGGCGGCGATCGGTGATCTGGGGGGCGGGCTGCTCCACGAGATCGTGGAGTCCACCGACCCGCTGGGCGGACGGCACGTGATCGAGCAGGTCTGCTCGGTCAGCCGCCGCCTGGCCGACCTTGCCGACGCGTCCTGGGACGCGGTGCTGTGCGTGGCCATCGGCACACCGGGCGTGCTGAATCCTCAGACCGGTGTGATGGATTTCGCCGTCAACATCCCCAGCTTCGGTGACCTGCGTGTGCAGGACGAGCTGACCGGGCGCCTCGGTGTGCCGTTGCTCCTGGACAACGACGTGAACATGGCCGTGCTCGGTGAGCACTGGCAGGGGCTCGGCCAGGACAGCAGTGACTTCGTGTTCATCGCCGTCGGCACCGGCATCGGCATGGGCGTGGTGGCCGACGACGAGATCCGCCGCGGCTGCAACGGGGCAGCGGGAGAGATCTGCTACCTGCCCATCGGCGCGGACCCCCTTGACCGGGCCAACCAGGTCAAAGGTGCTTTCGAGGAGGCCGCGGCCGGCGCCGGCCTGGTCCGGCGGTATGTGGAGGCCGGGGGCCGGGAGGTCGGCGTCCCCGAGATCTTCGCGGCGGCGGCCGACGGCGACGCGGCCGCCCAGCTGGTTCTGGACGATGAAGGGCGCCTGATCGGACAGGCCATCTGCGCGGTGGCCGGCGTGCTGGATCCCGAGCTGGTGGTACTCGGCGGCGGCATCGGCTCACGAACCGAGCTCCTCGAACCGGTTCGCAACTGGCTCGGCCGGTTCATGCTCCAGCCCCCGGAAGTGCACACAAGCGCTCTGGGCCATCGCGCACCGCTGGTCGGCTCGATGGCTGTGGCGCTGCGCACGGCGCACCAGGACCTGTTCGGGGCGACCGCGCTGACCCCGCTGGTGCTCCCGACACCGCCCAGCGGCACCGCCGATGCCGCCGACGGGGACGTGGCGGCACCGAATCCGGGGGGGACCCGATGAGCCTCGAGCCGGACGTCCGGGACCGGATCCTGGCCGCAGTGGACCGTGACGAGGCATTGGCTCTGCTGCGGCAGGCCGTGGCCGTGCCCAGCGTCACCGGCGAGGAGGAGGCGTTCGCCCGGTTCGCGGCCGAGCGCCTGGCCGAGGCCGGTGCCGATCAGGTCTGTGTCGAGGAGTTCGCCGAAGGGCGCCCCAATGCCTGGGGCGTCGTCCGCGGCGCCGGCGGGGGACCGGGACTGATGTTCGTGGGCCACCTGGACACCGTGCACGTCCGCGGCTGGGAGGAGCACTGGCGTGGCGACGTGCGGGAGGACCCGTTCAGCGGTGCCGTCGTCGACGGCCGGGTGTGGGGGCGTGGAGTGGGCGACCTCAAGGCCGGAATCTGCACCGTGATCGCCGCGCTGCAAACGCTGCGGCGCGTGGGGCTGGCACCGCGCGGCGACGTCTGCGCCGTGTTCGTCGGTGACGAGGAGAGCGGCGAGCCGGGCAGCGGGATCAGCGCCGGGATCAAGGACATCGTGCCCCGGATCGAGAGCGGACAGATCCCGCGGCCGGATTTCGCCGTGTACGTGGAGCCCACCCAACTGCACGTCTACACCGCCCAGATGGGCTTCTTGATCGCCGAAATCACGCTGGAGGGCCGCTCGGCGTACTTCGGTGCGCCCGAACTGGGTGTCGACGCGGTCCGCGCCGCCCACGAGGTGCTGTCCGGACTATGGGCGTACACCGACGAGCTGGAGCGGCGGCCCAGCCATCCGCTGGTCGGCCGTCCCTTCCTGCTCGTCACCGGCATCACCGGCGGCGGCTACATCGCCGTACCGGGGAAGTGCCGGATCGACCTGATCCGCAAACTGCTCCCCGGGGAGAGTCTGGACCGGGCCAAGGCCGAGCTGGACCGCGTCGTGGCGGCCGCGGTCACCGACCAGCGGGTCCATGCCACCGTCGCGTACACCGCCCCCAGGGACCACGCCGTCGGCGGTACCCCGAACGAGACCGACCCCGAAACCATCGGCGTCGTCCGGCTGCGGGAGGCGATCCGGACGATGCGCCCGGACCGGGGCGAGGTCCAGGGCGCCCCCTACTGGTCGGAGAACCCCTTCCTGTCCACCCGGCTCGGTGTCCCCGCCGTGTACTGCGCACCGGGGGACATCCGCAACTGCCACACCTTCGACGAACACGTCCCCGTCGACGAGTACCTCGACGCCGTCGGCGTCTTCGCCACCTTCATCGCCGACTTCTGCGGTGTCCGCGACGCGGACGCCCCCCACCCACCCCCGCACCACGGAGCAAGACATCATGAGATCACGTAACACCGCGGGGGCCATCGTCGCCTCCGCCGCACTGCTCGCCATGGCAGCCTGCAGCACGGGCGCCCAGACGACCGGCGCACCCAAGACCGAAAAGTCGCCGACCGGCACCACCACCGCGGCGGCGCCGCTGACCGAGACCCGTGGCCCCAACGGCGAGAAGCCCACCGCCACCAGCGACCTCACTCTGAGCGCCGCCGACGCGGCGAAGGTGAAGGCCGGCCACTACACCGCCGCGCTGTTGTGGCACACATCCTCCGACTTCACCAACGCGGTCACCGCGGGTGCCGACGACGAGTTCGCCCGGCTCGGCGTCAAGGTGGTCGCCACCACCGACGCCGGCTTCGACGCCGCCAAGCAGAAGAGCGACGTGGAGACCGTGCTGGCGAAGAAGCCCAGCGCGGTGATCTCCCTCCCGCTCGACCCCACCACCGCGGCCGAGGCCTTCCGCCCGGCCAAGCAGGCGGGGACCAAACTGGTGTTCCTCTCGAACGTTCCCACCGGATACCGGCAGGGCGTCGACTACGAATCGGTGGTCACCGACGACCTGTTCCAGATGGGAAAGCAGGCCGCCGACGCACTGGCGAAGTCCATGGGCGGCAAGGGCGAGATCGGCTGGATCTACCACGACGCCAAGTACTACGTCACCAACCAGCGCGACAACGCGTTCAAGACCACCATCGAGCGGGACCACCCGGGCATCAAGATCGTGGCCAAGCAGGGGATAGCCGACCCGGCGCGGGCGGAGGACATCGCCAACGCGATGATTTCCCAGCACCCGGATCTGAACGGCGTCTACGTGACCTGGGCCGAACCGGCCGAGGGTGTGCTGTCGGCGCTCCGCAACGCGGGCAACACCAAGACCAAGGTGGTGACCCTGGACCTGTCCGAGCCGATCGCCCTCGACATGGTCTCCGGCGGCAACGTCATCGGCATGGTCGCCGACCAGGCCTACGAACTGGGCCGAGCCCTGGCGGCGGACGCCGCGTACGGCCTGCTCGGCAAGAAGGCGCCGCCGTTCCTCGTCGCCCCCGCGCTCACCGTCACCAAGGACAACCTTCGCGAGGGCTGGCACCAGTCCTTGCACCGCAAGCCGCCCGCCTCCGTACTGAAGGCCGCCAAGTGAGGACCCGAGCCCACCAGAACGCGCGGGCGGCGGTCACGCCGCCCGCGATCCTGGATCGTCTGCGGGCGGCCGACCCCCGCCGCTACGTGGTCTACGCGGGGTTCGCACTGATCATGGTGGTCTTCTCGATAACCCTGCGCGACTCAGGATTCCTCACCACCCCGAACCTGGTCCACATCGTCCAGCAGACCGCCCCGATCACCGTGATGGCGGTCGGCCTGGTGCTCGTCCTCACCGCCGGCGAGATCGACCTGTCCATCGGGTCCGTGGTGGCGCTGTCCGCCCTGGTCGCCGGGGTGATGCTGCGCGACTACGACAGCATGCCGCTGGCCGTCGCCGCCTCGCTGGCCGTGGGCGCCGGGGTCGGCCTGTTCAACGGCCTGTTCGTGACCCGGGTGCGGGTGCCGTCCTTCCTGGTCACCCTGGCCACCCTGGGCCTGGTCGCCGGCCTCGCCCGGGTGATGACCAACCTGCAATCGGTGCCGATCACCCATGAGTACTTCAACGGGCTGTTCGGATCCGGTTCGATGGCCGGGATCTCGACCCTCGTCCTGTGGAGCGCCGCCGCGGTGGCCGTCGGCCACTATGTGTACCGGCACACCCGGTTCGGCGCGCACGTCCTCGCCGTCGGCGACAACGCCCGGGCCGCCCGGGTGTCCGGGGTCAAGGTGGAACGGGTCAAGGTCGCGGTGCTGGTGATCAGCGGCCTGTGCGCCGCTCTGGCCGGGCTGCTCTACGCCGGCCGGCTGCACGGCGCCACGTACACCCTCGGCGAGACCGACATGCTGACCGTGATCGCCGCCGTGATCGTCGGCGGAAACCGGCTCTTCGGCGGCTCCGGCACCGTCGTCGGCGCTCTCGTCGGGTCGCTGGTCATGGGCGTGCTGAACAACGGCCTCATCCTCGGCGGCCTGTCGGTCTCCCAGCAGATGATCGCCCGCGGCGTGATCATCCTGGTCGCCGTCGCCCTCACCCTGCGCGAGGAGAAGGCGTGACCCGGCCCGCACCTTCCCGGCCCTCATCTCGCCACCGCGCCCGCGTCGCCGGCCCGAACGGCCTCTCGACCGGAACCCCCCGGGTGGCCGGCCTCCGGACCACCGACGGCACGCCCGCGCCCGGTTCGGCGTGAGCCGCACACAGGAGAACCAATGAGCACCACGGCCACCCCGAGCGCCGCGCCCGCGCTGCGCCTGGACCGCATCCGCAAGGAGTTCGGCGGAGTCGTCGCCGTCGAGAACTTCAGCCTCGACATCCACCCGGGGCAGATCGTCGCACTGGTCGGCGACAACGGCGCCGGCAAATCCACCATCGTCAAGATCGTCTCCGGGGTCCACCACCCCACCTCCGGCTCGATCGCGCTTCACGGCGACCAAGTCCACTTCCCGGACGCCAGCGCCGCCCGCGGCCACGGCATCGAAGTCGTCTACCAGGACCTGGCCCTGGCCGACATGCAGCCGGTGTACATGAACATGTTCCTCGGCCGGGAACTGGTCACCGGGCCGCTGCGCAGGCTGGACAAGAAGCGCATGGCATCCCAGACCCAGGCTCTCGTCGACGAACTCGATGTGAGGATCCCCTCCGCGCGGGCCACCATCCGTGAACTGTCCGGCGGACAGCGCCAGGGCGTGGCCATAGCCCGGGCCACCCACTGGGCCACCTCACTGGTGCTCATGGACGAACCCACCGCCGCCCTCGGCGTTGCGGAGACCGCCAGGGCCGAACAGCTCATGCGGCAACTGCGCGAGCGAGGGCGAGCCATCCTGCTGGTCAGCCACAATCTCGACCAGGTCTTCCGGGTCGCCGACCGGATCGCCGTGCTGCGCCGCGGCGCGCAGATCGGCGTCCGGGAAACCGCGAAGACCACGCACAACGAGATCGTCTCCATGATCACCGGCCTCCAGCCCGCGGACGAGGCGTAACCGCCCCACGGCCCGTTCGGGGGATCGCCGAGACAAGCCCAAACGGGGCCGCTCTTCTCAGAGGCACTGGCCGGAGTTCTGCAGCGTCCCGGCAGATCCGCCCTCACCGCTGGGCACCGTGCTGGGCGTCGGCGCCTTCATAGCCGTGCTCGGTCTGACGAGCACCACGGCGTCCCAAAACGATGCCCGTTTCAACAAGCTGACCGCGACGCAGGTGACAGTGAAGGACAGCGGAGGAGGCGACGCCGCAGAAGTCCCACTGGCCTTTCCGCAGGACGCCGACGCCCGCATCGGAAGGCTCAACGGAGTCACAGCGGCAGGGGTGTACTGGAAAGTCCGGCTCAGCGCGGACCAGACCGTCGGATCCACCCCCTTGACCCAGTCCGACGACCCACATGTCCGCACTGATGTCATCGCCGCCTCGCCGGGCCTCCTGGACTCCGCCGGCCCCCATCTGGCGCAGGGCAGGGTGTTCGACTCCTACCACGACTCAAAGCGCCGGCAAGTAGCGGTGCTGGGCTCGGCCATCGCCGTGAGACTGGGCATCACCACCCTCGACACCCAGCCCGCCGTCTTCATCGGGAACACGCCGTTCACCGTCATCGGCATACTGGACGATGTCGTACGCAAGCCCGAACTGCTCCTGTCCGTCGTCGTCCCGCGTACCACCGCCGAGCACATTTGGGGCCCCGCCCAGCGACGATCGCGCCGAGATGCTCGTCTCCACCCGGCTCGGCGCGGCACGCCAAATCGCGGACGAGGCCGCCCTCGCGCTGCGCCCCGAGCACCCGGAGTACTTCAGTGCGATCCCGCCTCCTGATCCCAAGGCGTTGCGCTCCGACGTCGGCGGCGATCTGTCCCAGCTGTTTCTCCTGCTGGCACTGGTGTGCCTGTTCATTGGCGCGGTAGGCATCGCCAACACCACGCTGGTGTCCGTCATGGAGCGCACGGCGGAGATCGAACTGGGCCGAGCCCTCGGAGCACGAGGTCTCCATATCACGGTCCAATTCCTGGCGGAGTCGACGCTCCTGGGCCTTCTCGGAGGTTTGGTGGGCACCTCATTGGGCATGGTCGGTGTCGTGGTGGTCTGCGCTGTCCAGAAGTGGACGCCGGTACTCGCCACCCGAGCGGAGTTCGTGGCGGCTTCCTCCCCCTGCAGGAACTGGTGATCCGAGACATCCTCGCCGACCTGGAAGGCCTCGTCCGCTGGGGCGGCGACGACCGCAAACCGGATGAGTCCCTCTTCTACATCGACGTCCCCCCTGACGACGAGCGTCTCATTCGGATCGCGGACAAGATCCATACGTGGAACCACACGCCGGGCAAGGGCTCTGGGGTCGTGATCGACCCCCTACAGCCAGCGCCGCGCAGCAGCCCGACGCCTCGCCGCGCGCCAGGCATGAGGAGAGCCCGGGGGCTGGCCGCGCGGGCATCCACTGTCTGCTCGGCGGAGGCGGACGACGAGGCAAAGCTGGGCGGACACGTCGCCGTGTTCGCCCGGCCCGGGTGTGTCAACTCAACCGCCCTGTTTGACTTTCGGTATGGCTTCGTGCGTGGGCGGATCCGTGAACGGTGCGTACATGGACGCCGCACTGACCGCGGCTACCGCGGTGGCGGCGATCGTGCTGGGTTGCGTCACGGGCGCGCTGGTCGGCTCTGCGCAGGCGGTAGCCGCTGGACGCAATACCGCCTTCTTGATCGGGATGATGCTCTGTGCGCGCACTGCCGTCGGCCAGGCCGCGGTCATGGTCCCGGTGGCATGGCTCGTTGTGGTGCTCCTTTTCGGCTTCCGTATCGGAAGAGATCCCTATCCGTGGACGATCCTTCCCGAACCCGCCCACGTCCGGCATGCCATCGCCGGCTCGACGCTGATGTTCGGCCTTGGCATCGCCGCCCAGCTCCACGCTTCAAGGAAGACCTCATGACTCTGGAACTGGCCTCGTGTACCTACGCCTACAGACGCTGGAGCGCGCCCGTCCTGGACGATTTCTCTTTCACAGCGCCATCGGGTCTGACGATTCTTCTGGGCCCCAACGGCGCCGGCAAGTCCACCCTCCTCAAGCTGGCCGCGGGCGTCAGCCGTCCTCGCAGAGGAACCGTCACCTTCGACGGCGTCGCCTCGCACACCAAGTCCTACCGTCGCGCTGTCGCCTGGATGCCGCAGCACATCTCCCCCCTCCCTTCCCTCACCGTCCGTGAATACGTCGCCTACATAGGCTGGCTCAAGGGCATGAGCCGCTCCGAGGCATGGGAACAGGCAGCCCAGGCCCTGTCACGCGTCGAACTGGACGACCAGGCAGGCACGAAGACGACTCGGCTGTCCGGAGGCCAACTGCGCCGGGTGGGCGTTGCTGGTGCACTCGTCCACAAAGCGCGGATTCTGCTACTCGACGAGCCAACCGCCGGCATGGATCCGCGTCAGCGGCGTGTCTTCCGGGACACACTGAACAGCCTCACGGAGGACGTGCAGGTGCTGATGTCCACGCACGATGTCACCGACCTCGCGGAGGAAGCGGACCATGTCGTCGTCGTCAGCGCCGGCCGCATACTGCATG
The DNA here is from genome assembly GCF_014646055.1 of Wenjunlia tyrosinilytica. Classification (GTDB taxonomy): domain Bacteria; phylum Actinomycetota; class Actinomycetes; order Streptomycetales; family Streptomycetaceae; genus Wenjunlia; species Wenjunlia tyrosinilytica. The sequence goes on from NZ_BMMS01000023.1 coordinate 83,764, forward strand.
CCGGGAGTACGGAGGACTTCCTGGCCCACACTCCCTCAGGCAGCGCTCCCGGCCGCGCGGCCGAAGGTGCGTACTCCGCTCTCCTTGGGTCCGAAGAGACCGGCCTGTAAGGCCCAACGAGGACGTCCAGCCACAGTCGGCGCAGGCGTCCAGCTCGTTGGGGCGCAGGTGTCGTTGGCTGCCGGACGGGGCAGCCTGGGCCTGGATGTCGAGATCATTTTTGCTCCCCGCCATGCGGGGCGTGTCCGCAGGACGCGTCAGTCACATCGATGGACAGAAACAGGTGAGCCATGCTGCTGAGAACGTTCGGCTGGTCCTTTGCGATCACCGTTGTCGGCCTGACCCTCGCGGGGCTCTTCTGGGGCTGGGAAGCCCTGGCCGTGGTCGCGCTCCTGTCCGTTCTCGAAATCTCGCTGTCCTTCGACAACGCCGTCGTCAACGCCGGCGTACTCAAGAAGCTGAACGCCTTCTGGCAGAAAATCTTCCTCAGTGTCGGCATTCTGATCGCAGTCTTCGGCATGCGGCTGGCCTTCCCCGTGCTGATTGTCTCGCTCTCCGCGCAGAAGGGCCCGATCGCCGCAGTCCAGCTCGCGCTCGACGAACCCACAAAGTACGAGCACCTGGTCACCGACGCCCACCCGGCCATCGCCGCGTTCGGCGGCATGTTCCTGTTGATGATCTTCCTTGACTTCATCTTCGGGGAGCGGGACATCCAGTGGCTGCGCTGGATCGAGCGCCCGCTGGCAAAACTGGGCAAGATCGACATGCTCTCGGTCTGCACCGCCCTGACCGCCCTCCTGGTGTCAGCGCTGACGGTGGCCACCCACGCCCACCAGAGCTACGGCCACACGGACAAGACAGCCACGGTTCTCCTCTCCGGCGTCGCAGGCCTGATCACCTACCTCATCGTCGGCGGTCTCTCCGGACACTTCGAGAACCGGCTGGAGGAAGAGGAAGACCGCGAACACGACGCCGAAGAGAAGACCAAGGAAGCGAACGACGGACCCCCAGCGAGCGGCCTGGCGGGCAAGGCCGCGTTCTTCACGTTCCTCTACCTCGAAGTGCTCGACGCCTCCTTCTCCTTCGACGGCGTCATCGGCGCATTCGCCATCACCAACCAGATCTTCTGGATGGCGCTCGGCCTCGGCATCGGCGCCATGTACATCCGCTCCCTCACCGTCTACCTCGTGCGCCAAGGCACCTTGGAGGACTACGTCTACCTCGAGCACGGCGCCCACTACGCCATCGGGGCACTCGCAGTCATCCTTCTGGTCACCATCCAGTACCAGATCAACGAAATCATCACCGGCCTCGTCGGTGTCGTGCTGATCGCCTGGTCCTTCTGGTCCTCCGTGCGCCGCAACCGAGTCTTCACCGACGACAGCGGCTCTTCCCCGCGCGAGGCGCCGTGAGACGGCCGTCCGCCTCGACCGCCCGATCGAGACTGACGGCCATCGTTGACATCCGGGGCTCCGATCACTACGGAGCTCCACATCACGAAGTCCACTGCGCACCCTGCGCCGCGTGACCGTCAGGCCAAGCGACGCCTTGCGGTGATACCGCGCCCGCCGTCGTCCCAGTTGCCCAGAGCGGGTTCCGGGGGAGTGCTGTCGAGGAGTAGCCGACTTTTCGATCGTGCCCTTGTAGGTGTCCACCCTCAGCCCCGAGTCTGATGGGAGAAGGCCGGCACCAGGCCGGAGGAAGGAGCTGGTTGCAGCCTCGATCGAGATGGTAGGGGCAACTGGCTGCCGCGGCGTCATGGCCATCACCGCGTGGGCGAACGCCCCACCGCGTGCTGCCTGTCGACGGTCTCGAGCACCGCGTCGGCCAGGTTCTCGACGGACCGTCCGCTGCCCGTGTCGATGCGGTCGAGGTCCAGCCGGTCGACTGCCTCAAGCATGAGTGCCTGGAAGCGCAGGGTGCGGGACAGGAACGTGTCCATCAGGGCTCGTTCCTCGGGCGATGCTTGGTCGTGGCGGCCGGCCGCGTGCACCCGTGCGCGCAGGACAGTCTCGTCGGCGGTCAGCCATACCGCGGCGGTGTGCGGGGTGACCAGCTGTGCGACACGGACGGGCCAGAGCGCTGAGCCCTCCAGGACCAGACCCGCCACTGTTGCCCCGGCCCCGCTTGTCGTCGTGCGGGACGTGATCAGCCCTTCGATGCGGGGCCACAGCCGGACGTAGTGGTCGAGAACGGAGGTGATCAGCTCGTCGACCGTGAGCGATCGGTAATGCTCGGCGACGTGCGTCGGTACCTCCCGGCCCGGGGTTCGCCAGGGCCGTCCCGGATGCCGCGCCAGCGCGTCGGTGGACAGGCACTCGAACCCGAGGCTGTCCGCCACGGCCCGGGCCACGGTCGACTTCCCGACATTCGACGTCCCGCCGATCAACACCACCCGCACACCCCGCATGCCGGCGACCCTACTGATCACCGCGAAGGAATGCGTGCAGTCGGCGCAGGCGGATGAGGCGGCACACCAGTCCAGTCCCGGCAGGCTCGCGCGGAGATCGAGCAGCGCTCGTCGCGGACGCGCAAGCATTCCCAGGGCAGCTCTCGTCGGCGCCGGGTCCGGTAATCTCCGGGGTATGTCATCGGCTCTGGACCGCGAGGTGATCGCGGAGTTGGCGGCCGGGATCGAGGAAGAGCTGATCGAGCTGCGCCGGGAGATCCACCGGCACCCCGAGCTTGCGGGCGATGAATGGCGCACCTCTGTTCTGGTCGCCGACCGGCTGCGTGCCGCGGGGCTCGCGGTCTGGACAGGGGTGGGCGGCCACGGCGTGGTGGCGGTGCTCGATGGTGCGGGTGCCGGGCCGACCGTCGCCTACCGGGCCGACATGGACGCGGTCGACGACGAGGAGCTGTTCGACACCGACTTCGCGTACTCCCGCCGACCTGATCAGGGGAGGCTGCTCCAGTTTGCCGGCCGCGGGCGCCTCGCACCGCATCGGCGAGACCGGGACAGGAGGCGGCCTCGGACTGCCTTGGTCGGCCTCCGGAGCTGCCCCCGGCGCCCGGCTCGTCAGCGTCGAGCGTGACCAGGAGCATGCCCGCATCGACACCGAGGTCTACCGAGACTGCGACCACATCGAAGTCATCCATGGGGGACTGGCGGCGCATCGAGGACCATGGCGCCTACGACCTGCTCGTCCTCGATTGCGCAGGCCAGGGCAAGGACAACGACGCCGCAGACCCCGCGCGTCTGCTCGAGTCCGGCGGAGCGGTGGTGATCGACGACTTCGCCCCAGGCACCACATGGCCTCCGCACTTCAATGGCGCACGCGACCTGCCCCGCCTGCACTGGGTGGAACATCCGGACCTCCACACCACTGAACTGCGCCTCGCGCCGGACCTCAGCGTGGTCGTCGGCACCCGCCTTCCCGTCGCCTGAAGGCGGTTGTGACCGCGGGATGCCACGAACGTCCGAGTGGGTGGACCACTGCTCTCTCTTGTCGAGGACGCCGCGGCCATGCGAGGTGGCCGGATTCGTTGCCGGTCAGGTGGTGGTCCAGTTCCGCAGTTGGCGGGCGATCCCGGCGACGCCGAGCGCGCCGGAGGCGGCCTCGCGGACCAGGACCACCGCGTCCTTGGGGGTGTAGTCCAGACGGTGCCCCAGCAGGGCGAGGTATGCCTCGGCGCAGTGCCAGGCGAAGGCCTCGTTGGAGTGCTCCAGGCAGGGCAGTTTCACCAGCGTCTGCAGCAGGGCCGCCGCCTTGAGATGGTCGGAGCCGTAGATCTCGCGGTCCATGGCCTTCGCGTACACGCGGTGCACGGCCGCGTAGAGGGTGCCGTAGTCGTCGACCTGCGGGTCACCTGGGACAAGCTCGGCGGCGTGCAGGAGGAAGGAGACGTCGATCCGAGGCGGTTCGGGCTGGGTCACGCGGCGTGGTCCCGCCCGTCGCGCTCGAGGTCGCGGCGGGCCTGTTGCTCGGCGGCGCGCTGCTCCGTACTGGGGTCGGTGGTGCCGGGCTCGGCGGCGAAGGCGTCGCCGCTGCGGGCGGCGGAGGCCCTGAAGTGCTCCAGGAAGGCGCTCTCGACGGCGGTGGCGCGCTCGTAGGCGGCCGAGAGGATGTACTCCTGCATGCTGACACCGGCGGCCTTGGCGGCGGCGGCGATGGCCGCGCGCTGCCCGGGGTCGGGGAATCGCAGGCTCATGGCTTTGGGTTCACTCATGATACCAACGGTATCACCGGTACCGCGAAGTGTCGCGCGTTCCTGCCTGACCTGCCGGGTCGCCCCCGCGCCGACCGCCCTGGTGGCCGCAGCCGTCCATCGCTGCGGACGGTTCAGGACGGCTCGCGCTTGCGGGGCTGTCGGCGGCTACTGCGGCGCCGTCCCCGACGTCGCCGCCCGCGGCCGAACGGGCCGACACGCCGGTACGGTCGCCGTACCGCCCTCGGGAAGGTGCGCGTCACCAACAGCGTCTCCGGGCTGCTGCTGCCTTGAATGCTTTCGGTGTCCGCCTGGGATGTGCGCAGCCCGGGGTGCTGCCGGTTGGCGGTGGGAGGGAGACGCACACTTCGTTGAGACAGCCGCGCTCATCGGCATCAGGGTCGGCGCCCAATGGATGCGTGTCGGATTCGTGGCACGGCCCCCCGCGCCTTTCGGCTCATGGTCGGGGCCCCTTCGCGCCGTGCACGGATCTGTATTCGGCTGCGAGCCGGGACCGAGGTCGTCGATGAGCATGTTGAGGATCGCGGGATCTGCTGTGGGGCTGCGGCCTGTGTCTGCGGCCACGCGCAGCCGCTCGAGACCCTCGGGGCAATAGTGTCCGAAGACCGCGGCGCACCCGCTGAGGTCGCTGGTCCAGCCGTGCCGGCGAGGTATGACGAGCGTGCAGCCAGTTCGAACGACGCGGCGGGCAGCACCTCGGTTGAGGATCTTGCGTTGTGCGTCCGTGGTGGCGCGGGCCGCTCGGCCGCGCCGGCGCGGGAGCGGGAACGCGAGGTCGCCGTTCGTCTCGCGGGCGAGCAACGAGGTGGGGTGATAGAGGGGAGGCCGTTCGGCGAGGTCCTCGCCCAGAAGAGGTGTGCACAGAAAGGCGACGAAGAAGCCGAGGTCGTAGCGCTCGAGCCTTCCCTCGCGATCGTCCCGTCCCCGTTCAAATCCTTCACGCCCCACCGCGACCAGCCGCCATCCGCGATACCAAGTGCCTGCCGTCTCCACCGTTGCGACCGGCCGGCACACCCGGGCGAACAGCGCTTTCAGCGGTTCGGGCCCCAGCCGAAGCCGCGCCCGGCCGATCGCCGCCGTCGTCGGTACCCGCCACGCCCCTGCCCCGCGGCCGGTCTCCTCCAACAGGTGGACAACAGGCGTGCGACCTCGTCATATCCCTGTCCGGAGCAGGCACATCGCCAGCCCGAAGTAGATCACCACCCGTGCCAGCAGCGGCTGGCGACGCTGCTCGACCCGACCGCACCCGGCAACCGCCTCATCGACCAGCTCCGGCAAAAACGCGGGTCAGTACCCCGATCGCAATCCGATCCGAAACCCGATCACCTACCGATGACTTCGTCTGTCCGGGCCTTGGCACCCTGCACCCAACGACCGAAAAGGCCCAAAGTCATTGGTATTGAGGCTAAGGCTGCTGTGAGGATCTGGTTGCTGGGATGATCGCTCCTCATGACTTCCGTTCCTTGGAGTACTCACGCTGTCGACCTCCGGCCCGACAGCGTGATCAAGAGGTTTCGGCGTGAGAGTCGTGGAAAGTGCGAGCGGGAGTGGCGTGCACTGACGCTGCTGGCTGCGTATGCACCGGGCCTGGCCCCCGTCCCCCAAAGCGCGGACCTTGCGGCGGAGGAGCCTGTGGTGGTGATGTCGCGCGTGCCGGGTGAGCCGCTGCGAGGAGAGCCGCTTGGCGATCAGCAGCTGAAGGCTCTGGCAGCGGCGGCGAGCGACCTGTATGCGGCTGTGCCGGCGGATGTCCTGGCTGGGGTTCCCGTCCGGCCTGGCCGGCAGCATCAACTCATCGCCCAGATCCGTGCCTGGGTGCCGCAGGCTCGCTCGCGAGTCAGCGGGGAAGTGGGCGAGGCCATGGACCGCGGCCTTGACTGGCTGACCCGTTCAGGCATGGAGCGAGCCGGCCGACCGGACGTCCCGATGGTTTTCGGTCCGGGGGACGGCAACCTCGCCAACTATCTGTGGGACGGCACTCGTGTGCGGGTCGTCGACTTCGAGGACTCCGGCCTCAGCGACCGGCCCTTCGAGCTGGCGGAGATCACGGAACACGTTGCCAGCTGGGTCGGCCCGCCTCTCGATGTGGAGGCGTTTCTCGATCTGTTTGACCTGAACGACGCCGAACGTGCCCGGCTGCCGGAATGCCGCAGGCTGCTGGCGCTCGTGTGGTTGCTCCTCTTGTCCTTCGACGACCCTCTGCATCCCCGGAACCCGCCGGGAACAGCCGAGCGGCAAGCCGCCCGGCTGTCCGAACTTCTCAACTGAGGCCATGCGCCGGATGGCCTTCCGAACCGGGACTGGTCACCAGGTCGTCACTTCCCGGACGAAGCCAGGCACTTGTCGTGCCAGCCGCCACGGCATCCCGGGTCGCACCGCCCGCAATGCGGCGCTGGCCGCCCTCACTGCTGATCTCCGCAGCCCGATCCTCGCCGACGTGACCGGGATGCACCGCCGCACCGAGCTCCGCTGAGTCCTGCGCCAAACCTGACTGGGCCGAGTTCCTCCCCGCCCGAGCCGAGGACAAATCGGGAGACGTCCCTCCAACCATCGACTAATCTCGCGAGGTTGTTCTTCACGCCCTTCAGGAGGAGACCGTCATGGCCGAGCCGTTCCCGCCTGTCGAACCGTACGCGCGCGGTCTCCTCGATGTCGGCGACGGCCACCGGATCTACTGGGAAACGAGCGGCCATCCCAATGGGAAGGCGGCGCTGTGCGTGCACGGCGGCCCCGGCAGCGGTGGGCGCCGCAGCAGTCGCAAGTTGTTCGATCCCGAGGTCTACCGGATCGTCCTGTTCGATCAGCGCGGCTGTGGTCAGAGCCGTCCTCATGCCTCCGACCCGGCTGTCAGCCTCGATCAGAACACCACAGACCACCTCATCGCCGACATGGAGCGGCTGCGCGAGCACTTGGACATCGAGCACTGGCTCCTCTATGGCGGCTCCTGGGGCTCAACGCTGATCCTCGCCTACGCTGAGCGCTACCCCGAGCGGGTCTCCGAGATCGTCATCGTCGGTGTCACCATGACCCGGCCCGAGGAGACCGAATGGCTCTACCGCGGCGTCGGACGCCTGCTGCCCGGCCCCTGGGAAGCATTCCGCGACGCACTGCCCGAGACAGACCGGGACGGCAATCTCGTGGCCGCCTACGACCGGCTGCTGAACAGCCCGGATGAGGCGGTCCGAGCCAAGGCGGCGCGCGACTGGTGCGCCTGGGAGGACGCCGTCATCGCCCACGAGGCACTCGGTCATCCGGGCCACTACAGCGACAAGCCCGACGACGCGCTGATGGCCTTCGTCCGGATCTGCGCGCACTACTTCGCGAACGACGCCTGGCTTGAGGACGGGCAGTTGCTGCGCGACGCACATCGGTTGGCCGGGATCCCGGGCGTGCTGATCCACGGCCGGCTCGACCTGGGCAGCCCGCTGAAGACCGCGTGGGAACTGTCCAAAGCATGGCCGGACGCGGAGCTGACGGTAGTCGACGACTCGGGACACACGGGCAGTCCCGCGATGCAGGACGCGATCCTGGAAGCGACTTCGCGGTTTGGCGAGAACGGGCGGTGACTGGCACCTCGCTCCAGAAGGAACCTGAAGAATGCGCAGGCCGGGCGGGCTCCACGAGCAGGCGGCCCCGGCCGACAACTCGCAGCGCGCTCGTTCAAGATCTAACCGGTCAGTGCCACGAGTGCAGTTGTCAGGTTGGCGGCGAGGGTGAGGGTGGCTGCGAAGACAAGGGCGGCGCGGCTGAGGGCGGCCTGAGGGGTGGCATGGTCGCAGCGGGCGAGGTAGCCGGCGGCGGCAGCGGCCAAGACAGCGACGATCACCGCAAGAACACAGGCCAGCAGAATCATGACGGTGCGATCGGACATGATGCGTGGTTCCCCTTTCGGCACAACGTGGTAGACAGCGGTGCCGAATCTGGCAAAGCAGGTGTTCGCCGTGGTGCGAGTGGTCGAAGATGAACACCAGCGGACAGCCAACGTCAACAGCGGGGGGAGCAGGGGCGGGTGGTTGCGGAAGGGCTCCACGACCCGGCGGCACTGCGCGCCCTGCACGACCGCCTGGAGGCGGCCCGGGTCAAGCAGGGGCTGGACAAGACACAGCTGGCCAACCGCAGCAGATTGAGCCGCACCACCGTCAGCCAGGCATTCAGCCACTCCGCGCGCACGGTGCCCTCGGCCGACACCCTCGGCGCCCTCGCGGCCGCACTGGAACTGGACGTTCAGCCACTGCTCGAGTTACGCAGGGCCGCCATCGGCCCAACAGCGTCCCCGGCCGTTCCCCCCGGGGTAGGGCAACCGATCGCGGCCTGTGACCCCCTTGCCCTTGAAGTCCACCCAGCCGTCGACGTCCCACACCAAAACCACCGCCGCCGCCCGAATTCACCCCGGCAACCGAGGCCAACAGCCATCCTCCCCCACTACGTACCGCGCCTGCACGATGCCATCCTGGCCAACCTGGTCGAGACCGCAGCCGACGGGCACAGCCAGATCGCCGTGCTCGTCGGCTCCTCCTCCACCGGAAAAACCCGCGCCTGCTGGGAAGCCGTCCAGCCCCTGGCCGGGCGCGGTTGGCAGCTGTGGCACCCCTTCGATCCCACCCGCGCCGAAGCCGCCCTGGCCGACCTGGACCGAGTCGGCCCGCGCACGGTGGTCTGGCTGAACGAGGCCCAGCACTACCTGGGCGCCGGTACCGGCGTAGGCGAGAGGATCGCAGCGGCCTTACACACCCTGCTAACCAACTCCGCCTGCGGACCAGTACTGGTCCTGGGCACACTGTGGCCGCAATACGCCCGCAACTACACCACCATGCCCCACCCGGGCCTACCGGACCCCCACTCGCGGGTGCGCGAGCTACTGGACGGGCACCTGATCACACTGCCCGATCACTTCGACACCGACGCCATCGCCGCCATGCAGGCCCTCGCCGATGCCGGAGACGAGCAACTCGCCCACGCCCTGGAACATGCCCGCGACGCACGGCTGACCCAGTTCCTGGCCGGAGCGCCACACCTGCTGCGCCGCTACCATGCCGCCACCCCGGCAGCTCGCGCAGTGCTCGAGGCGGCGATGGACGCGCGCCGCCTCGGGGCCAGTCTGCACCTGCCAATGGCCTTCCTCGCCCATGCCGCAGAGGACTACCTGGGCGACGACGACTTCGACCTCCTCCAAGACGACTGGTTCGATCAGGCCCTCACCGAACTCGCCACACCCGTGCACGGCAACCTCGCCCCGCTGCGCCGCGTGCGCACCCGCCGCACCCGCCGCCCCATGGACGCGTCCTCCACCCCGGACGCCGCACGTCCGACGCTGTACCGGCTCGCCGACTTCCTCGAACAACACGGACAGCGCACACGTCGCAGGCTGTGCCCCCCGGCATCCTTCTGGGAGGCTGCCCATCACCACTTCACCAGCCCCGATGATCTCGCCCACCTCGCCGATTCCGCATCCAACCGCTACCGCAACCAGTGGGCCAACCCCCTATGGCACAAGGCCGCCTACGCCGGAAACACCACTGCCCTGCTGTGGCTTGCCTGGATACGTGAAGAGGCCGGGGACCACGAGGGTGCCGAAGCTGCCTGTCAACGCGCCGCCGACGCCGGAAACACCGACGCCCTACTCCGGCTCGCCCAGATGCGGGAGAGGGCCGAGGACCACGAGGGGGCTGAAGCCGCCTATCAGCGCGCCGCCGACGCCAGCAGTACCAGCGCCCTGCTGTGGCTCGTCCGAATGCGGGAGAGGGCAGGGGACCACGAGGGTGCCGAAGCCGCCTATCAACGCGCCGCCGACGCCGGAAACACCGACGCCCTCCATCGGCTGGCCCGGATGCGGGAGAAGGCCGGGGACCGCGACGGGGCCGAGGCTCTGTACCAGCGTGCCGCCAGCGTCGGCGACACCAGCGCCCTCTTGTGGGTTGCCCAGATGCGGGAGAGGGCCGAGGACCACGAGGGGGCTGAAGCCGCCTACCAGCGCGCCGCCGACGCCGGAAACACCGACGCCCTACTCCGGCTCGCCCAGATGCGGGAGAGGACTGGGGACCACGACGGGGCCGAACGCCTCGCCCGCCAAGCCGCCGACGCCGGACATACCTACGCCCTGTACCGGCTTGCTGAGATGCGGGAGAAGGCCGGGGACCGCGACGGGGCGGAACGTCTCGCCCGCCAAGCCGCCAACATCGGAAACACCGACGCCCTACTCCGGCTCGCCGAGACGCGGGAGAAGGACGGGGACGCGTGAACATGCACGCCGAGCGGGAGGAGGCTTCTGCTCGCACGGCTCCACGGCCTCGACTCAGCGTGCGCGCCCCGAAAACGCAACATGGCACGCACTCGGCGGGTCAGCACTCCCGGCACGGAGCGCATCGCGGCGAGCTCCGGGCCTTCGGCGTCGTCGGCGGTCAGGTCGTCCTCGATCTGCTGGAGGGCGAGCTGGGCGATGCCGACCGAGGCGCGGACGCGTTCCAGGCGAGTGCGGGAGCGGCCGGTCACCGGGTGGTCGCCTTGGTGGTGGCGATGAGCGCGGCGACGGTCTCCAAGTCGTGCTGCCAGGCGGAGTCCAGGTGGAAGGCGCCTTCTCTGAACCAGGAGAAGGCTGTTCGGACACCGCCGGCCACGCACGAGTCACGAATGCGGAACCCCTGACCGTGACTCTTCACTTTCACCCCTGAATGAGAGCAAAAGGGGCATGCGGCTGAGTCGCATTTGATCGGGTCGACCATGTCGTGGAGGGTCTCGGCTCCAATCTCGCGGCCGGTTGCATCGTTTGTACTCCGTCTGCCCAGTTCAAGACTCGACGTTCAGCAGGCTGGACTTCGAGATGGCCTACTTGCTCAGGCCAAAGAGGGCCAGTGAGCAGGCACTCAGGTTTGATTTCAGCCGAGCACGGGCGCCCACCATTCGGCGTAAGGTGAGGCGCGTGGGTTTGCCTGAGGAGGGGTTCCACTAGACCATGAGGGTGAACCGGCGTCTGCGGGCCGCTGCCTGAAAAGGCGGCGGCCCCCTGCTGTCACAGGAGGCCGCCGGCGGTGATGAATCCGATCTCCCGTGAAAGGAGCCGTCTTCATGGACCATGCTAAGGCGGACAACGAAGGGCGCCCACTCCAGCCAGGTTTAGCCCTCCCCGTGAGGCGTCGTCGCTCGCTGCTCGCTGGCGGCGTTGCGATGGCTTCCGGTGTGCTGTGTGCACTGGTGTTGCTGAACGTGGTGTCAGCGGAGCAGGCATCGGCGGTGGCTGTGATCGTCGCGTCCGGCACTGCGTCGGTTAGGGCTGTTTTCGCTGGTCAGAAGCGAGGTGGCACCGTGATCGAAGACTAGCGAGTCGGCCTGTTGAGCCAACGCCGCGCGGGGTCCTGGCAAGCCGATCAGGGCCCCGTTCCGGCGCCGGAACCTGCCCAGTTGATCAGAGCGTCTTCACGTCGCTCGTGCGCGCGGCCATTTGGTCGAACGTGGGGATTCCCAGGAAGGCTGAACGGTCCCTGCGTTCCTGTCTGGAATCGAGTTGGGCGATCTTCTCCTCAGCTGCAGCACGGCTGGCGGAGAGGCCTTCGACTTCGCCGAGCCGGCCTTCACGTTCAGCTTCCGCGATCCATCCGGATGCGGCCGCGCACCGTCCGTCTCGCCCCGGCGGCTCTGAGCCAAGCGGCCTGGCGCACCGGCCGCTGCCCGAGCCCGTGCTCGGTGGGGCGGGGCGGCCGGGCACGGGCCGTCAGCTGTCGGAGCGGAATGCGCCGTGGACGCGCAGGTTGCCTTGGATCGCCACCTGGTCGTCGTTGACGTGCATGAGCCAGTCGGTCCCGTTGCGGACCGACAGGTGCCCGTTGGCGTTCACCTTCCCGATGAACAGCGAATCCTCCTGGACGCGCAGGCCGCCGTTGACCGAAATCTGGTCGTCGTTGGTGTGCAGGATCCAGCCGCCGCCGTTGCGGACCGACAGGTGCCCGTTGGCGTTCACCTTCCCCTCGAACTGCGACTCCCCGTGGACGACGAGTTTGAACTGGTTGTCCTCGGTGGTCAGCTTGCCCCTGACCGTCAGGTCGCCCGCGTGGACCGCACCCCCGACCTCCAGGTTCCGCATCGGCCGCAGATCGCCGTTGACGGTGAGGTCACCCCCGGCGACGACGTTCCCGGCGGCGTTCACCTCGCCCTCGGCGTCCAGCCGGCCGCGGACGACCAGGCGGGGCGGGCCGTCCTGCGTCTCCAGCACGTTGTCGACGGTCAGCCCGCCCTGGAGGATGAGGCGTTCCTTGACCTGGGCCCGGCGAGTGACCAGGTCGTCCAGGTCTGCCTTGGCGGCCGCGACGGTTCCCCACTGATGGTTTCCGGCGCCTTGGTACACGTTCAGCCCGGCGGATGGGAAGGCGATCCATCCGTCGTCGGCTGTGCGGCCTTGCACCCACGCGGTGTTGATGCCGTTCATGTCCGCCTTGTCGCCGGCGACGGTGCCCCACGCCTGCTGTCCGTCCTTGCGCACGTTCACGCCGGACTGCGGGAACTCGGCCCAGCCCTTGCCGCCGTCGCGGTCGCCGACCCACGGGGTGTTCACGCCGTTCGCGGCGCCGACCTTGTCAGCCGTGACGGTACCCAAGTCGCTTCCCGCTCCATGGCCGACCGTGATCCCGGTGGGCGGGAACTGGATCCAGCCGGCGTCGTTGCCGCGGCCCTGCACCGACGTGGTGGTGACGCTGTCGACGTCGGCCTTGGCGGCCGTGACGGTGCCAGGCGCGTTGGAGTCGTTGTGGATCTGCGCGCCTTGTGCGGTGAACGTGATCCGCCCCTTGTCCGCGGTGCCCTCGACCCACGGGGTGTGCAGTCCGTTGGTGGCGGTGACGCTCTCGAACTCGGGGCTGCGCAGGTGGACGGTGGTGGTGAGGATGTACTCCGGCTGTTGCTGCTGCGGTGACGAGGTGGCTGTCAGGGTGTAGGTGGCGTCCCGCTTCGGCTCCTCGCCCGCCGCCGGCGTCCACTCCCAGCCGGTCCCGGCCGTGTGCGGGGGGTTCTTTGAGGGGCCGTCCGGTCCATGGATCTGGTAGGTGAAGGTGTCGGATCCCTCCCACTGCAGGACGACGCTCTTGCCCGCGGCCACCAGAGACTGCTTCGGACGGAAGTTGCGCGGCGCCTTGGGGGCCTGCTTCAGCAGGCTCAGCGTCACGGGGGAGTCCTGCTTCCAGGGACCATTCCACACCGTCTCCGTCACCCGCAGCAGGACCGGCCCCGGCGTGCTGGAGACCGGGAAGCCCTCCAGCGCGAGGATCATGGAACCGCTCGCCTTGAAGTACGTGGTGGGCTGGGGGGTCACGGTGAAGACACCTGTCGTGGCGTCCCAGTTGGTCACCGGCTCTTCCCCCGGCATCCTCGATTTGTCCGGCAGGACCCGAGCCGTGATCGCCTTCGGATCGGGCGTCAGGGCATCCTCCTGTTGCCCGAAGGGCACTTGCACCGTGAGGGAAACCCAGGCCATGTCCTGGTCCTTCGGGTTGGAGGCGACGATGTAGACCGCTCCCTTGGACGTTCCGCCCGCCTCCGACACCTGGAGCGGAGCCGGGTCGGTGAGGATGTTGTAAACAAGAAAAGCCACTGCTGAAACCCCCCTGGATTCTGCTGGGCGTGCGCCCGTCCCCACGGGCCAGTCCCCGTACGGTCCATATCGCTGTCCCGCCCGACGGCCCATGAACCCCGATGCGCCACAACCGGCGCGAACCAGACCTACACTGGCCGAAACAGGGATTACCGACGTTCCGGTGCAAGGTCGCCAGGGCAAGGCCGGTCGCGAGCACGCGTCGACCCCGCCCGCTCGAAGAAGCCGCGCAGCAGGTGAACCCCCCGCACGATCAATCCCGCCGGGATTTCCTGTGCGCCAGCTACTCGCAGCCGGATTTCCAGCGCAGGCCCAGGCGTAACAGGCAGTCACTGATCCCGCAGCTTGTTCAGCGGATGCCGGTGATGTGCAGGCCGCGGTGGGCGAGGAAGCCGTCCCGCTCCGCGTCCTCGCCGGGGATCCAGAGCTGTTCGGCGGGGTGCGTGGTGCCATTGCCGGCCTCGGTGGTCTCGATCTCGTACAGGGCCGTGGCGGTCACGCGGCACCCTCCCGTTCGCTGATCGCCGCCAGGAGCGCGCCGGCGTCCCCTTTGCAGGGGGCGCGGTAGGAGCGGTGGTCGCCGACGTCGAGCGGTGTCGCCTTCGCGGTGGTGCCCGTCGCGCCGGTGGCCTGCGGCTGCGCGGTGAGACGGTCGGCGTCGCGCTCGGCGTGGCGGCACTGGGTGTACCGGCCGACTCCGACCGCGATGTCCCGGCCGCTGCCCGGAGCCCAGGGCTGGGGTTCTTGCGGGCGGTGAGCATCGCCCGGAACTGGTCGGCGGCGGCTTGGTCATCGGGGGTGAGGGCGCCGGGCGCATGGCCGCGGCGGCGGAAGAAGGGGCGCTTCATCGGGCGGGCTCCTGGTCGTGGGCGGAATGGGTCCAGGGGAGGCGAGGCTGTCGTCGGCGGTGCGGGGGAGCAGGTGGCCGTGGAAGTGTTCTTCACGGGCGGGGTGTCTCATGAGATGGGTGTCTCCTCGGGCGGTCGGGGTCGTTATGTTCACCCGTTCCGGTGCTGCGAGAGCTGTGCTTGTGTGGCTGCCAGGGTCTCGGTGAGCGTGGAGAACACAGTGGTGTCAGGGCGGGCGAGCCGGGTCTGCCAGCGGACGTCTTCGACCCGCGGGTAGTCGGGGTCAGCGCCGACGACGAGGCGGCGGGCGGGATTGTCCAGGGCAGCGCCGAGCTCGAACATGGCGATGGGCTGGACACCGCCCGGTGGGAACCAGAACATCGTCAGCACGCTTGGAAGGTGCAGGCAGCGGTGCTCCCACTGGATCTGGATTGAGGTCTGGCCGGGATCGTCGATGGGGAAGTGACGCCGCCGGGGATTCAGCACGATCACGTTGAAGTCGGCGAGCGCGGCCGTCGCCGGCTTCTGCCAGTTCTCGACTCCGGTGATGCCGCCGGCAAGGAACACTGCGGGGGGATCGTCCGGCGCCGGGTGGTAGGTGTCCGGGCATTCGTAGTAGCGCGGCAGGGGCGTCTGGTCGTCGTCGGGTATGTCGGTGTGCGCGATCATTCCGTGCCCTTCGCTGGGGTATTCCTGCAAGTCGTGGGGCGCAGTGGGGTGACCCGTCCTCCGGTTGCGGCGAGCTCTTGGCGGAGCTGGGTGTTGTCGTGGTGCAGAGCCGCGAGGGTGACCGGCTGGGAAGCGCTCCAGCACGGTGCGCCGCGCGGTCGCGGTAGTCATCGCTGGCGGCCGCCGTTCTCGTAGGCGTCGATCAGGTCACCGGCGGTGTCGGGATGGGTGACGGTCCCGACCCAGGCGCAGGTCTCGGTCCACACGCTGGTGACGGCCGTCTCGGGATCGAGGTGGGCGATGCACGGGCCGTCCCGCTCCGCGTCCTCGCCGGGGGTCCAGAGCTGTTCGGGGGGCGTGGTGCCGTTGTCGGCCTCGGTGGTCTCGATCTCGTACAGGGCCGTGGCGGTCACGCGGCACCCTCCCGTTCGATGGTCCCAGCCAGGAGCGCGACGGCGTCCTCTTTGCAGGGGTCGCGGTAGGAGTTGTGGTCGCTGACCTTGGGCGGGCGGGGCCCACCGGCCGGATCCTGCGGATGGTCGGGACAGTGCGCGTTCACGATCACCGGCCTGCCCGGCACCGGGCGCCCCACCCACACGTGGCGTTGGTTGTCGATCCATGCGCCGATCCGGTGTCCGACGCGTGCGGACGAGCGGCTGCCACGCACGCGGCCTGCCGGAGCAAATGATGCGCACCGTGAAAACCAGGACGGGACGAGAACCCAGGGCCGCTCCGGCACTCCCCGACTCCGGCACTCCCCGACTCCGGCACTCCCCGACTCCGGCGCTTCTCGACTCGACTCCGGCGCTCCTCGACGAACGATTCCTCCGCTCAGCAGGTGGATGCGCTGCCGGGGATTTCGAGGTCGCCATCGACGTACTGGGCGCGGCCGAAGCCGAAGGACCAGTCGGCCGCGGTGTTCTCGACGTATCCGATGAACACGTCCTCCCCGGCCACGCCCACCTTTGACAGGGAACGAGCGATCGCGGCGTAGAGTCGCTGCTTGGTCTGCGTCGAGCGCCCTGCCTGCGTGAAGACCTGAACCATCACGACGCCGTCGCTTCGCTCGAACCCCAGGCCGGCGTCCTGCGCGATGACGTGGCCGCGCTCGTGCTCGGTGATGAGCTGGAACCGGTCGCGGCCCGGGATTCCCAGCGTGTCCACGACGGCGCCGTGGATGGCGTCGGCGACGGCGCCGACCTGGGCCTCGGTACGGCCCTTGACGAGGTCGATGCGGATAAGAGGCATGAGTCGAGACTCCTTGCTGGTGGTTGATGGCGGTGCTGCGGAACGTGCCTCCAGGCTGTCCTCGGACGACCCATAGGTCAAAGACCTGGATCTTTTCGCAGCTATAAGAAGTTCATATACATTGAGGTCATGGAGGCTCGCACACTGCAGTACTTCCTTGCCGTGGCCGAGGAACGGTCCTTCACCTGGGCCGCGGCCCGCTGTCATGTCGCACAGCCCGCCATCAGCCAGCAAATCCGTTCCTTGGAACGGGAATTGGGCGAAGCGCTGTTCGAGCGCGACTCCCGAAGCGTCCGCCTGACTGCCGCGGGCGATGCCCTCATGCCGCACGCCCGTGCGGTGACAGCGGCCATCACCGCCGCGAAGGCCGAGTTCGCCGCGCGATCCGGCCTGCTCACCGGGAACCTCGTGCTGGGAGCCGCCGACGGGGTGGAGAGCAGCAGCCTGCCCGCACTGCTCGGCACGTTCCACAGGCTCCATCCCGGGATCAGCGTGCAACTCGTCGAGGGCGCGAGTGCCGCCCTGGTTCCCCAGGTGCGCCAGGGGTCCCTGGACGCGGTGTTCGTCGCCGTGCCGATGGACGGCCTCGATCCGGCCGAGCACCGGGTGCTCGTGCGCAACGAGATCGTGGCGTTGGTCGCCTCCGACCAACCGCAGGCCGGGCAGGAGGTCCTGCACCTGGAGGAGTTCTCCTCGGTCCCGTTGATCACCTACGGCCGGGACAGCGGCCTGTACCCCCGGCTGCGTGCCGCTTTCGAAGCGGCAGGGGTTCCCCTGCGACCCGCCTACGCCACCAACCATGTCGCGCTGCAACTGGAACTCGTCGCGGCCGGTGTCGGCATCGCCCTCGCCGCGGGAGCGGCCGGAGGCATCGCCAGGGATCCGCGGGTTACGGTGGTACCGGTCGCGCCTCGCATCGCCTACGCCAAGGCACTGATCTGGCGCGGCAGTTCGTACCTGTCGGCTCCCCTGCGCGCGCTGCTCGACCTGCTGCCGCCGGACGACGAGCACACGCTCACCGCGTGACCCCGGGTTCCCGGCCGCGTCGGCCGTGTGGCGCGTCGCGTCATCCGGCGAACGCCTCGGCGCAGACCCCGGCGCGGTGTCGTACGGCGTGACCATCCCACGGCGTTGACGCCCTCGCCGCGGATTCCGCCGGTCCTCCTCCGGCCCGATTCACGGCCCGGAGCCCACGTCGGGGTCGGCGGCATGGGCACCGCACCCCGAAGAGCGAGTGGATCATCACTCATCGTCATGGCAGAAAAGTTGGGTTTCTTGTCATTGCCGCCATTACGACTCGGTGCGATGCTGAGCGTGCGACGGCCTCGAAGGATGCGGGGAAAGGACGGTGGACCAGTGAACACGCGTACGGTGCTCGCCGTTCTGCAGGACCCGGTGATGGCCTTGAATGTGACCGGCCCGCTGGAGGTCTTCGCCGCCGCGGGGCCGGAGGCGTACCGGATCACCACGGCCTCGCTCGACGGCCGCGCGGTCCGTACCGCGTACGGCGTGAACCTCCGGCTCCTGCCGGACGCGGACCTGAACGACTGCGAATCCCCGCACACCCTGGTGGTGCCCGGCGGCCCCGTCGACAACCCGCCGAATCCGCGGCTGACCGCGCGCCTCAGCGAACTCGCGGACGGCGCCGAGCGCGTCGTCGGCATCTGCACCGGCAGTTTCCTGCTCGGGGCGGCCGGACTCCTGGGCGGGCGGCAGGCGACCACCCACTGGGCGTTCTGCGACCTGCTCGCCGACCGCTTTCCCGATACCTTCGTCGAACCCGAGCCGCTCTACGTCCGAGACGGCCGGGTCGCCACCTCCGCCGGCGTCACCGCCGGCATTGACCTCTCGATCGCCCTGGTCGAAGAGGATTTGGGCGCCGAGGCGGCACTGGCGGTGGCCCGCGAGCTGGTCGTGTCCCGGCATCGGTCCGGCGACCAGGGGCAGTTCGACGCCCACGAGCGCGGGCGGCGCGCGCAACGCGATCCGCTGCGTCAGGTCCAGCAGTGGATTGCCGACAATCCCTCCGACGACCTGTCGGTGGACAACCTCGCCCGGCGCGCGATGTTGTCCCCCCGGCAGTTCGCCCGCGTCTTCCAGGACGAGGTCGGCATGACGCCGGGCCGGTACGTCGACCGGGTACGCCTCGACGCGGCCCGTCGCCGACTCGAGGGGTCCGTCGACGGCCTGGACGAGGTCGCCCGGGACACCGGCTACGGCTCCGCGGAGGCCATGCGGCGCGCCTTCATGCGCCAACTGTCCATCCCGCCGGGGGAGTACCGGAAGCGATTCCGATCCACCGCCGCGCCGGGGCCGGCGCTCTGATCCGGCCTTGCACCGATCCGGCACACGCGCGATCGGGCACACGCGCGATCCGACGCACGCGTGATGTGGCGCGAGCGGGCCGCCCGCGCCCGGCGGCCGCGGGCAAACGGAAAGGAGACCCTGTCAGGAGGTAGGCGTGCACACCGACATTGCGCCCACACCCGAGGGGCTTTCCGCCGCCGCGTACTTGCGCTGCTGTCCCTTCGACGCGTGGCGCATGTCCGTGCATCGTGGGGCCATCACCACCCGGACACGCGAACTCGGGTTGCCCACACCGGAGTTCTTTTTCCGACAACGGGCGCCTTTCCCGCGACCCGCTCCCGGAACCGCGGACTGCTCGTGCTGGTCGCCCGCGGCGCGTTCGAATTCGTGCTGATACCCGGGCCGTTCGTGTTCTCGCTCGACGACCGGAAGGGAGCGCGGATCATCCGGCGCCTCGGGTCGCACCACTGCACGGTGCTCGAACTGTCCACGCGTGGCGGCATGATGCCATGCCCGCCGACGTGCGCCGTCGAGGAGATTCGGCGGTGAACCCGCCCGCGGCCAGCGCGCGAGCACCGAACCGACCGTCGTACCGACTATCGAACCGACCGTCGTACCGACCACCGATCCGTATGCCGACGCATACCGATGATGCCGATGGCTGACGATCGGCGGAGACGACACCGAAAACCCACCTGTGGAGGTATCCCTTGTCCCATCACCTCGACTCCGAACTCGCCCGTCGGGATCCCCGTTTGGACATCAGCGATGTCTACCTGTTCCGGGGCAGTACCGGCACCGTCTTCGTCATGAACGTCGACCCGCTGTCCGGGCGCCACGGCTTCCATCCCGAGGGCATGTACGAATTCAAGGTCGACCTCGACGCCGACGCGGTCGAGGACATCACGTTCCGCTTCGTCTTCGATGCCATCGAGGCCGAGGACGACGCCGACGCGACCGCCGATCACGACCACCCCCAGCGGTGGTCACTGCGGGTCCTCCACGGGCCTGAGGCCACCGATCGCGACGCGGCGGGAGTCGAACTCCTGCGAGGTGCCACCGACGCGGTGAGCGTTTCCGCCGATGGTGGGATCCGCGCGTGGGCGGGCCCTGCGGCGGATCCGTTCTGGATCGAGGGCACGGTGGTGACCGCCGTCAGGACCGCCCTGGCCGAGGGCAAAGGACTGGACCTGGCCGGGTTCGATACCGACCGGGCCGAGAATCCGTTCCAAGGGACGGACGTCGGCGCCATCGTGCTGGAAGTGGCCGACCACGTGCTCGCGGCGGACACTATCGGCTTTTGGGGTGTGTCCGTTCTGGCCACCGACGCCGGCGGTTGGCGCCAGATCAACCGTTGCGCGACGCCCCTGATCAACACCCTGTTCGAGTTGGAGGACGCCGAGCGCGGGATCGACTTCAACGCGACCCGACCCGATGAGGATCGGGTGCTGTACGGCCCCCGCGTCATGCGCGACACCTCGGCCACGCGGGCCGCCATGGCAGGCACCGCGGACGCGTCCGCACACGCCGAGCGGGTCCGGGACCTGTTGTTTCCCGACGTGCTGCGCTACGAGATCGGCACCGAGGCGTCGTTCACGCCCGAACGCCGCAACGGTCGCCCCTTCGCGGACTGCACCCCCGAGGCCATGTTCGAAATCGTCCTGGGCACCCGCGTGGCGCTCGGCCTCGATGCCTCCTCGGCGGGCGTCCCCCGCGCCGACTTCCCCTACGTTCCGCTCCCGACCGCGACTCGGCAATCCTGAGGCGCCTTCTGGGAGTCCTGGTCGGACACCGTTCAAGGGTGTTCCTACGGTGTGGTTCTGTTCTGGGCTCGGTGCAGCAGCGTGGGGTCGTGGGCGTTGACGAGCAGGAGGTCGAGAGGGTTCTCGGCGCAGAGCCGGCTCAGACGGCGGTGGTTGCCTTCGACTTTGGACCAGTCAGAGGCAACGACTCGCTCCATCGTGGTCAGGGACTTCGGGACCTGGCCGGTGCCGTCGATCTGTCCGCGGTGGTAGAAGCAGTCACCGACGTGGAGAACCCAATGGGTGCCTGCGTCCACAGCGACGGCAGCATGGCCCCGGGAGTGGCCGGGCAAGCTGATCATGACGATGCCGGCGGCGATTTCGGTGAGTTCTTTGGCGTTGGGGAACCCCCGCCACGGCTCACCGCCTTCAACGGTGTGCGGGACGATCAGTGGGTCGTGGGCGCGGTGGGATGCGAGGTAGCGGCCCCGCTCAATGGCTCCTTCGGGCTGCAGGGCAGCGTGGTTCTCGGTGGTGGTGAGATGGACCTGGGCCCAAGGGAAGTCGGCGAGTCCGCCGGTGTGGTCGGCGTCGAAGTGGGTGAGGACAATGTGGCGGACATCCTGGGGGGCGTAGCCGAGTGCGGTCACTTGGCGGATCGCTGCCTCGGCGGTGTCAAAGGCGGGGCGGACATAGAAGCGTGCTGCTCCGAAGCGTCCTGCTGGGTCGGCGGCGTCCTTGAGTCCGAGGCCGCTGTCGATGAGTACCAGGCCGTTGTCGGTCTCAACGAGCAGGACGTGGCAGACCAGTCCCTCGGGTGCCCGCCAGGGGCGCATGGTGCCGCAGTTGAGGTGGTGGACCTTCATGGGCGTCTCAGTCCTCGACGATCAGCCGCGGGTGGCACAGCGGGTGGTCGGCGAACGCACCGATCGTGGTGCCCATGACGCGGGTACCTGCCGGCGGGTGCGGAGCGCGCGGGCTTGCGGTCTCAACGACCCCGGCCACCTCCATTCCCGCGGTGAACGCGCCCTCGCCCTCAGAGTTGGCGGTGTGGGAGCTCTCCAGCGCGTACAGGTCGGCTCGGTTGAGGCCGGCAGCGTGGACCTGGATGCGGACGGCGCCACGCTGCTCGGGCAGGGCGATCTCCTCCCGCAGCCATTGCGCTCCCTCACCGCCGATCAGGGCGCGCAGGGTCGAGGCGGTCTCGTTGGTTCTCGTGGTCACGATCGTGCTCCTGTGTCCTGGGGGCCGAGGTTCGGCTCGGTGCTGATCAGCAGCCGCGGATCGGGCTCCGCCCCGGCTGCGGAGAGCGCGCCGCGAAGGACGCGGGCGAGCTTGAGCAGTCCGGCGGGCCTGCGTTTGTCGAGGCCCGCTACCAACTGCTTGAGGATGGTGAGCTGGTCGAAGTAGATGCGCTCGGTGACCAGGTGCTCGTTCTCGTCGAAGATGAAGTACGCCGTCATCCGGGTGCGGTGTTTCGACCCGGTCGGCGGGATCTTGCCGAGCATGCCGTGGTGGGTGCCCTGAAGCCAGAACTCCACGATCACCGCATCGGCACTGTGCCTGAAGGCGATCAGTTCGTGATCCTGGTCGGGGAACGCGACCCGGGTGTCGTGGTAGTAACCGCGGACCTCGGAGTCGCCGTCGTACACGAGCATCTGCGCGATCAGCTCGTAGTGCGGGTGGGGGAACGTCGAGAGCGTGGCATCCCAATCCTGGAGGACCTCGTCACGGAAGTGGTCGAGCACGAGCCGCTCCCGGGCTCGCAGGACGGCCTCGGCAGGCAGCGTGAACCGGGAGGTAGGTGACGGGTCGGCGGGTACGGCGGACATTTGTTTCTCCTGTCTCAGGCGGGCTGGGCGCCGTGGCGAATCGCGCCGTGGGTGAACGTCGGCTTCGTGCCGGGATTGGTCCAGGCACCGGTCAGCTCACTGGAGGGGAAGAACTGCAGGAACCGCGGATCGGCCTGGCTGCGGTCGGCCAGGGCCTTCTCCATGACGATCGAGTTGTATTGATCAGCCGTCGTCTCGATCGTGTTCGCGTTCAGCACGACCTCCTGCTGCCATGCGCGGGCCCACCTCGCCAGGCCCGGGAGCTTGGAGTACTCCGGGACCAGCGCCTCAGCGGCGATCACGTTCTCGCTGGACACCCAGATACCGGTGTCGGTGTTGACAACCAGGGACTGGTTTCCGAACACATGGCCGGGGGTCTTCAGCACCGCCACGCCGGGGCCCAGCACCACCGAGCCGTTCACCGGCAGGAACGCCTCAGCCGGGACATCGGAGTAGGCACCAGGCTGGTACCAGGGTTTTTGCAACGGGTGAAGGTCTGCCAGCGCAGCCAGCTCGTCGCGCTGCACGATCACCTTCGCGTTGGGGAACGCTGCCTCGGGTGCCTGCCCGAGATCGTCCTGGAAGGCGGTGGTCCCCACCCAGCGCCGCAGGTCCTGGGTGTGGAGGTGGTCGAACATCAGATAGTCCACCTCCACCGGCTCGATCCCCAGCCGGGCCAGATGACTGGGCACCGTGCCGTGCTCAGTCACGACCTGCCGCTCCAGAAAGCTCGGCGTGTGCTGGGCCAACGTGTCGAAGTACGGCGTGTACCGCCCCAGCTCATGGTCGCTCGGCTCGAACAGCAACACCCGCTTGCGGCCGCCGGACTCAGTCCAGCGGATCACCTGCATCCGGTTCGTGATCGACAGGAACGGCGCCAGCGCTTTCGAGGCCCGGAACAACCCGAACCGCGTCGGATAGGGCAACGTCACCAGGTCGCACGTCACGACGCTGTCCGGTGTTCCGGTCGACGTGAACTCGCCGCGGAATGCCGCAGCCTGCTGCCGGGCAATCCGCAACCGTGCCCCGGGCGGCTCCTCGGAGCGGGAGAGGTCGGTCACCGCATCGACCACCGTGCCGACCGTGGGCAGATCCTTCACCTCGGTACTGGTCCAGGGCAAGCGCATCGTCACTCCTTGCACACAAGGTTTACCCACATCGTGGGTATCTGCTGGGCCACTATATCCACGGCGTGGATTTAATCAATCGGCTCCGGCACAATGAACCGCATGACTCGATCAGCGGACGCCAACGCCGGAGCCCGACGCGGCCGGCCCCCCAAGGGCGCCTCTCAGCTCTCCAGGGACGCGATCGTCGACGCCACCCTCGAGGTCATCGACACCGGCGGGGTCACCGCGGTCAGCATGCGTTCCGTCGCGCGAGTCCTCGGAGTCGACGCCAAGAGCCTCTACAACCACGTCGACGGCAAGGACGGGCTTCTCGACGCCGTCGCCGAGCACCTGCTCGGCGGGGTGTTCATCCCGCCGGCGACCGGCGACCTGCGCATCGATCTGCCCGCGATCGCCGACGCTTTCCGTGACCGTGCGCTCCTCCACCCCGAAGCCGCACCCCTCGTGCTGACCCGCCAGCTCGCATCCATCGAAGGACTCGCACCGGTCGAAGCACTCCTGGGCGCACTCAGATCAGCGGGATGCCCGACCGAGGAATCGGTGCAGCTGATGCGCATTCTCGTGGCCTCGCTGATCGGCACCCTGCTCCGGGAAGCTCAGGCGGGCCCCACCCTCGGTATCTCGGACACGGGCGGCATCGCCGCGCGGCAGAAGACACTGGAGGACTCGGGTCTTCCCCACGTGATCGAAGCCGCCCCGCATCTCGCGCGGTTCGACCGCGATGCGGAGTACGAGTACGCCGTCCAAGCTGCCACAGCACTCGTGCTGGACAGGATCAGGGCATCGCATGGAGGGTGAGCGCGAAAAAATCGCACGGACAGCCAATGATGCGCAGGCCGCTGCCGCCCCGCCTGTCGGCAAACGATGGCGGGCCCAAGCGGTCGGCGCATCAACGCTGTTCAGACGGTGTCCTACGTGGTGCGGCGGACCAGTCGCTTGTCGCAGCACAGGGCGGCGGCGAGGCCGAACCACCAGCTCCCGTCGGCCTCCTGGAATCTGTGCGAGACCGTGGCGCGCAGGCTCTGGCCGTCCGGCAGCCGCAGGACCGCCTGCGCCCATGGCCGTTCTGCCGCTCGGGAGGTGTCTCACTTATCGTTCGATAATTGTTCGAATCTGGGGTGAGCGGCAAGGACCCCCCGGTCCGGGATGCGGTCACGGCTGATCGGGGGTGCGATGGGGGTCATGCCGCAGACCATCGCGAAGCCGGCCGTCTCCTGGGGCCCGGGGTCGTCGCGGTCGCCGTCCACGCCGCGACCACCCCGCACCCGGTACCCCTGCACCAGATGCAGAACGCCGACGGCGCCCGGGCGGCTCTTGACTTTCCCAGTGGGAAAGTGGAACTCTTACTTTCCCGATAGGAAAGTGAGGTTTCGTCGTGGACAACATCACTCCGGAGCAGGCCCGCACCGCCCTTTACGCGGCCGACAGTGCCCGGCGCGGGGTAGCCGGGGAAGTCGGCCTGCCCCGCGGCTACTGGTGGGCATTGGCGGCCGGCTGGCTCCTGCTGGGCGTGCTCGGCAACGTGCTGCCGCCCTGGCCGGCCGGGATCGCGACCCTGGGCTTTGGCGCAGGGCACGCAGTGCTTGCGTCGCGCCTGCTCGACGGGCGCCGACGCACCGACCGACTGCAGGTGAGCGCGGCGGTCGCCGGCCGCCGCATCCCACTGGTGGTGATCGGCATGCTGCTCGGGCTCATCGGACTCACCGTCCTTGCGGCGCTCGCGCTCGACGCCGACGGCACCGACCATGCCGGCATCTGGGCGGCGGTGCTGGTCGCGGCCGTCGTCGGGTTCGGTGGACCGGAAATCCTGCGCGTTGTGCGCCGTTGGGTGCGGGCATGACGAAGGCGCAATTCGACGAGCTGATCCATCCCAGCACCCGCTTGTCGCTGGTGGCGACACTGGCAGCCGCCGACTGGGCGGAGTTCGCCTTCCTCAAGGACCGGCTCCAACTGTCCGACTCGGCGCTGTCCAAGCAGATCACGACACTCGAAGAAGCCGGGTATGTCGCCACGGAACGCCGCCTCAGCGGCAGCCGCCGGAAGGTACGCGCCCGGCTCACCAGCGCCGGCCGGGATGCCTTCAACGGCCACATCGCGGCACTGCAGGCAATCATCGCCGACGCGGCAGCACCAACCGAAGTGCCTCCGGCGTGAAGCCGTGTTCGCCGGCTCAAGGGAACGACGCGTTGCTCAGCCGGGTTCGCCGAGAACGCCTCAGTGCCAGATTTCGATTTCGTCCCGGCTGACAAGGTGCGCAAGCCGGAGGCCAGGCAGGCTGTGCTGCGGAAGCCGGTCGGCTGAACCGCCTTCGTGGGAGGGGGCGGCGGGAGGCGTTCACCAAGCCGGTGCCGAAGACCGCAGGCGCGGGTCCGGTTCCTGCTCGACAAGGCGAAGGGCTCCATGCGAGCCCTGTCCGTGCCCATCTCCCGCCGCACCGTGCAGAGCGACCACGCATCGCCCGGCCGCCCCATGCTGTCTTCTCAAGCCCGGCCACGAGCCCGGGCCCGGCCACGGGCCCCACCCCGAACACCACCCCGAGGAAGGTACGGCGGTCCTGGGTGAGCAGTGCCACCGGTCCAGTCACGGTGGTTGGGTCGGGTTTCTCGCCCCCGAGCCCGAACACGAGCCCGAACGTGAGCCCCAGGCCCCTAGCCCGAACACGAGCCACTGTCCCCCCGGGGCCTCCGCGGACGCGCCCAACAGGCCTGCGGATGCCCTACCTGCGGGCGCTGCGCCGGCCACTGTGCGGCGCCACGCTGAACCCGTGTTCCCGCAGGATCGCGGCACGGCAACGGTCCAGCCCAGGGGCTCATCCTGCTGTCATCCGCGCGAGCTCCGCGGCCGCGGCAACAGGATGGCCCGCCTTCGCCAGTTCCTCCAGGCGCCCGGACAGCTCTGCCAGCGGGCGGCGCAGGTCGTCGTGGACCGCTTCGCCGCCCCGTGCAAGGGCCAGATGCAGGGCGGTGATCCCGGTCTGCGTCCACCCGTCGCCGTGCTCCCGCAGCCAGTTTCGCGGATCCCCGACGAGGTGCCGGAAGGCGGTGTCGTACAACAGGTGGCTTTCCAGCGCGAGCCGCCAGGCGACATCCGGGTCACCCTCCGACTGCCGCAGGTCCGCTGCCAGTTGGCCCAGGCGCCGGGCATACGGCGGGGCCGCCTCCGGATGCGGCAACCGGCCCGTCACGGAGGCGGACTCGCCGGAGGCGAGAGCACGGTGCAGGGCCTCGACGGGCTCGCCCAAGACCGCTCCCGCTCGCAGAACCGCCTCGCCGAGCGTGACCGGTACCCCCTCGGCCAGGATGCGTTCTTGGGCCGGAACGGCGGCCGGATCGAGGCAGGCCGCCCGGGCGAGCAGTGGCGCTGCCTCGGCTGGGCGGCCTGCGGCGCGCAGGTGCACGCCTGTGCGGGCCAGCGCGCTCGCGAGGTCGCCCCAGCCCTGCTCGGCGGTGCTCAGCGTGAAGCCGTCCACGGCCAGGGCGTGGTCCCAGTTGGCCCGGGCGGCTTCGATCCGGGATGCGACCGCCGCGGCCATGTCGGTGGCGTAGCCGATGTGCGCGTCTGGGTCGGCGATCAGGGTGTCGATCGCGTCCTGGTACCGGCCCAGGGCCTGTCCGGCACAGAACAGGGCCTGGTCCGGGTCACCGTGCTGTGCGTGCACGACCGCGGCCAGGCTGAGCAGGCGGGCGAAGTCCAGCGAGCGGGGAGGCCCCGCGCTCTGCAACCCGGCTCCTACATAGGCCTCCACGGCCAGGTCGGTGTCGGTGAGCGCGGAAGCCGCGTGCCCGGCGGCGCAGTGGGCCACGGCGCGGCGTGCACGGACGTCGCCGAGCCGTATCGCCAGCTGCGGTGACGCGAGCCGGGATAGCTCGTAGCGGCTTTCGCTCTCATCGAGTGACGACAGGGCCTCGTCGATCAGGTCCACGGCGGTCTGCGAGGACCCCATGGAGTACAGCAGCGACGCGAGCTGTTCGTTCAGCCGCGGTTCGTCCGGGCGTGCGTCCAGCTCCGCGCGCAGGATCCCTGCCGCCCGGCTGTGCTGGTCCAGCGACCGCAGATGCAGCCGACGGCGCTCCGCGCCTTCGGCTCGCTGAGCCTGCGTGCGGGCCTCCACGCCTTCCCAGTAGAGCTCGTACACCCGCGACTGCCAGTCGTCGGCGGACGAAGCCATCAAGTCCCCCCTTGTCGGC
Source organism: Wenjunlia tyrosinilytica (assembly GCF_014646055.1). Lineage (GTDB taxonomy): Bacteria > Actinomycetota > Actinomycetes > Streptomycetales > Streptomycetaceae > Wenjunlia > Wenjunlia tyrosinilytica. The sequence goes on from NZ_BMMS01000023.1 coordinate 111,471, forward strand.
TCTCGAGGCGCCCACCCTACTCGAACACACGAGCGTCCACGGAGGTCTACTGTGGCCCGCTCACCGACTTCGGTGGAGTCCCGGTGCCCTGCTGCGGCCGCGAGGATATTGGCGTGTCGGAAAAACCGCGGGAGCCGTGGGGCCCTGCGGGCTACCGTGCCTATCACGGTCGTTGGCGCTGTTCGTGAGCTGCTGCCGGATGCGGGCCGTTCGGTAGCGGCCACCACATGGAACCGGTCGTAAGGGCCGGCCTGGACACGGAAAGGCGGGCATCCCGTGAGCTGGTCGATGTTCAGGTTCCGCGAGCACTGGGCACACGCGCACGACGTCCAGCAAGAGACGTTCATGGCGTTGGCGGCGATGTACGTCGAGGCCAATCCCACCTATCGCGCGGTGCCGTGGCTGCGCGAATGGCAGGCCTTCTGGCTGAGGTCGATCGGGCGGCAGGCCAACGGCCTCACGGACGTGTGCGCCGACGACTATCTGACCGACGACGGTCGTGTCGCGCAGTTCCGGGAATTCCTACGCGACTACCAGTCGTGGCTGGTTGCCTCGGAGGGACCGTTGGTCACGGCCGCCGGGCTGAGCGCCGACAAACTCGTCGAGTTCACTCAGACCGTCGATGCCGTGCTCGCCGGCGACGAGACGCACCCCACGGTTCAGCTAGTCCAGCAGTGAGGAGCCTGGGCCGCCGCCCGGAAGGGGCCTGCGCCACGGCTGAGCCGCACAGCGCTTCTCCGCGAGCGCGATATGGGTCCGTCCACGTCGGACAGCCCTCGCCCTCGAAAACGAGCCGAGGCGGGAGCCGCACTTCGCGCACCGCACCTCCGTCCGCACCATCCCATGCGAACGGTCTTGCCGGAGTTCCACCCATACGAGCCGGGGCTGCGGCGTCAGCCCCTGCAACTGACGCGTCACCGCCGGGCCCGGCACCACCGTCGACGGCAATGGCAGCGCGGCCGCCCCATGGACGTCATGGGCTCCGATGAATGCGGCTCGTCGGCCGCGGACGGCAGACGCTGCACGGCGCAGGAGGGACGGCTGCACGAGATGCGCACCGCGGCACTGCCACGACCGGCGGCGTCCACACGCACCGTCCATCTGCGTCCCGGCACCCGCTTCATCCAGCTCGCGGTCTCCGTCATCCGTCTTCCTCCTCTGCCGTGTCCCCGCCGCCCGCACCGTGCCACCACGACCAACAGGCGCGACGGCGGCCCCACCGTAGGCGGCACGCGGCCCGAAGGCGCTGAACTCGCGCTGCTCACCGGTGACCAGCGCGTGAGCCATCGTCGACTTGTTGATGACCGGGCGCGGCATGTTCGAATCGAATGCCGCGATGCCGACAGCCGGGGACGAGGCCGGCCGGCGAACCCGTCGAAGCCCTATGTGCCAACGGCGCCTTGCGTGAATCGCCGAAGGTGTGCACGCACAACGTCGGGCTGCTCCAACCAGGGCTCGTGCCCTGCGCCCTCGATCCGAGTCAGCGGAAGAGCGAGCCGGAGCGCGAGCGATTCAAGTGCCGACACAGGACGAGGATCGTCGGCCCCGCCGAGGAGCTCCGCCCGCGCCGGCAGGCACGCACGTAGCTCGGCAAGGTGCTCATCGAGCGGATCCATGCGTCCTTCCTTGCCAAGGGCGCCGTTCATAGCCCAGTTGACCGGGCGACGCTGCCGGGCATCCTGGGCTGCCAGGTGCCACCCGCGTGCGGGATCGGCGTGGTCGGTGAACCAGGCCAGCGTGAGCAGTTCGACTTCCTGCTCCTCCGTGCGGTCCGGCACCTCCTCCAATAAGCGGAGCCGCTCCTGCTGCGCGGCGGACATGCGGCGGCCGCGCTCCTCTCGGTCCCCGGTGCGCCAATCGCCGACGAATGGCCCGCACATCAGCAGCATTGCGGCAACCCGGTCAGAGTGCGTCAGGCAGAACCGGCTCGCCAGATCGGTGCCATAGGAGTGTCCAATCAACACGGCCTTGGGCACGTCCCATGCGTCGAGCAACTCGGCGAGATCGTCGACATGCCGGGCGAAGGAATGGCGGCCCTGCCACGGGGATTGGCCCGTGCCACGCTGGTCGTACCGGTACACGGGCGCGAGGTCGGCGACCATGGGGGCGACATCGCCCAGATAGTCCGGCAGCCCCGGACCGCCATGGAGCATGACCACGGGCGGCTGCCGAGTCGTGTCCCCCAGCGCCATCCAACGCAACTGCGCCTCGTCGGCCATCGACGCGAGGCCCTGCGTCTCCATCAAGGTCACCGCGGAGAGCCTACCGGTGTCACTGAGGCTCCGCCGAAGGTTGAAGAAGCTGACCAGGACCCGGTGCCTGCGGCGGTACTTCAGCGCGGAGCCGCACACCATCGGGCTCCGGCACGCAACCGGCGGGGCCGGCTGTCAGTGCCGGGTGTTCTCCTGGGGAGTTGACGCGGGGAACCGGTTACGGGACGAGTTGGGGGTCCACGTGGTTCACGTCAGGGAGTACCACCGCGGCGATGGGACACGCGTTCGCGCGCACGAGCGCCGCGCTCCGACAGCGGCGGGCGGAGGGCTCGGCGCCTTCCTCCTGCTGCTGCTGATATGGGCGCTGTCGAGCGGGCATATCACGGTCGACGCGCCGAAGAGCACGGTGCCGCCACCGCACGGGCCGACCGCTGCGCCGGTCCAGCAGCACCATCCGCACGGGGACTGATCCGCGCAGCCCCGAAGGTGCCGCGGGCCCGGCCGCTCTCGCTCTCGGCCCGGGGTCCGCGTGGCTGCCCTGACGCAGGGCGCCCCGCTGACGACGGGGGTGCGGCAGCGGGGCAACCGCCGCGGTAACGCAGGGCGTGCGCGTACTGACGGACGGGTACCGGTTGTCAGTGGTGCGTGGTCCCATAGGAGGTCATTTCCGATTCACCGGGGGGTGGAACGTTGGGGACGCTGGCTGTCCTGTGGGGCTTATGGGCGATCGGTGCGGCGGCGGTGGCGACGTGCGGGGGCTGGACCCGCGCTGAGGGGCGGTGCCGCAATCCGAGGAAGGGCCTGTTCAACCGCTGCCAGCACCACGGCTGGCAGCTGGTCACCGGCACGGACGTGCTGGTGGTGGTGCTGTGCTGGGTCGGCTACCAGATCGTCACGCACTACGGCGGCGGCTCGTGAGCGCCCGCCGTCCCCCCGCGCGGCGGGGCTCGAGGAAGCGGCGGTCCGCGAAGAACGCCGACGGTGAGGCTCTGCTGGTCCTGTCCGTGGCGGCGGTGGCGCTGGTGGCGGCCGTGGCCGCGGTGCGGTGGCTGCTGGAGCACTGGTGGCTGCTGGTCCTGGCCGCGGCGGTCGCGGCCTGCGTCGGCGGAGCATGGGGGCATCGGCGCTCGCAGCGGCTGCAGTGGGAGCGGGTGCAGACCCGGGCGCTGCGGTACCAGCTCACCCAGCTCGACGCGCTGCACCACCGGCAGTTCGAGTTCGCCGTGCGGGATCTGATGCGGCGCGACGGCTGCCCGCAGGCCCAGCAGGTGGGCGGGCGCGGCGACAACGGCGCCGACGTGCTGGCCACCGACCCGCTCGGGAGGCGCTGGGTCATCCAGTGCAAGCACCGGCAAGCCGGTCTGGCCGGATCCGCCATAGGCACCCCCGACCTGCAGGTGCTCAACGGCACCGGGCGCCCTGTCCACAAAGGCGACGTCGTGGTGCTGGTGACCAACGGACGGTTCACCGCCCCCGCCGTCACCTTCGGGCGGCAGCAGAAGCTGCACCTGGTGGACCGCCACCTCCTGGGCCAGTGGGCCGCCGGCTCCCGCCCGCTGTGGGAACTGCTCGACCGGATCCCCCCGCCACGTCGTCCCACCGCGCTGTCGTAGCGCGGGCCGAGCCACGATGCGAAAGGGCGCCCCGCCGATGGCGGGGCTCTGCCTGCGTATGGTTCGTCTGCCCAGTCACTGCCGCCGACCGTGAAGCGCACCCGCTTCGCCTCCCGTGCGCCAGCGCCCGCCCGCCCTACAACGCGTCTCCCACGTCCAGGGCTGTGTCGGCGTCGGCGATGGTGTCCGTGAACAGCACCCGGAATCCCCAGCGCATCCCACGCGATCCTGCAAGAGGGCCGCTGGCCTCCGGGCCCGGCACGACCTTTGCCTCCCATGACCTTTGCCTCCTGTCGAACGGATGATGGGGGGTGGTCCTACGTTGTTGATGGGTCGGATGGGCTGTCGTACGGTCCGGAGGATCCAGTGGCCCGGGGTATGGCTTGGGGGTGGTTGCCTTCGATGGTTCCTGTGACACCTGGCCGCCCGGGGCCGCACGACGACTCGACCACTGATGAGGAGCTGCGGGCCCTCGGGTATCGCTGAGTAGCGGCACCGCGCTCCGTCGCCCGCCGCCGGCGCCTCGGATTCGCCCGCCACTGGCCCTGGACCGATGTGATCACTGAGGCGATCCAGCGACTCGCAGGCCTTCCGGGCCTGGGCTGACCAGCACGTTCCCGTCCCTACGAGTTGCATCGCCCCACCGGAGGAACCCGGCGCCCGGCCCGACGCGCGACAGTCGGGCCGCCGGCACACCCGAAAACTCCGCCGAACGCAGATCGGCCGCCGGCAAGAGATGACGGCCAATCACGAAAGATCGAGGTTAGTATGAAAGTGTGCGCGTAACTCGGGTCGGATGGCAGCACCCCGACAGTCCGGGACCGATCACGAGCCGCGCAGTGGTCATTGACTTCGGGTAGTGGTGTCGCGTTTCTGTGGGAGTTGCTGTGGTTGCGGGTCGTGTGGTGCGTTTTGACAGTACGCGGGGTTACGGATTCATTTCGCCGGCGTACGGCGGAGAGGACGTCTTCCTCCATGTGAACGATCTGCTGATGCCGGAGGCGTATCTGCGCTCCGGTCTTCAGGTCGAGTTCGAGATCGAAGAGGGGGAGCGGGGCCAGAAGGCGTCGTCCGTCCGGCTCGCCGAACCCGCCGAGCGAAAGCCGACGGAGATGGTCCCGACCGGGACCCTCGGACCTGCGGGCGACGGAGAGCAGTTGTGTGACGTGCTCTCCCAGGACGAGTTCCGCAAGGAAATGACGGAACTGCTTCTGGCGGCGGCACCCTCGCTCACGGGCGAGCAGATCCTCGCGATCCGGCGCCGCGTGGTGGACTTCGGAAAGCGCCACGGCTGGGTCGAGGACTGAGCCTTTCGAAAACCGCCCCCTGTCTCCACGGTGGACGCGGAGACAGGGGGCGGCGCCTGCTCACTTGTCGTGCAGATGACGAAGACAGTCATAGAGAGTGGGCAGGGTGTTCGACAACTGATCCGTAAGCTCTTTGAGCCGGAGAATGGCCGCTTCAGCGCCCTCGAGGGACTCCGGCCGGAGATCCAGCAGCGGAAGTGACCGCTCCGGGAAGAGTTCGAGCCCGGCCGGAGGACTCCCGGAGCTCTGACAAGAACGGCATCTGCGACGCGTGTGTACGGGCCGTGCTGAACGACCCGAAGACGGAGCGGCTGCTTGACCCGGATGCGGAATGCATCACCCCAACAGGCGATCTGTCATGGCGAATCGGTACCGGCGTGGGACATCGCCGGGTCCATGCAGTGGGCTCTTCACCTGTCCGCGCCCTTGCCGCTGAAGTGTGCGAACGGCAGGGTGAAGTCGTGATCATTGCCTTCTTACGTGACGACACGCAGGGTGCAGTGACGGTGACGCTGGACTGCGTCGATGATCCCGCTGTGATCGGCAAGCCCCCCTCGGCCCATGGTTTCCCATGCTGCACCGCTGTGGTGGACTACCCGGGCAAGGGTTACCGGTCCCTGTTCGGCTGGGTCCAACTGGTGCGTTCGACGGACAACTCGTCCGCCGGGGCCGCCTTTGACATGGACCCGTTTTAGGGGAGCTCGCGGGTGCGTAGGCGACCGGCGGTCGGGCACACCTCCCGGGTGCGGGTGCCCGGGTGGTTCTCCGGGGGTACGGTCCCTTCGGCAGTCTTCAGCCGAGCTGCTGGGCCAGTCCGACGATGATGCCCTCGGGGCCGCGGACGTAGCAGAGCCGATAGCTGTCCTCGTACTGCGCCACCTCGCCGACGAGTTCGGCGCCGTGGGTGCGCAGGCGGGCAACGACGTCCTCGATGTCGTCGACGGCGAACATGATGCGGCGAATGCCCAGCGTGTTCGTCGGCGCGTCCTTCGGCTCGGCGCCGATCGCCTTCGGCGTGTGGAACATCGCCAGCTCGATTCGGCCGTGGCCGTCCGGGGTCCGCAGCATCGCGATGTCCTGTCGGACGTCGTCGAGCCCGATGACACGCTCCACCCAACGTCCCTCGATCGGCGCCTTGCCCTCCAGCTCCATGCCGAGTTCGACGAAGAATGAAATAGCGGCGTCAAGGTCGGCGACAACGATGAGGACGTTGTCCATCCGCTGGATCGTCATTGAGATCCTCCTTTGGTGTGGTACGGCCACGGTGGCCGCATCTGTTCCCGAGACGGAGCCGCCAGGCCGTTCCCGACATCCTCCGTCACATCTTCTTCGAGAACCTCTTGACGCAGCGGTGCGGTCGCACGCCAGTCATCGCTTCGGACGAAAACGCCGCAGGTCCAATTGAAGCGGATTCGGGTCGGCGCGTCTGATCACGACCTCGCACATGCCCTGGCTGGGCGGGGCGGGCCCGATCGCGCCGCCTCCGGTGGGCCCGACCCAGGGGCAGGCCGCGAGGCGGGGCGGACCCACCTCCTTGGCATCGCATGGCGCCGCATGGCGCCAGGTGGCATCACTCGGCATCATACGGTGCCACTCGGCGCCATTCCGCGCTCCCAAAAGCGCATGGGCGCGCATGGTGCCACAACGGCTCAGGTCGTCCTCTCCCACGTTTCCGCAGTTCAGGGCGGCCGCTCTCAAGCTCGCTCCGCGCATGGCGTCACCCGGACTTGCGCGAGGCGCCATAGTGGTGCCACTATGGCGCAATGGATCTCACCCCGTATGTCGACACCCTCCGTCGCGAACTCGCGGTGGCCGCCGAAGCCGGCGGGGAGGATGCCCGCGAGCTGGCCGAGCGGCTCACCGCTCCTCTGGAGTCGGCGACCCGTCTGATCATGCTCAATGTGCTCTCCGCCGCGATGGACGAGATCACCCGCGAGCTCGCCCCCGGCTCGGTCGACGTACGGCTGCGCGGGCTCGACCCCGACTTCGTGGTGACGCCGCCGCCCGCCGACGGCCGTCCCATGGAAGCGGCCGCCGCGCCCGTCGAACCGCTCATGGCGCAGGCGCCCGCCGACGGCGACGAGGGCGGCACCGCCCGCGTCAATCTGCGTCTGCCGGCCCACCTCAAGGCGCGCGCCGAGGAGGCCGCGAGCCGCGAGGGCCTGTCGGTCAACGCGTGGCTGGTGCGGGCCGTGTCGGCCGCGGTCGACGGCGGCACGCGGCCGCGTACGACGGAGAAGACCCACACCATCGGACAGAGCTTCACGGGCTGGGTGCGCTAGCCGCGCCCCGCCCGCCCCACTTCACCGGCATCACGTCCCCACCGGCGGGGACGCTCCCAAGACCCAACAGGACGGTACAGCCATGCCTTCTTTCGACACTCCCGAAGCGATCTGCGCCACCGCGCACGTGGAAGCCGGCTCCATCCGGTTCTGCGCCGGTGACCGTCTCGACACCCTCGTCGACGTGCGGCCCCGCGACCCCAAGAAGGACCAGGACGTGCGCACGGCCGAGCAGACCGAGGTCTCGTACGCGAGCGGCGCACTGACCGTCAGGACGCCCAAGCCCAATCTGCTCGGCCGCACCGGCACCGTCGACGTGACGGTCGAGCTGCCCACGGGCTCGCGGATCGACATGACCGGCGCCTGGGCCCAGGTGCTGGGCGAGGGCCGGCTCGGCGAGGTCCGCGTGAAGACCTCGTCCGGCGATGTGTGCCTCGACACCACCGGGCCGCTGCACCTGAAGGCGTCGCACGGGTCCATCACCGTCGACCGTGTCGAGGGCACGGCCGAGATCACCACCAGCTCCGGCAGTCTGCGCGTCGGCACCGTGGACGGTGACGCCGTCCTGAAGAACTCGCACGGCACCACGACCGTCGGCGCCGTGACCGGCGATCTGCGGGTGAGCGGCGCCAACGGGGACATCGACATCGCGCGCGCCGAGGGCTCGGTCGCCGCGACCACCGCCAACGGCACCCTGCGCGCGGCCGAAGTGGCCCGCGGCACCGTGCAGTTGGAGACCTCCCACGGCGCCATCGAGGTCGGCATCCGCGAGGGCACCGCCGCCTGGCTCAACGTCAGCTCCGACCGCGGGCAGGTGCGCAACACACTCACCGCCTCCGAGACTCCGGACAGGACCGAGGACACCGTCGAGGTCCGCGCCCGGACCCGCTACGGCAACATCGACATCCGCCGCGCCCGGGCCTGAACACCGGCCCCCCGCAAACCCGCCCACTCCCCAGCCACTTCAGCCTTCGCAAGGGAAGGTTCCATGCCCTCTTCTGTCATGCCCACGTCCAGGATCGATGGTCGGCAGTCGCCCGCCGCCGTCTCCACCGCCGGTCTGCGCAAGTCGTACGGCGACAAGACCGTGCTCAACGGCATCGACCTGCACATCCCGGCCGGGTCCGTGTTCGCGCTGCTCGGGCCCAACGGCGCCGGCAAGACCACCACCGTGCACATCCTGTCCACCCTCATCGCCGCCGACAGCGGCCGGGCCCAGGTCGCGGGCCACGACGTCGCCACGTCACCGGACGGGGTGCGCGCCGCGATCGGCGTCACCGGGCAGTTCTCCGCCGTGGACGGCCTGATCACCGGCGAGGAGAACATGCTCCTCATGGCCGACCTGCACCACCTGTCCAAGCGCGAGGCCCGCCGCACCACCGCCGAGCTGCTGGAGCGCTTCGACCTGGTGGAAGCCGCCAACAAGCCCGCCTCCAGCTACTCCGGCGGCATGAAGCGCCGCCTCGACATCGCCATGACCCTGGTCGGCGACCCGCGGATCATCTTCCTCGACGAGCCCACCACCGGCCTCGACCCCCGCAGCCGCCACAACATGTGGCAGATCATCCGCGAGCTGGTCTCCGACGGGGTGACCGTTCTCCTCACCACGCAGTACCTGCAGGAGGCCGACGAGCTCGCGGACCGTATCGCGGTGCTGCACGAGGGCAGGATCGCCGCCGAGGGGACCGCGGACGAGCTGAAGCGGCTCATCCCGGGCGGGCACGTGCGGCTGCGCTTCTGCGACCCGTCCACCTACCGGTGCGCAGCCGACGCGATCCGCGAGGTCACCCGGGACGACGAGGCGCTGTCGCTGCAGATCCCCAGCGACGGCAGCCAGCGCGAACTGCGCTCCATCCTCGACCGGCTGGACCGGGCCGGCATCGAGGCCGACGAACTCACCGTGCACACCCCCGATCTCGACGACGTCTTCTTCGCCCTGACCGGCTCCAACCAGCCGAACCAGCCGAACCAGCCGAACCAGCCCAAGGAGGCTGTCCGATGAGCTCCCTGGCCCTCGCTGTGCGCGACGCGTCCACGATGCTGCGCCGCAACCTCCTGCACGCGCGGCGCTACCCGTCCCTCACCCTGAACCTGCTGCTCACGCCGGTCGTCCTGCTGCTGCTCTTCGTCTACATCTTCGGAGACGTGATGAGCGCGGGCATCGGCGGCGGCGGCGCCGACCGCTCCGCCTACATCGCCTACCTCGTGCCGGGCATCGCGCTGATGACCATCGGCGGCACCGTGGTCGGGACCGCGGTGTCCGTCTCCAACGACATGACCGAGGGCATCATGGCCCGCTTCCGTACGATGGCGATCCACCGCGGCTCGGTACTCATCGGGCACGTCGTCGGCAGCGTGCTGCAGTCGGTCATGAGCGTGGTCATCGTGGGTGCCGTCGCCGTGGCCATCGGCTTCCGGTCCACGGATGCCACGGCCCTGGAGTGGCTGGCGGCGTTCGGGCTGCTCGCGCTGGTCGCCCTGGCGCTCACCTGGATCGCGGTCGGGATGGGCATGGTCAGCCCGAACGCCGAGGCGGCCGGCAACAACGCACTGCCGCTGATCGTCCTGCCGCTCATCTCGAGCGCCTTCGTCCCGGTCGACGCGATGCCCGGCTGGTTCCAGCCGATCGCCGAGTACCAGCCGTTCACCCCGGCCATCGAGACCCTGCGCGGCCTGCTGCTCGGCAGCGAGATCGGCCACAACGGATGGCTCGCCATCGTCTGGTGCCTGGCTCTCTCCGCGCTCGGCTACTTGTGGTCGAAGGCGGTTTTCAACCGCGACCCGAAGTAGCCGAGACGACCGCGCGGGCCGTATCCCGCAGCTCGTCCCGCCCGAGGGCGGCGTACTCCGACACCGCGTCGGCGTACGCCGCCCCTCCACGCCCTGGGCCGCCCGCCGGCCGGGCCGCGGACATCGTCGGCCGGAACCCGCGCTGCACCCGCATCCGTTCGGCCGGCGCGATCAGCCGTACGGTGAGGTGTCCCCGGACGCGGCCCCGGCCAACTGATTGCCTGGGCGTTTACCGGCGTGAGGCTTCGTGCTCAGTGGAACCAGACGACGAGTCGGACGTTTTCCGGGCCATGGAGCTCGTTGAGCGCAGCGCTCACGTTCCGAACCGGGCCCAAAAGGCTCTGGCTCTCCCGCCTGCGAGGCGTCCAGGCGGGGGGAGTTGGCCGCGCGCCGGCCTTCGCGGAGCAGCGGCTGGGCAGGGCTTGGGCCACCAGGCCTTTTCGATCTCGGTCGTATCCGGCGGCACGGCCAGCAGGTCCCAGCGCCCCTGGCCGGGCGCGAGCAGGACGACAGAGAGCGCTGCGGCGGTGGGAAAGGAGCGGCTCACTTGTCCCCGGCTTCTCGGCCCCGCCCGTCGCGACCGGCTGCCGGACTGCCCCGGTGTGCTAAACAGGGAGCAACCAAAGGGGTATTTTGCAGCAGCTCACGCTCGGAATCATGTCGCAGACCCGCAAGGAGAACGAGCATCGTCTGCCCGTTCACCCCGCTCATTTCGACCGAATCGACGCCGGTCTCCGCAAGCGCATCTACCTCCAGGAGAACTACGGGGAGTATTTCGGCGTCCCGGACAGCCGGCTCGCCCCACTCGTCGCGGGCTTCCGCACACGCGAGGAACTCATCGCCGGCTGCGATGTCATCCTGCTGGCCAAACCGCTCCCCGAAGACCTGGCGGAACTGCGCGAGGGCCAGGTCTTGTGGGGCTGGCCGCACTGTGTCCAGGACGAGAAGGTCACCCAGACCGCCATCGACCGGCGGCTGACCCTGATCGCCTTCGAAGCGATGAACCACTGGACCCGCAGCGGCGCCTTCAACCTGCACGTCTTCCACAAGAACAACGAGCTGGCCGGGTACTCCTCGGTCCTGCACGCCATGCAGCTGACCGGCGTGACAGGCGACTACGGGCGGCGGCATCGCGCGGTCGTCATCGGCTTCGGCGCGACCGCCCGCGGCGCGGTGACCGCGCTCAGCGCCCTGGGCGTGCACGACGTCGACGTGCTCACCGCGCGTGGCGTCACCGCCGTCAGCTCTCCCATCCACTCCGCGCGGATCGTCCACTTCGACCACGACAAGGCCGACGGGACCCTCGACCCGCGACGCAGTGTCGCCCTCACCGAGGACGGCCCGCTGCCGCTGGCCGAGTTCCTCGCCGGGCACGACATCATCGTCAACTGCGTGCTGCAGGACACCGACGCGCCGCTGATGTTCCTGATAGACGAGGACCTGCCCAAGCTGGCCCCCGGTACCCTGGTCATCGACGTCTCCTGCGACGAGGGCATGGGCTTCGACTGGGCCCGGCCCACCACCTTCACCGACCCGATGTTCACCGTCGGCGACCACGTCAGGTACTACGGGGTGGACCACAGCCCGTCCTACCTGTGGGACTCCGCGACCTGGGAGAACAGCGAGGCCCTCCTGCCGTATCTGGACGTCGTGCTCCAGGGCCCCGACGGCTGGGACGCCGACGACACGATCGGGCGCGCCATCGAGATCCGCCGGGGTGTCGTCCAGAACCGCAAGGTGCTCGCCTTCCAGCACCGAACCGCCCAGTACCCGCACGTCCAGGAGGAGACCCGGGCGGCGTCGCGGCCGTAGCGGTGGGGCATCCGGCGTCCAGTCGTCCTGCGACCGCCGTCGGGCCTTCCGGGGTGCCGATGGTCCCTACCACCGTGGAGGTGAAGCTCCTGGTGGACGGGTTGCCGACCAACAGCAGACCTGTCCGCCCGGAGCTTGACGTGCCTGTCTGCGCATCGGGTCTTGATCCGTCCGGCCCGGCCCTTTCGGCAGCGCTGGGGCTGCGGCAGACGGGGCAGGGGTCACCGCCGGGGAGGGTGCCCCAGTCGGAGCACAGCGGGCAGGATGCCATCTACCGGCCCTCCCGCAAGTGCCTGGCGCGCTCCGCGGCGGCGGCAGCCTCCCTGATCCGGTCGAGCCTGCGTGCGACGTCTTCGGTCAGGCGCTCGCTCATCGGGCACCGCCCGTCCTGCGTTTGTCGGCCTCGCGGGCCCGGCGCAGCGCTTCGTCCTGCTGGGTGGGGTGGTCGTCAGCCGCGGTGATCACGACTGCCATGATGTGGACCATCAGGTCCGCCTCTCTGTCAGGTGGGTCCTGTAGGCAGGGCCCCGGGGTTGCGCCCCCGGGGCCTGCCGTTTGTCCGCCCTGCTGGGCCACGAGCGGCCACGGCCGCCCCGCACCACCACGAGGCAGGGGTGGCGCGGACTGTGGTCACTGGCAGGTGTGTCGGCGGATGATTCGTTGCACGACGTCGGGGCCGCCTGGTTGCCGCGGACGTCGTCGGGTCAGGTCACCCGGCCCGGCACGGCGTCGGGGTGGTCACCTGCACTACCCATCACCACGCGCGTCCGGGTGGTGATGGGTCGGCGCTTTTCGGAGTTCTCGAGGAACGGGCGTTTCCTCCAGCCCTCTCGTGCAGCACCCCCGGGCAAACCTTGCATGCGGACACGGTGAGGGGGCCGGTGCTGGACCGGCACACCGCCCTCGTCACGATCCGCATCGTGCACAGCGACGACCGCGAGGTCGCCACCGATGTCGCATCCGCCCCTACCGAAGCCGGAATCCCGGACGGTGTGCTCACCGTGTGCGCCCCGGACGGGGACATGGCTTGGCCGGACCCGCCGTGGTCGCCTCCGGCACCGCGCATCCCCGCATCGAGTACGAAGCCGAGTGGGGCGACGTCGCCGCACTCGCCGGCCAGGCGCTGCCGTGGTGGCCCGACCTGCTGCGCCTGCCCCACCTGATCCGCGGGTGGAAGCCCGGCGCCCAGCCGGCCGTCGCGCCGGTCCGGCGAACAGCGCCTGCGCCACCACGGAGCTGACCGCGCCCGGACGCGTTCGACCCGCGGCCTGGACGTCGAGTTCGAGGCGGACGAGGAAGTACCACTACCGGCCGCGGCGCCGAAGAGCCGGACAGAGATCGTTTTCTCGCACGGCCGAGCGGAGGGCGGCCGGGGGCTGGCTCTGCCCCTTCAGCCATGCCGTGGGCATGCCGTGGCCATGCAGCGACTACCTCTTGGTGTCCTTCGTCGACTGTCGGCTGGAGAGGGTCACGACGTGGGAGGTCCCAAGGACCTTGCCCTGCGCGTTCAGCGCCTTCACCTGGAAGTACGGTCCGGGGGCGTTCGTGGTGACGGCTGTCTCGAATCCGGACCGTGGAGCCTTTTCGACGACGACCGACAGGGAATCGGCGTCGGGTCCGGCGAGTACCCGCCATGCTCTGGTCTGCGTCGAGCCGTTCCAGGAGGCGTAGACGACGCTGTGCCCGCCGTCGGACCGTGCCGCCGTTCTCGGCGGGTAGTACGGCGTGCCGATCCACTCGTTCCGAAACGCTCGATACGAGATGTTGGAGCCCGGCAGCTTCGCGTCGTAGAGCAGGTTGTGCAAGCCGCTGCCCTCGGTGTTCCCCGCACCCGCGTACTCCGAATAGTACGGGCTCTGGCCCCACCCGATGAATTCGTTGCCGTTGGAAAGGGCCTGGGTGTTTCCCTGGGTCGGTGATTCCAACGGCGGCTGGTGGTAGTAGGTCCTGTCCACGGTCGCCTTCCGGCTGTGGAGGTCAAGGTTGAGGATCAGGCCGTGCGACCGTTGTTCGGGGGCGCCGTCCGGAAGGTCGCAGCAGCCGTCGTCGAACATGCTGATCCGGTTTCCCGGCCGGAATCGGGCATCGTGCTGCCAGTAGAAGTCCGCGTTCGGCCCGAAGGTGAAGTCGCTCTTCTTCCCTCCGAGTTGCCAGCGGACCTTCCCGGATCTCTTTTCGACGTCGTAAACCGCCCACATGTTCCGGGCCGAGATCAACAGCCGGCCGTCAGGACCCTCGTCGACCGAGTTGATGTGGAAGGCGTCCCACACCCCGCCGGACGACGACGCACTCGAGGCCGCCTCCTCGGAATCGGCGGGGTCGATGTGGTCCAGCGCGTTCCACGAGTAGAGGAGTCTGCCCGTGGCGAGGTCGACCTCCTGGATCTCGCTGTTCTCGATGGCCCCGTTCTTCGGGCCCCCATAGCGAGTGAGATCCATGGGCACCGGTTTGGAGGCGATGAACAGCGCCGTTCCTCTGCGCGTCAGGGTGAATTCGTGCTCGTCCGGGTAGTAGCCGTGATGCGCGAACACCGTTTTGAGCAGGCGGTAGTGGGTGTCGTAGATGTAGTAGCACCCGCCCGGTTCCGGCGCACCGGCCGGCAGGTTGGTATAGGCCGGGGGAAGCGCGAGGGTGCCCTGCCACCAGGTCAGCACCGGTTGCCCCCGGTCCCCGCCGCCGGCGTAATAGGTCTGGACCTTGAAGTCGGCGTTCTGGAGGTTCGTGGAGGGCAGTGGGCGGAACCAGACCGGATCACCGGAGTTGTCGTTGACCAGTGCCCCGGTCTGGCCGACCATCTGGTCCGCGCTGAACGGGGCGGCAAAGACGTCTCCGCGAGCCGTCCCCGGTTTGTTCGCCGTCACGGTCACCCGCATGGGGTTAAGGCCCTGCTCGGAGACGAAACTCCACACGTCGCTGCCCGACAGGATCGGGGGCGGAGTGGATTCCGACGGAGGGAAGGGTGTCGTCGCGCACAGGTGGGTTGCGCCCGCTTGCGGACCCGTCGCGGCCGAGGGAACGGCGCTTGCGACGACACATCCCGCAGCGAGCACGCAGGCACCGACGGTGCGGCGGGTCCTTCTCCGTCTCCGGGGAGCCCGCGGCTGTCGCGTCGCCATTGCCGACCTCCTTGGCACCCGGCCCCTTCTGCGATGGCGGTGCCGCTAGTGTTTGAAATCTTTGTCCGGTTCACCCCTGCAATCCGGAATGATCAAGATCGAGGGGTTGTTCCTCGGGTAACGGTAGGCAGCAAGAGCGGGCTGTGCCTGCTCAAAGCAACTCGGATAGGCCATTCGGCAGGCGCGGCCTCACCCGGACATGCTCACCCGGACATGCGACGGAGTCGTCGGAGGACCCGTCAGGCTTTTCCTCCGCGACGCAGCCCACCGTCGATCCGGCGCGGAGCAAACCCCGAATGACGCACCGAACCGGCCCTCGGCAGGCGCGGCCGCACCCTGTCGCCTACGGTCACTCATGAGCACACGGCCTTTCCGTCCTTGAGCCGCGGACTCGCAAACGCTTCAGCGCGCCGCAGGAAGCACAGGGTGGCAAGAAGACGAAGGCGGGGTCGCGGGTATGTCCGACGCAGCCATCCACAATCCTCCGCCCGGGCCGTCCCCCGGGGACGCCGGTCGCCCGAAGGGGCCGGGCCGGCGCGGACTTCGCCGGAGGGCGTTCCTTCGCAAGGGGAGGGCGTGCGCGGTCGTGCTGCTGGCCGCGCTCCTCATCGGTGGGTTCATCGCTCCCTCGGGGGGTCCGGTCGGCCCCTCCGATTCGGCACGCGACGGCGACGTGGTGGGTACGCCCACCCCTTTGCGCAACGTGCCCCGGGACATCTCCGCCGTGGCCAACGGTGAATTGATCGTCTACCGCATGCCAGGTATGCAAGGCAAGCAGGTCAAAGCGACGGCCATGCTGTTCCTTCCCAAGAAGGCACCTCCGGCGGGGGGCCGGCCGCTGTTCGTGTGGGGGCACGGAACCACCGGATGGGCACCGCACTGCGCTCCCAGCGTGCAGCTCCAGGAGCACGGCACGTGGATCGACGGTCCGAACGCCGCCTTGCTGGCGGCCGTCCTGACGATGGGCATCGCCGTCGTCGCGCCGGACTACGAGGGGTTGGGACCGGTGTCCGCGGGCGTCACGACGGGGCACGGCTACTACGACCTGTCCAGCGAGGGCAACTCCATGATCTTCGCCGCGGTCGCCGCACAGCGATACCTCGGCGGCAGACTGTCCGGGCAGTGGGCCCCGGCGGGATGGTCAGAAGGCGGGTTCGCGGCGCTTGCCGCCGCCTACAGGTCCGCCTCGGCCGCGAAGGCGGACCCCGCCCTTGAGTACCGGGGCGCCATCACCCTCGCCCCCGTGCCGGACGTTCCCGCCATGAACACGATCCTGTGGCAGGACATCGACAACGCCTCCCGGTCCGGGCTCCCCCCGACGGCTCACCAGATCGACCAGCTGGTCTTCGCCAACGCGGAAACCATCTACTTCACGAAGACCGAACGCTACGCGGGCTACGACGTCGACCCGCGCCAGGTCTACGGCCCGAACATGCTCAAGTTCTACCGTCGGGACTGGCAGGCCTGCATCGACGACCTGAACGCCGCCGTCAGGCAGGACATCCAAAGCTACCTCAGTGCATCTGCGTCCCACCGCCTGAACACCTATCCAGGGGTCCGCGGAGACAGGCCCAACTCGCTTCCGGAGATCAGACGGTTCTTCGAACAGAACCAAGGCAGGCTCGAACGCTCGACCCTGCCGGGCTCGGTCCTGTGGCTGTACGGGACGGATGACATCACCAGCCCGAACTCCGTCACCTACAACGTCATCAACAAGATGGTGGCCAACGGCAACGACATCAACCTCTCGGTCCTGGAAGGGGCGGGACACTACGACGTCCCCGTTGTCGGCCTGCCGCTGGTCCAGGCCCGCCTCAGACAGCTCTTCGCGGTGGGGCGATGACGCGCCGACCCAGGTTTCGCGGGGGTTGGCTGCCGGGCGCCGGCCCGGGGGGAACCGGGGGGCGATTCCGTCGGCGGTGAGGCACGTCCTGTGGCGATGGCGCGGACGAGAGGGACCACGGTCTGTGAGCGACCTTCACGCTCGATCGTGAGTCAGTTCTATTGGACATATGCGGAGTTGACGGGATATGGGCAGCTGTTCATTATCTTTTGGATGAGTTTATGTCGGTATGGAAATACCACGATTGGACTAACGGTGGGAACACGTGTTGTAGTCGTAGCGTCGCACTGGGAGTCCTTGATCATTTGGTGAATTCCGTCCGGCGCGCGACCCCGCTGCGTCGGCGGATGCGCCCCCGCGTCGCCGCAGGGTGACCCCCTGGGCCGCGGGCGGTTCTCGCGCTGTGCGCGAGAAGAGCAGTGGCAGGCCCGGGAGTCCGCCCGGCGATCGACCGGAGCTGCGTGAGCCCGAGGCCTGAGCCCTGCTGCGGATGCGGTCCCTGAAGGGATGTGACGAAGCGGGTGGATGAGCGGATACAGGGGAGGCGGCAGGTGCCGACGGGCGGTGCGCCCGTCGGATCGGCGGACGTCTCGAGCCGTCGAGAGCGGCGTGAGCGGCCCCGGGCCGCGAACCCCCGGTCGGCCCCGAACGGGCGGCCGGACGGCAGGTCGCACGATGATGGCCGATGGCGGGCCAAGTGCACCCTCGCTCGTCACGGCACGCGTCGCCTCCGGCGCTCCTGGGGCGCTGCGACACGGGGCACGGGAGCGAAAAGTGGGGGTCCGGCACCGGTGCCGGACCCCCGCGGATCACGCGTTCGCCACGGCCGCCCGGTAGGAGCGGTCGGCGGTGATCAAAAGCTGGTGCTGCGCCTTCAGTGCTGCGCCGTGGATTGCCCTGTCGGCGTACAGCCCGTGCGGTCTTCAGGCGACATCCTGGTCCCCCTCCTCAATCGTCAGGGCCTCGACCTCGGCCTGTGCGCGTTGGACATGGGCCCGGCTTGCCTCCTGAAATTCCTTGGTGCGCACCTCACGGCGGATGTGGTCCTCAACTGCCTGTCGGATGACGGCATTGGCCGTGGAGTCCTTCACCGCCGCAAAGGCATGAACACGCTGCAGCAAGCCCTCGCTCAGCCGTACGGAGACGACGACCTGCCGCTCCCTGCTCTCGGCCCGACTGTTCTCGCGTTGACGGTCACTCACGTGAGCCCCTTCTACGGACGTTGGGCGTGCCTGACGCTCCGACCGAGAGGTGGAATGGCACGCCTCCTCCGCACACTCCGGCAGTCGTGTGGGTGAGCGGCTGCCACCGGAGACGCTCCCCGGCGGCACTACAGTACAGTCACCCTTGCTTGGTTTCTGACCTTCTTGTAGTTGTGTAGTTCTAATTGCACGTATTGTTCGCCGGTGCGATGTATAGACTTCTAAAGTGATTAGCGACAAGTCATGCGTGTCGAGTATATGTGTCGACATGGCTCCTACATGCAGGGTTGTAGTCTGAGCTGCCCTCGTCGTAGACGTGCGCGGGCCCTCCCGCCGCTCTACACCCGTTCGGTCATCAGGAGGATGGGCCAACGTGAACCAGAACCCCAGCGTCAACGGCGGCGGACCGCCGCGCACCACCGCGGTCGGCATAGCCCGGGGCGGAGCCGAAGTGGTCTCCCGTGCGCTGCGAAGCTCCAGCACGGCCCTCCACCAGGCCGTCGACATCGACGACTCGGACCGCACCGTCTCCATGCCGCAAGCCCGCGACGCCAAGCGCTTCATGCGCCTGCTCTCCGACACCGACGACTTCCACCTCACCCCCGACCGGCGCCCGCCGGTGGGCGCCCCGCACGCCGAGGAGCACTGGGGCACCATCACCCAGCGCACCATCGAGGCGATCCTCACCGCGTTCGACAAGTACATGCGCGACAACCACGGGAACGTCGACGTCATCGGAGCCCAGGCCGAGTCCGCCGACACATGCCTGGCCCAGGCCAAACACGCTCTGGCACGGAAGCGTTCCTTCGCCTCCATCTCCATCACCGGATCCCCGAAGAACCTGCTCTCCGTCGGCGACCACCACGCCGCCTCGATCTCGATGCTGGTGCACATCCCCGGCCACCCGGTGGGCGCCAGCGTCGTGACCGCGAACTGCGCGCTGACCGCCGACTGCTCCAGCGCGTGGCGACTGCGCCTTCCCGAGCAGGAGTGGGAGGAGTTCAGCAAGGAGACCCCCCGCCCGCCCGCCGACCGCGACCACCTCGTCCTGCCCCGCGCCGTTCGCGAGCACGACGGCGTGCTCAAGCGGACGTTCCCCGAGATCCACCACGTCGGCGACACCTCCGCCGCCATCACCGAGGCACTGATCCACCGCAGTGCCGCAGCCGCCGTGCACAACGCCAGCCCCGCCCTGGACTGCGCCGTCGTCCTGGCCGCCGCCGGCCACGGCTTCACCGTCAGGCCGCAGAGCGAACGCGGCCCCGTCTGGAAGGACTTCCAGGTCGGCCCGTTCATCCGCGAGGCCATCGCCAAGGGCCAGCCGCTGCCCAGCCTGATCCTCGGCCGCGACGAGACCGTCGTCGCGGAACTCGCCCGTCAACTGGGCGGCTACGGCTACCGCCGACAGTGACCCCCTGCGGCCGCGGCGCCGCCGGCGCCGCGGCCCGCACCACTTCACACCCTGCCCTCCGTCTCTGTGAAGGACCCCGCACGATGACCACTCAGGACGACGCCCAGCCCGTCCGCCTGCTCACCGAGGTCACCCCCGCCAAGGAGGGCTGGAACCGAGTGACCCGACCGGTCTCGCTCACCGCCGTCATGTCGGCCAGCACCAGGCCCGCCCCGCCGAGCGCCTTGGCGCCGAGGTGTATCAGATCGATGTCGCCGGGCATCCCGTCCTGGGCCCTGTACAAGGCGACGGGGGCCGCGACGATCCGGTTCCGAAGCCGCAGGCCGCCCAGCGTGTACGGCTGGAACAGCGGCGGGGCGGGTACCGCTGCGGCGCCGGGCTGCCGACGGTCGAACCAGCGGTCCAGTGAGGCGATGTACGCACCGTCGCGCAGGCGCAGGTTGTCATGGGTGACCCGGCGGCTGCGGGTGAGCAGGTTGAAGGCGAACTGCGCGGGCTCGGTGCCGATCGCGTGGTCGATGCTCTCGAACCACTCCAGGCTGGCCTGGGCGGCGCGTTGGGTGGACTCCACCACCGGCTTGCGGGTGCGCTCGTAGTGGTCGAGCGCGGCGGCGAGGTCGCCGGGCTGCTCGAGGCTGGCGGCGAGTGCCAGGGCGTCCTCCATGGCCAGCTTGGTGCCCGAGCCGATGGAGTAGTGCGCGGTGTGGGCGGCGTCGCCGAGCAGCACGATGTTCGCGTGCCGCCATGTGGCGTTCCGTACGGTGGTGAAGCGCACCCACTTGGAGTTGTTGGTCAGCAGCCGGTGGCCGCCGAGGTGGTCACGGGGAGGTCGGCGCAGCGGGCGACGCTGTCGTGGTCGCTTTCCCCGGGCCCGTACTCCCGCGCGGCCAGGACGTCCAATCCGGCGTTGCGCCAGGTGCGTTCGGTCATCTCGACGATGAAGGTGCTGCGGTCGGCGCTGAAGGGGTACGCGTGGACCTGCACCGGCCCGCACTCGGTCTCGGCGACGATGAAGGTGAACGCCTCCAGAGCCCGGTCGGTGGCGAGCCACATGAACCGGTAGTCGCGTTCGTCGAGGGAGGGCTGGAAGACGTCGGCGTACTTGCCGCGGGTGATGGAGTTGAAGCCGTTGGCGGCGATCACCAGGTCATGGGTGCGGGCGAGCTCGTCCGCCGGGGGTGCCAGGGTGCGGTAGCGCACCTCGACCCCGAGCTCGGCGCAGCGCCGCTGCATGATCTGCAGCAGGAGCTTGCGGGATATCGCCGCGAAGCCGTGTCCGCCCGAGGTCTGCACCTGGCCGCGGTAGTGGATGTCGATGTCGCTCCAGCGGGCGAATCCGCTCTCCATGCGGGCGAAGATCCGCGGGTCGGCGGCCGCGATGCCGTCCAGGGTCTCGTCGGAGAAGACCACGCCGAATCCGAAGGTGTCGTCGTCGGCGTTGCGCTCCCAGACCGTGATCTCGCGGCTGGGGTCCAGCTGCTTGGCCAGGGCGGCGAAGTACAGCCCGCCCAGGCAGCGCACGGGACCAGAGGCGGTCCGGGCAGTGGTTCTACTCCAAGGGCCAGGACTCCTACGCGCCGTTCGGGCCGGCCATCCGCACCGCCGGCGATGTCACGGACCCGCACCGGCTGGACCTGTCCCTGCGCGTGAACGGCGAGGTCAAGCAGAAGTCCAACACCGGCTACATGCTGTTTCGGATCCCCGAGTTGATCGCCGACATCACCGCGGGCATGACCCTGGAGCCCGGCGACGTGATCGCCACCGGTTCACCGGCCGGAGTGGGCGCGAGCTTCACCCCGCAGCAGTTCCTGCGGCCCGGCGACGTGGTCGAGGCGACCGTGGAGTCCATCGGTACCCTGCGCAACCCCGTGGTGGACGTCCGATGAGCGCGAGAAGATTCCGTATCGGCCAGATCGTGCCGAGCTCGAACGTCACGATGGAGACCGAGATCCCGGCGCTGTTGCGGGCCCGGGAGACGGTCGAGCCCGAGCGGTTCACCTTCCACTCCAGCCGGATGCGCATGAAGGAGGTACGCAAGGAGGAGCTGGCCGCCATGGACGCCGACTACGTGCGGTGCGCGGCCGAACTCTCCGACGCGCACGTGGATGTGCTCGGCTACGCCTGCCTGGTGGCGATCATGAGCATGGGCCACGGCTACCACCGCACCTCCGAGCAGACGCTCGCCAAGGTCGCGGCGGACAACGGCGCGCCGGCGCCGGTGGTGACCAGCGCCGGTGCCCTGGTCGGCACGCTGGAGGTACTGGGGGCCGGCAGGATCACCCTCGTTGCGCCGTACCTGCGGCCGCTGACCGAGCTGGTCGTGGCCTACATCCGCAACGAGGGGGTCGAGGTCACCGACTACACCGCCTTGGAGATCCCGGACAACCTTCAGGTCGCCGCGCACGACCCCGAGAAACTGATCCCCATCGTCCGGCGGCTCGACCACTCCGACGCCGGCGCGATCGTGCTGTCGGCGTGCGTCCAGATGCCGTCACTGGAATCGATCGAGATCGTGGAGAACGAAATCGGCAAGCCGGTGCTCTCGGCCTCCGTCGCCACCGCCCATCAGATGATGGGGGCCCTGAACCTGCCCGCCGTCGCCCCGGGCGCCGGATCCCTGCTGTCCGGCAGGTATGCGACGACCCCGCCGCCCGCGGCACGCTAGCGCCCTTGCGCCCCCGGGCAACAGCCGCCGTACCTGCCCCGGCACGGCGGCTGTTCGCCATTGCTATCCTGCTCACATGACGGTCGCAGCAAAACCGAGCGAACCGGCCGAGGGCAGCGGGGCACCACGGACGGCGCAGCCCCGTCAGTTCATCGTGACGGTGTACGGCCTGTACTCCCGCACCGAGGGCGGCTGGCTGTCGGTGGGGTCGCTCATCAACCTCCTGGCCGACCTCGGTATCGACGCACCCGCCGTACGGTCCTCGATCTCCCGACTCAAGCGGCGCGGCATCCTGCACGCCGAGCGACGGGGCGGCGCGGCGGGCTACGCGCTGTCGGAGGAGGGCATGGCGGTGCTGCGGGAGGGCGACCACCGGATCTTCCGGCGGGAGCGCTCGTCCCTGGCCGACGGCTGGCTCCTGGCGGTGTTCTCGGTGCCGGAGTCCGAACGCAGCAAACGGCACCTGCTGCGTTCCCGCCTGAACCGGCTCGGGTTCGGCACCACCGCGTCGGGGGTGTACATCGCGCCTGCGCACCTGCACGAACCGACCTCCGAGGTGCTGCGGCGCCTGGGCCTCGACGGCTACGCCGACCTCTTCCGCGCGGATCACCTCGCCTTCAGCGACCTGAAGGCGAAGGTACGCCAGTGGTGGGACCTGGACCAGCTGGAACAGCTGTACACCGAGTTCGTCGACGAGCACGCGCCGGTACTGGAGCGGTGGCGGCAGCGCTCCGCGGTCGATGAGCGGGACGCCTTCATCGACTACGTGCGCACGCTCACCGACTGGCGGCACCTGCCCTACCTCGACCCGGGGCTGCCGCACGAACTGCTCCCGCCGGACTGGATCGGGATCCGCGCCGCCGATTTGTTCTTCACCCTGCAGGCCCGGCTGGAGGATGGGGCGCGCGCGTACGTCGCGAGCGCCATCGCCGGCTGAGACCCGTTCGCGCGGCCCCGGATCCTCGGGCCCGCACCGGCATCTGCGCCTGTCAGCGAGGTCTCGACATCAGGTGGGAGTCCCGTGGGAGTCCCGCTGACCGGATCGGAGTCGGCATGCGTGCGGCCGCGAGGGAATCCTTGGGCCACTGCGAGAAGCCGCGATCAGCTCGCGCCGCATCGCGGCGTCCACGTGGTCGGTGCAGTGGTGGGTGCAGTCCTCCCACAGCAGCACGAGGTCACCGACGCGACGCTGATGGGCGGCGTCCAGGAGGCGGGCGAAGCCCTTCTCCCCGAAGCCCTTCTTCTCGCACGTGCGGCCGTGGCGCACCAGCATCCGGAAGATCGGCCGGGTGCGGTCACCGGGCCTTGTGGCAGACCGGGCCGGCGAGCGGGATCCCTCGCGATCCCGCGGCGCGGACCGTGACGGCGGGCGTGTGTCCGCGCCGGGACCAGGTGCGTGCCGTCGGCGGCCGCAGCATCTGCCCCGACCCGTCCTCGAAGCACAGCCGGGCGTCCTGATCCCTCACTGTCCTTCCACCTGCGGCCGGCTTTCCACCTGCGCCAGGCCTCCTTGATCCGGGTGGCCACTGCGTCCTCGTCCCGCTCGGCAGTACGCCGCGCCGGGGCCCCGCACCGCCCAGCCCATCCGGCGCAGGATGCGCCAGGTCCGCGCCGGGCCGAAACGGACATGGAACCGCGATCGCAGTGGCCACCCGGGCAGGCCTCCACCGCCGGTCCTCCACCCAGCCGTGCGCGGCGCCCTTCCCCGGTTCGGAAGCCGACCGGGCCCGCCGGTCCTGTGTCATCCGTGACGGCCGTCCGGACGGCCCCCTGGACCGCAGGACTCCGGTTCGCCGTCCCACCGGCGGCATGCCAGGCATACGCGGACTTGCGGGAGACCCGTAACCGCCGCGCCACCTGCGGCGACGTCACCCCTCGCACGACCAACTCGGCAGCCTCGAACCGCATCTGCTCCCGCCGGGCCCGCTGTCTCGCGGTCGGGCCCCCATCGGGATACCGATGACACCGGGATGCACCCACCACCGAGACCACCATCACCCCGAACCGAAAGCCTCAGTCGGGGCGGTGCTGGAGCCGACGCAGATTCTGGTGGATCCGCCGGGCGGGCGGGTGAGCAGGCCCTCCAGCACGGGCCAGGCGGTGACCAGGATTCCGCGCGAAGTCTGGCAAACACGCCCCAACCGGAGCTCCGACTCCGATCGGCACACGGCGCGGAGAGCCCGGCTCACCGTTACCGCCGACCCCATCCGCCTTCATCCCACTCCCTGCAGAACCCGTACCCGCGCCGACGCCCGAACCCGTAGCCGCAGTACTGACGGCGCAGATGGCAGCCGCCGCGCCAGTCGCAGGCCCCGTAGGCGGCGCAGGGGAGCAGGCGGGCGAGTATCTCGGTGTAGGTACCGGCGGTGATCAGGTCCTGGCCGCAGGAGCGGGAGACCACGGAATAGATGCTCTTGTCCAACCGGTCGTCCGACCACAGCCGCTATCGGCCGGATCCGGGTACGACCTGCCGCCTGCAACTCCACAACGCGCGCCGCGCCACCTCGAAGTTGCCTGCCCGCGAAGGGACAGGTTCCAGGTCTGGATCAAGCCCTGACCACACGACTCACACGCCGGAACCACGCCATGAACGAGCCGATCGGACAAGGCTGTGCAGCCGTCTCCGCCTCCTACCACCAGTTCCTGATCAGCGACGAGGAGGGCGGCCTCGGCCCGGAACTGCCTCCCCACCACAACGGGCTCGTGCACGCGGAGGACGGCGAGGCCTACGTGCAAACCGGTATCCACACCGGGAACGTCGAGGTCACTGTCCCCCTTCACCGCGCCGAACCGGCCCCGGACCCCGGTCGATGGCAGGAGATCGTCGAGATCCCGGCGCACTCGGCCTCCGGCGGGCTGGGGGTGCGCAGGCCTGGCCCGCTGCGCCGCAGCCTGTGGGTGTGCTGGCAGCCGCCGCAGTACGGAGCCGACCAGCGTGCGGCCGTGCCCGACCCGGACGCCACTGTCATGGGGCCCACGCGCAAGCTGAGCACCAACCCGGTGCAACGGCGCCTGCAGGCCGGCGAGTCAGGAATCCCTCGCCGCCTGATGCCGTAACCGCGTCGGCCGGCACCTGGCCACCTGCCCAACAAGCGGACAGCACTGCCGACAACGGCTCTTCACCCGCGGGTAGGCCGCGCGGGGCACGCACACCCCCAGCCGGGACGGCACGGGCGCCTGTGGCCGGCCCCTGCGGCACCCGAGGCACGGTGGAAACTCACCGACGCCGTAGAACTCCCCGTTGGGGATCGCCGATGTGCCCCACGACCGCGTCGCGGACGTCGTCACGCAGGGCGTCGGTGTCCCACAGGTAGTGGTTCACCAGCCGTTGCATCCCCCGGGGACCTGTGTCACCGGCGGTCTCGGCCAGGGTCCAGCCGTTCTTCCGTTCCGTCTCGCTGCCACGCCCGGCCCTGGACGCCGTCCTGGCGCTGCCCGAGGACACCACACAGCGCGTTGCACTGGTCGGGGTGTCCGCGTACGGACGTCTCTCCTCAGTTGCGTACGGACGAACTCACCCAGTTGTAAGGCGTGTTTTTCGGGCCGATCGGCCTGATTCGCCGCCCAGTAGGCGGTACCGTCTGTTGTGGGGTCAGCACTGGCCGTGGGGGGTGACGGTGACGGGCATCGAGATCGCGATCGGGTACTTATTCGCGTGGGCTGTCCGGAAGGCTCAGCGCGTGACTGGGCGGGCGGACGGGGAAGTCGACCGGGCGCTGGACGCCGGGATGGACCGCCTGCACGACGTGGTGAGCCGGAAACTCGGAGACGACCCCGCGCTGCACCGGCTGACGGAGGAAGCGGCAAGCGGGCGTGAGTCGCCCAGCGACCGGACCCGGCAGCGGGTGCTGCTCATGCTGGAGGAAGCCGACGAGACCGATACCGGATTCGCGTCCGATCTTGAGCAGGCGCTGGCCCACCTGCAATCCCTTGCCCGGGCACCCGGCAGCCAGCCTGGCGGGGACCACATTGAGTTCCACCACAACACCTTCGGCGGTCCGGTCCAGGTCAAGGGCGTCCAGCACATCCACCGCGGCGCCGCCACATGACCGACGACAACAGACAGTACGGCGCGCAGGACGACTTCGCATTCCGCGACAACACCTTCCAAGGCCCCTTCCAGACCGAGGGCGTCCAGAACATCCACTACTACAGTGTGCCCCCGGCTAAGCCTCAGGCACGCAAGTGGTGGCGGCGGGCGACGGGACGGTCAGCGGCACTGGCGCTGGTCCTGGTCGCGGGAGGCGCGTACACGGTGTACGCGCTGGGGTCCTTCGGCGGGACGCCGAAGGGGATACCGGTGCCACGGCCGGTGAATCCCGGCAATGCGAAGCTCCCGTCATACGTGCACATCCAGGCGCAGGAGCACTGTGCCTCCAGCGTCAACTACTACGCGGAGACGGCCGACGACTACCGAAGGGGAGAGCACAAGGGGCAGAGGCGCCTGGGGCCGGTAGCCGTCGACATCACCAGCCAGACGTCGTCCAAAGAGGCCGTACTGCTGGTGGGCATGCGTGTGCTGGACCTGGAGCGGAAGGACCCTCCCGCCACCGGCATCGCCGTCGCGGACGGAGGGTGCGGAGCGGCAGTGGACGTCAGACCGTTCTGGACCGATCTGAACAAGAGTGATCCACCCATCATCGCGAAGGCGGCTGCGCACCCGCCGGTGACCTTTCCCTACAAGATCTCGTCGAACGACCCCGAGGTGTTCGAGCTCACCCTGGAGAACAACACTTGCTTTTGTGCCTTCGCCGTCGAGATCGACTGGGTCGCTGCGGGAAAAGCCGGCAAGACGGTCCTGAACAATGGCGGATCGGGCTTCCTGTCCAGCGCGGCCCCCAAAGTCGCCGCGTACACACTCGACTCGTCCAGCCGACTGCTACGGACGACATACGGGCGGCTTCTCCCATCGCGCTCGTAACACGACCACGAGCGCGCCTCTCACGTGAAGGAACTCTGACCTTCGGCAAGGCAAGGCCGACGACCGAACCTTGATTGCCGCCCTCACTCGTAGTTCAGAGAAGGCGCCGTTGATGCCGCGCTCGGCGAGCCGACGGAAGGTGCCTTTGCCAGCCTGATCGGCGAGGGTCCCATGACCTGCTTCGCCATCTCGACGAGCTCGGCGATGAACTCCGCGCTCGTGTACTGCTGCCTCATGTACCGGACCATCAGATCCTACAGTCGTTCGGAGAAGGTCGTGCGCCGGACGATGTTGTGCCGCGTCACCTCGCGCATCTTCCGCTCGATGAGCCGCCGCAGCGCCTCGCCGCCAGGTGGGGGCCTCACTGTTCTGCGACTGGACGACGAGCGCGCCGTTCAGAGGTGTCAGGTCGGCGGTCTCCAGGCCGGCCTCGGCGAACAGGTCCGTCACGACGCCAGACGCCGGTCTCGACGACCGAGGACGTCAGCTGGGCGAGGTACAGCTCGACGTCGCGTGCAACAGGCAGGCCGCGTGCCTCGCGGTCCATCGCGTCGTACTTCGCCAAGGTCAGGGAGTGGTCTGGCACGAGGGTGTTCCACTTGGGCCGGCCGGTGCGTTGGTCCAGTGCGGTCAGATCCATCTTGAGGCCGCGGTCGGCAAGGGTGTAGATGCCCTGCTCGGTGGCGATGAACTGCGTCCGGTGGGGCAAGGGTTTGGTCCACCGAATCCGGCCCTTCCGGACACCGATGGCGACGATCTTGGGGTCGGCGAGGTACACCGTGGAGCCGACCAGGTCGCACTGCATGACATCGGGCAGCGGCCGTGTCCAAGCCGTCTTGCCGGTTCTCGCATCCAGGGCACACAGCGTGCGGGGGCGGCGGGCGATGAGGTGTCCTGCGGAGACCCCGAGGGGCTGTCGCATCCGTCGAAGCCCATCTTGTTCGAGGCTGGCGGTCTGTCCCGCTGCCATGCGCGCTTGCCGGTCTCGATGTCCAGGCGGATGAGGGACCCGTTGGGCCGGGCGAGGTACGTGGCGTAGGGCCGGCCGCAGAAGATGTCATGCGGTTCCGCGATGCATTCCATGGGATCGTGCCCGCCCGTGGGGACTCGGGCTTCCCATGGTTGAGGGGGCAGCGGCTTCGGAGCCGGTCGGCTGGGACGGTGCGGCGCGTCGCTGTCGGCGACGGCTCCGCCTGCGAGGAAGCTCAGCGTGCACAGCGCGGCGAGCGCGGCGACGGCGGCCGCCGGTGTGGTGAGTCGGCCGGGGCGGGGCGGGCGGACCGGGATGCGTGCCAGCAGCTGCTTTCGTCTGGTGGGGGCGGGGCGCGGGGCGCTGAGCGTGTGCAGCAGTTCCTGCGGGGCGGGCCGGTCGGTGGGCTTCTTGGCCAGGCAGTGGGTCACCAGGGGAGAGCAAGGGGGTGGGCAGTCCGTCCAGGTTCGGGGGTTCGTGGACGGCCTGGTAGGCGGTGGCGTGGGGGCTGCCCGCGTCGAAGGGGCTGCGTCCGGTGGCGGCGAAGGCCAGTACGCAGCCGGGGCGAAGAGGTCGGTGTGGGGTCCGGCCTGGTACGGGCGGTGAACTGCTCGGGTGCCATGAACGGCGGGGTTCCGACGGCCTGTCCGGCCCGGGCGAGGGGGTTGCCGTCCATGGCGCGGGCTATCCCGAAGTCGATCACGCACGGGCCGTCCGCGGTCAGCAGGACGTGGGTGGGCTTGAGGTCGCGATGCACCACCCCGGTGCGGTGGATGTCGATCAGTGCCTTGGCCAGTGCCTTGGCCAGGTCCTGCAACTGCTCCGCGGTGAGCGGGCTGCCTTCGCGCACCTGCTCGTCCAGGGACCGGCCGGGGACGAAAGGGTGGCCGTCCAGGGTCGGGGCGCGTAGGGGTCGGCGTCGATGACGGGGGCGTTGAAGGCGCTGTGGACCATGCGGGCCGCGGCGACCTCGAGTTCGAAGCGTGCCCGGAACTGGGGGTCCTCGGTCCACTCCCGGCGCACCACCTTGACGGCCGCCTTCTCTCCGGAGGCTGAACGGGCCAGGTAGACCACCCTCATGCCGCCGCTGCCTAAGTGCGTGACGCTGTCGGGGATCTTGAGTGCGTGTGTTTCTGATCTTGATTGGAGGGCCGCCGAAACGAGTTGGCGGGCCGGGAAGCCATAGTGGCTTCCCGGCCCGCCGGGTGATGTTGTGATGTTGGGTCAGGCGCCGGTTGCCGCGGTGTGGCGGGCGGCGACGTCTTCCCAGTCGACCAGGTCCCACAGCTTGGTGACGTAGTCGGGGCGGACGTTCTTGTATTGCAGGTAGTAGGCGTGTTCCCAGGCGTCGAAGACCAGCAGCGGGGTGCTGCCCTGGCCGACGTTGCCGTGGTGGTCGTAGACCTGCTCCACGATCAGGCGGCGTCCGAGCGGCTCCCAGGCCAGGACGCCCCAGCCGGATCCCTGGACGGACGCGGTGGCGACGGTGAGCTGCTTCTTGAACTGCTCGAAGCCGCCGAAGTGTTCGTCGATGGCGTCGGCGAGGGCGCCGTCGGGTCGGTCGCCGCCGTCCGGGGAGAGGTTCTGCCAGAAGATCGAATGCAGGACGTGGCCGGAGAGGTTGAAGGCGAAGGTCTTCTCCAGCCCCACCAGCGAGGTGGGCGTGATCTGGTCCTTGTCGCGGACCTCTGCGATCTGCTCGAGGGTGTCGTTGGCGCCCTTGACGTAGGCGGCGTGGTGCTTGGCGTGGTGCAGTTCCAGGATCTGCCCGGTGATGGCCGGCTCCAGCGCGGCGTAGTCGTAGGGCAGGTCGGGAAGCGCATAGGTGCCCATCAGGCACGTCCCCTTTCCGGGTGAGTGATCGTCTGGGGACAGCCTATGCCTCTATTGCGAATACCTTGCAACAACAAGAGGAATGCATCAGCATGATCTGTGGCGGGGTCGGCCCGTCAGTCTTCGGTGTCTGAGCGCCGTGCCGTCCGTCCGGCGTGTCCTTCCCGGAGAGTGATCGTCTTCTCACCCGGCGCCCGCCGGTCCCGGCCGGCCCCGCTCTGGCATGCGAGGACCTCACGCACCCGGAGTCAAGACTTCTCTGCGGTGCGCCATGCGGTTGGTCTTGGTTTCCCCATCCCCGGACCCCAGTAGCCCCGGCAGGCCGCAACTTTCCCACCCTCGGAGCCCCAGTAGCCCGGGCAGGCCGCGTCGACGGCGGGCCGGCGGGCGGCAGGCTCCCGGTCGGACTCGGGGGCGTTCAACCGACGGCGTGCCCGAGCAGTTCCCCGTAGGTGGCGCTGGGGCCCGGGACCACCGTGACGACGCGCCCGCCCCTCATCACATGGATGACATCGGCGAGTCCGAGCAGATCCTCGAATTCGGAACTGGCGATCACGACACCCTCGCACCGGTCGGCGGCAAGGCGGCGCAGGGCCGCCCTGATCTCGGCCTTCGCGTTCACGTCCACGCCCTGCGTCGGCTCGTCGACCAACAGCACGGTCGGTGCGCTCTCCACCGCACGGGCCAGGCTGATCTTCTGCTGGTTTCCGCCGCTGAGCGAGCCGACGCGCTGCTCGGTACCGGCACTGCGGACGTCGAACATCCGCCCGTATCGTTGTGCGAGTTCCCGCTCACGCCGCGCCCGGCGGAAGCCGAACCGGCGGATGTCCCGTTGGGCCCGCACCGGGAGCGCGGTGTTCTCGCGGATGGACATGCCGGTGACCACACCCGCGCCACGCCGGTCCGCGGGTACCAGCACCAGCCCGTGGGAGTATGCCTCGCGCACCGAGCCGGGGCGCAACAGCGTGCCGGCCATCTGGACCGTGCCCGCGGTGTACGGCAGTTGGCCGGCGATCGCCCGCAGCAATTGGCCCTGGCCGGAGCCCTGCACCCCGGCGATACCGACGATCTCGCCCTGGTGCACGGCGAGGTCGACATCGGTGAAGGCCCGTGGCAGGCCGAGCCCGGTGACCGTGAGAACCCGCTTGCGCTCGGCGCGCTCGCGCCGGGGCACGCCGCCGGAGGGCTCCGGAGCCGGACCGGTCGTCACCCTGCTCATCAGATCGATGATGCGCTGACGGTCGTACTCGCCGCGCGCGAAGCTCCCCACCTCTCGGCCGTCGCGCAGCACCGTCACCCGATCGGCGATCCGCATCACCTCGCCCAGGCGATGGGTGACGTAGACGATCG
This sequence comes from Wenjunlia tyrosinilytica, assembly GCF_014646055.1. Lineage (GTDB taxonomy): Bacteria > Actinomycetota > Actinomycetes > Streptomycetales > Streptomycetaceae > Wenjunlia > Wenjunlia tyrosinilytica. Next base: position 142,799 of record NZ_BMMS01000023.1, read on the forward strand.
CCTTGCCCTGGTCCCGCAACGCCTCCAGGCGGTCGAGTACTGATTCGGCGTCCGGCTCGGACAGTACGGCGGTGGGTTCGTCGAAGACGATCACTTCGCCGGGACGGGCGAGCGTCTTGGCCACCTGGACCAGTCTGAGCTCCGGAACGCTCAGTGACCCCGCGCTCGTCGCGGCGTCGAACTCCGCCCCAGCTTGCAGCAGCGCCTGGCGGGCCGCGGTGAGCTCCCGGCGGTTCAGCCGGCCTTTGCGGGCATTCCGGGATTCGAGCCCGAGAAGGACGTTGCGGCCGGCGGTCAGACGGGGCACGGCGACGATGTCCTGCGGGACGAGGCTGATCCCGGCGGCCATGGCGGCCCGCGGATGACGGAACGCGGTCGGCCGGCCGTTGACGGTGATCCTTCCCTGGTCCGGCCTGATGACACCGGTCAGGATCTTTATGAGAGTGGACTTGCCTGCGCCGTTCTCACCGAGTACGGCATGCACCTGGCCGTAGTCGACGCGCAGGTTCACCGCGTCGAGAGCGGTCACGCCCCCGAACCTCTTGGTGACGCCGGCAAGTTCAACAGCCGCAGCGCCGTTCTTCGCTGGCATGGTCATCCAACCCACCTGTTCCGTCTCTCGTCAGTCGCTGCTACGAGCAGCCGCGTGCGGATCGCCTCGGCCCTCGGCTGTGGGCCCCGCCTGCACGCGACCGCTCCGCGCGAACAGCCGCAGGGCGTTGCCCTCGGTGATCGCCGACGCCTCGCCGGCCGGGATGCCGGAGTCCGCGATGTACTCGACCGCCCGGGTGAACATCGGCCCCGGCAGATAGGGGAAGTCCGTGCCCAGCAGCAGTCTGTCGGCCCCGACGCTGTCGCGGGCGCAGCGCAGCGCCGCGGGATGCGAGTTGACGGTGTCGTACCACAGCCGTCGAGCGAGTCGGCTGGGCGGCGCGGCGGCCTGGTTGGGGTGGCGCCGGTACTGGTCGTCGAGGCGTTGGAGGAGAAAGGGAAGCGTTCCGCCGAGATGGGGCACGATAATGTCGATGCCGGGGAAGCGGTCGAGCAGCCCCGACAGCATCAGGTGCGCTGCGGCCAGAGTGTCCTCGTATGGCGCCCCGACCAGCCAGGTCAGACCGTGCTCCGCGGTCAGCGGTCCGGTCCCGGTGCCCAGTGGATGCAGGAACAACACGGCGCGCCTTCGGTTCAACTCCTCGAAGACCGGGGCCAGTTCGGGCGACGCGAGCGAGCGGCCGAATATCGAGGTTCCCATCACCGCGCCGGGGAATCCCAGCTGGTCGGCGGTGCGTGCGAGCTCGGCGAGTGAGGCGTCGATGTGCGGGAGCGGCAGGCTTGCGAAGGCGGCGAACCTGTCGGGGTGGCGCCCGATGAGCGCCGCGAAGGCGTCGTTGGCGAGGCGAGCCGCCGTCACACCCGCGTCGGCGCGTGCGATGTCGGGCAGGACGGGAGCCACCGAAAGGATCTGCCGGCCGATCCCGGCGGCGTCCATCGCGGCGAGCCGTTGGCCCATGCCCGCGTCCCCGGCCAACGGATCGCGGGCGATCGCCGTCGGCGGGCCACCGTGCCGGTCGAGGAAGTCCAGGTAGCGCTCGGGGAAGTAGTGGGCGTGGACGTCGACGCGCATGTCAGTCCACCCCCGCGCCGACGCGTCGGCCGGGCCGCGGTGCCCAGGTCCGCGTCGGGGCGCCGGGACCGTGGCCGAGAGGCGGTGCGGACGCCGGTGGACGGCGGCACAGCTGCGCGGGTCCTGGCATCGTCCGGGGCGCCGGGGTGCCGTGGGTCTTCCGTGGGCGCGAGGCCGTGGCCTGCAGTGTCATTGCCGAGGTCCTGTCCTTGATCGCCCGGGGCCCGGGCGGCGCGGGTCCCGGGCGTGCCGGGGGTCAGTAGGCGCTGATGCCACCGTCGACGGTGAGCACCGAGCCCACCATGAATCCGGACGCCTGGGAGCTGAGGTAGAGCACCGCGGCGGCCACGTCCTGCGGCGCGCCGACGCGGCCGGCCGGCGTGCGCCGCGTCTCGGCTGCCAACGCCGAGGGATCGTCGAGATACGACGTCATCGGGGTGCGGATGATCCCGGGTGCCACCGTGTTGACCCGGATGCCCCGCTCGGAAAGCTCGACGGCCAGCGCACGAGCCATGGACTCCACCGCTCCTTTGCTGGCCGAGTACGCGGCGGTGCCGGCGAGCCCCAACTGGGCGAGGTTGGAGCCGACGAAGACCACGGTCGAGCCGCGGCCCATGTGCGGTACCGCGGCGCGGGTGAGGGCATACGGTGCCCGCACGTTCGTCGCGTACTGGGCGTCCAGTTCGTCGGTTCCGGTCTCGGTGAACGGCTTCATGGTGAAGACGCCCGCGTTGTTGACCAGACAGTCGATCCGGCCGAAGACGCGCAGCGCGGCGGCGACGACGTGTTCGGCGGCATCCGGCGCGGTCACGTCCGCCTGGCAGACCTCGCACTCCCCGCCCGCGGCCGTGATGTCCTCGGCACAGGCGGCAAGCCGCCCGGCGTCCCTGGCCACGAGGAGGACCCGCGCTCCCGCCGCGGCCATCGTCTTCGCGATCTGCGCGCCGATCCCGGAACTCGCGCCGGTCACCACGATTGCCTTGTCCTTCAGGTCCCACAGCCGGGATTCCGCGTGCTGCATGCTCCCGGTCTCCTTCCGCCTCGGTAGTTGCATGGTCTGTCCCGGGATCCGTCCCGGTGGATGGCGGTCGCGCGGCACCGGGGGCCGACCGAGGCGATCGCTTCCCGGGGCCTGCGGGCCGCACCGCGGCCGGTGCCACGGCAGCCGACCCGGTCCGATACCGCGCGCCTCAGGTGCCGCGGGCTCCGCTCCAGGTGGGGACCTGCGATCTGCCGGACGGTGTCCTGACGCTCTTGGTCCGCAGGAATTCCTGCAATGTCTCGGCCGCGTGCTCCCTTCCGTATCCGCTGGCGCGGTTGCCGCCGAACGGCGTACCCAGGAACATGCGGTTGTAGTTGTTGACGAAGACCACTCCCGCGTCGATCTCCCGACCGGCCCGTCTGGCGCGCTGGTCGTCCTGCGTGTAGACGGCGGCCACCAGGGCGAAATCCGTGCCGTTGGCGATCTCGATGGCCTCCTCGTCGGTGGCGAAGCGGATCACCGACGCCACGGGTCCGAAGATCTCCTCGCGTGCGATCCGCATCCCGGGGGTGACGTCGGTGAAGACCGTCGGCGGCACGAAGTAGCCCCCCGCCAGGCGCGGGTCGTCCGGGATCCGGCCGCGGAAGGCCAGCACCGCTCCCTCCAGCTGCCCGGTTTCCACAAACGCCTCCACGTTCCGCTTGTGCTCCGCGGTGACCATGGCTCCGATGTGCGTCCGCGGGTCCAGGCCGTCCCCGACCACCAGACGGGATGTCGCGGCGATGTACCGGCGGATGAATTCGTCGGCGACCGCGTCGTGCACCAGCACCCGCGAGGCGGATGTGCACGCCTCTCCCTGGTTGAAGAAGGTCCCCTCGACGGCGCCGCTCACCGCGAGGTCGAGATCCGCGTCCTCGTAGACGATCAGGGGGCACTTGCCACCCAGCTCCAGCAGGGCGCCGGTGAAGTGCTCCGCGGCGTCCTTGAGGACGGCGCGTCCGGTGGCCGGTGAGCCGGTGAAGGATATCCGTCGCACCAGCGGGTGACCGGTCAGAGCCCTGCCCGCCTCCGAACCGCGACCGGGAACCGCCTGGACCACCTGTCCGGGGAAGACCTCCTGGAGGATTTCGGTGATCCGCAGAACGGTGAGCGGACACTGCTCGGGGGGTTTGAGGACGACCACGTTGCCGGCCGCCAGCGCGGGCGCCGCCTTGGCGGCGGTATGCACCGGCGGCCAGTTGAACGGGATTATGCCGGCGACCACGCCGTACGGCTCGCGGATGGTGTACGTGTCGATCGGGCCGCCCGGGAAGAAATCGCCGTGGATCTTGTCCGCCAGCGCCCCGAAGAACTCGAACGACTCGGCGCACACCACCATGTCGTAGTGCCGGGAGATCTCGATGGGCTTGCCGACCTCGCGCGATTCGATCTCGGCTATCTCGTCCGCGTGCTCGCGCAGGAGTTGGGCTGCCCGCCTGAGCATCCGGCCCCGCTCCGCGCCGGTGCGATGGCGCCAGTCCTCGGTGAAGGCACGGTGCGCACCGCGCACCGCCGCGTCGATCTCTGCGGCGTCGGCGGCGCGGATCCGGGCGAGCAGTCTCCCGGTCGCCGCCTCGTGGACCGGGAACGACCCCGCCTCGTCGTCGGAAGACCATCGCGCCGCGACCGACTCCAGTTCGGCGATTGTCATGGACTCTCCTGGTTGGCGTGAAGGCTGGTGAGGTCGCTCCTCAGACCGCTTGTGAGGGCTCGGCATAGGCGACCGCGTCGACCAGGACGGAACAGCCGGGCACATGCAGGGGGCCGGGCACCGCGGTGACGCAGACCGTGGGCGGACTGTCCGGCATGACCCGCTTGAGCATCCGGTAGACGGCGTAGCCGTCGGTCGGATCGGTGACGAAGGCGCGGAGCCGCACCAGGTTGTCGATGCTGGTGTTCCCGGCCCGACACACCTCGTCGAGCCGATCGAAGATGCAGTCGAGCTGGCTCATCACATCCGGGGCGCTGTGCAGGCCCGACGCGTCCCCAGCCAGGAGTTGGGAGACCCACAGCAGCGGACCCGCCTTGACCGCCTCCGATTCGTGGCCGAGCGGCTCTCTTCCGGTGCTGACGATCTCCCGCTGGTAGCCGAGCCCGGGGCGCACCGACTGGCTCATCTGCTCCATGCGCACCGCACGATCCCGATGGTGGAGGTCGCTTCCTTCGAAGGCGGGGATACCCAGTCCCTGGCATGGGACGACGGTGCGCGCCGGCGGAGCGCCGGTGAACCGCCGCCGCCATACCTTGTCCAGTTCGAACAGGTCGGCCAGGTCCGTCAGGTACACGGTCATATGGACGACATCGTCGAGCGAGGCGCCGACCCGGGCGAGGTACGTCTCAAGCCTGGTCAGCACGAACTCCGTCTCGCTGCGGATCTCGCTCCCCCACCAGACGATGTCGTCGACCTTGGCGTCCTGGTGGATGTCGTGCGCCGCGTAGTCGATCGCGGTGTCCCCGACGGTGAACACGTAGGGGCCCACCGTGATGACCTCGTTGAAGGGCCCCTCCTCGCTGAACGAATCGCCATAGGTGCGCTCGGTCAGGCTCTCGTGGTATCCGGCGCTGGCGGTCGCTATCTGCTTGGTGAAGCCTCTCTCGGGGCTGACGGCGATACCGGTGTGCGCGATCGTGGCGAATCCGGGGACCAGGGGGCCGGTGGAGATGTTGGCGCTGGTCGGCCTGGCCTTGTCGAGGAAGCCGGGGGACCGGCTCTCCTCGGTGTATGCGTCGCCGTACTTCTTCGCCGGCATGTACTGCTCGATCTGGGCCACGTCCCGGATCGATGAACCGAGTTCCGGAAGCATGTCGACGTAGCGCTGGTAGATATACCGGGTCTGCAGGGTGCAGTGGGCCGCGGGCGAGAGGTGGTAGGGCGCCTTCACCTCCGACTCACCGGGCAGCCTCCCGGTCTCGTCCACCGGGAGGCTGGACATGAACACATAGGGACCGGCGGTGGCGAACCGTGAGAAGTACAGTCCCTCTCCATCGACGACGTCGCGGACCACCCGGCCGCGCCCAGTCTGGGCAGTCATAGTGAACACTCCCTGGTGAGGACTGTGGTTTACTCGAAGAGGCTGTTCAGCGTCGCACGCTACGGCGTAGCCGCTTGAGACAGGAGGGTGGGAGTCGGTACGGCACCGGTCCCTGATGTTGAGCGTTATTTAACATCGGCTGAAAGAAGTGCGTCAAGTGTCACTAATCATCGGAGCGCGTCGCCGCGCCGGCACCCGACCGGGCCGCAGCCTGCCCGCCATGCGCCCCGGAGAACCTCTGCACCGGCCCAGGGGCGGCGGCCGACCACGCGGTCAGTCGCGCAGCCGGTGACGGGACGGCGCTTCGCGGCCCTCGGCGGCGGCCCTGGCGGCGCGCACCGGTCGGTGACGCCCTCGGGCCCATAACGCCCTTGGCAGGACGAGCAGTTCACCGCTCGGGCACAAGGAACGAGGAGGCAGGACGCCGACATCCGCTGACACATCGGGACGTGTCAGCGTCGGGCGCCGGTCCGAGCGTGACGCAAGCCCGGCGAATCGACCTGCCTATTGTGATCCAGTTCCTCCCCGATGGAGAACAGCAGGCGGCCGACGAGCACCCCAACGTCGGGTTGCTCCACCTTGCGGGATCCACGACGGCTCACACCCCCACCTCCATCGTCAAACCCCTGACTGTCACCTATTCGTACAATAAATGCGCGAAGCCGGACGCCACCCCCTCACCTTCATCACGATGGACCGGATGGGGGAGGCCGACTACGGCCGGGGAGCCCTTGGCCGAGCGGCCCGGCACCGCCGCCTCCCTCGGTGACTTTCCCGATCCCAGTGCCGGTCGCCGTGCGTCCGTCATCCGACGGCGGTGCGGACCGACTCCACGACGCGGGCCACCGACGGCAGGGCGATGTCCTCAAGAACGTCGGCGGCGGGCAGCGGGACATGCGGCGTGGTGATCCGGACGATCGGTCCGTCCAGGTCGTGGAAGCACTCCTCCGACACGATCGAAGCGAGCTCGGCTCCCCAGCCGCACAGCCGGGGGTTCTCCTCGACCGTGAACAATCTGCCCGTCGCGGCCACGGTCTCCAAGATGGTGGCGGTGTCCAGCGGGACCAGCGAGCGGACATCGACGACCGTCGCCTCGATACCCTGGGACGACAGTTGTCCGGCGGCGGCGAGAGCACGCGGCACCATCGCCCCCAGGGCGGCGATGGTGCAGTCCCGCCCGCGGCGCAGCACCCGCGCGGTACCGAGTTCATCGACGATCTCGCCGTCGGGCACCTCGCCTTTGGCGGCGTAGAGCGCCTTGTGCTCGAAGAACAGCACGGGGTCGGGATCGCGTACGGCGGCGGCGAGCAGTCCGATCACATCCCTGGGGTTCGACGGCGCGATCACCTTGAGTCCGGGGACGGCCATCGCCCAGTTCTCCACGCTCTGTGAATGTTGGGCACCGAAGCGCAGGCCGCCGCCGTTCCCCGAACGGATGACCAGGGGAAAACTCACCTGACCGTTTGTCATGTAACGTGACTTGGCTATCTCGTTGACGACGATATCCCAGGCCACCGCGAAGAAATCGGCGAACATGATCTCCGCGATGGGCCGCAGTCCGGTCATCGCGGCGCCCATGGCCGCGCCCAGGATGGCCTGTTCGCTGATCGGCGTGTCACGTACCCGTTCGGCGCCGAATTCGTCCAACAGGCCGGGGGTCGCCTTGAACACCCCGCCGGCGGCCGCCACATCCTCGCCCAGAAAGACCACGCTGTCGTCCCGGCGCATCTCCTGGGCGATGGCCCGGGCCACCGCCGCGCGGTAGGTCAGTTGCGCCATGACGAGCCTCCATCGGCCCATACGTCGCTCATCAGCAGTTCCGGGGCCGGCGGCGGCCCGGCCTTCGCCTCCTCGGTGGCCAGGTCGACCGCCTCGGCCACGGCCTGCTCCAGGCGTTCCAGCTCCGCTCGCGGCACTCCCAGGGACAGCAGCCTGGAACGGTAGAGCGGAACGGGGTCGCGCTCCAGCCATGCCGCGATCTCCTCGGCCGGACGGTACTTTCCCGGATCGGCCCGCGAGTGGCCGCCGTGGCGGTAGGTCAGCGCCTCGATCAGGCTGGGTCCGGCACCTGACCGGGCGCGTTCGACGGCCCGTACCGCGGTCTGGTACATCACGTCCGCGTCGTTGCCGTCGACGACGACGGGCTCCAGCCCGTAGGCCGCCGCACGGTCTGCCGCCGGCCGGTCCACCGCCGTGACGGCGGCGATCGGCGTGTACTCCATATACAGGTTGTTCTCACATACGAAGACGACGGGCAGCTTCCAGACCGCAGCGAAGTTCACCGCCTCGTGGAATGCGCCGATATTGGTCGTGCCGTCGCCGAAGAAGCACACGGCGACCTGGCCCGAGCGGCGGTACTGGGCCGACCACGCCGCTCCGTTGGCGATGGTCAGGTGGGCGCCGATGATCGCGTACGAGCCCATGACACCGTGCTCGACGCTGGTGAGATGCATCGAGCCGCCCTTTCCCCCCATCAGTCCGTTGGCTCTGCCCATGAGCTCGGCGAGTACCGCGGTCATCGGCACCCCGCGTGCCAGGGTGTGCGCGTGCCCCCGGTATGTGGCGAAGGTCCAGTCGCCCGGCATCATGGCGACTCCGAACGCCGCGGCGATGGCTTCCTGGCCGAGTGACAGGTGACTGGTCCCCTTCACCAGGCTCTGCATGAAGAGGTCGTATGCCCGCTTCTCGAAGTGCCGCATCTCCAACTGGAGGCGGTACAGCTCCATACGGGTTTCCGAAGCGATATCCGGGAGGTCTGGGACGGTGCTGGTCATCACATCTGATCTCCGTGTACTGCGAGTGTTGCCGGACCGACGGTCTGGTCAGTAGGCGTTGGCGACGAACAACTCCTCAGCCGGGAAGAGTGTGATGACCCTGGCTCCGTCCTCGGTCACCACGACCTCTTCCTCGATGCGTGCCGCCGAATGTCCGTCGGCGGCCGGGCAATACGTCTCAAGAGCGAAGACCATGCCCTCCTGGATCTCCTGAGGATGCTCCAGGCTGTTGAGCCTGCTGATGACGGGGCGCTCGTGCAGCGCCAGACCGAGGCCGTGTCCGAATTGCAGGCCGAAGGCGTCCATCTCGCTGCCGAATCCGAATTCCTGTGCCTTGGGCCAGGCCCGGGCGATCTGGTCCGTCGAAACGCCGGGCTTGACGAGCTGGATCGCCGCGTCGATCCACTCCCGGGCACGCTTGTAGGCGTCACGCTGGGCGGACGTCGCCCGTCCGACCGTGAAGGTCCGGTAATAGCAGGTGCGGTATCCGTTGAAAGACTGGATGATGTCGAAGAACACCTGGTCGCCGGGTCGGATGAGCCGGTCGGAGAAATTGTGCGGGTGCGGGTTGCACCGCTCGCCGGAAACCGCGTTGATCGCCTCGACGTCGTCGGAACCCATGTCGTACAACTGCTTGGTGGCGATGCCGACGATCTCGTTCTCCCGAATGCCCGGCTTCAGCACCTCCGCGATGGTCTGGTACACACCGTCCACCATGGCCGCGGCCTGTGAGAGCAGGGTGATCTCGTCGGCGGACTTGATCTGCCGGGCATCCAGCATGATCTGCTGTCCGTCACGCACGTCCAGACCCTGCCGCTGCATTTCGAAGAGCATGGCCGGTTCCACGATGTCCACGCCGAGCGGCTGATCGGCCAGTCCCAGATCGGCCAGGATTCCGCGGATCTCGCGGACGGCCCGCTCCATCAGTCCGGCGTCCGGCGCGACAGCGCCGCGTAGTCCGAGCATTCCGGCCCGGCTGTTCTCCGGTTTCAGCCAGGGGGCGTAGAGCTGATGGTGCCGGGCGGCCGAGCCGAAGTCCCACACCATGGGCTCGCCCGACCGGGCCAGCAGCGCATAGCGAGTCATCTTGTCGCGAGCCCACTCTCCGATCACCGTCGAGGTGAGGTAGCGGATGTTGTTGGTGTCGAAGACGAGGAGAGCGCCGAGTGCCGACGCGTCGAGCGCCGCACGGGCTCGGTCCAGCCGGAAGGAGCGCAGTCGATCGAAGTCGACCCGGGTCTCGAAGTCCACCCCTGCACACCCGGGAGCGGGCAGCAGTGCGGGGTGTGCTGTCGTCATCGCATGCTCCTTGAGTTTTCTGAAAAGGCGAGGGAGATCACTGCATCGCGCCAGGTCCGGCTGCCGGGCACACGGAAGAGCGGTGCGGCCGTGGTGGGCGGCGGGACGCCGGGGGAAGCCGTCGGCTGGACCGCAGCGATGCCGATGCGGTCCCGCCCGGGCAAGGCGTCCGGTGTGCCCGTGCTCACCGGCCGACGCGCCGTCGGATCGTCACCCGGACGAGGCGGTGAACGATGCCGGATACAGTTCTGCGTTGGCCTGCGCGGTTCCGATGTCCGACTTGTTGAACTGCGATACCGGCAGACATGTCGTCTTCGGGACCGTCTCCCCGTTGAGCGATCGGACCGCCTGCACGACGGCCATATAACCCATCCAGACGTTGTCGACGGGGATCGTGGCGGCGAGGGTTCCGTTCTGCAGCGACTTGACAGCGGTCGGCTCGTATCCCGTGGTGACGAACGGGATGCCGTGGAAGCGCCCGGTCAGGGAGTCCGGCAGCAGCTGGTAGTAGAAGACGGAGTAGACCCATTTGATGTCGGGATGCGTCTGCGTGGCATCCGTGAAGTCCTTCAGCCCGGCAGCGGGGTCCACCGGACCGGTCGGCGCCGCCGCGACCGTGAACTTCGGGTATTTGGCGTGGAGTTGGTCCATGAAGCCGGCGATCCGCTTCTTAGACCAGGTGGCCGTCGCCGGACCGGCCATCACGATACCCGGCCCGCCGGACGGCACCACCCGCGCGAGCTGGTCCGCCCCGATCTTCCCGATCAGATAGTCGTCCTGGAGCACCGACGCGGTGACGTCCTGGCTGTCGACTTCCGTTCCGAAGTCGATGAGCGGGATGTGGGCCGCCTTGGCCCTGGCGACGATCGGGACGGATCCTTTGGTGTCCACGGGCATCAAGGCGATCGCGTCGGTGCCGCGCTGGATGACCTGTTCGGCCTGGGACAACTGCGGGCCGGGGGTGGTGAAGCCGTTTCCGGCGACGATACGAAGATCCACACCGGCCTCGCGAGCCGCCTTCTCGGCGCCGTAGGCGACGGCCTGGTAAAAGTACCCGGCCAGACTGGCTTCCATCACGGTGACGCGGAACCGCTTCTTGGCCTTGGGAACCGAATGGCCCAGCAGTTGCTCGGGGCTGTACCTGGCATCACAGTGCAGTGATCGATGCAGTGGGGAGCCGCCGCTGGTGTCCGAACCCGGCGCGGGGGTACCGCTATTCGCGCCGGTACCGCAGGCAGCGACCAGCAGGGTCGCCACCGCTGCGCCGGTCGCCGCGATGGGGTGCCGTCTTCGGGGCCGTGGCCGTGTCATGTGCACTGTCGTCTCCTCCGCAGGTGGACTCGAAGTTCGAAAAGCGCTGGTTATGCGGGGTCGCCCGGTCGGTGGCGTCGTGCTGTGAGCAGGTGGACGAGGGGAAGAAGCCGCTGCGTCAGACTGCCGGTACGGGCGAGCAGGACGGTGGCCACCAGAACCACGCCGATGATCATCTGTTGGGCGAACTCCGTGACGGCCGCGATATTGAGCCCGGTGGTCAGCACCGAGAAGAAGACGACGCCGAGAAGGACACCCGACAGCCGTCCGGTACCACCGCCGATGGCCACACCCCCGATGACCGCCGCCGCGATGGACAGCAGGTCGTAGCCCTGCCCCAGCCCGGCCTGCCCGATGCCGACACGCGCGGAGAGCATCAGGCCCGCCAGCGCGGCCAAAGTGCCGCACATGGTGTATGCGGCGATCTCCACCCCGACCACCCGGATCCCCGCCAGCCGGCACGCTTCGCGGCCCCCTCCGACGGCGAAGATGTAAAGACCGATCCGGAGCCTGGACAGCACCAGCCAGGCCAGCACCATCACCACGGCGGCGATTCCCACGGCCGACGGGATCACGCCCCAGCTGCCGCTCCCCCAGTACTCGATGAACGAGGGCGGCAGTCCCGCGATCGAGGCGCCGCCCGCGAGCTGGTTGGCGAAGCCGCCGAGGAACGTCAGCATGCCCAGGGTGACGACGAAAGGGCTGACGCCGAACCCGGATATGGCGATTCCGTTGACCAGACCGACGACCGCCCCGCTCGCCACCCCCAAGGCGGCCGACACCACGACGCCGTGATGATGCGTCATGGCCAACGCCGAAACGGTACTGGCGAAGGCCATATTCGCCGCGACCGACAGATCGAACCCGCCGACGACGAGGGCGAACATCTGCGCCACCGCGACGACCAGCAAGATCCCCGCCTGGCGGCCGACGTTCACCACATTTCCAGCCGTCGCGAACGAGGAAGGGTAGGCCACCGCGAACACCAGGAGAAGGACGGCCAGCACCACGAAGACCTGCGCTTCGGTACCGAATCCGGCGGACAGGCGCCGCAGCGTCCCTACGGTTCGTGCTGCCGGAACCTCCGCCTCGGAGACAACATCCTGCGCCACTGGACAGGCCCCCTGTCTCGTACAGTATTACTCAACGGCGTTAAGGATTACTCTTCATTCTTGGACGTGTCAAGCTTTGCTTTCGCCACCGTATGCGCTGTATGACCAGATGTGTTCCGCCGGTGACACTGCCTGTCCAGTGGCACCCGCGCACGTGTACGCTGACTGTAAACACGAGGAGACGGTTCAATGACGCAGATGTCCGGGCAGACCGGGCCCACCCCCGAGCGGTTCGCGGCGGATCTAGGGCCGCGACTACGGACCGAGCGCATGCGCCGCAAGTGGAGCATCCGTGAGCTGGCCCGCCGGATCGGGGTGTCCGCCAGCTTGATTTCGCAGATCGAAACGGGGAAGTCCCAGCCGTCCGTCAGTACGCTCTACGCGATCGTGACGCAGCTCGGCGGGTCCCTCGACGACCTGTTCGACAGCGGGCACAGCGGCCCGAGCCCCCGGCAGGCCCTGCCCGCCCTCCCCGCGGAGGCGCAGCCCAGCGCACCCGATGAGCACCCCGCGCGGCTCGCCGAGCCGCTGTCCGCGATGGTGCAGCGGGCAGCCGACCGCAAGACGCTCGAGTTGCAAGGGGGGGTGCGGTGGGAGCAGTTGACGCCCCGGTCGGTACCGGGTGCCGACTTTCTCCATGTGACCTACGAGGTGGGGGGTGCGTCAAGCCTCGAAGGCCACTTCCAACGGCATGGCGGCCGGGAGTGGGGATACATCATCAGCGGCCGCCTCGGCGTCTCCGTGGGCTTCGACACCTGCGAGCTCGGGCCCGGCGACTCCATCGCGTTCGACTCCACCGTTCCCCACCGGCTGTTCACCATCGGCGACGAGCCCGTGCAAGCCGTGTGGTTCGTCCTCGGCCGCCGCTCCCTCGTCGATCTCGGCGACATCCACACCGACCCCGATCAGCCCTGACCGGCGGGACCGCGTTCCCGGTCACGACCCACCGGGACCACGGCGTGCCCCGCCCGACCGCTGGACCGCCCCCACCCGGCCGGCACCGGCCACCACGGGCCCGGCCGGCAGCGGACGACAACGAACGGCCCGTCAACCCCTCGATCCGCAACAGCCGGTAGCACACCGCATTGCGATCACGAACCACTGCACCGCGGCGGCCCGGACCGATCCGCCTGCGCCGGTCCAAGTTCGATCAAGCAGAGGGCGTCGTCGAGGTGTGGGAGCTGCTGCTCTCGCGGGTTCGGCGCTGACAGGACACGGATCACAACGAGAAGCTCCCGCACACCGCCGAACACGACCCGGACCCGAGGCAACCCGGGCCCGGAGGGCACCCCGGACCCCACCGCCCCACCAGGAGCACGAGCACCAGGCGCTCGCAGTCACCCTCGGCCTTCTGCTGCTGAGTGCCTAGGGACTGTAAATCGTTCGGTGTAACTCCCGATCGTGGAAGATGCATCGATGACCAGTGAGAACGTGTCCGAGTCCGAGACCGT
>NZ_BMMS01000024.1 GCF_014646055.1 Wenjunlia tyrosinilytica
CGTCAGCTCCACCACGCCCAGATTCGGCCCCAGGTGACCACCCGTCCGCGACACCGCCTCGACCAGGAACACCCGGATCTCCCCGGCGAGCCGGCCGAGCTGATCGGGCGGCATCGCCTTCAGGTCGTTGGGACTGTGAATGTTCTCCAGCAGTGTCACGATCCACCCCCTGTCCGGCCGCGTTCGGCGGTCACTTGCCGCGCTTGCTCGCAACGGTCTCCCGAGCCGCACGCAGCGACTCCTTCAGCGACGCGGTGGTCGCCAGTACCGCGGTGGGTTCGTACCCGCAGTGCGCCATGCAGTTGTCGCAGCGCGGGTCCCTGCCGCGGCCGTACTTGTCCCAGTCGGTGTCCTCCACCAGCTCGCGGTAGGTCGGCACATAGCCGTCCGCCATGAGGTAGCAGGGGCGCTGCCAGCCGAAGAGGGAGTAGTTGGGAATCCCCCACGCGGTGCAGGGGAAGTCCACCTTGCCCTCGAGGAAGTCGAGGAAGAGGGGGCTGTGGTTGAGCCGCCACTTCTTCCGGTTGCCTCCCGCGAAGGCCTTGCGGAACAGCTCCCGCGTCTGCTCGACACCGAGGAAGTGCTCCTGATCGGGCGCCTTCTCGTAGGCATAGGCGGGCGAGATCATCATCTCGTCGACCTCGAGGTCGTCATTGAGGTAGTCGAGCACGTCAATGATCGTCTGCGGGGTGTCGGTGTTGAAGAAGGTGGAGTTGGTGGTCACCCGGAAGCCGCGCCGCTTGGCCTCCTTGATGGCCTCGACGGCCTCGTCGAAGACGCCCTCCTTGGCCACCGACTCGTCGTGCCGCTCGCGCAGGCCGTCGATGTGGACGGTGAAGGCGAAGTAGGGCGAGGGTGTGAACAGATCCAGCTTCTTGCGCATCAGAAGGGCGTTGGTGCACAGGAAGACATACTTCTTGCGCCCCACCAACTGCCGTGCGATCTCGTCGATCTGGGGATGCATCAGGGGCTCCCCGCCGGCGATGGAGACCATGGGGGCGCCCGACTCCAGGACCGCGCCGACCGCCTGGGCCACCGGCATCCGCTGCTTGAGCACTCCCGCGGGGTGCTGGATCTTCCCGCAGCCCTCGCACTTGAGGTTGCAGGCGTACAGCGGCTCGAGCTCCACGATGAGGGGGAACTTGTCGCGGCGCCGGAGCGTTTTCTGCTCGAAGAGATAGCTCGCGACGCGGATGGTCTGACGCAGCGGCATGGCCATCTGGCTCATCTCCAGAAAAGTAGGGCCCCTGCTGCCCGTGGCCGGGCGACGAGGGAAGGTGATGCTTGGGTCGGGGCCGGTGCGGTACCGGCGAGCGAGCGGTGCCAGTCGATAAATGCCGGAACGACGGAACGCAGCGTGCGGAACGCGGTGACGCCCGTACGGAGCGTGCCGGGGCGGAGAAGTTCATACTCAGGGGTGTCCACCACGACGCGAACGGCGGCAGCCGTCCGGTCCCCTGCCGCGAGCGCGGCTCGCAGGGTGGCCGAGGACTCCATGTCCACGGCGATCGCCCCGCGGGAGTACAGCTCGGCCCGCTCCCGGCCCCGCACCACATGGTCGGCGGAGGCCATCGGGCCGGTGTGGACCGAGAAACCATGATCCCGCAGTGCGCTGGAGAGCCGCTCGGATTCCGGGCAGGCCACAGCGGCGTCACCGTCCGCCCCACCGGCCTCGCGCACCTCGCTCGCAACAACGACATCACCGGGACGCATTCCCGGAACCAGCCCCGCGCAAAAGCCGGTGGCCAGGACCGCGGCGCCGCCATGGCCGCCGAAGGCGCCCATGGCCGCCCGCACCGCCGCTTCGGCCGCCCGGGGGCCCATGCCCGTGCGCAGGACCGCCACAGGCGCCGCGGCACCCCGCAGATCCGCGCCGCGCAGTGCCCGGCGCTCGATGCCCAGCGCGCAGACCAGCAACAGCGGCGGGCGGCTCGGCGAGGATGCGGTCATCGTGCTCCCCTCACGGCGCCTTCCGGGCGGCTGCCCGATCGTGTTCCTGCCCGCGGGGCGTCGGCCGCCTGGTGCGGCGGGGTCAGCCGGAGGGGCGTGCGCTGCGCCTGGAGGTAGCGGCCCAGCGCGGTGATCGGGAAGACGATCCGGTACAGGTGGTAGTTGATCGAGAAGTCCCAGGGGAAGCCGGTGCCGGTGAACTGGGGCTCGTCCCAGCTGCCGTCCTCACGCTGGGTCTCGGCGAGCCGGCGCACTCCCCGCTCGACCGCCGGTCCGCTCTCGCCCGCCGACAGCAGCGCCATGAGCGCCCAGGCGGTCTGGGAGGCGGTGGAGGTGCCGCGGCCGGCCCAGGACGGGTCGCGGTAGGAGCGCAGGTCCTCGCCCCAGCCGCCGTCGTCGTTCTGATGGCGCTCCAGCCAGCGCACGGCCCGCCGGACCGCCGGATGCGACAGCGGCACCCCCGCGGCGACCAGAGCGGGCACCACGGAGCCGGTGCCGTAGATGTAGTTGACGCCCCAGCGGCCGAACCACGAGCCGTCCGGCTCCTGCTCGGCGAGCAGCCAGTCGACACCGCGCCGGGCGCTGGGCTCGCCGGTCCTGCCGACGGCGGCCAGCATCTCCACGACGTGCGCGGTGACATCGGCGGACGGCGGGTCGATGACCTCGCCGAAGTCGCAGAACGGCAGCCGGTCGGGGAACCTGCTGGTGTTGTCGACGTCGAACGCGCCCCAGGCCCCGTTCTTCGACTGCATTCCCAGATTCCACTCGACGGCCCGGTCGATGGCGGCCGCCACCCGCTCCGGCTGGGGGTGCTCCACCCGGTCCAGCGCGAGGACGACCTCGGCGGTGTCGTCGATGTCGGGGTAGTTGACGTTGTGGAACTCGAACGCCCACCCTCCCGACGGCAGCCGGGGCCGCCGCACCGCCCAGTCGCCGCGGTGGTCGATCTGCTCGGCGAGCATCCAGTCGGCGGCCTTGACCAGCGCCGGGTGGTCCGGGGGCAGCCCCGCGTCGGCCAGCGCGATCGTGGCGAGGCAGGTGTCCCACACCGGGGACTGGCAGGCCTCCAGCCACCGCATCCCGTCGGGGGTGTTGACGGTGAAGTCGTCGAACGACCGCAGGCCCTTGACGATGACCGGATGGTCGAGCGGATAGCCCAGCAGGTGGAGCGCGATCAGCGAGTACACCGCCGGGGGCTGGATGCCGCCCCAGCAGCCGTCGGCCTCCTGCCGCTCCAGGATCCACTTCTCGGCCGTCCGCATGGCCGCCTCGCGCAGCCGACGCGGAGCCACCTTGTGGTAGGCGTGCAGGGCGCGGTCCAGGCGCTGGAAGACGCCCTCCCAGGTGGCCAAGGAGGCCCTACGCCGTCGCGGGTTGGGGTTGTCCGGGTCGGTGTGCAGCTCGTCCAGCCGGAACGGCGCCGGGCGCACGGGCCGGTGGGCGGAGACGATGGTCAGCGGCACTATGGTCTGCCGGGCCCAGCAGCCGAACGAGTAGATGTTCAGCGGCACCCATGGGGGCAGGTGGATCAGCTCGGGGGGCAGCTCGGGGAGGTCGTCCCACTTCCACCAGCCGAACAGCGCCAGCCAGATCCGCGTGAACACTCGGGCGGAAGCGATTCCGCCCTGCTCGCGCACCCATTTGGCAGCCGAGGCCATGTGCGGGTCGTCGGGCGAGTCACCGGCCAGGCGCAGCGCCACATACGCCTCGACGGTGGTGGACAGCTCGGAGGGCCCGCCGTGGAACGTGGCCCAGGTCCCGTCCTCCAGTTGCCGCGAGCGGATCCACCGCGCGGTGGCCCGGGTCTGCTCCTGCGTCCTGATCCCGAGGAACTGGCGCAGCAGGAGGTCTTCGGCGTCCATGGTGACGTTTGTCTCCAGGTTGCCTTTCCACCACCCGTCCGGATGCTGCCTCGAAAGCAGGTAGGCTGTTGCTCGATCGGTCGTACGGGTCGCCAACTCGACTGTGTCCAGGGGCGTTTGGCGGTTCAGTAGGAGCTGGTCGTTCAGTGGTGACGGGTCGCTCGGCGGCGGCTCGTCGTTCGACAGCGGCCGGTGGTTGAGTGGTCGGCCCCCGTCGGAGCCCGCGCCGCCGGTGTCCGTGCCGTCCGCGCCGTCGCCGGGCCGTCCGTCTGTCGTGGCTGTCATCGCTCCCCCTGGCAGGTCTCTGGTCGCGTCTGGCCTCGACTGCCGTTGCCGGGAGTCTCGACTCGCCGCTCATGATCGTTTCTGCAATGGGTGAGGCGGCCAAGGGCCGTCGTCATTAACCTCCGGCCGGTGGCTGATGCCTGTGGGTCGTGCACGTGATCACCTCTCACGTACCACGACGAAGTCGGCCAGCGCGACCAGGTTTTCGCGAACGCGCTCCGGCATCGAGACCTTGTCGAGAGCGGCGAGAGCCAACGTGTGCTGCCGCCTTGCCTCCTCGGAGGTCCAGGAACGGCCGCCCGCCTCCTCGATGAGGGCGGCCCTGGCCGCGAACTCCCGCTCGTCGAAGTCGTCCGCCCCGCGGGTGAGTGAGGCGACCGCCTTGGCGTCCTCCGCCAGGAGTTCGGCGAGCCGGTCCGAGGCGGGACCGCCGGCGGCGAGCGCGGCCACCACCGGCAGGGACTTCTTGCGTTGGCGCAGGTCGCTCCAGGTCTGCTTGCCCGTGGCCGCGGGGTCGCCCCAGATGCCGAGCAGGTCGTCGACGGCCTGGAAGGCCAGACCGAGGCGGTAGCCGTACTCCTCGAGCGCGTCGGCCGTCTCGTCGTCCGCCCCGCCGAGGACGGCGCCGATGGAGACCGCGCAGGCGAGCAGGGCGCCGGTCTTGTTGCCCTCCATCTCCAGGCACTCCTCGACCGTGACCCGGTCCCGGTGCTCGTAGGAGATGTCCTGGGCCTGGCCGTCGATGAGCTTGCGGCTGGCCACGGTGAGCCTGCGGGCGGCGCGGGCTCCTTCGGCGGTGCCGGACTCGAGGAGGATTTCGAAGGCCAGTGCGAACAGTGCGTCACCCACGAGGATGGCCTGCGCGGGTCCGTGGACCTTCCACACCGTGTCCCGGTGCCGCCGCTGCTCGTCACCGTCCATCAGGTCGTCGTGGAGCAGGGAGAAGTTGTGCACGAGCTCCACCGCGACCGCGCCGGGGACGCCGACCTCGGGCGAGGCGCCCGTGACCTCGGCGGACAGCAGGGCCAGCGCCGGACGCACCGCCTTGCCGCCGTCGCCGTGCGCCGGCTTGCCGTCGGCGTCGATCCAGCCGAAGTGGTAGGCGGCGACGGTGTCCATGGGCGCGGCCAGCCGGTCGACCGCGGCCCGCAGCACCGGCGTGGCCATGGTCCGGCCCCGCTCCAGCACCGCCGCGACGTCCAACTCCTGTTTGGCCGGACTCACCTTGGTTTCTCCCTCTACTCGCTGCGCAGTACTCACGCTGCCCCACCTTCACTGATATGTCCTGTTGGGCGGCCGAGTCCGGTGAGCGCCTCGCGGGCGGCGTGCAGGCCGCTGCGCACGGCGCCCTCCATGGTCGCGGGCCAGCCGGTGTCGGTCCACGCACCGGCCAGGTAGAAGCCCGGCGTGCGGGTGCGCGCTCCCGGCCGCAGCCTTCCCACGCCCGGTTCGGGGGCGAACGTGGCCGTCCGCTCCCTGGTGACGAAGAAGTCCTCGACCTTCGCGTCGCGCGCGGCGGGCAGGACCCTCTCCAGTTCTGGGAGATATCGGGCACGCAGGTCCGCCGTCGGCGTGTCGATCTCGTCCTGGGCGGCCGACTGCGACAGCGCCAGGTACTGCCCGCCGCCGGTCAGCCCCGAGGAGTGCGTGCGGTCGAAGACCCACTGGACCGGGGTGCCGAGCGCAGCGAAGAACGGCCGGCGCAGCACCCTGCGGTCGTAGACCACGTGGACGTTGAGGATCGGCGCGCTGCGGATCTCCAGCAGCTTGCCGGGCTCCTCGAGGGCGCCCTTGGGCACCAGCGGGTGGGCCTGTTCCTGGGGCACGGCCAGCACGACGGCGTCGGCGGGCAGCCGCCGCACGTCGGAGGGCCCGGCCTCGACGGTGACCGTGAAGCCGTCCGTCTCGTCGGCGATCCCACTGGCGCGGGAGCGCAGCATGACCGATACTCCCGCGCGGTCCAGGGCCGCCCGTGCGGTGGTGTCGTGCAGCTCGCCCAGCGGGGCGTTGGCCCAGCCGATGTCGGCCGCTCCCGGCTCGGAGAGCAGACCGGTCCTGAAGACCATGGCGGCCAGGCCCAACGAGGCATGCTCGGCGCGCGCGTTGAGCGTGGCCACGCCGACGAGGTCCCACAGTGCCTCGATGGTGCGCGGGGACTGCCCGTGCTCGCGCAGCCAGCTCGCGAAGTCCCGCCCGTCGAGAGCCGGATCGGCGGGGTCGAGCCCGCGCAGGGCCAGTGCCGCCCGGCCGACCGACACCCGCTCGGCCGCCGACAGGTGCGGGTAGCGGATGAGGCTGGCGGCCAGGTGCAGCGGGACGGGCAGCGCGGACCTGCGCAGCCGCCCGAAGCGCATCCCCTCGGTGCCGGCGCCGGTCGGGGCGCCGACGACGGTCGGGGTGCCGGCGCCGGTCGGGGCGCCGACGACGGTCGGGGTGCCGGCGACGTCCAGCACGGGCACGTCAAGACGTTCCTGCAGGGTGACCAGGCCGCTCCCGCCGATGCGGTCGACGAACTGCCGGTACGCGGTGCAGCAGCGCAGGAAGACATGCTGGCCGTTGTCGACCCACAGGTCACCGCGCCGGAACGAGAAGGCCAGTCCGCCGAGGCGTGGCCGGGCCTCCACGAGGGTCACCTCGACGCCCGCGTCGGCGAGCTCGAGGGCCGCCGCGATCCCGGCCAGCCCCCCGCCCACGACCACTGCGGCCGCCCTCTCAGGGCGGCCGTGGGCACGTGGATCGCGCTCGGTCGTCGAGCCGGGAGTCTCCCGTCGTCCGGAGGTCATGGGCGCTCCCGGGCCGCGGCGGCCCGCGCCACCTGGCGGGTGTGCAGGCCGGAAAGGCCGCGCAGGGCGACGAAGGCCTTCTCCCGCCCAGCGAGGGAGACACGCCCGCGCAGCACGGCGGAGGGGTCCTGGGCGATCCGGCCGAGCAGGCGGTAGTAGATCCCGGCCATGGCGGAGACGCAGGCGCCGCTGCGGCGGTCGAGCATCGGCAGCAGGCGCAGTCCCTCCTGGAACAGCTCCTCGGCCCGTCTCGCCTCGAATCGGACCAGGCCGTCGAAATCGGACCCCTGGGGCGGGGCGGCCGAGCCGAACCCGTCCTGGCAGCCGAACTTGGCCAGGTCGTCCGAGGGCAGGTATGTGCGGCCGTTGCCCGCGTCCTCGCGCAAGTCCCGGAGGATGTTGGTCAGTTGGAGGGCGAGGCCCAGGGTGTCGGCGATCTCGGGGGCGCGCTCGGCGCCGCGGGCGCCGGGGACCGTGCCGAAGACACCGAGGGACAGCCGTCCGATGGACCCGGCGACGCACCGGCAGTAGACCTTGAGGTCGTCCCAGGTCTCGTACTCCTCGCCGCGCACGTCCATCCGCACACCGTCGATCAGCTCGTCCAGTCCCCCGAGGGGGATCGGGAAGCGGGTCGAGGCGTCGGAGAGGGCCACGGCGACCGGATCGGTGTCGTCCTCGCCGATCCCGCCCTCGCGGACGCGCCGGAGCACATCGCGGGTCTCCTCCAGGCGGCGCGCTTTGGTGGCGTCGTCCAGCGGTCCGTCACCGATGTCGTCGACCCGCCGGGCGAACGCATAGATCGCCGACATGGCCTGGCGCTTGGCCGTGGGAAGGAGCTTGATCCCGTAGGCGAAGTTGCGGGCCTGCTGCCCCGTGACCACCTCGCAGTACTGGTATGCCGCGAGGACCGGCAAGGACGCCTGCGGCCCGTTCGAAGGTTGGGAGGCCTCCACTGGCCGGTTCACCTCTCTCTTCGCAATGTCGCCGCCATCTCGCGCAGGACGCCGTACTTCGAGGCCTTCGGCGGCCCGGAGAGCACGTCGTGGCCCACCGCCGCAATCGCGCCGAGAGCGGCACGGCCGCCCGCCACGAAGCCCGCCAGCAGCAGCCTCAGCCTCCCGTGCACGCTACCCACGAGAGAGCTGCCCTCATTCAACAGATCACCGGCGCGTTCCGCCTCGAACGCCACTAGCGCCCGGACCGCGGCGTTCGCGGTGGGACCGGCGAGGTCGGCCTCGGTCACGCCGAAGCGCTCCATGTCCTCGGCGGGCAGGTAGATCCGGTCCTGCCGCAGGTCTTCCGCCACGTCCTGGAGGTGTTCGACGATCTGGAGGGCGGTGCAGACGGCGTCGGAGCGGCGGACGCGCTCGGGACTCGTGACGCCCGAAATGCCCAGAACGAGATGGCCGACAGGATTGGCGGACAGCTCGCAGTAGTCGAGGAGTTCTCCATAGGTGCGGTAGCGGCGCACGATCTGGTCCTGCCGGTTGGCCTCGATCAGCTCGAGGAACGGCTCCGGGCCGAGCCGGTGCCGCTCCACCGTGGGCCGCAGGGCCTTCAGCAGCGGATGGCCGGGGTCTCCGTCGAAGACACGCAGCAGGTCCTTCTCGAACGCGTCGAGCACGGCGGTGCGGTCGTCGGTCGGGCCGTCGAGACCGAGCCAGATCGCGTCGTCCCGGCCGGGGGGAAGGTCGCCGTCCCCGATGTCGTCGACGAGCCTCGCGTAGCCGTACACGGCCATCAGATCACCGCGGACGGCGCGCGGCAGGAAGAAGGGGGCCACCGGGAAGTTCTCCCTGGCGGCCTTGTCGAGCACCGTCCGCGACTGCTCCGCCGCCGCGCCGGTCGACGGGGCGTCCGGCTCCGCGCGGTCGTCCTCCACGGTCACCGCGGGCGGCCAGGCAGGCAGGCGAGGACCCCGCCCCCGCACCGGACCGGTCCACCGGCTCCAGTGGGAATGCTGGAGATGGGCCGTGTTGCCATTGCCGTCACACCCCCCGTTCTACACCGTTGATCATGGCCAGTAGGGTGCGGACACGCCGCACCGCGGCGTCACGGCCGGGGGTCGAACCGCCTCGTTCTGCGGGGCTCCGGGCCGAAACGTCCGGCATGCGCCGGATAGGTACTCGTACAGCTTACGGCGGACGGGCTCCCCGCGTGCGCCGGGGCGCGCTTCGACTGCAAGTCCGTTACACAGGACGTGATTCGAGGTCAGGCGCCGCGCAGCCCGGCGACGCCGCGAGCTCTCCCGCCTGCCCGGCGTACTGCGCGTGGACGCCTCCTCCGGAACCTGGGCCAAGGACCGCACCCAGCCTCCCGGGCCGCGAAACGCCGCGCCGGCCGCCCCGACACCCAGCGCCCGACCGTCGTCACCACCCTCGAACAGAAGTCGGACGCGACCCAGGACCCCGTGCGGGCGGTACGGGCGGTACGGCCCCCGGCCGGGACCAGCACCCTCGTCGGCGGCACGGACGCCCGGCTGGACAGCAGCACCGCCATGGAGGTGTCCATCGGCTGCCGGGTGACGCCGAGCAGGGACGACAGATCGCCGTGGCGGTGCGCGCAGTGCTGGTCCCGGCGGCGATGCGCCTGCTGGGGCGGGCCGCCTGGTACGCGCCGCAGCCGCCGCGGCGGCTGCGCGGAAAGGTCGCCCTCAGCGAGGCGCAGACCGAGACGGCGATGCCCCCGCCGACGGATCGGCGGGGGCATCGCACGGCATTTCCGAGGTCTCCTCGGAGCGGGGGTCTGTTCGGAGCGGGGCTACTTCTTCGACTCGGCCTCGTACGCCTTGATCACTTCGTCGGTCGGGCCGTCCATGACCAGGACGCCCTTCTCCAGCCACAGCACCCGGTCGCAGGTGTCCCTGATCGACTTGTTGTTGTGGCTGACGAGGAAGACCGTGCCCGCCTCCTTGCGCAGCTCCCGGATCCGCTCCTCCGAGCGCTTCTGGAACTGCCGGTCACCGGTCGCCAGCGCCTCGTCGATCATCAGCACGTCGTGGCTCTTGGCCGCCGCGATCGAGAACCGGAGCCGCGCGGCCATACCGGAGGAGTAGGTGCGCATCGGCAGGGAGATGAAGTCGCCCTTGTCGTTGATCCCGGAGAAGTCGACGATCTCCTGGTACCGCTCGCGGATCTGCTCGGGGCTCATGCCCATCGCCAGACCGCCCAGGATCACATTGCGCTCACCGGTCAGGTCGTTCATCAGCGCCGCGTTGACGCCGAGCAGGGACGGCTGGCCCTCGGTGTAGACCTTGCCCTTCTCCGGCGGCAGCAGGCCCGCGATGGCGCGCAGCATCGTCGACTTGCCGGAGCCGTTCGACCCGATCAGGCCGATCGCCTCGCCCCGGTAGGCGATGAAGCTGACCCCGCGCACCGCGTGGACCTCGCGCACGTTGGGCGAGCCCTGCCGCTTGACCAGGCGGCTCAGCGCGGCGGTGGCATTGCCCTTGCCGCTGCCCGCACCGTGCACCCGGTAGACGATGTGCAGGTCGTCCACGATGACCGTGGGGACCCTCTCACCCTCCTGCTGCGCCGACTTGGCGCTCTTGTCGTCAGCCACGGCCGTACTGCTCCTCAGCCTTCCAGAAGTACACGAAGCCACCGACACCGGCGAGCAGCGCCCAGCCGACGGCCAGCGCCCAGACGTGCGGGGGCAGTTGCGAGGCGGTGAAGGTGTCGATGAGGGCGAACCGCATCAGGTCGATGTAGACCGCTGCCGGGTTCAGCTGGAGCAGCACCCTGACGAAGTCCGGTGCGCCGGAGAGCTTGTCGCTCATGCTGTACATGACCCCGGACATGTACATCCAGGTGCGCAGTATGAACGGCATCAGCTGCGCCAGGTCCGTCATATTGCTGCCGAGCCGGGCGAAGACCATCGCCAGCCCGGCGTTGAAGATCGACTGCAGGAGCAGAGCCGGCACCGCCAGCAGCCAGGACCACGTCGGCACCTGGCCGAAGCCCAGCACGATGGCCAGCAGCACCCCCATGGAGATCAGCAGCTGCTGGAGCTGCATGAGGGTGACCGCGATGGGCAGGCTCGCCCTCGGGAAGTGCAGGGCCCGCACCAGTCCGAGGTTGCCGGAGATCGCCCGGACCCCGCTGAGTACCGAGGACTGGGTGAAGGTGAAGATGAAGACACCCGTCACCAGGAACGGGATGAAGTTCGGCACATTCTTGCTGGTGTTCAGCAGCAGGCCGAAGATCAGGTAGTACACGGCCGCGTTCAGCAGCGGCGTCATCACCTGCCACAGCTGCCCGAGCCGCGCCTTGGTGAACTGGGCGCTGACCTTGGCGGTCGAGTAGGCGGTGATGAAGTGCCTGCGCTGCCACAACTGCCCGACATACGCGATCAGGCCCGGCCGGGCACCGCTGACCGCCAGACCGTACTTCTCCGCCAGCTCGGCCGGGGAAAGCCCCCGGTCCGGCGACTTCACGGGCGGGGCGCTCAGGGCGACCGCACCGTCGTGCGCTGTCTCGCTCACAGTTGACACTTTCATCCTCAAGGGGCGAGCCCGGGGATCGGTCCCGGGACTCGCTCGATGCTCTCAGGTCCGAGCTTCTCAGATGACAGGAGGTCGGCCCAGCCGGGTCAGTCGCCACACGGTACGCCACCTCATCGGGCGGCGCTCTCCGCACGGCGTCGTCCAGCCTTCCCGGAATCCGCCGAACCACGCCCGAAGCGCCGCCCTCGACGGCTTGCGCAGCAGAGTCAGCAGGATCCAGGTGCCCAGATACGCGGGGACGAGCAGCCAGGGCAGGTTGCGGCGGGCCAGCCAGACCCGGTTGCGCGCGACCATCCGGTGGTACACCGCATGCCGGCTCGGCGCGGTCGCCGGGTGGAAGAGGACCAGGTCGGAGCGGTAGTCGATCGCCCAGCCCCCGTCCAGGGCCCGCCACGCCAGATCGGTCTCCTCATGGGCGTAGAAGAAGTCCCCCGGCAGGCCGCCGACCTGCTCGAACACGGTGCTGCGCACCGCGTTCGCCCCACCGAGGAAGGTGGTCACCCGCGAGGAGCGCATCGGGTCGGAGGCACGCAGCCGGGGGACGTGGCGGCGCTGGGTGGTGCCGGTCTGCGGGTCGGCGATCCGGAAGCTGATGATGCCCAGGTCCGGATCGGCGGTGAAAGCCTCACGGACCTTGCGGGCGGTGTCGGTGCCGGGCAGCAGGCCGTCGTCGTCGAGGAAGAGGATCGCGTCGACGTCGCCGCCGCCCGGGCCGAAGGCCTCTATGCCGACATTGCGCCCGGCCGGGATGCCGAGGTTCTCGTCCAGCTCGATGCCGCGTACGCCCGAAGGGAGCTCGGGCAGCGGGGCGCCGTTGCCGACCACGACGATCTCGATGGGGGCGCCCTCCTGGGCGGCCACCGAGTCCAGCAGGGCGCGCAGCTCCTTGGGGCGGTTGCCCATGGTGAGCACGACGGCACCCAGCGTCATGGTGTCGGCCGGGGCGGCGGCGCGGACGGGCTCCACGGCCTTGCGGGCCGCTGCCTCGTTCATCGCAGCCTGCTCGAGGCGAGGATGCTGACCAGGTGGAGCACGGTCTGCAGGACGGCGATGGCGGCCAGGGCGGCCACGGCGATCCGGGTGAACAGCAGATCCCCGTGCACGGCGTCGGCGAGCCCGGCGACGAGGATGAACAGGGACGCCTCGACACCGCCGACGAGGCGGTGGAACTTCAGCGCGGACGCCAGCTTGCGGGCCAGCGCCATGCCGGAGGAGCGCGGGGTCGCGGCCGCGTCCTGGGCGGCGGGCAGCCCGCTGCGGGCGCGGGCGACGTCCACCAGGTCCGTCTCGGCCTTGATCAGGATCGCGCCGAGGGCGGAGACGGTGCCGATGAAGGCCCACTGCCACTGGGTGCTCGACCCGTCCTCGTGGAACAGGTCCGAGGCGCGCAGTCCCGCCCCGACCAGCAGCGCGGCCTCCGACAGGTAGTGGCCCACCCGGTCGAGGTAGACCCCGGTGATGGAGGTCTGCTTGCGCCAGCGGGCGACCTCGCCGTCCACGCAGTCCAGGAGCAGGTACACCTGGATCAGCAGGGCGCCGAGCACGGCCCCGGGCCAGCCGGGGATGAGCAGCGCCACCCCGGCGGCGACGCCGGCGGCGACCATGAGGTGCGTGAGCTGGTTGGGCGTGACGCGCGCGCCCACCAGGTAGCGGGTTATGCGCAGCGAGACCTCGCGCATGTACATGCGCCCGGCCCAGTGCTCACCACTGCGGCGGTCCTTCAGCCCGGTCGGGTGGACGACCGGGCGCAGTTCAGCTACTGACGGTTTTGGCATAGTCGGTGTAGGCGTCCCGAATCGCGAGGTGGTCGAGGTCGAGGTGCTCCAGGATGGTGAAGCGCCCGGGGCGGGTCTGCGGAGCGAACTCCACGGCCTTGACGAACTCCTCTTCGTCGAAGCCGATCTCGCCCGGCAGCACGGGGAGCCCGTGGCGGCGCAGGCACTGCGCCATGAGCACCGACTGCTCGCGGGCCCCGCGCAGGAACATGGCGAACGCCGCCCCGATGCCCACCTGCTCGCCGTGGAGGGCGGAGCGCTTGGGGTAGAGCAGGTCGAGGGCGTGCGAGATCTCGTGGCAGGCGCCGGACGCGGGGCGGCTGTCGCCCGCGATCGACATGGAGATGCCGGAGAGCACCAGGCTCTCGGACAGGACGGTCAGGAAGTCGTCGTCCCCGACCCCTCCCGGGTGGCGCAGCACGGACTCCCCCGCGGTGCGGGCCATCGCGGCGGCCAGACCGTCGATGGGCTCACCGGTCTCGCGGTGGGACAGCTCCCAGTCGGCGATGGCGGACAGGTTCGAGACCGCGTCGCCGACGCCGGAGCGCACGAACCGCACGGGGGCGTCCCGGATCACGTCGAGGTCGATGACCAGGCCGATGGGCGTCGGCACCCCGTACGAGCCGCGGCCGGCGTCGTTGTCGAGGATCGAGACCGGAGAGCAGATCCCGTCGTGCGAGAGGTTGGTGGCGACGGCCACTATCGGCAGGCCCACCCGGGCGGCGGCGTACTTGGCCGCGTCGATGATCTTGCCGCCGCCGAGTCCGACGATCGCGTCGTAGCGCTTGCCGCGCATGGCGTCGGCGAGCTGGACCGCGGAGTCGATGGTGCCGTCGAGGACCGGGTACCAGTCCGCGCCGGGCAGCTGCGGGTCGAGCCGTTCGCGCAGGGCAGCGCCGGAGCCTCCGCTGATCGCGACCGCGATCCTGCCGGAGGAGGAGATGCGCTGGTCGGCGAGGATGCCGACGAGTTCGTCGAGGGCACCGGCCCGGATGTCGACGACGACGGGCGAGGGGATGAGGCGGGTCAGTACCGGCATGCGATCTCCCTGCCGCGGCCGAGGTCGTCGTGGTTGTCGATCTCGACCCACGGCACGTCACCGATCGGGGCGACGTCGATCCGGAAGCCGCGGTTGACGAGCTCCTGGTAGCCGTCCTCGTAGTACAGGTCCGGGTCGCGCTCGAAAGTGGTCTTGAGCGCGTCGGCGAGGTCGGCGGCGGCGTCGGCCTCGATGAGGGTGACGCCGATGTACTCGCCGGTGGCCTCGGCCGGATCCATCAGCTTGGTGATGCGGCGCACGCCCTTGCCGGGGTCGGCGACGACCTTCATCTCCTCGTCCGCCAGGTTCTTGACCGTGTCGAGGGCGAGCAGCACCTTTCGGCCGCGGCCGCGCTCGGCCAGAAGGGTCTTCTCCACCGAGACGGGGTGGACGGTGTCGCCGTTGGCGAGGATCACACCCTCGGTGAGGACGTCACGCGCGCACCACAGGGAGTACGCGTTGTTCCACACCTCGGCCTTGTCGTTGTCGATCAGGTGGAGCTTGACGCCGTACTTCTTCTCCAGCGCCGCCCGGCGCTCGACCACGGCCTCGCCGCGGTAGCCGATGACGACGGCCACGTCGCGCAGCTCCACCTCGGCGAAGTTGCCGAGCGTCAGGTCCAGGACCGTCTTGTCGCCGTCCACCGGCACAAGGGCCTTGGGGAGCGTGTCGGTGTAGGGGCGCAGACGCCTTCCGGCGCCGGCCGCCAACACGAGGCCGATCATGCGGGTTCTCCTGTTTCGTCGTGTACCGCCGGTGCTTCGGAGGACATCCAGAAACGGATGCTCTCCGTCAGCACCATCAGAGCCAGGACCCCCGCGAGGGTCGCCAGCACGAGCTTGAGACTGCCGTTGTGCCCGTAGGCCAGAGCTGCCGCCGCGGCGACCACCAGCACCCGCCCCTCGTGACCGCCCGTCGCCCGGACGAGACCGCGCGGTGGCGCCCCGGTGCCGCCGCGTATGCGGTACACCGTGTCGTAGTGATGGTAGGCGACCGCCGCCACCAGACCGAAAGCAGCAGGCAAGGCACTGTTCACCCCCGTGTCCCCCGAACGAGCGGCCAGCACGAGTACCGTCGTGTACTCGGCGGCCCTGAATATGGGGGGGACGAGCCAGTCGAGGAAGCCACGCAGGGGTATGGAGACGGCGGCACCGGAGGTCAGCGCGTAGACGGCGGCGGCGAGCAGCGGCCACCAGCTTCCGGCGGGGGCGAGGCAGGCGGTGGCGACGAGGGCGGCGGCACCGGTGAACGCGAGCGCGGGGGCGGCGGCGGGCACACGGCGCGTGGCCCTGGCACCTGCCCTAGCGACGCCTTCGGCGACAGGGCCGGTGTCGGCCAGTTCGGCCAGCGCGGCGGCGGCCCGGTCGGTACGGGCGGCGCGCCGGGTCACCGAGCGCAGCAGGCGCCCGGCCGTGGTGTAGCAGCCGGCGAGCGCGCAGCCGATGAGCAGGACGACGAAGACGGTGCGCGGCGTGGTCGCGGCGGTCAGCACCGCGATGAGCGCCCACCGCTCGCCGATGGGCAGGACCACGACACGGCGGGCCCACACGGTCCAGCCGACGCTGTCGAGGCGGTCGGACAGGGCCGCCGTGGGACTGGTGTTGGCCACGGCGTCGTGGTTGGCCTCGTTGAACGAGAAGTCCACGACATGCCGCACGGACTGAAGGATCATCGCGCCGAGAGCGAGCGCCCAGACGTCGTCGCCGCCGCGCGCCGCGCCGAGGGCCAGACCGGCGTAGTAGGCGTACTCCTTGGCCCGGTCGAAGGTGGCGTCGAGCCAGGCGCCGAGCTTGGAGTACCGCAGCGAGTAGCGGGCGAGTTGGCCGTCGGTGCAGTCGAGGACGAACGAGGCGATCAGCAGGACACCGGCCGCGATGTAGCCGGGGCGGGTGCCGGTGGCGGCACAAGCGGCGGCGGCCAGGGCCACGAGGAGCGACGCGGTGGTCACCTGATTGGGGGTCAGTCCCCGCCGTGCGCACCAGCGGGCGATGTAGCGCGAGTAGGGGCTGATGAAGAACGTGGTGAAGAACCCGTCGCGTGACTTGACCGCGCTGCGCAGCCGCACGGCCTCGTCGTCCACGGCGGCCACGGCGCGTTCCGCCTCGGCGCGGGCCGCCTCGTCGTCGGGGACGGCGGCGACCAGGACGCCGAGTTCGGGACGGTGCACCTGCACGGCGCGGCCCAGGGCCTCGGCGAGCCGGTCGGGGTCGGTCGTCGACTTGTCGGTGACCGCCTCAAGGAGCGCCTGGCGGGCGGTTGCGTCCACGCCGACCGCGCCGGATACGGCTCCGGCGGGGAAGCGGGGGTCGGTGAGCGCCAGCCGCAGGGCGTGCGGGTGCCCGACGAAGCGGCGGTCCACGACCGCGACGCGCTCGTGCGCGGGGAGTGCGGCCAGCCGGGCGGCGAGGTCGTCGCAGCTGTCCGCGTCGACCACGTCGAAGCCGAGCGTGCGCAGGCCGTCACCGAGTGCGGGCACCGCGGCACCCGTCGGCGGACCGGTGAGGATGGCGGTCGACAGACGAACTCACTCCCTGCGAATCTGCGTGGCTGCTCGTCCCGGAGGCGTTCCGGCGTGGCACGGCCGTGCCCGGCCCCCCGCGGGCATGACGGAAGAGGCTATCGGATCAGTGCAGCCACCCGGCCCCGGCCCGGTCGAGCGCCATCGGCGGCGGTGCGATCATCATGGCCGAACGCGGCCTCCCGGACAAACGCCGCCCGGCGGATAAGGTGCGGGGCATGACGTGGTTGATTACCGGGGGAGCCGGTTTCATCGGGGCTCACGTGGCCGAGGCGATGGCACGGGCCGGTGAGCGCGTCGTCGTGTTCGACGACATGTCGACCGGCGACCCGAGGCGTATTCCGCGTGGCGTTCCCGTGGTCAGCGGGTCCGTCCTCGACCGGGAGGCGCTGGACTCGGCGCTGCGCGACCACGCGGTGACCGGGATAGTGCACACGGCCGCGAAGAAGCAGGTCGGTGAGTCGGTCGAGAAGCCCTTCCTCTACTACCGGGAGAATGTGCGCGGCCTGCAGACCCTGCTCGAGGCCACCGTCGACGCCGGGATCGAGCGCTTCGTCCTCTCCTCCTCGGCCGCGGTCTACGGCCTGCCGGATGTGGACCTCGTCACCGAGGAGACCCCGTGCGCGCCGCTGAGCCCCTACGGCGAGACCAAGCTCGCGGGCGAGTGGCTGGTGCGCTCGGTCGGGCGGGCGCACGGCATCGGCACGGCGTCGCTGCGCTACTTCAATGTGGCCGGCGCCGCCGCGCCGGAGTTGGCGGACACGGGTGTGTTCAACATCGTCCCGATGGTCTTCGAGCGGCTGACGGCGGGCGAGGCGCCGCGGATCTTCGGTGACGACTACGCCACGCCGGACGGCACCTGCGTACGGGACTACATCCATGTCTCCGACCTGGCCGCCGCCCATCTCGCCGCCGCCCGCAGGCTGGCCGAGGGCGGGCCGGAGACCGAGCTGACCTTGAACATCGGGCGCGGCGAGGGGGTGTCCGTGCGCGAGATGGTCGACCTGATCCGCGAGGTGACCGGGCACACCGGTGCCGCTCCCGAGGTCGGACCACGACGGCCCGGCGACCCGGCCCGCGTGGTGGCATCCTCGGAAGCGGCCCGCAAGGAGCTGGGCTGGAGCGCGGAGCTCGGGGTGAGGGAGATGGTCGAGTCGGCGTGGGAGGGCTGGTGCCTGCGCCACCCGGAGGCACGCCGCTGAGCGGCGGCGGTCTCGTCGTACAGCACCGCAGTGCATCACCGCTGGACATCAGCGCCGTGCATCACCGCTGGACATCAGCCGTGCATCGCCGCTGGACATCAGCCGTGCATCGCCGCCGTACATGACCACAGGACATCGCCGTACTTGGCCGGAGACATCACCGCAGGTCACCGCATATGACAATGGTGTTCAGTGTTGAGTTGCCGTCAAGTCACGAGCGTTATTCACTGATGCGGGTAAGGCTTGCCCGAGCACTCCGGCGGCCTTGGACGACTCAGAGAAGGGACCCCATCGCGATGGGCGCAGGCCATGGCCACGCGCACGGGCATCCGCACGGGCGCCGACACGCGCACGCGTACGGGCATTCGCACGGGCATGGGCACGGGCTGGGACACGTGCACGGCGCGTCGGCGGTGAGCGGGGCGCCGGTGCTCCCCGGGGCTCGCAGCACGGCGGGGGCGGCCCACCGCGGACGCCTGCGCATAGCGCTCGGTCTGACCCTCTCGGTGCTGGTCGTCGAGGTGATCGGCGCCTTCGTCACGGGTTCGCTGGCGCTGTTCGCCGACGCCGGGCACATGGCCACCGACGCCGCCGGGATCGCCATGGCGCTGGTGGCCATCCACTTCGCCAATCGTCCCGCGACCGAGCGGCGCACCTTCGGGCTCGCCCGGGCCGAGATCCTCGCCGCCGCCGTCAATGCCCTGCTGCTGTTCGGCGTGGGCGCGTACATCGGCTACGAGGCGGTGCGGCGCCTGATCGACCCGACCGGGGTCGAGGCCGGTCCGACCATCGCGTTCGGGCTGGTCGCCCTGGCGGCCAACGCGGTGTCCGTGGGGCTGCTGGTACGCGGGCAGCGCGAGAGCCTGAATGTGCGGGGCGCTTTCCTGGAGGTCATGGCGGACGCCCTCGGCTCACTCGCGGTGGTGGTCGCGGCGGTCGTGATCCTGCTGACCGGCTTCGACCGGGCCGACCCCATCGCCTCCCTGCTGATCGCCCTGATGATCGTCCCCCGCACCTGGAACCTCATGCGCGAGGCGCTGGACGTGCTCCTCGAGGCGGTGCCCAAGAGCGTCGACCTGGCCGACGTCCGAGCGCACATCCTGGCGCTGCCGGAGGTCGAGAGCCTGCACGACCTGCATGTGTGGACCATCACCTCGGGGCTGCCGGTCCTGTCGGTGCACGTGGTGGTCGCCGACTGCGCGCTGGAGGAGTCCGGCCACGAGAAGATACTCCATGACCTGCAGGGATGCCTGGGAACCCACTTCGACGTGGCGCACTGCACGTTCCAGCTCGAACCGGCAGGTCACGCCGCTCACGAGCCCGGACTGTGCCACTAGGAGCCCCGCGGCAGGAGCCGGGGCCACAAGCCCCGGACCGGGAGCCCCCGACCGGGAGCCCCCGACCGGGAGCCTGGGCGCCGCCCGGCGATCCGGACGATCGTGATCCGGCACCGTCGTGCCTCGATCGCACTCGGACCGCGTGGGTGATCGCGCGAAAGCGGGCGATCAGGCTTCGCCGCCCGAGCGCGGCTCCAGGCGGTGATGCAGACCGGTGCCGTTCGTGTGATGCAGACTAGGGCTGATCGTGATCCATCCGCGTTGCCGCCGGCCACCGCCCCAGCAGGACGACCCCGCGAAGGAAGCCCATGCCGACCAGCCCGTCCACCCGCCCCATCGGTGACCCGCGGCCCACGGCCGACGTCATGCTCGAGCTGGTCGACGAGCACGGCAGAACCATCGGAACGGCCGAGAAGCTCGCCGCCCACCAGGCGCCCGGACAGCTCCACCGGGCCTTCTCGGTCTTCCTCTTCGACACCGAGGGCCGGATGCTGCTCCAGCGGCGGGCCCTGGGCAAGTACCACTCCCCCGGTGTGTGGTCCAACACCTGCTGCGGCCACCCCTACCCCGGCGAGCCGCCCTTCGTCGCCGCCGCCAGACGCACCGCGGAGGAGCTGGGCGTCGCCCCCTCCCTGATGCAGGAGGCCGGGACCGTCCGCTACAACCACCCCGACCCCGCCTCCGGTCTGGTCGAGCAGGAGTACAACCACCTGTTCGTCGGGCAGGTCTCGGCTGCATGCCGACCGGACCCCGAGGAGGTGGGCGAGATCGCCTTCGTGACGGCGGAGGAGCTGGCGGCGCTGCGCGCGTCGGCAACGTTCTCGGCGTGGTTCCCCACCGTGCTGGAGGCGGCCCTGCCCGCGATCCGCAAGCTCAACGGGGGCTCCAGCCGCTGGTAGCGGACGCGGCGGCGGGGCCCGTTCTCCGGGCCGTTTCCCGAAGCCGGGTCCGTGGGGCCTCCTCCCGGCCCCGTCCCCGGAGCCTTCTGCGAACGCCGCCCGCCGAGCGCCGTCCTCGGAGCGCCGCCCGCCGAGCGCCGTTCTCCGCGAGCGCCGTTCTCCACGAGCGCAGTCCTCGGAGCGCCGTTCTCCACGAGCGCAGTCCTCGGAGCACCGTTCTCGAAGCCTCCTCAGAGCCCCTGGCGGCCGTTTCGCGGCCGGGGCAGCGAGGCCCAGATGACTTTCCCGCCAGCCGAGGTGTGCTCCACGTCGCAGACGCCGCCCGCCTCGCGCGTGATGGTCTTCACGAGCAACAGCCCCCGGCCGCTGGTGTCCTCGTGGTCGGCCTCGAGGGCCTTGGGGCGGTAGGGGTGGTCGTCCTCGACGGCGACCCGTACCCACTCCGAGCCGATGGCGACCTCGACGTTGACCTCGGGAGAGAGGACAGCGGCGTGCCGCACGGCGTTGGTCACCAGCTCGGAGACGATGAGGAGCAGGCCCTGAGCCATGTCGCTGTCCACGGGCACGCCCTGAGTGGCCAGCAGGTCACGCACCGCGTGACGGGCCCTGGGCACCGTGGAGTCCAGTGCCGGGGCGGAGAACCGCCAGACCCCTTCCTGCGACAAGGCGTCCTGAGGGGCATAGGAATCCATGGCCGGGCCCACCGCCCTTGCGCACAGGGTCCCGCGCACAACGCCGCCGGCCCGACAGCGATGTCCGCCTCACATATCCGAGGTTAGAGTCAGGCACCCCATGCCGGGCACGGAACCAAAAGCCTGCACCAATTGACAACTTCCGAGTGAATAAGACAGATGCATGTGCACAGCTGGTCGACCTTTCATCGCCTCGGGCACTCATCGACCATCTGTTTGTATGGGAATCCGGCCGCCCCACCGCATAAGAGACACAGTGGGGCAGCGGCGGCCGGATCCCCGCCCGGGACCGGCGACGCCGGGTGGGCGGATGGAGCCGATGAGGGACGATGGGAGGGATGGGTGGCGACCTGCCGCCCGCCGCCTTTGCCGAGAGGATTCCACGTGAGCCTGTACGACATCCCGCTGCGCACCCTCGCCGGGGAGCCCACCTCGCTCGCCGAGTACAAGGGGAAGGCGCTGCTCGTCGTCAATGTCGCGTCCAAGTGCGGGCTGACGCCGCAGTACGAGGGGCTGGAGCGGCTCCAGCAGCGTTACGCGGACCGGGGCTTCACCGTGCTGGGCTTCCCCTGCAACCAGTTCATGGGCCAGGAGCCGGGCACGGCCGAGGAGATCCGGACGTTCTGCTCGACCACGTACGGGGTGTCCTTCCCGCTCTTCGACAAGATCGACGTCAACGGGGACGACCGTCACCCGGTGTACGGGGTACTGACCGGCGCGCAGGACGCGTCCGGAGAGGCGGGCGACATCCAGTGGAACTTCGAGAAGTTCCTGATCTCGCCCACCGGTGACGTGGTCGGCCGCTTCCGCCCCCGCACGGAGCCCGAGGCCGAGGAGATCACCTCCGCCATCGAGGCGAACCTCGCACGATGACGCGGGCGGCCCGCTCTCCGAGGAGAGCGGGCCTTGTCCCCGTCACGCGGTTCAGGTGTCCAGAGATCGAAGTCGGCTGCGGCGACGTAGTACGGCGACGTAGTGCTCTGCCTCTGAGCCACCGGCGCGCGGGGCGCCGGACGGGATTCGAACCCGCGACCTCTCACTTGGAAGGTGCAGTAGCCACGGCCTTCGCACCTGGACAAGGAGGAGGCCGGCCGGGCACCCGTCGGCAGGTCGAATGAATCAAGGAGCCGGAGCGCGGTTGCGCGGGTCAGCGTGCCGCGTGCAGCGCTTCGGGAGTCGTGCCGAGTTCGCGGGCCAGGGCCTCCTCGATCCAGGCCTCCATGGACCGGCGGGTCAGCGCGCCGCGGTAGGAGGTCATCTGGACACCGAGTCCGTCGAGCAGCGCGGTCAGCCGCCAGGCCGCGGCCTCGGGGTCGGGGCAGGTGAACTCCCGCGCCGCCGTACCCTCCGCGACGAGTTCGGTGATCGCGGCCTTCCAGCGGGCGTCCAGGTCCTGGGCCACCTCGCGCAGCGTGGGCTCGCGCAAGGAGGCGGCCCAGCCCTCGATCCACAGGACCCAGCCCTTGGCCGGGCCGGTCGGGGCGTACCACTTGATCGCCGCCCACAGCCGGGCCGTGGCGCTGCCCTTGCGGGTGCGCAGCTTCTCCAGATGCGCCAGGTCGGCCTGTGCCGCGTAGTCGAAGGCCGCGGCGACGAGCCGCTCCTTCGTCTCGAAGTGGTACAGCACCAGGGCGTTGCTCACCCCGAGTGCCGAAGCGACATCGGCGATGCGCAGGGCGCCGAGCCCTCTCAGCCGGATCTGCTCCACCGCGGCGCGCAGCAGTTCCTCGCGCCGCTCCTCCACGCTCAACCGGACTCTCGTCACGGCGTCACAGTACACAGTCGAACCTCTTGACAGGCCGGTGTGGTGCGCGCCACAGTCACGCCCACCTCTACTGACTGCTTGTTCAGCCAGTAGCGCTGAGTAGGCACCTCCGGAGGAGGCCGCTCTTGACCACCGCCCGCCCCGTCCCCGCCTCCGACACACCCCTCGTGGACTCCGGTACCGCCTCGCCCGGCGCCCCCTGCGCCGGCCAGTAGCCCCACTTCGCCGGATCGGCGCAGGCGCCCACGACCGCCACGGACCGGGGATCGAAGAGCACCTCCAGCCTCGTATCCACGTCCACTTCCATCCCCGTACCGGCCCTCGGCCCTGCCGTCTCGTCGCTCATCCGTACCGCGCCCATCCGTACTGCGCTCATCTGCGCTGGCTCATCCGTACTGCGCCCATCCGTACCGCGCTCACCCGTACTGGGGGAAGCGCTCGGCGATCACCGGGAGGCGGTCGGCGACGATCGCTCTCGCCGCCTCCCGTGGGGAGTTCCCGTCCGCCTCCGCCCGGCCGAGCATCTGCGCGATCAGGGTGCGCATCGAGGTGCGGACCTTGATGAAGGCCTCCTCGGCGTTGGGGCCGATGTCGCCGAAGAGGGTCCACCACCACCAGGCGTTCGTACCGGAGTTGACCACCACATCCGGCAGCACGGTCACTCCCCTGGCCGCCAAGAGCCCCTCCGCCGCCGGCAGCACCGGCATATTGGCCGCCTCCACGATCCAACGGGCCTGGATCCTGGCCTGGTTGGCGGCGTCGACGCAGTACGAGACCGCCGCCGGGACCAGCACCTCCGCCTCGGCGTCCAGCCACGCGTCACCGGGCAGCTCGACGTCCCCCGGCCGCAGCACCCCCCG
Source organism: Wenjunlia tyrosinilytica (assembly GCF_014646055.1). Lineage (GTDB taxonomy): Bacteria > Actinomycetota > Actinomycetes > Streptomycetales > Streptomycetaceae > Wenjunlia > Wenjunlia tyrosinilytica. The sequence goes on from NZ_BMMS01000024.1 coordinate 23,472, forward strand.
GTCGACCGTGCCATGGGCGTCCCGCGCGGCCAGCAGCGCGTCCACGTCCAGGCCGCGGGGGTTGGCGATGGTGCCCTTGATGTCCGCCACAGCCACGACGTTCAGTCCGGCCTGCTGGAGGAAGCGGGCCGTCGCCCCGCCCATCGTCCCCAGCCCCTGCACGGCCACGCGCGTCCCCCGGTGGGGCACGCCCGCCCGGTCCAGGGCGACCAGCACCGACTCGGCCACCCCGCATCCGCCCACCAGTTCGTCGAGCCCGATCCCGTCCACCTCCACGGCGAAGGCGTCGGCGAGCCGCCGCCGGGCGGCGTCCTCGTCGTCGAGCAGCGGGTACACGGCCTGAATGGTGCTGGTCAGCCCCGCCTCAGCGGCGGCCGCGTCCACGATGTCCTGGGTCAGTCCCAGGTCCTCCCCAAAGGTCCAGTGCGCCTCGATGTAGGGGCGCATCGCCCTGAGGTAGCGCACCAGCACCCCGAAAGCCTCCGGGGAGCGCGGGTCGCAGTCGATCCCGCCCTTGGCGCCGCCCAGCGGGACATAGCGGGCCCGAGGGTCGTAGTGCAGGGCCTCCTTCATCGTCATTCCGGCGGCGAGGCCGCGAACCTCCTCGAGCGTGCAGCCGGGGCGCATCCGCAAGCCCCCGCTGCACACCCCGCGGACGAGCCGGTCGATGACGAGGTGCCCGGCGCAGCCGGTCTCGTCGTCGGTCCAGGTGACACTGATCATGGGCGGTGGCCTTCCTCCGGCACGACGACGACGGTGGGTCCGGGGTGGTCCAGGGCCTCACGCAGGGCGCCGGCCAGTTCCTCCGGTGTGGTTGCGCGGCAGCCGCGGCAGCCGTACGCGCGGGCGAGGGCGGGCAGGTCGGGGTTCGGCAGGCCGACGGCCGCGGGAGTGTCGCCGCGGGCGGCCATCTCGTCCCGGATCTCGCCGTAGCCGCCGTTGTCGAAGACCACGACGGGCAGCGGCTGCCCGAGGTGGACCGCGGTCGCCAACTCCTGCACGGTGAACCGGAATCCACCGTCACCGCTGAGCGCCACGACCTGCCGTCCGGGCAGCGCGGCCCGGGCGCCGATGGCCGCGGGCAGGGCGTACCCCAACGTGCCGAAGCCGGTGGGGTGCAGATACCGGCCCGGCGGATCCACCGGCAGATGGGGCAGCGCCCCGTAGTAGCAGCACATCGCGCTGTCCCCGGTGACGACGGCGTCCTGGTCGAGGACACGGCGCACGGCGGCCAGATACGGCACCCAGCGCGCGTCCCGCCGGGCCGTGGGCGCGTCACGCCGCTCGCGCAGGCTGCGCGCCGAGAAGCCCGTGCCCGTGCCCTCGCCGGTCGTGACATGCCCCACGAGGGCGGTGAGGAGCCCTTCGAGCGCCTGCTCGGCGTCGCCGACGAGGGCGATGTATGCGGGCCGACCGCAGTACATCTGCGCGGGGTCGATGTCGGCGCGAACGAGGATGGCGCCCACCGCGGTGGGAGGGCACCAGAAATCGGACTCGGCGAGCTCGGTGCCGACGGCCGGCACCACGTCCCGCTCCTCGAGCCACTCCCGCACGGCCGGGCTGTGCAGCGCCGCCCCCACCGACAGCGGATGGCTCTCGGGCACGGTGCCCTTGCCATTGGCGGTCGTCACCACCGGGGCACGCAGGAGTTCGGCCAGGCTCACGCAGGCCTCACCCGCGCCCCGGGCGCCTCCGTCGAGGATCAGCGCCGGCCGCCGGCGCCGAGGTTGGAGTACGCCCGTGACTACGCCGCGGAAAGGGACGGACACGGTGACTCCAGGTGCGACCGCGATTGCCTGACTGAACCAACTGAATAGTCAGTCAGTATCCGGAGTCGGGAAGACCCATGTCAACGATGCGGGCGGGTAGCCGGGTCCCGGCCCCCCACCCGCCCGCGGTGGGCGCTCGCGCCCGATCGCTGCTAGCCGATGGTGATCTTGTCGAGGTCGGGGGCGTTGGCCGTGTCGTTGAAGATCTTCACGGTGTTGGCGCCCGCCTTGAGCGTGATCCGCAGTGAGGTGTGGATCGGAGTCGCCCAGCTGGTCCCGGTCAGGGGCGCCTCGGCCGCCGCGCCGCCGTTGACACTCACGAAGAACGACCGGGTGCCGCTGACCGTGCCGGTCAGGGTGAGCTCGGCGGGGCCGGCCGACTCGGCGTTCACCGTGATGGTGTCGTGGTTGGCCGTGCCGTTGCCGATGAAGCGGACCTTCGCCGCGCCCGAGCAGGCGGCGCAGGTGTCGGTGCGGGCGGCGCCGCCGAGTGCGCCGGACTCGGCCTCGTACACCGACGGCGAAGGGTTGCCGCCCCCGCCGGAGACGACGTGGTCCGAGCCCACCCACAACTCGTCGATCAGCAGCTTCTTGTAGTACTTCGTGGCCGAGGAGGCGGCCCAGGTGCTGTCCACCTGGAGCCGGACGTAGCGGGCGGTGGCGCCGACGTCGATGAACCGCACGCCGCGGCGGCTCTCCAGCGTGCCGGTCTTCACCGGGGAGCCCCAACTGCTGCCGTCATTGCTGGTGTACACCTTGTAGCCCTTGATCCGGGCGGAGTCCTCGGTGGCCGAGCGGGCGTAGGCGACCGACCACTCGCGCTGGTTGACGCCGAGGTAGGCGATCTTCTTGGCCGAGCCGAGGTCGAGGGTGACGGACACCGGCATGGTGGTGTTGTTGTCCCACCAGGTCAGGTAGTCGCCGTCCACGAGGGAGCCCGCTCCATGGCCTCCGGCGCTGGACGAGGCGGTGGCGGTGACCGACCCCTTCGGGTGGATGCCCTGGCGTCCGGAGGTCTCGACCTTGAACACGGTGTCGTACTGGTCCCAGGCGGTGATCCCGTTGATGGTCAGCGAACCGCCGGCCTGGGTGAAGCCGAAGGACCTGCCGGTGCGGACGTCGCTCACGCGGGTGACCTTGTAGCCGTTGTCGCGCACCTTCAGCGAGCTCGCGGTGGCGGGCTTGTCGATCACGTGGATGTAGTGGAGGTCGGGATCGGCCGAACTCACCGTGGTGGCTCCGTAGGCCCCGTCGTTCCAGGCGCCGGGCTGGAACCCGCCGCGCAGATAGCCCCCGCCCTCGGTGCCTGCGACGGACTCCCAGATCTTGTCGAGATAGCCCTTCATGAAGTTGTTGAAGTCCACCTGGTTGGAGGGGAACCTGCCGTTCACCATCGCGGTCTCGGCCATCAGGGACTTGATGGAGGAGCCCGCGTTGGTCACGAAGCGGCCGATGTTGAGCTTGTAGTCGACGGCGGAGTTGGTCCCGCTGTACCACCAGGCGCCGCTGGTCGGCAGTTTGTAGCAGGCCTCGGTCAGCCGGGGCGCCGGGGTGTAGGTCGCCGCGGGGTAGTCGAACGACGGGGACATGCCGGTCTTCTGCTCGTTGCTGATGGTGTCCATGATCGGGGTGTCTTCGTTGTTGTTGCTCAGCAGCATGTCCGGACGGTCGGCGCGGACCTTCTCGTACAGGCCGTGGGTCTCCCAGTAGGCGTTGTCGTTGTCGATCCAGAACCCGGCCAGGTCGGGGTACTTCCGCATGACCTCCACGAAGTTGTCGTAGGAGAACTGCCCGAAGCCGTCACGGGTGGTCAGGTCGACGTTCTTGCCCTTGTAGGAGGAGTAGGCCGCGGAGTCGAGCCATTCGTGGCCGCCCTCGTCGTGCCACTGCGGGTCGTCGGTCATGTAGAGGATGACCTTCAGGCCCCTGGCCTTGGCGGCGGCGATGGTCTCACCGAGGAAGTCGCGCTTGGTGGAGCAGCTTCCCGGGATCTTCGACGGCCAGGCCCGTGCGTAGCCGAGACGGCTGTGGAACGAGGCCAGGACGAGGTACTTGGCGTGCAGCTTCCGCGCCTCGGCGGGCCAGTAGTCCGCGTTCCAGCCGCCGTTGGTGACGGCCGACTCCCACGCGCCGCAACTGGTGTAGCCGGGGCTGGTGCGCATGCCCCAGTGCAGGAAGACCCCGGCGGTGGAGTCCCGCAGCCACTGCTGGCGCGGGTGCTGGAGCTCGGCGTGCGCCGGCGGGGCGGTGGCGAACCCGAGGACGAGGGACAGCGCGGCCAGGAGGACCAGGAGAAGGTGGCGCGCTCGGCCCTCGTGTATGGGTCTGGTCATGGAGCAGGTCTCCTTGGGACGTGGGAGAGACTTCGGACGGGCTTGCCGTTGACGGTGACGTTGAGGTCACGGCGGGAAGCCTGTCTCGCCATCGACGGCACTCCCTTGCCAATTGGTCTGATGACTCATCTGGGAAGGTAGCGGAGCGCCCCTTGTTGTCAATCCACCAAGAACCAAAAATCCGGAGCAGTACGAGAGATTTAGTGGTGAGTGCCACCATTCGGGGTGATATCGCCAGCACCTTAGCTCCCTGAAGTCATCCGACCTCTAGAGCCCGCACCCCCGGCTCGGCGACGCTGTCACCTCTTTGCCATACGATCACCACTGGCAGCAAACGTCCCCCCTGCTTGCACCACTGGAGGTCATCCCGTGTCCAGGACCGCCCGCGGCCACCACGGCCGCCGCATCCGCACGCTCACCACCGCCGCCGTCATGGCGACCGGGCTGGTCCTCGCCGCCGGCTGTTCGTCCTCCGACAGCGGCCCCGCCAAGGCCGCGGGAGGCGTCTCCGTCGTGCACAAGGGGAAGCTGACCACCTGCACGCACCTGCCCTACCCGCCGTTCCAGTTCGAGCAGAACGGCAAGGTGGTCGGCTTCGACGTCGCCCTCATCGACCTCGTGGCCAAGGACCTCAAGGTCGAGCAGGACATCCTCGACACCCCCTTCGAGAACTTCAAGACCGGGGCGTTCCTCAACTCCGGCAAGTGCGACCTCGCCGCCGCGGGCATCACCATCACGCCCGAGCGCAAGAAGAACGTGGACTTCTCCATCCCGTACTTCAGCGCCACGCAGGCCCTGCTGGCCACCAAGAAGAGCGGCGTCACCTCGCTCGACGACCTCAAGGCCAAGCACAAGAAGCTCGGCGCCCAGGCGCAGACCACCGGCGAGGACTACGCGAAGAAGCGCGGCTTCGACCCGGTCTCGTTCGAAAGCTCCGACGCCGTGCTCAACGGGCTGCGCACCGGCCAGGTGGACGCCGTCGTCATCGACTACCCCGTCGTCCAGTCCTGGCTGAAGGACAAGGCCAACGCCGCGCAGTTCACCCTCGCCGAGAACATCGACACCGGCGAGAAGTACGGCTTCATGGTCAAGAAGGGCAACACCAAGCTGCGCCAGACCCTCGACAAGGCGATCCAGCGCGCCAAGGCGGACGGCACCTACAACAAGCTGTACGAGAAGTGGATCGGCCCGCTCCCGCAGGGCCAGTCGTGACGTCGCGTCTCACCAAGCGGCAGCGGCGCCGCCTCTCGCAGGGCATCCAGTACACGGTCTTCCTGGCCGCGCTGGGCGTCATCGGCGGCCTCGCCGACTGGGACACCCTCCAGAACCAGTTCTTCCAGACCGACCTGGTCAAGAAGCTCTTCCCCGACATCATCACCATCGCCCTGCGCAACACGGTGGTGTACACCCTGTCGGGGTTCGTCTTCGGCCTGGTGCTGGGCCTGGTCATCGCCCTGATGCGGCTGTCGTCGGTGGCCCCCTACCGATGGGTCGCGGGCATCTACATCGAGATCTTCCGCGGCCTGCCGGCCCTGCTGATCTTCATCTTCGTCGGCGTCGCGGTGCCGCTGGCGTTCCCGGGCACGGAGATCCCCGGCGGCATCTACGGCAAGGTGGCGCTCGGCCTCGGTCTGGTCGCCGCCGCCTACATGGCCGAGACCATCCGCGCGGGCATCCAGGCGGTGCCCAAGGGGCAGATGGAGGCCGCCCGCTCGCTCGGGTTCTCGCACGGCCGCGCCATGGTGTCGGTGATCATCCCGCAGGCGTTCCGCATCGTGATCCCGCCGCTGACCAATGAGCTGGTCCTGCTGTTCAAGGACTCCTCGCTGGTGCTCTTCCTCGGTGTCACCCTGGAGGAGCGGGAGCTGACCAAGTACGGCCGTGACCTGGCCAGCCAGAGCGCCAACTCCACGCCGATCCTCATCGCCGGACTGTGCTACCTGCTGGTCACGGTGCCGCTCAGCTTCGTGGTGCGCCACCTCGAAGCGCGGGCGAGAAGGGCCCGGTGATCCTGATGCCACGGAAAGCGGAGGCGATGAGAGCCGGGACGCCGAAGGACGCGGGCGCGGGCTCGCCGGAGATCGAGATCCGTGACCTGCACAAGTCGTTCGGGGACAACCAGGTACTGCGCGGCATCGACCTGGAGGTCGACGCCGGCGAGGTGGTCTGCGTCATCGGCCCCTCCGGGTCGGGCAAGTCCACACTGCTGCGCTGTGTGAACCTTCTGGAGGAACCGACCTCGGGGAAGGTCTTCGTCGGCGGCACCGAGGTCACCGACCTCGATGTCGACATCGACGCGGTCCGCCGCCGTATCGGCATGGTCTTCCAGCAGTTCAACCTCTTCCCGCACCTGACCGCGACCGAGAACCTCACCCTGCCGCAGCGCCGCGTACTCGGCCGAGGCAAGGCGGAGGCGGCCGAGACCGCGGCGCGGAATCTGGAAAGGGTCGGGCTGGCGGCCAAGGCGGACGCCTATCCCGCGCAGTTGTCCGGAGGGCAGCAGCAGCGGGTGGCGATCGCCAGGGCGCTGGCCATGGGCCCCGAGGTGATGCTCTTCGACGAGCCCACCTCGGCGCTCGACCCCGAGCTCGTCGGCGACGTCCTCGCGGTGATGCGCAGGCTGGCGCAGGAGGGCATGACGATGATGGTCGTCACGCACGAGATGAGCTTCGCCCGCGAGGTCGCCGACCGGGTGGTCTTCATGGACGGCGGAGTGATCGTCGAACAGGGGCCGCCCGCCCAGGTGGTGGGCGATCCCCAGCACGAGCGCACCAGGCACTTCCTCAACCGCATCCTCGACCCGGCCGCGGCCGAGCCCGAGGAGCCCACCGGCGAGTGAACGCGCGGGCAGGCCCGGGACCGCACCGGTCGGGGGACTGCCCGCGCGCGCTCACACATTGGGCACGTGCAGCTTCTTCCAGCTCTCCTTCCCCGGAATGCCGTCGGCGGCCGGACCCGAGTAGCCCAGCTTGCGCTGCCACGCCGCGTACGACTTGCGGTCGGCCTCGGACCACTGCGGCCCCGGCCCCTGCTCGTAGCGGCTGCACCCCTCCTGGACCAGCCGCTTGCCCATCGCGGTGATGATCGGGCTGCGCTGGCCCACGTGGAAGAAGTCCGAGCCGGGGAACGGCTCGTACTGCCCGGTCGGCGGATCCGTGGGAGCCGGGCCGTCCGGCTTGCCCTTGAGGCGGCTTCCTATCCGGGTGCGCATGCCGCGCATGGAGAAGCCCTTGGGGTCGATCTTGGTGTTGGTCCACTCCTTGTGACCGATGACCGAGCGCTGCGTCCAGCCGTGCGCCCGGCAGATCGCCGCCGACGCCTTCTCGATGGCCTCGAGCTGGGCGGCGGGCCAGGGGTCCTCCCCGTCACCGAGGTTGATGCACTCGAAGCCGTAGAAGCTCCGGTTGCCGTCGGTGTTGTTCTCATTGGTGGCGGGCAGCGCCCGCTCCTCGATGACCGCTTTGAGGACGTCGTCGTCCCCGAGACCGGCGTGGTTCGCCCTGCCGTTGCCCACCAGGTACACCGTGCCGTCCTTGGCGATGACGCCGTGGCACAGCGGCCCGGGAAGGCTGGGGTAGCCGTTGTAGCAGATGTCGACGGACTTGGCCGTACCCGAGGTGACGGTGTGGTGGATGACCACACCGTGCACAGGGCCCCACGGGCCCTTGCTGTTGCGGTTGTGCGTACGCCAGCTTCGGTGCTCCACGACCTTCAGTCCCTCGTCACGGAGGGCTTTGACCAGTCGGCTCGCGGATAAGGGTTGTGCCATGGCCGTTCTTTCTCCTTAGGTACCGCTCGTCGGGTACCGCTCGTTCTCTGCGTACGGTTGCTGCGTGAGCGAGGACGCGACCGCCTCATCGGCGGTTCACGGCCTCGATCGGGACGGCCAGGGGCGGGAAGGCGAAACGCAGGTCGATCGTCGCGTTCTCCCCTCCCACCCAGGCCAGTGGCGCGTAGTGCGTCTCGATCCCCGCCGGGGGCTGGAGCAGGGGTTCCTGATCGGCGTCGAGCGGCCATTCGACGGTGCCGGTGGCGGTACGGGCGGCAGCCGTCCAGTAGTCGCCGGTGCGGTAGAAGCCGCCGGGCTCGAACCACACCTGGACACCGTCCTCGAGGTCGAGCCAGGTGCCCTCCTCGAGCCGGACCGCGCCGTCGCGGTGGTGCCTGGTGCCGCCACCGCGTCCGCCCGTGGCCCGGTGGTCCCAGCGGCGCAGGAACGGGTGGCGGTCGGCGAGCCTGGCCACACCGGGACCGGGCTCCGCGGACAGCCGCACCCTGCGGCCCGGCAGGTCCACCTCCTCCACCCTCAGCAGGTCGGCCGGCACACCCCGGCTGGTGTAGGCGCTGTCCACGACCTCCACCCAGTCACCGGCGGCCAGGTCGAGCTTGTCGTCGCTGCCCAGCGTGGACAGGTCCACCCAGGTGCCGTCGAGAGAGGCGATGGGGAAGACCACGGAGCCGTTCTCCCTGGACCACACGAAGGTGGCCTGCCCCGCCTCCCCGCCGGTGTGGACCTCCACCCGGTACAGCTGGTTCTCCGGCCCCCGGTAACGGGACTGAGGATGTGTCAGGCACGGGTCGTCGTCGGCCCGCGGCGGACGCTCGGTCCGGAACGCGGCGAACGCGCCGGGGGCGGTGCGCCGCTCCACCCAGCGGCGGAAGGCCTCCCGTACGGTGTCGGCCCCGCCCTCGGAGACATCCAGCTCCGAGCCGTCCAGCGGCAGCACCTGCCAGACGGTCCTGATCCTCGCCGCCGTGTCGGGCAGGGCGGCGCCGAGGGCGACCTCACGCAGCTCGGGGTCCTCGGCCGCGGTGACCTCCCGCTCGAACACCTTGAGGTAGACGAGGTAGGGAAAGGCGCTGGGCAGCCGCTCCAGAGGGTCCTCCGGGTCCCGGTAGGCGTCGGGCTGGTCCCAGTAGGTCCAGGTCGCGCCCTTGGAGTCGCAGGGGTTCTCGGAGTCGTCGGAGCCGTTGGACCGGGCGGAGCCGTTGGAGTCGTGGGCGTCTTCGGAGTCGTGGGCGCCGTTCGAGTCGCCGGAGGCGGCGGCCGCGGCGGAGTTGTCGGGTGAGCCCTGCCCGACCGGGATCCCCGCAGGCGGACGGGCGGCGTCGCACAGGATTCCGTCCACGTAGTAGCGGCCCGGACCGATGAGCAGGTCATCCAGCTCCCGGTTGCCCGGGCAGTAGTGGATGTGGAAGCCGACGGCGCCCGAAGGCCCGCCGTGCTGCCCGATCAGGTCGGCCGCCACCGTGCGTACCTGGTGCAGATGGATCGCCGTCTGCTCGTTGGCGTCGGCGTCGAGTTGGACGCGGCCCTGCTGAGCGAGCACACCGGAGTAGTGCTTCGCGGGCCGGAAGGTGACACGGGAGAGGTCTGCGTGCATGGGTCCCCCTAGGAGAGCCGTTCGAGTTCGAGGTTCGGAGCCCGAAGCGCGGAGTTCGAGCCCTGTGGACGGGTGGGAGGCGTCTTCGGCTCATGTGACGTGGATGATTCCGGCGTCGGCGCCGACGGGTGAGAACTCCTCGATCCGGGCGCGCAGGCTGTCCTCGCGCTGGGGCTGGAACAGCTCGTGGAAGGCACCGAGTTCGGAGCCGTCCTCCGCCCCGCGGGTGATCTCCGGGGCACATCCGGCCCCCAACTGGCCGTAGGCCGGGGTGCCGTAGCGGACGCTGGTGAAGACCGGCCGCACCCGCGCGGCCTCGACGGCTTGCAGCTCGGGCACGTCGTCCGGATCGATCTGCCCCCGCTCGGCACGCTCGCGCACCGCCGCCCGCACCTCGTCCGGCTGGCAGTGGTAGCGCGGTGGCGTCCGTGACCCGGGCGGGACGTAGCAGAAGCGCACACATCCGATGCCGCGGCGGGCCACGTGCACCCGCCCGGTGAAGATGCTGTCCTCGGCGATGTCGACGGCGTGGACGTGGACTTCGCCGATGACCGTGGTGCGGTGGGCGTGCAGCACCGCGTGGGCGTGGCGGCACTCCGGCGCCGACAGCGCCTCACGCCCGGAGCCGGTGGCGTCCAGGACGCTGTCGGCGATGTGGATGTCCAGCGGCTCCGTGCCCACCTCGTCGCCGGCCACCTCGATCGTCCCGAGGATGCTGCGCTCGATCTGCACACAGGCCGTGGTGCAGTCGAGCACCAGGCTCGGCTCCTCCGGTGAGTGCGGCCCGCAGTGCGGCTCCAGGGACCAGCCCGGCACCAGGGTGCAGTGCCGGATCACCACCGAGCCGACCGGGCCGGTGACATTGACCCCGCGGCCGGTGACCAGCAGACCGTCCAGCACGACGGTCGGCGGCGTGCCCTCGCCGGGGTTGGCGCGGATGTTGAGCGCGTCGGGGCGGTTGCTGTACCAGTCGAGCAGGCGGATGACCGGACGTGTGCCCTCCGCGGCGCGCAGCTCCAGCCGCTCGCCCGGGTCGAGGTCGAAGTCCAGCTGCTCCTGATAGGCGCCGCTGTGCGTGATCTCGATGACGGCGCTCGGGCCGCCGTCCTCACGCCACCGCTGGTAGGCGTCCATGATGCGCTCATGGTCCTGGCGGGGGCCCACACGGTAGACGGCGGCGCCCGATTCGGTCGACCGGTCCCGCTCGTACTCGCCGCCGCCGGTGGCGTCGCTGAACGCGTAGTGGTACGTCACCCACACCCCCCGCCGGGGAGCGGTACGGGACCCGAACGCCATCCTCCCCAGCACCGGGTCCACGAGCACCTGGCCGCGTTTGGCGCGGTAGCTCCACCCGGACAGGTCGGCGACGACGATGTCGGCCGGCGGCACGGGCTCGTGGTGGCCGTCGCGCCAGATGGCCAGGGAACGCCCGGGGCCGTAGAGGTCGGTGAGGTGGTCGGCGAGCTGCCTGCGGCGCAGATACGCGGGGACGTTGTCCTGCGTCGCGATGTGCGACGGCGAGGGCTCCGGCACCGGCTTGGCCACCAGCGGGCTGTCATTGCCGAGGATGGAGAAGGTGTACAGGTTGCGGGCACGGTCGATGCAGTACGCGGGAGCCCGGGTGACCGAGTACGGCCCGAGCCGCCACACGAACAGCCCGACCCCCGCGGGTGTGTAGCCGCTCTGGCGGCGGTTGGAGGCCGCCCGGCGCACATCGGCGCTGTGCGCCTGGCCGTCGAAGGCCCCGCCCACCAGGTCGAGGCCGGCGCCGTCGCGGACGTCGACCAGGCGGCCCCGGCCGAGCCTTCGGGCGTTGGCCGCGTCCTCGTCCGCCCCGAACAGCCGCACCGGCTGGTCGGCGGCAAGCAGCCGGGAGAACTCCACGGCCCGGGCGGGCCATTCGGCAACGGAGGCGGCCAGTTCCTCCAGCAGCGCCAGGGTGCCCTTGCGGCGGCGGTTGGCGACCGTGTCGGCCACGTCCCTGCGCGGAGCCAGCCGGGCGGCGAGCCGCCGCCGTGACTCCCGCGCCCCGCCCGCGCCCCCGCCCGGGGAGAGCCCGGTGGACAGGACCTCCTCGTAGCCGGCCAGGATGCGGTAGCCGACCAGATCGCCGATGTAGGGCACCGCCCAGTCGGCACAGGTCTCGATGAACCAGTCCTCGTACCCCTGCTCCACCCCGGAGCGCACCAGGTCGACCTGTTCGGCGATCACGGCGAGCAGGGCCCGCAGCGGTTCGCCCGCTTCGGCGTCACGCAACTGATGCCACTGCGGGAGCAGTTCCAGCAGGCCGTCGGGCTCACGGGTCATGCCCGGACCTCCTTCAGGATGAGCGTGTCCGGCACGTCCGGGGACAGCAGCGCGAACTGCGCCGGGCGGATGCCGCGGAAGACCACGACCGTGCGGCCGTCGGACAGCGGGGCGGTGCTGGTAATGGCCGGGTTGAGCCGCAGCAGTTCGGCGACGGAGATGCCGTTCTTCGCCGCCACCTCGGTGAGGCTCTCCCCCTGCGGGGACTCCACCGTGTAGCGGGCCTCGTCGTACCGGGCGAGCCGTGACTCCACCACCGCCTGGGGCGTTCTCAGCTTCTCCGGCAGCCGTTCGAGGCCGACGGGGGTGAGGCTGCCGGGGACTCCGGTGAACGCGTCCACGTCCACGTAGTCCACGCCGGGCACGGCCTGCGCCGCGGCCAGCACCTCGGACAGGTACGCGGGCTGCCCCAACTCCCGTGCCGGGTAGCCCAGCCGGGCCAGGAGCGCGCGGCGCACGGCCGGTTCGACCAGGTCCCACGAGTAGTCCGGGTGGACCCGGACATTGGCGGCCACGACGAGGAGCACCAGCTCACGGACGGCGACCGTGACGGGCAGCCGGGGGTCGCCGTGGACGGCCAGCGCGCTGCGCAGGGTGGTCACCAGGTCGGAGTCGTCGGTGAGCGCGATGTCGTCGACGCCCGCGACCGTCACATGGACGCTGCGCCGGGTGCCGTCGAAGATCTGCTGGGCGTCGGCCCGTCCGATTCCGGCGCGGGAGCGGGCGAAGTCCTCGTAGTCGGGCACCGAGACCAGGCGGTCCAGCGCGGTCACGGCGAGCGGGATGTTGCGGCGGGTCAGTCCGGGGCCGTCCGGGTCGGCGCCACCGGTCGCGGGCAGTGGGTTGACCACCGCGTTGACGCCCAGCGGCCGGGTGGTCGGCTGGGTGATGCGTCCCGCCTTGACGTTGGCGGCCCTGCCGACGCCCACCCGGTAGCGGGCCCGGACGTTCTCGTGCCCGGTGGGCAGGCGTGAGCCGTGCGCGCCGTCGCCGAACGTGACGGTCACCCGGCCGTCCTCGTTGGTGCCGGTGACATACACTCGCTCCTCGGGTCCGCGCCCGGCGAGGCTGTCCACCTCGTGCCACAGCACCCCGTCGATCCGTACCTCCAGGGTGCTTCGCGCACCCAGCGGATTGTCGGAGGCGAGCCAGGTCAGCGGCGCCTGCCAGAGGACGAACGTCTGGTTGGGCCGGGCCGCGTCGCCGCTGCCGATCGGCTCGTCGCGGGTGGCGCCGTGGGTGGCCCGCACGACGTTCCCGAGGATCCGGACGGTGTCGCGGCGGTAGCGGTAGGCCAGGTTCGCGGTGAGGGTGAGCGTGGTGTGCACGGTGTCACCGGGCAGCGCGGGGTCGACGCTCTGCTCGACACCGGCCACCATGGCCAGCTCGGTGCCGCGTACCCCGGTGGTGCCCGGGATGTCGGTGCGCTCCCCGCTGACGATCAGCCAGCGGCCGGGTTCGAGGCCGTCGTGGAGCCCGGCGAGCTCGATGTGGTTGCCGTGGACATCCTCGGTCACCGGCTCGTCGGCCAGCCGCAGGGAGTCTCCGCGCGCGTAGACGGTGGTGTCGCGGATGTGGGCGAGCAGGGTGTCGGCGTCGTCCAGCCAGGCGTCCTCGAGGGTGAGTTCGGTGACCTTGCCGGTGATGCCGAAGTCGGCTCGGGAGACCACGCCCACCTGGGTGACGCGGGTGATGACCTCGCGGAAGGCCGGGCTGCCCGGCACCTGGCCCGGCCGTCCCTTGCGGGGGCGGCTGATCGCCACCCAGCTGCCGGGGGCGATGCCCTCGTACACCGCGTCGAGCGCGATGATCTTGCGGGACACGGTCTCCCGCTTGGAGGTGAGGCTGACCCCGACGACCGGTGTCTCGCCCGCCGGCGTGCGGGCGGCGGTCACCTGGAGGTCGCCGGAGTCCTTGGGGGCGGGCTGGTCGCCGGGCGCCAGCTGGTACTCGACAGTGGTGCCGCCCTTGATTTCCACGGTGACATGGACCTTGTCCACGGCGGCCGCGGCGGCTCCCGGGCCGGTGCCGCCGCCCGTGCCCCCGCCGGTGCCGCCGCCCGTGCCCCCGCCGGTGCCCCCGCCGTCGCCCGCCGGGACCGCGGGGCGGGAGATGAAGACCGTGCGCTCCGGGAGGCCGTCGAAGAGCCTGGCGGTGATCCCGGGCTCATGCGCGGGGGCGGCGGTGGCCTTGGCCTTGGGCGTCCCCGGGTCGGCCGGGGGCGGGACGTGGACGGTCAGCTCGATCCTGCCGGGTCCCACCGAGACGGTCTTGCTCACCGGAGGCTCGACCACGGTGGAGGGCGGGGAGGTTCCCGCCTCGGTGTAGGTGAAGCTCACCCGCTTCGGGACACCGGAGTCGTCGAAGGTGACGTCCATGCTGATGCTCTTGCTGCCGGTGAGCGGCCAGTCGACATGGTCGACGACCTCGCCGTCGCGGTAGACCGATTTGAGGGGCGCGGTGGCGCCGAACGGGGTGGCGGTCACCCGCATCGCCTGGAGCTCGCGCATGGCGAGCGGGGCGGTCAGATCGACGTGCTGCCAGGCGTCGTTGAGGCCCTCCCGCAGCCTGGGGTCGAGGGCGGCCAGCAATTGGGCGCCGAGGTCGGAGCCAGGTGCGTAGACGCGCTGGGGGTCCCTGGCCAGATGGCGGGCATTGGCCGGTGGGCGTACGGGGGCCCGGCGCAGCGCGGGCAGCAGGGCGCCGAGTCCTCGGACGGCGGGGTGGAAGGGCTCGGGCTCCTCGCCGCCGTCCCCCGTCGCGGCAACGTTGGAGTTCGCGTCCCCGTGCTCGGAGCTGTCCGCGCGGTCCAGGCGCAGTGCCGAGTGCAGTGACTCCTCGGCCTCCTCCTGCGGCTGCGGGGGCTGGAGTTCGCGTGCCTCACCGATCAGTGCGGCGAACTTCGCGCCCAGGCCCTCGAACCACTTGGCCGCATCCGGGTGCGCCCGCGCCAGCTCGACCGCCTCATGGGCGCGTTCGACGTCCTCGGTCAGCCGGGTGGCGAACTTGTCGGCCGTGTCCAGGGTGTCCAGCTGGGACCGCAGCGGCGCCAGCACTTCGTCGTCGAAGTCCTCGACGAGACGGCTCCCCGTGGGCCTGGGATTGGGGCTGTCGTCGCCCTGGTCCTTGGCGATCCACTTCTCCAGCTCCCCGACCAGGTCCGCCAGCGAGGGCAGCGCCGACTCGGGCAGCCCGATGGCGGTCACATCGCCCTCGCGGTCGAGGCTCACATGGGGCACGGTCTTGAGGAACCGCTGGGTGCGGTCGGTCTGCTCGGCGCTGAAGACGAAGAGCAACTGGTCACCGGGCTTGACGTTGTTGGCGGTTCCGGAGACGAACAGGGCGCTGCGCTTTTGGAGCTGACGTACGGTCACCTGGTACGGGCGGCGCTTGAGCACCGCCAGCTCGTTCCACGACCAGCGGGCCGTCAGGTCCTCGGACGTCTCGAACGACTGCGGATCCTCGCCCGGCCCGGGGACGCTCTGGCTGCGGGCGCCGCCCGGGATGAGAACGGAGGTCTCGGTGCCCGGGCGTGGGTCGCGGTCGAGGGTGTAGGCCAGGAAGGTGTCGGCTGCCACGCCCGGCCGGGGCCGGTGGCCGACGAGTCTGCCGAGCAGGGCCAGGGAGCTCTGCTCCGTGGCGGTGCGCAGATAGCCTTCGTTGGCGATGCGCTCGGAATAGAACGTGAGCAGGTCGCCGAGGACCGCCCAGGT
The DNA here is from genome assembly GCF_014646055.1 of Wenjunlia tyrosinilytica. Classification (GTDB taxonomy): domain Bacteria; phylum Actinomycetota; class Actinomycetes; order Streptomycetales; family Streptomycetaceae; genus Wenjunlia; species Wenjunlia tyrosinilytica. The sequence goes on from NZ_BMMS01000024.1 coordinate 38,978, forward strand.
GTCGAGCAGGGCGATCGCCGGGTCGTCGGCGGTGCGGACGGTGAGGTCGCGCAGCGCGGGGTAGGCGGGGCTGGAAAGGCGGGCGAGCATCGAGGACAGGAACTCCCCGTAGGTGCCCACCCGGTAGGCGATGGCGTCATGGCCGGGGGCGTTGAGCACCTCGGTGGGCGTGCTCGTCCCGATGCCCCGGCAGCCGCAGTCGCAGCGGCCGCTCATCGGCCACCTCCGATCACGATGGAGAGCCGGCCGTTCTCCGGCCGGTCCGGGTCGTTGTCGCAACTGGCGATCTCCAGCGGGCCCAGTTTCAGCAGGCCCGCCTCCAGTTCGCCGTCGTCGTGGTGGAAGAGCCGGCGCAGGCGGGTGACCTGGGCGCTGACCACTCCGGGCACGGCCGCCGCGGCGGCCACCAGGGTGCTGACGCGCACCGGTTCGCCGAAGGTGAGGGCGTCCGGGTGGAAGAAGCCGAGCCGGCCGTCGGCGCGGGTGCCGGTGCCGAGCACCCGGCGCAGGTCGGCGAGGACATGGCCGCGCTGGTGGCCGGGGGCGGCGCACACGGCGAGTTCGATGTCGAGCGGCACCAGGCGCGCCGGGTGCACCACGACGTCGTGTCCGATGAGCCGGTAGGTGTCGAGGACGTAGCCGACCGTCTCCAGCAGTATGGGGTCGGGGGCGCCGCTGCCCAGCGGGTCGACGGCGACGTGGACCTCCATCACGGCGCCGGTCCAGCGGAAGTCCGCCGCGGCCCGCTGGACACCCGGCACACCGGTGGCCAACTGCGCGTAGTCCTCGGCGGTGACGGCTCTGCGCAGGACGCGGCGGGGGGCCAGGGGCGCGAGTTGGCGCACCTGCTCCAGCGGTTCGGGGTCGGTGCCGCCGGAGGCGGGCAGCGGATTGCGCACGCGGGTCACCGCGCAGCCTTCCGAACCCCCGCAGAGCACCAGGTGGTTGACGGCCTCGGCGCCGACGTTGCCCGCCGGGCCGTTGCCGACCCGGTACGCAATGTCCAGGTGTGAGCCGGGCGTCGGTGCGGCGCCGTGGCGGCCGTCGCCGAACCGCAGGGCGAGCCTGCCGTCGTCCTCCAGCTCACCCACGAGGTGCGGGGCCCGGTGTCCGCTGGAGAGCAGGTCCCGGCGCGGCAGGAACACCTTCGATCCGTCGCTCGCCCGCACGGCGGGCAGGGCGGAGCGGGGGTCCTGGCCGATGGCGGAGGAGGCGGGTCCGGCGAGCCCGGGATCCTCGGGATCGAGCCCTTCCGCGTATGCCTCGCCCCAACTGTGTCCGATCTCCCAGGACGTGTGCCGGTCCAGCACCGCGCCGGCGCGGGCCCGGCCGACCAGTGCCTCGAGGCGGCGCAGCTTGGAGGCGAGCAGGCGGGGGCCCCGGGCGAGCAGTTCACGCAGCGCGTGCGCGGGGCGGTGGTTCAGCCGCAGCTCGTCCAGGGTCCGGGAGCCGAACACCACGGTCAGCTCGGCGACCTGGGCCCTTGAGAGGTCGTCGCCGGAGCGCACCTGGCGCCACAGCTGTTCCAGCCGTGCCCGCAGGCGCCGGGGAATCGCGGCGATCAAGTCCGCCTGGGCCGCCGCCACATGGGAGGGGTGGGGGTACGGCGCGCTCTGGGTGACCGGCGCGTACTTCAGCACCGGCCGGAAGCCACCGGGCACCACGGGGTAGGTGACCTGCGCGAGCAGGGTCTCCAGCGCGGCGGCCTGCTCGTCCGCGGTGGGCGGCCGCACCTTCTCGTCGGAGGAGCCGGGCGCCAGATGGATGTCCAGGCCCGCGCGGGAGAGCGCCTCCTCCCCGACCAGCCGGAACAGCTCACGGATGTCGTCGGGTTCGAGCTGCCGCCCGGACCTGGCACGGTCGAGCAGCCCGTGGACGGCCCGCGCCGGACCGCTCGCCTCGGCGCGGTCGCCGCACCCGAAGTCGGGTGGCGCGCACGGGGAGACGGTGACCGGTTCGGGCGGCACGGGGACGTCCTCGGGAGCGCCGTCGCAGAAGGTCAGCGAGCGGCCGTGGTCGACCAGCACGGTGTTGCCCCGGGCGAGGCTGATGTCCTCCACGAGCTCGCAGTCCGTGCCCGCGCGCGCCGACACGCACACCGGGAAGGTGAGCGCGTCCTCGGCCGCCCAGGTCACCTCGACGACCGGCTGCTCGTACAGCTCGTCCACGAGCGGGGTGACCGAGGTGAGCCGCACCGCCTGCCGGTGCGCGGGATCGGCGTCGGCGGCGGCGCCGGTCACCGGCCCCAGCACCTCCTCGATCAGGAGTACGTCGCCCGGCCGCAGCGACAGGACCCGTTCCCCCTCCTCGCAGCGCTCGCCGTCCTCCCAGTCGTCCCTCAGCGTGGCCGAGGTCGCGCCCTCGGCCAGATGGCACTCCTCGTCGCCCCAGGTCCAGAACCGGATGGCGTTGTGCTCGGGACGAAGGGGCAGGTCGCATCCGCCGAGCGGCTCGAAGACCTCCAACAGCGCGTTCTCGGTCACCGTGTCCAGGTCCTCGTCGCGGATCGCGGTGCCGAGGTCCGGGCGCTCCTGCGGCCCGAGCATGCTGACGTCCACGGCGGCGAACCGGTAGGTCCCGGCCTCCAGCACGGTCCTGGTGCCGGTCTCCAGCGTCACGAACGTCCGCGCGTTGCACCCGTCGTGCATGGGGTAGTCGATCAGGCGCACATGGCGCCGCACCGACACCCGGCGCCTGGCGGTGTCGAGGTAGGCCTCGGTCGCCACCGCGTCCTGCTGGTACCCGATCTGGTCGGCGGTGTGGGCCAGCAGCTCCACGAGGGTCACACCCAGGTCGGCGGCATGGCGCTCGACCCAGTCGGGCGCGGTGAGGGTGAGCCGGTCGAGCGCGAGCCGACGCAGGCTGTCGTAGTCGCGCGCGGTGTAGTCGATCACCGGCTGCGGCCGGGTCTCGGGCGGGCAGGGCTCCTCGCTGCGGCAGTCGAACGGGGTGGGGCAGGACCGCTCGAAGGTGAACTGCGCGCAGTGGTACCGGGGATCGAAGCCCGGGTACGGCCCCTCGCCCGGACGCCCGTAGGGGTCGGCCTCCACCACGCACAGCCGGTAGCGGGAGGTGTCGCCCGCCCTGTCGAGGCGCACGATCATGCGGTCGTCGAGCTCGGGGTCCTCCTCCACCTCCACCGACACCTCGAGGGCGCGGATACCGGTGATGCGCCTGCCGCCGTCGACGCGGATGTTCTCCGGGCCGATGCGGCACGGCGACGGGGCCTTGCCGAGAAAGGTGACGGTCAGCGTGAGGCCGTCGTCCGAGACCTCGACCGCGTCGACCCCGTTGCCCCCGGCGGCCCTGACGTCGCCGCGTCTGCGCTCGGTCCCACAGCCGCCGGCCGGACCGGTGGTTCCCGCGCTCATGAGGCTCCCTGCCCTTCGAACACCTCGACCCGACGGGAACCGGTCCGCTGCACCACGTAGACCAGATGGACCCGCACCACGTTCTCCTCGCTCACGACCTCGAGAGACTGGATGTCGATCACGTCGCCGAGCCAGCGCTGAAGGGCCGCCTGCACGGACAGCTGCAGCGCGGAGGCCAGTTCGGGACTGTTGGGCGCGAAGACGAGGTCGAGCAGCCCGCAGCCGAAGTCGGGGCGCATGACCCGCTCGCCGGGGCTGGTGAACAGCAACTGCTCGATCATGTCGCGCACATGGTCGTCGTACCCGGCGTCCGCCGTGCGGCCCCGGCGGTCGATCCGGAACGGAAACGCCATGTCGGTGCGGCGCGGCCCCTGCGAAGGGGCCTTCAGCCGGACCTGCCGTGCCGCTCCCGCCCGCGCAGCCCAAGGGGCCCGCGCTGCCTGGTTCGCCTGGCCCGCCTGCCCTGCCCGGCGTGCGTCCGCGCTCACTGTCCCACCACCCGCTGCTGGACGACCGTGATGTTCGGCGGACCCTGGGGCACCTGCTCGGGGCTCTGGCACAGGCCGACCGAGGACTGAAGGACCGCGGGCGAGCCATTGATCCGGATCCGGGTGGAGGGCACGACCCACCGGATGGTCACGCAGGGCTGCGGCTTGCCCGAGATGTTGAACGGGCAGCCGGTCACCGTGTGGAGATCGGCGATGGCCGAGGCAGGCTGGCCGTTCAGGAGGACGCGTGACTGCGCGGGGAGCACGGTGGCCGGTGCCCCGTGCGGGCAGGTCACGGTCGCGTTGACGTGTAAGAGATTTCCGGACATGGAGAAGCCTTCCCCCCGTCAGGTCACGCTCAGGGCGCCCTGGTTGATGGTCACGGTGGGGCCGATGAGCGTGATCTTCGCTCCTTGGCCGTTGTCGATGTGGATCCCGGCGTCGTTGATCACGATGGACGCCCCGGTGACGGCCTTCAGTGTGATCCCCGTGACGGGGTCGTCGGAGAGCACGATGGTGCGGTGGCCCAGGGTCTGCATCACATGGTTGGGAAAGCCCGGGATGCCGGTCAGGGCGTCGGCCGGTACCTCCTGCTGGGAGCCGTACCAGCAGCCGGACCAGATCGGGAAGCCGGAGTTGCCCTGCTCGAACTCCATCCACACCCCCGCACCCACCGGCGGCACCGCGTAGTTGCCCATCCCCGGCCCGGCGACGGGAAAGCAGGGCAGCGCGAACGAGGACGGGACGTCGCCGAGCACATCCGGTACCTGGGCCTGGATACGGCCCTGGCCGAGCGGGTCGACGTTGTTCACCACGGTCCCCCGGTACTTGCCGAGGAAGCGGCCTGGTTCAACGGCCATGCGATTCGCTCCTGAGCTGCTGCTGCGGTCACGGGACGACGGACGGGGTGAGCGAGATCAGGCCCTCGCGGGCCAGGGTGAAGTTCTGGGAGTAGGAGCCGCGTTGGAGGTTGTGGGTGACGCTTTTGACGAAGTACAGGCCGTCGTAGGTGATCCCGGCCCCCCGCACCCCCACCAGCTCGCGCGGGCGCAGCACATAGCCGTAGCGGACCACGTCGAGCTGGCCCGAGCCGGTGACCGCGTCCGAGGACTCGATCGCCTTGGCGATGGCCTCGGCGAGGGCTTCCCCCGGTTCCTTCTTCGCCGTGTCGGAGATGACCTTCTTCTTCAGTGCCGGGGCGGGCTTGAGGGCCAGCGGCGGGCGCAGCACGCTGACTTCGGGCACGGGCAGCACGGTGGAGACCCGGGTGGCCGGGATCTGGACACGGGCCTCCAGGTCCTCGCGGGCGGTTCCGTCGAAGGCGAAGGTGAGCTGGTCGACGTTGGACAGGGCGTCCATGTTGACGTTGAGGGCGTGCTGGGGGATGCCCAGGCGCAGCTCCGGGCCCCAGTAGGCGCGGCTCATACCGGGCAGCGGACCGGGGTCGAGGTAGAAGACATAGCCATTGGCCTTGGCCAGCTTGGTGATGTATTCGAGGTCGGTGCCCTCCTGGGTGTCGAAGCGCTGGGTGGGCGCGGTGGTCTGCGGGATGAGCTCGGGGATCACCAGCGGCACGACGCCGTACTGCGCGTACCGCGTGACGATCGCCGCGACGCGGGCCGAGGGGCCCATCGCCGGGTAGGGCACATGCCGCTCCTCCAGGTCCATCAGCACCGTCAGGTCCTCACCCGTGACGGTCAGGGTGGACTGGCCCGGCTGGTTGCTGACGCCGACCTCCTGGCGGATGAGCACACCGTCCATCAGCACCGACAGGGTGCCCTGCACGGTGACGGCGAGGATGACCCTGATCTGGGGGTCGAAGAAGCCCCCCGGCAGGAGCGCGGTGTTGATGAGCCCGTTCTTGGACAGGTCGAACGAGAGCTGGAACCCGCTGCGCTGCCCCGACGCCACGGTGACCTGCGCGGACAGCAGGGCGTCGGTGACCTGCCGCGGCACCGGGACGGGGATCCGGGGGCCCATGAGGAGCGTCAGATGGACCGGCCCGGTGGTGATGGGAGCCTCAAGCACCGGTCACCCCTGGCACACCCGGCACTCCGGCCGGGAACGCGATCCTGATCCGCCGACCGGGTGTCGCCGTCAGCTCACGCGGATCGACGGCGGGGTTGGCGTCGGCGATCTGCCACCAGGCGTCGGCGCTGCCGAGGTAGCGGTGCGCGAGCATGTCGAGGCGGTCTCCGACGCTGACGGTGTGCTCGGCGATGGAGCCCAGCTTCGCCGGATCGGGGAGGAGACGGCGGCGCAGGTAGGGCACTTGGCGGCCGTCCGGCTCGGTGTGAACGGCCACGGGGACACCGTGGTAGCGGCTCGAGCGGGGATAGGGCGACGGTGCGGGGACGGCGTTGAGCGGGTTGACGACGGTCATCCGACGACTCCTCCTGTGCTTCCCAGCCCGAGCGTCGACCGCCACCCGGCGGCCAGCGGAGCGACCATGTCTTCCTTCTGCTTGAGATGCGCGAGGTAGAGGTCACCGCCGCGGTGGCCGGTCGGCAGATCGTTGACGGTGAGGACCCGCAGCCCGATGCCCACGGCCGCCCGGATCGGATTGAGCTGGACGTCGAACGCCTCCTCGGTGATGGACAGCTCGGTGAGCCGCACCGGGAGGACGCGGTTGCCGCCCCAGGTGAACAGGGTGAGCGGGCTCTCGATGGGGGTGATCTCCAATGTGCCGAACCTGGCCAGCTCCTGGTTCTCCCGCAGGAGGCGGGCGGGGGGTTGCAGGAGCATCTCCAGTGCGGCGAGCTGCGGCTGGATGCCGTTGGGGGAGGGAAGCTCCAACTGATCGGTGGCGTCCACCTCGGCGGTGAACTTCCACGTCTCGACGGCGGGTCCCTTGAGCCGCAACGCCTCGGTACGGTCCCCGGCACCGTCGGCTCCGGCCGCCTGGGGGGCGAGGGAGCGCTCGAGGGAGTCGGGATTGAACTGAAGGATGATGCTCCCCACGGGAGTCCCCCGCTGAGGGTCGATGACGACCAACCCGGACCGAATGGGCTTGGGCGCGTCGGCGTAGCGGCTCACGACTGCTCCCCCGCTCTGCGGAACGCTTCCAGGATGCTGGCCGCACGCGATCTCACATACTCTTCGGGGTCATTGAGGGCGATGTTCTCCATCACGGGGACGAACTCCGTCCAGCCGGTGTAGGTGGACGCCCACAGACCCGCGTACCGGACCTTGGGTTCCTGGTCGGACAGGGCCGCGCCGATTCGGCGGAAGACGCCCTCGTCGAAGTCCTTCGGCGCGGCGAGGCCGATCCGCAGCGCGAACTGCGCGCGGTCGCGCGCAGTGTCCGCCTTGTCGAAGGCGGCGAAAAGCTCTTCAAGGGTCCACGGTGCCAAACGCGCGACCACCTGGCGGGCGGCAGGCTCGACGGCCTCCTCGTCCTTCCCTGCCAAGAGGACGTACCCGATGCCGGACGTGGCGTCGACAATGTAGTGCAGGGAGACCTCGGGACCCTGCCAGATCAGCTGGCCGTCCACTCCCGCTTCCCGGTCCCTGTCCTGCTGGTGAACCAGAGGCCAATCCAGGGAGCGGGCGACTTCATCGACATGGTCCGCCGTCACATCGGGCCGCAACACGTGGCGGCGGGTCACATACCTGTCTGCGGTCATCGTCAACATCCCTGGGTAAAGTGCGCTTCTCGTCTACCGGTGAGCGGCCGTATACATGTCCACGACGGCTTCTCTGACCATCCGGAAGACCAATTCCTTCACCTTCGCCTCGTACTGGTCGGTGGTTTCCAGATTCAGCCCGTCGATCATCGCCTCCACCTTCTTCTCGACGCCGAAGTCCTTCATCCATGCGGCGACGGACTGAACATGGCGGTCTCCCAGCTTGTCGGCGTTCTTGATCGGCCGCATCTCCCTGGCACGCTTGTTCTTCGACTCCCTCGCGAAGTCGTCCACCTGCTGCTTGCTGACGCCCGGATCCGCCCGCATCTTCTTCAACTGTTCGAGCTCGGCCGCTCGCTGGGCATTCACCCGCGCCCTTTCGGCCTCGATCGACCGAGTGCCGTTCAGATCCTCGGTGAGCCATTCTCCTCCGGACTCCGATCCGGAGAAAGCGGCGGGCAGGGACTTGAACACCTTCTCCATCGCCGCACTGCCCCGCTTCTCCTCGTTGGCCTTGACGAGCCGCTGAACGGTGAGCGCGTTGGTGACAATGGCCTGAGGGTCGCGCTCCACCTCCTGGCCACCGAGGAGCCAGGCCGTCTTGAGCATGTCGGTCCGCTCCTTCTTGGGGATGTCCTTGAGCTGCGGCTTGCCCCGGAAGAAGTTGTCGGCAAAGGCGCTGAAGCCGTCCCACTGCTTGTTCTGCGTGAACTCCTCGGCGATACCGGCCTTCTTCACCCCCTTGACCTTCTTGGACAGATAGATGTGGCTCAGCTGCTCGTCCGCCGTGAAGCCTTCACCGACCACCACCTTGTTCGGCGTCCTCTCACCGGCCTGTGTTCGGCGAAGTGACGCGAGGCTGCCCTGGTCCATGAAGTCGAGAGCGTCCTGCTCCTGCTTCTTGAGCGGGGGGACGTCACGGGTGAGCCGGGTGATCGCCGGAGGCGGCACGGGCTGGCTCACCGTGTGACGCGGAACGACTCCCTCGGCCTTCTGCGCGACCTGCACATGTCCGCTCGCCCGAACGATCGCGGGATCGTTCTCGATGTCCCGCGCGACCTTGTTCAGGAATTCCAGGACCTCACGGCGGGGAATCTTCACCTTCAGCCCGCTGAGAACCAGGTCCTCGGGGTTGAGGACCGCCTCGATACCGAACCGGTCGGTCCCGCGGACGGACAGCGCGGACAATCCGTACCACACCCGCATCCCGGCGAGTGCCCCGCGCAGCAACTGCCGGGGAATGCCCCGCGAGAGCAGCTTCTGGATCCTCGGGCGGATACGGGAGATGATGAGTGCCAGGCGCTCCTTCTTGCCCTCGGGCGAGTTCTCGCGCTTGCGGCGTTCCGCGCGCTTCTGCTTCCACTTGTTGTAGCGGTCGCGGAGTTTGTCGCGTTGGCGTTTGAAGGCGTCGCGGACCTTGCGGGCGCCGTTGGTCAGAGCGCGGCCCAGTTTGCTGTTCTTGAGTTTGCGGCCGAGTGTGCGTGCCGCGTTGCCGACCTGCTTGAGGGCGCCCTTCACCTGGTTCTTGGCCGCTTGGGCCGCCCTGACCGGGGCGGAGGCCGGGCGCTTGGGACGGGTGCCCTTGGGAGACCGGGCGGCGGGACGGCCCCTTGGGGGGCGGGTGGGCCGGGAGCGGGGAGGGCGCTTGGGGCGCAGGGCCTGAGTGGCCTTCTTCAGGCCCGCGCGGGCGCGGTTGATGGCGCCGCCCGCGGCCTTGCGGGCGCCCTTCGCCGCCTTCTTCAGGCCTTTCATGATCTTCTGGGCCATGGCCTTGAGCTTCGTGCCCACGCCCTTGGACGCCATCTTCAGGCGGCTCAGCAGGAAGTTGGTGATGAACTCCAGCAACGCGACGACACCCGCCGCCACCGCCTGAGCGAACAAGCACGCCGCCGCACCCGACTTGACCGCCTTGAGGAAGGCGAAGAACTTCCCGAACGCCGCGATGATCTTGCTGATCGTCCCCCAGGCCGCCATCAGCCCCTGAATGATCGTCATAATGGCGCCGGCGGCCGGGATGATCATCGAGACGACCTTCTCGATGACGATCGAGATGATGATCCCCGGCAGCGACTGCACCAGCGCCTCCCAGGCCATCCGCCCGATCTGCGCCATCGAGATGCAGCCCTTGATCAGGACGTTGATCAGCATCCGCCCGAGTCCGAGCACGGACTCGACCTTCTCGTTGAACCACACCTTCACGGCCTGCTTGACCGCGCCCCACAGATGGTGCTGGATGCCCTCCTTCGCCGCCGTACCCAGCTTCTTCAGCCAGCCACCCGGGTCCGCCGCGATGTCCACGACCAGGGCCGCGAACTGCCCCAGCATCGCGATCGCCTTCTCCGCGAAGTCGATCGCGGCCATGACCGCGGACCGCGCCATCTCGATCGCGGCCTTGAGGCCCTTCTCCAGCAGGTCGAGAAGCTTGTTCAGGCCCGCCGCCAGCAGGTCGAGGAGCTTGTTCACCGCCTCCTTGAGCCGGTCCGCCCACTCGTTGACCTTGGCGATGGCCTGGTCACGCCACTGTTTGATCTTGTTGCGGAACTTGTCCCGCAGCTCGGGGAACGCCGCCAGCAGCACATCCCCGATCGCGATCAGCGCGTCCGCCAGCTTCTTGATCAGCTCGACGGCGAACTTCCTCGCCTGCTCGATCGCCCAGTTGGCGAACTCCCGGAACTTCTCGATGATCCCGTTGACGATCTTGCGGAAGAAGTCGAAGATCCCGGTCACCACGCTGATCAGCGCGTCGAAGGCCGCCTTGACCTTGGACTTGACCCACCCGAACCAGCCGGAGGACTCCTCCTTCTTGGCCTCCTTCTCCTTGCGGGCCTTCTCCTCCGCCTCCTTGCGGTTGTCCTGGATCTTCTTGTTGTCCTCGTCCTGGCGCTTTCCGACGTCCTGGTCCGTGTCGGTGCGCTTCTTGTCGATCTCCTGGTTCTTGTCGTCGTGCTCCTTGGCCGCGTCGGTGTCGGCCTGCGTGATCTTCCCGTCCTGCTCGGTCTGCCACTGGGCGCGCTCGGCCTTGACCTGCTCGGCGGCCTGACCGCGCTCACCCGCCTGGGCCTCGGCGTTCTCGGCGACCGCCTTGTCCTGCTCCTCCTGGCTCCTGGCCCGCTCCTCGGCCTCACTCTGCTCGCGCTTGGCCTGCTCGGAGGTCATCCGGCCCTGCGCCTGGCCGACCGACGCCTGGATTTCAGGGCCGCGCTCCTGCTGGGCGACCACCGCCACACCGGGCTTGGCCCCCGCCTTGGCCTTCGCGCGGCCCTGCCCGCCGCCACTACCGCCCGGGACGTCGCCCTTGAGCGTCTCGCCGGGCACATCCGGGTAGATCTGGTCCTCGCCCATCGGCTTGGCCGAGTCCTCTCGGCCCACGGCGAGGATCTTGTCGGAGGACTTCTTGAGGTTCTCGGCCTGCTTGTCGGTGCGCTTGGGGTCGCTCTCGCCGGAGTATTCGACCTTCGGAGCGCGCACCTTCTTGTTGAGGGACGGGTCGCGGTCGGGCACGTCACCGACCGCGTTCTGCATGTTCTGGACTTCTTCGGCGCTGACCTTGTTCGTGGAGTCGTCGGACACATTCGGGCGCTCGACCTGGGCGGCGGGGTTCTGGTCCTGGGTCTTGTCCCCCTCCACCTTCTTCTGGTCCTTGCCGCTCTCGGCGCCCTCCCGCTCGACGTGCTCGGTCACCTGCTGGGCGGGATCCGCCTCCCGCGGAGGGCCGGAGAGCGTGCGCGGGGCGCCCGAGGGCCGTTGCGCGGTGGGGGCGTTGGCCTCGAGAGCCGCGTGCTCCTCACCGACGGAGCGGTCCACGGCGCCGTCCACGCCGTCCAGCGTCGTCACCATCTGGTCGGGCGGAAGCGTCGCCGCCGTGGCCAACGCGCTCTGCGGGTCCTGACCGGAGACATCGGGCGGTGCGGGCTTTTCCGCCTCCTTCGCCTGGCCGCCCTCTCCCCCGCCGCCACAGCCACCGGCGCCGGCGCCCTCCTCCGTGGCGGGCTGCGGGGCACCGGCACATCCGCCGCCGCCCGCCTCCATCGAGGCCTCCTGGCCGGGCTGAGCGCCGGGAGCTCCCAACGCACCCGGGGCTTCGGCCTGTTCGGCGGCGGGGCCCAGAGGGCGATCAGCGGCCTCGGGCTCGGCACCCCCCAATGGCCCGGCGGCGCCGGGGCCACCGTCCGCGCCGGGTGAGCCGCCGGGACGCACACCGGTTTGCGGTGAGGCGGTGCCTTCAGGGCCCGCGGCGGTCGAGGAAGCGTTGCCCCGATCGGCGGCGACATCGGTGTCCGTGCCGGGTTCGGCGGCTTCGGCGGCACGGGAATCGGTGACGGACGCTGCGGGCTCGGGCCTGTTGTCCGGCTCACGTGGACCGGTCCCGGCGGACTGAGCCGTCTCCGGGTCCGGCCCTACCTCCTGTTCGACGGGCTTGTCCGCCCGGAGGTCACGGGCGGGTCCGCTCTCGGCCTCGGTGTCCGCCTCTTCCTGCTGAGCCTCGGGGGCCGCCCCGGGCTCCGCCGGGCCGGGCGCGGGCTCCTGTGCCTCCTCGTCGGGCGCGCTCTCCCGTTGCCTCTGCACCTCCTCCGCCTTGGTACGAGGTGGCTCGGGGAGGCTGGGCGCCTCGGGGACGGGGGGCGGCCCGCCGCTCGCCGGAACGGTGAGCCGGTCCGCCGTGGGGACCGAGGAGACATCAAGGTCGGAACCGGGAAGGAAGTCATCGGGCTTGAGCGGGGTCTCGGCAGGCGGTTCCGGCGCGGGCTCCTCGTCCTTGGGAGTGTCGACCTCCTTGTCCGCGTCGGATTCCAGCCCGAGCGGCCGTTCCTCCTCGCGGACATCGCCCTTCTCGCCGTCGTTGAGGCCGTGCTGGGTGAGGGGGCTGTCCTTGGCCTCGGCGAGTTTGTCCACCTGGTCGGGGCGGGGCGCTTGCGGCTGTGCGGCCTGGCGCTGGTCGACGTCCTGCGGCTTCGACCCCTGGGCGGGCCCTTGTTGGGCCTGTTCACGTTGCTGACCGGGAGCACCGGGCTCCTGCATCGCCTGGGCGGGGGCGGCGGCTTCGGGGGCGGCGGCCGGCGCTTCGGCCGCGGCGGATCCGGCGGGGGGAGGCTGCTTGCCCTGCTCGGCGGCGGGCTTGTCCTTGGAGTCCTTGGAGTCCTCGGAGTCCTCGGGCTCCTCGGCATCCTTGTCCTGCGGCTTGCCGTCCTTCTCCTCCTCGGCCTTCTTCTCGGCCTCGTCCTTTGGCTTGTCCTTCTGCTTGTCCTTTGGCTTGTCCCCCTGCTTGTCCTTCTGCCTGTCCTGCGGCGCTTCTTCCTTCGGCTTCTCTTCCTTGGGCGGCTGATCCTTGGGTTCCTTCGCCTGCTCGCCCTTGTCCCCCGCCTCCTGCCCGGGGCCGTTCTCCTTCTCCGCCGGCTTCGCCGGGTCGACGACCGGCTCCGGGGCCTTGCCGGTGTCCTTGCCCGCCGGGCCCTGTGCGCTCTCATGGAGGAGTTCCAGCATGCGCGCGTAGTCGCCCGACGGCAGCCGATGGGAGAGCCGGTCGAGGACCGATGACCGCAACTCGTCGGAGAAGCACGCCAGTTGGCTACGCACCCGCCCGGCCGCGTCGGTCGGGTCGCCTCGCAGCGAGCGGAGGATGCCTGCCGTCAGCCGGTCCACCAGCGTGGCGGGGTCGAGCTGTTCGGTGCGGAACTGGTCCGCCCTGACCCTCGCGTACCGCAGCCACCCCGGCGTGGCATCCCGAGTCACCTCGGGACGTTGCCCCGGCGAGCGTGCCCCCCTCTCCGCCTCGCGCTCGATGGCGTCCTGCGGCAGGCTCACCGCGCCCAGATCCCTTCCCGCCCGCAGTGTGCCCAGTGCGTGCGGAGACTGGACGGTGTGCAGCAACTCATGGGCGACGAGCCTGCGTCCGTCGTCCGTGCCGGGTCGGAACCGGCCCTCGGCGAAGAAGATGTCCTCGCCGACCGTGACCGCGTCCGCGCCCAGCAGATCGGTCAGCGCCGCCGAGTCGCGGTCGGTATGGACGCGCACCCGGCTGAAGTCATGGCCGAGACGGGCCTCCAGCTCCCGGCGCAGCCCGGCGTCGAGCGGTTGGCCGGCACCCGAGATGATCTCCTTCGGCTCGGGGGTGCGGGCCTTGGGCGCCGTGGCCTTGCGCTGCTTTCCTTCTTCGGCCCTGTCGGGTGCCGTGGTACGGGTGCGGCTCATGGGCTCCCCCGTTCCAGACCGCTGTGCACGGCCCGGGCGAGCGCGGTGCCCAGACGGCGCGGGGAGGCGGTCGGGGGCAGCGGTGGCAGGGCTCTGCGGACGACGTCGACGGCCAGGTCGGCCGGGGCGGACACCCCTCGCTCCGTCACGAGCCTCGTCAGTTCTCGCCGGAAGGCGTCGGCGACCAGATCGTGGTCGACATTGCCGAAGCCGTCGAGGACCAGCTCGCCGATCTCCACATTGATCCGCCTGGCCGGTGTCATGCCCATCCGCGCACCTCCGACGGGGTCAGGGAGCGCTCGAGCTTGAGGTACTCGGTACGCGCGGCGGCCAGCATGTGGCGCATCCTCAGCGGGCTGCCCTCGTCGGCGGCCAGGAACGCGGCAGCCAGCGCGATATTGCGGATCGACCCGCCGGCCACGGTCAGTTGCGCGAGCAGATCCACGTCCAGCCCCTCGGTGGGCGCCTGCTTGGGGATGACGCGCCGCCAGATCTCCGCCCGCTCGGGCACGCCGGGGAAGGGGAACTCGACCACGAAGCGGATGCGCCGCATAAAGGCCGCGTCCAGGGCCTTCTTCATATTGGTCGTGAGGACGGCGAGGCCCCGGTAGGCCTCCATGCGCATGAGCAGGTAGCTGACTTCGAGGTTGGCGTACCGGTCGTGGCTGTCCTTGACCTCGCTGCGCTTGCCGAACAGCGCGTCGGCCTCGTCGAACAGCAGGAGCGCTCCACCGCGTTCGGCCGCGTCGAAGACCCGGCGCAGATTCTTCTCGGTCTCGCCGATGTACTTGCTGACCACCTGGGAGAGGTCGATGACGAACAGGTCGACGCCCAGTTCCCCGGCGATGACCTCGGCGGCCAGGGTCTTCCCGGTGCCCGAGCCCCCCGCGAACAGCGCGGTCACCCCGAGCCCCCGGCGCAGCACCGCCTCGAACCCCCAGTCCTGGTGGACGGTGGCGCGCTGCCGCACATGGGCGACGGCCTCCCTGAGCACCTCGCGCAGGCGGTCGGCCAGGACGAGGTCGTCCCATCCCGCCCGGGGTTCGATCCTGCGGCCGAGTTCGTCCAGGGACATCCGCGCTTCGGCGAGTCCGGCGCGCCAGGCGAGCCGCTTCGCGTCGCCCTCGGGTGCCCGGCGCACCGCCGCTCCCGCCGAACGGATGACGTGGGCGGGCAGCGAGAACTGGGCCACCAGGTCGCGAAGGTCGTCCCGCTGGAGGCCGCAGACGCCGTCGAGCGCGGAGGTCCAGATGGCCAACTGCTCCTGCTGGGTGAGGGGTTCGACGGTGATCCGGGAGCGGGGAGCCGCGCCCGGCTGCGCCTCGTCGGCGGACAGGACGAGCGGCACGGCGAGTTCGGCGACGAATGCCTCGGTGGCGGCGCGGCGTTCGCGGGGCAGTTCGTCGGTCTCGATCAGCAGGGCGGCCGGGAGGAGGATGGCCTCGCGCTGCCAGAGCCGGGCGAGCCGGTCCCTTTCGGCGGGTTCGAGGGGAAGGTCGTCGGCGGCGGCCGCGTAGAGGTGCAGTCCGGCCCGCTGCGCGGCGGTGGCGGCGATGTCGCGCCGGGTGGCCCGGTCGGAGGCGATGAGTTCGACGTGGGGAGGGCCTTCGAGGCCGGCGCCGGACCAGCCCAGGACGACGTCCTCGACGGCATCGCGGTGCCCGGGGGCAAGGTCCTGGGCGGGTGGGATTCGGCGGCTGAGCAGGCCGTGCAGCCTCACATCCAGATAGGGGACGCCCACGAGGAAGTGCAGGATCCGCTCGTCGAGGCGGAGCCGTGAGGTGGTGGGCGAGGTCTCGTCGCAGAGTTCGACGAGGCGCCAGCGGCGCAGCGGTGCGACCGGGGCCAGGGCGCTCCAGTGCGGGTCCTCGAGAGCGGCGAGGGCGAGGGCGAAGGTCGGGTGGGGCCGGGCGGGATCACCGCAGGCGGCGGCGCAGCGGGGTCCGGTGGTGGGGTCGATCTCGGCCGCCGCGAGGAGGACCAGGACGTCCCGCTCGAATGCTGTGAGGCCGAAACAGGAGACCAAGGTCGACAGTGCGTCGGGGAGTCGGGGCGGCGCGGTCCCGGACTCCGAGGCGCTCGACGCCGGGTCGCGGCCCGACGAAGATGCGGGATCCGACGCCGACGGGGGTTCCGGTGCCGACGCTCGACCCTCCAGGGAATCCGACGCCGACACGAACTCCGGATCCGCGGCGAATGCCCGGTCCTTTGCCGAATCGGGCGCAGGGATCGGGTCCGCACCCGAGGCGTGGGCGTCCAGGCGGTCGAGTACCGCGGCCACGGCGGCGGACAGTGCACGCTGCTGCGCCCCCGGCCGCTCGTTCATGTACTCCTCCCCCGCCACCCGTTCAGCCCCCCGCCCCCGTCAGTGCGTTTCCGTGAGGTCGACCGCAGGACCGTCGAACGTCCCCTCGGCGGAGACCGTGAGCCTGCTCTGCACCCCGTCGACCTGGACCCGGACCAGATAGACCGCGGGCCGCACTCCGTGCACGGCGATGCGCAGGCGCTTGGGATCGGGCCGGTCCCCGAGGGGGAACGGCGCCCGGAACTGGTATCCGCCGCCGGGCCGTTCGGGTGGCGGCTGCCGCTCGTCGAGGAGCAGGAGTACCCGCTGGTCGTCGCGCAGCGGCATGTCGAGGGTCAGGACCAGGTCCGCGCCGACGGCCTCGCCGCCGCCGGTGGGGTTCTCGACGCCCACGGGCTCGGCGATGCGCGCCTGCCGGGCGAACGTCTGCACATTGGACTCCAGGCCCCAGTGCGGCTTCGCCGGATCGCCCAGTTCGAGGCCGTGGAGGAGTTGCAGGCCGTGGACGCCGGGCGGAAGATCCTGCGGCACCTCGACCACGGTCCGGTCGTCGCGGACCCGGTCCGGGTCGAGCGGCACATCGACGCCTCCGACCCGCGCGGTGACCCGGTCGGCGCGCAACCCCGTGCCGCTGAGGACCAGTTCATGGTCCCTGGGCACGGGTCCCTCCACGGGAACCGTGCCGGGGGCGGAGCCTGCGGGCCGGGAGAGCAGGCGGTCCACGAGGGGCTGGCGGCTCGGGATGGCGCGAACGGTGCGGCGCAGGACCGGCTTTCCGGCGACGGGCTCCTGGTCGCTCTCGATGAGGACCGCGGTGCCCTGGTAGACGAGTGAGAGGGCATAGGGGGTCTGGAAGAGCATCGACCAGAGCTTGGAGGCGTCGTCCACGTCCATCGGGGTGGGCGTGAAGCGCACGCGCTGCGGTGAGGCGGCCAGGTCGGAGCCCAGAAGGAAGGGCTCGGCGGCCGCCGCGTCGATCAACTCCTTCGGCAGATGGGGCAGTTCGTGCAGCGCCCGGACGACGGAGCCGAGCAGCCGCTGGGTGACCAGCTGTGTCTCGTCCCCGTAGAAGCTGATGAGGTAGTGCAGATCGAGGGCGGCGGCCGGTTTGGCGACCAGGGTGCCGTCCCCGGTGCGGGTGGGGGTGTCGCGGTTGCGCAGCGCCGCGTTGGGCGTGACCTGGTAGAGGAAGACGGTGATCGTGGGGTCTGTTGGTGGCTCCGCCGGGGGTTTGCGGGCGGCGACGTCCACGGCGAAGGGCACATCGGGGGTGACCGAGTGCGCGATCAGCAGGCGCAGTGCCTCGGTGACGGTGGCGACGGCCAGGGAGTTGCTCATGGCCTGGCCTCCCCGCGGGAGAGGTACTGGTCGAGCTTCATGGAGGGCGCCGGGCGTCCGGCGGCGGTGTCCTTGACGGGCTTGGCGGCGCCCTTGCGTTCGGCCGCCTTCACCTCGAGCCGCCCGATGCTCACGTGAACGACCTGCTCGGCCGGCTGCCGACGGCGCCGGCGCTCCGCGTCGGAGGCCTTGGCGGCGGCCCTTCGCGGTGCCTGTGGGCGGGCCGGTGCGGGTGCCGGGGCGGGCCGTACGGCGGGCTGCGGCCCGGCAGGGGCGGAACGGGGCTGCTGGGGGCGCTGTGCCCGACGTTCCTCGCGTCCGCCTCCACCGTCCTCCGGGCGGCGCCGCTGGACCCGTTGGGCGATGGGTCCCGGTACGGCGGTTGGGACGGGCGGGGCGACGAGCAGGGGTGCCGGAGCGGCCGCGCGCGGGGCCTCGGGCCGGGGCCGCCGATCGTGGGCCGAGGACGCGGGGCGCGGTCCTGCCGGGGTGGGGGCGGGGCCCGCCGCGGACTCTGCCCGCCCGGGGCCCGGAGCCGGATGCGCGGCAGCCGCCCGTGAGCCCGGCGCCCCCGCGGAGGGGAGGGACGGCTCCAGCGGCTCCACGCCCGTGGTCTCGACGCGTTCGAACGGCCCTGGCAGGCGTGGGCGCACGCGTGCGGCGCCCCCCGGCGCGCCCCGGCGGTCCGGGGCGTGCCGCGCCAGCAGGCGGTCGAAGAAGTCAGGCATCTGCGCACAGCTCCAGGTAGTAGCGGCGCCGCAGCGGGCTGAGCGCCAGGATCTCCGGTTCGCTCCAGCCGTACGCGGTGGCGAGCAGGTGGATGTCGAGGAGGATGTCGCGGGCCCAGGAGTCCAGCTCGGCCCAGAGGTAGGAGGCGATGTCGAGTTCGGCCCTCGTCTTCTGTCCGCACGCGGGGCAGGCGACATTGAGGACCACGTCGGCGTACGGGTCGGACTCGGAGGAGACGGCGGCGATCCGCCGCTGCACATGGTCCGGGAGCAGCCCGGCCGCCACCGCCTCCCCCGCCCGCTCGGCCCGGAGTGTGCACCGGGCCAGCAGGGCCTCTCTGGCCCGGTCCGCCGGTGCCGACCTCGCCGCGGCGAGGTCGGCCGCGGTGGGCGGTCTGAACTCCACCGTCCATTCGTCGACCTCCACACGAAGCGGCTCCCCACCGGCCGCCCGTGGCTCGCCCGTGCCGACCGGCTCGCGCTCCCTCATCGGCTCGCTCCGCCCGATCAGTTCGGCCGTGTCGAGGTCGAACTCCATCTCCTCCCCGCACTCCCCGCAGTCGGCGCGGACGTCGAGCCGGGGCCCGAACAACGCCGCCCGCAGCGCGAAGAGTTCGGCGTCGCGCCGACCGACCGGCACCGACAGCAGCTCCTCGGTGCCGGCCTGCGGGCGGGCCACACCGTGCAGCAGGAGGGCCCGTTCGCCGTCGTCGGACGCGAGCCCGGCCTCCCACGCGGCGAGCAGCACCGCCGCCCCGAGGTGCTCCATCGGCCCGGCCTCACGCCGGCTGCTGGTACGAGGGCTCTTCCGGCTCGGGGACCTCGTAGTCCCGCTCCCAGCCCTCGCACTCGAGCTTCAGGCTCTGGATCGCCACCGCGTTGGCGTTGGCGTCCAGTTCGCCGACGATCTGGTATTCGCTGATCCACGTCCGGTAGAGCTTGTGCGAGACCGCGACCTGACCGGCTTCGTTGAGGACCTGGATGACGATGTCCTTGCGGAAGTCGGCGAGCGAGACCTCGGATCCGCGCCCCGCGCCGACCATCCAGACCTTGTTGGCCCACCGGTCGAACTCGGGGTCGTGGGTGACCCCGCGCTCGAGCGTGACGGCCTCGAACTCGGTGCGGCCCGGTGACTTGCGCGGCGAGCTGGCGTCGCCTCCGTTGCGGTGCTTGACCACTTCGGTGGTCCGCTTGAGTGGACTGATCTTGCTGACGCCTGCGACGACGCGCCCGTCCCAGACGACCAGGAACTTGAAGTTCTTGTACGGGTCGAACCGCTGCGCGTTGACCGTGAACTCGGCCATGGAGCTCCTATACCTCGATCCGTCCGGCTATACCTCGATCTGCCCGGCCATCTGCTCGATCTTGACGATCACGAACTCCGCGGGTTTCAGCGGTGCGAAGCCGACCACCACATTGACCACGCCCCGGTTGATGTCGTCCTGCGTGGTCGTGTCCTTGTCGCACTTGACGAAGTACGCCTCGCGCGCGGCGGTGCCCTGGAAGGCGCCCTGCAGGAACAGCGTGTGCAGGAAGGCGCCGATGTTGAGCCGGATCTGGCTCCACAGGCGCTCGTCGTTGGGTTCGAAGACGACCCACTTGGTGCCCCGGTACAGGCTCTCCTCGAGCATCAGCGCCAGGCGGCGGACGGGGACGTACTTCCATTGGGAGCTGAGCACGTCGGCTCCGGCCAGGGTGCGGGCGCCCCACACCACGGGTCCCACGACGGGGAAGGAGCGCAGGCAGTTCACCGCCACGGGGTTGAGCAGCCCGTTCTCCCGGTCGGTCATGGGGACGCTCAGCGCCCTTACTCCGCTGAGCCGGGTGTCGGTGCCCGCCGGTGCCTTCCACACCCCGCGTTCGCTGTCGGTGCGGGCCATGATCCCGGCGACCGCGCCCGACGGCGGGAAGGAGCGCAGCCGTCCGGTGAGCAGGTCGACCATCTCCAAGTGCGGGAAGTACAGGGCCGCGTGGGTGCCGGGCACGGAGTCGAACGCGGCACGGCCCACACGGGCGGCGTCGAGGTTCTCCCATGAGGCCGGGGCGTCGGCGATCAGGAACATCCGCTTGTCCTCGCACAGCGCGGCGGCGGCGGACAGCACGGTGGCGGCGTCGTCGACATTGCCGTAGCCGGCGACTTCCGGCAGGCACAGGAGGTTGATGTCCTGGACGTCGCGCAGTGCCTGGATGCCGGTCTTGTCGGCCTCGCTGCCGATCAGGTCCACGGGGCCGGGTGGCCCGGCGTCGACGCCCCCGGCGAGGGCGAAGGCGGGAGGCTGGGCGGAGTCCTCGAGGCCGAGCGGGCCGGCCGCGTCACCGCTGAAGTGGACGACGTCGGCCTCGTCGGTGGAACCGGCGACCACCTGGACGCGCCGGCCGAACGCGGTGACCCGGGTCCCGGCGAAGGCGCGCTTGCCGGGGGCGTCGGGCAGTGCCCTGAGCTTGCGTTCCATCAGGAGGGCGAGTTTGGCGACGGTCCCCGGCGGGTCTCCGTCCGTTTCCGGATCGAAGATCTTGAACGTGTGTTTGACGGCGCCGATTTTGACGTCGATCTCGGGGGTTAAATCGGGGAGTTGATCACCGAAGGGCTTTGAAACGGTGCCCACCGGATCCGGCCGTCCCCCTTGCGCCAGGGTTACCCGGACGAGGGAGGAGGCCGAGTCGACGAACGCTTTGACGTAGCGCGGGTGACCGGGATCCATGGACAGACCGGTGAACGATTCCCGTGATCCACCGGCGACATCGAACACCTGGAGATTGAATGTCTCCTTGGGCGTCGGGGTGTCGTGGTCGACGGCCACACGCAGCCCCGATCCCCAGGCGCCGGGCTCGCGGGCGGTGAGCGTGAGGACGTCGGCCGAGGCCTCCGTCTCACTGGACGTCAGGGTGCGGGAGGCGGATGTGCCGGTCCCGGCGGCCCCGACGCGCACGACGACCGCGATCGACCCGCCGTTGAGGAAGAACTGCTGGACGGCGTAGCTCACGGCACTGTCGGAGGCCAAGCCGCCGAAGCGGCGCTCGTAGTCCGCGAAGCTGGTGATGGTGACCGGCTGGTTGACCGGGCCCCGGCGGGTGTGTCCGAGGAAGGCCGCCACCGAGGTGGAGACCGCCGTGATGGTTCGGACGCTACTGGGGAGTTCTTCGATGTAGACGCCGGGATAGGTCGGTTGTACCGGCATTCCCCCTCCATTTCTTCCGGACGCACGTCAGGAGATATCGAGGGGAGAAGATCGAAGTCGGGCGGCCGACATATCCGCACACGCGGACGAAGCCACCGTCACTCCCCCGTCAGAAACCTCGCGACGCCCATGCCGCAAGGGACTCAAGCACCCGCTTGGGACTCCTGGTGCCTCTATGCATGCCCATCCTGAGCGCCACTTGACCATGCGTCAAGATTGCGAATGAAATATCCACGCATTCTTCAGAAGTGTCCCGATCCAAGATCCGCTCGGGTCATGGCAGCCATATTGGGCCATACGTATGAGGCATATACGCCATCGAATTCCAGTCCGAGTCGCACGTTCCGCACCGGAATCAAGCCTCAGCGGACGGAGGTATTGACGCGGCCATGCCAGGCGTTCATCATCGACGCGCGCCACGCACACGTGCGCCTCCGCCAAACCCGTCGCATCCGACACAATCCGGAGGATGTTCATGCGACTTCCCAGACGCGGCAGACGGGCATCGGCCACCGCCGCCCTGCTCGCGCTCGCTCTCGCCACCTCGTTCGTCGCCCAGGCGGACGCCGCACCCCCGACCGAGCCGCAGTCCAAGAGCTACGTGGTGGTCGGCCCCGACCGGAAGGCGGGCCCCGACACCCCGGCCGAACGGAGCTCGATCGCGCGCACCGGAGCGTCCGTCGACGAAGTGCGTGACGGCTCGGTCGTCATCACCGCCAACGCGGCCGAGGTGAAACGGGTCCGCGCGCTCGGCTACGCCGTCACCCCGCTGCCCGGCCCACCCACACGTTCGGGTGGCGCCGCGGCCACGCCGTTCGACTTCCCGCCCAGCGACTCCGGATACCACAACTACGCCGAGGCCACGGCGGACATCAACGCCGTCGTCGCCGCCCACCCCGCCATCATGAGCAAACGAGTGATCGGCAAGTCCTACCAGGGACGCGACATCGTCGCCGTCAAGATCAGCGACAACGTGGGCACGGACGAGAACGAGCCCGAGGTCCTGTTCACCCACCACCAGCACGCGCGCGAGCACCTGACCGTGGAGATGGCGCTCTACCTGCTCCACGAGTTCGGTGACAAGTACGCCACCGACAGCCGTATCGCCAACGTCGTCAACAGCCGCGAGATCTGGGTCGTCCCGGACCTCAACCCGGACGGCGGCGAGTACGACATCGCCACCGGCTCGTACCGCAGCTGGCGCAAGAACCGGCAGCCCACCACCGGCTCGTCGTACGTCGGTACGGACCTGAACCGCAACTGGAACTACAAGTGGGGCTGCTGCGGCGGCTCCTCCGGATCGCCTTCGAGCGAGACCTACCGCGGTTCGGGCCCCGAGTCGGCGACGGAGGTCAAGGTCGTCGCCGACTTCGTGCGCAGCCGGGTCGTCGGCGGCAAGCAGCAGATCAAGGCGGCCATCGACTTCCACACGTACAGCCAGCTGGTGCTCTGGCCGTTCGGCTACACCTACTCCGACACCGGCACCGGCATGACCAAGGACGAGCGGGACACCTATGCCACGCTCGGCAAGAAGATGGCGGCCAGCAACGGCTACACGCCCGAGCAGTCCAGCGACCTGTACATCACGGACGGCACCATCGACGACTGGACGTGGGGCGTCCACAGGATCTTCACGTACACCTTCGAGATGTATCCCGGCGAGAGCGGCGGCGGCGGCGGTTTCTACCCGCCCGACGAGGTGATCGGCAGGGAGACCGCCCGCAACCGCGAGGCGGTCCTGCAACTGCTGGAGACGGCGGACTGCATGTACCGGGTCATCGGCAAGGAGGCGCAGTACTGCTCGTAGGCGTGCCCCTGGGCATGGAGCCCCTGTGGCAGGTGCCCCCGTGGGCATGGAGCGGGGTGCCGCCGCCGGTCCCGGCGGCGGCACCCCGCCCTTCGCCGCGTGACGGTCGATCAGAAGGTGACAGGGAGTTCGATCAGCCCTCGCGCCCGGATCGACGGACGGCGGCGCAGTTCGTCGCGGGGCACACCCAGTGCCAGGTCCGGAAAGCGCCGCAGGAGCGTTCCGAGGGCGACCGCGGTCTCCAGCCGCGCCAGGGGAGCGCCCAGGCAGTAGTGGATCCCGTGGCCGAGTGAGAGGTGCCCGGCGCCGCCCGCGCGCTCGAAGTCCAGCCGGTCGGGGTCGTGGACACGGGCCGGGTCCCGGTTGGCTGAGGCGATGCAGAGCATGACGGTCTCCCCGGCGGGGACGGTGACACCGCCGATCTCCAGGTCCTCCAGCGGAAAGCGGCGGATGGCCAGCGCGCCCGGCGGGTCGAAGCGCGCTAGCTCCTCGACGGCGGCGGGCATCAGCGAGGGGTCCTCGCGCAGGGCGCGCGCTCGCTTGGGATCGTCGAGCAGGGCCACCGTGGCATTGCCGATGAGATGGACGACGTTCTCGTAGCCCGCGAAGTGGATCAGGAACGCCAACGAGGTGAGCTCGTCCTCGGTCAGCCGGTCGCCCTCGTCACGGGCCGCGATCATGGCGGAGAGCAGGTCGTCGCCGGGCTGCTCGCGCTTGCGGCGGATCAGCTCGACGTAGAAGCGGACCATGCTGCCGACGGCCTCTTTGGCCCGCTCGGGGCGGGTGGGGTCGGGCAGGAGCATGGCGTCGGTCCAGGCCCGGAAGTCCCGCCGGGCCTCCTGCGGCACACCGAGCAGGTCGCAGATGACGATGATGGGCAGCGGCCCGGCGTAGTCGGCGATCAGTTCGGCCCGTCCCTGCCCCTCGACGGCGTCCAGAAGTGAGTCCGCGACCCGCTGGACCGGCTCGCGCAGAGCCTCGACACGGCGGGCGGTGAACGCCTTCGAGACCAGGCGCCGCACACGGGTGTGATCGGGCGGGTCCATGTTGAGCAGGTTGGCGTCCAGGGCGGGCGGCAGGGAGAACCCGCGGTAGTTGCCGGGCAGCGCGTGCCGCTTGTCGAGCGAGAGTCTGGGGTCGGCGAGTGCCTGCTTGACGTCGTCGTAGCGGGTGACCAGCCAGGCGGGCGCTCCGTCGGGGCCGGTGATGCGCTGGACGGGCGCCTGCTCGCGCAACTCGGCGTAGACGGCGTACGGGTCGGCCAGAAGCCGGGCGTCATCGACTGTGTACGGCATGGCCCACAACCCTATGCCCCGGTAGGTTGCGGCCATGGAACGCGGTGTGATCGTCGTGGGCGCGGGCATCATCGGACTGACCACGGCTGTGGTCCTCGCCGAGGCGGGCACACCGGTGCGGGTGTGGAGCCGCGACCCCGTGGAGATGACCACGTCGGCGGCCGCCGGGGCCCTGTGGGAGCCCTACCGCGTCGAGCCGCAGGAGCTTGTGTTCGACTGGTCCCGGCGCTCGTTCCGCGTCCTGGAGGAGCTGGCGGCCAAGCCCGACGAGACCGGTGTGCGGATGGCCGACGGGATCCAGGCCCATCCGGAGGGCGAGGGCCCGCCCTTCTGGGCGGCCACCGTGCCGGGAATGCGCCGGGCCACCGCCGACGAGCTGCCGCCCGGCTGCGCGTCGGGCTACCGCGCCCGGATGCCGCTGGTGGACATGCCCACCCACCTCGGCCATCTCACCCGCCGTCTCGCCGCGGCGGGCGGCGAACTGGAACCGCGCGCCATCACCTCGTTCGACGAACCGGCGGCCGAGGCCGGTGTCGTGGTCAACTGCACCGGGCTGGGGGCCCGTGAACTCGTCCCCGATCCCGGGGTCAGGCCCGTTCAGGGCCAGATCGTGGTGGTGGAGAATCCCGGGCTCACCGAGTGGTTCGTCGACCCGGGCGGGGAGGGCGAGGACGCGCTGTACGCGTTGCCCCAGCCTTTCGGCGTGGTCCTGGGGGGCACGGCGCGCGAGGACGAATGGGGGACCGAGCCCGACCCGGAGATCGCCGCCGGCATCGTGCGCCGCGTCTGCCGCCTGGACCCGCGCCTGGCGCAGGCCCGGGTCCTGGGCCACCGGGTCGGCCTGCGTCCGTACCGGCACGCCGTTCGGATGGAGTCCGAACGGCGGCCCGACGGCACACTCCTGGTCCACAACTACGGCCACGGCGGCGCCGGGATCACGGTCTCCTGGGGGTGCGCGCGGGACGCGGCGGCGCTGGTGGCAAGGGACCGGGGTATCTGACCGCCGCGCGTTCGGGCCGGTGGCGGTACGCGCCCGTACGGCTCAAGCGCGGTTGCCGGGCTCGCGTGCCACGCCGTTAATGAAGGACCGGTCGGCCCGGCACACGGAGGTACGGATGGACATGATCCATCTGCGCGCGGTGTCTCCCCCGGACCTCACGGACCGGACCATGGAACTGCTGGCCGCGGAGCCCTGCGCCCTCAACCTGTTCCTCCAGCGGGGCAGCGTGCGCAATCCCGACGGTGACGCCATCGAGTGCGATGTGCTCACCGGAGCCGCGAACGACGTCCTGAGGAACCTTCGGGACCTGGGCCTGGACCACCGCGGCTCCCTGGTGCTGGAGCCCGTCGACGTGGCGTTCTCCGACCGCGCCGCCAAGGCCGGGGCCGAGGAACTGGGGACGGCCGGGCGGGCGCCCGTGTGGGAGCAGGTGGAGGCCCGCATCCGCACCGAGGGCAGATACGCCCCGAGCTTCTACCTCTACCTGGTCATCGCCGGGCTCATCGGCTCCGTCGGGATCATCACCAACTCCCAGATCCTCATCGTCGCCGCCATGGTGGTCGGACCCGAGTACGGGGCCATCACCAGCGTCGCCCTGGGGATCGACCACCGCGCCCGGCCGACGATCCGCCGGGGCCTTTCGGCGCTCCTCGTGGGGTTTGTGTCGGCCATCGTCGCCACCTTCCTCTTCGCCCTGCTCGTACGGGCCTTCGACCTTCAGCCGGAGGCGTTCCACCTGGGCATCAGGCCGGTGTCTAACCTGATCAACACACCCAACTTCTTCTCGGTCGTCGTCGCGGTCCTGGCGGGGGTCGTGGGCATCGTCTCGCTGACCGAGGCCAGGACGAGCGCGCTGCTCGGCGTCTTCATCTCGGTGACGACCATCCCCGCGGGGGCCGACATCGGGGTCTCCGTCGCCTTCGAGAGCTGGAGCGAGGCCCTGGGCTCGCTCCTCCAGCTCCTGCTCAACATCTTCGTCCTGATCTTCGTGGGCACCGGCACGCTCAGGTGCCAGCGGGCCATCTGGCGGCGTGTCAGCGAACGTCGGATCGCGGCCCGCCCGAGGCCGCGGATGCCCGGCTCCTGACGGCTCCTCGGCGAGGACCGCGCTCATGCGGCCGGACGTCCCGGAAGGCGCGGGAGCCGGCGCCGGACCGGGTGGTGCTCGGAGCCGTGCTGGCGCCGCAGCACGGCTACCCGTCCCACCTCGACGCCCGGGTGGAGTACTCCCTCGGCGCCCGGGGGCCGGAGGTCGCGCCGACCGCGCACAACCTCGGGGAGACCGCGGCCCCGTGACGTCACTCCGGGTCGGGCCATGGCCTCAACGTGAGGCCATCCGGGTGGAATTACATATCAACAGCTAATCCATACCCATCAGTCCTGGAACTCATGGACTGACGCGACGTCGGCGTCACCCCTTTCGGCCCCGGGATACCCATGGGCCGGCCTTTCCGCGACACCCGGTGCGCCGCAGCCGTGCCCGGGACCCCCTGGAAGGAGTTCCATGCGCCCGATGCGATGGTGGGCGACCTCGGTCGCCGCCGTGGGCCTGATCGGCTTCCTGCTCACCGGCTCCCCCGCCGTGGCCGACTCCGGCGCGGTGCACTCCGGAGCCACCGCTACCGCCCTCACGGCGCCGGCCGGGCCGGAAGGGAGCGACGACTCCGCGAGCCCGAGAGCCTCCGCGGCAGGCAGACCGGCACCCCCGGCACATACCGGAAGCCTCTCCTGCCTGGGCCTCGTACCCCCGCCGTACGCGTACCCCCAGCACTCGCCCTACCTGTGCGCCGACTGGCGGCTCGGCCCCACGCGCCTGCCCACCACCGGCGTGCTCGGAGGCATCCTCAGCGGCTACAACCGGCTCGGCGGCCTCACACCCGTAGAGTTCCTGAACAAGTGGTGGAACCCCGCACTGGACGCGGGCAGGGGCGACTGGCGCTACCCGCCGGACCGGGGTTTCGCGCGTGACTCCCAAGGCAACCTGATCGTGTCGCAGGTGGTCCTGCACCCCGGTCAGAAGATCGACAGGTTCGGCGACGAGGCGGGCACCTTCCTGGCCCCGGCCGGCACCAAGTACGGCCAGCGCTCCATCCCGCCGTCCAACCTCGACACCACCGACCCGCGGTACCCCTTCAACTACCACGTCTACAGGGTGCTCAAGGACTTCAAGGTCGACGCCGGCCCGGCGGCACCGGCGTTCGAGCAGCCGGGTGAGGGCATCCAGTACGTGCTGACCAACGCGGACTTCCCGGACGACTTCGTCAATGTGAGGTTCCTGGTGCTGAACGGGTACCTGGCACGACTGAACTAGCCCGACTGAACCAGACAGGCGCCGGACAGGCGGGCAGGGGCCGACATGGACCGGTACGAACTGCACAACGCCCTACGGGCCGCCGGTGTCGGGGCCGGCCGCTACGAGATCGAGGGCCTGAGCTCGGGACCGCACCCGGTCGACCACTACTTCCTGGCCGAACGCCCCGACGGCTGGGTGGTGGGCGTCCACGAACGCGGCCGCCGCGAAGTGATCAAGCGGTTCCCCACCGAGGACGGGGCCTGCCGCTACCTCTACACGGCCCTCACGGACGAAGGCCCACCACCCACCCCCCTCACCCCGGAGGAAACGGAGGAGCTGATCAGGAACAGCGACGCCATCCAGCGGCAGGCCAGAGAGCAAGTGAACCGCGCCCTCAAGGCCAAGCGGGAGCGGAACCCGGGCACGGAGCCCTGACACCCTCCCCGGAAGGTCACCCGGTACCCGAAGCGCCGTCGTGGAGACCTGGAGGAAGCTCCTGCCCGGCCCTGCAACTGCTGAGCCACGTAGAACGACGACACGGGGATGCGCGGGAGCAGCGACTCGATCAGGCCGCTCTGCTGGACGTCCGGCCCGAGGCATGGGCCGCGTTCGTCTCCCTCGCGGCAGAGCAGGACCCCGCGACCATATGACCCTCCGGCGTTGCCCCGTTGTCAACTGACAGCGGGGGCGCTCATGTCCGGGGTTCGCTCCGCAGGTGGCGGCCACTCGCCACGGCCAATCGCGGCATGCGGTCGAGCGGAGAAGTGGGCATGCGATTTGCGCATTGGGTGGAGGCGGTGCGGGTGATCAGTCGGCGAGCCTCCTCGTCCCGCCCCGCCGTCGGGTCGTCCGGGCCTCGACTCGGGCACCAGCCCATTAGCTGGCTGACCTGCGGAAACACGCCCTCTCGGCGCCGAGGCTGCGAGGGTCGGTCATGCTCACCTGCTGTTTCTGCCGGTTCCACGCCGCTGTTGGCCATGCGTTGGCCACGTGGCCAACCGTTCGAGAACCGCGCTCGCTCAGTCCAGGGATGCCAAGGCACCCGCCATCAGAGAACGTGCCGCAGCTCCCCGCGCGGCCCCCTGAGAGAGTCGGTCAAAGGCTCGGGCGTACAGCTCGACATGGCTGGGCTGCGTGAGGGTGGCGGCAGCGTCCAGCGTGTCCGCGTGCACTCTGGTGTCGTCGAAGATCGTGAACGTGGGCATGGGCCACATGGTCCGTTGCGTCGAAATGGGACGATGCCCACAGCGACGTTCTGGAGATCCATAACCCCGAGGAGATGGCCAAGCTGCGCCGCCATCGTCTCGACGCCGCAGAGCGGACATGAGTGCGTCGGCGAACGTCTTGACCATCGCGCGCAGCAGATCGGGACTCGCCGAAGCGAGGTTGTCTTGGCGAGGGCGTGCAGGGGCACACTGTCGGGTGCGGTCATCGTGCGGATCTCCTTCGAGCTTCGACATCTCGAAGATCAGCCGGTGGCCGTTCTTGTATCCGGACACTCACTCCGACGCCGGGGCGAACGCCCGGATCAGGTGGGAGCCCGTACACCACTTCTCAGGACGCAACCCGGCCAGCACCACTCGCCCGGCTAGACCATGACCCGCTACGGCCACTCTCGTAGGGACGGAGCGCGCCGCCTGGCCACTGCCAGGGCCAGCCGACTCACCCTGTCATCCCTGGTCCGACCTGGGGTTTCACTGCGCCGTTGGTCACGTGGTTGGTCACGCCACTGCCCAGAAAAGCAGAAAACCCCAGGTGAACTGGGGTCCCAGCTGGTGTCCGAGGGGGGACTTGAACCCCCACGCCCGATAAAGGGCACTAGCACCTCAAGCTAGCGCGTCTGCCATTCCGCCACCCGGACCGGGTCGCACCGCGGAGCCCGCGGCGACATGGACAACAATACCAAGGATCCGGGGTGGCTCTCACCTGCGTATCCGGGGAGCCGGCGGCTCCGTGCGGCGGGTCATGGGGCATGCACGTAAAGTGAAGTATGTCCCGGAATGAGTCATGGGAAGCGGGCGGAGCGAGGCGGCGGCCTCGGGCGTTGTCGCCGCTGCGGGAGCGGCTTCGCGACTCGTTCTGGTTCGCGCCCGTGGCCGGAATGGCGCTGGCCGCGGTCTTCGCCGCGGTGTGCACCGGGGCCGACGCGGCCGTCGTCACATGGCTGCAGGACCGGGGCGAGTACCAGCTGATCAGGGACCTCGCCAACTGGGGGCACGCCGGGAAGGCGATCATCAGCACGGTCAGCACCGCGATGCTGACCTTCATCGGTGTGGTCTTCTCCATCTCGCTCGTCGCCCTCCAGATGGCCGCCAGCCAGATGAGCCCCCGCGTCGTCCGGCTCTATGTGCGAAGCCGCATCACCAAGGCGACGTTCTCGGTGTTCCTGGCGACGTTCGTGTTCGCGCTGCTGGCGCAGACGGCCTACGAGGGCGAGACCGACCCGCGCCGGATCAGCTCGGTGACCGTCTTCTCCGGGCTCGGCGCCCTCGTGCTCGTACTGGGCAGCCTGGTGCTGTTCGTCGGCTATGTGCACTCCACGCTGCGGCTGATGAGGGTGACGTTCGTGATCGACCGGGTGACACGGGAGTCGTTCTCCGTGCTCGCCGAGCACATCGTGCAAGGGACGACGCAGACACCGGCCGAGCTGCCGGATCCGGTCGGGGAGATCGTGCACACCGGGGCGGCCGGGGTGCTGCGCAGCGTTGATGTGGCGCGGCTGACCCGGGTGGCCAGGAGGTACGGGACGGTGCTGCGCCTCGTCCCGAGGATCGGTGACTTCATCGTGCCGGGGACGCCGGTGCTCACCGCGCACGGAGGGCGGCTGCCGAAGGGGCACCGGCTCGGGTCCGCGCTGAACGTCGGGGTGGAGCGCACCTTCCACCAGGACCTGGGGTTCGGGCTGCGCCAGCTGTCCGACATCGCCCTGCGCGCCCTCTCCCCCGCCGTCAACGATCCGACGACGGCCGTGCAGGCGCTGGACCGCATTCACCAGTTCCTGGCCGCGCTGGCCGTGCGGCCGCTGGGCGAGGTGGACCACCGGGACAGGTCGGGGGCGCTGCGGCTGGTGCAGCCGCTGCCCGGCTGGGCGGACCTGGTGGACCTGGGGCTGACCGAAATCCGGCATGCCGGGGCGTCCCAGCCCCAGGTGACCCGGCGGCTGGCCGCGGCGCTGGAGGATCTGCTGCGGATCACCCCCGAGGGGCGGCGGGGCCCGCTGCTGCACCACCGGGAGCGGCTGGAGAGCGCGGTGGCGCGAGAGACGGCGGACGAGGCCGATCGGGTGTTCGCGCTGGTGGCCGACCGCCAGGGAATCGGATGAAAGAATTGGTTACCTGCGGTAACCAATTGCGACGCAGCAGTGGGCACGGCGAGAAGATTTGGTGCAGGGATACCGGGCAGGTACGGACCACGTCCAGCCGCAAATCGGCCAACTACCCCCAGGCGAAGCCCAGAACACATGCTGACCTGCGCTCATGCGCGTTTTGTCCTGCTGCGTCGACCCCTCGCCGTACAGTGGCGGATCGGGTAGCTTACGGCCCCGTCCGGCTCAGGGCAGGGCGATCCCCTTGAAGGAGCAGCTCGAGGAGACGAGCCGACTTCTCGGCCGCGTTCGGCCGGATGAGGAGCAAGTCTTGCGCGAGATCACCGTTGCGCCCATGGCGACGGCACCGCCGGTGGGTGGTCTGGCGGATGCCGTGTTCGACAACGCCGACCAGTGGCCCGACACCGTTGTCCTCGGACGGAAGACCGGCGGGCGGTGGCAGGACGTGACCGCCGCGCAGTTCCGCGACCAGGTGCTGGCCCTCGCGAAGGGTCTGCTCGCGCAGGGCATCCGGTTCGGCGACCGGGTGGCGATCATGGCGCGCACCCGGCTGGAGTGGACGCTCTTCGACTTCGCCCTGTGGACCGTGGGCGCCCAGTCGGTACCGGTCTACCCCACCTCCTCCTCCGAGCAGGTCCGCTGGATCCTGCGGGACGCCGGCGCGGTGGCCTGCGTGGTGGAGCACGAGGACCACGCCATGACGGTCGGCGCCGCGGTCGACTCCCTGCCCGAGCTGAACCTGATGTGGCAGCTGGACGCGGGCGCGGTCGACGAGCTCACCGCGGCCGGGCAGGACGTCGCCGAGGACGTGGTGCACCGGCACCGGCGCGCGGTCACCCCGGACGCCGTGGCCACGCTCATCTACACCTCCGGCACCACGGGCCGGCCCAAGGGCTGCGTGCTCACCCACGCCAACTTCATGGCCGAGTGCGACAACGTCGTGGAGCGTATGCACCCGGTCTTCAAGTCCAAGAACGACAGCCGGCCCTCCACGCTGCTTTTCCTCCCCCTCTCCCATGTCTTCGGCCGGATGGTCGAGGTCGCCGCCGTCCGCGCCCGAGTGCGCCTGGGCCACCAGCCGAGCATGGCCGCCGCCGAGCTGCTGCCGGACCTCGCCGCCTTCCGGCCGACGTTCGTGCTGGCGGTGCCGTATGTGTTCGAGAAGGTGTTCCACGGCGCCCGCCGAAAGGCGGAGGCGTCGGGCAGGCTCGCCACGTTCGACAAGGCCGTCGAGGTGGCGGTCAAGTACGCCGAGGCCCGCGAGGCGAAGGCCTTCGGCACCGGCCCCGGTCCCGGCGCGAGCCTGCGGATGCAGCACCAGCTCTACGACAAGCTCGTCTACGGCAAGGTCCGCGAGGCGCTGGGCGGCCGGGTGCGGCACGCGGTCTCCGGGGGCTCGGCGATGGAACGCCGCCTCGGCCTGTTCTTCGACGGCGCCGGAGTGACGATCTACGAGGGCTACGGCCTGACGGAGTGCAGCGCCGCAGCCACCGCGAACCCTCCCGAGCAGACGAGGTTCGGCACGGTGGGCAAGCCCATCCCCGGCACGACCGTGCACATCGCCGAGGACGGCGAGGTGTGGATAGGCGGCGGCCAGGTCTTCGCCGGCTACCACAACGACCCGGAGGCCACCCGCAGCGTCCTGCGTGACGGCTGGCTGGCCACCGGTGACATCGGCGCTCTGGACGAGGACGGCTACCTGACGATCACCGGCCGCAAGAAGGAGATCATCGTCACCGCGGGCGGCAAGAGCGTCTCCCCCGTCCTGCTGGAGGAGCGGGTGCGGGCCCATCCGCTGGTGGGCCAGTGCATCGTCGTCGGCAACGACAGGCCGTTCGTCGCGGCCCTGGTGACGCTCGACCAGGACGCTATCCCGCACTGGCTGGCCATGCGCGGCAAACCGGCCATCAGCCTGCAGGAGATCGTGCGCGACCCCGATCTGGAGGCGGAGATCCGGCGCGCGGTGGTGGCGGCGAACACGCTGGTGTCGCAGGCGGAGTCGATCCGCACCTTCCGGATCCTGTCGGCCTCGTTCACGGAGGAGGCCGGGCTGCTCACACCTTCGCTGAAGCTGAAGCGGCGGGCCGTGGAGAACACGTACGCCGCCGAGATCGAGGCGCTCTACGAGCCTTGATGGTCGTCCCCGCGGTGGGCGAGGTGCCGCCGGCCCGCTCCCGCGGGGCGGCGGCACCGTCGTCTCGAGGCTTCTCTGGGGGCGATGCGATGCTGTGTGGGCGTCGTCTCTGCGGACGCTGCCTCAGTGGACGCTGCCTCTGTGGGCGGTGCCTCAGTGGGCGATGTCGACCACGACCCGCTCGGGGTGGTGCAGCTTGAACGTGGTCCAGTACGGCTTGGTCTTGAACGCGAGGCCGAAGGTGACGACTCCCTCGAAGTCGCCGGTGAAGGCCATCCCCTTGAGCTTCGGGAAGTTCAGCTTCTTGAGCTTGGGGCCCTTGTAGACCGACTGCCCGGCGTCGTTGTGGGCCGCCGCCGGTGAGAGCTTGATCTCCAGGAAGTACTTCCCGGGCAGCGGCACCTTGTTCCCGGAGCCGTCGTAGCGCAGTTCCTTGACGCGCTTGACCGTCGTGGGCGGAATCTTGCCCTTGACGTCGATGACGAAGCGGTCGAAGGAGCCGTGCGCCGCCGCCCTGGCGTTGACCACGAGGGCGGTCTCGGGCGGTGCCTGCGTCTGTGCGTAGGCCGGTGCCGAGGCGAGTGCCCCGGAGGTGAGAAGGATGCTCGCGGCGGCTGCGGCCGCGAGGCGCCTGCTGTGGTTCATGCCGTCCCCCCGATTTCTGATGAGATGGGGACAAAGGATTGTCTGTTAAGACATCCGGAGATGCCGTCCGGTTGCAGAAATCAGCCAGGGAACATGTGCGACTTTGCGCCGCCACCGGCCGCTGTACGCCGCCGTACGCCGCCGGGGTCTTCCGCTACGGCGCTCAGCGCGGGTTCGGCTCCGGATCGCGGCCGGGGCGGGAGAGGAAGGCGAAGTCGCAGCCGGTGTCGGCCTGGGTGATGTGCTCGGCGTACAGCGCGCCGTAGTCGCGGTCGAAATGGGGGCTCGGCGGCTTCCACGCGGCCCGGCGGCGGGCGAGCTCGGTGTCGTCCACACGCAGGGTGAGGCGGCGGGCGGCCACGTCGAGCGTGATGCGGTCGCCGTCGCGGACGAGGGAGAGCGGGCCGCCGACATGGGACTCCGGGGCCACGTGGAGCACACAGGTGCCATAGCTGGTGCCGCTCATCCGGGCGTCGGAGACGCGCACCATGTCGCGCACCCCCCGCTCGAGCAGGTGGGCGGGGATGGGGAGCATGCCGTACTCGGGCATCCCGGGGCCGCCCACAGGTCCGGCTCCCCGCAGCACGAGGACGGTGTCGGCCGTGATGCCGAGGGCCGGATCGTCGACGACGGCCTGCATGTGCTCGTAGCCGTCGAAGACGACGGCGGGGCCGGTGTGCCCGAGCAGGGCGGGGTCGGCGGCGATGGGTTTGATGACGGCGCCGTCGGGGGCGAGGTTGCCGTGCAGGACGGCAAGGCCGCCTTCGGGCGAGAGCGGGTCGGCCAGTGGCCGGATGACGTCCTCGTCGTGGCTGGCCGCCCCGGCGATCTGCTCTCCCAGAGTCGCACCGGACACCGTGGGCCGGTCGGTGTGGAGCAGGCCGCCGAGCTGGGCGAGCAGCGCAGGCAGCCCGCCCGCGCGGTGGAAGTCCTCCATGAGGTGGGCACCACCCGGCCGGACGTTGGCGAGGACGGGGGTGCGCCGGGCCACGGCGTCGAAGTCGTCCAGTGACAGCTCGACCCCGCAGCGCCCGGCCATGGCGACGAGGTGGATGACGGCGTTGGTGGAGCCGCCGAGGGCCAGGACGGTGGTCACGGCGTCGAGGAACGCCTCACGGGTGAGGATGTCGGTGACCTTGGTGTCCCGCCACACCAGTTCGACGGCGCGGCGGCCGCTGTCGGCCGCCATGCGGTGGTGTCCCGAGTCGACCGCGGGTATCGAGGAGGCACCGGGGAGTGTCACGCCGAGCGCCTCGGCGGCGGCGGTCATCGTCGAGGCGGTGCCCATGGTCATGCAGTGCCCGGGCGAGCGGGCGAGACCGCATTCCAGCTCGGCCAGTTCGCACTCGCCGATGAGTCCGGCGCGTTTGTCGTCCCAGTACTTCCACAGGTCGGTGCCGCTGCCGAGGGTGGTGCCGCGCCAATGGCCGCGCAGCATGGGTCCGGCGGGGACGAACACCGCGGGCAGTCCCGCGCTGGCCGCTCCCATGAGGAGGGCGGGAGTGGTCTTGTCGCAGCCGCCCATGAGCACCGCGCCGTCCACCGGGTACGAGCGCAGCAGTTCCTCGGTCTCCATGGCGAGGAGGTTGCGGTAGAGCATGGGAGTGGGCTTCTGGAAGGTCTCGGAGAGGGTGGCGACGGGGAATTCGAGGGGGAAGCCGCCTGCCTGCCAGACCCCGCGCTTGACCTGTTCGGCCCGCTCGCGCAGATGCATGTGGCAGGGGTTGATGTCGCTCCAGGTGTTGAGGATCGCGATGACGGGCCTGCCCGCGTGCTCCTCGGGGCCGTAGCCGAGCTGACGCACTCGGGAGCGGTGGCTGAAGGCTCGCAGATGGTCCCCGCTGAACCACCGGGCGCTGCGGAGCTGTTCGGGGGCCAGGGTCGCCCCTTCGGGAGTCCTGGGCGACCGTTCGGGAGTGCGGGTCATCCGTGTCCCCAGCCCGCGAGCGCGTTCGCCACGGCTTCGCGGCCGCTCGGCGGCAGGGGGCTGCTCGGTGGGCGGATGTCCCTTCGGCACAGGCCCAGTTGGGCCAGCGCCTCCTTGACCACGGTGACGTTGTCGGCGGACTCGTCGGCGGCGCGCAGTTCCTCGAAGGCGCGGACGCGCTCCCACACCTTCATGGCTCCGGCGTAGTCGCCCTCACGCAGGGCGGCGAGCATGGCCAGGGAGATCCCGGGAGCGACATTGGCCAGGCCCGAGGTGAAGCCGGAGGCTCCGGCCGCCCAGTATCCGGGCGCGTGCAGCTCGGCGAGTCCGGCGATCCATACGAAGCGGTCGAACCCGGCGTCGCGTGCCACGGCCGCGAAGTGCACCGGGTTGGGCACGGAGAACTTCACCGCGACGACGTTGGGGCACAACTCTCCGAGGCGGGCGAGCTGTTCTCCGCGCACGCGGGGGCTGCGCAGGTAGGGGACGACGCCGAGTCCCGGGACGGACGCGGCGATCTCCCGGTGGTACTCCACCCATCCGTCGAGCGAGACATGGGGGTGAACGGGCTGGTGGACCATGATGAGCCCGGCTCCCGCCTCCTGGGCCTGGCGGGCGTCCTCCACGGCCGTCGCCGCGTCGTGGCCGACACCCGCGAGCACCAGGGCGTCCGATCCCGCCTCGGCGACGGCGTCCTCCACCGCCGTGTGCCGCTCGGCCTGCGTCAGGGCGTAGAACTCACCGGTGTTGCCATTGGGCGTGACCACCGTGATACCGCCGTCGAGCAGGCGGCGGATCAGCGCCCGGTACGTGGAGCGGTCCACGGTTCCGCATCCGTGGAAGGGGGTCACGGGGATCGCCACCACGTCGGCGAGCGCCGTCCGCAGGTCGGCCGTCGTCGTCACTGCTCCGTCCCTTCCGCGCGCTCATGGCTGCGCCGATCCCCGCCGTCCTCCCAGCCGCGGCTGTGCTGGTCCCGGCTGTCCCTATCCCGGCTGTCCTGGTCCCGGCTGTCCTGGTCCCGGCTGTCCTGGTCCTGGGGGAAGGTGCGGCTGACGAACCCCGCGATGTGCTCACGCATCAGCGCCGACGCCTCCTGCGGGTCCCCGGCCTGCGCGGCCTCGAGGATGGACCGGTGCTCGGCGGCCTCGAGCTCCCACGAGGGCATCGACTTCCAGGCGGCGACGGAGACGAGCGCGGTCTGGTCGCGCAGATCGTCCAGGACGCGGGTGAGCAGGGGGTTGCCGCAGGGGGCGTAGAGGGCTCGGTGGAACTCCCGGTTGGCCAGGCTCCGGGTCACGGCGTCGTCGGCGCGCTCCGCTCGGCCGAGCGCTTCGGAGGCGCGGTCGGTGGACGCGCCCAGTTCCACCGACCGGTACACCGCCTCGGGTTCGAGGAGGAGGCGGACATCGCTGACGGCGTGAGCCATGGCGGCGTCGACCGGGCGGACGGAGGCGCCCTTGTACTGGCTCATCTCGACCAGTCCGGCACCCGCCAGCGTCTTGAGCGCCTCGCGCACCGGCGTCTTGGAGACACCGAGCATGTGGGCCAGTTCGGTCTCGACGAGGGGCTGCCCCGGCTTGAGCTCTCCGGTGAGGATGGCGCGCTTGACGGCCTCGAGGACGAGTTCGGTGCGGGAGGGGACGGCGACGGTGGTCGCGTTGAGAACGTTCATCACAGATCCCCACATCGCATACGGCATCTCATATATGATGCTCCCGAACCTACTCCTTCGCCGCGCCTCCCGTAAGGGAGCGGGAATCGCCGTCATGACGCCGCTCGTCATGATGTGCGCGTCCCCGGCTCCTGGCGCACGGGACCGGTGGAGCGGCGGACGATCAACTCGGTCTCCACCCGCACCTCTTCCACGGGCGGCGGCACCTCACCGGGCGCCAGCAGATCGAGCAGGAGGTCGGCTGAGCGCCGACCGACCTCCTCCAGCGGGATGCGGACCGATGTGAGCGGGGGGCTGGCCGCCCTGGCCAGCAGGGTGTCGTCCGCGCCGACAACGCTGATGTCCCCCGGCACCGACACCCGCCGTTCGTTGAGCCTGGAGACCACGCCGAGGGCGACGATGTCGTTGTGCGCCACAACGGCCGTGGCTCCGCTGGCGATCAGCGGATCGGCGGCCCGCACCCCGGAGCTGAAGAACGGCTCGTAGGGCCCGAACTCCGTGAGCGTCATCCCGAATTCCTCGCACGCCTCCCGCACGGCGAGGCTGCGCCGCTCGCTCGACCACGAGCCCCGCGCGCCGGCGATGTGCGCGCAGTGGCGGTGCCCGAGCGCGTAGAGGTGCTGGACCGCCTGCCACATGCCCTCGGTGCTCGGCACGAGGACGCAGGAGCGCCCGGCGAGCGGGCGGTTGACCAGGACCGTGGGGGTCCGCTCGGCGATGTCGTGCAGCTGTTCCTCGGACATGCGCGGGGAGACCAGCAGGAGCCCGTCCACCTGCTTGCCCATGGCGACGGCGAGATCGTACTCCTCCCTGGCGCGTTCGTCGGTGTCGGCCAGGAAGACCGCGTAGTCCTTGGTGCGGGCCCTGCTCTGGGCGGACTTGACGATGCGTCCGAAGAACAGGTTGGCGATGTCGGGAACGATGAGCGCGATGGAACGGCTCCTGCCCACGGCGAGCGAACGGGCGATCCGGTTCGGTGTGTAGCCCAGGCTCGCCGCCACCCCCAGGACCTTCAACCGGGTGTCGCCACGCACGAGTTCGGGGGTTGCGAAGCACCTCGACACGGTCGACGTGGACACCCCGGCCGCGGCGGCCACCTCTGCGATCGTGACGGCCAACGCGACTCCCTCGGTCAGAGGTGAATGCGGATGCCGGGAAGCGTTGCACCCGCTCCCAAGGAGCGTCAATCGGTGTCGCGCAAAGAGCTTGCCGAGAATTCGGGACTGGGCAGCAGCGCGGGACCGGAGGCGGCGGAGGGGATCTGCCGATTCATGGGAACGGTTTCAGCGCGGGCGCAGGGCCGCCGCGCGTCCTCGAGCCACCCCTTCAGCACCTGGTGCACGGCCTCCGCCCCCACCAGGCCGCCCGGGGGCAGCGGCAGTTCGACCGGATGCAGCAGGAACGGCCGCCCCTGCGCCCCGCCCAGACCGCCGTGCGAGCCGATCTGTTCCTCGAAGGCGTGCACCTCGCCGGTGCGGGGGTCGTAGGCCGAGTTGACCATCACATCGGCCACATGCGGGAACGAGTCGGTGCGCAGCACCGCCTCGGCGGCTCCGGGACCGAAGGGTGCCAGCGGGTCGTCGCCCTCCACCACACCGGTCGTGAGCTCGTGCTGTCCGGAGCCGCCGATCACCAGCGGCCCCCTTTCCTCGCTGCGCACCAGCACGAATCCGATGCCCGGATGCCCGGTCAGCGTCGCCAGGAGCTTGGGGAAGCGTTCCTGAAGTTCCTCGTACGTCGTCCGGTGCGGCACATCCGGGAAGGAGACCAGGCCCAGATTGCCCGAGGCCAGGACCACCGGATCACCGGCCGGCCGCTCGGGCGGCTCGCCCTCGGGGCGGCGCAGGGCGACTCGGGCCGCCGCCCTGGCCTCGGCGCCCCGCTCCGCCCGCTCGGCGCGATTGCGCCCCTTGCGGCTGATCTCCAGGCCGCAGCCGGTGCGCACCAGGTCGTCCAGGCTGAGACCGAACCTGCCGGTGAATGTCTCTCCCTGGCTCTGCCCGTGGTCGGACAGCAGGACGAAGCGGTAGGGGCGGGGCGCGTACTGGGCGGCGCCGGTGATAAGTTCCACGGCCTTGTCGAGCCTGCGCAGCACTTGGAGGGTCTCGGGCGACCGCACCCCGGAGTGGTGGGCCACCTCGTCGTAGGCGACCAGGTCGGCGTAGACGGCGGTCCGGCCGACGAGCATGTCCCCCATGACGGCGGCGACCACGACGTCCCGCTCGACGACGGTCGCGAAGGCGCGCACGAAGGGGTAGATCCCGCCCCTGGGCACGCGGGGCCGCTCGTCCCTGACGCGCCGGCGCAGTCCCTGCCCGATCTCCCGGAGGACCTCGGCGACGAAGGCGAGGAAGGTACGGGTGGCGTTGGCCGGGTCGGAGAAGTAGGCGAAGTACCCGGAGCGGCTGCGCCTGCCCGGCCGCCCGGAGACGCTGAGCACCAGCGCGTTCTGCTCGGCGCCGCCGCTGAAGAGGTTGCCGCGGCTGGCGCCGTCGTGCGCGAGCAGGCCGGGGCGGCCGTCGTGGCGGCGTTCGAGTTCGGCCGCGTTGGTGGGGCGGTTGCACACCATCAGACGGCCGGTGTCCTTGTCGTACCAGCGGAAGGCGGGGACGTCGTCGTTGGAGCCGTGCAGGATGGCGAGCTGGCTGGCACCGGTCTGGCTGCTCCAGTCGGTGCGCCATGGCACGAGGCGGTGGGTTCCGCCGGTCAGCAGCTTCTGCACGGTGGGCAGATGGCGGCCCTCGATGGCGGATTCGAGGATGTCGTGGCCGAGCCCGTCGAGCTGGAGGAAGACCGTTCCGGGCGCGACGTGGCCCTCGGCGTCCGGCTCGGGGACTCGCCTGTGCTTGCGCCGGCGCCCGGCGAGGCGGGCGAGGCGGCGGCGGTAGGCCTCCATGTCGTACACCGACAGCCAGGCGTTGGCGGCCGAGGACGCGGCGGAGAGCACGGCCGCGATGACCACGGCGGACTCGGCGCTGATCGTTCCGCGGTCCTGCGGGACCAGGCGCAGGGCGAGCAGGAGCACGGCCCCGTTGAGGAAGAAGACCAGCACACCGAGGACCAGGGCGGGCACGAGCAGGAGCGCCCGGACGATCAGCGGCCACACCAGGGCGCTGAGCAGCCCGAACGACGCCGCGGCCACCCCGGCGGTCATGGCTATCCGGGTCGGGCTGTCGCCGTCGGGGGACTGGATCCGGAAGTCGGGCAGAACCCCCGCGAGCACCGCGATGGCGGCCGTCACCACGGCCCAGACCGCGAGCACCCGCACCAGGGACCTCCCTGCCGCTCGCCACCGGTTCACTGTCGCCCGCCCTCTCGTGCCGCCCCGTGCTTCCACTGCCCCGCGCTTCCACTGCCCGTGCTTCCACTGCCCCGCGCTCGGCCTGCCCAGCGCTCGGCATGCGCCGCGCTCGCCCTGCCCCGGACTCGGCCTTCGCTGCCTCGCGCTTGCCCGGAGCCCCGGCCCGCCGGACCAGGTCCCGCGGGGTTCGTCCCGTCCAGTATCGGGATCAGCCTCACCGTCCGGCTCGGCCCACCCCTGACATAACCTCGTGCGTGGGCCCGCGGGTACCGGTCCCGACGGATGTCCGGGACGGATCAGGGGAGGGATGCGGGTGGCGACCATCACATGGTGGGGCCATGCCACCGTGACCGTGCAGGACAGCGGGGTGCGCGTCCTGACCGACCCGCTCTTCCCCCGGCGACTGGCCCACCTTCGCCGCAGGCGCGGGCCGGTGCCGCCGCCCGATGCCGCCCGCGCGGACCTCGCCGTCGTCTCCCATCTGCATGCCGACCATCTGCATGTGCCGTCGCTGGCGCGGCTCGCGCCCGGTACGCGGGTGCTGGTGCCGCACGGCGCGCTCAAGGTCGTGCCGGGGCTGCGCAGGCTGCGCTCGCGCGGGCTGGAGCTGACCGAGGTGCGCGTCGGCGACGAGGTGGCCATGGGCGCGCTGGTGGTACGCGCGGTCCCGGCGGCGCACGACGGCCGCCGCTGGCCCATGGGCCCTGCGGTGGCTCCGGCGCTGGGATATGTGGTGCACGGTGAGTCCACGACGTACTTCGCGGGCGACACCTCGCTGTACGAGGGGCTGGAGGCGGCCGTGGGACCGTGCGACACGGCGTTGCTCCCGGTCGGCGGCTGGGGGCCCAACCTCGGCCCCGGCCATCTGGACGCCCGGCGGGCGGCGCAGGCGCTGGACCGGATCGGGCCGGGGGCCGCGGTGCCCATCCACTTCGGCACCTTCTGGCCGATCGGGATGGACGCGGTGCGCCCGCACGAGTTCCACGCGCCGGGCACGGACTTCGTCCGGCACTCCGGTGAGCTGGCCCCGAAGGTGGCCGTGCATCTGCTGCGGCACGGGGAGAGCGTGAGTCTGAACGGGCGGGTGGAGCGGTGATCGCGATGCTCGCGGCGGCGGCCTCGGAGAGCGCGTCGGAGTCGGCCCAGCAGGCGGTGGGCTTCCCTTCGCTGTTCCTGTTGATCGTGCTCGGGTCGCTGATGCCGGTGGTGCCCACGGGTGCCCTGGTCAGTTCGGCGGCGGTGGTCGGCTTCCACCACAAGGCGCCGTTCACCTTGTTGCTCGTGTTCTGCGTGGCGGCCTTCGCGGCGTTCCTCGGGGATGTGGCGCTGTACTGGCTGGGGCGGCGCGGGGTGCGTTCGCGCAATGGCTCGCTGTGGCTGCGCGACCGTGCTCCCGAACAGCGTCTGGCCTCGGCCCAACGCGGCCTGGAACAGCACGGCATCGCGGTGCTGGTGGTGTCGCGGCTGGTGCCCGCGGGCCGGATACCGGTGATGCTGGCCTGCCTGCTGT
Source organism: Wenjunlia tyrosinilytica (assembly GCF_014646055.1). Lineage (GTDB taxonomy): Bacteria > Actinomycetota > Actinomycetes > Streptomycetales > Streptomycetaceae > Wenjunlia > Wenjunlia tyrosinilytica. The sequence continues at coordinate 81,114 of NZ_BMMS01000024.1, forward strand.
CGCAGATGCACCTGCGGGTGTTCATCCGCGGGGACATACCCGCGTGCCTGGCATGGGCCGGGCTGTACCAGGCGATAGGCATCCTCGGCGGCTCGCTCTTCCCCGAGCCGTGGCAGGGGGTGGCGCTCGCGGTGGGCCTGACCGTCGCCATCAGCGCGGGCCCGAGCGCGTGGCGGCGGCTGAGGAGACCGTAGGCGCTCAACGGGGCTCAACGGGTCCGGGAGTACGGCGCGTTCGGGAGTACGGCGGTTCGGGAGTACGGCGCGTTCGGGAGTACGGCGGTTCGGGAGTACGGCGCGTTCGGGAATTGACGGCCAGGGAATTCGGCGGGCCCGAGAGTCCGACGGTCCTATGAGGTCGTCAGGGCCCGGGGCTCGGCTGCCCTGACGCTCAACTCAACTGCCCCCGACGCTGGGCGGCCCCCGACACTCGGCGGCCCCGGCGGCCGGCTCACCGTTCCGGGCGGTCCAGCCCGCGGGACTCCCCTATCGCCAGGTCCCACAGGTCCTCACGGGGGCGGCCGGCGGCCTCCCAGGCGGCGCGCACCCGGTGCAGCGGCTCGAGCACGGGTTCGGTGGAGAGCAGAAACGTGGCCCAGTGCATCGGCGCCATCCGCCGCGCCCCCACGTCGAGGCAGGCGCGCACGGCCTCCTCCGGATCGGTGTGGACCGTCCGCAGCGCCCAGCGCGGGGAGTAGGCGCCTATGGGCATCAACGCCAGGTCGACACCCGGATAGCGGTGGCCGATCTCCTTGAACCAGGGGCCGTACGCGGTGTCCCCCGCGAAGTACAGCCGCGCGCCCGCGGGTTCGGTGATGACCCAGCCACCCCACAGGGAGCGGCAGGTGTCGTTCAGGCCGCGCTTGCTCCAGTGGTGGGCGGGGACGAAGTCGAAGCGGACGCCGTCCAGTTCGACGCACTCCCACCAGTCGAGGTCGGTGACCACCGTGAACCCCTTGCGGCGGAACCACCTGCCGAGGCCCGCGGGCACGAACATCGGTGTCTCGCGGGGCAGTTGCTTGAGCGTGGGCAGGTCGAGATGGTCGTAGTGGTTGTGGCTGATCACCACCGCGTCGATACGGGGCAGTTGAGCCCACTCCACGCCGACCGGCGTGGCCCTGGCGGGGGTTCCGAGGATCTTGGTGGACCACACGGGGTCGGTCAGCACGGTGAGCCCTCCGGTGCGCACCACCCAACTGGCGTGGCCCGCCCAGGTGACCCAGGTCTGACCGGCGGACGCCTTCGGCAGCCCGGAGCGGTCGACCGGCAGAAGGGGCAGGTCGGCGAGCGCCTGTCCGCGCGGGCGCAGCCCACCCTCCTTCACCACCCTGACCATGTCCCGCAGCCGGGGCAGCGGGTCGGTGAGGCGGTCGGCGAACGACCTGGGCCACACCCGGGCCTCGCCGAGGGGGCGGGGCTTGGCGACAACGCGTTCGGTTTGCTCAGTCATGGCGGGCTCCGTTCGGGGGCGGGCCATTGGTAAAGGGAAAATGGCTGCTGCTGACCGGGGTTGGAGGCAAACGGACGGCGCAACTCCCCCAATCTTTATCCGTCAAGGAGAAGATCCGGGGGCGGACGGCCGCCTTCGACCGTATGTCATCCATCTGTGGGTTCGGTGAAGGCCTCGGCAAATCGGCTCAGTGCCTGCGCCACATGCGGGACCCGAAGGGGCGCCGGCGCGTTGAGCGCTTCCCAGCGCTCCTCGTCCGTGGCCCCGTAGAAACCACCGGTGGTGACGCGGAAGCGCAGAGCGGACGGGTCGTCGCCGAACCGGTGGCCGCCGCGCACAGCCACCGCGTGCCACTCGAGCAGTCGGCGCTCGAGGGACGCCGCGTCCCCGGCCCCGCGCTCGGCGAGCCGCGCCTTCACCGGCGCGAGGTCGGGGTAGAGGCAGAACCCGGCCTCGGGCGGGCGGCACAGCGCCCCCGCCTCCGATACGACGCGGCAGGCCTCGGCCGCCACCACGGCGTGCAGCCGGGCCGCGGCTTCCACGTAGGCGCGCAATGGGTCGGGCTCGGACAGCGCGTAGGCGGCCGCGTCCTCCACGGGGGCCGCGGGCGCCGCCCAGACGTGCTCGGCGATCTCGGTGGCGTCGCGCAGCAGGCGGTCGCCGATGGAGCCCTCGGGGAAGCGGGCGAAGCCGGTCCGCCAGCCACCCAGGTCCAAAGAGGAGCCGAGGCCGGAGAGCACCACCGTGCGCTCGGGCAGCATCTCGGCGGGGCTGACCACCACGGTGTCGCAGTGGTGGGCCAGATCGCGGCGGCTCTCGTCGGCGACGACGACGAGGTCGAGGTCGCGGGATGCCTCGCAGATCTCATGGAGGAGTTCGGGCGGGACGACGGTGCCGGTGGGGTCGTCGGGCACGGTCAGCACGAGCACACGGGGGTTCCCGCCTCCCGAGCGCGCCCGGCGCACGGTCTCCAGCAGGGCGAACGGGTCGGGGACTCCCCCGCACTCGGCGGGGGCGGGGACGCGGTGGACCCGGCGGCCCAGCAGCGCCGCCTGGCCCGCCGCGACATGGCGGCAGGGCCTGGTCAGCAGGACATCGCCCTCGACGGCGGCGAGGACGGCGAACAGCAGTGGCTCGATCCCCGGGCCGAAGACGACGCGGTCGGGCGCGGTGTGCAGACCCCTGCGGGCGAACCATCCGCAGGCGGCGGTGCGCACGGGTTCGCCTCCGGCGGCGGGGCCGACGCTGGTGAGGTGGGCGGCGCCGCCGAGCCGTGCGGTCAGTTCGGGGTGGGCAGGCAGCCCCGCCTCGTCGGAGGCAAGGTCGAGCAGGGCAGGCCGGGCGGGCGAACCGCCCGGTGTCCGCGACGAACCGCGGTCGGGTGCGGGGTGCTGCATTCCCCCACCGTGTCAGGGCACCCCGGAATTACGAAAGCCGACACGGTCAGCACCCGGGCACCACTCGACCAGCGTGTGTCCGGCACCCGCTTTCGGGGCGGCCGGACCCATGGCCGCCCCCTCCGACAACCGACCGCACACCGCGGCCGAACCACCCCACCCAGCCACCCGACCCATCCGCGGCACAAGCCGATTCCAGCACCCAACCACCGCCCGACCCACTCCGAAGCAGCCGAACCCTTCGCCGCCCCTCCGGCGGCCAGCCCTTCCGGTGGCCGGGCCACCCACCCAGCCACCCGACCGGCCTGCGGCGGGTCCCGCAGCGGCCCCGGTGCCGCCCGGCTGCCCGCCGCGGGCGCCGGATCGGCGCACCCATGCCGCCCGGCCCGCGGCGGGGCGCGTCGCGGCCGCGGCTCCTCGCAGCCGGACCGCCCGGCCACCCGGCCGGGCGGCGTCGGGCCGGGCGGCGGGCGTCGCGCCCGCGGCCACTCGGGCGCACGGCGCCCGTCAGCGCTCCTCTGCCCGTTCCGGCCTGTTCGGACGCATGCGGAAGTCGTAGCGGTGGGGAAGCGGGTGCTGGGCGCGGGCGCGTTCGCGGTCGGTGTCCGTGTCGGCGTCGGTGGCCGGGGTGTCCCCGGCGACCAGCCGTTCCACGATTGCGTCCCAGGTCTCCTCCAGTATCTCCTCGCCCTCTCTCAGGTCCTCCACCTCGAACCCCGCGTCGAAGACGGCCTTCGCCCCCGTCGCATTGCCCGAGGCGAGCAGGGTGCGGGCGTGCAGGAGCATGAAGCGGCCCCTGCGGCGCACTCCGTCGGGGAGTTGGTCGAGCACCGTCCGCGCGTCCTCCGCCCTGCCGACCTCCAGCAGGGCCTCCACCGCCTCACGGCCCAGCGCCGCCAGCGCCACCGCGGGCGGGCTGCCGGTCGGTGCGTGGTGCACCACCCGGTCGATCAGCCCGAAGGCGTCCAGAAGCCGCTGCGCCCCTCGGGCGCATTCGCCCGCGTCCAGGTCCGCCAGCGCCAGGCAGCGCAGGGCCCAGGGAGTCTGCCCCCGGTCCATCGACCGCTCCCAGGCGCGCACGGCCTGCGCCTTGTCGCCCGCGTGCCACGCCGCCACGCCCAGGTGGTACTCCGTACGCCACGAGGGGGCCGCGGTCTCCAGCATGTCCCGCCAGTGGCGCCCCACGAGCGAGGGTCCCGGCGGCTCCTCCACCCGTGCCTCGCGCATCCCCCCGACCTCCAGGAGGTCCCGCCAGGGCTGCTGGTCCGGGCCCACCGTGTCGGCGCCGAGTTCCACCGCTCCGAACGGCGTTCCCGGCAGGTCGTACTGACCCACCGCCACCTCGAGACCGCCCCATCCCGAGCCGACCGCGAGGACGTCCTTCGGCGGGCTGTCGGCGAACGGCAGCCACATGGCATGGGCGGCATCGACATCGGCGCGCGGCAGGACCTCCTCCAGCCGCCGTGCCACCGCGCCCCGCGCCGCCGCCCAGTCGTCGCCGTGCACGGCTGCCGGGTCGGCGCTCACCGGCCCGTACGCCTCGAGCCAGGAGAACTCCGAGGCCGCCTCCAGCGGCACATGCTCCAACTGCGTCCGGGCCAGGCCCGCCTGGATCTCCAGATAGCCGCCGGTGCCGGGCTCGGTCAGCCACTCCTGCCACCGCCGGCCGCCGCTGCCGCTTCCCCACAGGAAGCATTTGCGCCCGCGCAGGGTGTCGGTGGAGGTCTGCACCAGGCCGAAGCCGCTCTCGTCCACGGCGGCGATCCACCGCCGCTCACCGTCGGGCACGTCGTAGAAGTAGTCGGCGGCGTACTCGGCCCGGCTGGGACGGGTGCGGTCCAGCCCGTCCCACTGGGGGACGGGAACGCTCTTCAGGGAGCGTTCGTAGCCGAAGTGCCAGGCACGGTCTGCGGGGGCCAGGACGCGCGTGCCGGGGGTCTCGGGCACGGCGGTGTTGGACCACCAGTAGGTGGCGGCGTCGTGGGGGTGGGGGTTGCGGATGCGCACACCCACATGGAGGAACTCGGAGTCGGCGGGCAGCCACAGGTCGACTTGGAACGGCAGGTCGCGCAGCCGTTCCCACTCCCACAGCCGGAGCATCTCCCCTCCGTCGGGGGCCGTCAGCCGGGCGGCGTGCACGGGCGCGCAGGACAGCGCGGTGTGGCCGGTGGCACCGATGTTCCACTCGACGCCGCCGGAGAACCAGGCGCCGTTGAGGGCGAAGTTCGCGGGCTGGAGGACGGGATTGCGGTACAGGAGTTCGCGCTCGCCCTTGTTGGCGACGCCCGCCTGCGCGGCGTAGTGGTTCCGCTCGTGGGCCTGCCCGGAAGGCTTGTGCACCAGGGAGTACAGCCGCCCGCCGAGCTCCGGCAGCACGGTGGCGCGCAGCCGCTCGTTCTCGAGGACGAGGGCGGTCAGGCGCAGGGGCCCGCGTCCGCGACCGTAGGCGTCGAGCGTCCGGTACGGCAGAACGGATTCCACCGGGGCGAATCCGATCTGGCGCGCCATGTCCCGGGGCAGGCCGCCGCGGTTGTCGACCCGGTGCGCCTCACGGGGCGCGAGCAGCGGCGGCAGCGGGTTCTCCGGCCCGGGACGTACACCGGGGACGGTGATGGACGTACAACGCACGGTTGCAGGCAAGGCCACCTCGCTCGATCCGTTTGCGGCCGCACCCCGCCGGGCGGCCGCCCCACCATGGAACATCGCCAGGGGCCCGCCTGAACAGACCGTCTGCCCGGGCCCGGACGATCAGCTTCGGGCCGCCGGGTCGGGCACGCGGGCCTCGATGAGGGCCAGTTGGCCGCCGGTGACCGGGGTGACCCCGTGGTGGACGAGCCCCGCCCGTTCGAACAGCGTGGCGAACTCCGCTTCCGTGCGCTCTCGGCCGCCGGGGCTGAGCAGCATGAACAGGTCGAGGAACGAGTGGTACGTGGCATACGGACCCCCGCCTCCGATCAGCATCTCCAGGACCAGGACGCGGGCGCCGGGGCGCGCGGAGGCGGCGATGTTGCGCAGAGCGCGCACCGAGGTCTCGTCGTCCCACATGTGGAGGATGTGCTTGAGCAGGTAGACGTCCGCCTCGACGGGTATCTCGTTGTGCGCGTCGCCCGCGACGATCCGGCAGCGGTCGGCCAGGCCGCCGCCCTCGGTCAGGTCGGCGACGGCGCCCTTGACGACGGGTTCGAGGTCGAACAGCACCCCGTACACGTGCGGGTGGAGCCGCAGGAGGGCGGCCAGCAGGGCGCCGTGGCCGCCCCCGATGTCGGCGACGGTCGTGGCGCCGGAGAGGTCGACGGACTCGGCGGCCCTGGCGCCGAAGAGCTGGGTGTTGGCGGTCATGCCCTCGTTGAAGATCCCGCCGGACTCGGGGTCCTCGGCGAAATGCTGGAACATCGGCCGACCGAACACCTTCGCGAACACGGAGCCGCCGGTGCGCACCGCCTCGTCGAGGTGGGTCCAGGGGTCGCGTATGGCGGGCAGGGCGCTCAGGCGCGCCATCCTGGCGACACCGCCGGGGGCGTCGGAGCGCAGCAGGCGGGAGAGTTCGGTGTGCTGGTAGCAGCCCTCGCCCGCCTCCTCGAGGACGCCCTGGACGGCGAGGGCGCGCAGCAGGCGGTTGAACGCGTCCGGGTCGGCGCCGACCGAGGCGGCGAGCTCCGGGGCGTGCGCCGGCTTGCCGTCGTTGTCGTCGATGAGGTCGAAGACCCCCATGCCGACGGCGGTGTGCACCATGGCGGCGGTGGCGTAGCCGAACAGGAGATCCTGGAGCCTGCCCACCGCGGCGGCACGGGGGGCGTCCGCTTGCGTCATTGCTGTCCCTCTCCCAAGTGGGTTTGTTTACTGGGCAGTCAAGCAACCCGTGGGACCGCTGGCGAGCGCCGCGGGGCGTACCTGGGCTCGGTTCAGCGCCTCGCGAGCGCCACACAGGCGGCGTGCCCGTCGGGCACCGCGCAGTCGGTGAGGGCCCAGCCGGGCGGTTCGACGGGGCGCGGCCCGGAACCGAGATAGGCCTTGGCCAGGTCGTCTCCGCCGAGGCCCTCCCCCGTGCCCTTGAGGTATGCCTCCTTGCGCGCCCACAGCCGGGCGAACGCGACGGCGCGCGCCGGTGGCGCGAGGGCGCGCAGCTCGGCCTGCTCGTCGGGGTGCAGGGTCGAGACGACGTCGTCGACGACGTCGGCCTCGGGAACGGGTTCGATGTCCACGCCCACGGGGCGCTCGGCGAAGGCGAGAAGGACGAGGTCGCCGCCGTAGGAAAGGGAGTAGTGCAGCGGGGCGCCGCCGTGCCGGACGGAGGGGCGGCCGTGCGCCCCTTGGCAGTGCGGGCAGGGCTCACGAGTGAGCTCGACCCGCTCGGGCGCCTGTCCCAGGTACGCCCCGAGCAGGCGGCGCAGCCCCAGGTGCGCGGCCCGGTAGCGGTCGGCGAGCTCGGGCCGCGCGAAACCGGCGGCACGCTCCCGCTCCGCCGGACCGAGCAGATGCCCCGCGGCGGCGATGCCGCCCCTGTGCTCGGAGGCGGAGAGCAGCCACAGATGAGGTGACTCCCCTTCCGGCCGGGGCAGCTCTCCCAGGGTGGGTTCGGGTTCGAGAACGTGCGGAGCGGGTTTCATGGCCTCTGCTCTACGTCGTGACGGGTCCCCGGGTCAACCGGGCCTGCCGTGGACATGGCGCCGTGGACATGGTGCCGTGGGCGCGGTTCGGCGGCCTTGGCGCTCTGCCCACCATGCGCGTCCGCCCGCCGGCGCCTGATCGCCCCGCCCGCGACGACCGCCGCTGCCGCGAGGGCGTAGGCGGTGGTGCCCACGGCTGTCCGGTCCGGGCCGGCGGGGCCGCAGACGTAGTGGGCCGCGCCGGCGATGGGGATGCCCAGCCACTCCCAGCGGCCGTCCAGGGCGGCGAGGGCCACCACCAGGAGGGCGTACCAGGGGTAGCCGGGGGTCAGCAGGAGGAAGGCGGTGCCGGTCACCAGGAGCGCGCCGTGCCAGGGGCGTTCGGGGTCTGCTCGGCGCAGGACGTGCAGGACCACGGCGGCCATCGCCACGACGACCACCGGGAACGCCCACGACGGGGGCAGGACGAGGCGCAGGAGCGCGTAGGGGTTCTTCGACGACGAGTCCTCGTATCCCTCCTCGTGGACGTATCCGGACAGGTAGCCGAGCACGGACGAGTGCGAGACCAGCGCATACGGCAGATAGGCCAGGGCGACGACCCCGGCGGCGGACAGCACCGCCTTCGCCGCCTCCCGCGGCCGGGCCCCGGACAGCGCTCCCGGGATGACCACGGCGGGCAGGAGCTTGGCGGCGGTGGCCGCGCCGAGCAGGGCGCCGCCGACGGCCCCGCGGCTGTTGACGGCACCGAGGCCCACCACGGTCAGGAGGATGCCGAGGCTGTCGACATGGGCGTTGTTCACGGCCTCGATGGGGACGGCGGGGCACCAGGCCCACAGCGCGGCCCACTGCGGGGCGCCGCGTCTGCGCAGGACGGCCAGCAGGGCCCCGGTGGTGGCCAGGGACAGGACCGCCCCGCCGATCTGGAGCGGCTTGTGGCGCGCGTGCGGCGGGGACAGGGCGTGCACGGCGAGGAACCAGCCCTCGGCGACGGGCGGGTAGATGGTGTGGACGGACGGCCGGTTGATGCGGGTGCACAGGTCGCCGGAGCGGGACAGCCCCCGCCCTTCGCAGGTGGCGGGGAAGAGCCAGCTGTCCCGCAGGGGCGCGAGCTCCCTCGCGTCGGGGGCGTGGTCGTAGGGGGAGGTCCCGGACGCCTGGACCCGGCCGTCCCAGGCGTAGCGGTAGGAGTCGGTGCTCGTGCGCGGCGGGCCGAGCAGGCCGGTGGCGGCCACGGCGATGCCCCCGACGAGCACCAGGGCCGCCGCGTGCCGGGTGGGGACCGCGCGAACGGCCCAGAAGGCGCAGGCGAACACCGTCCAGGAGGCGCCGTACCACCACAGGAGAGCCCCGGGATCGTCGCCGTAGAAGCCCTTCTGGCGCATGGTCAGTGCGAGGACGGTGGTCAGGGCGGCCAGCAGCGCCGTGGCGAGGAGGGTCCGCGGCGGCGGCGAGTGCCGGTCGGGCGTCCGGTTCACCGCTCACCGTCCCCGTGACGCGTTCCGGCACGGGGAACGGCGCCACGGGGAACCGCGGCGCGGGGCACGCGAGCACCGGGCACGCGAGCGTCGGGCACATGGGCGCCGGGCGCCGCTGTGCCGGGCACTTGCGCGCGGGCGACGGCGGCGTGGGGCGCCGCGGCGCCGGGCAGTTCGACGCGGCGCAGCTCCAGGAAGCTCCGACCGCCGGCCGTCCACTCCCGCGCGGCCCGCCATCCCGTGGCCTCGCTGTGGCGCCGCAGGGCACGCAGGCCCAGCCGGGCCCAGGGGAACGACCCGCCCAGGCCGCCGCGTCCGTCGTCGACGCGGACCCGTACCCGTTCGTCCACGTCCGCCGAGGCCGCCTCGACGAGCAGGAGCCCTCCGGTGTCGACCAGCCGGGCGACCCTGCGCAGAAGGGCGTGCGGGTCGCCGCCGATGCCGATGTTCCCGTCGAGCAGGAGCGCCGTCCCCCAGCGGCCCTCCCCCGGCAGGCGGTCGAAGACCGAGCGGCACAGGGCCGTGCCGCCCGCGCTGACCGTGCGGGCCACGGCTGCGGGGCTGAGGTCGACGCCCAGCGCCGGATGCCCCTGGCGCGCCACTGCGGCGACGAGCCGTCCCGGACCGCAGCCGATGTCGATGACGGCGCCCTCGCACCGGCGCAGCACGGTCATGTCGGCTTCGTCGGCGTGCGCGCACCATCGTTCGACCTCCAGCGGCAGCAGCCACCCGTCGTCGCGGCGCAGGAAGAGCGGCCCGCGCCCGGCGAGCAGGGCGTCGGCGTAGGGGTCGGTGCACCAGGGCCTCACCGCGTCAGCGCCCGGGCCAGCCGCCGGTGCTCGGCGGCGAACCGGCTCTCGGGCGCGTCCCGCGCCACCTGCCGGGCGTCCTCGGCGGTGTCCACGTCCCTGAGCACGCCGAGTTCGCGGACGGTGAGCCCCGCGTCGGTCAGCCGGGCGCGCTGGGCGGCGCCGGTGAGGGGGGTGGACATGGGCACGCCCCGCAGCAGGTCCGGCCGCGGCCGCGCCATGCCGAGCGCCCAGAAGCCGCCGTCCGCGGCCCGGCCGAGCCAGGCGTCGCAGCCGTTCCAGGCACCGGGGCCGAGAGCGGGGGCGAGCAGTTCGCCGGTCACCTGGGGGGTGTCCATGCCGATGAGCAGCGTGGGCCCTTCGCAGCCGCCGAACGCCGCGGCCAGCCGCTCGTCCAGCCCGCCCCTGCCCTGCGGCACGACCTCGAACCCGGTCGGCAGCCACCGCCCCACCCGGCCCTCCAGCACGAGCACCCGGCGCCGGGCGGACAGCCGGGAGACGGTCCCCAGGGTGTCCACGAGGGCGGCTTCGGCGAGGCGGGCCGCCTCGGCGGGGGTGTACGGCGGGGTGAGCCGGGTCTTGACCCGTCCGGGCAGGGGCTCCTTGGCGATCACGAGAAGGGTGGTCACCGCAGCACCGCCCGCATGTCGTTCACGGTGTGCCAGGTGCCGCGCCAGGTGCCGGTCACCTTGGACCTTCCCCTGCGCGGCAGGTACGGCACCTCGACCTCCTCGATCCGCCACCCGGCGTCCGATGCGCGCACCACGGTCTGGAGCGGGTAGCCGCAGCGGCGGTCGGTGAGCCCGAGTCCGAGCAGCGCCTCGCGCCGCCCGGCGCGCATGGGACCGAGGTCGCGCAGGCGGAGGCCGGTTCGGCGGTGCAGCATCCGGGCGAGGGCGGCGTTGCCGAGGCGGGCGTGCAGGGGCCAGGCGCCACGGGTCACCGGGCGTCTGCGGCCGAGCACCAGGTCGGCCCGGCCGTCCAGCACGGGTTCGGCCACGGTGGGCAGCAGACGGGGGTCGAGCGAGGCGTCGCAGTCGCAGAAGCACACCGTGTCGGCCTCGGCGGCCAGCAGTCCCGCGTGGCAGGCGGCGCCGAAGCCTCGTCGCGGCTCGTGCACCACATGGGCACCGAGGGCGCGGGCGAGGTCGGCGGAGCCGTCGTCGGAGCCGTTGTCGACGACGAGGGCCCGCCAGCCCGCAGGGATGCGCTTCAGCACCCAGGGCAGGGCCTCGGCCTCGTTCAGACAGGGAAGCACCACGTCAACGGGGTGGGCGTGGTGACTGGTCGAGTCGGTCACGGCCACCACACTACGGAGACGAATTACGCATTCCGGACTTCGGATTCTTACGAAACGCGGACGGCGGGCGCCCCGGAGGCTTCGAACGGCGCCCCGGACGGCACCCGGTGCGAGACTGCACGCATGACCCACCGTGTGCTCGTCGTCGACGACGACCCGACCGTCGCCGAGGTCGTCGCGAGCTATCTCGACCGGGCCGGTTTCACCGTGGACCGGGCCGCGGACGGCCCGGCCGCCCTGGCGCGCGCGGCGGCCGAACGGCCGGACCTGGTCGTGCTCGACCTGATGCTGCCCGGCCTGGACGGCCTGGAGGTGTGCCGCAAGCTGCGGGACGAGGGGCCGGTGGCGGTCATCATGCTCACGGCCCGCGCCGACGAGGACGACCGTGTGCTGGGGCTGGAGGTGGGCGCCGACGACTACGTGACCAAGCCGTTCAGCCCGCGCGAGCTCGTGCTGCGGGTGGAGTCGGTGCTGCGCCGCACCACGGCCCGGGCGCCGTCCGGGCCGCTGCTGCGCGGGGGTTCGATCAGTCTGGACCCGGCGGCTCGGCGGGCGGCCCAGGGCGACGTGGAACTCTCGCTGACCATACGGGAGTTCGACCTGCTCGCGTACTTCCTGCGCCACCCGGGCCGGGCGCACCGGCGCGAGGAGCTGATGCGGCGGGTGTGGGGATGGCAGTTCGGCGACCTGTCCACGGTGACGGTGCACGTGCGCCGCCTGCGCGAAAAGATCGAGACCGACCCGGCCACCCCCACCCTGATCACCACCGTCTGGGGCGTCGGCTACCGCTTCGACCCCCCACCGGACCCGGACACCTCACCGCACCCGCCTCGCACGCCGGACCGCCCGGAACAGGACCCACCCCTGTGAAAGACCTTCTCCTCATCGCGCTCTTCGCGTTCCTCGGTGCCGCCGCGGCGGGGCTGGTGGGGCTGGTCGCGCTGCGGGTCCTGCGGCGCAGGTCGGTGGCGGTCTCGCTTGCCGTGGTCGCCGCCGTCGCCGTGGGGGCGATGCTCGCCGGGACCATGGCCGTGGCACAGGCGATGTTCCTGTCGTCCCACGACCTCAAGGTCGTCACCACGGTCTGCGCGATGGCCGCCGCCGTCTCGCTCGCCACCGCTCTCCTCCTGGGCCGCCGGGTCGTGGCCGGGAGCAGGGCGCTGACCGCGGCCACCCGCTCGTTCGGCGACGGCGGCAGCTTCGCTCCGCCCACCGGAGCGCCGACCGCCGAACTCGCCGCCCTGGGCAGGGAACTGGCCGTCACCAGCGCCAAGCTCGCCCGGTCCCGCGCCCGTGAGCAGGCCCTGGACGCCTCGCGCCGCGAGCTCGTCGCCTGGATCTCCCACGACCTGCGGACCCCGCTGGCGGGGCTGCGGGCCATGGCCGAGTCGCTCGAGGACGGGATGGCCGAGGACCCGGCGCGCTACCACCGGCAGATCCGCACCGAGGTGGAGCGGCTCAGCGGCATGGTCGGCGATCTGTTCGAACTCTCCCGTATCCAGGCCGGGGCGCTGGCCCTGGCCAGGGCCAGGATCTCGGTCTACGACCTCGTGGGCGACGCCATCGCCGGGGTCTATCCGCTCGCCCGTGAACTCGGTGTGCGGCTCGACGGCGGCAGTGTGGACTCGGTGCCGGTGGAGGTGGACGGCAAGGAGATGACCCGGGTCCTGGGCAACCTCCTGATCAACGCGATCCGCCGCACCCCCGCCGACGGAACGGTCGCCGTGGCCGCCCGCCGCGAGCGGGACGAGGTCGTGCTGTCGGTCACCGACGGCTGCGGCGGCATCCCCGAGGAGGATCTGCCCCGCGTCTTCGACACCGGCTGGCGCGGCAACGACGCCCGCACTCCCCCGGCCGGCGCGGGGCTGGGCCTCGCCATCGTGCGGGGCATCGTCGAGGCCCACGACGGCCGGGCCGGTGTGCGCAATGTCCCCGGAGGCTGCCGGTTCGAGGTCACGCTCCCCGCAGCGCTGTGGTAGAGCGCGCGAACTCCGCCATCCCGTCGAGGAATCCGACGCCCGGCCGCCACCCCAGTTCCTCGCGCAGCCGCTCGGAGGAGGCGGTGATGTGCCGGACGTCGCCGAGCCGGTACTCACCGGTGACCACCGGCGACGGGCCGCCGCACGCCGCGGCCAGGGCATCGGCCATCTCGCCCACGGTGTGCGGCTCGCCGCTGCCGGTGTTGTAGACGCGCAGCCCGCCCGAGGGCAGTTCGTGCAGCCCGACGAGCGCCGCCAGGTTCGCCGCGGCGACGTCGCGCACATGGACGAAGTCCCGCCGCTGACCCCCGTCCTCGAAGACCCGGGGCGCCTCGCCCCTGGCCAGCGCCGAGCGGAAGAACGAGGCCACCCCCGCGTACGGCGTGTCGCGCGGCATGCCGGGTCCGTAGACGTTGTGGTAGCGCAGCGACACCGCCCGGCCGGCCGTTGCGCGCGCCCAGGACGCGGCAAGATGCTCCTGCGCGAGCTTCGTCGTGGCGTAGACATTGCGCGGGTCGGTCGGCGCGTCCTCCCGGACCAGGCCCGGCCGCATCGGGCTGCCGCAGCGCGAGCACGGCGGCTCGAACCGCCCGTCCTCGAGGTCGGCGACCTGCCGCGGCCCCGGCCGCACCTCGCCGTGCCGGGGGCAGTCGTAGCGGCCCTCGCCGTAGACGACCATCGACCCCGCGAGCACGAGGTCGCGCACACCGCCGTCCGCCATCTCGGACAGGAGCACGGCCGTTCCGAGGTCGTTGCAGCTCACATAGTCGGCCGCGTCGCCGAAGTCCCGGCCGAGGCCCACCATCGCCGCCTGGTGGCAGACCGCGGCCACCCCGCGCAGGGCGCGCCGCACGGCCGCGCGGTCCCGGACGTCGGCGTGGATCCACTCGGCGTCCGGCATCGGCGGCACGCCGGTGTGGACGGCGGGCAGGAGGGCGTCGAGCACCACCGGACGGTGCCCCGAGGCGAGCAGGGCTTCGACGATGTGCGAGCCGATGAAGCCCGCGCCGCCGGTCACAAGTACGCGCATGCCCCTGACGCTAGGCCCATAGGCGCCCCGGCAGCCCCGTACTCACGCTCGCGTCATCGGTATGTAAGGCCTTCGGCCAACGCCACCCCGCGGTCCGATCGGCTCTGGTACGTACCTTTACGTATGACGAATGGTCAGACCTATTGACGACCGCCGGGGAGGAGTCCAAAGTTCCGCACCGAAGGGGTCGGATGACTTGTGGACTCGCCTGGACACCTCTCAGGGGCGGCGCCGCCCGGCCGCCGCCCGCCGAGACCGGCGGGCGGGCTGGAGTTCGGCCCCGACGGCCACCTCCACGCCCCAGCGGGCGGGCCCATGCCCCGGCGCTCGCCCGGGAAGGAACTCCCTCAACGGCAAGGCCGCGCGGTGAGCGGCTGCGGCGCGTCCCACTCAACGGGACGACGGCGGGCACGCCCAAGGCGTACCGCGTCGGCGCGTACGGGCGCCCGCGCACCGTCGAGAAGGTCCCCGGCTCCAGCGGCCCGTGCCTGTCGAGGGCCAACGCCGACCTCCTCGGCGGGCAGCCCGCGGGCTCCGACAAGGTCTTCCGGGTGACGCTCGGCGAGGCGGGCAGCCGGGCGCCTCGGACGTTCGGGTTGTTCCCGTAGGGGCGATACCGGGCGGGACTTCAACGGCTGCACATCTGGACTCTCCGAAAACGACATGCCGTCGCCGTCCGGCTCGGCGAAGAGATAGGTGAGCTCCTTCACCTTCCCGGAGAGACGCCATGACGACCGCTGTCGCCCGCCCCGTACCCACCGCTGCCCTCCCCGCCCCGGCCGCCCCCGCGGCGGCCCCCGGCGACCGCCCCCGCTACTCGGTTTCCTTCGCCCAGGACGAGGCGGATGTGCGGGCCGCACAGCGCCTGCGCCACCAGGTGTTCGTCGAGGAGATGGGGGCGGTCGTGCACACCGCCGCTCCCGGTCTGGAGACCGACCCCTTCGACGCCTTCTGCGACCACCTGCTCGTGCGCGACGACGTGACCGGGGATGTGGTGGGGACCTACCGCCTGCTGCCCGCCGCCCGCGCGGCCGTGGCCGGGCGGCTGTACTCGGACGGCGAGTTCGATCTGAGCGCGCACGCCCCGATCCGCAAGGACCTCGTCGAGGTCGGCCGCTCCTGCGTCCACCCGGACCACCGCGACGGCGCCGTGGTCGCCCTGATGTGGGGCGGCATCTGCCGCTACATGGAACAGACCGGCCACACCTGGGTCGCCGGGTGCTGCTCGGTCCCGCTCGCCGACGGCGGAACGCAGGCCGCGGGCGTGTGGGACAAGGTCTCGGCCACGCACCTGTCGCCTCCGGAGTACCGGGTCCGGCCGCTGCGTCCGTGGAACCCCGAGGGTGTGGCCCGTCCCGCGCGGACCACCCTGCCGGCGTTGCTGCGCGGCTATCTGCGCCTGGGAGCCTGGGTCTGCGGCGAGCCCGCACACGACCCGGACTTCAATGTCGCCGACCTGTATGTGCTGCTGTCGCTGAAGCGGACCGACCCCCGCTACCTGCGGCACTTCCTGTCGCTCACCTCGCCCGCCACGGCCGCGCCCCTCACATGAGCGCCTGGTCACCGGTGGGCCCCTGCACCCCGTTGGCCTGCCTCGACGACTCGGCCACCGCGGTGGTGGGCCGTGCGCACCGGATCGCCCGCTGGACGGCGGGAGGCGCGGTGATCGTGCTCGGGGTCGTGCTGTCGCCGCTGGTCCGCAGGCTCGGCGCGGCGCGGCGGGACCGGCTGATCCGGCTGTGGACGCGGTCGGTGGCCCGGGGGTTCGGGGTGCGGGTGCGCGTGCCCGCACCCGTGCCGTCGCCCACCGGGCTGCTCGTCGTGGCCAACCATGTGTCCTGGCTGGACATCCTCCTGCTCGCCGCCGCCAGGCCCGGCCGCATGGTGGCCAAGAAGGAGATCGGCGGCTGGCCGGTCATCGGCCGGCTGGCCGGGCGAGGCGGCACCCTGTTCATCGACCGCGACCGGCTGAGGACGCTGCCGGACACGGTGGCCGAGGTGGCACACGTCCTGCGCGGGTCGGGCGCGGTCGCGGCGTTCCCCGAGGGCAGTACGTGGTGCGGCAGGAGGCAGGGCAGATTCCGTCCCGCGTTGTTCCAGGCCGCGCTGGACGCGGGCGCGGGGGTCCAGCCGGTCCTGATCCGCTACCTGCTGGCGGACGGAAGGCCCACCACGGCCCCGGCCTTCGTCGGAGAGGACACCCTGCTGGACTCCGTGCGCCGGGTGGTCGCCACCCGGGGCCTGGTCGCCGAGGTGGTCGCCCTTCCGGTGATTCCGGCCGGCGCCCATCAGGAGCGGCGGTCGCTGGCCCGTGCGGCCGAGGCGGCCGTGTACTCGGCCACGGGCGGGCCACCGCCTCCGCTAGAGGAGCGCGGGCACGTCGAGCGTGAGCGTGCCGTTGCCGGCGTCCAGTAGCGCGGGCACACCGAGAGGGACGGTGATGTGGCTGGGGCAGTGCCCGAACCCCAGCTCCCACAGGACGGGCACGCCGAGGGGGCCGAGGCGGTCCAGCATCAGGCGCCGCACCTCGTCCTCGGGCGAGCAGTCCTGCCAGGAGCCGAGCGCTACCGCGGCGACGCCGTCGAGCAGGCCGGAGCGAAGGAGCTGGGTGAGGCAGCGGTCGAGCCGGTAGGCCTCCTCGGCGACGTCCTCGATCACCCAGATCGCTCCGCGCAGCGAGCGGCGGGCGTGCGGGGTGCCTGCCTCGGCGGCGATCAGGGACAGGCAGCCGCCCGCCGTGACCCCGTGGGCGGTGCCGGGCACCAGCGGGGCGGCGGCCGGGGAGGTGAGCACACGCGCGTTCTCGGGCTCGAAGAGGGTGCGGCGCAGATGCTCCTGGGTGGGCCCGTCCTTGACGAACGCGACCCCCGCGGCCATCGGCCCGTGCAGGGTCGCCAGGCCCAGGCGGACGGCGAACGCCTCGTGCAGCGCCGTGACGTCGCTGAACCCCACGAAGACCTTGGGGCCCGCCGCCCGCATGGCGTCCCAGTCGAGCAGGTCCACCATGCGCTGGGCGCCGTAGCCGCCGCGGGCGCAGATCACGGCGGCCACGCCGGGGTCGAGCCAGGCCCTCTGGAGGTCCCGGGCGCGGTCGGCGTCGCCACCCGCGAGATAGCCGCTGGAGTGGGTGTCGAGGACGTGCTCGCCCACCTCGACGTCGAGGTCCCAGGCGCGCAGGATGTCCACGCCCGCGTCCAGCCGTTCACGGGGGATCGGGCCGCTGGGGGCGACGATGACGACGCGGTCGCCGCCGCGCAGCCGGGCGGGACGGACGAGGGGGACGGTGCTCATGGCGGCCCATCCTCCCAGACGGGACGCACCCGCGCCCCGGCGGGAATCCACCGGGGCGCGGGCTGCCGTGGGCTTCGGCTCACACACGGAGTCGGCTCACACGGAGTCGGCTCACACGTAGGTGTACCCGCCCACGACCGTGGCGGTGCCGCCCGGCGTGGTCACGACGACGGGCACATTGCCCGCCGCGTGCGCCGGGGTGAGGCCCACCAGCACGGTTCCTCCGCCGCCGACACTCACACCCGTGGCGGGGGTGCCGCCGAAGGTGACGGTGGCGCCGGTGAGGTTGGTGCCGGTGATGACGAACGCCTGGCCACCCGCGACCGGGCCGGTGGTGGGCAGCAGGATGGTGACCGTGGGCGGCGGCACCACGTAGGTGAAGCCTCCGGGGACGGTGGCGGTGCCGCCGGGCGTCGTGACGAGGACGGTCGCGAGGCCCGCCGCACCCGGCGGGGTCACGCCGGTGATCACGGTGCCGGCCGCGTTGACGGTGACACCTGTGGCGGGGACGCCGTTGAAGGTGACGGTGGCGCCGGCCAGGTTGGTGCCGGTGATGGTGAACGCCGTGCCACCCGTGGTCGGGCCACTGGTGGGCACGATCGACGCCGCGGTCGGGGTGAGGACGACGTAGGTGTAGTTCCCCGGGGCGCTGACGCCCACGGGCGTGGTCACCACGACCGGCACGGTGCCGGCGGCGTGCGGCGGCGCGACGACCACCAGCAGGAACCCATAGGGGTCGCCCCCGAGGATGGTGGCCGGGGTGCCGCCGAAGGTCACCGAAGTGGCGTTGTTGAGGCCGACCCCGAGGAGAAGGACGGGGTTGCCGCCGGTGGTCGGACCGCTGGGCGGGATCACGGCCAGGATCGACGGCGGCATGGGCGGTAAGGGTCCTCCGGGGGGATTGGGGAATCCCGGGCCCGGCTGTCCCGGTGAGGGCCATCCCGGCTGCGAGGGGTCGCCGTACTGCAGGATTGCGGACATGGTTGCTTCCTCCTTGGCGCGACACATTTACACTCGTTCGAGCGATAACGTCCGCTAAGGACGTGCGCCAAATTCACGGTAGAGTGCCCGACTTGCCACTCAAAGGCGCACATTGCCCGTCCTGCTGCATTCGATATCTTATGCGATATTAGGCAAAGGCGCGGCTGTGCCTTCGCCCACAACCGGCGCACGCCCCCGTCCCGCCGACGCTACGGACAGCCAACTCCCAAGCGGGGATGCCTACTTGACGAGATCGAGGACAGGCACTCCGGGTGGAGTGAATCCGAACACCTGTCCGTACAGGGACAGTTCGGCCTCCAGGCAGGCGACCATGGTCTCCGCCCGGCGGAAGCCGTGACCCTCGCCCTCGAAGGTGAGATAGGCGTGCGGGACGCCCCGCCCGGCGACTCTTTCGAGGAAGCGCTCGCACTGCACGGGCGGGCAGATGACGTCGTCCAGGCCCTGGAGGAGCAGGAACGGGGCGGTCAGCCGGTGGGCGTTGTCGGCGGGCGAGCGCTTGCGGTAACGCTCGGCGGTGTCCGGCAGCGGTCCCACGAGGCTGTCCAGGTAACGGGACTCGAAGTCGTGCGTCTCCCCCGTCGCCCACCCCGTCAGATCCAGGATCGGATAGATGATCACACCGCAGCGGTAGGTGTCGGTCATGGTGAGCGACGCTCCCGCCGTCCAGCCCCCGGCGCTCCCGCCGCGCACGGCGAGCCGGTCGCGGTCCGCCGTGCCCTCGGCGGCCAGTGCCTCGGCCACGGCGGCGCAGTCCTCGACGTCCACGACGCCCCAGCTCTCCCGCAGGCGGTTGCGGTACTCACGGCCGTAGCCGGTGGAGCCGCCGTAGTTGACCACGGCCACACCGATGCCGCGGCTGGTGAAGTAGGCGATCTCCAGGTCGTGCACGAGGGCGGCCCGCCCGGTCGGACCGCCGTGCGCCCACACCGCGTAGGGCGGCCGCTCACCGCGGGGCGCCGTGTAGTCGGGATTGCGCGGCGGATAGATGTGGGCGTGCACCTCACGCCCGCCTGGCCCGGTGAACGTGCGTTCCTGGGGCAGCGGCAGGCAGGAGGGCTCGACCGTGTCCTCGTGCGGGCACCCGACCACCTCGGCGCGCCCCGAGGCCGTCTCCACCCGCACCACCTCGAACGAGCGCTGGGGGCTCGCGGCCACCCCGAGCACCGCGTCGCCGGTGACGGCCAGACAGGAGGCCCACTCGGTCCACGGCCCGGCAATGTCCTCGAGCGTGCCGGTGCTCGGGTCGAGGAACGCCAGCCGCTGGGCCCCGCGGCCATGCGTCACCGCGATCCGCCCGTCCGGCAGCGGGGCGAACCACTGCAGGCCGAGGCGCCACAGCGGCCCGGCGAACTCCTCCTCGGCCGGGCACAGGGGCACCGCCTGCCCCGTCCGCGGGTCGACCCGGTGCAGATTCCACCACCCCGAGCGGTCGGTGGCGGCGACGAGCGTGTCCTCGTCCGCCCACTCCACCTGCGCCACGGACTCCTCGGGCCCGCCCCCGACGGTCCTGGGCTCGCCGAACGTCCCGTCGGGCAGGAGGTCCGCCACGCACAGCCGGGTGCCGTCCCACGGCATCGCCGGGTGGTCCCAGGCCAGCCAGGCGGCGCGCCGGCCGTCCGGGGAGAGCCGGGGTCCGGTCAGAAACCGGCCGCCACCGCCGAGTTCGCGGACCGCGGAGCGGTCGTGCGCCGCCGACTCGTCCAGCGGCACCGCCACAAGGACGCGCCGAAGATCCCCGGAGCCCGGTCCGGTGCTCTCCTCCAGGACGCACCACACCTCGCCCCGCTCGGGCACGACGGCCAGATCCGCCCAGCGCAGCCCCGAGGGCCTGACCGGCGCCGGGGTCAGCGGGCGCGGCTCGGCCCCCTCGACGCCGGGCTCGAAGCGGTACATCCGCTGGTCGGCGAAGTTCACGAAGACCACCAGCGGCCCGCCGTCGGCGACCGTGCCCGCCCAGGGCCGCCCGCCGTACTCGATGACGCGGCTGCGCACATTCCACGGCGGTGGCAGCACCGACTCCGCGGTGCCGTCGGGCCCGCGGCGCACCAGCGCGGCTCTGCCCCGTTCCGCCGGGCGCGGCTCCGTCCACCACACCTCGTCGCCGATGGCGCCGACCCAGTCGGGGCGGCCGTCGTGCCCGGCGGCGAGCCGGGCCGTGACGGGGGACTTCCAGGAACCGTAGCTGGCGGTCGTGGGCACAGGTCACCGGCCTTTCACTCGACACCGCTGAGGAAACGGTCCATCACGCGTACGCCGAAGTGCAGCGCCTCAACGGGGACGCGTTCGTCCACTCCGTGGTAGAGCCCGAGGTAGTCGAAGCCCGGCGGCAGCTTCAACGGGGTGAACCCGTAGCCGGTGATGCCGAGGCGCGAGAACTGCTTGGCGTCGGTGCCGCCCGACATGCAGTACGGCACGGGATGCCCTTCGGGGTCGAAGTGCTGGACCGCCTCGCGCATGGCCAGATACGTGGGTGAGTCCAGCGGGGCCTGGAGCGGCACCTCGCGGTGGACGAACTCCCACTCCACATCCGGGCCGGTCAGCAGGTCCAGCGTCTCGTGGAACTCGGCCTCCCCCCGCGGCAGCATCCGGCCGTCCACGAAGGCGGTGGCCGATCCGGGGATCACATTGAGCTTGTAGCCGGCCCGGAGCATGGTCGGGTTGGCGCTGTTGCGGACCGTCGGCTCCACCAGCACGGCCGCCGATCCCAGCTTGCCCAGGAGTACGTCCACGTCGAAGCCGGGGGCGTCCAGGTCCACGTCGACGCCGCTGAGCGCTCCGAGTTCCTCCAGCGCCGCGCGGACCACGGGTGTCAGCCGCACCGGCCACTGGTGCTCGCCGATACGGGCGACGGCGGCGGCCAGGCGGCTCACCGCGTTGGCCCGGTTCACCTTGGAGCCGTGTCCCGCCCTGCCGTGCGCGGTGAGCTTGAGCCAGGCCGTGCCGCGCTCGCCCGCGGCCATGGGGTACAGCCGCAGGCCGTTGTCGCCGTGGAAGGTGAACGCCCCGGACTCGCTGATGCCCTCGGTGCAGCCCTCGAAGAGGTCGGCGTGCTCCCCGGCGAGGAAGCCCGATCCATGGACGGCTCTGTCCTCCTCGTCGGCGGTGAAGGCGAGCACCACGTCCCGCTTGGGGCGGCGGCCCTCCCGGGCCCAGGAACGCACGACGGCGAGCACCATCGCGTCCATGTCCTTCATGTCGACGGCGCCGCGGCCCCAGACCACCCCGTCGCGGATCTCGCCGGAGAACGGATGGACGCTCCAGTCGGCGGCCTCGGCGGGAACGACGTCCAGATGACCGTGGACCAGCAGCGCGTCCCGCCCGGGGTCGGAGCCCTCGACACGGGCGACGACATTGGCCCGGCCCGGGGCGGACTCCAGGATCGCCGCCTCGATCCCGGCCTCGGCGAGCCGCTCGGCGACGTACTCGGCGGCGGGGCGCTCGCACGCGTCGCCGCCCCCGCGGTTGGTGGTGTCGATACGGATGAGCTCCGAGGTGAACCGCACCACCTCGTCCAGGGCCAGGGCGTCAGCCATAGTGCTGCTCCACCGCGTTGGCGACGAGCGTGGTGACCGCCTTGAAACAGCGGATGCCCTCGTACATGTCGTCGGCGGTGTAGGAGACCCTGCGCTCACCGACGCGCCGCACCGAGGGCACCATCGTGGCCGCCCCCGTCAGATGGGAGGCATCGAACTCCAGCTCGACGGTGTAGGGGCCCGCGGCGCGCGGCTCGCCGCGCCGCGCGAGGGCGGCGGCGCCCTTGGCGGCGGCCCGGATGTCGGCGGCGGTACGGGCCGGGGGCCTGCAGACCGCTGCGTAGCGCGAGACATAGGTCTTGACCGCGACACCGACCGCCTCGGGCGCGTACCCGGCGGCGTCCTCGCAGGTGCGGTCGTCCCCGGTGACCAGGACGACGGGCACGCCGTACTCGGAGACGACCAGGGTGTTGAGCCTGCCCTCACTGGCGGGCTCTCCGTTGACCCACACTCCCGTGATGGAGTTGGCCAGATAGGTGTGGGCGAGCACGCCCTCGGTGCCCGCGCCCGTGTGGTAGCCGACGAAGGCGATCCCGTCCACGTCTGCGTGCTGGACGCCCTCGACCATGGAGAGTTCCTTGTGGCGGCCGGTGAGCATGGTCGCCCGCTCGTCGAGGCGCTCCAGCAGGAGGTTGCGCATGGTGGCGTGCGCCTCGTTGACCAGCACCTCGTCGGCGCCGCCGTCGAAGAACCCGGCGATCGCCGCGTTGACGTCCGAGGTGAACATCGAGCGGCAGCGCTGCCACTGCTCCGTGCCCGGCTCCACGTCGGCCGGCCAGGTGACACCGGTCGCGCCTTCCATGTCGGCGCTGAGAAGGATCTTCATGGAATGCCACCGTACGCTCATCGCCGCGCGGGGCACAGCATCCCGGACGCCATCCCGTCAGTGCCCGGCTCAGTCTCCGTCGAGCAGCGGATTGGGCACCGCGGGACGGTAGACGGTCAGCGCGCTGCGGCGCTTGTCGAGCACCAGGCTGCCGTCCGCGGGAGCGACCTCCCCGTCGAAGGCGTAGTGCTCAACGCCCTCCAGTCCGTCCAGGCGCAGCCGCCGCAACTGGACCGCGACCAGCACCCTTGAGCTGCCGAGGGTGCCGGTCAGCGCCGCGAACAGCAGCCGGGTCCTGGCCAGCGGAGCGCTGCCGTCCACGGCGCGGATGTCCAGCAGCCCGTCGTCGAGCCGGGTGCGGTAGGTGGGGGCGAAGCCGGGCGGCTGGTAGACGCAGTTGCCCGCGAAGAGCAGCCACAGCCGGCGTTCGCGTCCATTGATCCGCACCGTCCGGGGGCGGGCGCGCGCGAGCACCCTGGCCAGGCCGATGGCGACCGCGGGCCATTTGCCGATGGCGCCCTCCCAGCGCTCGCGGGCGCGGACGAGCTCGGGGTAGACCCCGATGCTGAAGGTGTTGAGGAACGGCCTGACCTCACCCGTCCCCGGTGACTGGACGATCGCCATGTCCACCGTGACCGCGTCGCCGTCGCGCACCGCGCGGGCGCAGTCCTCGAGCGTCTCCACGCCGAGGTCCATGGCGAAGTGGTTGAAGGTGCCGCCGGGGAAGACCGCCAGCGGCACATGGTGGCGCGCGGCCGCCTCCGCGGCGGCGTTGACCGATCCGTCGCCGCCGCACACCCCGAGGGCGCCGTCACGCCCGGCGGCCTCACGGGCCGCCTCGTCCAGGAGCGCGAGCAGGTCGTCGTCGGGCCCCCGCTCGACCACCTCGGCGGACGGCAGGAGGGTGCGCAGCCGGTCGGCGGCGACCGCCGCGGCATTGGGCCCTATCGGCAGTCCGGCCCCGGAGTTGACCACGATGGACAGGCCCTTGCCCTCGCCCAGGGCGGGAGCGGGACGGCGGGGGCGGACGGCGGCGGCCGGTGTCTCGGGCTTGACCGGCCACCAGCGGCTGGTCAGCGCGGCCGCGGCCACCCCGATCGCGGCACCGGCCAGGACGTCCCCCGGATAGTGCACCCCCACATACACCCGCGAGGCGGCGACGGCGGCGGCCACCGGGACCACGGCCAGCGCGTAGCGGGGTGCCTCGAGGGCGACTCCCGCGGCGAAGGCGGCGGCCGAGGCCGAGTGGCCCGAGGGGAACGAGGTGGTGATGGGCTGCCGGGTCAGCCGTCGCACTATCGGAACGCTGTCGATGACCGGCCGGGTACGGCGGGTCGAGGGCTTGGCGAGGGTGTTGGTGATCGCCGAGGCTATGGCCAGCGCCCCCACTCCGCGCAGCGCCGCCCGCCGGGCGGCGCGCCCACCGGACGCGCCGAGCACGGCGGCGGTGCCGAACCACAGCAGTCCGTGGTCGGCCGCCCGGCTGAGCTTGGGCAGCAGCGGGTGCGCCCCGCGCAGGCGGGAGGCAGCCACCCGCGCGAACAGCCGTTGGTCGAGGTCACCGATCCGTCGTCGCATGTCGGTGCGGCTACCCGCATACCGACGCCCACTAACGGGTCATCGGGGCGCCACAGCCTGCTCGAACCACACGGTCTTGCCGACGGAGGTCCGGCTCGTCCCCCACTGGAGGGCCAGTCGGCTGACCAGGCGCATCCCCCGGCCGAACTCGTGCTCCGAGGTGGTGTTGAGCAGGACGGGCACCGAGTGGTTGTCGTCGGTGACCTCGCACAGCAGATTGTCGGCCTTGAGCAGCCGCAGCTCGACATGTCGGCGGTGGGCGTGGCGCAGGGCGTTGGTGACGAGTTCCCCGACGAGAAGTTCGGCGGTCTCCACGGCCTGGTCCAGCCCCCACTCCTCCAGCTTGGCGCGGGTCACGCGGCGGGCCCTGCGCACCTCGCGGGGGTCGAGCGCGAGTTCCCAGGAGGCCACACGGTCCTTGGGGATGCCATTGAGCCTGGCCATCAGCAGCGCAACGTCGTCCTTGCGGTCCCAGGACTGCTCGGGGGCGGCGGCGAGCGCGCGGATGATGGTGTCGCAGGCGTCGTCCATGGAAGCGGCCGGGTGGGCGGCGCTCTCGCACAGCGCGGCGAGTCCTTCGCCGATGTCCTGGCCGCGCACCTCGACGAGGCCGTCGGTGCACAGGACCAGCCGGTCGCCGCTGCCGACCCCGAGGGTGGCCGTCTCGAAGGGCACTCCGCCGACTCCTATCGGCGCCCCGGTCGGGATCTCCAGCAGCTCGCTGCTGCCGTCGGCACGGACCACGACGGGAGGGATGTGGCCCGCGTTGGACAGGGTGATGCTCGACTCCACGGGGTCGTAGACGAGGTAGAGGCAGGTCGCCAGGTAGGTGTCGCCGAGGCGCTGGGCGAGGTCGTCGAGGTTGCGCAGGAGCTGGGCGGGCGGCAGGTCGAGGGCGGCCATGGTCTGCACGGCGGTGCGCAGCTGCCCCATCATCGCGGCCGAGTGCATGCCGTGGCCCATCACATCGCCGACCACGAGGGCGACCCGGCTGCCGGGCAGCTTGATGGTGTCGAACCAGTCGCCGCCGACCCGGCCGAGCCGGGTGCCGGGCAGATAGCGGGTGGCGATGTCGACTCCGGCCACGCGGGGCAGGTTCTGCGGGAGCATGCTGCTCTGCAGGGTCTCGGCGGCCTGCTCCTGATAGGTGTACAGGCGGGCGTTGTCCAGCACCAGGCCCGCGCGGGCGGCGAGTTCGGCGGCGGTGGTGCGGTCCATCTCGTCGAACGGCGGGCGGTCGGGCCGGCGCATCAGCACGGTGAAGCCGAGCACGACCCGGCGGGCGAGCAGCGGCACGATCAGCAGGGAGCGCCCGGTGATCAGGGGGCGCAGGTCCCGCTTCTCGAACCGGCCGGCGATCCGTGCGGCGAGTTCCTCGTCGAGGCGGGGGATCAGCACCGGCCGACCGGTCGTCATGCACTGGTAGAAGGGCGTGTCCTCGGGGAAGGCGAAGGTCTCGCCGACCGGCACCGTGTCGTCCCAGCGTCCCGGCTCGTCGTTGTGCGTGACCCACACCCGGTGCATCAGGGTCCGGGTGTCTGGCGGCCCGTCGGGGAAGCCCTCCCCGGCGAGGACCTGGTCGCGCAGATGGGTGCCCGAGAAGTCGGCGAACCTGGGCACGCAGGCGTCGGTGACCTCCTGGACGGTGCGGGCGAGGTCGAGGGTGGCGCCGATGCTGGCGCTGACCTCGTTGAGGAACTCCAGACGCTCACGAACGGCGGCGTTCTCCAGGCCGTCGTCGTCCTCGGGCGCCCGCCGGGGCGAGGGCACCGCCCCCGGGCCGCCGCCGGGACCGGGAAGGCCGTCCATGGCGGAGCGCGGGCGCCTCAGCGGGACTCCCCAGTCCGGGGTGACCGGGACCCGGGAGTGGAGGCTGAACTCCAGCACCGGGTAGCCGAGGTCGAGCACCTGGGAGACGATGCGCGCGCTGTCGGCCGGGCTCATGCTCGGCAGGATGTCGGGCAGCCGGCTGACCAGCTCGTCGGCGCCGGAGAACTCCGTGTGCAGGGCGAACCCGGGCGCCACGTCCTCCGGTGCGCCCGAGGAATCCTCGCCGTCCCGCGAACGGAAACGGTCGGCGTCCGCGGCGAGCACCAGCAGCCGCTCGGGACCGGTGCCGTACAGCGGATAGGCCCACCACAGGACTTCGCGGGTGCCTCCCACGGGCATGGGCACCCTGGCCCGGCCCGCGCTGGGGTAGGAGGCGCGGTCGTCGAGGCAGTCGAGGCCGTCGTCGAGATCGGACAGGGATTCGCCCGCCACCGCGCTGTCCGCCGGGTCTTGGGGCCGGTCCCGCTCCGTGCCGTCCGAGGCGCCGTCCGGTCCGCCGTCCGGCAGATGGCCGAGGGCGCCCGCGATCGGCAGCAGGTCCACGGCCGGAGCCCCGACCGCCTCCTGCCGTGTGCAGCCGAAGAGGGCTCTGGCGCCGCTGCTCCAGTGGGAGATCGTCCCGGTCTCCTCGACCACCACGACCGCGAGCGGGACACGGCCCGACAGCGCGGCGCCCTGATGACGCTCCATGGCTCGCGGACCCCTTCCCCGGCCGGGCGCACGGCACAAGATCTGTGGCGCTCCGAATACACGGTACGACCAGCGGCGGGCGCGTCGTGGCCCAACGGCGGAATCCGGCGCACAACACCCGCGCGCGGCCCGTCGGCAGCCCCCTCGGCAGCCCCCTCGGCAGCGCCTGCGATCAGTCCTCGTAACCGAGTTGGAGGTCGCGTTCGGTGCGGCCTCCCCCCGCGACCTGGAGGACGGTGGCGACGGGCGGATAGCCGGAGGCGATCACCGTGTACTGACCCGTCGCCAGGTCCGTGAAGCGGAAGACGCCGTCCGCTCCCGTGGTCGTGGTGTCGAGGACAGTGCCTCCGGCGTCGAGGAGCGTGACCCGGGCGTCCTCCACCGGCCGCCCGCCCTCGCCGCGCACGGTGCCGCGCAGCACGGCGCCTCCGGCGAGTTCGATGTCCTGGCGGGTCTCCCTGGACGCCTGCAGGCTCACCGGGAGGGCGGCCGGCCGGTAGGTGCGGGCGCTCGCGGCGAGGGTGTACTCGCCCGCGATCAGCTCCTTGAGCACATAGCCGCCGTCGTAGCCGCCGCGGGCGGTGGCCACGACCTCGCCCCGCACGTCGGTGAGGGTGATCGTGGCGTCGGGCACGGGGGCGCCGTCGGGCGTGCGCACGGTTCCGGCGAGGCGCCCGGCCCCGCCGAGCAGGACGTCCACGTCCACGGGCCGGTCGGCCACGGTCACCGTGACCGCCTGCGGCCGATACCCGCCCGCCGCGGCGATCAGCACATAGCTGCCCGGCCCCGGCGTGCTCAGCGCGTACCGGCCGTCCTCGCC
The DNA here is from genome assembly GCF_014646055.1 of Wenjunlia tyrosinilytica. Classification (GTDB taxonomy): domain Bacteria; phylum Actinomycetota; class Actinomycetes; order Streptomycetales; family Streptomycetaceae; genus Wenjunlia; species Wenjunlia tyrosinilytica. Next base: position 108,730 of record NZ_BMMS01000024.1, read on the forward strand.
CGTTGCGCCGCGCCCGATCTGACGGCCCGAGACATCGATGAGCGTCAGGGCGGCGCGGGCGATGGCCGAGCCGTCCGCGTGGTGGACGCCGCCGCACACGGGAACGCCCTGGAGGCGGCTGGGCGCCGGGGCCTGCGAGGGAACGGTGATGCTGATCGAGTGGACCTCGGGCTGGGCCGCCGGCGCGACCGCGGTGCCGCGCTCGCCCGAGGGCTCCTGGCGGGATTCGGTGGAGTTCACGAGGGGCTTCTCCTTGAGCGCGAGGGCCAGCACGACGCCGAGCGCGAGCACCGGCACCAGGTAGAGGAAGATCCGGGGCATCGCGTCGGCGTACGCGGCCACGTAGGCGTCGCGCAGCGGAGCGGGCATCGCGTGCACCGTCCGCGGGGTGATGGACCGCGGGTCGGGCAGGCCCGCGCCGTGCGGCAGGCGTTCGGACAGGGCCCGGGAGAGCCGGTCGGCGAAGACCGTGCCGAAGACGGCGGCGCCCACCGAGCCGCCGATCTGCCGGAAGTAGTTGTTGGCGGAGGTGGCGGTGCCGAGGTCCGAGGGGCGCACGGAGTTCTGGACGGCGAGGATGAGCACGGGCAGCACCATGCCGATGCCTGCACCGAGCACGGCCATCCAGGCGCTGTACTCGGCGGGGGAGGTATCGGCCTTCAGACCTGACAGCAGCCACAGGCCCGCGGCCGCGGCCGCGCAGCCGAGGACGGGGAAGAGCTTGTACCGGCCGGTGCGGCTGATCAGCTGCCCGCACGCGATGGAGGCGAGGACGATGCCGCCCATCATGGGCAGCATCAGCAGGCCGGACTCGGTGGCGGTGGCTCCGTCGACCATCTGCAGATACGTCGGCAGGTAGCCCGCCGCGCCGAAGAGCGCGACGCCGATCACCGCGCCGACCAGCCCGCTGACCGAGAAGACGCTGTCGCGGAACAGGCGCAGGGGAATGACGGGTTCCGAGGCGAAGCGCTCGACCAGGAGGAAGAGCAGCGCGGCCGCGACCGCTCCCGCGCCGAGGCCGAGGACGGCCTCCGAGCGCCACGCGTAGCGGGAGCCGCCCCAGCTGGTCAGCAGGACCACGCAGACACTGGCGGCGGTCAGCAGCAGGGCCCCGAGGACGTCGAGGCGGGGGCGGGTGCGCGGCCGGGGGAGCTTGAGCACGACGCTGACCAGGGCGAGGGTGGCCAGCCCGAACGGCACATTGGCGTAGAAGCACCAGCGCCAGCTCGCGTGGTCGGTGAAGAAGCCGCCGAGCAGGGGTCCGGCGACCGAGGCGACGCCGAACGCCGCTCCGATCAGTCCCATGTAGCGGCCGCGCCTTCGGGCCGGGACGATGTCGGCGATGATCGCTTGGACGCCGATCACGAGACCGCCGCCGCCGATGCCCTGGACGGCGCGGAAGGCGATCAGCTGGTCCATGGTCCGCGACCATCCGGCGAGCGCCGATCCGACCACGAAGACCGCGATGGCGAACTGGAAGACACCCTTGCGCCCGAGGAGGTCGCCGAGCTTGCCGTAGACCGGCAGGCCGACGGTGGACGCCAGCAGGTACGCGGTGATCGCCCAGGACATCCGGTCCAGGCCGTGCAGCTCCCCGACGATCCTCGGCAGGGCGGTGGCCACGATCGTGTGGTCCAGGGCCGCGAGCATCAGGGTGAGCATCAGCCCGAGGAAGACCAGGCGGGTGCCGCGCGGGGTCAGCGGCGGGGGGCCGGGGGCCGGGGCGGGCGGCGGCGTCGGTGAGGGGGCCGGGGCCGCTGCCGGTCCGGCGTGCGGGGCGGGGCGCTCGCCCTTCACCACGGTGGTCCTGGCCAACTTCAGCTCCCGTCGTCACGCTCCCTGCCACCGCCCATTTCTCGCATCGCGCGACAACGGGGAGCAACCGCGACGATTTCCCGGACAGCCGTGAAGTCGCCTGTGACATGCGGGCTTGATGAGGTTTGGAGCGGTCAGGACCACCCGTACCGGTGAACCGGCAGCGCGCCATCGCGGGGCTGACGGATGCGAGTGGCGCCCGCGGGGCCCGGTGGGCCCGGTGGGCCTACTTCTCGACCTCGGAGGCCAGGTTGGCCAGCACGGCGTCCTGGATGCGGTTGAGGCCCTTGGGTGCGAAGGTCCGCTCGAAGAAGCCGCCCACACCGCCCGCACCGGTCCACGTCGTCTCGACGGCGACCTTGGAGCGGCCTTCTCCGGCGGGGGTGACGGTCCAGGTGGTGACCATGGAGGAGTTGGTGTCGCGCTCCACCAGCTGCCCCGAGGTGGGCTCGGTGACATCGAAGAGGCAGTCCCGCGCGCGCTTGGAGGTCGCCTGGAGCCTCCAGTGCACCGTGGTGCCGGCGCCGGTGCCGCCCTCGCGCACCTCGTACTCGCTGAACTGCTCGGTGAGCAGGCGCGGCCTGGTCTGCGCGTAGTCCGCGAGCGCCGCGAAGACCCTCTCGGGGTCGGCTGCGATCGTCCGCTGAGTGGCCGCCTCGACCTTTGCCATGCTGATCCTCCGGTTGTGGTCGACTGAGGTTTGCGGCTAGCCAACCACGGGGAGGAAGAGGTCCGCGCTCGGGGGCTGTGCGGGCGTGGCCGAGCGATTTCCCGGGGGCCGATACACGGGAAGTGATGCGGATGGCGGTACCGGCGGGGGCCGCGGCTGTCGCGGTGCGCGGTCTGGCGAAACGCTACGCGGAGGTGGAGGCCGTCCGCGGGGTCGACTTCGAAGTGGCGCCGGGAGAGACCTTCGGCTTCCTCGGGCCCAATGGCGCGGGCAAGTCCACCACCATCAAGATGCTCTGCACCCTGGTCAAGCCCTCCGGCGGCACCGCCACGGTGGCGGGGCACGACGTCCTGAGCGAGCGGAACGAGGTCCGCCGCAATATCGGCCTGGTCTTCCAGGACCCCACCCTCGACCTCTACCTCACCGCCGCGCAGAACCTCCGCTTCCACGCCGAGCTCTACGGCGTTCCCCGGGCGGTCGTCCCCGAGCGCATGGCCGCGGTGCTGGAGATGGTCAACCTCGCCGACCGCAAGGACAGCAAGGTGATGACGTTCTCCGGAGGGATGCGGCGGCGGCTCGAGATCGCCCGCGGCCTGCTGCACTCGCCGAGGGTGCTCTTCCTGGACGAACCGACGGTGGGCCTGGACCCGCAGACCCGCAGCTCCATCTGGGACTACATCGGTGAGCTGAAGCAGACCGAGGACATCACCATCTTCATGACCACGCACTACATGGACGAGGCCGAGTACTGCGACCGGATAGCGATCATCGACCACGGCCGGATCGTGGCGATCGACACTCCGCAGGCGCTCAAGGCCAGCATCGGCGAGGACCGGGTGCGGGTCTCCACGGCCGACGACCAGGCGGCGATGGCCGCGCTCAAGCAGCACTTCGAGCTCGAGCCCCGGCTCAGCGAGGGCCAGGTCATGTTCTCCGTGGCCTCGGGCGAGCAGTTCGTGCCGCGCCTGTTCGCGGAGCTCGGTGTGCCGATCCACTCGGTGAGCGTCTCCCGGCCGTCGCTGGACGACGTGTTCATGGCCTACACCGGCAAGACGATCCGCGACGCCGAGGAGTCCGCGCCCGCGGGCGCCGAGCTGATGCGGATGATGGCGAAGGGGCGCCGATGACCACGTACGCGCCCGTGCCGCCCGTCGCCGTGCCGGCCGGCGGCATGGGGAGCTTCTACCGCGGTGTGCGCGTGGTGTGGCAGCGCGAACTGCTGCGGTTCTGGAACGACCGGCTGAGGATCTTCACCGTGCTGGTGCAGCCGCTGCTGTTCGTCTTCGTCCTCGGCAATGGGCTGGGCTCGATCACCCGCAGTGTGTCCGGGGTGTCGTACAAGACGTTCGTCTACCCGGGCGCGCTGGCGATGTCGGTGCTGTTCACCGCGGTGTTCTCGGCGGGCTCCATCGTGTGGGACCGCGAGTTCGGCTTTCTGCGGGAGATGCTGGTGGCCCCGGTCAGCCGACTGGCGATCGTGGTCGGCAAGTGCCTGGGCGGGGCGACGACGGCCACCGCGCAGGGCATCCTGGTGCTGGCGCTGGCCGGTCTGGTGGGAATCCCGTATTCGCCCGTGATGATCCTGATCCTGCTCGGGGAGCTCGCGCTGCTGGCCTTCACGGTCACCGCGTTCGGGGTGATGATCTCGGCGCGGGTGCGGACGTTCCAGGGGTTCATGGGGCTGACCCAGATGCTCCTGATGCCCCTGTTCTTCACCTCGGGTGCGATGTTCCCGCTGTCCGGCCTCCCCGGCTGGCTGCACGTGGTGACCCGCCTCAACCCGCTCACCTACGCCGTCGACCCCATCCGCCGGGTGGTCTTCCACTACCTGGACGTCGGCGCCGCGGCGCGGGCGGTCTACGCCCCGGGAGTGACCTGGGGCGGCTACCACGTGCCGATCTGGCTGGAGCTCGTCATCGTGGCCGCCTCGGGGCTGGCCATGCTGGGGGTGGCAGGGCTGGAGTTCCGCGACTCGGAGTGAATCACCGTCCGTCGGACTCACGTCCGCCGCTCGGTCTCGGCCGGACGGGTCAGCAGCGGTGGACGACAGGGCGGTCCCGCGCGGTCATCACGGTGGCGGTATTCGAATAAACGTTCTACCGTGGGCGCCGTACCACCAAGGAGGCACCATGCGCTGGGACAACCTGAGCCTCGACGACAGGCCCGCCGCACCGCCGTCGCTCTTCGGCCAGGACGCGGTGACCAGGACGTTCGACACACCCGAGTTCCGGGGAATCACCTTCCACGAGGTCAGGGCCCGGTCCATCGTCAACCGGGTGCCGGGTGCCTCGCGCATGCCGTTCGAATGGACGCTGAACCCCTACCGGGGGTGCTCGCACGCCTGCGTCTACTGCTTCGCCCGCAAGACCCACAGCTATCTCGACCTCGACACCGGCCTCGACTTCGACTCCCAGATCGTGGTGAAGGTCAACGCGCCCGAACTCCTGCGCCGCGAGCTGGGCTCGCGCCGCTGGCAGGGCGACCACATAGCCATGGGCACGAATGTCGACTGCTACCAGCGGGCCGAGGGCCGCTACCGGCTGATGCCCGGCATCCTCGAGGCGCTGCGCGACTTCGCCAACCCGTTCTCGATCCTCACCAAGGGCTCGCTGATCCTGCGCGACCTCGAACTGCTCCAGCAGGCGACCGAGGTGACCCAGGTCGGCACCGCCGTCTCCGTCGGCTCCCTGGACCGCGAGCTGTGGCGCACGGTCGAGCCCGGCACCCCGTCACCGCACAAGCGCCTCGAGGTGTGCCGCACACTCAACGACGCCGGGGTGCCCTGCGCGGTGCTGATGGCCCCCGTCCTGCCCTACCTCAGCGACTCCCCCACCCAGCTGCGCGCCACCGTCCGCGCCATCGCGGAGGCGGGCGCCACCTCTGTCACCCCGCTGGTGCTGCATCTGCGCCCGGGGGCGCGCGAGTGGTACATGGCCTGGCTCGCCGAGCACCACCCCCGACTCGTCCCGCGCTACGAGGCGCTGTACGCGGGCGGTTCCTACGCCCCGCGCTGGTACCAGCGCCGGGTCACCGGCCGGGTGCACGAGCTTGCCGCGCAGTACGGCTGCGGCCCCTCCCGCAAGGGCGCCTCCCGCCGTGTCCAGCCTCCGCCCGCCCCGGTCCCGGAGCCCGAGGAGGGCCCGACCCAGCTCACCCTTCTCTAAAAGGCGCCTCTCCAAAAGGCGCCCGCTCTCCGAAGGCCCCCGCGTTCCTCCTCCGCCGCCGCGGGCACCTCTCCGAAGCCGCCACGACCGGGCGCCGACGCCACCGGGACTCCGAAGCACCGGCACCTCGACGACGCCACCGGCACCTCTCCGACGCCACCGGCTCGTTTCTGACGTCATCGGCACCTCAACGACGCCTCCGGCTCCTTTCTGACGCCTCCGCGACCTCTCTGACGCCTCCGCGACCTCTCTGACGCCTCCGCCACCTCTCTGACGCCTTCGGCGCCCAGGCCGCCCCGGCCTCCGGTTCGTGCGGGCCGGGCTCTGGCGCATCGGTTACTCCCGAGTTACAGTCGAGCGATCGGTCCGTGCCCACCGCCACCGCGGGGGCTCGGCGGTTTCCCGCATGCGGCGGCCAGGTGACGCAGCCCCCGTGCGGTTCGCAAGGCAGTGCCAGGTCCGACTCCGGGACAGAGTCGGCCGCTGTCCGGCACGCCTGCTCTCCCCCATCAGGGCCGTGCGGCCCTCTTCAGCCGTCACCTCCCCCGCCCCGCGGGGGGAATCACCTCAATCAGGAGCATCTGATGGACCGCCAATCCAGTACGGCGAAGTCCTGTCCCACAGTCGCGATCATCGGGCTGGGCACCATGGGCGCCGGAATCGCGGACGTGATGGCGCGCAGCGGCCGCGAGGTCATCGGGATCGACACCAGCGACAGTGCGGCCCGGGCCGCCCGTACCGCGCTGGAGCAGTCGACCCGGCGCTCGGTCGAGCGCGACAAGCTCACCGAGCAGGAGCGGGCCGATGTGCTCGCGCGCTTCCGCGTCTTCCCCGACCTCCAGGCCGCGGCCGACGCCGACCTGGTCATCGAGGTGGTCCCCGAGCACCTCGAGCTCAAGACGGAGATCTTCGAGGAGCTGGACCGCATCTGCCGCCCGGACGCGATCCTCGCCACCGGCACCAACGCACTGTCGGTCACCCGGATCTCGGCCGTCACCGCCCGGCCCGACCGGGTCCTCGGCCTGCACTTCTTCAACCCGGCGCCGGCGATGAAGCTGGTCGAGGTGGTCTCCACGGTGCTCACCTCGCCGCAGGCCGCCGAGGCCGTGACGCGGCTGGCGAACGAACTGGGCAAGAGCCCCGTCGCGGTCGGCGACCGGCCCGGCTTCCTGGCCGACGGCCTGCTGTTCGGCTACCTCAACCAGGCCGCGGCGATGTACGAGTCCCGCTATGCCTCCCGCGAGGACATCGACGCGGCGATGCGGCTGGGCTGCGGCCTGCCGATGGGCCCGCTCGCCCTGCTCGACCTGATCGGCGTCGACACCGCGCAGACCGTCCTGGAGGCGATGTACGAGGCCTCCCGCGACCGGCTCCACGCGCCCGCGCCGATCCTCAAGCAGCTGACCGCCGCCGGGCTGCTCGGCCGCAAGACGGGACGCGGCTTCTACACCTACGACAGCCCCGGCTCCCCCATCGTCGTGGCCGATGCCGCCACCCCGGACCCGGGCGCCGAGCAGGCCCCCGCCCGCCAGGTGCGCTCGGTCGGCGTGGCGGGCTCGGGGACGATGGCCACGGGCATCGCAGAGGTCTTCGCCAAGGCCGGTTTCGACGTCGTCCTGGTCGCCCGCAGCCAGGAGAAGGCGGACAAGGCGGTGGGCCGGCTCGCGAAGTCGCTGGACCGCTCGGTGGCCAAGGGCCGGCTGACGCAGGAACAGCGTGACGAGGCACTGGGCCGCGTCACGGCCGACGGCTCGGTGGACTCCTTCGCCTCGGTCGACCTCGCGGTGGAGGCGATCGCCGAGGACCTGGAGGTCAAACGGGCGCTGTTCACCACGTTCGACAAGGTCTGCAAGCCGGGGGCGATCCTGGCGACCACGACCTCGTCGCTGCCGGTGATCGCCTGCGCGAGCGCCACCTCGCGCCCGCAGGACGTGATCGGGATGCACTTCTTCAACCCGGCGCCCGCGATGAAGCTGGTCGAGGTCGTCCGCACCGTGCTGACCGCGGACGACGTGCACGCCACCGTCAAGGGCCTGTGCACGGCGCTGCGCAAGCACCCGGTGGACTGCGCGGACCGCGCCGGTTTCATCGTGAACGCCCTGCTCTTCCCGTACCTCAACGAGGCCGTGAAGATGCTCCAGTCCCACTACGCCACGGTGGACGACATGGACACCGCGATGAAGCTGGGCGGCGGGTATCCGATGGGGCCGTTCGAGTTGCTGGACGTGGTGGGGCTCGATGTCTCGCTGGCGATCCAGCGGGTGCTGCACCAGGAGTTCCGTGAGCCGGGGCTGGCTCCCGCGCCGCTGCTGGAGCACCTGGTGGCGGCGGGCTGCCTCGGCCGCAAGTCCGGCCGCGGATTCCGCGAGCATGCCAAGCGCTGACCCTCGGGGCACCTCCTCCCCCGGGGACAGGGGGGAGGAGGGATGGGGCGGGCTTCTCGGACCCGAGTCGTGGCGCCCGCCCCGCCCGGCGCGTTCGAGAACCGGGGCGGGCTCCAGGGCCGCCCCGTGTTACGTTCCGCACATGTCTGAGCCCCGCGCCACCGCACGTACACCCGAGTCCACCGGTTCGGAGACAGCCAACGGCGGGCGAGGAGGAAGGCTCTCCGCGCAGCGCCACCGGGTGCGCCAGGACCTGGCCACCGCGGCCATGGAGCTGTTCGCGACACGTGGATACGAGGCCACGACCGTCGACGAGATCGCCACGGCGGCCGGTGTGGCCAGGCGGACGTTCTTCCGCCACTTCAAGTCCAAGGAAGAGGCGATCTTCCCCGACCACGAGGACACGCTGGACCGCTGCGCGCAGATCCTGTCCTCGGCCGATCCCCGGGAGCACCCGCTGGACACGGTGTGCCGCGGTATCAAGGAGGTGCTGCGGATGTACGCCGAGTCCCCCGCGGTCTCCGTCGAGCGCTACCGCCTCACCCGCGAGGTACCGGCCCTGCGGGAGCGGGAGATCGCCTCTGTGGCGCGCTACCAGCGGCTTTTCACCAGTTATCTGCTCGGTCACTTCCCGGAGGCGGCCCACCACAACGGCGACGACGACCCCTTGCTGGCCGAGGTCGCGGCGACAGCGGTGGTCGCCGCCCACAACCACGTCCTGCGGCGCTGGCTGCGTGCGGGAGGCAAGGGCGACGTCGAGGCCCAGCTCGACCACGCGTTCGAGGTGATCCGGGAGACGTTCGGTACCGGCATCGGCGCCGGGCGTCGGCGGACCTCGCCCGCGGCGGCCTCCACGCAGGGGGATGTCCTGGTCACGGTGGCACGCACCGACGCTCCCCTGGAGGACGTGATGCGCACCATTGAAAAGGCGCTGGAGGGCCGGGGCTGACCCCGCTTCCGAAGGACGAAAGCACGCAACAGCGGCCGTTTCCCCCGCGGGAGGCGGCCGCCGTTGCGTGCGGATGAAGACGGGGTGACACTTGTCGAAAATTGATGGCACCGAGTGTCTTTACGGCTGGCACGCCGTGCCATAACGTGTGTCATGTCCGGGCGGACGGCGTGCAGAGAACCCTCGCACGCCGTCTGTCCCCCAAAGGCCCGGACGCCTGCGTCACAGGCTCCCCCGAAGTCCGGGGGGTACCTCCTCGCGCTACCGCGCGCCACCACGAGCCACCCGCTGATGCCCAGCGTTCCCTCAAGCGTCTTCACACCACGCTTCGCCGGAGGCACCAAGTGAAAGAGATCCTCGACGCGATCCTCGCGTCGGACACCACAGCAGCGGACTTCGCGGCCCTGCCGATCCCCGAGTCCTACCGTGCCGTGACGATCCACAAGGACGAGGCGGACATGTTCGCCGGCGTCCCCAGCCGCGACAAGGACCCGCGCAAGTCGCTCCACCTGGAGGACGTGCCGGTCCCCGAGCTCGGACCCGGCGAGGCCCTCGTCGCCGTGATGGCCAGCTCCGTCAACTACAACAGCGTCTGGACCTCGATCTTCGAGCCGGTCTCCACGTTCGGCTTCCTGGAGCGGTACGGGAAGCTGTCGCCGCTGACCGCCCGGCACGACCTGCCCTACCACGTCATAGGCTCCGACCTCGCCGGTGTCGTGCTGCGCACCGGCCCCGGTGTGAACAAGTGGAAGCCCGGTGACGAGGTCGTCGCGCACTGCCTGTCCGTCGAGCTCGAGAGCGCCGACGGGCACAACGACACGATGCTCGACCCCGAGCAGCGGATCTGGGGATTCGAGACCAACTTCGGCGGCCTCGCCGAGATCGCCCTGGTCAAGTCCAACCAGCTGATGCCGAAGCCGGACCACCTCACCTGGGAGGAGGCCGCCGCCCCCGGGCTGGTCAACTCCACCGCCTACCGGCAGCTGGTCTCCCGCAACGGCGCCGGGATGAAGCAGGGCGACAACGTCCTGATATGGGGCGCGAGCGGGGGCCTGGGCTCCTACGCCACCCAGTTCGCGCTCGCCGGCGGCGCCAACCCCATCTGCGTGGTCTCCTCGCCCCAGAAGGCCGGCATCTGCCGCTCGATGGGCGCCGAGGCGATCATCGACCGCAACGCGGAGGACTACAGGTTCTGGAAGGACGAGCACACCCAGGACCCGCGTGAGTGGAAGCGCTTCGGCAAGCGCATCCGCGAGCTCACCGACGGCGAGGACGTGGACATCGTCTTCGAGCACCCCGGCCGTGAGACGTTCGGCGCCAGCGTCTACGTCACACGCAAGGGCGGCACGATCGTCACCTGCGCCTCCACCTCCGGCTACAACCACGAGTACGACAACCGGTACCTGTGGATGTCGCTGAAGAGGATCGTCGGCTCGCACTTCGCGAACTACCGCGAGGCGTGGGAGGCCAACCGCCTCATCGCCAAGGGCAAGATCCACCCCACTTTGTCCAAGACCTACCGTCTGGACGAGACCGGACAGGCCGCCTACGACGTCCACCGCAACCTCCACCAGGGCAAGGTCGGCGTCCTCGCCCTCGCCCCGCAGGAGGGCATGGGCGTGCGCGACCGGGAGTTGAGGGACAAGCACCTCCCGGCCATCAACCGCTTCCGGAACGTGTGAGTGAGCTGAACGCCACATGAGCGAGCGTCAGAAGGATCGTCCGTGGCTGATGCGGACGTACGCGGGGCACTCCTCCGCGGACGAGTCGAACGCCCTGTACCGCCGCAATCTCGCCAAGGGGCAGACCGGCCTGTCGGTCGCGTTCGACCTCCCGACGCAGACCGGGTACGACCCCGACCACATCCTCGCCCGCGGCGAGGTCGGCCGGGTCGGGGTCCCCGTCTCCCACCTCGGCGACATGCGCAGGCTGTTCCAGGACATCCCCCTGGACCGGATGAACACCTCGATGACCATCAACGCTACGGCCATGTGGCTGCTGGCGCTCTACCAGGTCGTCGCCGAGGAACAGGGCGCGGACAACACCAAGCTCTCCGGCACCACGCAGAACGACATCGTCAAGGAATACCTGTCGCGGGGCACGCATGTCTTCCCGCCGGGTCCCAGCCTGCGCCTGACGACCGACATGATCACCTACACGGTCGCCAACATCCCCAAGTGGAACCCCATCAACATCTGCAGCTACCACCTCCAGGAGGCCGGGGCCACTCCGGTGCAGGAGATCGCCTACGCGATGTGCACCGCGATCGCCGTGCTCGACGCGGTGCGCGACTCCGGGCAGGTGCCGGCCGAGCGGTTCGGCGACGTGGTGGGCCGGATCTCGTTCTTCGTCAACGCGGGTGTGCGCTTTGTCGAGGAGATGTGCAAGATGCGGGCGTTCGGCCGCGTCTGGGACACCGTCACGCGTGAGCGCTACGGCATCGAGGACCCCAGGCACCGCAGGTTCCGCTACGGGGTGCAGGTCAACTCGCTCGGCCTGACCGAGGCGCAGCCGGAGAACAACGTCCAGCGCATCGTGCTGGAGATGCTCGCCGTGACCCTGTCCAAGGACGCGCGCGCCCGCGCCGTGCAGCTGCCCGCGTGGAACGAGGCCCTGGGCCTGCCCCGCCCGTGGGACCAGCAGTGGTCCCTGCGCATCCAGCAGGTCCTGGCCCACGAGAGCGACCTGCTGGAGTACGAGGACATCTTCGCCGGGTCGCACGTGATCGAGGCCGAGGTCGACGCGCTGGTGGAGCAGGTCACCGCGGAGGTCGCCAAGGTGCAGGAGATGGGCGGCGCGGTCCCGGCCGTGGAGTCCGGGTACCTGAAGTCCCAGCTGGTCTCCTCGCACGCCGAGCGGCGCGCGCGCATCGAGTCCGGCGAGGAGAAGGTCGTCGGCGTCAACTGCTACGAGGGCACCGAGCCCAATCCGCTGACCTCCGACCTGGACGCGGCGATCATGACCGTCGACCCGGCCAACGAGGAGCGGGTCGTGGCCGCGCTGCGCCAATGGCGCGCCGAGCGGGACCAGGCCCGCGCCGAGGCGGCGCTGGCGAAGCTGCGCGAGGACGCCTCCGGCACGGCGAACCTGATGGAGGCCACCTTGGAGTGCGCCCGCGCGGGCGTGACGACCGGCGAGTGGTCCTTCGCCCTGCGCGACGTCTTCGGCGAGTACCGCGCCCCGACCGGCGTCAGCAGCGCCCCCGTGGCCGTCGCGGCCGAGGCCGGAAGCGAGCTGGCCACCGTGCGCGAGGCCGTTCGCGCGACGAGCGAGGAACTCGGACAGCGGCTGCGCCTGCTCGTGGGCAAGCCCGGCCTGGACGGGCACTCCAACGGAGCCGAGCAGATCGCCGTACGCGCCCGCGACGCCGGGTTCGAGGTGGTCTACCAGGGGATCAGGCTCACCCCGGAGCAGATCGTGGACGCGGCCGTCGCCGAGGACGTGCACTGCGTGGGCCTGTCCATCCTGTCCGGCTCGCACGCCGAACTCGTCCCCGACGTGCTCAGGCGGCTGCGCGAGGCGGGCGTGGACGACGTTCCGGTGATCGCCGGAGGGATCATCCCGCCCGCGGACGAGCAGGCGCTGAAGGCCGCCGGGGTGGCCGCCGTGTTCACCCCCAAGGACTTCGGCATCACCGGGATCATCGGACGTATCGTCGACGAGATCCGCCTGGCCAACGGGCTGCAGCCGTGGGCCGCCGACGACAGCAGCGCCCTGGCGCGCAGCAACTGAAAGGACCGTTCACCGAGATGACCGTCAACCGTCTGCGCCCCCGCCGCTCCTGCCTGGCGGTGCCCGGCAGCAACCCGCGCTTCCTGGAGAAGGCGCAGGGTCTGCCGGCCGACCAGGTCTTCCTCGACCTCGAGGACGCCTGCGCGCCCCTGGCCAAGGAGGGCGCCCGGCACACGATCGTCGACTTCCTGAACAAGGGCGACTGGACCGGCAAGACCCGTGTCGTGCGCGTCAACGACTGGACGACGCACTGGACCTACCGCGACGTCGTGACCGTCGTGGAAGGCGCGGGCCCCAACCTGGACTGCATCATGCTGCCCAAGGTGCAGGACGCCACCCAGGTCAAGGCGCTGGACCTGCTGCTGACCCAGATCGAGAAGACCATGGGCTTCGAGGTCGGCCGCATCGGCATCGAGGCGCAGATCGAGAACGCCAAGGGCCTGGTGAACGTCGACGAGATCGCCGCCGCCTCGCCGCGCCTGGAGACGATCATCTTCGGCCCCGCCGACTTCATGGCCTCGATCAATATGAAGTCCCTGGTCGTGGGCGAGCAGCCGCCGGGCTACCCGGCCGACGCCTACCACTACATCCTGATGCGGATCCTGATGGCCGCCCGCCAGCACGACCTCCAGGCGATCGACGGCCCGTACCTCCAGATCAAGAACGTCGACGGCTACCGCGAGGTCGCCGGGCGCGCCGCGGCGCTGGGCTTCGACGGCAAGTGGGTGCTGCACCCCGGCCAGGTCGAGGCGGCCAACGAGGTGTTCTCGCCCTCGCAGGAGGACTACGACCACGCCGAGCTGATCCTGGACGCGTACGAGTGGTGCACGTCCGAGGCCGGCGGCAAGAAGGGCTCGGCGATGCTCGGGGACGAGATGATCGACGAGGCCTCCCGCAAGATGGCGCTGGTCATCGCGGGGAAGGGCCGCGCCGCCGGTATGACCCGCACGTCCAAGTTCGAAGCCCCGGAGGCCTGACCACCATGCAGTTCGGACGTACCTTCGAGGAGTTCGAGGTCGGCGCCGTCTACCGCCACTGGCCCGGCAAGACGGTCACCGAGTACGACGACCACCTGTTCTGCCTTCTCACGATGAACCACCACCCGCTCCACATGGACGCGAACTACGCCGAGGGCACCACCGACTTCGGCAGGAACGTCGTGGTGGGCAACTACATCTACTCGCTCCTGCTCGGCATGTCGGTGCCGGACGTCTCCGGCAAGGCGATCGCCAACCTGGAGGTGGAGTCGCTCAAGCACATCGCGCCCACCTTCCACGGGGACACCATCTACGGCGAGACGACCGTCCTGGACAAGACCCCGTCGAAGTCCAAGTCCGACCGCGGCATCGTGTACGTGGAGACGAAGGGCTACAAGCAGGACGGCACCGTGGTCTGCGTCTTCCGCCGCAAGGTGATGGTGCCGACCGAGAGCTACGTCAAGGAACGCGGCGGCGAGCAGCCGGCCCGCCCGACCCCGGCCAACTGACCGCCGACAGGAGACACGAGCATGGCCCGTCTCGCGCAGACCGAAGGTCTCACCGACATCCAGCAGGACATCCTCTCCACGGTCCGGGACTTCGTGGACAAGGAGATCATTCCGGTCGCGACCGGACTCGAGCACCGCGACGAGTACCCGACCGAGATCGTCGAGGGCATGAAGGAACTCGGCATCTTCGGTCTGATGATCCCGGAGGAGTACGGCGGCCTGGGCGAGTCGCTGCTCACCTACGCGCTGACGGTGGAGGAGATCGCCCGCGGCTGGATGAGCGTGTCGGGCATCATCAACACCCACTTCATCGTGGCCTACATGATCAAGCAGCACGGCACGCAGGAGCAGAAGGACTACTTCCTGCCCAAGATGGCGGCCGGTGAGATCCGCGGCGCCTTCTCGATGTCGGAGCCGGGGCTCGGCTCGGACGTCTCCGCGATCCGCACCAAGGGCGTGCGCGACGGGGACGACTACGTGGTGACCGGTCAGAAGATGTGGCTGACCAACGGGGGCAGCTCCAACCTCGTCGCGGTGCTGTGCCGCACCGACGAGGGGCACCCGGAGGGCACGGCGCCGCACAAGTCGATGACCACCTTCCTCATCGAGAAGGAGCCCGGTTTCGGGGAGAACCCGCAGGTCCCGGGCCTGACGGTGCCCGGCAAGATCGAGAAGATGGGCTACAAGGGCGTCGACACCACCGAGCTCGTCCTCGACGGGGTCCGGGTCCCGAAGGACCGGGTGCTCGGCGGGGACAGTGGCCGGGGCTTTTACCAGATGATGGACGGCGTCGAGGTCGGCCGGGTCAATGTCGCCGCCCGTGGCTGCGGTGTCGCCCAGCGTGCCTTCGAGCTCGGCGTGTCGTACGCCCAGCAGCGCCAGACCTTCGGCAAGCCGATCGCCCAGCACCAGGCCATCCAGTTCAAGCTGGCGGAGATGGCCACCAAGGTCGAGGCGGCGCACCAGATGATGGTCACCGCGGCCCGGAAGAAGGACTCCGGCCAGCGCAACGACCTCGAGGCGGGCATGGCGAAGTACCTCGCCTCCGAGTACTGCAAAGAGGTGGTCGAGGACGCGTTCCGCATCCACGGCGGCTACGGGTTCTCCAAGGAGTACGAGATCGAGCGCCTGTACCGTGAGGCCCCGATGCTCCTGATCGGTGAAGGCACGGCCGAGATTCAGAAAATGATCATCGGCCGGCGGCTTCTCGAAGAGTACCGAATCTCGGGGTAATTGCCCTAGTGTGTCCTGATTCACTCGAGAGGAAGAACACAGAGCGGAACCGCTTTCCAGCCGTGGACTGACGCTCTGGCTTGCCCAGTTGGCACCCGCAGCCGATACCATCGTTGAAAGCCGCCGTCCCCCATCTCTCGCGGCACCCTCCGCTACGAAGGTCTTCCATGCCCCACAGCCAGTCCTCTGCACCACTCTCAGTGCCTGAGGTCGCGGCCTCGGCGCCTTACGCTCCGCGACGTGGTCGTGTCTCCCTTGCCCGTGGTTCGTCGCCGTGGCTGCTCCCCACGGTCGCCGCCGCCGCGGTCTGTCTGGTTCGCTCCCGCCGCTCCGGGCGCTGGGCAGCGGCCGCGGTACCGGCCACGGCACTCGCCGGCGCGATGCTGTGGTTCTTCCGCGACCCGGAGCGCGAGATCGCTCCGGGCCGGGTGATCTCCCCGGCCGACGGCGTGGTGCAGAGCATCATGCCGTGGAAGGACGGGCGCACCCGGGTGGCCATCTTCATGAGTCCCCTGAATGTGCACGTCAACCGCGCTCCGATGGCGGGCACGGTGGCCTCGGTCGAGCATGTGCCCGGTGGCTTCGTTCCCGCCTTCAACAAGGAGAGCGAGAACAACGAGCGGGTCGTCTGGCACTTCGACACCGAGCTCGGAGACATCGAGATGGTGCAGATCGCCGGCGCGGTGGCGCGGCGTATCGTGCCCTACATCGAGCAGGGCACCAAGGTGGAGCAGGGCGAGCGCATCGGCCTGATCCGCTTCGGTTCGCGAGTCGACGTCTACCTGCCCGAGGGCGTCGAGCCCGCGGTCGAGGTCGGGCAGACCACACAGGCTGGGGTGACTCGCCTTGACCGTGATTGATCCCGAAACTCAGGCCGCCTGGGTCCCCGACGCGGTCGACGAGCCGGACGAGATGCCGCTGTCGACGCGGCTGTCGATAGCTGACGCGCTGACCCTGGGCAACGCGGCCTGCGGCTTCCTTGCGGTCTACTTCACGACCACCGGGGTGCTGGTCCCGCACCTGATGGGCCAGACGGACGGCGGCATGGCCCGGCACAGCGCCGCCACCGCCGTGATCCTGATGCTGCTCGCGTCGGTCTTCGACCTGTTCGACGGCCTGGTCGCGCGCAAGCTGCGCAGCTCGGCCATGGGCGCGGAGCTGGACAACCTCTCCGACCTGATCAGCTTCGGCCTGGCGCCCGCGTACTTCGTGGTGGTCTGGGGGATGGTCGCCGACGACGCGCACCAGCGGGTCTCGGCGGTGACGGCGATCGTGGTCCTGCTGGCCGTGGTGCTCAGACTCGCGAGATTCTCGTGCACCACGCTGCCCGGAGGGGTCTTCCAGGGGATGCCGAGCCCGTTCGGCGCCCTCACGGTGATCTCGGTGGTCCTGCTGGACCTTCCGTTCATCCCGACGGTGCTGGCCATCGTGGGCATCGCCTGGCTGATGGTGAGCCGGGTGGAGTACCCCAAGCCGCGCGGTCGCCTCGCCGTGGCCACCCTGTGCTGGATCTTCCTCAGCATGGGCTGCCTGGCGGCCTGGACGGTGGACGCGCCGGGCGGTGAGCGCCTGCTCCAGACCGGCGCCTCCCTCCAGCTGGTGCTGGCCGCGGTGATCCCGGCCTTCGCCACCGCGCGCCGGATCAACACGGTGCGCGACAACCGGCGCGAGGCCAGGGCGACGCAGCTGCCGTAGCGGTTGTCCGAATCCTTCGACGGATGTGATGAGGCCCGAGCCGGCAGGCTCGGGCCTCATCGCCGGGTGGGGGCGCTGTTCAGGCGGATGCGAGCGGGTGGGCGGGAGCGGGCGGGGTGTGACTACCGTCGGCCCGGTGGCAGGAAGTCGTGGGCGATCGACTCACCGACCCGTTCCAGCAGGGGGCCCGCCTGCGCCATCGAGACCGCGGGGTCGGGTTCGAGCCGCGAGAGCGCGTAGGCGCGGCGGATCCCGACGGCACCGAGCTCCCCGGGCCCCAGGGCCAGCCGTCCGCACACCGCGATGACCTCCACGCCCTTGGCCCGCGCCGCCCGGGCCACACCCACCGGCGCCTTGCCGTGGAGGGTCTGGGCGTCCAGGGAGCCCTCGCCGGTGATCACGAGGTCCGCGCGCTCCAGCGCGTCGGCGAAGCCCAGCACCTCGAGCAGGACCTCGATCCCGGGCCGGAACGACGCCCCGAGTCCGACCAGCGCTCCGTAGCCGAGCCCACCGGCCCCACCGGCACCGGGAATCTCGGCGGCCTCCGCCGCCGCGGGGCCGAGGGTGCGCGCGAGCACATCCACGTAATGCGTGAGCGCCGCGTCCAGCTCGGCCACGTCCTGCTCGCAGGCTCCCTTCTGCGGCCCGTAGACGGCCGGGGCGCCCTTGGGGCCGAGCAGTGGATTGTCGACGTCGCCGGCGAGCACGATCTCGGTCTCGGCCAGCCGCGGGTCGAGGCCGGACAGATCCGCCGAGGCAAGGGTGCGCAGCGGGCCGCCCCCCGCCGCCACGGGGGCGCCCTCGGCATCGAGGAACCGCGCTCCGAGCGCCGAGAGCATCCCCGCTCCGCCGTCGGTGGTCGCGCTGCCGCCGACCCCGAAGACGATGGTGCGCGCGCCCGCGTCCAGGGCGGCCCCGATCAGCTCCCCCGAGCCATGCGTGGTGGCGGTCAGCGCGGCGAAGACGCCGTCGGGCAGCAGGCGCAGCCCCGAGGCCTCGGCCATCTCCACCACGGCGGTCGTCCCCCGCAGCGCGAAGGCGGCCGTGACCGGTTCCCCGAGCGGCCCGGTGACCTCGAGCTCTCTGCGCTCGAACCCGGCCGCGACCGCGGCGTCGACCGTGCCGTCACCGCCGTCGGCCACGGGAAGCGCCTCGACCCCGACTCCGGGAACGGCGCGGCGCAGACCGGTTGTGACGTGCTGCGCCACCTCGACCGCCGTGAGCGACCCCTTGAACTTGTCCGCAGCGATCAAAATGCGCCGGATTTCCGTCACATCGCCCTCCATTTCCTTGCCGTTCCTTGCCGTTCCTTGCCGTTCCTTGCCGTTCCTTGCCGTCGCGCCGCTCGGAGCGTATCGGCCCCACCGGCGGTTGCCATGGCGGTCCCGCGGGTCGGAACCGGGTCGCCGGGTGCGGTCCATCGGACAGCCCGCGCCGCCGCGGGTCGTTGCCCTAGCCTGAACCGCATGGAGTGGGCGAACCTGGTGACCGCGGTCGCCAGCGCGGCCGCCGCGGTCGCGACGACGTACTTCGGCTATCTCACCGTCCGGCACCTGGTCCCCTTCCGCATGCCGTTCCGGCGCCGGACACCGGCGCCCGGGCCCGCCCCCGAGCCCGGACCGGATCCCGCCGCGGCCCCCGACGGGTCGTACGACGCCTTCATCTCCCATGCCCGGGAGGACACCGAGCAGGCCGAGCGGCTGGCCACGGACCTGCGGGAGCGGGGATTGCGGGTCTTCCTCGCCGGCTGCGTCGGCCTCGGCCTGGTCCGCTCCCTGGAGCAGGAGCGGGCGCTGCTCGGATCGGCCAACGGCGTCCTCGTCTTCAGCCGCGCCACGATGGCCGATCCGGCGGTCCAGGACGAGTACGCGGCCCTGCTCGACCGTGTGCACTCCGGGGGCCGAAGGCTCGTCCCGGTGCGGATCGACGACGCCGCGCTGCCCCCGCTGGCCGGGATCAGGGTGCCGTTGAAGCTCGCGGCCCCCGGCACGGACGAGTACGACGAGCAGATGGCCAGACTGGTGCTGGCCCTGTGCCCGCCCCGGCCCCCATCGGGGGCATGACCGGCTGAGCGCGGACGCGACCTTCGCGGGCAGCGGCTTGGCAGACCCGGCCCGGGACAGACCGGCCCAGGCCGGACCCGGTCCAGGACGGACCCGGCTCAGGACGGACCCGGCCCAGCAGGTGCGCCTTCGGCGGATGCGGCATCCCGCAGGCGGATGAGTGGCCGTCGCGGGAATTCATGAGCGGGAATGCGGTATTTCGGGAAAACGGTGCTGAGCCCGACCTTCCACTCCTACTGTTGATTACCAGAAGTCGCTGCCCTACGACTCGCCGCACATAGAAGGGCGAGCGCTTGATCGACGTGTTCATCTCCTACGCCCGCGAGGACGCCGACTGGGCCAGAACCCTGGCCGACCGGCTCTGCGACCACGGGCTGAAGCCCTTCTTCGACGAGTGGAGCCTCCTGCCCGGGGACGTCGTGGTGCACCAACTCGACCAGGCCATCCGCCGGTCCACCAGCGGAATCGCGGTGGTCAGCCGGGCGTCGGCGCGCTCGCCGCGGGCGCTGGACGAGTACGCGGCGCTGGTCGAGGCCTCGGCCGAGCGTGAACTGCGCTTCATCCCGGTACTGCTGGGCGATGTGGACCTGCCGCCGTTCGCGGCCAACCGGGTCTGGCGAGACTTCCGCAGCGTCGGCGGGCGGGACTGGGAGGACAAGGTCGGCGAACTCGCCGCCGCCATCCTGACCCCCGTGAGCGCTCCTCCCCGCGCCCCCGGAAAGGCGGTCGCGGAGGAGAACCTGAAGGCCGCGCTCCCGTCACCGGCGCGCCCGGTCACCGAGCCGGACCAGCACACGATCGTGGTCTGCTACGCCGCCGCCGACGCCGAGTACGGCGGGCAGCTCGCCGACCAGCTCAGGAGGGCCGGGTTACCGGTCTGGTCGGTCGGCGACCTGCTGCCCGGAGACGCCCAGTTCTGGAAGATCCGGCAGCAACTCACGTACGCGGTCGCCGTGGTGGTGCTGATGTCCCCGCAGTCGCAGGACTCCGACGACATCACCCGGATGATCCTCGAAGGCATGCTGCGGGGACGCCCGTTCTTCCCGATCCTCCTGCACGGCGATCGCAACTACCATCTGGCCAACACCTGGTACGTCGACGCTCGTGACGGCCGACTGCTCGGTGACGGCGAAGTCGGCATGCTGCGGCGGCTCCACGAGGCGGAGGCCGACGGCCGCCCGCTCGAAGCCGCCGCGGTCCTGCCCGCACCACTCGAGCGCCCCCCGGTCCCCGCGGTCCGTGTACCGGTCGCCACCTCGCTGGACCGGCTGGACGGCTACCTCGGCGAGGGGCGCTACGAGCACGCCGACCTCCAGACCACCGCGATCCTTCTGGAGGCCTCGGACCGGCTGGACGAAGGGTGGATGCGAGCGCCCCACGCCGCCCGGCTGCCGGGCCGACTGCTGGCCGGGATCGACGCCGTCTGGTCCCGGCACACACACCAGCGGCAGGGATTCCTCGCACAGCGGAGCCTTGCCCAGGTGCACGACAGGCGGCACTCCCGCTTCCTTCCGCTGTCCATGGCCCTCGGATGGCGGAACTCGGCGGAAGACCTCATGCCCAGGCTCTACCACGACTTCGCGGATCGGGCCGGGCCCGGAAAGCGCGCGGGGTTCTTCCCCACGCTGCGCAACCCGCAGAACGAACGGTTCCTGGACTGGTACGACCAGTGGACCGCGACCGTGCTGGCCGTTCATGTGCGGCTCGGCGAGTGGGGGGACTCCCAATGATCAGTGTCTTGTTCGTCATCCTTCTGCTGGGATCCGCCGGCTGCGTCGGCTGGTTCGGACGGGTGGCGGTCCCGACCGACCATGTCGGCATCGTGAGGCGGCGGATCGGACGCTCCGATCCGAATCCCGTGTTCAACAAGATCGCCCCGAACAACACCCGGGGCATACAGGCCCGCACATTGCTCCCGGACCGGTTCACCTGGCTCATGCCCGGGGTCTACACGGTGGAGTTCGTCCCCCGGGTGCACATTCCGGCGGGCAGGATCGGCCTCGTCCGGGCGAAGGAGGGCCGTGGCCGCCCCGCCAACCGCCCGATCGCCACGCATGTGGAGTGCGACAACTTCCAGGACGGGCAGAGGTTTCTGCTCGCGGGCGGGGAACAGGGCCAGCAGGTGGCCACGCTGGCCGGGGACCAGTCCTACCGCATCAACACCAAGCTGTTCAGCGTCGAGATCGTCCCCCGCACCTATGTACCTCCCGGCACCATCGGCCTGGTGGAGGCCAGAGCGGGCAAGGTCCGGCCTCCGGACCAGCCGTTCGGCCGGTTCGTGGAGTGCAACAGCTTCCAGGACGGGCATGCCTTCCTCTCCGGCGGCGGAGAGCAGGGCAAGCAGTTGGCCATCCTCGGCGGCGGGACCCACTACGACATCAACACGGCCCTGTTCCATGTGATCACCGTCGACAATGTCTCGGCGTCCCTGGAGGACCTGACCGCCGACCACCTCAAGGAGATATCCATCCCCGTCGGTGAGACCGGGGTGGTCATCGCCCTCGACGGCGCGGAGCCCGAGCGGACAGGGGCCGGCACGGTCGCCCCCAGGGTGCCCGGCCACCGCAGCTTCCGCCTGCCCTGGGTCTTCCTCGACCAAGGGGGACAGCGGGGTGTGCAGGAAGAGACCCTGGGCGAGGGCACCGTCTACGCGCTCAACCCCTGGCTCGTGCGGGTGATGCTGATCCCCACGCGCCTTCTCATCCTGAAATGGACCAACAAGAGCGACTCGGAGTCGGTGAACTACGACGCGGCGCTGGAGCAGATCGCGGTCAACGTCCAGGGGCACCGGCTGCATGTGGAAATGAGCCAGAACCTCCAGATCCCCAGGGAGGCAGCGCCGAAGCTGGTCAGCCGCTTCGGTGGCACGCAGACGTCGGGCATCGGCGGACTGGTGCACGACCGGCTTCCCGTGCAGCGCTTCGTCCGGGACGTGCTCGGCGCCACGGTCGCCGGATACTTCAGCGGGATCGCCACGGCCAGCACCGTCCGCGAATTCCTGCGCGAGTACGACGACACCCGCACCCTGCTGACCGACAAGGTCCGAGCCGCCCTCGACAGCTGGGGTGTGCAAGCGCTCAGCACCACACTCGGCGACTTCGAGCCGGAGGACCCCTCGCTCTACGCGGCGTTCAAGAACAAGTTCGACTCCGAAATGCACGGTGAGAAGCTCGAGGTGGATCTGACCAACGCCGGCCTCGAGGACCGGATCGACGCGATCCGGGTGGCCGCGGAGAAGCGGCGCACCGGAATGGAGCTCGAGGCGGAGATCAACGCCCTGGGGCGGGACAATGTGGCGATGATCCGGATCGTCCGGGAGTTCTCGAAGATGCAGGTCCCGGACTACATCGGCGGCGGAGACGTCTCCGGCTATGTGCAGGCGCTGCCGATGGGCGCGCTGCGCGACCTGCTCGGTCGGCTGCGGCAGCTGCGCACGGAGCACCAGCTCAGTCCGGACGCGGCGCCGCGGCTGACCAAGGGGGAACCCGAATCGGAGCAGGTCGAGGAGGGGCACCCCATGAGCTGACCGGCGGGGAATCGGTCCGAACGCGTCCTCGGCGGCCCGCCATCCGGGGGTCGGGCGCCGCAAAGCCGGTACCAGGGTCCGCACAGCGGGAAGACCCTTCGCATGGCAGAGAGCCCGCGGGACAGTGCGCTGTTCGACAAGGTACTGGGGGGATGGTCGGGGCGCATCGCCGGGAACATGCTCGGCAAGCCCGTCGAGGAGGGAGAGCACTGGACCCGCGACCACATCCGCCGGTATCTGGAGCGTGCCTCGGCCCTTCCCCTGACCGACTACGTACCCGCGCTCGACCCGCCCGATCCCGCGTTCGAGCTGCGACCGGAGTGGGCCGAGTGCACCCGGGGGCGGATCGACGGAAGCTGCCGCGACGACGACATCGACTACAGCATCCTCGGGCTGCACCTCCTGGAGACCCACGGCTTCGACTTCACCACCGAGCAGGTCGGTGAGATGTGGCTGACCCTGCTGCCCCACCTCCAGACGTTCACCGCGGAACGGGTCGCCTACCGCAACCTCGTCAACGGCCTGCGGCCGACCCTCACGGCCACCGTCGGCAACCCGTACCAGGACTGGATCGGCGCGCTCATCCGCGCGGACATCTTCGGGTGGACTAATCCGGGCGACCCTCGTCGAGCGGCGGCTCTGGCCCGCCGTGACGCGGTGCTGTCCCACACGGGCAACGGTGTCTACGCGGCGATGTGGGCCGCCGCGGTGATCGCGGCGGCATTCGAGGCGAAGTCGCCACGGGCGGCGGTGGAGGCGGGTCTCGGCTTCGTACCACCGGGGTGCGAGCTGGTGCGGACGGTGCGCCGCATGCTCGACCTCCACGCCTCCAACGCCACCTGGGACGAGGCGCTCACCGAACTCGACCGCACGGTGGGCCGGTTGCACTGGATCCACGCCGTGCCCAACGCGGGGATCATCACCGCGGGGTTGCTGTGGGGCGAGGGCGATTTCACCACGACCATCGCCCTGACCGTGCGGGGCGGCCTGGACACCGACTCCAGCGGCGCGACGGCCGGCTCGGTGGCGGGCGTGATGTGCGGGGCGGCGGCGATCCCCCCGCAGTGGACCGACCCCTTGGGCGACCGCGTCCGCAGCGCGGTGTTCGGCTTCGACGGCTCCTCGATCGCCGACCTGGCCCGCAGAACAGCGCTCCTGGCGGAGGGGTAGCGAACGAGGCATGTGACAGCGCCCCCCGGCTTGATGCATACGCCCCCCCTACGCCAGACTCATCCAACAACCGGAGTCGTAGGTTTCAGCTGCGCGTCGGTCGTTGACTGTTGTGTCCGCCTGTCCTCGAAGAGGAGTAAATTGCACAGGTCAGTGGTAGTGGCGGCGTCCTGCCTCATAGTGCTCGGAGGGGCCATTTTTATGTGGCTCATTGAGGCCCAAAACCAGGGCATCCATCCGGTCTGACTCCGGGCACCTTCCCGCCTCCAGCCACCGCCCCCGGGACACCGAGGCGGTGGCTTTATTCAACAACGCCGTCTGGCGGATTCCCCGGCCGTGTGGCCTGAGTTGTTTCCGTGCCTCATCCGGCAAGGATTGAGATGAACAGAGGCTGATCGGAGCGGGGGGACTCATGAGCGGCGCGCACAATGACGTCAGTGGGACGGTCGAGGGGCCCAGTATCCAGGCCGGGGCCGTCTACGGGGGCATTCGCATCGGGGGCGCGGACGCGGACGGCGGCCCGCGGTCACCGTGGCAGCTACCGCCTCGTGTCCGGATGGCGGACCGGGCTGCCGAGTTGGAACTCCTGGAGCGGTTCAGGACACGTGCCATGGAGGAGGACGGGCGCACCCTGGTCGCCGTGTCGGGGCTGGGCGGCGTGGGGAAGACGGTCCTGTCGCTGGCGTGGCTGCACCGCCTCCGCCCGCACTTCCCCGACGGTCAGTTGTACGCGGACCTCGGGGCGGAGTCAACGGGTGGGCCGGTGGGACCGGCGGAGGTGCTCGGCCGATTCCTCAGAGGACTCGGCGTCACACCGGAGCGGATCCCGCAAGCCGTGGACGAGCGCCTTGCCCTCTACCGCTCGCTCACGGCGCAGCGCAGGCTCGTCGTACTCCTCGACGACGCCCTCACCGCCGCTCAAGTGAGACCCTTGCTGCCGAGCGGGCGCAGTGTGACCGCTGTGACGAGCCGATGGCGCCTTCCCGGCCTGTCGGTGGACGGCTGCTGTCCCGTGCACCTCGAACCGCTGGACACCGAGGCCGCCGTGGAGTTGCTGGCCTCGACGCTGGATGACGACAGGGTGGACAACGAACCCGACCAGGCCCGCACTCTGGTCGATCTGTGTGCCCGGCTGCCGCTCGCCGTGCGTGTGGCCGGAGCCCGGCTGGCGGCCCGGCCGAGGCGCCCGCTCACGACCATGGTGCGTGCCCTGACCGAGGAGCGCGGTCGGCTGGCCGCGCTGGCCATCGAGGGGGATCACAACGTGCGGGCGACACTCGACCTTTCGTATCAGGAGTTACCGGAGGCGGCGCGCAGGCTGTACCGGCTGCTCGGGCTGTACCCGGGCCCCACCTTCGGCAGTGGCGTGGCCGCCGCCGTGCTGGGCGGATCCGCGCAGACGCAGGGGGACGCCTCAACTGTTCTCGACCTGCTCCTCGACGCCAATCTGATCTCCGACGTCGGAGGCGAGCGCTTCCGCTTCCACGAATTGGTGCGCCTGCACGCGGCCGCTCGGGCGGAGGAGGACGAGACGGCCGAGGTCCGCGAGGCCGCCGTCCGCCGTGTCTTCGACCATCTCCTGGCCTCCGCCACCAACGCCGAGGCGGCGATCGACCCGCATCACCGGTCGTTGCCGCGCACCCTGGGCCCCGAGCCGGTGGAGGCCGAGGAGTTCGGCGAGGACGGCGTGGGCGCGCTGGAGTGGCTCGAGGAGGAACTGGCCAACTTGATGGCGGTAGTGCGCCGGGCCCGCCACTTGGGACTTCCGACGGTCACTTGGCAGCTCGTCGACGCGATGTGGCCGCTGTTCACCCGGCACAAGCACTACGACTTCTGGCGGACCGCGCACGAGGAGGGCCTGGCCGCCGCGCGCGAGTGCGACGACCTCGCGGCGCAGTGCCGGATGCTCACCTCGGGCGGGCTGGGGGAGCTCGACATGGCCAGGCACACAAGGGCGTTGGAGATGTTCGAGCAGGCGGCGCTGCTCTTCCGGCAGCAGGGGGACCGGCTCGGCCACGCGCGCACACACAACTACCGGGGTCTGGCCCATCAGGGCCTCGGTCAACTCGACGAGGCGGTAGGAGCCTTCGAGCTGGCGGCCGCCGAATGCCCACGGTGGAACGACCCGAGGGCGGGTGGGCTCGCCCGGCTCAACCTCGCCGATGTAGCGGTTTCGCGGGGCCGGCTGGAAGATGCGGCGGACCACGCCGACACGGCCCGGCGCATCCTCCTGGAGCACGGTGACCCCTACAACGCGGCCAGAGCGGCGACCCTGCTCGGCAGAGCGGACCTCGGCCGCGGCCGGTTGGACTCAGCCGGGGTGCACTTGGAGTCGGCCCTGGCGACGTTCCGCCGGATGACGGCGGGATTCGAGACCGCCAGGGCGCTGGAGGGCCTGGCCGAACTGGCCCAACGGCGTGAGAAGTTGCAGCTCGCGCGTGAGCGCTACAGGGAGGCACTGGAGCTGTACACCGCTCTTGGCGTTCCCGCCGCCGAAGCCGCACGGGAACGCCTGGAACAGCTGCAAGGGCCGCCGACCGGCTGACGCAACCGGGGCCCATCACCGACTATCGCCGGGACGGCGGCAGCAGGTGCGACCGCGCGGCCCGCAGACGCACCCTGCGGACCGCCGCGGTGGCCAGGACGGCCGACGGCACTCCTGCCGCCAGCCAGGCGTGGATCAAGGACGCCCACATGGACCACGCCGGCGTGCCCTCACCGATGTTGACGCTCAGCACCGTGGGCTCACTGCCACCTATGCGCACCAGGCTCCCTGTCCGCGCCCGAACAGCCACCACCAGAGCCCCGGGATGGCGGGCGACCAGTTCCGCCAACCTGGGCCCGGGTTCGCCGGGCACTGTTTGGACCAGCACGTCCGCCACGGCCGCCCACTCGTCCGGCCCGGGCAGCGCCACTCGCAGGTGGTGTTCCCGCACCGGCGCTCCGGTGTCCAGGGGCACCACCGTCGTCTCGACCTCGGCGATGGGCCCGGTGGCGGACTCGGTGAGAAGGGCCAGGGCTCCGGGCCGAGTCGGATCATTCGGCGCCAGCAGCGCCGCCCTCGGCGGCACTCCCCTGCCAGGCCGGGGAGCCCGGACTCTCGGGGAGTCCGCAGTATGCACAGTCATCACGGCACTGGGCTCCCCTGTTCGTTCTCGCTCAGCAGCACGGGCAGGCGCGCCGGTTCGGTGACCGAGGAGACCGCTGGTGCCCGCAGCCGCAGCTTCCGGTACATCAGCGCGCGCATATTGCGGCTGAACCGCCCCGGCTCCGAGGTGAGGCGCGCCGCGACGCGGTCGAGGTCGGCCGGGCGGTATTCCTCGGCGCTCCTGGTGAGCTGCTTCAGCAAGGACCGGCCGGAGTCGACACGCGGCGCGAACGAGGCGAGTTCGGCCATCGGGGACCCCGGATCCACATCGGTCTCCGGATAGGACGCCAGAAGCACGGGCACCCCGGTCGCCGCGCCGTACAGCGTCATCGACCCGTGGTCACCGATGATGTGGTCGGCAGCGACCAGGACCCCGCACCACTGCGACTGCTGGCTGACCAGCGCAAGTCCCGACCTGCGCAGTTCGGCCAGCCAGGCCTGGATCTGCCACTCCCCGTGGGCGTTCCAGGCATTGGGGTGGATCATCATCGCGATCCGGTACCTGTCCCGGGGCAGTTCGGCGACGAGGCGATCGAGCAGCTCCGGTGTCCTGCCCAGCAAGGAGCGCGGTCCCCACGTCGTGGTGACCAGCACCAGTTCTCGCCGCGAGCCCGTGTCCAGTGCGGCCCGGTACAAGGCCCTGAGCGGCCGGCTTGCCAGGATGCGGTCGTAGCAGGCGTCACCGACTACTTCTGCCGCGGGCAGCGCCTCCGGGCAGTGACGGCCGAGGCGGGCCAGGTCCTCGCGGTGGCTGAGGACGATGGTCTCCGGGACAACGGCGCCGTCCCGGATGAGCCACTGGTGACTCAGGCCGTACACGGCACGCTCGGCCACGGTGCGCCCCGGCCTGCCGTCGGTGATGAACTTGTTGTGCCCGACGCCGTGCGGAAGGACCACCACAGGCGCGTGCAGTTCGTGGATGCCTTCGTGGCCTGCCGCGAAGGCCAGGTCGAAGGGTGTCTGGACCGCTTGGCGCCAGGGCATGACCACAGCCCTGAGCTGGTCCAGGAACTCGGGCACTCCATTGCTGAACACATCGGGCACCATGGCGAAGATCACCTGCACCCGCAGATCCCCCTCCAGCAGGCGGACAACGTCCAGCAGGCGCTGCCCTGTGACGACCGAGTGCACCACGACGAGGACCTGGCGGCACCCCGCCCGGGTCGTCCAGCGCTCGGCGTCCAGGCGGACGGGCACCTGGCGCCACTCGGCGTCTGACATGAGACTCATCGAACTCCCCCGGATCTCCTGGCGTCCGAGCCCGGCCGACCGGGCGTGACCGAACCGCCAACCACGATGCCGCGGTTGTCCGCGGCCCCTACCATGGGTCTGCCCCGGGGGCTGTGCGATTGGGTTGCAGAAAACTTGCAAGAGCGGCCGAGGGGGATCCAAGCGCATCGGAGACGATCGAGCAGGACCGCATGCGTTCAAGCGGGATCACGGGGCCCCGGCTCCCGCGAACACGAGTGCTCCCTCTCGCCCCTGTGCGCCCCTGCCGTGCCTGCTCGTTCCATGACACGGTGGCCACGGGACGACGCGCACGTGCAGCACCGCCGCTTCGACCCGGCGGTGAGGAACGACCGGCGAGGGGGCGCTGGTGGAGTTCCGTACTCTCGGACCCTTGGAGTTGTGGGTCCGCGGCCAACAATACCCACTCGGGACACCGAGGGAACGGCACGTTCTGGCTGTCCTGCTCTGCGCGGGCGGGTCACCTGTGGCGGTCGACACGCTCATTGAGCGTGTGTGGGACGACAGACCGCCGCCGAGCGCCGTCGAATCGCTCCGGGGCTATGTCTCCCGGCTGCGGACCCGATTACGCAGCTCGGTGGGCGAGGACCGGGCACGGGTGGACCACGCCGCACGTGCCTATCGGCTCCATGTGGATCCCGACCATGTGGACCTTCAGCGGTTCCGCCGACTGAGCGTGCGGGCCAGGACCCTGTCCAGAAGCGCGGAGAACGAGCGCGCGGTCGAGCTGATGCACGAGGCCGAGGCACTGTGGCGGGACGAGCCGCTGGCGGAGTTCCCCGGACAGTGGGCCACCTCGCTGCGCGGACGGCTCAACGAGGAACTGCGCTCCCTGCGGGAGAACCGGATCCGCCTGGAGCTCGGGCTCGGTCGCCATGCCGACCTCATCGGGGAACTGCAAGAACTGGCGGCCCGCCGCCCCGTCGCCCAATCGGTCGTTGCGGATCTGATGCTGGCGCTCCACCGCTGCGGGCGCGACGCCGACGCCCTCGCCGAGTACCAGCGGGCCAGGCGCCGATTGTCCGACGAGCTCGGCCTCGACCCGAGTCGCGAGCTGTTGACGCTCCATCAGCGAATTCTCCGGCGCGACCCGGCTCTGCGTGTCCCGGAACCGCCGATCGCCGACCGGGCCGGACAGCGCTCCCCGCCTCCCGACACGATGCTGCGCGACATCCGCGGCTTCACCGGACGCCGTGTGGAACTGCGGGTGCTCATGGCCGAGAACGAAACCGACGGCACGGCTCTACCGGTGACCGTGGTGCACGGAATGGCGGGCGTCGGCAAGACGACACTCGCCGTACACGCCGCGCACCTGCTGTCGCAGCGCTACCCCGACGGCCGCTTCTACGTCCATTTGCACGGGCACAGCCAGCAGCCGCCGTGCGAACCGGGCGAGGCACTCGCGACCCTGCTGACCGCCACCGGTGTGCGGGCGGAGGACCTGCCCAGGACCGTGGACGAACGGGCGGCGTCCTGGCGCAAGCGGATGGCACATCTGAGGGTGCTGCTCGTCCTCGACGACGCCAAGGACGCGGCGCAGATCAGACCGCTGCTGCCGGGCGCGCCCACGTGCTCCGTGTTCGTCACCAGCAGGCACCGGCTGGGAGATCTGGAAGGGGCGCGGTCGATCTCACTCGACGTCCCCGGTGCCGCGGAGGCTGCCGCACTGTTCGCGAACATCGCGGGCGCCGCACGCGTGTCCGACCGCGCCGCGGTGCGCGAGGTCGTGGATCTGTGCGGGCGGCACCCGCTGGCGATCCAGCTCATGGCGAACAGTTTCCGTCACCGTGAGTCATGGGAGGTGAGCGACCTCGTCGACCAACTGGCGCAAGCCACCGACCCGCTCGGGGAGATGGACGCTCCGCCGAGCATCTTGGCGACCTTCGATCTGTCGTACACCGAACTCGGCGAGCCAGAGCGCCGCTTGTTCCGCTTCCTCGCCCTGCACCCCGGCCCGGACTTCACGCTGCACGCCGCGGCCGCTCTGGTGGACGCGGACATCGTGCGGGTGCGGCGCGGGCTCGACGAACTGCTCGACTGCCACCTGCTGGACGAGCATGTGCGCCACCGCTACCGATTCCACGACCTCGTACGGGAGTTCGCGGTGCGGGTGGGCAGGCGGGAGGACACCCAGGCCTCGAGGAACGAGGCCGTGCGACGCGTACTGGACTACTACCTCGTGGTGTCCGACCGCGCCGACCGCCTCGCCCACCCCCAGCGCCGTCGCCTCGACGTGGTGCCGCGGCGCCCGCCCCGCTTCGCACCCTCGCTCCAAGGGGACGAGGGCGGGGCCTGGCTGGACATGGAACGCCCCAATCTCATCGCTGCCGCGCGCACCGCCGCCGCCGGATCACCGGAGCACGCCTGCCTGTTCCCCCATGTGCTCGGGCAGTCGTTCATCACCTGGGGCGCCTGGGACGCGGCGGCAGAACTCCACGGCGTGGCGCTGGCGATCCGGCTCGAGGGGTGCGACTCGCGCGCCACGGCCCAGACCTTGGTCGAGCACGCGGCCGCCCTGTTCAACCAGGGATCCCACGAGGAGGCGCTGAGCCACGCCGCACGGGCACGGGACCTGTGGCGGGAGGAAGGCGATGGCTGGGGACAGGGCGAGGCGCTCCTCGTAGAGGGAAGGGCCCATCTGTTCTCGGGGCGCCGGACGGCGGCACTTCGTTGCTTCGCTTTGGCGCTGGCACTGCACCAGGAGGTCGGGAACCGCCATGGGGAGGCCGAGACCCTCAATATGCAGGGCGTCGCCCTGGGCCAGGCGGGCGAGTACGACCGTGCGGCGCAGCGGTTCCAGGCGATGCTCGCGATCCAGCGCGAAACAGCCGACCGCCACGGCCAGGTCAAGGCCCTCAACAACATCGGGGAGATCCACCGCCTCCAGAGGCGCTACGAGGAGGCGCGGGTCTGGTTCGAGCGGTCATTGGCGCTGGTGCGCTCGATCGGCGGGCGTCGTGAGCTGGCGAACCTGTACAGCAACCTCGGCAATGTCTGCCGTGCGGCACATGAGACCGACCGGGCGCTGTCGTACCTCCACAAGGCCCTGGACATCTACCGGGCCAGTCGAGACCCGCGCTGCGAGGCGGATTGCCTGATCGACATGGGCCGTGCGTTCGGGGACGCGGGCCACAGCCGCGAGGCTCTGACGTACTTCGTCGAGGCGGAGGGGGTCGCCGGGCGCATCGGCGACCGTTACGGGCTTCATATGGCCCAGCTCGGCACGGCAGCCGTACAAGGTGCCACGGGGGCGCACGACGCGGCGCGGGAGAAGTACCAGCAGGCGCTGCTTGTCGCTCGGGAGATCGATGTGCCGCTCGGCGAGGCGCAGGCCCTCGACGGCATCGCCAGGACGGCTCTGGCCACCAGTGACCCCGAAGCCGCCCGCGGATGGTGGGAGCGGGCGCTGGCCATCTACGAGCGGCTGGGGGTAACCGAGGCCGAGGCGGTACGGAGCATGCTCGCCCGGCTCCCGGGCCCCTCACCCGAACGGGACGGGCGCTAGACCGACAGCGGCACCTTCCGGCCGAAGGCCTTTCTCAGGGCCGTTCGGGCCGCGTAGTGGCCGCACAGGCCGTGGACGCCCGGGCCCGGGGGGGTTGCCGAGGAGCACAGGAAGATGTCGGGGGCTCCGGTGGTGTAGGGGACCGGGGAGAGGGCGGGGCGCAGCAGGGAGTGCAGGGCGGCCATGCTGCCCACGCCGATGTCGCCGCCGATGTTGTTGGGGTTGTGCGCCTCGATGTCGGCGGGGGTGGTCACATGGCGGGCGAGGACGAGGTCGCGGAAGCCCGGGGCGAAGCGCTCCAGTTGGCGTTCCATGGCGTCCGTGGCGTCGCCGGTCCACCCGAAGGGGACATGGCCGTAGGCGTAGAAGACATGCTTGCCCTCGGGCGCCCGGGTGGGGTCCGCGAGGGTGGGCTGGGCCGTGATGAGGAACGGCGCCTCGGGGCTCAGTCCCCGTGACGCCCTGACCAGCGCGGTGTCGATCTCCTCCAGCGTGCCGCCCACGTGCACCGTTCCCGCCCGGCGGGCTTCGGGCGCGGTCCACGGCACCGGGCCGTCCATGGCGTAGTCGATCTTGAAGACGGCCAGGCCGTGCCGGTAGCCGCCCAGGGCCTTGGCCTTTCGGGCCGGCAGCCGCTCCCCCGCGATCTCCAGCAGGCCCTCGGGCGCGGTGTTGAACAAGTAGGCCCGTGCGGAGGGCAGTTCGGTGAGGGAGCGGATGTGCCTCCCGGTGTGGATCTTTCCACCGAGCGAGCGCAGATGTCCCGCGAGAGCGTCGGAGATCGCCTGCGAGCCGCCGCGGGCGATGGGCCAGCCGACGTCGTGCCCGGCCAGGGCGAACATCAGCCCGACCCCTGACGTCAGCGGTGTGCCGAGCCCGGTGATGGCGTGCGCCGCGAGTCCCGCGAACAGCCCCCTGGCCCGATCGCCCGAGAAGCGCCTCGCCAGCAGGGTGGCGGGCTGCACTCCCAGCACTCCGAGGCGCGCCAGCAGCGCCGGATGGCGGGGCAGCCCCGTCAGGGGCGGGCGCAGGACATCGGCGGCGAGGTCGTCCCACCGGCCGGTGAAGGGGGCCACCAGCCGCCGGTAGGCGCCCGCGTCCTCGGGCCCCATCGACATCGCGGTCTCCCCCACCGAGCGGGCGAGGACCGCGGCCGACCCGTCGGGGAGGGGGTGGGCCAGGGGCACGTCGTGGTGCACCCACTCCAGGCCGTGCTCGGCCAGCGGCATCCGGCGGAAGGCGGGTGAGCCGATACCGGTCGGGTGGACGGCCGAGCAGGGGTCGTGCCGGAAGCCGGGCAGGGTCAGCTCCTCCGTGCGCGCCCCGCCGCCGACCTCCTCGGCCGCCTCGAAGACCTCCACCGACAGGCCCGCCTCCGCGAGGGTGACCGCCGCCGTCAGCCCATTGGGCCCGGCGCCGACCACGACCGCGTCAACCGAGTACGGCACGGCAGTCCTCCCTGGCTTCGGCGGTCAGCAGGTCATGGGTGCGGGTGAACAATCCCAGCAGATGGGCCGGCAGGGTGCCGCCGGGGTGCGCGTCCTCGGCGCCGCGGCGGCGCAGGAGGGCCACGGCGTCGTGATGTCCGTCGTTGACTGCCACACCCTCACTCTGGCACAGGGGCGTCGCCGCGCAGCGCCGGGATGATGTGCTCGCCGTAGGCGTCGATCGTCGCCTCCTTGGCGTCGTGCATGTTGTACACGGCGAACTGGTCGACGCCGAGCGCCTTGAGCCGACGCAGCTTCTCGATGTGCGCGGAGGGCGGGCCGAGCACGCAGAACCGGTCCACGATCTCGTCCGGCACGAACGCCGTGTCGGGGTTCCCGGCCCGTCCGTGGTGGGAGTAGTCGTAGCCGTGGCGGTCGCGGATGTAGTCGGTCAGTGCCTCGGGGACGGCCCCGGTGTGCTCGCCGTAGCGGGAGACCAGATCGGCCACGTGGTTGCCGACCATTCCGCCGAACCAGCGGCACTGCTCGCGCGCGTGCGCCATCTCCTCGGGGCTGTCGCCGCCCACGTACGCCGGAGCGGCCACGCAGATCGTCACCGACGCCGGGTCGCGTCCGGCCTTCCGCGCGGCCGCGCGCACCGCCTTGACCATCCATTCCGTCAGATACAGGTCACTGAGCTGCAGGATGAAGCCGTCGGCGAGCTCTCCGGCCATGGCCAGCGCCTTGGGTCCGTACGCGGCCATCCACACCGGCAGCCGGCCGTCCTTGACCCACGGCAGCCGGATGGTTGTGCCGTCGACGGTCGCCTCCCGGCCCTCGGCGAGATCCCTGATCACGTGGATGGCCTCGCCCACGCGGGCCAGCGTGTTGGGTTTGCGCCCGGCCACGCGCATGGCCGAGTCGCCGCGCCCGATACCGCAGATCGTACGGTTGCCGTACATCTCGTTGAGCGTGGCGAACGTCGACGCGGTCACCTCCCAGGTGCGGGTGCCGGGGTTGGTGACCATCGTGCCCACGGTCATGTGCTCCGTGTGCTCCAGGATGCGGCTGTGGATGACGAACGGCTCCTGCCACAGGACGGCCGAGTCGAACGTCCAGCCGTAGCGGAAGCCCTTGCGCTCGGCCCGCCGCATCAGGCCGACGACGGCCGAGGCGGGCGGGTCCGTCTGGAGGACGAGTCCGAAGTCCACGAGGCGCTCCTAGATCAGGTACTGGCTGGTGCTGCGGGCGAGGTACTGGCCGTGCCCGGCCCGGCCCACGTACTCGCGGTCGTCCAGGACGAGCTCGCCGCGGGACAGGACGGTGCGGACCTGCCCGGTGACCTGCTTGCCCTCGTACGCCGAGTAGTCGACGTTCATGTGGTGGGTGGCGGCGGAGAGGGTCTGCCGCACATGCGGGTCGTACAGGACGATGTCGGCGTCGGCGCCGGGGGCGATGGTGCCCTTGCGCGGGTAGAGGCCGAACATCCGGGAGGGGGTGGCGCAGGCCAGCTCGATCCAGCGCCGCCGTGAGATGTGACCGTCCAGGACGGCTTGGTGGAGCAGGTCCATGCGGTTCTCCACGCCCGGCAGGCCATTGGGGATCTTGGAGAAGTCGCCGCGGCCGAGCTCCTTCTGGCCGACGAAGCAGAAGGGGCAGTGGTCGGTGGAGACCACCGAGAGGTCGTTGGTGCGCAGGCCCCGCCACAGCGCCGCCTGGTGCTCCTTGGGCCGCAGCGGGGTGGAGCAGACGTACTTGGCGCCTTCGAAGTCGGGCTCGGCGAGGTTGTCCGTGGACAGGAACAGATACTGCGGGCAGGTCTCGCCGAAGACGTTGAGCCCCATGTCGCGGGCGCGGGCGATCTCCTCCACGGCCTCCTCCGCGGAGACATGGACGACGTAGAGCGGGGAGCCCGCGACGCGGGCGAGCTGGATGGCGCGGTGGGTCGCCTCGGCCTCCAGCAGCGCCCTGCGCACCTCTCCGTGGTAGCGCGGGTCCGTCCTGCCGGCGGCCAGCGCCTGCTCGACGAGGACGTCGATGGCGATGCCGTTCTCGGCGTGCATCATCGTCAGGCCGCCGTTGCCGGCGGTGCGCTGCATGGCTCTGAGGATCTGGCCGTCGTCGCTGTAGAAGACGCCGGGGTAGGCCATGAACAGCTTGAAGCTGGTCACGCCGTCCTCGACCAGGTTGTCCATCTCCTTGAGTGTGTCCTCGTTGACGTCCGAGAGGATCATGTGGAAGCCGTAGTCGATGGCGCACCGGCCGTCGGCCTTGGCGTGCCACGTGTCGAGGCCCTCGCGGATCCGTTGGCCCACGCTCTGGACGGCGAAGTCGACGATCGTCGTGGTGCCGCCCCAGGCCGCCGCCCGGGTGCCGGTCTCGAAGGTGTCCGAGGCGGCCGTGCCGCCGAACGGGAGCTCCATGTGCGTGTGCGCGTCCACGCCGCCCGGGATGACATACATTCCGGTGGCGTCGACGACCCGGTCCGCCGTCCAGCTCTCGGCGGCGGAGGAGTCATGGGCGACGACGGCGGCGACCCGGCCTCCCTCGATGAGGACGTCGGCGTGGACCTCGTCGGACGCCGTGATGACGAATCCACCACGGATCACGGTACGCGTCATACTGCCACTCCTTCCCCGGTGTCGCCGGGCGGCCCTGTCGCCGGGCGGCGGCTGCCGCAGCGGCCGTGCGGACCTCGGCACCGGCGGGTTCCTGACGCGGCGTCGGCCCGGCTGCCCCCTGGCTTCTACGCACGTAGACGCCGGGGGTGGGAAACGAACGTAGAAGCCCACCGCCCACTGTGGCAATACCGTCGAGGCTAGTCCCGCAGGACGGGCGGGTTTCTTCCGCGGGCACCCGGCCGGCTCAATCCCGGTCGGCGGATCCGGCGGTCCTCAGCCGGTTTCCAGCGCCTCCTCGGCGAGGTCCGCGGCGGTGCGGCGCCCGAGGGGCGGTTTGAGGGGGGTGACGCGCCCGAGGGAGTCCCGCGAGGCGGCGGGCTTGCCCGCTTGTTCGGTGGCCGCACGGCCGGCCGTGCTGTTGCCGGGGGCGCTCTTCCTGGCGGTGCTGCTGTTGGCGCTGCTGTTGTTGGCGAGGGTGTTGTTGGCAGTGGTGTCGGCGGTGGTGGTGTTTCTGCCGGTGATGTCGTTGGCGGTGATGCCCGACACGCAGCGGTCGGCGAGGATACGGGCGGCAGCGCCGAGATGGGCCATGCTCTCCGAGAGCGAGTGGAGGATGAGCGGCAGGAAGGCGTTCATCTGCAACTGTCCTGACTGCGCCGCCATGGTGACGGCGAGGTCGTTGCCGATCACCTTGAAGGCGACCTGGTTGACCATCTCCGGGATGACCGGGTCCGTCCTGCCGGGCAGGGAGCCGGAGGCGGCCTCGACCGGGGGGAGGCTGATCTCGCCCAGGCCCGACCTGGGGCTGCCGGACAGCAGGCGCAGGTCGTTGCAGATCTTGGAGAGCTTCACCGCGACGCGCTTGACCACGGCGGAGACGTGGACGAGGGCGCCGCAGTCCTGGGCGACCTCCATCGGGTCCTCGGCCGTGAGCAGCCGCAGGCCGGTGATGACGCAGAGGTGGCCGTGCGCGGCCTCGGCGTATCCGGGGGGCGCCCAGGGGCCCGTGCCGAGGGCCGGAGTGCCCAGGTTGACCTCATGGGCGAGCATCGTGGCTTCCGTCAGCCGGCCCCGGTCCTCCTCGATCATCACGCCGTAGGCGGCGAACTCCCGGCTCAGGCCCACCGGGTCCGCGGCCGGGAGCCAGGAGCCATGGACCGCCGCGGTGTCCCGCGACGTCTCCTGGGAGGTGTCGTTGAACTGCACGGCTTTGACCGCGAAGGCCTCTGCCAGCACCGACAGCGAGCTCAGCAGGTCCTGGACCGCGAGGACGACCGCGACGTTCACGGCGGTGGCGTAGGCGTCGCCCGTGGACTGGCCGCGGTTGACGTCCTCATGGGGGTGCAGGTGCTGGTACTCGCCCTTGGCATGGCCGAGGAGTTCCAGAGCGCGGTTGGCGAGGACCTCGTTGGCGTTCATGTCCGTGGAGGCGCCCGCGCCGCCCTGGATGACGTCCACGACGAACTGGTCGTGGAGCAGACCCGACCGGATCTCACGGCAGGAGGCGACGACGGCCGAGGCCTTGGACTCCTCCAGCAGACCGAGGTCGGCGTTGGCCATGGCCGCGGCCTGTTTGACGGCGGCGAGCGCTTCGATCAGGTGGGGGTAGCGGGCTACGGGTGTGCCGCTGATGGGGAAGTTCTCGGTGGCGCGCAGGGTGTGGATGCCCCAGTAGGCGTCGGCCGGGATGTCTCGCTCGCCGAGAAGGTCTTTCTCGACGCGGTGGGTGGCGGGCATGTCGTTCCTCGCTGAAGTGGTCGTGCTGGTGCGCGCCGCTGTCCCCGGTCAGCGGCCCGCCGGTGATCAGAACTCCGTGTGCGGAGCGATCTCAGCGAAAACGATCTTGCCACGGTGCCGCGCGATCATGCCCCAGCGCTGGGACAGCGCGGCGATCAGCAGCATCCCCCGGCCGGAGTCGTCCGTCCCGGACGCGGCCGCGGGTACGCAGGGGCGGGGGTCGAGATCGTGGACCTCCAGGCGGAGCAGGGGCCCGCTCAGTCCTATGGCGACGGTGACGTCGGATCCGGCGTTGTCGGCATGAGTGGTGGCGTTGGCGAACATCTCCGAGACGACGAGGGCGACATCGTCCATCGGGAAGCGGTGGGTGACGCCGAAGCGGGCGGCGCAGGTGCGCACATAGCGGCGGACGGAGCCCACCCGCGCGGTCAGGGGCGGGAACGCGGCGTGGTGCACGACGTCGCCCACGCAGGCTTCCCGGTCTGTCGACACGCAGGTCGGACAGGTCACCGGATCACCGTGCCGATGGGGAACCGGCGTGCGTGTCCCGAGGTTCCCTTCCAGGTACGGATGCGTATCCACCATGGCAGTACCTCTCAGCAGGGGTCCGCTGGTCCGGCTCGACGAGGAGCCGACCGGACGGACCGGGCGCGCGGCGCGCGAACACCCCCGGACGCTAGCGGGAGGGCGATGGGACGCTGTGGGCCCGATGCACAGAGGCGGTACAGGCCACTGTGTCATTGGCACAGACCACGTCGTGGACGGCGGAGC
Organism: Wenjunlia tyrosinilytica; assembly: GCF_014646055.1. Taxonomy (GTDB): domain Bacteria; phylum Actinomycetota; class Actinomycetes; order Streptomycetales; family Streptomycetaceae; genus Wenjunlia; species Wenjunlia tyrosinilytica. Next base: position 147,074 of record NZ_BMMS01000024.1, read on the forward strand.
GCCCAGGTCATCGGGCGTGGTCCAAGGGCCGGGAAGCCAAGCCCGCCAAGGGTGCGGGCGGTGGCTCCACCAGGGAGCCCATGTGCGGCACCCCGCCCGGTGGGCGGGGTACACACCCGGTTGCGGGGGCATGTGCAGGACGCCCATCCGGGCGCGGCCCCTCGCCGCCGACAGCGGCGGAGAGGACGACTCCGGTCCCCGACGGGAGCGGCCGGGCCGTCTGCGCCACCGCACCGGTGGTGGACCCGGACCCCACCGGCACACGAGCGGCGCGCCGCCGGCGGGACGGCGCGCCGGGCGCCTCGGGCGCGACGCGCCGCCTCACGGTGGAGGCGGGATGCGTCTGCCTCACCGGGGCGGTGAAGTGCTCCGCCGCGCCCGGCACCCGGCAGGACCTCCGCCTCCGGCGCGGCACCGCGCCCGCCTCACGTCGGCTGACGGGTGCTCATCAGGGCGTAGCAGGCGATATGGAGGGCCAGGCGGTGTTCCGGGGCTTCGAGGTCCACACCTCTGGAGCGGATGCGTTCCATGCGGCCCAGCATGGTGTTGCGGTGCAGGCCGAGGCGGGCGGCGGCCTGTCCGGTGGAGCAGGCGCAGTCCAGGAAGGCGGCCAGGGTGCTGATGAGGACGTCGGCCTTGGGGTCCGCGATCAGTTCGGCCAGCAGGATCCTGGCCGCGTCCGCGATCTCACCGACCGGGAGGCAGGCCAGGACCGCCCGGGGTCCCAGCTCCGCGTAGAGTTCGATCGTGCCACCGCCGGCGCGCACGGCCACCGCCGCGGCGAGGGCCGCTTCCGCGACCGAGCGCCGCAGGCCGCTCATCCCCTCCCCCGGCTGGCCCACTCCCACGCTCAGCGGCAGGGGTATGCGGGACGACAGCAGCCTGTGCCGTACCAGGTCGGCGACGTCCCGGGGTTCGGCCGCGTTGTCCGTGAACCACGCCACCCACCCCTGCTCGTAAGGGATCAGGTCGGTCCTGGGAAAGGCGTCCTGCCACGACGCGATCACCCCTGTCGTGGCCGACTCGCGGCCCGGTTCGTCCAGCCGACCCGGCCGCAGGAACACCGCCACATGGCTGCCGTCGATGCGCCAGCCCGCCTCACGGGCGATCCGCTCGGCGCTGACTCCTTCGTCAGCGGGAGAGGGAGGCCGCGGCGCCGCGCCGTCCGCTTCCGGCGCCGCGTGCTCGTCGCGCAGAAGCGTCTCCAGCAGGAGCCGGTCCTTCACGGCCCGGTGCGACAGCGCCAGTTGCGCCCCGGCGATGGACGCGGCCAGGGGCGCCCGCGCCAGCCGCAGAATCGTTTCGACGGTCTCCGCCCAGGCCGGGGACCACGTGGACAGACGCGCCACCAAGGTACCCAGCGGCCGACCGCCGGGGCCCGGCACCGGCACTTCCACCCGGTGGCCGTCGCCGTTGGCGTTCCGCTGGTCCCGACCCACCGTCGAGCGCCCGGCGAGCACATGCCCGTCGGCCGTCAACAGAGCCGCGGTCACCCCCGGCACCTCGGTGTTGATGACGCCGACGATGTCCCGCATGTTCTCGCGTTCGCTGAACAGCACCGCGCAGCGGGTGGTCATGCGGGCCCTGGCCGCCTCGGTGTCGGCGATCGCCGCCGCCAGCTCCAGCGCGCTCTTGGCGGGATCGCTCACGACGAACAGCGGCATGCGCAGCCGTTCGGCCAGTTGCTGCGTCGAGCCGGTGACCGCGATGCCGGACGGGGCGACGAGGCAGGAGGCGTTGCGCTCCCAGGCGAACCGCAGGGCGGACTCCAGCGCCCAGATGCCCAGCGCCGCGGTGGGGTGCACCACCAGGACGGTGTCGGGCTCGCACTGCCGCGCCTTCTCCAGTTCGGAGATCAGCGAGACCCCGGAGACCGGGCGCTCGAGATGGCCGGTGGCGAAGGCGCGGGCCCGGCTCAGAGGGCCGAAGCGCACAAGCTCCGCCACCGTCAGGGGTTCTGTCGAACGGTTGGCTCTCACGGCCGTCCTCCCTCGCTCGGATGGCTGACCGGGAAGCCGAATGCCCGGGGACCGGCCAGTCCCAGTCCCGCCTCGGTGTGCCACATCGGCGCGGCGGGCACCATCAGCACGTCCACGTCGTCCCCCACCTCCACCCCTTCGAGGCCGACCACGCGGAGCTTGTGACGGTCGAGCATGCACAGCACATCGGGGACGGCAGCGGCCACGGCGCCGTCGATCAGTGCGAGCAGCAGCTCGTTCTGCGCCTCGAGCCGGATGATCCGCCCGGCCTCGCCCGGCTCGGCCAGGACGATACTGCTCGGCATGGAGGGGTAGTGCCGGGTCCCCTCCGTGCGGCCGACGCCCGCCACCTCGACGACTCGGCCGTGGGCCAGCACCCGGGCGCCGACGGTGCGGGCCAGGCCCGCGAGCAGGGCCCCGCGGCCGGACACGCTCGTCAGGAGTCCGCCGACCCGCAGGATGCGGCTGGTGGAGCCCTCGATCGCGGCCTCGCGCAGTCGCGCGGCCGTCGCCGGGTACATCGCGCAGATCATGAAGCCTCCCGAGGCGTCCACAACGCCGCGCAGGAGCGCGTCCGCCCGCCGGGAACCGGTATCGAGCACCACCACATCCCCGGTCTGGCTGGCGCCGGCGAGCGGGGTGACCGGCAGTCCGGCCAGGGCATAGGTCGTCTGGTGGATCAGCGGAAGGATCCGCCCCATCCCGTCGCAGTCCACCAGCGGAAGGCCGAGGGCCGCTGCCGCCCCGACCGGGAACAGGGCGTTCGGTCCGGCCGCGTTGAGTGACACGACGGCGTCGAGCCGACGGCCGATCCGGGCCTCCAGCGCCCCGACGGCAAGCTCGAACTCGTCTCCGCACGGCGGCAGTTCCAGCAGCGGGGCAAAGGCGCCGACCGCTCCCACCGAGGCGCACAGGGCGTCGTCGGGCAGCGAGTCCAGCCCGACCAGCGGCACCGGGCCGTGCCGGCGCAGCAGGGCCTCCACGCAGACCGTGACCCCGTCGACGCCCGCCGCGCCGATCGCCGAGCACAGCAGCTGGTTGCCCGCGACCATGGCCGGAAGGTCCTCGGCGGAGATCGTCTGAGCGGGTGCGGCGGCCTCGCTGTCCGCCGCCACCCCGGTGGCGGTCATCGGGCGGGCCCGTCGTCGGGGAGGCCGGTGGCGCGCACCTGCAACCGGTAGAGGCTGGCCCGCAGATAACCCACCGCGGCGGCGGAGGACTTCACGACGCGTTCGGTTCCCGGCCGGGCGCCGTTCGAGGCCACCAGGGTGAGAGCCTGCTGTTCGGCCCGCGCCTGGAGCCGGTCCAGCTCGTCCGTGGTCTCGGCGGGTATCAGCAGGTCCAGCCAGGCGCTCGCCTCGGTGTGGGCGGCGCCGACCGCGGCGATGTCGGCGGGCGACCGCAGCCACGTCGGGCCGGGGTGGACATGGCGCCGGAGCTGGTCGGCCACCTCGCGACCTCCCTCGTCCAGGACCGCCACGACATCGACGGTCGGTCCGCTGTGCTCGTTGAGCGGGTGGGCGGTGGGAGAAGCGGGGTCCACGGCGCTGAAGGTGAGCACGGGCTGCGGCGTCGTCATGCGCACCCCGATCCTCCTCGGCAGATCGGCCTCCACATGGGGAAGCCCGCCCCGCACCTGCCCGACAGTGATCATGGCCGGGCCGGTCAGCCCCACGACCGCGTCCCTGCTGCCCGAGAGCGTCGCCGCGCCGATCAGGGCGGACGCCGCCGTCGCGGCCAGGCCCACGACGGGGAACCAGCGCAGCCTCTTGGCGGACACCCGGCCGCCGTCACCGGTGGCGAACCAGCAGGACACCCCGTCCCCCAGCGCGCTCGTGGCCTGCTCGCACTCGGCCACCACGTTCTCCGCCACGTCGAGCAGGGCCGCGTTGACCACCGTGGTCGCCTCCCGCTCCAGCAGTCCGAGCCCTCCGCTCTCGTGGGACAGGCACAGCCGCAGCCGCGGGATCCGCTCCAGCAGCCAGGCGGCCACCGACTCCTCGTGAATGGCCCGGTTGCACGCGCCGGTGGCGGTGATCGCCAGGGTCGTCAGCCCCGCCAGGGCCGCCTGCTCGGCGCACCGCAGTGCCGCGTCGAGGTCGAGCGCCGCCAGCTCGTTCCCGAACAGGTCGTGGCCCCCGGTGACGGTGCCGCGCCAGGACACCAGCGAGCGCACCAGGGAGGACGGGTGGGCGCCGAGGCCGGGCGCGGCCGGGGACCTGGGCACCACCCGTACCGCGGCCACGTGCTGGGCCACCACCGGGCTGCCGGGCCAGACGAGGGACAAGCCGCCCGGGCCCACGAGGGACGAGGGGGCGCGGCCCTCGCTCGCGCGCTCCAGCGCCTCTTCGAGGACCGACGACACATCCCAGGTCACCGAGTCGACCTCGGGGGAAGCGGCCGCGGCCAGGCCGGTCGTCAGCGCCGTGAGGGCACCCGGCGCCGAGCCGTCGAGCGGCGCCGTGGCCGCCGACACGACGGCGCCGCCGTCCATGAGGACCCCGTGCGCCGTCGAGGCGGAGGTACGGATCCCTATGCGCATCGGGCCCCCTCGGGCCGCGGCGGCCTCATCGCCGCGCTCCGGACGGCCGGTCGACGGCGATCGCGCCGAGGATGAGCAGCCCTTCGATCAACTGCCGGTAGGTGGAGTTCCAGCCGAGGAGGTTGAACCCGTTTCCGATCAGGGTGAGCAGGGCCACCCCGACCAGACCGCGCCACACCGCGCCCCGGCCGCCCAGCACGCTGGTGCCGCCGACCACCGCGGCGGCGATCGCGCTCAGCGGCAGCTGCGCCCCCATGTCCGCCTGCGCCGAGCCCGCGCGGGACGCCAGCACCAGGCCGGCGAGGGCCGCGCACACGCCGCTGATCGCCAGCACTGCGACCCGTACGGCGTCGATCCGCACCCCGCAGCGCCGGGCCGCCTCGGCGTTGCCCCCGACCGCGTACATGTGCCGGCCGAACGCCGTCCTGGCCGACAGGGCCCAGCAGATCCCCGTGACGACGACGAGCAGGAACGACGCCACGGTGATGCCGCCCGCCGCGGTCGGCCGGGCCAGCACCTGCGCCTCGGAGAGCCGGCTCGACAAGGGGTAGACGATGTCCCCGTCGGTGACGATCAGCGCCACGCCCCCGTACGCGATGCCCAGGGCGAGTGTGGCGATGAAGGAGTGCACCCGGACCCCCACCACCACAAGTCCGTTGAGCGTGCCCAGCGCAAGGCCGACGGCCACGGCGGCCGCCATGCCGAGCGGAACTCCCGTCGCCCTGGTCACGGCGACGAAGGTGATGGCGGAGAGGGCGAGTGTGCCGCCCATCGCGAGGTCGAACGCCCCGGCGAGCAGGCAGACCGTGGCACCGCAGGCGAGCAGGCCCGTCACGGTGGCCTGGTCGAGCAGGTTCACGAGGTTGTCGGCCGTCAGGAAGGTGTCCGTGGACAGCGACAGCGCCAGGACCAGGAAGGCCACGCAGGACCCCACACCGCGGTCCCGCCACCGCGCGCTTACCGCAGTCGCCCGGCGCGCGGGCGCCGACGCCCCCGCGGTGTCGCGGGACACCGCTTCCGCGGACACGGCTTCCGCGGACTCGCCTTCTGCGGACACCCCTTCCGGGGACGCGGCTTCTGGGGACACCGCCTCTCGGGACACGGTTTCCCTGGACACGGCCTGTCGGGACACGGCCTGTCGGGACACGGCCTGTCGGGACACCACTTCTCGGAATGTCGTCTCGTCCTCCCTCACTCGTCGTACTCGCCCGCCACACCCTTCAGTGACCGCGCGGTTCCCTTGGCGCCCACGGCGGTCAGGGAGGTGACGGGGACGGCCTCGTCGACCCGCTCGCCGTCCGCCCTGCGCAGCGCCAGTTCGGCCGCCTTGGCTCCCATCGTCCGGGCGGGGACGTAGTAGATGCCGAACCACCGGTGGCTCTTGACGGCGGCGACCGCCTGCCGGGATCCGCCGTTGCCGACGAAGGCGATGCCCTTGCCGCGCGCGACCTTCTCGGCGCCCGCGACGGCCTGCGAGGAACCGAGCACGACATCCAGGTCGGGGGTGGACTGCAGGACGTCCTGCATGGCCTTGCGCCCGGTCTGCTGGGTGTAGCCGCCCTCGGTCTCGGCGACCAGCTTCACATCCGGTCCGGCGGCCTTGAGCGCCTTCTCCACGGCCTTGGTGCGGGCGTTGTCCAGCGGCAGGGTCTTGAAGCCCTCGAGGTAGGCGACACGGCAGGGGTGGGCCTTCCGGCTGCGGCACGCGTCGACACCCAGCTCCCCGAGCTCGCGCCCGTTGACCGTCGGCACGTCGACGAGGGAGATCTCGCCGGGCACCTGGGGCTGGGCCGTGTCGAGGCGCTTGCCCACGGGGGTGAAGACCGCGACCACGGGGATTCCGGCCTTCAGCGCGGCCCGCACCTGCGGTTGCACGGCCGCCCCGTCGTTGGCCTGGACGAGGAAGGCGTCGAAGCGTTTGGAAGTGATCGCGTCCTGCATCTGGCGTACCTGGACCTGCGCGTCGAAGTTCGGGTCGAAGAACTCGGCGTCGGCGCCATGGGCCCGTGCGTATTCCTTGACTCCGGCGAAGGTTGCCGCGGCGAAAGAGTTCGCCTTGGCGAATCCGAAGAACGCGATGCGGTGTTCCGCGCCCTTGCGTGCGCCGGAAACCGCGGAGCCGCCCTGAGCAGGCGAGTCCGAGCAGGCGGCCGCCAGCAAGAGCGCGGGGGCCACCGCACATGCCATCAGCATGCGTTTCCTCGCCATCACGTCCTCCTGACCGCAGTATCGGTGGGGGCATGGCATGCCGGGAACTGTTCCTTTTCCCCAGGCCGGTGAAAGATGGAAATCTCCTGAAAATGAAGAGCGGCCCGCACGTCGGGGCCGACGAGGTCCCGACCCGCACGCTATCGAAACTTCCGACTCCGCAACCCCCCACAGCCAAACCGTGATGTGAATTTGACAGCCAAAAAATGACCCCCCAGTAACCCAAGTTCCAACGGCACCTGAGCAGGTCCGGGCGCCCGGCGCGAAAGCTCTCCCCTCGCCGGGTGCCGCTTCCGGCCGACCGGGCCCGGCCGTTTGTCCGCGGGGCCGGGACGACGTCCGGACCGTTACCTCAAATCCCCTACAGTCAAAGGCAGTTGGCTTGACATGGCTAATTGGCGAGGGCTAGAAGAAACGAAGACGACAAGGAATTGCGCGGACGGCCCGTTAACGCGGCCGCACTGGTCCGCGTTTGCTGTCGGCAGGACTCGGCGGACCGCCGGGAGTCCACCGAGCGCGAGCGTGCGGGCAGGGCCGCGCGCATCCGGTTCCACCAGCGTCCGGTCCCGCGGACGCCCCTCAGCCAAGGAGTCATCGTTGACCCGATCCCCGTTCGAGTCCCGCACCCCGGACGCCCGCAACCGTGGCACCCGCGGGCCGGGAGGCGGCCGGACGTGGCCGGAGGGCCTGTGCCGTCCGGGCTCACCGGACTTCGAGCGGTCGGCGAAGGCGTGGCTGTTCGACCTCGCCCCGCCCCGGTGGCGCTACGAGGAGGTGCTGCACCGGCACCCGCTGGAGCTGGCCCGCATGGTGGTCCTGTTCCTGGAGGTGGAACTGACCTCCATACGGGCCCGGCTCCTCGCGACCCGCCACTCGCCGCACCCCACCGTGCGGGAGGTCTCGGGGGTCTACCGGCGCGAATGCGAGTGGGTCGCCACCACTGTGGAGCAGGTCAAGCTGGTGGAGGCGGCGCTGAGCGACACGACCGGCGCCTCGTTCGAGGCGCCCCGGATGTGAGGCACCCGGATGTGCGGCGCCCGGATGCGCGGCCCCCCCCCGGAGGTGAGCGCCCGGATGCGCGGCGCGCCCCGCGCGCGGCGTCCGGACGTGCGGCATGCCCCGCGTGGGGCGCGCCCCGCGGCCATGCCCGCTCAGGATCCCTGGCGGCCGGACTCGACCTGCTTGAGCGCCGCCTCCAGGATCTCCGCGCCCTCCTCGGCCTCCGCCACGGTGAGCGTCAGCGGCGGTGCGATCCGCAGCACCGCGCCGCCGTGCCCGCCCTTGCCGACCAGCAGCCCGCCTCCACGGGTGGCCTCGAGGACGTCGGTGGCCTGCTCCGGGGTGTTCAGCTCCACACCGATCATCAGGCCCCGGCCGCGGACCTCGCGGACGCAGGACAGTCCCGCGGTGATCGCCTGGAGCCTGCCGAGCAGGAGGCCGCCGACGCGGCGGGCGTTGCCCTGAAGGTCGTGCTCGAGCAGGTAGGTGAGGTTGGCGAGGGCGCCGGCGGAGGTGATGGGGCTGCCACCGAATGTCGAGATGGAGTTCGCGGTCAGGCAGTTCATCACGTCGGCGCGGGCGACGACGCCGCCCATAGACAGGCCGTTGCCGATGCCCTTGGCGAACGTGAGGATGTCGGGCGGGCCGCTCGCGCCGTGGGCCTGCCAGCCCCAGAAGTGCTCGCCGGTGCGGCCCCAACCGGTCTGCACCTCGTCGGTGATCCACAGGATCCCGCGCCGGTCCAGCACCCTCTTGAACGCGGCGAACAGACCGTCCGGGCCGGAGGTGAAGCCGCCGACGCCCTGGACGGGTTCGGCGATCAGTGCGGCCACCCTGCCCTGGGCCTGATCGAGGACGTCCTCCAGGTCCTCCACACAGGCGTCGATGTAGGCGGGATCGGTCAGATGCGCGAACGGCCCCCTGGTGCGCACCCCGCCGTGCACGTAGAGCGTCTGGAGCGGCGACAGGCTCGTGGGCGACCAGGAGGTGTTGCCGGTGATGCCTACGGTGGTGAAGGAGCGGCCGTGGTAGCTGTTGCGCATGGCCAGGACCTGGTTGGAGCCTCGGTAGGTGGTCGCGAGCAGCAAAGCGGTGTCGTTGGCCTCCGTGCCCGAGGTGGTGAAGAAGACCCGGGCATCCTCGATGCCCGACAGGCGGGCGATGCGCTCCGCCAGGTCGATCATCGGGCGGTTGAGATAGAGGGTCGAGGTGTGCAGGACCCGCCCGGCCTGCTCGGTGACGGCGGCCGTGACCTCCGGCAGGGCGTGGGCGGTCATGGTGGTGAGGATGCCGCCGAAGAAGTCCAGGTACCGGCGCCCCTGCGCGTCCCAGACGTAGCGGCCCTCGCCATGGGTGATCTCGATCGGCTGCCGGTAGTAGACGGCCAGCCAGTCCGGCAGCACCGCTCGGTGCCGCAGTGCCAGTTGCTCGTGCACGCTCATACTCACCGTCGCCATTTCCGCTCCAAGCTGTTCGCTTCTCCGCCCGCGAGGCACAGCGGCAGCACCGCCGCCACCACCCGAAACGCCGCCTCACGGACGACGCTCACGGA
>NZ_BMMS01000025.1 GCF_014646055.1 Wenjunlia tyrosinilytica
TTCCGAACCCGGAAGCTAAGCCTTACAGCGCCGATGGTACTGCAGGGGGGACCCTGTGGGAGAGTAGGACGCCGCCGAACAAATCTTGAAAAGGACCCTTGGCTCCGGCTTCTTCGCTGGAACCAAGGGTCCCTTTGTGTTTTTTGCGTGAGCGCACACCGTGCCGGGGTGCGAGAGAATGACTGCGGTACCCCAAGACAGGAGTCACGTCGATGCCCAACCCATCCGATGACCGAGGTGGACGCTCAGAGCGTCCCGAGCGGCGCCAAGGCACCGGTGGCCGCCCCTACGGATCGCGGGGTGGCGACGACCGTGGCCGCGGTGGCTATGGCGGCCCCCGCCGCGATGACCGTGACCGCGGAGGGCCTGGTGGACCTCGTCGTGACGACCGCGACCGTGACAGGGACCGTGGTCCCCGTCGTGAGGACGATCGGGACCGTGGGCGCGGAGGCTACGGCGCTCCGCGCGGCGACGACCGCGGCCGCGGCGGCTATGGCGGCTCCCGGCGTGAGGACGACCGTGGGCGCGGTGGCTATGGCGGCCCGCGTCGCGATGACCGTCCCGGTGGTCCCCGGCGTGAGGACGATCGGGACCGCGGGCGCGGAGGCTACGGCGCTCCGCGTCGGGACGATCGGGACAGCCGGGACCGTGGGCCTCGTCGTGAGGACGACCGTGGCCGTGGCGGCAATGGCGGCGGCCCGCGTCGTGAGGACGACCGCGGGCGCGGCGGTTACGGCGGTCCCCGGCGTGAGGACGACCGTGGGCGCGGTGGCTATGGCGGCCCGCGTCGCGATGACCGTCCCGGTGGTCCCCGGCGTGAGGACGATCGGGACCGCGGGCGCGGAGGCTACGGCGCTCCGCGCGGCGACGACCGGGACCGTGGTGGTTTCCGCGGCCCGCGTCGTGAGGACGACCGAGCCCCCGGCCGTGGTGGCTATGGCGGTCCCCGGCGTGAGGACGACCGCGGGCGCGGCGGTTACGGCGGCCCGCGTCGCGAGGACGACCGTGATCGCAGCCGTGGAGGCTACGGCGGCCCGCGTCGTGAGGACGATCGTGACCGTGGACGCGGTGGCTACGCAGGCCCCCGCCGTGACGACCGTCCCGGCGGTCCCCGCCGCGAGGACGATCGTGGACGTGGGGGTTACGGCGGGCCCCGCCGCGACGACCGTGCCGGCGCTCCCCGCCGCGAGGACGATCGCGATCGTGGGCGTGGAGGCTTCTCCGGTCCGCGTCGGGACGACCGCCCCGGCGGCTTCCGCCGCGATGACCGTGACCGGGACCGTCCCAGCGGCCCCCGTCGTGAGGACGACCGTGGCCGCGGAGGCTACGGCGGGCCCCGCCGCGACGACCGTGACCGTGGACCGCGGCGTGACGACGACCGGCGTGGGCCGCGGCGGCCGTTCGTCGAGGGCCGTGGGCGGTTCGGCGGCGGCGAGCGGGAGGACCGCCCGGAGCCGGTGCGTCGCCTGCCGATCCCCGAGGACGTCACCGGCCGCGAGGTCGACGCGAGCGTCCAGCAGGAGCTGAAGAGCCTGCCGAAGGGGCTCGCCGAAGACGTCGCCAAGAACCTGGTGATGGTGGCGAGGCTGCTCGACACCGAGCCCGAGCAGGCGTACGCGTACTCGCGCGTCGCGCTCCGGCTCGCGTCCAGGGTCGCCGCTGTCCGTGAGGCGGCCGGCTTCGCGTCCTATGTGACGGAGAAGTACTCCGAGGCGCTGACGGAGTTCCGTGCGTCCCGGCGGATGAACGGTTCCGCCGAGCTGTGGCCGGTCATGGCCGACTGCGAGCGCGGCCTCGGCCGCCCCGAGCGTGCGCTGGCGATGGCCGGTGCGCCGGAGGTGCAGCAGCTGGATCGCGCGGGACAGGTCGAGATGCGGCTCGTGGCAGCCGGTGCCCGCCGTGACATGGGGCAGTCGGACGCCGCCGTGGTGACGTTGCAGAGCTCCGAGCTCTCGTCGCCCGCGATACACCCGTGGACCGCCAGGCTGCGCTACGCGTACGCCGACGCGCTCTTGGACGTGGGCCGTGAGGCCGATGCCCGTGAGTGGTTCGCGAAGGCGCTGGAGGCCGACACCAGTGGGACGACCGACGCGTCCGACCGGCTGGCCGAGCTGGACGGGCTGGAGTTCGTGGACGCGCTCGATCCCGAGGCCGACGACCTGGACTCGGACGACGAGGTGGAGATCGCCGCCGTTGCCGAGACGGAGGAGACCGGCGAGACCGCCGAGCCGGTCGAGGCCGGTGTGACCGTTGCAACCGACGTGGCCGAGGCCGTCGAGGACAAGGACGTCGAGGACAAGGACGCCGAGGACGCCGAAGAGGAGCCCGAGGAGAAGAAGGCAGGGGTCGACCCCACCGCCTTCCTCGCCAGCCCGTTCCTCGAGCCGGACAAGGCCGACGACGCCGACGATCTGGACGACCTCGAGGACGAGGACGACCGGGACCACGACAAGCGCCAGTAGTTCGGGCGCGGTCGGCAGGCGCGATCACGGAGAACGCCGAAGGGGCGGTCCCATCCGGGGCCGCCCCTTCGGCGTCTCACGAGCCGCTCGGCTCACCCGGTAGGTCCGGCTCCAGGTCGGTCAGTCCAGATCCAGGCTGCGCAGCACCAGCCCGGTCGCCGGCTTCGGTCCGAACGAGGTCGACTTGCGGGGCATGGTGACGCCCTGCTGGGCGAGAGAGCGCACCAGGCCCTCGTCCACCGGGTGCATCAGGATCGCGCTGCCGCCCCGGCGCCTGGCCTGTTGCTCGGCGGCGGCCGCGTCATGGAGGTACGCGATGTGGTCGGGGGCGTCCGGGATCCGCCACACGCGGTCGAGAAGGACGCTGTGCAGCACCGTGGCATCCAGGCGGCGCCATGCCTGGGGACGGTCCTGCGGGACCGCCGAGTCGAGCAGGGCGGGGTCCGGGTCCGTCAGCAGGTGGTAGCCGTCGCCGCCCGCCAGCACGAACGCATTGCCCTCGCGCGCGGCCCCGGCGAGCTCGGCCAGGGCGTCGCCGAGTGTGCCGGTGATCGTGCGGGCCCGGAAGGCGTACCCCAAGGAGGCGAGGGCGTCGGCCACCGGGAGCCGGTGCAGGACGCGGTGGATGGCCCGGACCCGCAGCGGGTAGCGGGTGGTGTCGACCAGGAGGACGAGGCCGCGGTCCCACGGCGAGGGCTCCCGCTGCTCGCGCTGGAGGAGCAGGTACGTGGCCCAGCGGTGGTGACCGTCGGCGATGAGCGCCTCGTGGTGGGCCAGCTCGGCTGCGACGGCGGCGATCTCGGCCGGGTCGGTGATGGACCACAGGCGGTGCCGGACGCCGTCCTCGGTCGTCGTGGTGAGCAGCGGGGTGCGCTCGGCGGTGCGCTCCACGGCCGCGGAGGCCGCCCCGTCCGGGTCGCCCCGGTAGGCGAGCAGGAGCGGTTCGAGATTGGCGGCGGTGGCCCGCATGAGGGCCGCCCGGTCGGCGACCGGTCCCGGCATCACGTCCTCGTGGGGCAGGACGCTGCTGTCCAGGGTCAGGGTGCCGATGATGCCGCGCTGCAGTGATTCTCCATCGCGTTGCTCGTAGATGTAGAGCGCGGGTGCGCCGTCGGGGGCGAGGACACCGTCCTCCCGCCACTGGCGCAGGGTCCGGGCGGCGAGCTGGTGGCGCTCGGCGGGATCGGCGCTCTGCGGAAGGATGAGACGGACGACGTTGTGGGGGTCGGCTGTCTCCAGTTCGATGAGTTCTTCGGGGCGGACGACCACGTCGTAGGGCGGGGAAGTGACGGCGGCGATGCTGCTGACCCGGTCGGGGGCGTAGCGCAGGCCCTGGAAGGGCACGAGCGAGAGGCCGACGGTGTCACGGGTGGTGGGAGTGGTCGTCACCCTGCGATGTTACGTGCCGGTGTCAGGGCGAGAATTGGCGGGCAAACGAATGGCTGCGCGACGACGTCGCAGGTGAGGAGCTGGATCGTATGAGGACCAGGCCCGGGAGTGCTGCGCGTCCGCTGTGCGCGGAGTACGACACCGCACTGCTGGATCTCGACGGTGTCGTCTACAAGGGCCCGTCGGCCGTCGAGCACGCCGTGGACTCGCTGGCGCGGGCGCGTGAGGCGGGGATGCACTTGGCGTACGTGACCAACAACGCCTCCCGGACGCCGCAGGCCGTGGCCGAGCATCTGACCCGGTTGGGAACGCCGGCGAAGCCGGAGGATGTGATCACGTCCGCCCAGGCGGTGGCGCGCCTCATCGCCGAGCTGGTGGACGAGGGTGCGCCGGTGCTGGCGATCGGGGGTGAGGGGCTTGTGCAGGCCCTCGGTGAGCGCGGCCTGCGGCCGGTGAAGTCGGCGGACGACGATCCCGCGGCGGTCGTGATGGGCTTCTCGCCCGAGGTGGGGTGGGCGCAGCTCGCGGAGGCGACCTACGCGGTGAACGCGGGTGTTCCCTTCTTCGCTTCGAACACCGACCTGACCGTGCCCACGGCCCGTGGCATCGCGCCGGGCAATGGCGCCCTGGTGGAGGTCGTGCGGATGTCGACTGGAGTGCGGCCGCAGGTGGCGGGCAAACCCCGTCCGCCGATGCACAGGGAGACGATTCTGCGGACGGGGGCCGAGCGGCCGCTCGTCGTGGGGGACCGGCTGGACACCGACATCGAGGGCGCCGACGTCGGCGAGGTGGACAGCCTGCTGGTCTTCACCGGGGTGAGCACCCCGGCCCAGGTGCTGGCGGCGCCGCCGGAGCACCGGCCGACCTATCTGGCGGCGGACCTGCGAGGGCTGCTGGAGCCGCATCCCGAGGTGGAGGACGCGGGCTCGGGGGCGTTCCGCTGCCGTGGCTGGACGGCTTCGGCGCGTGACGGCGCCCTGGTTCTGGACGGTGGGGGCGATCCCTACGACGCGTTGCGGGCGCTGTGCGCGGTGGCGTGGTCGTCGCGGGCGAAGTCGCCGCAGCGGGAACTGGACTGCGACAAGGTGCTGGGCGAGCTGGGGCTGTGACGCTGTGTGCTCACAGCAGTGAGCGCAGGCGCAGCAGGTCGCGGAAGCCCGCCTCGAGTCTGACGCGACCGCTGCCCCAGGCCTTGGCGAAGTTCAAGTGGCCGGCGACGAGGGCCACGAGGTCGTCACCGGTCATCGTGAGCCGGATCTGGGCCTTCTCGGCCGGTTCCTCGACCACGATCACGTCCTTGATCCTTCCATCGGCCAACCGCCCGACGAATGTGGTGTCGAGGTCGGTGATACGGCAGCTCAGCGAGCGGTCGAGCGCGGTAGCGCTGCGCACGTCACCGTTCGCGCGGGCGAGGTTCTCGGCGAGCTGGGTCAGCGCGGCCCGACACTCCTCGACGGTGGCCATTGGTGCGGTGTCTCCCGTGGATCCGGTTTCCCGCGCTCGTCCGCGCGGCGATTCGACCGACGGTACCTCAGTGCTCGGTCGGGCTATCGGCGGTCTCGGCCCCACAAGCGGTAGCGTCATGACCATCAGCGTCGACGGCGGAGGAAGTGAGCACATTGCGTGACGCGCTGCGGACCTGCCTGCAGATCGCCGGGGGACTGACGGAGGCAACGCGCCAGCGGGCCCTTGCGGCTGCCCGGGAACTCATGGATCAGGCGGGGGTGGACCTGGGGGAGATGCAGCGGAAGGTCTCCGAGAAGATCCCTCCTGAGGTGCAGACCCTGGCGGACGAGCTCGTGACGGCCGGACGGGCCAATCGCGATCTGCTCGTGGGGCTCATCCGTGAGGAGGTCGACAAGGCCACGGACCGCATCGGCCGGGTCACCGACGAACTGGGGCGGGTCGGGGCGGTCGTCGACACGCTGGAGCGCCGAGTGCGCAACCTCGAGGGCAAGGGGGCCGAACCGGCCGAGACCGAGCGGCCCACGGCCGAGCGCCCCACAGCCGAGCGCCCCACGGCCGAGCGCCCCAAGGGCGGCAGGCCGACGGTGGAGCACGTCGCCGTCGAGAACGGCGAGGCCGGCAACGGTGCGCCGCCGCGCAGGATGTCGGGCCGCAAGCCCGCTCCGGCCAAGAGGACCGCCGAGGGGCCGCGGACCGCGGTTTCGGGGGCGGAGGGGCACGAGAGCGCGGCGGATGTGGCGGCCGCCGACCTCGTGGCGGCCGAGGCCCCCGCGGCCCGCAAGAACACCCCGCCCAGGCACGCGCCGGCCGCGCCCGCCGCGAAGCGGGCGCCCGCGAGGAAGACGGCGGTCGCCGGTACGGCGCCCCCGAAGGCCACGGTGAAGAAGGCGGCGGCCAAGAGGAGCGCCGCGGAGAAGTCGACGCCCGCGAAGGCGGCTGCGCCCAAGGCACCGGCGAAGGCCGCGGCCAAGAAGAGCGCCGCGAGGAAGGTCTCCGCCCCGGCGAAGAAGGCCGCGGCCGAGAAGTCGGCCCCGCTGAGTCCGCAGCAGCGGCAGTCGGCCGCCGCAAAGAGGGCCGCCGCCGCTCCGGATCCGAGCGCCGCCCAGCGGCCGGCCGCCAGGAAGAGCGCACCCGCGAAGAAGACCGCTGCCGCGAAGAAGACCGCCCCGGCGAAGAAGGCAGCGGAGGGGAAGAAGGCGGCGGCAGGGAAGAAGACGGCGGCCGAGAAGACGGCGGCGGCCGAGAAGACGGCGGCGGCCGAGAAGACGGCGGCGGCCGAGAAGACGGTCGCCAAGAAGACCGCTCAGAAGGCCACCGCTCAGAAGGCCGCTACTCGGAAGGCCACCGCCAAGAAGGTTTCGGCCAAAAAGGCGCCGCCGAAGGCGCCCGCGGCCAAGAAGGCCGCACCGCCCCCCGCCAAGGCCGACGATGAGTGAGGCACCGGCGGAGCCCTTCCAGCCGTCCGGGCCCGCCGAAGCGTTTGCGCCGCCCACCGAGCCGTCACAGGCCGTCGGGCCCGAGGCCACCGAGGAGCCCAACGACCGCACACCAAACGGCACCTCGAAGGACGGCACGCCAGGCGCCACCACGGACGACAGCCCGGAGGGCACCCCGGCCGCCGACGCCGAGCCGGGCCCCGAGCCCCTGGGCGTGGACGTCGCCGAAACCGGAAACGCCGAAGTGGACGCCGTCCTGCGGCGCCTGGCCGACGCCGACGAACTGCCCACCGACGGGCATGTGGAGGTGTACGAGGATGTGCACACCGGACTGCGCGGCGTACTCGCCGCGCTCGATACGCCGGTAGGACCGAGGCCGCCCCAGGCGCCCTTCCAGAACAGGAGCTGAACAGCACGTGGCACGACGCCGACTCGACTCCGAGCTGGTGCGACGCGGCCTCGCCCGCTCCCGCGAGCACGCGAGCCAGCTGATCGCCGCGGGGCGGGTCACCGTGGGCGGCAACCCCGCCTCGAAGGCCGCCACCCAGGTGGAGACCAGCGCCGCGGTGGTCGTGACCAAGGACGACTCCGACCCGGAGTACGTCTCCCGCGGCGGCCACAAGCTCGCGGGAGCCCTGACCGCGTTCGTCCCCCGGGGACTCGCCGTCGAGGGCCGGCGCTGCCTGGACGCGGGCGCGTCGACGGGCGGCTTCACCGACGTCCTGCTGCGCTCGGGCGCGAGCCATGTCGTCGCCGTCGACGTCGGATACGGACAACTCGCCTGGACGCTTCAGAGCGATGAACGCGTGACGGTCAAGGACCGTACCAACGTCCGTGAACTCGATCTGGACCAGATCGACGGGGAGGCGGTGGACCTGATCGTCGGAGATCTGTCGTTCATCCCCCTGGGGCTGGTGCTGCCCGCGCTGGTGCGCTGCGCGGCTCCCGACGCCGATCTGGTGCTCATGGTGAAGCCGCAGTTCGAGGTCGGCAGGGAGCGTCTGGGAAGCGGCGGTGTCGTACGCAGCAAGCAGCTGCGCGCGGAGGCCGTGCGCAAGGTCGCCGAGCAGGCGGCCGGACACGGTCTCGGCGTACGTGGCGTGACTGCGAGCCCGCTGCCCGGCCCGTCCGGCAATGTCGAGTACTTTCTGTGGCTGTGCGCCGGAGCACCGGCGCTGGATCCGGCGGATGTCGACCGTGCTGTTGCGGAGGGGCCTCAGTGAGCAGCGAGCGGACCGTCTTTCTCCTTACCCACACCGGCCGTCCGGCAGCCGTGCGCAGCGCCGAACGGGTGGTGCACGGGTTTCTTCGGGCGGGAATGGGCGTGCGGCTGCCCGCGTCCGAGGCGCCGGATCTGACCCTGCCGCCGCAGGTGGAGGTCGTGGACGATTCCGCCCAGGATGCGGCGGACGGCTGCGAGCTGATCGTCGTACTCGGCGGAGACGGAACGCTGCTGCGCGGCGCGGAGTTCGCCCACTCCTCCGGAGTGCCGATGCTCGGGGTGAACCTGGGGCGGGTCGGCTTCCTCGCCGAGGCGGAGCGGGACGACCTCGACAAGGTGGTGGAGCGCGTGGTCACGCGCACCTACGAGGTCGAGGAGCGGATGACCATCGACGTGCTGGTCCGCACCAACGGCGACATCCGCCACCGCGACTGGGCGCTGAACGAGGCATCGGTGGAGAAGGCGGCCCGGGAGCGGATGCTCGAGGTCGTCATCGAGGTCGACGGCCGTCCGGTGTCGGGTTTCGGCTGCGACGGCGTGGTGTGCGCGACCCCGACCGGGTCCACGGCCTACGCGTTCTCGGCCGGCGGCCCGGTGGTCTGGCCGGAGGTCGAGGCGCTCCTGATGGTGCCCAACAGCGCCCACGCCCTGTTCGCCAAGCCCATGGTGACATCGCCGAACTCCCTGCTGGCCGTGGAGGTGCAGCCCAGCGGCCACCAGGGAGTCCTGTGGTGCGACGGGCGGCGCACGATCGACCTTCCGGTGGGTGCGCGGATCGAGGTGCGGCGCGGGGCCATTCCCGTGCGCCTGGCCCGGTTGCACAGGCATCCGTTCTCCGACCGGCTGGTGGCGAAGTTCGCCCTGCCGGTGGCGGGCTGGCGCGGAGCGCCGCGCTGACCGTCCCTGGGAGGCGTCGGCCGCGGTCGCTGCCGCACCGAAGGCGCCCCACTGAGGAGTGGCGGGGGCGCAGGCCGGTCGCACGCAGCCCCCGGAACCTCGTAAGGTCGTGTCCGTGCTCGAAGAGATGCGGATACAGCGGCTTGGCGTGATCGACGACGCCGTGGTCGAGCTTTCGCCCGGATTCACGGCCGTCACCGGGGAGACCGGCGCCGGCAAGACCATGGTGGTCACCAGCCTCGGTCTCCTGCTCGGCGGCCGCGCGGACGCGGGGCTGGTCCGGATCGGCGCCAAGGCGGCGGTCGTCGAGGGCCGGATCGCGGTCGACGGGGACTCCCCGCTGGCCGCTCGGGTCGAGGAGGCCGGCGGCGAGCTGGACGAGGGCGCGCTCCTGATCAGCCGCACCGTCTCGGCCGAGGGCCGGTCCCGCGCGCACATGGGCGGGCGGGCGGTGCCGGTCGGGCTGCTGTCCGAGCTCGGCGAGGAACTGGTGGCCGTGCACGGCCAGACCGACCAGCAGGGGCTGCTGCGCCCCGCACGGCAGCGCGAGGCCCTGGACCGGTACGCGGGTGACGCGGTGGCCAAACCACTGGCGAAGTACGCGGCCGCCCACCGCAGGCTGCGCGACGTCGTGGCGGAGCTGGAGCAGCTCACCACCCGGGCGCGCGACCGTGCCCAGGAGGCCGGTCTGCTGCGCTTCGGCCTCGAGGAGATCGCCGCGGCGGAGCCCCGTTCCGGAGAGGACGCGGAGCTCGCGGCCGAGGCCGAGCGCCTGGGCCACGCGGAGGCTCTGGCCTCCGCGGCGACCACCGCCCACACCGCGCTGCTGGGCAACCCGGAGGATCCGGAGGGTGTGGACGCCAACGCCCTGGTGGCGGGGGCCCGTCGGGCACTGGACGCGGTCCGCCTGCACGATCCGGCGCTGGCCTCGCTCGCCGACCGGCTGGGCGAGGTGGGGTATCTGCTCTCCGACGTGGCCGGGGATCTGGCCGGGTACGCCGACGACCTGGACGCCGATCCGCTGCGGCTGGCCGCGGTGGAGGAACGGCGGGCGGTGCTGTCCCAGCTCACCCGCAAGTACGGGGAGTCGATCGACGAGGTGCTGGCGTGGGCCGAGCAGGGCGCGGTCCGTCTGAACGAGCTCGAGGGCGACGACGACCGGATCGGGGAGCTGGCCGCCGAGCGGGACGGACTCCGTGCCGAACTCGGCGAGCTGGCCCAGGCGTTGACCGACGCGCGGACGGCGGCGGCGGAGCGTTTCGCCGCCGCGGTCACCGCGGAGCTGGGTGAGCTGGCGATGCCGCACGCCCGGGTGGCGGTGGCGGTGCGGCAGACCGAGGACGCGGAAGGGCTCGAGGTCGGCGGCCGCACCGTGGCGTTCGGCGCCTCGGGTGTGGACGAGGTGGAATTGCAGCTGGCCCCGCACCCGGGGGCTCCCGCGCGGCCGATCGCCAAGGGCGCCTCGGGCGGTGAGCTGTCGCGGGTCATGCTGGCCGTGGAGGTGGTGTTCGCGGGCTCGGACCCGGTGCCCACCTACCTGTTCGACGAGGTGGACGCCGGCGTGGGCGGCAAGGCGGCGGTCGAGGTGGGGCGCCGCCTCGCCAGGCTCGCCAAGTCCGCCCAGGTCATCGTGGTCACCCATCT
This sequence comes from Wenjunlia tyrosinilytica, assembly GCF_014646055.1. Lineage (GTDB taxonomy): Bacteria > Actinomycetota > Actinomycetes > Streptomycetales > Streptomycetaceae > Wenjunlia > Wenjunlia tyrosinilytica. The sequence goes on from NZ_BMMS01000025.1 coordinate 10,518, forward strand.
GCCGCAGGTCGCGGCCTTCGCGGACCGGCACCTGGTGGTGGTGAAGACCGACGACGGCACGGTCACCCGAAGCGGTGTGCAGGCCATGGAGGGGGAGGACCGGGTGCGGGAGCTGTCGCGCATGCTCGCCGGGCTCGAGGACTCCGAGCTGGGCCGGGCGCACGCCGAGGAACTGCTGGAGGCGGCACGCGCGCCGCGGTGAAGGGGCTTTGACGGGCTTTCTCCACGACGTGGACTACGGTGTCCGGGGCACCGGTGACGGCCGGTGCCGACGTCCGCAGGGGAGGCAGTCGGTGCAGTCGGTGAAAGCTCGTCGCGGTGCCGCGCCCGGACGGATCACCGCCCTGCTCGCGGCCGCGGGCGCGGCTCGCGCCGCCTACGCGGGCATGGTCCGCGCTCAGCGTCGGACCCCCGGGCACCACCTCCCCCCGCAGCATGCCGCGCCGTATCAGCGCTCCCCGTGCGACCGCCCCTCAGGGAGGGCGCTGCGGGAGCGCCGGAACGCCAGGGGCCGGCTGGTCGACCTGTGCTCGGGTCCGGCCGCGGCGGCCGCGGCGGCCGCGACGGCGCCGGCCGTCGGGACCGCGCCGACCCTGACGAGGCGTACCCGGGCGGCCGCCGTGCTCGCCGTGCCGGCTGGGGCGGGCTGCGGCCTCTACGACGACATCGCGGGCGCGGGCGACGGACGGCGGGGCTTCACCGCGCACTGGCGGGCGGTGCGGGAGGGTGAGGTCACCTCGGGGGCGGTGAAGCTTCTCGGGATCGGAGCGGCGGGGCCGGCGGCCGGCGCGTTGCTGAAGGACCGAGCGGCGGACCGGGTGCTGGCCGGGGTGGTGATCGCCGGTTCAGCCCATCTGGTGAACCTGCTCGATGTCCGCCCCGGCCGCGCCGCCAAGGGTGTACCGGTCGTCGGCGTGCCCGGCCTGCTCGGCGCGGGAGCGGCCGCGGTCCTGGCCGCCGCCCCGGTGGGAGCCGCGGCGGCGCTGCTCGGCGAGGATCTGGCCGAACACACGATGCTCGGCGACTGCGGCGCCCACGCCCTCGGCGCGGCGCTCGGAGTGTCGATCGCCGCCGCCCGCGGCCGGACCGGACTGGCGCCGCACGCGGGGGCGCTGGTCGCGCTGACCGCGGTGGGGGACCGGGTCAGCGGCGGCGCGGTGTGGGAGAAGCCGGTGCTGAGGTGGGCCGACGGTCTGGGCCGCCTGCCGGAGGGGGACCGGCCGTGAACGCGGTCGGGCCCGTGCGGAGTTGTCGTACGGAGCTGCCATCCTGGAGTGGGGCGGCCTGAAGGCGGCGGGCGCCGGGGGGCATGGTCCGGGTCACGGCCAGATCGCCGGACGCGTCGCCGGGCCACCATCGGTGCGTCGCACCGGCGGTCCCACGGCTGGATCACCACCGGCTGGATCGCCTTGCCGGATCCAGCCGGAACGACCACGAACACCAACAAGAACATCAACGAGAACATCAACAGGAATGACGAGTCGGGAGCCGGGTTTTCGCGTGAACGCCACCACGAGTGCGACGCACGGGCAGTTGCGCACCGTCTCGGTGCTGGACGACAGCGTCTGCCCCGGTGTGGGAGCGCATGTGTGCTCGCTCGCGCACGGGCTCGTCGCGCGAGGTGTCGAGGTCACGGTGTGCGGTCCGGTGCGCACCGAGTCCGAGCAGGGGTTCAGCAGGGCCGGAGCGCGTTTTCGCACCGTCGAGCTGGGCTGCCCCGCGTCGGCGCGGGACGAGGCCGCCGCCATGGCGGTGCTGCGCCATGTGTGCTCCTCCGCCGATGTCGTGCACGCCCATGGCACCCACGCGGGGATACTGGCCGCCTTCGCGCTGCGCACCCTGCCCGGGCGGCGCCACCGCAGGACCCCGCTGGTGGTCACCCTGCACTCCGCGGCGTCCCGGAGCGCCCGGCTGCCGTTCCTGCTGGAGCGCCGGGTGGTGCGCGCCGCCGACATCGTCCTCGGCGCGTCCTCGGACCTGGTCGCGCACGCCCGCTCCCTCGGGGCGAAGGACGCCAGGCTCGCGCCCGTGGCCGCGCCCAAGGCGGAGCCCGCCCTCGAGGTCGAGCGGGTGCGGCAGGAGATCAGGGCCGAGTTCGGCAGCGGGGACCGCCCGCTGCTGCTGTCGGTGGGCCGCCTCACGCCCGAGAAGGGCCACGGCGTGCTCCTGGACGCCGCCCGGACCTGGCGGGGCGCCGATCCGCAGCCGTTGCTCGTGGTGAGCGGGGAGGGCCCCGAGCAGGCGGCGCTGCAGGACCGGATCGACGCGGAGCACCTTCCCGTGCGGCTGCTCGGCCGCCGCGAGGACGTCCCCGAGCTGCTGGCCGCCGCCGACGTGGTGGTGCTGGCCAGCCAGTGGGAGGGGCGCTCGCTGCTCGCCCAGGAGGCGCTGCGTACCGGAGTGCCGCTGGTGGCCACCGCGGTGGGCGGGATCCCCGAGCTGGTCGGCGACGCCGCCGTGCTCGTGCCCTACGGCGACGCGGAGGCCCTCGGGCAGGCAGTCGCCGGGCTGCTCGCCGACCCCGCCCGCCGGGCCGCCCTGGCGGAGCAGGGGATCGCCCAGGCCGCCACATGGCCGGACGAGGACGACACCGTCGCCCAGGTCCTCAGCATCTACGACGAGCTCGCGCTGCCGCACGTCCCCGCCCGCTAGGCCGCCGCCCGAGCGCCTAGCCCCCGTACGCCCCGGAGGCGGTCAGGCGCAGCGCGGTGTCGATCAGCGGGACATGGCTGAACGCCTGCGGGAAGTTGCCCACCTGGCGCTGGAGACGAGGGTCCCACTCCTCGGCGAGCAGCCCCACGTCGTTGCGCAGTGCCAGCAGCTTCTCGAAGAGCCTGCGGGCCTCGTCCACGCGCCCGATCATCGCCAGGTCGTCGGCGAGCCAGAACGAGCAGGCCAGGAAGGCGCCCTCGTCGCCCGGCAGCCCGTCCACACCCGCGTCCTCGCCCTGCGTCGGATAGCGCAGCACGAATCCGTCCACGGTGCTGAGCTCGCGCTGGATCGCCTCGATGGTGCCGATGACCCGCTTGTCGTCCGGGGGCAGGAACCCGACCTGGGGGATGAGGAGCAGCGAGGCGTCGAGTTCCTTGGAGCCGTAGAACTGAGTGAAGGTGTTGCGCTCGGGGTCGTAGCCCTTCTCGCACACATCCCGGTGGATCTCGTCGCGCAGGTCGCGCCAGCGGTCGACCGGACCGTCCAGCGGGGTCTGCTCGAGCATCTTGACCGTACGGTCCACCGCGACCCACGCCATGACCTTGGAGTGGACGAAGTGGCGGCGCGGGCCGCGCACCTCCCAGATGCCCTCGTCCGGCTCGTACCAGTGGTTCTCCAGGTAGCTGATCAGCTTCATCTGGAGCAGGCTCGCGTAGTCGTTTCGGGCCAGGCCGGTCATATTGCCCAGGTGCAGCGCCTCGGTGACCTCGCCGTAGACGTCGAGCTGGAGCTGGTGGGCGGCCCCGTTGCCGACGCGCACGGGAGAGGAGTTCTCGTAGCCGGGCAGCCAGGTCAACTCGGTCTCGCCCAGCTCGCGTTCACCCGCGATCCCGTACATGATCTGCAGATTCTCCGGGTCGCCCGCGACCGCCCGCAGCAGCCACTCCCGCCACGCGCCCGCCTCGTCGCGGTAGCCGGTGCGCAGCAGGGAGGACAGGGTGATGGCCGCGTCCCGCAGCCAGGTGAACCGGTAGTCCCAGTTGCGCACCCCGCCGATGTCCTCGGGCAGGGAGGTGGTGGGCGCGGCGACGATGCCCCCCGTGGGCCCGTACGTCAGTCCCTTGAGGGTGATCAACGACCGTACGACGGCGTCGCGGTAGGGGCCGTGGTACGTGCACTGCGCGGCCCACTCCTCCCAGAACCGCTCGGTGGACTCCAGCGACTCCTCGGGCTCGGGCAGCGGCGGCTCGGCGCGGTGCGAGTGCTCCCAGCTGATGGTGAACGACACCCGCTCACCGGGGCTGACGGTGAAGTCCGAGTACGTCGTCAGGTCCTTGCCGTAGGTCTCGGCCTCGGTGTCCAGCCAGACCGAGTCCGGACCGGCGACGGCAACCGTGCGGCCCTCGTCGGTCTTGCGCACCCACGGCACGACCCAGCCGTACGAGAAGCGCATCCGCAGGGCGGAGCGCATCGGAACCCGCCCGCTGACTCCCTCCACGATGCGGATCAGCTGGGGGGCGCCGTCGCGCGGCGGCATGAAGTCGATCACCCGTACCGTGCCCCGAGGGGTGTCCCACTCGGACTCGAGCACGAGTGAGTCGCCGCGGTAGCGGCGGCGGGTGGCGGCCGGCGGCTGCTCGCTGCCCAAAAAGGCGGGCCCGAGGCGCCAGAAGCCGTGCTGCTCGGTGCCGAGCAGTCCCGCGAAGACCGCGTGGGAGTCGAATCGAGGCAGGCACAGCCAGTCGACCGTGCCGTCGCGGCAGACCAGCGCTGCTGTCTGCATGTCCCCGATGAGTGCGTAATCCTCGATGCGCCCGGCCACTGCATCTCCAGTCGAACGGTGGCCCAGCGGTGGGCCCGTGGTTGCGTATTCCCGGCGACACTCGGAAGTGCCGGGCTGGCGGCCGGGACCCCGAGCGTTGTCGTGCTCGACGAGCCACTGCTCCGGTGCCCCGAATCCCTCGGACCGTACCCGCCGCGGGTCGTGCGCGGTCGAGCGGTGCCGGGGCTGCGGGAGCGGGCTGAGTGGTGCCTTGCCGGCCGGCTCGCAGCGATGTGTCCGAGCAGAATACGACGCCCGCTAGTGATCTGCTCGACTGCTGTCGCGGTGCGGCGTGGAACACACCGCGAGGTCACAGCACGTGTGCGAGTGCTCTCTTTGCGTGGAGCACGCCGGGGTCCGCTGCACACCCTGTCCCGCACCCCTCGCAGGGCGTCATCGGCCGCGTCGGCCCCCTGTCGCTGATACCCTGGTAGCCCGTGGACCGGTGGGATGCACCACTGCCCGCAACGACGGCGCGCCCCTCCCCGGAGGGCATGGACCGTCCCGCCTCAATCGCGACCACGGGAGCCCCCTCTTGGCACTGCCGCCGAAATCCATGACGACCAAGCACCTCTTCGTCACCGGGGGTGTCGCCTCCTCGCTCGGCAAGGGGCTCACCGCCTCCAGCCTGGGCGCGCTGCTCAAGGCACGGGGCCTGCGGGTGACCATGCAGAAGCTCGACCCGTACCTCAACGTCGACCCAGGCACCATGAACCCGTTCCAGCACGGTGAGGTGTTCGTCACCAACGACGGCGCCGAGACCGACCTGGATGTCGGCCACTACGAGCGCTTCCTGGACGTCGACCTCGACGGCTCCGCCAACGTGACCACCGGCCAGGTGTACTCCACGGTAATCGCCAAGGAGCGGCGCGGCGAGTACCTCGGCGACACCGTGCAGGTCATCCCTCACATCACCAATGAGATCAAGTCCCGGATCCGCCGTATGGCCACCGACGACGTGGACGTGGTGATCACCGAGGTCGGCGGCACCGTCGGCGACATCGAGTCACTGCCCTTCCTCGAGGCCGTGCGGCAGGTCCGCCACGAGGTCGGCCGGGACAATGTCTTCTTCGTCCATGTCTCGCTGCTGCCCTACATCGGCCCCTCGGGCGAGCTGAAGACCAAGCCCACCCAGCACTCCGTGGCCGCGCTGCGCAACATCGGCATCCAGCCGGACGCGATCGTGCTGCGCGCCGACCGCGAGGTCCCGGCGTCCATCAAGCGCAAGATCTCGCTGATGTGCGACGTGGACGAGGACGCCGTCGTCGCCGCGATCGACGCCAAGTCCATCTACGACATCCCCAAGGTCCTGCACGGCGAGGGCCTGGACGCCTATGTGGTGCGCCGCCTGGACCTGCCGTTCCGCGACGTCGACTGGACCCAGTGGGACGACCTGCTCAAGCGCGTCCACCAGCCCGAGCACGAAGTGAAGGTCGCGCTCGTCGGCAAGTACATCGACCTGCCCGACGCCTACCTGTCGGTGACCGAGGCCCTGCGCGCCGGCGGTTTCGCCAACAACGCCAAGGTCGACATCAAGTGGGTCACCTCCGACGACTGCCGCACCCCCGAGGGGGCGGCGGAGCAGCTCGGCGACGTCGACGCGATCTGCATCCCCGGCGGCTTCGGCGAGCGGGGCATCGAGGGCAAGGTCAGGGCCATCACCCACGCCCGCGAGAACAAGGTGCCGCTGCTGGGCCTGTGCCTTGGCCTGCAGTGCATCGTCATCGAGGCGGCCCGGGTGCTGGCGGGTATCGAGGACGCCAACTCCACCGAGTTCGACCCCGCCACCGCACACCCGGTCATCTCCACGATGGCCGAGCAGCTCGACATCGTCGCCGGTGAGGGGGACCTCGGCGGCACCATGCGCCTGGGCCTGTACCCGGCCAAGCTGGCCGAGGGCTCGATCGTGCGCGAGATGTACGGCGGCGAGGCCTACATCGACGAGCGGCACCGCCACCGCTACGAGGTCAACAACGCCTACCGCGGCGAGCTGGAGAAGAAGGCCGGCATCGTCTTCTCGGGCACCTCGCCCGACGGCAAGCTCGTGGAGTTCGTGGAGTACCCCCGCGACGTCCACCCGTACTTCGTCGCCACCCAGGCCCACCCGGAGCTGCGGTCGCGCCCCACACGCCCGCACCCGCTGTTCGCCGGACTCGCCGCCGCGGCCGTGCGCCGCAGGCAGGGCGTGGAGCGGCCGAGCGCCGAGGCCTGAGCCACCACCGGCGGACAGGTTCCTCCGGGGCGGGCTCCAGGGTCCGCCCCGGCTGTCCCGTCCCGGCTGTTTCGTTCGTGCACGCTACGCGGAGGACCGACAAGCACATGGGCAGCACCATCCCGCACGACACCCCCGAGCAGTGGCCGGTCACCGAGACGGCCGTCCCCTTCACCGGCAATGTCACCGGCGTCCGCACGGACGTGGTGACCATGCCCGACGGTTCGACCGCCCGCCGCGACTACCAGACGCACCCCGGCTCCGTCGCCGTCGTCGCGCTGGACGAGGAGGGGCGGGTCGTCGTGATCTCGCAGTACCGCCACCCCGTGCGGCACCGGCTGTGGGAGATCCCCGCCGGGCTCCTCGACGTCCCCGGCGAGCACCCGCTGAACGCCGCGAAGCGGGAGCTGTACGAGGAGGCGCACTGCGAGGCCCGGGACTGGCGGGTCCTCGCCGACATCTTCACCTCGCCCGGCGGCACCGACGAGGCCGTGCGGGTCTTCCTCGCCCAGGGGATCTCCGAGGTGGAGGGCGAGCGCTTCGAGGTCTCCCACGAGGAGGCGGACATGGAGATCACCCGGGTGCCGCTGGAGGACCTCGTGCGGGGGGTGCTGGCGGGCGACCTGCACAACGCCTGCCTGGTCGTCGGGGTCCTGGCCACGCATGCCGCGCTGACCGGTGACGGCATCGACGCGCTGCGACCCGCCGACGCGCCGTGGCCCGCGCGCCCCTACGAGGGCTGACTCCGGTTTCCCGGTACGAGGACTCAGCCCGGGTTCCCGGTACGAGGGCTGACCCCGGGTTCCCGGGCGCCGGTTCCGCGAGGTCCGGCGGAGAACACGGGTACGCCTGCGCCTCCCCTCCAGGTCGAGCGGGGTGAACTAGGCTCGGATCACCCCGCTCACGACGGAAGCGGGCCCCGCCTGCGTGGTGTTGGTGTTTCGGGAGTGTGCCCGTGGCTGATCAGGCGCTTGCTGTGAACGAGCCGGTGGAGCCCGCCCCGGCGCGCTCCGATCACCGGAAGCCGTCCGGCCGTCCCCCCGCCGCTTCGGCCCCTGCCGTTCCGGTCGGGGGGCTGCCGTCCGCGCCGACGCCGTTCGTCGGGCGGCGCGACGAGTTGAAGGTGCTGCACGCCGAGATCGACCGCCCGGGCCTCGCCAGGGGCGGCGCCCCCGCCCGCGGCAGCCGGGTGCTCCTGATCGCCGGGCGCCCCGGCTCGGGCCGGACCGCGCTGGCCCTGCACCTCGCCCACCAGCTGGCCGACCGCTACCCCGACGGCTCCTTCTTCGCCCGGCTCACCGGTCCCGAGGCCGAGGCCGCGCACCCGGCCCGGGTCGCCCTCGATCTGCTGGCCGCCTTCGGGGAGCGGGCGGACCGCGACGCCGACCCCGCCCACCTGGCCGCGGCGGCCCGTGCGGCGCTGTCCGGGCGCCGGGTCCTGCTCGTCCTCGACGACGTCGCCGAGTCCGACCAGTTGCTCGCACTGCTCCCCGACGGGCCCGGCGCTCTGGTCGTGGCCACCTCGCAGGGGCCGCTGACCGGCGTGGCCGACGCCCGCCCCTGCGTGCTGGGCGGGCTGGACCCGGCCTCGGCGACCGCGATGCTCACCCACGCCATCGGCTCCACCCGGATCGTGTGCGATCCGCGCGCCGCCGAGGAGCTGGGGGAGGAGTGCGGCAGCCACCCGACGGCGCTCCGCCTCGTCGGCGGCTGGCTCGCCGCCCGCCCCAAGACCTCCGTCGCCGACGCGGCGGCCCGGCTGCGCTCGTCGGCGGTGGAGGACCCCGGCCCCCGCGTGCCGCTCGCCCGTGCCTTCCAGCTCGTCAACGGCGATCTGCCGCCCGCCGTGGCCCGCCTCCTGCGGCTGCTCGTGCTGGCCCCGGCCGCCGTCGTGGACGCGCATGTGGCCTCCTCCCTCGCGGGCTGCTCGCCGGCCGCCGCCGGGTCGGTGCTGGCGGACCTCGCCGAGCGGGGGCTGCTGGCCCGCCAGGAGGGCACCGAGGGGGAGTACCGGGTGCCGGGATGCCTCGATCCCCTGCTGCGCCGGGCGATGGAGGCCAACGACCAACCGGGGGAGATCCAGCTCGCCCTCGCCCGCATGCTGGAGCGCACGGTCCGGCTCCTCGGGGCGTGCCTGACGGCTCTGGAGCCGCAGCGGGGCAACGGGGAGCGGGGCAATGGTGAGCGAGGCGGCGGGGAGCGGGGCGGCGGGGAGCGTGAGCGGACGAGCGGCGCCGGGGACGGGCGGCGCGGTGCGGACGGGGGCGGCGGCGACGGGCGTGGCGGCGACGGGCGCGGGGAGCACGGGCGTGGGGAGGAGCCGCCCAAGGAGCTGAGGTTCGCGTCACCGCAGGCGGCCGCGCTGTGGCTGGAGCGGCGTCTGCCCTCGCTGATGGCCGCCGCCCGCACCGCCGTGGACGACGGCGGGCTGGACACCCTGGCCCGCAGACTGATCGCCGCCCTGGTGCGCGTCCTGTCCCTGCCGGGGGGCGCCCTGCCGCGGGACACCCCGACCGAGGGTGCGCCGACCGGGCGCGCGGGCGCGGCCGAGCAGTACCACCTGCACGGACTCGTCCTCGACATCGCCACCCGCAACGGCCGCCACCGCGAGCGCGCCGCCGCGCTGATCAACCTGGCCGACCTCGACGCGGCGGCCGGACGCCGCCACGAGGCCCTGGACCGCTACCGGGACGCGCTGGCCGCCGCCCGCCTCGACGACGACCAGGCCGCGGCGGGCCGGGCGCTGGAGTCCATCGGCGACGTCCACCGCGACCTGGGCGACCCGCAGCGCGCCGCCGACTGGTACGGCAGGGCCCTGGCGGTCCGGGAGAGCCGCGGCGACCTCGCCGACCAGGCCAGGCTGCACGGCTGCCTCGGCAGCGCCTGCGTCCGTCTGCGCCAGTGGCCGGACGCGGCCCGGGAGTGGCGCACAGCGGCCGCCCTGCACCGCAGGGTGAACGACATCCCGTCCCAGGCTCGAGCGTTCACCGAGCTCGCGCGCGTATTGGAATACGCGGGGTACCCGGAGGAGTCCTTGCGGATGTGCCGCGAGGCACTGAGGTGGGCCCGCCACTGCCAGGACGTACGGCTCGAGGCGGCCGTGCTCCTGCGCATGGCGGACACCCTGGACCGGCTCGGCGATCCCGCCGGGGCGCGGGTCCAGCGGGCGGAGGCCGAGCGCCTGCTCTCTGGCTGACCTCCGCCACCCGCCCCTGCGATAGCAACCTACGAATCAGCCAATCGTCTCCCAGGAAATATTTAGTTTGTAAGGCTGGACTCTCACTCGGCCTTCATTACACTCGTTTGTGTCGCGGACATCGCGTCCGGCAGCGGCGTACTCGTGCGTGCCCCCTGCCGTCCCAAAACCCTCATGCAAGGACCGTGATCGTTGTGAAGGTCGGCATCCCCCGCGAGGTCAAGAACAACGAGTTCCGTGTGGCCATCACCCCCGCGGGTGTCAACGAACTCGTTCGCAACGGCCACGAGGTCTTCATCGAGGACAACGCCGGGGTCGGCTCCTCCATCCCTAACGGGGAGTTCGTCGCCGCGGGCGCGACGATCCTGCCCACCGCGGACGACGTCTGGCAGACCGCGGACCTGGTGCTGAAGGTCAAGGAGCCCATCGCGGAGGAGTACCACCGCCTCCGCAAGGACCAGACCCTCTTCACCTACCTGCACCTGGCCGCCTCCCGCGAGTGCACCGACGCCCTCCTGGAGTCCGGCACCACCTCCATCGCGTACGAGACGGTCGAGCTCCCCAACCGGGCGCTCCCGCTGCTCGCCCCGATGTCCGAGGTCGCCGGGCGCCTCGCCCCGCAGGTCGGCGCCTACCACCTGATGCGCTCGGCCGGCGGCCGCGGAGTGCTGCCCGGCGGTGTGCCCGGTGTCGCCCCCGGCAAGGCCGTCGTCATCGGCGGCGGTGTCTCGGGCTGGAACGCCGCGCAGATCGCCATCGGCATGGGCTTCCACGTGACCCTGCTCGACAAGGACATCAACAAGCTGCGCGAGGCCGACAAGATCTTCGGTACGAAGATCAAGACGATCGTCTCCAACGCCTTCGAGCTGGAGAAGGCCGTCCTCGACGCCGACCTGGTCGTCGGCGCGGTGCTCATCCCCGGCGCCAAGGCCCCCAAGCTCGTCACCAACGAGCTGGTCTCCCGGATGAAGCCGGGCGCCGTGCTCGTCGACATCGCCATCGACCAGGGCGGTTGCTTCGAGGACTCGCGTCCCACCACGCACGCCGAGCCGACGTTCGAGGTGCACGACACCGTCTTCTACTGCGTGGCCAACATGCCCGGGGCGGTGCCGAACACCTCCACCTACGCGCTGACCAACGCCACGCTCCCCTACATCGTGGAACTGGCCAACCTCGGCTGGCGCGAGGCGCTGCGCCGCGACCCGGCGCTCGCCAGGGGCCTGCACACGCACGAGGGCGCCATCGTCTACGGTCCCGTCGCCGAAGCGCACGGCCTCGAGCTCACCGAACTGGCCGACCTGCTCGCCTGATCGACTGATCGTCACCGCGACATCGACTGGTCGACAACATCGCCCGGCTCGGCGCCCCTTCCGTGGAGATGGGGCGCCGAGCCGTGTCTGACGTGTGGTCAACTCGCGAAAAACGTTACGCTTTCACCGATTCGCACTCCGGTGAATCATCGGGGATGGGGTTCTTGTGCCCTTGACAGCGGGGTGTTCGGTTGCCGACACATGGTGCCGTGTCCGGTGGATTGTGTTGCTGCGGATGCCCGACACGCCATAGAGTCGGCCACCGTCGGCATGGTGTCTCGCTGACCAATCTAGAAATTTCCTGGTCACCAAGGAGGTAAGACGACTTGTGAATGAGTCGACATTTGCTCCCGGGGGTGGTCAACCAGGACTGCAGGCAGTCGGTTCGGTCGCGGTCCGCACGTTCGCGGCGCAGCAGGGGTCCGGCGACGAGGGTACGCACCACGGGCCCGCGGGCCGCAACGACCAGCAGGAATCCGACCGTTTCATCGGATTCGAGACCGACCTGCAAGAGGGCCAGCTGTACGACCCCGACGCCGAGTACGAGCCCGACCCCGAGTACGCGGCCACACTCGCGCCCGACGCCGCCCGGCAGCGCCGCGAGCGCGTCGGACCCACCGGTCGCCCCCTGCCCTACTTCCCGATCCCCGGGCCGGTCACCGACCACGGCCCGGCGAAGATCATCGCGATGTGCAACCAGAAGGGCGGGGTCGGCAAGACCACCTCGACCATCAACCTCGGTGCCGCGCTCGCCGAATACGGCCGCCGTGTGCTGCTCGTCGACTTCGACCCGCAGGGCGCGCTGTCCGTCGGACTGGGCGTCAATCCCATGGAATTGGACATCACCGTCTACAACCTGCTGATGGAGCGCGGGTTGGCGGCCGACGAGGTACTGCTGAAGACGGCGGTGCCGGGGATGGACCTGCTCCCCAGCAATATCGACTTGTCGGCGGCCGAGGTCCAACTCGTCAGCGAGGTGGCCCGCGAGTCGACGCTCCAGCGCGCTCTCAAGCCGCTGATGCAGGACTACGACTACATCGTCATCGACTGCCAGCCGTCGCTCGGCCTGCTGACCGTCAACGCGCTGACCGCGGCCCACACCGTGATCGTTCCGCTGGAGTGCGAGTTCTTCGCCCTGCGCGGCGTCGCGCTGCTCACCGAGACGATCGAGAAGGTCCGCGAGCGGCTCAACCCCGAGCTCCAACTCGACGGCATCCTCGCCACGATGTACGACTCGCGCACCGTGCACAGCCGCGAGGTGCTCGCCCGTGTCGTCGAGGCGTTCGACGACCATGTCTTCCACACCGTCATCGGCCGGACCGTGCGCTTCCCCGAGACCACCGTCGCGGGCGAGCCCATCACGACCTACGCCTCCAACTCCGTGGGCGCGGCCGCCTACCGCCAGCTCGCCAGGGAGGTGCTCGCCCGGTGCCACGCCGAGTGAGTCTCCCGGGGGCGGACGAGCTGTTCCGGACCACCGGGGGCATGGCGCTGCAGGCAACGCCGCGCCAGCACAACGGCGACGGCCAGACGGCCGGTGACCGGCTGCGCCCGGTGCCCGCTCCGGCGGGGGAGTCCGACTCCACGGCGGCGCAGGAGGCCGGGGCGGACACGTCGGCGGAGCAGCACCAGGACCGCGACACGGCTTCGGAGCACTCCGGGCGCGCGGAGGCGGACGAGGGCGCTGAGGCGCACCGCGGGAACGAGGGGGCGTCCGCTTCCGGCTCCGCTTCGGCGCAGCCGGGAGCGTCGGGTCAGTCCGCGGCGCCCGCGAGGCGCAAGCCGCGCGCGGCGAACCGCAGGCCCAGCGGACGGGAACGGCACGACGAGAAGATCACCGTGTACGTCTCGGCCGAGGAGCTGATGGACCTCGAGCACGCCCGGCTGGTGCTGCGCGGCGAGCACGGGCTCGCCGTCGACCGGGGGCGGATCGTGCGCGAGGCGGTCGCGGTGGTCCTCGCGGATCTGGAGTCGCGCGGCGACGCGAGCATCCTGGTCCGCCGCTTGCGCGGGCGCTGAAGCCCTGGCCAGGTAGTCTGCGCGGACGGCGGCGGCCCGCCTTCCCGGGCTGTCGGCCACCCCGCCAGGCGAGCCATGGACCCCGATGCCGACCGACCCTCCCACCTCACCCCGCCGCCCCTTGGGCCGCGGCCCCGGCGCCGTGCGCCCTGCGCCCGCTCCCGAGCCGGCCGAAGCGGCGCAGCCGCGGCAGGACGCCGCACCCCGGCCCGAGCCGGCACAGGCGGGGACACAGGCCGGGACACGGGCGGGGACACAGGCCGGGACGGAGCCCGGTGACGAGTTCGGAACAGGGCCGGGTGGGGAGTCCGGGACGGAGCCCGGGAGCGGCGCGGTCGCGGTCGGCGAGGAGACCGGCGCCGGTCGGGTGGGCCGACAGGGGCCATTGCAGCCCCCTGAGGAGGCGTCTGAGCCACGGGGCACCGTTCCCCCGCCCGCAGGACCCCGGGCCCCCACCGAAGCCGCGAGCCCGCCGCCCACGCCCGTCCCCCCGTCCGCTGAAGCCGCGGGCCCGGTCTCGGCGGGGGTTGCGCCGTCCGCTGGGGCGGGTGGGTCCGTTGAGGCTGCGGGCCCGCCGCTCACGGTTGTCCCCCCGTCCGCTGGGGCGGGTGGGTCCGTTGAGGCTGCGGGTTCGGTCTCGGCGGGGGTTGCGCCGTCCGCTGGGGCGGGTGGGTCCGTTGAGGCTGCGGGCCCGCCGCCCACGGTTGTCCCTCCGTCCGCTCGGGCTGGCGGGTCTGCTGAAGCTGCGGGCCCGGTCTCTACGGCGGTTCCGGCGTCCGTTCGCAGCCAGGTGTCCGCCGAAGGCGCGAGTGCGGGCCCCGCGACAGTGCCGGCGCCCGCAGGACCGCAGGCGTCCGCGGATGTCCTCATCAGACCGGGCATCACCGCCATTCCGGCGCCCGCTCGGCCCCAGGACGAGAGCGGCGGTCTGCCGCTGCCTTCTCAGCCGGGGGGCGAGCCTCCCGGGGACCTGCCGGAGCCCTCCCAGGCCGTGGGCGCGGAAACGCCCGGGGATGCCCCGGCGGACGGGGACACTCCCGCCGACCGCGGCCGGTTCAAGGTGCGGCTGCACAACTTCGAGGGGCCGTTCGATCTGCTGCTTCAGCTGATCGCCAAGCACAAGCTCGACGTCACCGAGGTCGCGCTGTCCAAGGTCACCGACGAGTTCATCGCCTTCATCCGGGCCATGGGGCCCGACTGGGATCTCGACCAGGCGACCGAGTTCCTCGTGGTCGCGGCCACCCTCCTCGATCTCAAGGCCGCCCGTCTGCTGCCCTCCGCCGAGGTGGAGGACGAGGAGGACCTCGCCCTCCTCGAAGCCCGTGACCTCCTGTTCGCCAGGCTCCTCCAGTACCGCGCCTACAAGCAGATCGCCGCGATCTTCGCGGACCGCTGGGCCGAGGAGCTCAGCCGCCATCCCCGCACCGTCGGCCTCGAACCGCACCATGCCGAGCTGCTGCCCGAGGTCGTCATCTCCATCGGTCCCGAGGGGTTCGCCAAGCTCGCCGCCAAGGCGATGATCCCCAAGCCCAGGCCCACGGTGTACGTCGAGCACATCCATGCCCCGCTCGTGAGCGTCCGCGAGCAGGCGGAGCTCGTGATGGCGCGGCTGCGCGACCTCGGGCAGGTGAGCTTCGGCGCGCTCACCGAGGACGCCCCCGACACCCTCACGGTGGTGGCCCGCTTCCTGGCCCTGCTCGAGCTGTACCGGGAGAAGGCCGTCGCGCTGGACCAGGACGAGGCGCTGGGGGAGCTCCTGGTGCGATGGACCGGGGACGACGACCACCAGCCCGTGGTGACCGACGAGTTCGACCGGGCTCCCGATGTGGACGACGAGGACAGGAAATGACACGGCACCCCGAACAGTCCCCCACCGCCGAAACGGACGTCCCGGACACGGATGTCCCGGACGCGGATGTCCCGGACGCGGACCCCTCGGACAAGGATGTCCCGGACGCGGATGTCCCGGACGCGGACCCCTCGGACAAGGACGCCCCGGGCACGGATGCCCCGGGCACCGACGCCCCGCTCGGCATGGCCGCCCTCGACCTCAAACCGGCCCTCGAAGCCGTGCTCATGGTCGTGGACGAGCCCGCGACGGAGGAGCACCTGGCGAAGATACTGGAGCGTCCCCGCCGCCTCGTCGCCGACGCCCTGCGCGAGCTCGCGGACGAATACACCACCCAGGGCCGGGGTTTCGACCTGCGGCTGATCGCGGGAGGCTGGCGGTTCTACACCCGGCCCGCCTTCGCCGAGGCGGTGGAGAAGTTCGTCCTGGACGGCCAGCAGGCGCGGCTGACCCAGGCCGCCCTGGAGACCTTGGCGGTGGTCGCGTACCGGCAGCCGGTGAGCCGTTCACGGGTCTCGGCGGTCCGCGGAGTCAACTGCGACGGCGTCATGCGCACCCTCCTCCAGCGCGGTCTGGTGGAGGAGAGTGGGTCCGAACCCGAGACAGGTGCGATCCTGTACAGGACGACGAACTACTTCCTGGAACGGATGGGCCTTCGCGGCCTCGACGAGCTGCCAGAGCTCGCGCCGTTCCTGCCCGAGGCGGATGCCGTGGAAGCCGAGTCCCAGGAGGGCTCCGCGCTCACCGCGGCGATCGCCGAGCTGGCCGACCTCGACGGTGACGGCGGCGAGCGGGAACGGGAGGCGGCGGCGTCCGACGACAGCGAACACCGGCACTCGACGACGGACAATTGATGCGAAGCAGCGGCAGCGGCAGGAACAGTGGCGGCAACCGGAACCCCCGGGGCGGCCAGGGTGGCCGTGACGGCAACAAGCAGAAGCGCTCGGGGCCCCCTCGCCCGGAGGAGCGCCGCTACGGCGCCCCCGGCGGCGGCCAGAGCGGGCGCGGCGGCACGGGAGCCAAGGGCGGCTCGGCCGGTCAGGGAGGTCAGGGCAGCCAGGGCAGCCAGGGCGGCCAGGGGGGCCGCGGTCAGGGAGCGCCGGGAGGCGCGGGCGGTCCCGGGGGCCGCGGCGGCCGACGGCCCGCACGGCCGCGTCCCGCCCGCCCGCGCGACTACGAGGCGCAGCTGGAGGAGACCGCCCGCGCCCGCCAGGCCCCCGGCAAGGCCGCTCCCAAGCTGCCCAAGACCTTCGACGGGGACGAGGGCGTCCGCCTGCAGAAGGTCCTCGCCCAGGCGGGTCTCGGCAGTCGCCGCGCCTGCGAGGAACTGATCGAGCGCGGCCGCGTCGAGGTCAACGGCAAGCGGGTGCGCGAGCAGGGCGTGCGCGTCGACCCCGACCGTGACGAGATCAAGGTGGACGGGCTCACCATCGAGACGCAGGGCCACCTGTTCTTCGCGCTCAACAAGCCCGAGGGCGTGGTCTCCACGATGGAGGACCCCGACGGCCGCCAGTGCCTGGGCGACTACGTGACCAACCGGGAGACCCGGCTGTTCCACGTGGGCCGCCTCGACACCGAGACCGAGGGCATCATCCTGCTCACCAACCACGGCGAGCTGGCCCACCGCCTGACCCATCCCCGGTACGGCGTCATCAAGACATATCTGGCCGCCGTCATCGGCCCGATCCCGCGCGACCTGGGCAAGCGGCTCAAGGAGGGCATCGAGCTCGAGGACGGCTTCGCCCGCGCCGACAGCTTCCGCGTCGTGCAGAACACCGGCAAGAACTACCTCGTCGAGGTGAGCCTGCACGAGGGCCGCAAGCACATCGTCCGCCGCATGCTCGCCGAGGCCGGCTTCCCGGTCGAGCGGCTGGTGCGCACCCGGTTCGGCCCCATCGCCCTCGGCGACCAGAAGTCGGGATGGCTGCGCCGCCTGACCAACACCGAGGTCGGCATGCTGATGAACGAGGTCGGCCTCTAGTCCGCTTGGTCCGCTCGTTCGGTCCGCCCGTCGCCACCGCTCCCGTCGAGGCCGCTCTCGTGCGGCCCTCGGCGGCGGCCGGACGGCGTCCCGGCCCCCCATCAGGCCGTCAGCTCCACAGGGCGAGCGCCACCGCGTTGCCGTCCTCGTCCCGTTCGACCTCGAGCATTCCGGCGACCGCCGTCCGGTTGATCCGCCCGTACACATGCGGGAACTCGGTGTCCTCTCGGCACCCGGGCGGCGGCGCCGGGTCCGCGGCCTCCCACCGCACCCGGGCGTCGAGCGCGTCCTCGTCGATGAGCAGGACCATCAGCGGGCCCCGCACATCCCGGTAGAAGGCGTTGGCGACCGCCAGCGTCGTCTCCTCGTCCGGAGAGCAGTGCACGAAACCGTCGTCGGCGAGCGAGGCGGGAGCGTAGGGCCGGTCCGGTGCCTTCAGCCAGTCGTCGAGCGGGACCAGATGGAAGATCATGGGAGTAGTTCTATCGCGTCGGCCGGCTGTCTCGTCTGGTGGGCGTCGCGCCTTGCGGATGAGCCGGTCTGGCTAGGCTGGCCCGGGCAGGAGCATCCGGTGAACGAGGAGAGTGGCGAAGTGGCGGTACGAGCGGTCCGCGGAGCCGTCCAGCTGGAACGCGACGAAGCGGAGCACATGCACGAGCAGGTCTCGGAGCTGCTCACCGCCATGATCGAACGCAATGAACTGTCGGTGGACGACCTGATCAGCGTGATGTTCACAGCCACCCCCGACCTGCACAGCGACTTCCCCGCCGTGGGCGCCCGCAAGCTCGGCATCACCGACGTCCCGCTGATCTGCGCGCAGGAGCTGGACGTTCCCGGGGCCTTGCCCAGGGTGGTGCGGATCCTCGCCCATGTCGAGACCTCGCGCGGCAAGAGCGACATCAACCATGTGTACCTCGGCGCCGCCGCCGCGCTGCGCCGGGACATCGCCCAGTAGCCCCCGCCGGCGCGCCAACGGCCCATCGGCAGCCCGCACAGCCCCAGCAGTCAACGAACGAGCCACGGAACGGCACTCGAGATGCGTACCGCCGTCGTCATCGGCACAGGTCTCATCGGGACCTCCGCCGCCCTCGCCCTGACCTCCCGCGGGGTCACCGTCCACCTGCGCGACCAGGACCCGTCGGCGGCACGCACCGCCGCCGCCCTCGGCGCGGGTACGGACGAGCCGCCGGCGGAGCAGGCGGAGCTGGCCGTCGTCGCCGTCCCGCCCGCGCACATCGGGCACACCGTCGCCGAGGCGCAGGCCCAGGGGGTGGCCCGCAGCTACCTGGACGTGGCCAGCGTCAAGGGCGGCCCCCGCAGGGACCTGGAAGGGCTCGGCTGCGACTTGTCCCGCTACATCGGCACCCACCCCATGGCGGGCAAGGAGCGCTCGGGCCCGCTGGCGGCGACGGCCGACCTGTTCGAGGGACGGCCGTGGGTGCTCACACCGACCCCCGAGACGGACACCGCGACCCTCAACCTCGCGCTGGAGCTCGTCGCCCTGTGCCGGGCCGTGCCCGTGGTGATGGACGCCGACGAGCACGACCGGGCCGTCGCGCTCGTCTCCCACACCCCGCAGCTGCTCGCCAGCATGGTCGCCGCCCGGCTCCAGCACGCGGACGACACCGCCGTGCGCCTGTCCGGGCAGGGCATCCGCGACGTCACCCGCATCGCCGCCTCCGAGCCGGCGATGTGGATCGACATCCTCTCCGCCAACCCCGGTCCGGTCGCCGACGTGCTCGCCGCGGTCGCCGGAGACCTCGACGAGACCGTCCAGGCGCTGCGGGCGCTCCAGTCGGCCGACGAGAGCAAGCGGACCAACGGGTCGGCGGGGATCGAGGACGTGCTGCGCCGGGGCAACGCGGGCCGGGCGAGAATCCCCGGCAAGCACGGCTCCGCGCCCACCGCCTACGAGACCGTGGCGGTCCTCATCGGCGACCAGCCCGGGGAGCTGGCCCGGCTCTTCGCGGACGCGGGCCGCGCCGGGATCAACATCGAGGACGTGCGCATCGAGCACTCGACGGGCCAGCAGGCCGGTGTGGCCCAGCTCATGGTCGCCCCCTCCGCGGCCCCCGCGCTCACGGCGGCGCTGCGCGAACGCGGCTGGAGCCTGCGCGGCTGACCGGCCGTCGCCCACCCGGGTGAGCCGCCGACGGGCCGGCCGCCCGGCGGGCCGCGGACCGCCGCGCCCGGCCCGTCCCGGCCGGGCGGGAGAGCGGGCTCCCCATTGCCAGTAACCTTGAACCTTGGAATCAGTGCGCCCACCCTCGCGGGCGACGGCCAAATGAGACCGAACGAGAGAGGTCATTCACTGTGGAAACCGCCGGTCGGCCGCAGGACGCGGTAGTCGTCGCCATCGACGGTCCCTCGGGCACGGGCAAGTCCAGCACCTCGCGCGCCGTCGCGACCAAGCTGGGCCTGCGCTTCCTGGACACGGGAGCCCAGTACCGGGCGATGACCTGGTGGATGCTGACCAACGAGGTCGACGTCGACGACGCCGCCGCGGTCGCCCTCGCCTCCGACAAGCCGGTGCTGGTCTCCGGTACCGACCCGCTGAACCCGACGATCACCGTGGACGGCGTGGACGCCTCGGGGCCGATCCGCACCCAGGAGGTCACCGCCGCGGTCAGCGCGGTGAGCGCCGTTCCCGAGGTGCGTGCCCGCCTGGTCGAGCTCCAGCGCACCGCCTGCGCCGAGTCCGCCGCCGCCGGCGGCATCGTGGTCGAGGGCCGCGACATCGGCACCACCGTCCTGCCGGACGCCACTCTCAAGGTCTACCTGACCGCCTCCGCCCAGGCGCGCGCCGCCCGCCGCAGCGGTGAGCTCAAGGGCGTCCCGGGCGCGGGGCAGATGAGCGTCGAGGCCACCCGCGAGGCGCTGGTCCGCCGTGACGCCGCCGACTCCGGGCGCAAGACCTCCCCGCTGGCCAAGGCCGACGACGCCATCGAGGTGGACACCACCGAGCTCAGCCTGGAGCAGGTCATAGAGGCCATCGTGACCCTGGTGGACGAGAAGCTGAAGGAGCGGACCACCGGGTGACCCACGAGCAGACCGCCCCGGGGCCCAGAGGAGCCGCGGTCGGGCGGCGCATCGGCATCGGCATCATGCACGGACTGTGGCGGCCGCGTGTGCTCGGGGCATGGCGGGTGCCCTCCCACGGCCCCGTGATCCTGGCCGCCAACCACAGCCACGGCGTCGACGGGCCCATGCTCATCGGCACCTCGCCGCGCCCGGTGCACTTCCTGGTCAAGCAGGAGGCGTTCGTCGGGCCGCTCGACCCGTTCCTGCGCGGCATCGGGCAGCTGCCCGTCGACCGCCAGGGCACCGACCGCACCGCGGTCACCTCGGCCCTCGGCGTGCTGGCACGCGGCGGTGTCCTCGGGATCTTCCCCGAGGGCACCCGGGGCGGGGGCGACTTCGCCTCCATCCGGGGCGGGCTGGCCTATTTCGCGGTGCGCTCCGGCGCGCCCGTGGTGCCGGTGGCCTGCTTCGGCACCACCGAGCACGGAAGGGCCATAAGGACCCTCCCACCGCTGCGCAGCCGTATCGACGTGGTCTTCGGGGACCCGTTCGAGGCGGGGGACGGCACCGGCGCCCGCACCCGCAGGGCGCTGGACGCGGCCACGCTGCGCATCCAGGAGCGGCTGACCGCCCACCTGGGGAACGCGAGGCGCGCCACCGGGCGCGCCTGAACCCCGAACCACGCAGTTTTTTTCGGACGAGGAAGACGACTTCATGGACAACGAGAACACTTCCGGCTCCGGCGAGCACGGCGAGCTGGGCCAGGACGAGTACGCGCAGTTCATGGAGATCGCCGCCGAGGAGGGCTTCGACCTCGACGAGGTCAACGAGGGCCTCGACGAGGCGGGCCACGGCCCGCTTCCCGTGCTCGCCGTCGTCGGCCGCCCCAACGTGGGCAAGTCGACGCTGGTCAACCGGATCATCGGCCGCCGCGAGGCCGTCGTCGAGGACCGGCCCGGCGTCACCCGGGACCGGGTGAGCTACGAGGCCCACTGGAGCGGGCGCCGCTTCAAGCTCGTCGACACCGGCGGCTGGGAGCAGGACGTGCTGGGCATCGACGCCTCCGTCGCCGCCCAGGCCGAGTTCGCCATCGAGGCCGCCGACGCGGTGGTGTTCGTCGTGGACGCCACCGTCGGCGCCACCGACACCGACGAGGCCGTCGTCAAGCTGCTGCGCCGCGCGGGCAAGCCGGTGGTGCTGTGCGCCAACAAGGTGGACGGCCCCTCCTCCGAGGCCGACGCCACCGCCCTGTGGTCCCTGGGCCTCGGCGAGCCGCACCCGGTCTCGGCGCTGCACGGCCGCGGCACCGGAGACATGCTCGACGCCGTCCTCGAGGCGCTGCCCGAGGCGCCCGCGCAGACCTTCGGCGCCACGGTCGGCGGCCCGCGCCGCGTCGCCCTCGTCGGCCGCCCCAACGTCGGCAAGTCCAGCCTGCTCAACCAGGTCGCGGGCGAGGAGCGCGTCGTCGTGGACGCCACGGCGGGCACCACCCGCGACCCTGTGGACGAGATGATCGAACTCGGCGGCAAGACCTGGAAGTTCGTGGACACCGCGGGCATCCGCCGCCGGGTCCACCTCACCGAGGGCGCGGACTTCTACGCCTCACTGCGGACCGCGGCGGCGCTGGAGAAGGCCGAGGTCGCCGTCGTCCTCATCGACGCCAGCGAAAGCCTCGCCGAGCAGGACACCCGCATCATCTCGATGGCGGTCGAGGCCGGGCGGGCCGTGGTGATCGCCTACAACAAGTGGGACCTGCTGGACGAGGAGCGCCGCTACTACCTGGAGCGGGAGATCGAGAAGGACCTCGTCCAGGTGAAGTGGGCGCCCCGGGTCAATGTCTCGGCGCGCACGGGCCGGCACATGGACAAGCTCGTCCCGGCCATCGAGAACGCGCTGGCCGGGTGGGAGACCCGGGTGCCGACGGGCCGCCTCAACGCGTTCCTCGGCGAGCTCGTCGCCGCGAATCCGCACCCGATCCGCGGCGGCAAGCAGCCCCGCATCCTGTTCGGGACGCAGGCCGGAACGCGCCCGCCGCGGTTCGTCCTGTTCGCCTCGGGCTTCCTCGAGGCGGGGTACCGGCGCTTCGTCGAGCGCCGTCTGCGTGAGGAGTTCGGCTTCGAGGGCACCCCGATCCAGATCTCGGTCCGGGTCAGGGAGAAGCGCGGCCGCAAGAAGTGACGCGACCGCCGGGGTTCACATCCCCCGGCGGCGGTTGTCGTGCGGAGCGGGCGGCAGCGCGGGACGGATCCCGCGGTGCCGCCCGTACTGCTGCCGGGGCAGGGAGGCCTCGGGGACCCACTGCGGGGGGTTCTGGAAGCCGGTGAACTTCAGGTCCTCCTCACCGCTGCGGTCGCCGGGGAGGGCCCGGAAGAGCCTGCGGTACTCGGAGTAGAGCGCGTCGTAGATCGGTGTGGTGCCGGACCCGTCGGGCGCCTCACGCGCCGGACGCATCGCCGGGATCTGGTGGTAGGGCGCCGGGGAGGAAAGGTCGAAGGTGTGCACGTATGCGCCAACGATCCGGACTGGCCCGGAGATACGGGGCCGACGCCTGCAATATCGGGTGAGATGTCCGGTGCCGCAGGAGACCGCCCATGGGCCCGGCACCGCGGCCCGTGTCGCGCGTCCGCCAGCGAGGGCGGGCGATGGCGGGCGCGGGCAGGTCAGGGCAGGTCAGATCAGGGTAGGCCAGGGCGGGCGAGGGGCAAGCAGGGGGCGGGCCGCGGGCACGCCGAGGCCCGGAACGGCCCCAGGGGCAGGCCGTTTCCGGGCGGTCGGGTCCCGGCTCAGGTCCCGGCGAGCCTCAGTGACGCGCCCAGTAGCAGGCCCTGCGCCGAGGCCCGGTCCAGCGCCTCGCGCAGCAGGTCCTCGCGCGGCTGGCGGCCGATCATTCCGGACGGGGCGGCGTAGACGAACACCTCGTTGTGCCGACTGGCGATGTTCCGCCACGCCTCCGTCACCTGGAGCGGCTGGTGGGCCTGCCACCACGATGTCTGGCCGCCGAACGCGTCGGGCTGCAGCACCGCGTGCAGCTTGCCCATCGCCAGCAGCACCGACCAGCCGGGCAGCGGGGACGGCGGCCGCTCGACGTCGTTGACCGGCAGGAAGCCCTGTTCGATCAGCAGCGTCAGGAACTCGTCGCGGGTCCCCTGGCTGCCGGGACGGGTGATCGGCCCGGTCGGCTCCACCACCAGGGCGGGATGGCCGCTGCCCTGGCAGAGCACCAGGCCGCAGGTGATGCCGAGGACGGCGGGCTGGGCGGGCTCGTCGTCGTGCGCGGGGGCGGAGTGGACCCCGTCCGAGACCTCGCCCCGGGTGATGCTCTGCACCGCGCCGAGCAGCTGCTCCTCGGTGACCGACACCACCTGGGAGGGGATGCAGGTGGCGTGGGCGAAGGCGAGCACCGCGGTCTCCTCACCGACGAAGAGCACGGTGCTCGTCCGCTCCTGGGCGATGTCGCCAGGGGTACGGCAGGACGTGCAGTCGTAGGACTCCGGGGCGTTCTCCCCCGCGAGGAGGCGGTCCGCCTCCTCGTCTCCGATCTCGGCGCGTACCTCGTCGCTGACCTCGAGCATGAGCGGCACGGGAAGGCTCCTGGGTATCTTCCGGCGCCGGGCGTCTCCCGGCTCCGAATGAACAACGGCCCTTCCCGCGCTTCAGACACGGCCAGGTGTCCGGACGGCGGGGTCCGCCGTTCGAGGGGAGTTCACGGCGTGCCGCCCCGCCATCCAGTGATCGCCATGGAATGACATGCATAGCGTCACGTCATGGCAAAACACATTTTTTGTAACAAACGGACTACCGTGCCGATCCTTGGCGCCGCTGTCTCCGCCGCTCTGCTAATGAGCCAGCAGCCGGCTCAGGCCGACTCGGGGGAGGCCGAGAGCACCGGCAGGAAGGTCTGGGACCGCATCGCCGAGTGCGAGAGCAGCGGGAACTGGACGACCAACAGCGGGAACAACTACTACGGGGGGCTGCAGTTCGGGCAGCCGACCTGGCGGGCCTACGGCGGGCTCAGATACGCCCCGCGCGCGGACCTCGCCACGAGGGAGCAGCAGATCGAAGTGGCCAAGAAGGTGCAGCGCACTCAGGGCTGGCGCGCGTGGCCGGTCTGCTCGTCGAGGGCCAAGACCGCGGAGACCCCCGAGCCGCGCGGTGAGCAGGCGGCCGCCCCCCGGGCCGAGCAGCGGCGGTCCACCGCGAACCCCGGCCTGCGCGCCCACATCGGCGCCCGCCCCTCCGCCACCGCCATGGGTGCGGCCGAGGCCGCGCACATGCACATGGTCGAGCCCGGCGAGTCCCTGAGCAGGATCGCCGAACGGCACCACGTCAAGGGCGGCTGGCAGCACCTTTACGTGCTCAACAAGGACGTCGTCGGCGACAACCCCGACCTGATCCACCCCGGGACCCAGTTGCGGCTCTTCTAGAGCGTCCCCAGCGGCTCACCAACGGGTTCGACGGGTGAACCCCGGCTCCGCCGGCTCCCCGGTGAACGCCACACTGCCGCGGCGCAGCACATGGACGACGGCCGCGCCCCGCAGAGCCCCCCGCAGTTGCTGCTCAGCGACAACCACCGTCCGGCCTCCGTCGGCGGCCTGTTCGGCGAGCACCTGGTGCATCCGCGCCGCCGCGGCCGGAGCCAGGCCCTGCCCCGGCTCGTCGAGCAGCAGCACACCGGCACCGCTCAGCAGCGCCAGCGACACCGCCACCATCCGCTGCTCACCGCCCGACAGCGTCCCCACCCGCCGCTTCAGCAGCCCCCGCAGGGCCGGAAAGGCCTCGAACGCGGGCGTGCGGCCGCCGACGTCCCCGGTGACGAGCGCGAAGTGCTCCTCCACCGTCAGAGAGCCGAAGACCGCCCGCTGTTCCGGTACGAGCGCGAG
Organism: Wenjunlia tyrosinilytica; assembly: GCF_014646055.1. Classification (GTDB taxonomy): domain Bacteria; phylum Actinomycetota; class Actinomycetes; order Streptomycetales; family Streptomycetaceae; genus Wenjunlia; species Wenjunlia tyrosinilytica. The sequence goes on from NZ_BMMS01000025.1 coordinate 35,460, forward strand.
CCCGCGCCGTGCCCGGCGGAACGCGTCGAGCCCCGTGACGTCCTCGCCCCGCCACAGCACCCGTCCCCCGGAGAGGGGAACGATCCCCGCCAGGGCGTGCAGAGCGGTGCTGCGCCCGGAGCCGTTGCGCCCCAGAAGGACCGTCAGCCGCCCCGAGGGCATGGCGAGGTCCACCCCGTGCAGCGCCTCCAGCGGGCCGTACCGCACCCGGGCTCCACGCAGCTCGATCTCCACACTCATCGCACCTCACCCCCACCCTCCCGCTCCTCGGCCCCGCCCGGCCCGAGCAGGCGCCCGCCCGCCATCTCGTGGACGGTGTCGGCCACCCGCTGGACGAGGTCCAGATCGTGCTCCACGAGCAGGAGCGCCATCCCGTCGGCGGCCAGGGCGCGCAGCACCCTCCCCAGTGCCTCGGCCTCGTCCTGGTCCAGGCCCGCGGCGGGCTCGTCCAGCAGGAGCACTGTGGGCGAGGAGGCCAGGACCCGGGCCAGCTCCACCCTGCGCAGGGTGCCGGTGGGCAGATCGGCGGCCCGAAGCCGGTGGCTCGCGCCCAGGTCGAGCAGGCGCAGGGCCGCTCGCGTGGCGGCGCGGGCGGACGAGCGTCCCGGCTGCGGCAGGCCGATCAGGCCTGCGGCGAGTCCGGGGGCCGTGAGCCCGCGGCGCTGCTCGGCGCCGACGCGGACGTTCTCCTCCACCGTCAGTCCGGGGAAGACGGCGAGCTGCTGGAAGGTACGGGCCAGGCCCAGCCGGGCACGGGCGTGGTCGGGAAGGCGGGTGACGTCGCGTCCGGCGAGGAAGACCCGCCCGGAGGTCGGCCGGACCGTGCCGCACAGGCAGTCGAACAGCGTGGACTTGCCCGCTCCGTTGTGCCCGACGAGGGCGGTCACCCGTCCTGCGGGCACGCTGAGATCCACCCCGTCCACGGCGGTGAAGCCGCCGTACCGGTGGGTGATGCCCCGGGCGGCCAGTGGCGCGGTCACGGCCCGCGCCCCGAGGCGGAACGGACCCGGTCGCGCACCCGCCGGCCCTCGGCCGTGAGGACGGCGTCCGGCGCTACGAGGGGGCCGGCACGTGGAGCGCCGCGCTCCTCCCGACGCGTCAGCACGGTGTTGACCAGGCCGCCGGGGAAGCGCCCCAGCAGCACCGCGAGCACACCGACCACCAAGGCCGAGACGCCCTCATGGGTGCCCGTGTCCAGCCCCACGAGAAGTCCGGCCGCGAGCACCGCCCCGAGGGCGCTGTCGGCGCCCATGACCACCACGGCGGCGAACCACAGCAGTCCGCGCACCGGGTCGAAGTCCGCCGGGTCGAAGGCCCGCCCGGCCATGCCCAGCAGCGCTCCGCCGAGCGCCGCCGACGCCGCCCCGACGGCGAACGCGAACAGCTTCAGCCGGGGCACCGGCACCCCGGCCGCCGCGGCCCCCTGCTCGTGGTCGCGCATCGCCGCCAGGGCGCGCCCGAGCCGCCCCCGGTGCAGATTGCGCACCACCAGCAGGGCCGCCGTCAGCAGGGCCAGCTCGAAGACGTAGAACGCGCGGTCACCGCTCAGCCCTCGGGGCCGGTTCAGCACCAGTCCAGAAGTGAAGAACGGCTGTGCGAAGACGAACCTGCTGACCGCCACACCCAGCGCGAACGTGGTCAGGGCCAGCGCCAGACCCCGGCGGCGGATCGCCGGCCAGCCGGTCAGCAGGCCCAGCGGCGCCACGAGGAGGACGGCGAGCGGCAGGGCGGCGAACTCGTCCAGCGGGGGCAGACCGAAGAAGGTGCCCGACGACAGCATGGCCGCGAACAGGGCGCCGAGCCCCGCGTAACCCGCCTGGCCGAGCGAGATCTGGCCGCCGTAGCCGGTGACGACGACGATCGACAGCAGCACGATCGCCAGCGCGGGCACCTGGAGCGCCGCGTACAGATCCATGGCCCGCAGGCCGAGCGGGAGCAGGAGTACCACCGCGCACGCCGCCCAGCCGACGGGGGAGGTCGTGCGCCGCCCCCGGGTCAGCGCGGCCGCCGCCCGTTCGGCGCCCACGCCGCCGATCCTCGGCAGCACGAACACCGACACCAGCAGCGCCACGACGAACAGATTGGCCCCGACCGCCTGCACCAGCGGCTGCGCGGCCGCCGTCGGATGCAGGGCGGTGAGCTCGCTCTGGGCGACCCCCACGACGAGCGCGGTGAAGACCGCGGCGGGCAGGCTGCGCATCCCCGCGCCGACCGCCACCGCCATCGTCTCCAGCACGAGCAGGGACAGCCCGTACGGGTCGAGCCGAAGGTAGGGGGCAAGCAGCACCCCGGCGAGCCCGGCGGTGAACGAGCCGAACGCCCAGCCCACCGCGGCCACCCGGTCCGCGTCGATACCCCTGAGCACGGCCAGGCGTCGGTTGTCGACAACGGCCCGCAGCTCGTCGCCGATCCTCGTCCACCGGGTCACCGCGGCCACCGCGAGCGCCACCACCGCGACCGCCCCGAACTGCACCAGCGTGTCCAGGCGCACCGACAGTCCGCCGGGCAGCGTCACCGGTCGCGCGGACACCAGGGAGGGCACGTCGGCCCTGGCGTCCCCGCCCCAGGCCAGGAAGGCGGCGCCGACCAGCAGGACGAACACGCCCAGCGTCGCCACCAGGGTCTCGGCCGTGCCCGCTCCCCGCGCGGCCAGCGGCCGGAAGACCAGCAGGTCCAGCACGACACCGATTCCCGGCGCCACGACCAGCAGGCACAGCGCGGCGGCGGCCCCCGTCGGCCAGTGCCAGACGACGACGAGCTGGCGCAGCAGGTAGGCGGTGACCATGGCGATGGCGCCGTGCGCGAGGTTGAGAACGCCGGTGGCCCGGTAGGTGACGATCAGCCCGATGCCGGTCAGGGCGGCGGCGCTGCCCACGGCGATGCCCGCGAGCGCCAGATCGACGGTGAGCGAGGCCATGTCAGCCGCACATCGGGCAGGGCGCCAGGGCGCGGTCGCGGATCTCGTCCTCGTCCACCTCGCGGGCCTCGGGCCTGCCCTCCACCAGCGGGCAGCCGGGGCGGTGGTGGACCGTGCCGCCGGGCACGGCCAGTCTGACGCCCCCGGTCCCGCCATCCCGCTCGGCCTCCGGGACCGGTCGGCCGGACGTCGACGCCTCGGTGGTCTTCGGTGCTTCGGCCTCCCCCGGTGCTTCGGCCTCCCCCGGTGCTTCGCCGGTGCCGGGGGAGGCCTTGACCAGCAGCCGGTGCAACTGCTCCACCCGGGCGGCCGTGCCCGGGTCCGGCCGCCCCGCCAGCAGCACCGCGCCCGCCACGATCAGCGCGGCTCCCGGGATCGTCGCGGAGGCCAGGAAGGGGATCTGCCGCTCGGCGAACCGCTCGCCCGACACCCCGTACCAGCCCAGCACACACAGGACGGCGCCCACGGCCACGGCGATCCAGCCCCCGTAGTCGGCGGCGGCACGCCTGAGCCGGTCGCGGGTGCCCGCGCCGTCCTGCGTTCCGGCCATCCGTTCACCTCGCGACTCTCGCCGATCTGGGCATGTCAGGCCATTAGCAGCAATAATGCCTTTGAGGGGACGGTGAGGCACATGGTCCGCACAGTCCGTACCGGACGCCCAGGCACCCGAAGTGCCTTCGGAGCCGTCGCGGCGGTGGCCACCGCACTGGTTCTGGCGGTCTCCGGATGCAGCGACAACGGCGGCGGAGGGGCCAAGCCGAGCCCCTCGTCCACGGCGAGCGAGCCGTCCAGCCCGGCCGCCTCGCAGTCCGGGCAGAGCACGGGGCCGGCCGACGAGAAGGCCGCCCGGGCCGAGGTGAAGGCCAATTGGGAGAAGTTCTTCTCGCCCGACACCCCGCTGAACGAGAAGACCAAGCTCCTCGAGCACGGCAACCAGCTCCAGCTGCTGCTCCAGGGGTTCGCGCACGACCCGAGGACCCGTGAGGTCGGAGCGCAGGTCTCCGATGTCACCTTCACCTCGCCGACGCAGGCCGACGTCACCTACTCGCTGACGCTGAAGGGGCAGACCGCCGTCCCCAACGCGACCGGCGTCTCGGTGCTCGACAACGGCACGTGGAAGGTCTCCGTCAAGACCATCTGCGCCCTGGTCAGCATGGACACCGGCGGCACCGCCGTTCCGGGCTGCTGACCGCCGCGTGCGCACCGGGGTGACCGCTGTGCGTTCGGCCGGACCGGGCAGAGCGGCCGCCGCCGCGGCGGCCGTGCTCGCGCTGGTGTGCGCGGTGGCCACCGGGTGCGGCAGCAGGCTGCCCGAGAGCGACTTCACCGCCCGACCGTCGGGGACCCCGGGCGCCGTGGACGGCAACACCGCCTCCGACACCGGGGTCACCCCGGACCGGGTCAAGATCGGCATCGTCACCAGTGCCACCAGCCCGGTCGGCGGCGGCGCCTTCACCGGACCGCGCGACGGCGCCCGTGCCTTCTTCGCCGCGCTCAACCGCGCGGGAGGCGTCCACGGCCGCAAGGTCGACGTGGTCACGTGCGACGACGGAGGCAGCGGCGTCGGCAACAACCAATGCGTGCACGGCCTCATCGACCGGGACAAGGTCTTCGCCTTCACCGCGGGCAGCGTCCTGGACTACGCGGGCGCCGCCTACACCAGCGCCAAGGGCGTCCCCGACGTCGGCGGCCAGCCCATCGGCACCGCCTACGACACCTATCCGCACCTGTACGGCATCTACGGCAGTGACGCCCCCCGCGACGGCACCCCGGGCTGGGGTGGCACGCTCTACGCCGGCACCGAGGTCTACCGGTACTTCAAGGAGCGCCTGCACGCCCGCACAGCCGCCGTCGTCTCGTACAACCAGGCGGACTCCGCCCGCTACGCCGACCAGGTCCGCCGGGGGCTGAAACGGGAGGGCTACCGGGTGGTGGACGAGCAGGTCGACTTCGCGCTGCCCAACTTCCAGGCGGTGGCGGCCGATCTGCGGGCCAAGGGGGTCGACGTGGTCTTCGACGCCATGGACATCCACGGCAACTCCCAGCTGTGCCGGGCGATGGACGCGGCGGGCGTACGGGTGGCCGCCAAGGTCACCAATGTGCAGAACTGGTCGGCCTCGGTCCCGGACGACTACCGGGGCTCACCCACCTGCCGCAACTCCCTGTGGGCCACCTCCTCCAGCCGCAACTACGAGGACACCGGCCACCCCGAAGTACGTGCCTTCCGCGCCGGCATGGACGCCTACGCCAAGGCCGGGGGCCAGGTCTCGGGACCGCTGTCCCAGTGGCAGCTCGAGGGGTGGGCCGCCGCTCTCCAACTCACCGACGCCATGGCTTCGTGCGGTGCGCACCTCACTCGTTCGTGTGTAGAGCGGTATCTCGGGCGTGACCACCCGTACGACGCTCATGGGCTGCTCGTGCCCACCGACTTCGTCGTTTCTCCCACCCCGCCGACGTCCCGCCGGACATGCCTGGACGTGGCCCGCTGGGAGGATGCCAAGGGCTGGGTCACCCAGGCGGCGGACATGGACCGCAACTGCTTCCAGGTGCCGCAGCTGCCGTACCGGCCCTGAACGACGTCCGGCCGCCGCGCACCGGCGTGCGACTGCCCTCACCGAGGATGACCCACGATCAATTCCCGACAACGAACAACCACTTCGACGTTCCGGCCGTCTTACCAACGCCTACGGCGGCACACGGCGGCCGACACGTGGAACGGGGCAGGATGCGCATCGCTTTCCTCATGCACAACGGCTACGGGATCGGTGGGACGATCCGCACCACGTTCAACCTCGCCCAGGCCCTCGCCGAGCGGCACGACATCGAGATCGTCTCCGTGCTGCGGCACCGCGAGCTGCCCACGTTCGACCTCGATCCGCGGGTGCGGCTGCGCCATCTGGTGGACCTTCGGACCGAGAGCGACGACCCGCGCCACCAGCTGCCCGCCAAGGTCTTCCCCGCCGCCGAGTCCCGGTACCGCCAGTACAGCGAACTCACCGACGAGCGTGTAGCCGGGTATCTGAGGACCGCCGACGCCGACGTGATCGTCGGCACCCGCCCGGGCCTCAATGTCCACCTCGCGCTCCAGGGGACCTACCGCGCCGTGCGCGTCGGCCAGGAGCATCTCACCCTCGACACCCACCCCAAGGCACTGCGGCGCGGCCTGCGCCGGGTCTACCCCCGGCTCGACGCGCTGACCACCGTGACCGAGGCCGACGCCGAGTGCTACCGGCGCGGGATGCGCCTGCCGGGGGTGCGGATCGAGGCGCTGCCCAACAGCGTGCCCGAGCCCGCCGTCGCGCCCGCCGACGGCCATGGCAGGCTCGTCGTCGCCGCCGGGCGGCTGGCCAAGGTCAAGCGCTACGACCTGCTCATCCGGGCCTTCGGGAAGGTCGCCGCCGAACGTCCCGACTGGGGTCTGCGGATCTACGGCGGCGGAGAGGAGGAGCCGCGCCTGCGACGGCTCGTCGACGAACTCGGGCTCTACAACAATGTCTTCCTGATGGGCCGGGCCTCCCCCATCGAGCCGGAGTGGACCAAGGGCTCGATCGCGGCCGTGACCTCCAGCTTCGAGGGCTTCGGCATGACCATCGTGGAGGCCATGCGCTGCGGTCTGCCCGTGGTCAGCACCGCCTGCCCGCTGGGGCCGCCCGAGATCATCAAGGACGGGGTCGACGGCAGGCTGGTGCCGCCCGGCGACCCCGATGCCGTCGCCTCGGCCCTGCTCGAACTCATCGGCGACGACGGCCTGCGCCGCAGGATGGGCAGCGCCGCGCAGGTGAACTCCCAGCGGTTCGACCCCGCCCCCGTCGCCGAGCGCTGCGAGCGGCTGTTCACCGAACTCGTCGCCGCGAGGAAGGCGGGCCACGGTCCGCGGCGGCCGATGCGAGGGACGCTGCTGACCGGCGCCTACACCGCGATCGACGCGGCGGCCGGGGTCGCGGCGCACGCCGGCCGGGCGGTACGGCGACGGGGCACCGTCCGGGGCAAGGAGGCAGGCGCATGACGACCACAGGGGTCACCGCGACCACGGGGACGACCGCTGCCGCGGGGCAGGGCCCGCGCGCCGACTGCGTCGTGGACACGGCCGGGGGGCTGGCCCTGGAGCTCACCCTCCCCGGAGCGCACGAGCCGCGCCTGCTGCTGCGGCTGCGCCCGCCCAAGGGCAAGGACCCGGAGCGCCGGCCGTGCCACGAGGTGGAGATGGCACCGGCCGGGGACGGCCTGCGGTGGCTCGCCGTCGTGGACCGGCGCAGCCTTGCCCTGGGGGAGGGCACGCTGGAGGAGGGCGCGCTGGAGGAGGGCCGCTGGGACCTGTTCGTGGTCGACGGCGAGGGGGAGCCGGCACAGGTTCGGGCGGGCATCAACGATGTACGGGCGCTGGTGGAGCGCGAGCGCGACCGGTCCGCCTCGCCGATCGCCGTGCGCATCCCCTATGCGACGAAGACCGGCCACCTCGCGGTCCGGGCATGGCTGCGGCCCGTGCACGCGGAGGCGGGGGAGATCCGGGTCGGCGACAGCTCGTTGACCGTGCACGCCACCGTGTTCGGCGCCGATCCGGGGCCCGAGGCCGCCGCCGTCGCCCGGCTGAGGGGGAGCAAGGGGCGCGAGCGTGTCGAGACGCCAGTGACCGCGGAGGGTGGCGGGGGCGGTGGCGGCGGTGCCTTCTCGTTCACCCTCGACCTGCGTGAACTCGCCCGCGCCCCGGCGGTCTGGGACCTGTGCGTCCGCCTGTCCCACGGAGGCTCGGTGGTCAGGATCGGACGGCTGCTGGACGACGTGCCGGACAAGAAGAAGATCTTCGTCTACCCCGGTGTCCGCGTGGACGCGCTGGAAGCGCGCCCCTACTTCACGCTGGACAACGACCTGTCGGTGGACGTCAGGGTCGTTTAGAAGGGTGAATCCCGGTCAGGCGAGGGACCAAGGAGGTACACACTCATGGTTCCTGTCCTGTTGGTTCTGCTGCTGGCGCTCATCCTCTTCGGCGCGGGCTTCGCCCTCAAGGCGCTGTGGTGGGTCGCGATCGCGGTACTCGTGGTCTGGCTGCTGGGCTTTGTGATGCGCAGCACCACCGGGGGTGGTCGAGCACGCTGGTACCGGTGGTGAGTGAGGCGACTCGCTCCCCGGAGACCACCACCCCGTCACGGGGCCCGCTCGCGGGCGGGCCCCGTGAGCCGTGTCCGGGGCGTCGGGCCCGGCTCTCAACGACTGGGGCCTCTCAGCGGCTCGGGGTTCTCAGCGGCTCGGGGCTCTCACCGGGTGGGGGGCTCTCACCGGGTGGGGGCCGCGGCGCTGATGTCCGCGAGCGGGGAGTCCGGTTCCTCGGTCTGGGCGAGATCACCGATGGTCACGATGCCCACCGGGCGGCCGTCGGCCACGACCGGCAGCCTGCGCACCGCGTGCTTGCGCATCAGCCGCGCCGCGTCGTAGGTGCTGTCCTCCGGTGAGATCGTCACGGCGGGGGAGGAGAAGACCGCTCCGGCCGAGACGGACTGGGGGTCGGTCCCCTCCGCCACCACCCGCACCGTGATGTCCCGGTCGGTGACCATCCCCAGGACGTCGTCCCCGCGGGCCACCACGACGTCGCCGATGTCATGGTCGCGCATCAGGCGGGCGACCTCCACCAAGGACGCTTGGGGCTGCACCGCCGTCACGCCCATCGTCATCACTTCGCGTACCGCGTGTGGCATTGTCGTGCCCTCCTTCGAGGCTTCCTCCGCAGTACCCGCGACCGGCTCGGATATGCGCACCCCACCCCGGCGGGCACAGACCCGGCCCCAGCGGCCCGGAGCGGGAGTTTTCCGGGTCGGTCGCCGGGTACTCCGGGGCCATGACCGACCAAGTTGCCGAGCCCGACCGAGTGGTGCGGATAGAGGAGATGGTCAAGGAGCTGCTGGGGGAGGCCCGGGCCAGACCGCTGGACGAAGCGGGCCGTATGTGGCTGACGGCGAGTCTGCGCCGGGCGGTCGGCGAGCTCGAGCAGGCTCTCGCCCCCGAGCTGATAGAGGAACTGGGCAGGCTCGCCGAGCCGTTCGCCGATCCCGAGGCGCCGAGCCATTCCGAGCTTCTGCTGGCCCAGGCGCAGCTCGTGGGCTGGCTGGAAGGGCTCTGGGCTGGGATCAGGACGTCCTTGACGCTCAGTAAGACGGAAGTCACCCAGCCCGCGAGAGGACTGTCGATGCCCGACGGCGGAAGTTACCTGTGATCCACCGCGGGTAGCGCCGGGCCGCCGGAGTACGAAGACCGGCTGCCGGAGAACCCGGAGCACGAGGAACGGCGCGGAACAGCGGGGTGCCGCACACGATCGTGTGCGGCACCCCGCTGTCGCTGACCGGGTCTGGCGTGATCAGGCCTTGGCGAGGGCGTCGACGACCTCCTGGACGCGTTGGAAGACCCGCCCTTCGGGCAGCCGCTCGACCGCCTCGATCCAGCGGTCCGGGGCATGCCGCTCGGTGAGGATGCGCACCAGGGCGCGCCGGTCGGCGGGAAAGTCGGTCCGCCGCAGCTGCTTGGCGATCTCCGAGCGGGCGCCGGCCGTTCCGAGAGCCAGATTGGGCAGAGGGAGGTCGTCGTCCTCGATCGGCTCTGGATCGTGCCACTCCTGGCTGCGGGTGGGGTGACCCGACCGCAGCATGCCCTGAAGCTCGTGCTTGATCTCCTCGTCGGCGTGGACGCTGAGACGGCTGCTGCCTCGCTCCATTTCCGGTCCTGCCTCTCTGTTTGTCCACCGGTCCGAGGTCCGGGGTCCGGGGGCCCGAGGCCCCCCGCCTCTTCACGGGAGGCCTCGGCGGGGATCCCGGGCGGATCCTCGGCCGGTGGCCCGTAGTGCGTTCGTTCGCGGTGCGTCGGCGGCGTCGGGAGACGTCACCGGATCGCCGGTGGCCCGGCGGTCCGGATCGCGTACCCATTGGCGGTGGACAAATGCCTCCGCGGCGCAAGGAATGCCGGGGCCTTCCCGGGGTACTCGGCGAGCGAGTGTCCTGGTCGGTCCAGGGCCCGGGAGGGAAGGGAGGCAGCCGTGCCCGAAGGGACGCCCGCCGAGGGGATCGACCCGGAACGCCTCGACGACGAGGTGCTGATCCGCGAGCTGGAGCAGATCCACCGGACCCGGCACGAGACCCTGCTCTACGGAACCGACAACGCCCTCAAGGCGCACAGCCGGCGCATGCTCGCCCTGGAGGCGGAGTATCTGCGCCGGCATCCCGAGCGTCAGGTGGTCTCCTCCCGCACCCGCGACGGATCCCGGGCCCGCGCCGGCCAGACGCCCAAGCCCGTGAGCTGACGCTCGAGCCTTTGAGCCGATGCTCCAGCGGGTGACGCTCCAGCGGGTGCCGTTCCAGCCCATGAGGCGCTCCAGCCCGTGAGGCGGTCAGTGCTCCCGGTGGCGGCGGACGCTGACCGTCGCCAGGTCGAGCATGGCCACGAGGGTCAGGAACGCGCAGATCCCGGCCAGCACGCTGTCGAGCGTCCGATGGGTGGCGCCGGTCGCCGTGGCGGCCACGATGAAACCCGCGGTGGCGGCGGCGAACAAGGGTGCGAAGATCGCCGACAGCAGCATCCGCAGTCCGAGCGCGCTGCGCGCGTTCGACGGCTCGGTACCGGCCCGCCGCCACCAGCTCGGTGCATGGTTCATGGCTCCTCCTGCTGCCTTCCCCTCCAGTCTGCGCCCGTCCGCGGGCGTCCCGGGGGTGCGGGACCGGAGGAAACGGCCGGGCGGGCAGCACGTTAGACATGACGGGGGCCGGGTACGCGCCGCACATGAATGGCGACAAGGAGACAACGGAAAGGCCCACCGGCGACCTGGTCAGACAGCTGTCGGAACAGACCTCGACGCTCATCCGCGACGAGATCCGGCTCGCCCGCCTGGAGATGCTGGATTCCCTGGGCAACGCCAAGAGCGGCGCCGGTCTCTACGGAGGAGCCGGTACCGCCGCGCTCTACGGAGTGGGCGCCGTCGTCGCGGGACTCGTCCTCGCCCTCGCGCTCGCCGTTCCCGCCTGGGCGGCCGCGCTCATCGTGGGCGCGGTGCTGCTCGCCGCGGCCGGGGCGCTGGCGCGGATGGGCCGGGGCAGGTTCCGCAGGGCCGCGCCGCCCCTGCCGCGCGAAGCCGCCGCGGGCGTGCGCCAGGACATCGACACCGTCAAGGGAGGGCTGCACAAGTGAGGCGTACAGACACGAGCACGGCCGGGATCGGCAGCGTCGACGGAGCCGGCGCCAAGAAGGCCCGGGACGCGATGAACGCCGACGAACTGCGCGAGGACATCGAGCGCACCCGGGAAGGCCTCGGAGAGACCGTCGAAGGACTCGCCGCCAAGGTCGATGTGAAGGCACGGGCCCGAAGGCTGGTCATGGCCATCGGCGTTCGCAGGCTGCTGGTCGGCGCGGGCTCCGCCGCCGTCGCGGCCGGAGGGGTGTGGGGCGCCTCGAAGGGCGCGAGGGCCTTCAAGGCGCGCCGGGCGAGGTCCCGCGGCATCCGCAGGTTCCTCCCCTCCACCTGAGCGGCCCACCTGAGCGGCCCACCTGAGCGGCCCGGCCCGAGCGGCCCGGCCCGAGCGACCGACGTGAGCGACTCGTGGGAGCGCGGGTGGGGCCGGTCATGCCGGTGCGTCCGGTGTCGTGTCCGGTCCGTCCGTGCGTTCCGCCCCTCCGGTCCTCTCCTCCTTCGAGCCGAGGTCCGGCGGGGCGCCCAGCACCCCGGCCCCCGGGGGCTCGTTCCGCTCGGGCTCCTCGAGCACGGCCACCTCGGGGTGGTGCAGGTCGAACGCGGGGGAGTCGGAGCGGATCCGCGGCAGTGTCAGGAAGTTGTGCCGCGGCGGTGGGCAGGATGTCGCCCATTCGAGGGAGCGGCCGAAGCCCCAGGGGTCGTCCGACTCGACCTTCTCCCCGTACCTGGCGGTCTTCCAGACGTTGTAGAGGAACGGCAGCGTGGACAGCCCCAGCAGGAACGCCCCGATGCTGGAGACGGTGTTGAGCGTGGTGAAGCCGTCGGACGCCAGATAGTCCGCGTACCGGCGGGGCATGCCCTCGGCGCCGAGCCAGTGCTGGACCAGGAACGTGGTGTGGAAGCCCACGAACAGCGTCCAGAAGTGCACTCGGGCCACCCGCTCGTCCAGCATCCGGCCGGTGAACTTCGGCCACCAGAAGTGGAAGCCGCCGAACATCGCGAACACCACTGTGCCGAACACCACGTAGTGGAAGTGGGCGACCACGAAGTAGCTGTCGGAGACATGGAAGTCCAGTGGCGGCGACGCGAGGATCACCCCGGTCAGCCCGCCGAAGAGGAAGGTGACCAGGAAGCCCACCGCCCACAGCATCGGGCTCTCCAGGCTCACCGAGCCCTTCCACATCGTTCCGATCCAGTTGAAGAACTTGATGCCGGTCGGCACGGCGATCAGGAACGACAGGAAGGAGAAGAACGGCAGCAGCACCGCCCCGGTGACGAACATGTGATGCGCCCACACCACCACCGACAGGCCGGTGATGGCGATCGTGGCCCCCACCATGCCCGCGTAGCCGAAGACGGGCTTGCGGCTGAAGACCGGGATGATCTCGGTGATGATGCCGAAGAACGGCAGGGCGATGATGTAGACCTCGGGATGGCCGAAGAACCAGAACATGTGCTGCCACAGCACCGCGCCCCCATTGGCCGCGTCGAAGACACGAGCGCCGTATCTGCGGTCCGCCTCCAGGCAGAGCAGCGCGGCGGCCAGCACGGGGAAGGCCATCAGCACGAGAACGGAGGTGAAGAGCACGTTCCAGGTGAAGATGGGCATCCGGAACATCGTCATTCCCGGCGCCCGCAGGCACAGGATCGTGGTGATGAAGTTGACCGCGCCGAGGATCGTGCCGAAGCCCGTCAACGCGAGTCCCATGATCCACAGATCGGCGCCGATGCCGGGGGAGAAGACCCGGCTGTTGAGCGGGGCGTAGGCGAACCAGCCGAAGCTCGCGGCGCCGGTCGGGGTGATGTAGCCGGCGAGGACGATGAGGCCGCCCAGCAGGAACAGCCAGTACGAGAGCATGTTCAGCCGCGGGAAGGCCACATCGGGCGAGCCGATCTGCAGCGGCATGATCTCGTTGGCGAACCCGGCGAACAGCGGCGTCGCGAAGAGCAGGAGCATGATCGTGCCGTGCAGGGTGAATGCCTGGTTGTACTGGTCGTTGCTCATCACCTGCAATCCCGGCCGGGCCAGTTCCGCCCGCACCAGAAGGGCGAGCACTCCGCCGACGAGGAAGAAGCCGAACGAGGTCACCAGGTACAGATGGCCGATCCGCTTGTGATCCGTGGTCGTCAGCCAGCTGACCAGGATCGTCCCCCGGCGGTGGCGGGGCACGGGCTCCGCGGCGGAGGGCGGGCGCGACGTGCCGGTGGCCATGAGCGTTCACCCTTCGCGGTCGGTGCGCTCCTCAGGGTAGGGCCGCCGTGAGCGGGTGTCCGGAATAGACATGCGCGACAAATGCGGCAACGGTCCGGCTTCGGGTGTCGGCAGCGGTCTCCGGCGGCGGGGCCGGGCAGTGAGGTGGGGCAGTGGAAGGGTGGGGCAGCTGAGTGGGCACCTGGGGTGGGCAGCCGGGGGCGGGGGCAGCGGAGTCAGACCGGGTCCGGCTCGAGCAGCTCCTCGATCCAGCCCGGCACGGCGTTGCCGTACTCCCCGCGGGCGGCCGGCCCGGCGCCGAGGAGGGCGCGCTGCCATGCCAGTGAGCGGCCCACCTTGGCGACGCGGACGGCGATCGTCGCCGTCTCGACGAGCCCGGCGCGGTCCCGGTCGGCCGCCCACGGCTCCAGATAGGCGTCCCTGAGCCGGGTCAGCGCCGGATCTCCCGCGGGGAGCCCGAAGATGTGCGCGGCGGAGCGCAGGGTGACGAGAAGAGTGCCGAAGGGGTGCGACACGCTCGCGTCGCCCCAGTCGAAGAAGCGGTTCCCGTCGGCGAAGACATTGTCGTCGTGCAGGTCGTCGTGCTGGATCGACACCGGAACACCGCTCTCGCAGAGCTGTGTGCACCACAGTTCGAACGCGGGCTCGAGGCGGCGCAACGCCTGATAGCGGTCGGGCTGGATGCCCGCCCACACCAGCGGGTCGTCCAGCAGTGCGGCCAGGGCGGCCGGCATCAGCTCCGGGGGCTGGTCGGGCAGGCCCAGCGCGATCATCTCCGCCGACCGGTCGGCGAGGTCGCGCTGCAGCTCGGCATGGTGGCCGAGCATTTCCTCCCACCGTTTCAACGGAGCCCCGGAGCCCGGCTCGTCGCGCAAGGTGGGGCCGCCGTCGGGGCAGAGCGACCAGCCGCGGGTCGTGTCGACGGCGAGAGGCGTCAGAACCCGGCCGGGAACCCAGTCGCCGAGGGCGCGCATGACGGCCGGCTCGTAGCGGGAGCCGGGACCGTTCTCCTTGAACCACAGCGAGCCCCGCGCGGTACTCACCCGGCCGACGGTGGACCAGGGCCGCACACGGACCGGCTCGATGCCGCCGTCCGGCTCCAGGCCGTAGTCGGCCAGAACGCGCCGTATCCAGGCGAGGGCGGGGTCGTCACTGCTGTCGGCGGGCACGGCGGTCATGGTAGGAGGCACACGGGTGAATCTCATCCGATTTTTCTCGGCCCGGGGGTCGTCGCCGCAGGTCACAGCGGGGATGTGGGCGGGACATCCCGACCGCTGGCGGCGCGGGCGGCAATTCGTGCGGGTGAGTCGGGAATGAGCCGTTTGGCCTCGACGGTCCGGGGCAGGCGCACTCCTGTGCTTCGGACAGGAGGCACGTCCGCCGGAGTGGTCTGCTCGCAGCCCGGGGACGTGTGCCTGCTGTGTCTCGAGGTGCGTGATCAGGCGACTCCCGCTCCGCCGAATCCAGAAAGGCCCGGGAGACCTATGCCTACCACCGAGAAGAGGCGGCGCCGCCACGACGACACGCCCGACACGGCGGGCGACTTCCGAAGGCTCGCCGAGATGCCCGACGGTCCGGAGCGCGACGAGCTCCGCAGAACCATCACCTGTGCCTGGATGCCGGTCGCCGAGCGGCTGGCCAGGCGCTTTCGCAATCGGGGAGAGAGCCAGGAGGACCTGGTCCAGGTGGCCTGCCTGGGCATGGTCAAGGCCGTCGCCCGCTACGACCCCGACCACGGCAGCGCCTTCGAGTCGTTCGCCATCCCCACCGTCGTCGGCGAGCTGAAGCGCCACTTCCGTGACCATCTGTGGAGTGTGCACGTGCCGAGGCGGGTGCAGGAGCTGCGCAACAGGACCAGGTCGGCACGGGTGGAGCTCCTCCAGGAACTGGAGGGCCGAGGCCCGACCGTCAGCGAGCTCGCCGGGCACACCGGGCTGTCCGAGGACGACGTCAAGACAGGGATGGAGGCGCACGACGCCTACAGCACGGTCTCGCTCGATGCCCCGATGCCCGGTCTGGACGACTTCTCGCTCGGCGACACCCTCGGCGACTCCGACCCCACGATGGACCTCGTCGTCAACCGCGAGGCCCTCAAACCGCTGCTCGCCGAGCTTCCCGAGCGGGAGCTGCACATCCTCTACCTGCGCTTCTTCAAGGACCTCACCCAGACGCAGATCGCGAACATCTGCGGTATCTCCCAGATGCATGTGTCGCGGCTGATCAGCCGCACCTGCGAGAACCTGCGCACCGGGCTCCTCGCCGACGCATGACCGCTGCGGGGCGATCCCGCGGCACGCGGTACAAGGCCGGCACGCGGTACAAGGCCTGCACGCGGTACAAGGCCGGCACGCGGTACAAGGCCGGCACGCGGTGTACGTCCAGCACGCGGTGTACGTCCAGCACGTGGTGCAAGGCCGGCACGTGCTGCCGGTCGCGCGCGGTGTCAGTCCCGGGGGAGCAGGGGGCCGAGCGGTCCCAGGTCGAGGTTGAGGTCCTCGGGCTCGAAACCGTAGCGCTCGCGCAGCTCCGTCATCCGCTCGTCCAGCAGCATCAGCGTGAGTCCGATCCGCTCCTCCTGGTCCTCGTTCAGATCCCCCTCGTCCACGCGGCGCAGCGCCTGGCGTTCCATCAGCTGCCGCAGCAGCTCCACGACGGTCAGCACGAGCTTCATCAGATCCCGCTCGACGGTGTCGCGGTCGGTGTCCAGACGCCGGGGGAGGCGGTAGGTCTCGTTCATGGGTGTCACCGGTCCCAGGGCGTGGCCATGTCGGCCTTGACGGACGTGATCAGGGCATTGAGCGAGACACGGACCAGGTCCACGTCCGCGATGCTCAGGGTGAGATCGCCCGTGATGACCACGCCTCCGGCGAGGAGCCGGTCGAGGAGGTCGACCAGGGCGATCTCGCGGCTCGCGAGGGCGGGCTCGGTCATCGGCTGGGCTCTCTCTCCTCGACGCTCTCGACGGCGGCGAACGAGTACGGCGCCCAGGGTCCCGTCAGCTCCACCCGCACGGCGCTCTCGCCCACGCCGAACTCCCGCACCCTGGCGGAGAACTCGTCACCACGGGAGCGAGGCACGAGGTAGGCGGCGTTGAGCACGTTCTCGCCCCGCGCACCGGACAGCCTCGGGTCCTGGGGGCGGTGGTGGCGCGCGTCCTCGGCGAGTCCGCGCAGCTCGGCGTCCACCCGGCGGCTCATCTCCTCCGCGCGTCGGCGGCCGCTGTCCCGTTCCCGCCGCAGGCGCAGGCGTTGTTCCAGATAGGCCCGGCCGCTGACGGGGCGGGAGGACGACGACTCACCGGCGGACGATGCGCAGGAGGTGGAGGCGGTGGAAGCCGAGGCCGGGGTGCTGGTGGCCGGGGTGCTCGTGGCCGGGGCGGACGGCACGGCGTAGACCTTGACCCCCCACTCCATGCGGCCGTCGACCGAAGCCAGAACCGCGGCGAACTCCTCCCGCCGCTCCCGCAGCACCTCCCGCACCCGCTGGTGGTCGCGGTAGACGGTGGCCAGGCGCAGCGGGAGCACGGTGGCGTGGTCGGCGAGCGTGTCCACGACCCCGTGGTGGGCCCTGGCCATCGCCTCGAGGCGGGTCAGGTCCTCCAACTGCGCACGCAGCGCCCGTTCGTCGAACTCGTGGTCGGGCACCTCGCTGACAACGCCCACCAGGTCGCCTTCGAGGACGGTGGACACGGTCGCACCCCCGACACCGCGCAGACCCTCCACCGAGGGCCTGCCCGGTCCGGGGACCACGGCGTACAGGTAGCAGCTCATGTCTCCTCCCGCTGCACCGACTGCGTGTGTGCCGACTGGTCCGGTGCCTGCTGTCCCTGCGCCCGCTGTCCCGATTCGAGGGCGGCCAGACGGGCGCGCAGTTCCCGGTTCTCCTCGGCGAGGCCGTGCCGATCGGCTCCGGACGACAGGGCCGGGTCGTGCTCCCACCAGTCGATGCCCATCTCCCTGGCCTTGTCGACCGAGGCCACGAGCAGCCGCAGCTTGATGGTGAGCAGTTCGATGTCGAGAAGGTTGATCTTGATGTCGCCCGCGATGACGATGCCCTTGTCGAGCACCCTCTCCAGGATGTCGGCGAGGTTCGCGCCACCGCCGCTGCCGTACGGGTCCGGCAGGCGCTCTGACACGGAGCCGAACGGCCTCGGCGTCGGATTCGTCACGGTCCTGCTTCCCTCCTACCGGGAGGCGTGCTCGCGTTCACGCTCGTGCTCCGGCTCTTCCTCGTACTCGTCGTACTCGTCCTCCACCTCGTCCTCGGGGATCTCCTCCTCGGCGGCCTCCGCCTCGTCCGCAGCGGCCTCGTCCTCGGGCGCCTCGTCGTACTCGGCCTCGTCGTCGTACCCGTCGTCTTCGGCGTCCTCGGCGTCCTCGGGACCGTGCTCGTCCTCGACGTCGCCGTCGTCCGCCGCCTCGTCCTCCGCCGCCTCGTCGTCCGCGTACGCGTCGTCCTCGCCGTAGTCCTCGGGCTCCTCGCCGCCGTACTCCTCGCGGTCCTCGTGCTCCTGCTCGCGGGCCTCCTCCTCGGCCACGACCTCGTCGTGGTCGCGCACGACCTCGCCGTCGCGGATCTCCCCGCGCCAGCCGCCGGTCGCCTCGCCGCGCATCATCACGAACCGCCGGAAGTGCTTCAGATCGAGCCGGGCGCGGCGGCCCTGGGCACGCCAGATGTTCCCGGTCTTCTCGAACAGGCCCTTCGGGTAGTACTGGATGACCAGCAGCACCTCGGTGAGGTTGTCGCCGAGCGGGTGGAAGGTGACAACGCCCTTCGACGTGCCCTTGGCGCCCTCCGACGTCCACGCGATGCGCTCGTCGGGTATCTGCTCGGTGGTGTTCGCCTTCCAGCTCCGGTTGGACCAGAAGATCTTCATCCGCCAGTTGGACGAGGTGTCGTCCGAGGTCTCCACGCCCTGCACGCCCTTGGCGAAGGTGCTGAACTCCTGGAACTGCGTCCACTGGTTGTACGCCTCGCGCACGGGAACGCCGACCCGGATGTCCTCGACGATGGTGACGAACTTGCTTCCTCCGCCACCGCCCTTGCGCTTGCCGCCGAGGCTCTTGAACGCCTGCGTGACCTTGTCCTTGAGGTTCCCGGCGCCCACCTCGACGGCGGAGCGGACCGGGCCCTTGCCGTCGGCGAGCTTGCGGCCGCCTTCGAGCGCCATCTTGGCCAGACCGGGGCTGTTGCCCTCGGCCACGTCGTTGAGCTTCGCCGTCGTCTCGCCGAGTTTGCGGCCGGTCGCCACCAGAAGCCGCTCGGCCTGCGCGGCGGCGAACGACGCCGCCTCCTGCTTCAGCCGGTCCACCGCGGGGTTCTTGGTGATGTCAGCCACGGCTGCCACCGCCCGAGTCGGAAGGACGGCGCCGGTTGGCGGCCTTGCTGGGCGCGGCCCTCTTCGCCGCTGTCTTCTTCGCCGCCGTCTTCTTGGCCACGGCCTTCTTGGCGGGAGCCTTCCGCGCCGGCTTGTCGGGCGTCTTCTTCTCGGCGCGTCTGCCGACCGGCCGCTTCGGCCGCTCCCGGGACGACCGGGCGCTGGACCCACCGTCGTCCGGCTCCTCGTCGCCCCGTGCCTCGTAGGCGTCGTCGTGGGGCTTGCGGTCGTCCTCGCGTTCCTCGTCCGCGTTCCGCGACGTGCCGCGGCCCACGCCGAGGCGGTCACGCACGTCGAGCGTGCGCCCGTGCAGGGAGTCGGCGAGGTTGTTCATCTGCCGGGTCAACAGCGCACCCGTGGCAGCCTTGCCCACACCCTTGAGGTCGGTGCGCAGTTGTTCGCCGATCTCAGCGAGTGCCGGATTGGACTTGAGCTGCTCGCTCAGTACGCCCGCGAGCTGTTGCGGGTTCAGCTTGAGCCGTTTGCCGAGGACCATGGTGCCCAGTCCGAAGGCCAGTTTGGCCTTCTTCGTGCGACCGAGTACGTAGCCTCCACCGACGGCCAGCGCCAGTGCCAGCCGGTTGTTCATCGTTTCTCTCCTTGATCGATGTCATTGGGGGCGGTGGTGCCGCGCCTGCCACCGCCCTGCGGCCTCGAGCCGGTCCAGAAGCTCGTCCTCGCGCCGGTCGAACTCGGCCTCGTCGATGAGGCCGCTGGTCAGTTCCCGCTCCAGCCGCTTGAGCTCGCGATGGATCACCGCCGGGTCGTAGTACTCCTGCTCCGCGGCGTCGGCGACCTGCCGCAGCACCCAGCCGATCCCCCGGAAGGGGGCGGCGGGAAGCATGAGCACCTCTCCGATCAGGCCCATGGCGGCTAAGCGCTCCGCTGCTGTGCCGACTCGACGAAGCTGTAGGGCGGCAGCGGCCCGTGCAGGCTGAGCTCGAGGTGCTCGTGCTCCTTCTCCAGCCGTGACACGGCCGCCCGGAAGTCCTCGGCGGCCGAGGAGTCCACGAGGAACGAGAAGTTGCACAGGCAGTCGCCCATCTCGGGGCCCGGGCTGTCCGCCTCCGCGAGCGGCCGCAGGCTCTCCCGGATCAGCGCGCTGTCCCTGGTCTCCTGCTCCCGGACGCCGGCCGCGACGAGCTCGCCGAGGCGCAGCCGCTCCTGCTGGGCGTTTGCCCCTCCCGCGCGGGTACGGGCGTTGAGCTCACGGATGCGCTGGTCGCCGGAGACGATCCGACGCAGGACGATGTCCTCGCGGTGGGTGGCCTTGACGTTGAACTCCACCCGGCCCTCGAGCTCGCGCAGCCGCTCCGCGTACTGCCCGCCGCGCTCGGCGAGCACCATGCGCACCGCGTCGTCGTGCGGGGAGAGGCTGCCGAACCGCATCGGCAGGACGGGACCGCAATCGCTCAGCGTGCCAATGACCTTCTGGTGGGCCAGCAGGTCCCGCCGCTTGGCGCGCAGTCCTTCCGGCGCGTCGCTCACGGCCGCGGCCAGCGCTCCCTTCGTCAGCAGCCGGACGGGGGCGCCGGGTTCGCCGACGCCGAGCAGCTCCTCACTCCCGAAGGGGTGATCGGCCCGCACGATGGCGTAGACGTACGTGCTCACTCGCTCTCCTCCTTGCGGCGCGTGCTGGTGCGACGGGCCCGCGGCCTGGACGTCTCCTTGTCCTTGTCGTCCGACGACCCCTCACGTGCCTCGCGGAAGGAGTCCGCGACGGTCTGCGCGGCGCCGCTGAGCGCGCCCTTGGTCTTGCCCCGGGCGCCGCTCTCGGTCATGTCGCCGACGAGCTCGGGCAGGCCGGTGCTCTTGTTGGGGCCGCTCTCCAGGTCGAGGCGGTTGCACGCCTCGGCGAAGCGCAGATAGGTGTCCACGCTGGCCACCACGATCCGGGCGTCGATCTTGAGGATCTCGATACCGACGAGCGAGACCCGGACGAACACGTCGATCACCAGCCCTCGGTCGAGGACGAGTTCCAGCACGTCGTACAGGGAGCTGCTGCCACCCCCGCCACTGCGTGTGTCCGCCGCGTAGCTCTGCTCGGGGACTATGGACATGACTTCGATCACCTTCTCCGGTGGTAAGTGCGGTTCAGCGCCGGTCGGCCCGGCCGCGTTCGTAACGCCCCACGCGCTCCCAGCCCGTGAGCCCGCCATCGCTGTCGACCCTGACCTCGTAGGTGGCCAGGAGGCTCATCGAGTCCGGTATGCGGCGAAGTTCCATCACCTCGACCCGGAACAACCACCCGTCCTCTTCCTTCCGCATCGCAGAAACGGCTTCGGGGCGATGTCCCGTCAACTCTTCGAACTGGCCGAGCGCCTCGCGCATCACGCCGTTTGCATCCGCCATGGGCTTGTCTCCCGCGATCACCCGCGAGCCTGTGTCGGCATCGTCCCTCGGGGCTGCCATGCGGCTGCCCTGTTCGATTTGTGCCAAACACAGGCGCCATGGCCGAACCGCTCCACTCGCAGTAGCGTGCGCCGCATACCGGACGTCCCCGCGCGGACCTGGGGGGTGCCGATGACCACACCAACGAGGAGTTGCTCATGACTCAGGCGCGTCGAGCCACCCGAGTGGGTCTGACCGATCAGGCGGCCGAACTGCTGCTGCGGCTGCGGGCCGACCACGGGCCGCTGATGTTCCATCAGTCCGGAGGATGCTGCGACGGCAGCTCGCCCATGTGCTACCCGGCCGGGGAGTTCCTCACCGGCGACGCCGATGTGCACCTGGGGGACCTGGATGTGCCCGGCATGGAGCCGGTGCCGGTGTGGATGGCCAAGGATCAGTTCGCGTACTGGAGCCATACGCATCTGACCATCGACACGGTTCCCGGCCGTGGGAGCGGCTTCTCCCTGGAAGCGCCGACCGGCAGCCGCTTCCTCATCCGCTCCCGCCTGCTCACCGACGAGGAGCTGGCCACCCTCGGCGAGGAGTAGAGCCGCAGGCCACCGGATGGGGGCGGAGACCGGCCGACTGGCGTCCACAGGTGAGACGGCCCACCGGGGGAGAGGGCAGCGGAGGGGAGAGCAGCGGAGGGGAGAGCAGCGGAGGGGAGAGCAGCGGAGGGGAGAGCAGCGGAGGGGAGAGCAGCGGAGGGGAGAAGGTGTGGAGGAATCGTGGATTCCGGGTGGAATTACGGCGCTATCGCCAGGGTCCCGCGACCCCGGCCGATGAGTGCCGGAACCATCCCATTGGTCACTCTTTCCAAAGGTGAAGAGAAATGCAGCGGCGGTCGATCGAGGGGACTTCGTTATATACGTCCAGGGGTAAAGCCTGGCTTATTCACGCCGTCTTCACGTCGTCCCGGGGGCGTCAAGAATTGCCCGTTCGAGTGACGGGGTGACGATGAACACACCTTCGCAGGCTGTGACAGAAACGTGACGATCTTCGGACGGCCCCGCCGTGGACAGCCGGCCTTCCGATCCGGGTGCCGTGGATCTACGGTGGCTTCCATGGCGCACATACCACCACCCACGGACCTTCCCGAGGACCCGCTCGACGCCTACGTCGGCATGGCGGAGGACGCGGCGCAGCGCAGGGCGTCGGCCAAGGGGTGGGCGCATGTGCGCACGCTGCCGCCGGACGCGATCATCACCATGGAGTACCTGGTGGGACGCATCAACTTCCTGGTCCAGGACGGCCGGGTGACCCGGGCCTGGGCAGGCTGATCAGCCCTGATGGGCGCTTGTCAGCGCGGGCCCAGGGGGGCCGTGCGCGAGTTCCGCTGGTCGGGGCGGGGGCGGCGAGTCCCGGGAGGCGGTGTCGCCGGTGAGCGGTCGTGGCGCGGAGCGTGGGCGCGGGCCGGGTGGTGCAACCGGGTGTCGACGACGGCCGTGGCGCCGCTCGCGCTCGGACGGACCGCGGTGACCGCGCCGACGGTGGGCCGGGCGTAGTCGGAGTCGTCGTCCGGAGCGCCTCGCTGGGCCACCAGGCCGGGGCCGCGGGCAGCGATCGGCGAGGGCAGCGGTGCGGTGCCGCGCAGGCTGCGCATACGGGCCCAGAGCAGTCGCAGGCGCAGGTCCGCCCAGGCGACACAGGGCTCGAGCAGCGGCAGGATGAGCATGATCAGGATCCCTGCCGTCCACCCGGCGATCACATCGGTCACCCAGTGCGTGCCGAGGTAGATGGTCGTCATACCCACGGTGAAGGCGAAGACGGCCGTGATGACGGCGCCGGTACGGCGGTGCTTGGTCGCCAGATACGCGAGAACCCCCCAGGTCACCACCGCGTTGGCGGTATGGCCCGAGGGGAATATGTCACCGCCCGCGAACAGCTCCGCGGAGCCGCTGGTGGTGGCGTAGTGCGGACCGAGCCGCCCCAGGCCGTACTTCACCGCGCCGACCGTGATGTTGAGCAGGAGCAGGGCGAGTCCCAGCACCAGCAGCGGCCGCAGATCGCGGTGCTTCCAGCTGCGCCAGCTCAGCCAGGCGAGGACGATCACCGCCGTGGGGCCGCGCTGGCCGAGCACGACCACGACGTCGAGCAGTGCGTGGAACTGGGGCCACTGCTTGTAGGGCCGGAACAGCATGACCTGCCAGTCCAGCTTCACGAGCCATGAGGTCGTGAGCACGCCGACCACTACGGCCGCATAGACCGCCGCGGTGGAGCCGATGAGCAACTTGCGCGTTCGGCTCAGCGGCGGGTGGCCGCGCTTGGTCGATCGCTCCTCCAGGAGGGCGACCCTCGGTTCGGTACGCACTGAATCGACGTTACAGCGTGTGATGGGTCGGTTCGGCCGAACGGGGCGCTTTGTAATCCTGATGTGATGTGGAGGGAGTCATTCCAGGTCTTTCCGTGGGTGCCGAAGTGAATGAACCACGGGTGGCCCGGGCAATGCGCGACGAGCCGGTTCCGAAGTCGCCGAAATTTATCCGATCGGCGTTTTCCGTGGTGTTTCCATTCCCGACTCCTCCCGTCAATCCCGTGTTTTTCGTCCACCCGCCGGGTGCGGGACGCACGGTCCGGTGATCAAGAGGCTCCGGGTCCGAACGCCACTCGGGTACCCAGCGCCCGGGAGCGCACACACCGGTGCACCACGAGCACACCGGCGGTACGCCACGGGTTGCACCCCGCGGTGCACGACGAGAGACCCGGCCGTTGCAGGGCTGTCACCGTCGTATGGAAGGCTGCCCCCCGCAGTGCCCCGCCCGGACCCGAAGCCCAAGACGCAAGCCCGGACCCGCCACGGACTCCACCCCGGAGCCGGAGTCGGATCCGCACGTGGACCCAGACCCAGAGTCAGACCCACGCCCAGACGCAGACCCAGACGCAGACGCAGACCCAGCCCCAGACGCAGACCCACACGCAGCCCAGGACCAAGGAGAACGCCCGCAGTGGCCTCGATACGGTTGACCAGGACCCATCGCCTGCTGATCGCCATCGTGGTGGCAGGGGCGGTCCTGATCGCGGGCATCGGCTTCGCCGGCTCCTACTCCGCCGTGCGCGAGCTGGCCGAGCGCAAGGGCTTCGGCTGGTTCGCCGCCGTCTTCCCCATAGGCATAGACGCGGGCATCGTGGTCCTGCTCTCGCTCGACCTGCTGCTGACCTGGATCCGCATCCCCTTCCCGCTGCTGCGGCAAGCCGCGTGGCTGCTCACCATGGCCACCGTCGCCTTCAACGGAGCGGCGGCCTGGCCGGACCCGCTGGGCGTGGGCATGCACGCGGTGATCCCGCTGCTGTTCATCGCCGCGGTCGAGGCCGCGCGGCACGCGGTGGGCCGGATCGCCGACATCACCGCCGACCGGCACATGGAGTCGGTGCGGCTGGCCCGCTGGCTGCTCGCCTTCCCCTCCACGTTCCGGCTGTGGCGGCGGATGAAGCTGTGGGAGCTGCGCTCCTACGAGGAGGCGATCGAGTTCGAGCGAGACCGGCTGGTCTACCGGGCGCGCCTGCGGGCCAGGTACGGGAAGGCATGGCGGCGCAAGGCGCCGACCGAGGCGCTGATGCCGCTCAAGCTCGCCCGGTACGGAGTGCCGCTGGCCGAGACCGCGGACAGCGGGATCGCCGCCGCGGACATCGAGGCGCGGGAGGCGGTCGTCCCCGCGCCGCGGACCGAGGACGCTCGGCCGCACCGGGCACCGGTCACCGTCCCCGCCGGGCCAGGGCGCCGGCGGCTGCTGGCAGAGGGGCAGACGGCGGCGGAGCAGACCGCCGTCGAGGCGGCGGTGCCCACTCAGCAGCCTCTTCCCGAGTCCGCCCCTCAGAGCTCGCAGGTACCCCAGGCAGCCCAGGCACCCCGGACATCCCAGCAGCACCTTCAGGATCGGAGTCCGTACCCGCAGCCTCAGCAGTTCCTGCCCCAGCAGCCCCAAGGAACGCAGCAGCCCCAAGGAACGCAGCAGCCCCAAGCCACGCAGCAGCCCCAAGGAACGCAGCAGCCCCAAGCCACGCAGCAGCCCCAGCCGGAGCGGGCCGCCCAGCCCACCCCGCAGCCGCAGTCCCCGCAACAGCAGTCCCCGCAGCCGCCTCAGTCCCAGCAGTCCCAGCCGCCCGCGTCGGCCGACGACCGCGTGGGCGCCACCCGCCCCGGGACGGTCGCCGCCGACGTCTACTTCATGGCGTTCTGCGAGTTCAGCGACCAGCACGGCGAGTACCCCACGGCCGAGCAGCTGGCTCAGCGCCTCCTGGAGCGGCACGGCATCTCCGGACGCGGTGACGGCCCCATGAGCCCGGTGTCGTTCCGCCGCTACCTGCCCGACTTCCGCCGCCGCTACGACGAGCTGGGGCGGCGCAGGTCCGAGGCCCGGTCGAACCAAGCGGAGACGTCCTCCGGGGCCCAGTACAGCGGCACCGGGACCCTCACGCGCTGACGGACGTGACGTGAGCCACGCGATCAGCGGGCAACCTCGCGTACGCTAACCCGTCAATCGCCAATCTCGCCGGGAAGCCGGACCGCGCGGCAGGCGCGCCCCGGACACGACGAGAACGAGCGGCCCCACAGGAACGGCGCGGGAGGTGCGTGCATGACAGGGACGACCACGTCCGGCCTCGGACGGACGGCGCTCGGCCCCGGGCATCGCGAAACCAATCGATGGGCCGTGCTCGTCGTGCTCTGCGCCAGCCTCATGCTCGTCGCCCTCGACTCCACGGTCCTCCATGTGGCGGTACCCGCCGTCTCCGAGGACCTCCGTCCCGGAGCCGTGGAACTGCTGTGGATCGTCGACGCCTATCCGCTGGTCGCGGCCTCCCTGCTCATCCTCTTCGGCACCCTCGGCGACCGCGTCGGACGCCGCCGCATCCTGCTGCTCGGCTACGCCCTCTTCGCCCTCGCCTCCGCCGTGGCCGCCTTCGCCCCGACACCCGAAGTGCTGATCTGCGCCCGAGCCCTGCTCGGCGTCGGCGGCGCCATGATCATGCCCGCGACCCTGTCGATCCTGCGGCATGTCTTCCCCGACCGGCGTGAGCGCGCCATCGCCATCGGCGCCTGGAGCGCCGTCGCCGCGATCGGCGCGGCCGTGGGGCCGCTGCTCGGCGGATTCCTGGTCCAGCACTTCTGGTGGGGCTCGGTCTTCCTGGTCAATATCCCGCTGATGGCGATCTCCCTGCCCGTCGGCCGCTACCTGCTCCCCGAATCGACGGGCGACGGCGAGGGGCCGTGGGACGTGCTCGGCGCGCTCGTCGCCGCCCTGGGCATCCTCTGCCTGGTCCTGGGCGTCAAGCGGGCCGGAGGTGACACGGGCGTGGCCGCGCCCGAGGCCGTCGTACCGTTCCTCGCGGGCGTCGGCCTGATCTCGCTGTTCGTCCGCCGCCAGCGCCGCCGCAGGCATCCGCTGGTGGACATGCGGCTGTTCTCCCGGCCCGCGTTCAGCACCGCGGTCGGCTGCATTGTCATCGCGATGCTGGCCCTCGTCGGCCTCGCCCTGATCGCCGTGCAGTACCTCCAGCTCGTGCTCGGGCTGAGCCCCCTGGAGGCGGGCCTGCGGCTGCTGCCGCTGACGTTCTCCGCGATAGTCGCCGGCCTGGTCGGCTCCAAGCTGCTGCGCCGCCTCGGCCCTCGCACCATGGTCATACTCGGCTTCGCCTCCACCGCGGCCGGTGTCCTTGTGCTCACCCTCATGGGCCAGCACGACCGCCCGGCGCTGCTGACCTGCTGTTTCCTCGTCCTGGGCTTCGGCATCCAGACCACACTGTTCGCTTCGTACGAGGGCATGCTCAGCGATGCCCCCGCCGGACAGGCGGGCGGAGCCGCGGCCATCGGCGAGACGTCCTACCAGCTCGGCGCCGGGCTCGGTGTCGCGATACTCGGCAGCGTCATGAACGCCGCCTACGCCCCGGCGGTCAGCCGAGCCCCCGGCATCCCGCAGCCCTCCCGAGACTCCGCTCAGCACTCCCTCGGCGAGGCCTACGAGGTCGCCTCCGGTCTCGGCGGGCCGACCGGCGCCACGCTGCGCCAGGCCGCCAGGGCCGCGTTCGTCCACGGCCTGCATGTCACCCTGGTGGTCAGCGCGGGCGTGCTCCTGCTCGGCGCGCTCGCCGCCCTTCGCCTGCCGCGCACCTTCGACGGCTGCGAGCAGCGCGAGGACGGCCAGGAGCGCGTGCTCGCCGAGGGGGAGCGAGTTCTGGCCACCGCCCGCTCGGGCAGCTGACGCGACGAACCTCTCACTCGCGCCTGCGGGCTGGACCCGAGGGTGTGTTGGCCGTACCGTCTGCTCGGGACCCGGGTGATCAATCTCCGGTACGTCCGCCCTGCCCGACAGCGGAGAGCAGCCATGACCACGAGCCCACCGCCGCCGTTCGACCCTCGTGACCCGCTGGGCCTCGACGACCTGCTCGGCGACGAGGACCGCGCCGTTCGGGAGACCGTGCGCCGCTGGGCGCAGACGCGGGTGGCCCCGAACATCGCCCAGTGGTACGAGAGCGGCGAGCTCCCCGAGGTCCGTGAACTCGCCCGCGAGCTCGGCTCCATCGGCGCCCTGGGCATGCAGCTCGAGGGCTACGGATGCGCGGGCGCCAGTGCTGTCCAGTACGGGCTGGCCTGCCTGGAGCTCGAGGCCGCCGACTCGGGTATCCGCTCCCTGGTCTCGGTGCAGGGCTCGCTCGCGATGTACGCCGTCCACCGCTTCGGCTCGGAGGAGCAGAAGCAGCAGTGGCTGCCGTCGATGGCCTCGGGCGAGACCATCGGATGCTTCGGCCTCACCGAGCCCGACCACGGCTCCGACCCGGCCGGAATGCGCACCCGCGCCAAGCGGGACGGCTCCGACTGGATCCTCACCGGCCGCAAGATGTGGATCACCAATGGCTCCGTGGCCGGTGTGGCCGTCGTCTGGGCCCGCACCGAGGAGGGCATCCGGGGCTTCGTCGTCCCGACCGGCTCCCCGGGCTTCTCCGCGCCCGAGATCAAGCACAAGTGGAGCCTGCGCGCGTCGGTCACCAGCGAACTCGTGCTGGACGACGTCCGGCTGCCCGAGGACGCGGTGCTCCCCGGCGTCGTCGGGCTTCGCGGCCCGCTCAGCTGCCTCAGCCATGCCCGCTACGGCATCGTGTGGGGCTCGATGGGCGCCGCCAGGTCGTGCTTCGAGGCGGCGCTGGAGTACTCCACCACCCGGGAGCAGTTCGGCAGGCCCATCGGCGGCTTCCAGCTGACGCAGGCCAAGCTCGCCGACATGGCCGTCGAGCTGCACAAGGGCATCCTGCTCGCCCACCACCTCGGCAGCCGTATGGACGCGGGAAGGCTGCGCCCCGAGCAGATCAGCTTCGGCAAGCTCAACAACGTCCGTGAGGCCATCGAGATCTGCCGGACCGCCAGGACGATCCTGGGGGCCAATGGCATCTCGCTGGAGTACCCGGTGATGCGCCATGCCACGAATCTGGAGTCGGTGCTCACGTACGAGGGCACCGCGGAGATGCACCAACTCGTTCTCGGCAAGGCGCTCACCGGGCTCGACGCGTTCCGCTAGGCGCGGTGGCGGCCGCGCCGGTCGGCCGAGCGGCGCGGCCGGGGGATCGATCGGAGGCGTGACCGGCCGTCCGGGCCGGATCAGCTCTGGTTGAAGAACCCCCGGTCGCTGGTCCTCGCGGCGGCGCTGCTGTCCATCACGCGGTACGCCGCCGGGGTCAGCAGGAAGACCCGGCTGGCCACACGCTCGATGGAGCCGCGCAGCCCGAAGGCCAGACCCGCGGCGAAGTCCACGACGCGCTTGGCGTCCGCGGGGTCCAGCGCCGTCAGGTTCATGATCACCGGGATGCCGTCGCGGAAGTGCTCGCCGATGCCGCGCGCGTCCCGGAAGCCGTCCGGGGTCACGGTGGCGATCCGCCGCCCGTTCTCCTGGGCGCTGTCCGAGGCCACCCGGATCCGGGGGTCGGTCACCCAGGAGTCACCGGGCTCCGGACCCTCGGCGTACTCGTCGTCGTAGTACCGCTCGTCATCGCCGTCTTCAACGAGTCCCAGCCAGGCACTCGCCCTACGCACCGAACCCATGGACGCCTCCTCTCACGCGCGGTCGAGCTGTCCGCTACCCCTATCGTCGTCCATGATGTGGAGATCGCGCCAAGCGGATAGTAGTAGCGGCGGGGTTTCGTGACAGTACTGGTGCACTCGGTGCCCTGGATACTGGCGTGCAATCAGTCTTTCGATGACACACCGAAGGTGACGGGCAGGAAGTACGTTTTACGTGTGATCGCACGAAGTCCTCACCGCAATTCCTCCCCGAGAAAAGCGAGTTGACCTTCTCGCGGGTCTCGCACGACCGCTCGGCGGGTCGCCCCGACCCCCCTCCCGTGTGCCGGAAGGGGGTGTGCCGGGCGGCGGATCTCGGCCGATGAGGAGATGTCCGTCACGTTGGACGCCCAGGGGTGAATGTGACGGCATCCGGACGTAGCGAGGTGTCCTCGGAGCCCTCGCCAGGTGCCGTGAGGCATCTGCGGGTACGGCCACGTGGCCCAAGGGTTCACTCCTGCAACTCCAGCTCCCGCTCCAGGGCGGCCAGTTCCTCGGCCGATCCCTGCACCTTGGGGCCGGTGAACCACTTCCTGGCCGACACCGCCCACCACACCCCGGCGAAACCGAGGACGACGAGCACGGCCAACGGGGTGTAGTTGAAGTTCGCCGCCTTCACCGGGCTCGCCGTCGGCAGCATGAACAGCACGCTGATGAAGCAGACCCAGGCCACCGCCACGATGCCGATGGGGCGGCTCCACCGGCCCAGGTGCCAGGGGCCGCGCTCGAAGCGGTCGCCCTGGCGCAGCCGCAGGAAGGTGGGGAGCACATAGGCGATGTAGAGGCCGATGACGGCGATGGAGGTCACGGCGGTGTAGGCCGTCACGTTCCACAGGTAGGGCAGGCCCAGCAGGAACGCTCCGCCCGCGGCCAGCCAGATCGCGTTGGTGGGCGTGCGGGTACGCGGATTGACGCGGTGCCAGAAGGAGGAGAGCGGCAGCGCCCCGTCACGGGAGAACGCGTAGATCATGCGCGAGTTCGCCGTCACGGACGACATCCCGCAGAACAGCTGCGCGCCGATGGCTATCAGGAGGAGCAGCTTGCCGGTGGTCACGCCCGCGGAGTCGATGAAGATCTGCACCGGCGGCACCCCGGTCGTCGAGGCGAGTTCCTTGTCGTAGTCCTGGATCGCGAAGGTCAGGCCGATCAGCAGGATCCAGCCGGCGGCCAGGGAGACGACGATGGACGCCACGATCCCTTTGGGACCGGAGCGGGCGGCGTCGTGCGTCTCCTCCGTCATATGGGCGGAGGCGTCGTAACCGGTGAAGGTGTACTGGGCGAGGAGCAGGCCCAGCAGGGCGACATAGAAGGTGGAGCCCCAGCCGGTGTTGTTGACGAAGTGGGTGAAGACGAAGTCCGCCGAGCGGTGGTGCGCGGGTTTGACCGCGAGCACGCCCACGATGACGAGCACGCCGACGACGTGCCACCAGACGCTGATGTCGCCCAGCAGGGCGACCAGCCGCACACCGAACTGGTTCAGCAGAGCGTGCAGCAGCAGGACGCAGCCGAAGACGAGAACCGTGTGGCCGGGGGTGGCCGAGAAGCCCCACTGGAGGTCGAGGAAGGCATTGATGAACGTGGCCGCGCCGAAGTCGATGCCCGCGGTGACGGCGACCTGGCCGAGGAAGTTGAACCACCCGGTGAACCAGCTCCACGCCGGCCCGTTGCGCGGCGCCAGCTTGGCCGACCAGTAGTACAGGCCCCCGGCGGTGGGGAAGCTCGAGCAGACCTCCGCCATCGCCAGGCCCACGAAGAGGGTCATCAGACCGACGATCGGCCAGCCCCAGCTGATCATGGCGGGGCCGCCGGCGTTCATCCCGGTGCCGTACAGGGTCAGGCACCCGGACAGGACCGAGATGATGGTGAACGAGACCGCGAAGTTGGAGAAGGCCGACATACGTCTGCGCAGCTCCTGCGCGTACCCGAGCTCGTGGAGCCGCTGCTCGTCCTGGGTCGACAAACGCCACCTCCGTGGGAGTTGCAGAGCAGAGTGGGCCAATGGTGGCGGTTGTTGTCCGATCTGCACAGGGGGTGGGTGCTGTGAAGTTTTGGCCAGTGGTTACCATGGCGGGCTGATCGCGGAAGAGCGTGGAACGCGCGAGACACAGGGGGAGTGTTGTTCGGGATCATTCGGCCGTGCCGCCACCGTCTGCCGGAGAAGCTCGCCACCGCGTGGATGGCCCACTTGTGCGGCCTCTGCCTGGCGCTTCGTGACGACCACGGCCAGATGGCACGTGTCGTCACCAACTACGACGGTCTGATCATCTCGGTGCTGGCGGAGGCACAGGCCCCGCCTTCGACGGACAGCCGCCGTGCGGCGGGGCCCTGCCCGCTGCGCGGGATGCGCTCCCACGAGGTGGCGCGCGGCGAGGGCGCCCGCCTCGCCGCGGCGGTCTCGCTGGTCCTGGCCTCGGCCAAGGTGCGTGACCATGTGGCCGACCGGGACGGGCTGCTCGCCCGCAGGCCCGTCGCCGCGGCGGCCCGCCGGGTGGCCGCGCGCTGGGATCGCAAGGGAGCGGCCACCGGGGCCGATGTCGGCTTCGACACCGCGGTGCTGGTCGAGGCGGTGCGGCGGCAGCCCGAGATCGAGGCCGCGGGCGGCACCCTGCTGGAGGTGACCGAGCCGACCGAGACGGCGACGTCGGCGGCGTTCGGGCACACCGCCGTGCTCGCCGGCCGCCCCGGCAATGTCACCGCGCTGGAGGAGGCGGGACGGCTCTTCGGGCGGCTCGCCCACCTGCTGGACGCGGTGGAGGACCTGGAGGAGGACGCCAGGACGGGCGCCTGGAATCCGCTGGCCGGGACCGGCACCGGCCTCGCCGAGGCCAGAAGGCTGTGCGACGACGCGCTGCACGGCATCGAACTCGCCCTTCGGGACGTGGAGTTCACCGACGGCAAGCTTGCGCACGTCCTGCTCGTGCACGAGTTGCGCCGCTCGGTGGACCGGGCGTTCGGGACGACGGGGCACGCGTGCACGGCGACCCGGGGTGCCACGGGAGCCGGGGGCGTCAAGGCTGCCTTCGGGCCGCCGCAGGCACCGCATCCGCCGGGCGCGCCCCACCCGCCGGGCAATCCCTATGGACCGGGCGCGCCGCCGCCCGAGCCGCCCCACCGCGGAGGCCGCAGGCGCGGGCTCGTGGCCGGCTGCGCGGTGTGGGCCGGGCTCTGCCTGACCTGCCAGGTGTGCTGTTCGGGGGAGTTCCACGATCCCTGGACCGGTGAGAAGCGCGAGGGCCTGTGCCACAAGTGCGACTGCGACTGCGACGGCTGTTGCGATGGGTGCGACTGCTGCGATGGGTGCTGCGATGGATGCGACTGCTGCGACTGCGGATGCGACTGCGGCTGCTGAACGGCGGGTCGGCCCCGGTCAGGGAGTGCCGTTCCGCCCGTCCCTCCCGACCAGGGCCTTCTCGAACGGCAGCGGGCCGATCGTCTCCGGATCCGCCGTCAGGTCGAACAGGGGCGAGTAGCCCTCCGCCAGGTACAGCCCCCTGGCCTCGGGCTGGCGCGGGCCCGTCGTCAGATACATCCGCCGGTAGCCGTACGCCCTCGCCTCGTCCTCCAACGCCCGCAGCGCCCGGCGGGCCAGCCCCCTGCGGCGGTGCGCGGAGGACGTCCACATCCGCTTGACCTCGGCGGTCTCCTCGTCGTAGCGGCGGAACGCGCCACCCGCCACCGGCCCGCCGTTCTCCAGCAGGAGCAGGAACGCCCCCGCGGGCGGGGCGAACTCCTCGGGCGGGTAGCGGTACACCTCCTCGTTGGGGCCGTACCGCTCGTTGTACTCGCGGTGCAGCTCCTCGACCAGCGGGCGGGCCGCGGGATCGGCGATGGAGGTGCGGTACACCTCGATACCCGCCGGCGTCACCACCTCGAAGCCCATCCCCCGCTCACCCGTCCGTGCGCTGCCGCTCGGCGTCGCGCTTGGCGACCTCCTCGCGCACCAGCGGGATGACATGGCGTCCGAAGTCGATGGCGTCGTCGAGCAGGTCGTAGCCGCGGGCGGACAGGATGTCCACGCCGAGGTCGTAGTAGTCGAGCAGCGCCCGCGCCACCGTCTCCGGGGTGCCGACCAGGGCGGTGGAGTTGCCCGCGCCACCGGTCTCGGCGGCCGTCGGCGTCCACAGCGCGCGGTCGTGCCGCTCACCCTCGGCGGCCACGGCCAGCAGGCGCTGCGAACCGGCGTTCTCCGGGTTGCCCGTGTGATGGCGGATCAGCGCAGTGCCATCGGCCTTGCGGGCGCGGATCCTCGCCAGGGTGCGGTGCGCCTTCTCCCACGCCAGCTCCTCCGTCGGCGCGATGATCGGCCGGAACGCCACCTGGATCCTGGGGACATCGGTGCGCCCGGCCGCCTTCGCCGCCGCCTTCACCGACTCGATCTGCTCGGCGGTCTGCGCCAGGGGCTCGCCCCACAGGCAGTAGATGTCGGCCTCGGCCCCACCGGCCGCGTAGGCGGCGGGGGACGAGCCGCCGAACGACACCCGCGGGCGCGGCTGCTGCACCGGGAAGGTATCGCTGACGAAGTCCTCGAACCGGTAGTGCTCGCCCTCGTGGTCGAACGGCTCGTGCGTGGTCCAGATCTTCTTCACGACCGAGATGTACTCACGGGTGCGTGAGTACCGCTCGTCCTTGGTGAGGAAGTCGCCCTCGCGCGCTTGTTCGTGGTCGTTCCCGCCGGTGATGAAGTGCACGGTCAGCCGCCCGTCGCTGATCCGGTCCAGCGTGGCGAACGTCTTGGCGGCGAAGGTCGGGTAGGAGACATTGGGCCGGTGCGCCAGCAGGATCTGGAGCCGGTCCAGATGCGAGGCGATGTAGGCGGCGGCCGGGGCGGGGTCGGGCGACCCGGAGCCGTAGGCGAACAGCACCCGGTCCCACCCGTAGTCCTCGTGGGCGCGGGCGAGCCGCAAGGTGTACTCCTTGTCGAACGACGCCCCGGAGCGGGGGCCCGTCTCGGAGCCGTCATTCGTCGCGGCAATACCGAGGAACTCGACAGGCATGGCTGTGTGCCTTTCTCGAAACACTGGAAACAAGGCCGGAACACGGAAACACCGGTCCGGAACCCGGTCGGACGCATGGGGCCGAAACACGCGTCCTGGAAGAGAACGCCGTGCGGCAAGGGCAAACGCGTGAAGGCGGGGCGAATCAAGGAGAAGGCAGCTCGAATGCCCGTGGAATACGCCCCCGTGGACGGAATGCCGTCAGGAGGGGCGGGGACGTCGTCGCACGGCGGCTACCGGGTCAGCGGCAACACGAGCACGACCACACACGACCGAAGTCGATGTGGTCGCGGGTGACCAGCCGTTGCGGACGCATACGAACAGTTGAACAGCGAACCGCGGTCGCGTCAACCGCGAGGTGTTCCACCGCCCGCATTCTGGACGGGCTTGACAACGGACGTCGTTGACGCTTTAGCTTCGAACAGGGTGGCGCCGAGGCGGTTGCCACCCGGTCGCGTTGAGGGGCGCGGCAGCGCGTGAGGGCGAATTGCTCGAATTCCCGACTCTTCCCGTCATCCGCCATGCGTCGCGCCCCACGACGGAGCCCTCTCCATGACCGCGCACCCGCGCCCTTCCTTTTCCCCGACCGTGTCTTCCCCGACCGTGTCTTCCCCGACCGTGTCTTCCCCGGCCGGGCCTTCCCCGGCCGCCCCATCCCCGAACGCGTCCGCGACGCTCGTCGTCGTCGGCGCGGGCCCCCGGGCCACCGGCCTGCTGGAGCGGATCGCGGCCAACGCCCCCGAGCTGTCCGGCGGACGTCGTCTGCACATCCACCTCGTCGACCCGTACCCGCCGGGAGCCGGCCGGGTCTGGCGGCTCGAGCAGTCGCCGCTGCTGCGGATGAACTCGATGGCGGAGGACGTCACGATGTTCACCGACGAGTCCGTGGTGTGCGACGGCCCCATCCGGCACGGGCCCTCGCTGGCGCAGTGGGCCGAGCGCGTTCGCTCCGGCGAACTGCGCGTCCCCCTCGAGCCCGACCTCGAGGACGAGTTGGCCGGGCTGAGCGGCTCGACGTTCCCCACCCGCCGGTTGCAGAGCGCCTATCTGACCTGGGTCTTCCAGCACACCGCCGACTCCCTGCCGCCCAACATCACCGTCGAGGTCCACCGCAAGCACGCCGTGCGGATCACCGGGCCGCGCCGCGGCACGCAGTCCGTCTGGCTCGACGGCGAGCCGGTGCCGCTGACCGCGGACGTGGCCGTCCTCGCCCTCGGCCACCTCGACGCCCTGCCGGACCGACAGGAGCGGGTGCTCGCCGCCTTCGCCCGCGACCACGGACTGACCTATCTGCCGCCGGAGTTCTCCGCCGACAGCGACCTGTCCGGCATCAGGCCCGGCGAGGCCGTCCTCATGCGCGGCTTCGGCCTGGCCTTCGTCGACCTGATGGTCCTGCTGACCGAGGGCCGCGGCGGGACCTACACGGAGGGTCCGCGCGGAACTCTGCGGTACCACCCCTGCGGTCAGGAGCCCGTGCTGTACGTCGGCTCCCGGCGCGGAGTCCCCTACCACTCCAAGATCGGATATCCGCTCACCGGCGAACGCCCGCCCCTGCCGCGATTCTTCGGCCCCGACGCCGTCGACGCGCTGCTGGCCCGGCCAGGACGCCTCGACTTCCAGCGCGACATCTGGCCCCTGATCGCGAAGGAGATCGGATACGGCTACTACCACCGGCTGTTCACCGCCCACCCGGAGCGGACAACGGTCAACTGGCCGCAGTTCGAGGAGAAGTACGCGGCCGTCGACCACGGCAGCGCCGAACTGCAGGCCCTCGTTGCCGCGAGCATTCCGGACCGCGCCGACCGGCTCGACCTGGAGGCCCTGGACCGGCCGCTGGAAGGGCTGCGCTTCGGCGGGCCGGAAGCGCTCCAGGACTATGTGCGCTCCTACATCGGGCTGGACATCGCCCGTCGAGCGGACCCCCGCCACAGCGCCGACCTCGGCGCCTTCCTCGCCCTGCTGTCGGCGTACGGCAATCTGCCGCGGCTGATCGCGTCCGGCGCGATAGCCCCCCGCTCCCGGCTGCGCGACATCGACGGGTGGTGGCACGGGTTCTTCAGCTACCTGGCCTCCGGTCCGCCCGGGCCACGCCTCGAACAGATGCTGGCGCTCTCGCGCGCGGGCATCGTCAACTTCGTCGGCGCCGACATGCGGATCACCACCGACCACGAACGGGGCGTCTTCCGGGCGGGGAGCGCCGGCCTGCCCGGCGAGGTCGAGGCGACCGCGCTCATAGAGTCGCGGCTGCCCGCGGCCACCGTCAGCCGGACCCGCGACAGGCTGCTGCGCCGACTCCACGAGGACGGCGCGGGCGGGGAGGAGGTGCTGCGCGACGGCGAACGGAACATTCGCACAGGGCTGCTGACGGTCTCGGCCGAGGACGCCCGGGTCCTCGACGGACAGGGCAGAGCGCACCCGCGCCGCTTCGCGCTCGGGGCGCACACCAACGCCCGCTCGTTCGCCGCCTTCGCCCGGCCGGGCACCAATGCCCCGGCCTTCCGCCAGAACGACTCCACGGCCCGCGCGCTGCTGCGCCTGCTCGGCGAGATCGCCGAGCAGGCGTCCGAGTCCCTGTCCGGGACCCTGTCCGAGCCTCAGTCGGGGTCCCTGTCCGAGTCTCGGCCCGGGTCCATGTCCGGGTCCCTGTCGGGCCGTATGTCCGAGTCCGCGTCCGAGGGCTTGGCCCGCCCCGTGTCCGAGTCCGGGTCCGAGTCCGTGTCCGAGCGCTTGGTCGAGCCCGCGTGCGCCCCCACCGCCGCCGCCCCGGACGACCGGAAGGAGGCCACGTGGGCCTGACCGCCGATCCGCCCCCGCGTTCGCGGCGCACGTCATGCGCCC
Organism: Wenjunlia tyrosinilytica; assembly: GCF_014646055.1. Taxonomy (GTDB): domain Bacteria; phylum Actinomycetota; class Actinomycetes; order Streptomycetales; family Streptomycetaceae; genus Wenjunlia; species Wenjunlia tyrosinilytica. Next base: position 72,400 of record NZ_BMMS01000025.1, read on the forward strand.
CCACGCCCCCTCCCAGAGCCCGGCCATGGGCCTCCCGGGGCCGGTGGAGCGGGGAGGGGAACATTCGCGGAAGAGGTGGTTCCTGCGGCGGGCAGCGTCCCAGCAGGTCAGAAGGTGTCCTGCTGGGAGGCTAGCTACGCGGGTTGCGCGCGCGGCCTGAATGCCCCCTTGTGCAGCGCCCCGTGCTGTCTGAATACTTCCCTCGACTCTTTGTCAGGGGCACGTCGAAACTGGCGGTGTCCGGGCATCGGGCTGCCAGGTCGGCCCACCCATCGGTCGGCCTTTCCTCACCGGAGGTTTGAGTGAAGATCAGACGCTCCATTGCCACCCGCGCCATTCCTCGACACGCCCGGCTGATCGCCGCGGCCTCGGGCCTGATCGCGGTGAGCGCCTTCGTGGTTCCCACGGCGAGCGCCGCGACCGACGCCAAGGCCGCGTCCCCCGATCAGGCCGCCACTGTCGCGTCCAGGCTCGGCGCGGACAGCACGGCCGGCAGCTACTTCGACTCGGCGGCCAAGAAGATGGTCGTCAACGTCACCAGTGGCTCCGCCGCCTCCCAGGTTCGCGCGGCCGGCGCGATCCCGAGAACCGTCAAGCACAGCTCCGCCGACCTGGCCAAGGCCGGCTCGGCGATCCAGAAGTCCGCGAACATCGCGGGCACCGCCTGGGGTGTGGACGTCAAGACCAACACCCTGCGCGTCTCGGCGGACTCCAGGGTCACCCGTGCGCAGATGGCCAAGCTGCACAAGGTCGCCGCACGATTCGGCGGCGCGGTCACCGTTGACCGCGTGTCCGGCAGGTTCAGCAAGCTCCTGTCCGGCGGCGACCCGATCTACGCCGACGCCGGCTGGCGCTGCTCCGTCGGCTTCAACGTCCGCAGCGGCAGCACGTACTACTTCCTGACCGCGGGCCACTGCACCGAGGGCTTCCCGAACTGGTACACCAACTCGTCGCTGACCACGTACATCGGTCCGACGGCGGGCTCCAGCTTCCCGGGCAACGACTACGGCATCGTCCGGTACGCCAACACCGCGATCTCGCACCCCGGCACCGTCGGCAGTGTGGACATCACCGGTGCGGGCAACGCCTTCGTCGGCCAGTCGGTGACGCGCCGCGGCAGCACCACGGGCATCCACAGCGGCACCGTGACCGCCTTGAACCAGACCGTGAACTACGGAGGCGGCGACATCGTCTCGGGCCTGATCCGCACCACCGTGTGCGCCGAGCCCGGCGACAGCGGTGGGTCGCTGTACTCCGGCAGCACCGCCATCGGTCTGACCTCCGGTGGCTCCGGCAATTGCAGCTCCGGGGGAACGACCTTCTTCCAGCCGGTCACCGAAGCGCTCTCCGCCTATGGCGTGAGCGTGTACTGAGCCTATGGCGTGAGCGTGTACTGACCGCGCCCGCGGTCCCTCGTTCGGTGTCGGCCGGGCTCCGGCCGAGGGACCGCCACCGATCCACAACCGATCCCCCCACGTGATCCACATTCCGCGGGGAAAGGAGGTGCCCCGGACGCCAAGCAGCGGCGTCCGGGGCACCTTCGCGCCTGTTCGGCGAGAGGTACCGTGGAAAACGAGCCCCGGTGGATCCCCCTGCTGGGGCGGCTGGTGCGGTAGAGCCTGGTATGGAGAGCAGGGGGTGCCCCGATGCTCATCGAGATCTTGGCAGGGGTGCTGGCGGGCGGCCTGGTGGCATTCGCGGCGAGCGCCCGGGTGGTACAGCAGTACGAAAGAGGCGTGGTGCTACGCCTGGGGCGGCTGAGGGGCCGGGTGAGAGGCCCCGGCTTTACGACGGTCATCCCGTTCGTCGACCGCATCCGCAAGGTCAATATGCAGATCGTGACGATGCCGATCCCCGCCCAGGAGGGCATCACCCGCGACAATGTCACCGTCCGGGTGGACGCGGTCGTCTACTTCAAGGTCGTGGACCCGGCGGACGCGGTGATCAGGGTGGAGGACTACCGCTTCGCGGTGTCGCAGATGGCGCAGACCTCGCTGCGTTCGATCATCGGCAAGAGCGACCTGGACGATCTGCTCTCCAACCGGGAGAAGCTCAACCAGGGTCTCGAGCTGATGATCGAAAGCCCCGCGGTGGGCTGGGGAGTGCAGGTCGACCGAGTGGAGATCAAGGACGTCTCGCTGCCGGAGACGATGAAGCGCTCGATGGCCCGCCAGTCCGAGGCGGAGCGGGAGCGCCGGGCCCGGATCATCAACGCGGACGCGGAGCTCCAGGCGTCCCACAAGCTGTCGGAGGCCGCGGCGGTCATGGCCGAGACCCCGGCCGCGCTCCAGTTGCGGCTGCTCCAGACGGTGGTGGCGGTCGCGGCGGAGAAGAACTCCACGCTGGTGCTGCCGTTCCCCGTCGAGCTGCTGCGCTTCCTCGAGCGAGCGGCGCAGAACGACCCGTCGTCCGTGCCCTCGTCCTCCTCCGCTTCTTCCTCGTCCTCGTCGCCGTCCTCGTCGCCCTCCGCGGCTGCGCCTTCGTCCGCGGCTGGGCCCCATGAGGTGCCGCCCTCCGTTCCGAAGGCCCCCGTCGAGCCCCCGCCTGTCCCGCCCGGGATCACGTCGCCGGAGCCGTCGCCTCAGTCGAAAGACGGCGAACTGTCCGATTGAGCGGGGTCAATGGGGTGTGTGACTCCTTGTGCATGTTCCTCAACAGACCACCTGAGCGAGGTAAGCCTCTGCGGCGCGGGTACGCAGCCGATCGCCTCGGCCGGTGACGCCACGGTCGGCCGGGCGGTCAAGCGCGGCGGCGGCACCACGCAGGTGCAGGACGGCACCGTGACGGGTCTGAACGTGACCGTGAAACTACTCCGGTGGCAGCGGCGACTGCGTCGGGCGGTGGGGAGACCTTCTTCCAGCCGGTGACCGAGGCGCTGAGCGCCGAGGGTGCCCAGATCGGCTGAGCGCACTTCGCCGGCCACAGCCCGGGTCGCTTCACAGGCACTCCCCACAGGGCCGACGGGCCCGGACGCACCCCCATGGTGCCCGGGCCCGTCCTGTTGCGTGCTGGTGTTCCGCGTTGTCCGGCCCGCGACGCGTTGTCCTGCCCGCGCGGCGGTGGCGGGCCATTCGGCGGTGGCGGCCTATTCGGCGGTGGCGAGGATCTCGGCCAGGGCGGCGGCCGCATCGTCGGCGTCCTCGCCGCTGGCCCGGATCGTCACGGTTGTCCCGGCCACGGCGCCGAGGCCCATCACGGCCAGGATCCCGGCCGGGTTGACCGTGCGGCCGGCGTGCTCGAGCTCGACGGAGCTGCTGAAGCGGGCCGCGGCTTGCGCCAGACGGCCGGCCGGGCGCGCGTGCAGATGGGCGGGCAGGACCACGGCGATCGTGCGGGAGTCCGCGGTGGTGGCGGAGCCCACAGGGGCAGGGGCAGGGGCAGGGGCAGGGCCGGCGACAGCTGTGCCGGGGCCGGCGATGTCGGTGCTGGTGGCGGTGTCAGAGCTTGAGGGCATGCCGGGCCTCCTTGGCGGCGTCGGCGACCGTCTTGAGGTCCGCTCCGGTCGACGCGGTGACGACGGCCGCGACCGCGCCTTCGACGAAGGGCGCGTCGATGATCAGCACATCGGAGCGGGGATGGTCCTCAAGGACGGTACGGGTGGTGAGTACGGCGCTGCCGAGGTCGGGCAGGACGATCACGCCGCCGCCCCGGTCGGCCTTGGAGATGGCTTGCAGCACGAGGTTGTAGCTGGTGCCGATGCGGCCGTCGTCGGTGCCTCCGGCGACGGTCACCGGAACGCTGTCCGAGCCGATCTGCCCCACCAACTGGCAGAGACCGGCAGCGAGATCGGCGCTGTGTGACACGAGTACGATGCCGACAGGTCTGGTCATGAACAAGGATATTAGATCTAGGAACGCCGTTCATCAATACCGAATGCAGGAGTATTTATGGTTCAGTCGGTGCAGCGCGCGGTCCAGATCCTCCGGGAGCTCTCGACCTCGGGCCCCCGCCTCGGTGTGACCGAGCTGGCCGACCGCCTCGGTGTGGCCAAGCCCACCGTGCACGCTTTGCTGCGCACCCTCGAGGGGGAGGGGCTGGTCGTCCAGGACCGCGAGAGTGCCAAGTACCAGCTCGGACCGGCCCTCGTCGGGCTGGGCAACGCCTACCTCGACACCCAGGAGCTGCGCACCCGCTCGCTGACCTGGGCGGACCTGCTGGCCACGCGGGCCGGCGAGGCGGTGTGGGTCGGCGTGCTCACCGGCGACCACGTCCTCGTGGTGCACCACGCCTTCCGTCCGGAGGGCGCGGTGCAGATCCTCGAGGTCGGCGCCAGTATCCCGTGGAGCACCTGCGCCCTCGGCAAGGCCGTGGCCGCGTTCGCCCCGGAGGCCGAGCGCCGGCGGCTGCTCGCCGGCGACCTCGCGGTATTGACCGGTGCGAGCATCACCGACGCCGCCGTCCTGAACAGCCAGCTCGAACAGGTCCGCGGGACCGGCTACGCGCTGGAGGACCAGGAGTCGGCCCTGGGCGACGCGGGTATCGCCGCCCCCGTCTTCGGCCGCTCCGGTGAGGTCGTGGGCGCCATCGGCGTCGTCGGGCCGGTGGAGCGCCTTCTCGCCGAGTCCGCCCGCCAGGACATCGCGGTGGCGGTCCGTGAGACGGCCCGCAATCTCTCCCGCGATCTGGGAGCTCCTCGGGGCGGCGCCCGGGGAGCGGGTGTCTGACCCCCCTCGGGCGGGTGGGTCCACCGGTCATGCCCGGATCCGCGTACGGGATTTGCGCGAGGTGAGTGCCTGCTGTCCGTGCGGAACCTCTTGACAGGGCCGAAACGCGGGCATAGCTTCCGACCAATGTTCATTAATGATGAACATCGTACCCGGTATATCCGGCACCCGAGTCGGCCGTCGGGCAGCCTCCCTGACCGAACCCGGCGGCCGACTCCCCCTTCACAACCGCCGTAGCGCGGAGGAGGTGAGACGCCCAACCGCCAACCTGGGTGCTGGGCGCGGTCATGGAAGAGAGCACATATCCCCAAAATCTGCTCGCCGCCGTGTTCGCCGTCATCATCCCCGTGGCGGCCGCCACCGGAGCGTCCATCAACCCGGTACGCAGCGTCGGCCCCATGCCCGTCGCCGAGCTGTTCGGCGGGACCGCCCACTGGGGCAAGCTGCCCGTCCACCTCGCCGCCGAGTGTGTCGGCGCGGTCGCCGCCGCGCTCGCGGGCAAGGGAGTGCGCATCGCCCGCAGCCTGGTCGGCAACTACATCACCAGCCTCGACATGGCCGGTGTTTCCATCACTGTGTGCAAGACCGATGCCGCCATGCTGGCCCTGTGGGACGCCCCCGTGAACACCCCGGCCCTGCGCTGGGGCATGTGAGAACCGGTGGAGGCAGCCGACGCCTCGCCTCGCCCGCCACCGCCTCGCCCGCCACCGGCTCGGCCGTCACCACCCCGGCCGCAGACACCCCGGCCGTCACTGCCCCGGCCGCCTCCGCCGACCCCCCATCCACCCATCCGCCCGCCTCCCCCCGTTTCCGACCAGCGCCATCCCATGAAGGAGACCCCGTGGACATCGCCCTTGCCCGCGCCTGGGTGCAGGCCATCGCCGTTGCCGTCGACGAGCAGAAGGACTACCTCACCCAACTGGACTCGGCCATCGGTGACGCCGACCACGGCAGCAATATGCACCGAGGGTTCACGGCCGCCGTCGCCGCCGTCGCCGCGCTGGAGCCGGCCTCCGTCGGGGATGTGCTCACCAAGACCGGCACCACCCTCGTCTCCAGCGTCGGCGGCGCCTCCGGCCCCTTGTACGGCAGCGTCTTCCGCTCCATGGGAAAGGCGCTGGACGCCCCCACCGCGGACCCGGAACAGTTCGTCGCCGCTCTCGCGGCCGGGCTGGAGAGCGTCAAGAGGCTCGGCGCCGCGACACCCGGCGACAAGACGATGATCGACGCCTACACCCCCGCACTCGCCGCCTTCCAGCGAAGCGTCGGGGCGGCCTCCGACTTCGGTGCCGCCGCCGAGGCGGCCGCCGACGCCGCGGAGACCGGGATGCGGGAGACCACGCCGATGCAGGCCCGCAAGGGCCGCGCCTCCTATCTCGGCGCGCGCAGCGTCGGCCACCAGGACCCCGGTGCCACGTCCACCGCGCTGATCTTCCGCACGCTCGCCGAGACGGTGAACGCCCGGTGAGCCGCGAACCGGCCAGTCCCCGCGTGAGCGGGGCGAGGACGAACCGGCCGACATCATGGGCGTCAATGTCTGCATCGCCTACGGTCGGAATCTGAAGGCCCGGGCCGTCGAAGGGGCGCGGCGGCGCGGCTTTCCGTGGACGCCTACGCGGGCGCCATCGCGGCGCTCGGCGACCCCACCCTCGCCGAACGCGCCGCGGACATCCCCCAGGTCGGCCGACGTGCCCTGGTCCAACGGAACGGTGACCCCCTTCCGGCCCCCGATGAGCCCCTTGCCCTTGTACTGACCGCAGGGAATCGGCGCGGCCGACCTGCTCGACCCCGGCCGCACCGTCGTCGCGGCCCTCCCCGCACCGTCCCGCGCGCCAATGCCGCGCCCTCCCCGCCGACCGAGCGCCCTCTCCGCCCCCCTTCCCGCTGGGGTGCAGGCTTCTCCCCGCTGGGCGCAGCCGCCTTCTCCCTGCCCGGGCGTAGCCCTCCCTCGTCGCCCGGTGCGGTCTTTCCGCCCGGTCGCAGCCGCTCTTTCCCCGCGCCGTCTCCGTCGGCCGAGCCGTCCTGTTCGGCCCCTTTCCCGCCGGGCGCAGCCGCCTTCTCCCCGCCCAGGCGCAGCGCTCCCTTGCCGCCAACGCGGGCGGCGTAGGCCTCCCGAGGACCGAGCCGCCCTTGCTCAACGCCCGCGCGGGGCCACTGGCGCACAGCACCCCGCACCCGTCGGTCCGGTCCCGCGCGCTCACCGACCGGACCGTCGGCGTCCGCACGCTGGACTTCGCCGACGGCAATCTCCCGCCCTTCCTCGCCGGGGGCGGGAAGGCGAGCGGCTCGGCCGCGGCCCGCCCCTGACGCCGACCCAACCCAACCCGTCCGCCGGCCAGCTCCGAGCCCTCTCCGCCGGCCGAGTCCTCCTCTCCGCCCCTCTTCCCGCTGGGGTGCAGGCTTCTCCCCGCTGGGCGCAGCCGCCTTCTCCCTGCCCGGGTGTAGCCCTCCCTCGTCGCCCGGTGCAGTCCTTCCGCCCAGGCGCAGCCGCCCTTTCCCCGCGCCGCTCCGCCGGGCGCGCAGCCCCCTTTTCGGGCTGCCTCGCGCGGTCCTCCCCCCGGCCCAGTGCTAACGTGTTCGTACGGATGTTCGAGAAGTGTTTATGCTGGTAGGGAAGGTAATCGGGCGAAATGGCTGGGGGGTGTCGGGACGGGAGGCGTGGTGCATGTCGGGCTTTACGCATCTTCATGTCGCCTCCGGTTTCTCACTCCGGTACGGGGCCTCCCACCCGGAGCAGCTGGTGGAGCGTGCCGTCGAACGGGGGCTGGGGGCCCTCGCGCTGACCGATCGGGACGGGGTCGCCGGGGCCGTCCGGTTCACCAAGGCGTGCCGGGAGGCCGGGGTGCGGCCGCTGCTCGGGGTGGAGCTCGCCGTCGCCCCGTTCAAGGCGGCCGCCGCCACCGCTCCTCGTCGGCGTACCCCCGTCAAGGGCGGAGCCTTCATCGACGAGAGCCGGCCGCGCGTCGTACTGCTCGCCCGGGACGACGACGGCTGGGCAGCGCTGTGCCGCCTTGTCGGGGCCGCCCACTCCGGTGGCGCCCCGCGTCCCGTGCTGAGCTGGGAGGACCTGCGGCGCCACGCGACCGGCGGCCTGACCGTACTGCTGGGCCCGGACTCCGAACCCGTCCGTGCGCTGGCGGCCGGCCGCCAGACCCTCGCCGAGGAGCTGCTCGCTCCCTGGCGCGAGGTGTTCGAGGACGCCCTGCGCCTCGAGGCCGTCCACCACGGCCGCACGGGCACGGATCCCGGTTCGCTGCGCCTGGCCGCCCGCACCACCGGGTTCGCGGCTCAGCACGGCCTGCCCGCCGTGCTGGCCAACGCTGTCCGCTACGCCGACTCCGACCAGGGACCCGTCGCCGATGTGCTCGACGCCGCCCGCAGGCTCGTTCCCATCGACCGCCGACGGCTCGACACCGGTGAGCGCTGGCTGAAGGGCCCGTCCGAGATGGCGTGGATCGCCGAACGCGTCGCCGAGGGCGCGGGCCAGGACCACGGGGGAGCGGCCCGGCTGCTCGACGCGACCGAGCGCACCGCCGAGGAGTGCGCGGCGCAGCTGCGCCTGGGCAAGCCCTACTTCCCGGAGCCCGAACTCGTCGGGGCCGACCGCCGTACGGCGGTCAGGGTGCTTCGCTCGCGCTGCACCGCCGAGGTGCTCCGGCGCCGCCTGGACGGGGACCGCGAGATCTGGAACCGCCTGGACGACGAGCTCGGGGTCATCGGGGACCTCGGCTACGCCACGTACTTCCTCACCGTCGCCCGGGTGGTGGACGACGTGCGTGCCATGGGTATCCGGGTCGCCGCCCGGGGCTCCGGCGCGGGCTCGCTGGTCAACCACCTGCTCGGCATCGCCAACGCCAATCCGGTCGAGCACGGCCTTCTCATGGAGCGGTTCCTCTCCCGCAAGCGCAAGGCGCTGCCGGACATCGACATCGATGTGGAGTCCGCCCGGCGGCTCGAGGTGTACCGGAAGATCTTCGAACGGTTCGGGGAGGAGCGCGTGGCGACCGTCGCCATGCCCGAGACCTACCGGGTGCGGCACGCCATCCGCGACGTGGGGGCGGCGCTGAGCCTGGATCCCGAGGAGGTCGGACGACTCGCAAAATCGTTTCCTCACATCCGTGCCCGGGACGCCGGGGCGGCCCTGGCCGAGCTGCCGGAGCTGAGGGACGTGGCCGCCCGCAAGGACCGCTACGGGCGGCTGTGGGAGCTGGTCGAACGCCTCGACGCGCTGCCGCGGGGCATCGCCATGCACCCGTGCGGCGTCCTGCTCTCCGACGCCTCCCTCCTGCGCCGCACCCCCGTCGTCCCCAGCGGTGAGGGCTTCCCCATGTCCCAGTTCGACAAGGACGACGTGGAGGACCTGGGCCTGCTCAAACTCGACGTGCTCGGGGTCCGTATGCAGTCCGCGATGGCCCACGCCACCGCCGAGGTCGAACGGGAGACGGGCGAGCGCGTCGAACTCGACGCACTGGCCCCGACCGACCCCGACACCTACCGGCTGATCCGCACCTCCGAGACGCTCGGGTGCTTCCAGATCGAGTCACCGGGCCAGCGCGACCTCATCGGGCGGCTTCAGCCGAGCACCTTCCACGACCTCGTCGTTGACATCTCGCTCTTCCGCCCGGGCCCGGTGGCGGCCGACATGGTCCGCCCCTTCATCGAGTCCCGCCACGGCCGCCGCCCCGTCCGCTACCCCCACGCCGACCTGAAGAAGTACCTCGAGGAGACCTACGGCGTCGTGGTCTTCCACGAGCAGATCATCCACATCATCCACGAGCTCACCGGCTGCGGCCGGGACGTCGCCGACCACGTCCGCCGTGCCCTGTCCAGCCCCACCCTGCAGGGCCAGGCCCAGGAGTGGTTCCGGCGCAATGCCTCCCGCGGCTACGGCAAGGACGTCGTCGACCACGCCTGGGAGATCCTCGAGGCCTTCGGCTCCTACGGCTTCTGCAAGGCCCACGCCGTCGCGTTCGCCGTCCCCACCTACCAGTCCGCCTGGCTCAAGACCCACCACCCGGCCGCCTTCTACGCCGGGGTGCTCACCCATGACCCCGGGATGTACCCGAAGCGGGTGCTCCTCGCCGACGCCCGCCGCCACGGCGTCCTCATCCTCCCGCTGGACATCAACCGCTCCCACGCCGACTACCGCGTCGAACGCCTCGACGGCGGAGGGCTCGGCCTTCGCCTGGCCCTGTCCGAGGTGCAGGGGATCAGCGAGAACGAGGTCGCCCGCATCGTCGCCGGGCAGCCGTACTCCTCCCTCCAGGACTTCTGGCAACGCGCCCGCCCCCACCGCCCGCCCGCCGAACGCCTGGTGGAGGTCGGCGCCCTCGACCCCCTCTCCGGGCGCCTGACCCGCCGCGACCTGCTCCTGCAGATCGCCGAACTCCACCACCGCCAGGCCGCCGCCGCGAACTCCGGTCAACTGCCCATCGACGCCGAGCGGCCCGAACCTCCCGAGCCCAGCGGACTGCCCGAGATGACCGACGCCGAACGGCTCAGCGCCGAGCTGTCCGTCCTCGGCATGGACGCCTCCCGCCACCTCATGGGGGACCACTACGCCCTGCTCAAGGAGCTGGGCGCGGTCTCGGCCCGCCGTCTGCGCGAGGTGCCCCACGGCGAACAGGTGCTGGTGGCCGGGGCCAAGGCCGCCACCCAGACTCCGCCCATCCGCTCCGGCAAGCGGGTCATCTTCACCACGCTCGACGACGGAACGGGCCTGGTGGACTGCGCGTTCTTCGACGACAGCCACGCCGCCTGCGCGCACACCGTCTTCCACTCCTGGCTCCTGCTGATCCGCGGCACCGTGCAACGGCGCGGCCCGCGCAGCCTCAGCGTGGTCGGCGCCATGTGCTGGAACCTCAACGAGCTGGCCGCGGCCCACCGCGAGGGCGGCCTGCCCGCGGTGCGCGAACTGCTTGCCAGGCCGGTCGAGGACACCGCCCCCGTCCCCGAACGCACCATCTCGATGCCCACCGGCTTTGAGATGCACCCCTGGGCCGACCTGCGGCCCGCGGGCGAGGGCGCGGCAGGCGGACGCAAGCTCTGGCACTCGAGTCCAGGAAGCGCGGGGTGAGCGGTATGACCATCCTCCATGTCCATCTGCACACCACCCCCGAGGAGTACCCCAAGCTCCTGGACCTGCTCGGCGGCATCACCCCGGTCGTCGAGGCACTGCCTCCCGACGCAGCCCTCCTCGACGTGCGCGGCGCCGTCCGCTACTTCGGCCGCGGCCCGAGGGAGCTGGCCGACCTCATCCGGGTCCGCGCCCTCGCCCTGCACGGTGTCACCTGCACCATCGGCGTGGCCTCCAACCGCCTGCTCGCCACCATGGCCGCGCAGAGCGGGCCCTCCGACGCGGTCCGGGCCGTCGACGACACCCCCGAGGCCGTCACCGCGTTCCTGCGGCCGAAGTCCCCCGGGGCGCTGCCGGGGGTCGGCCCGGCAACGGTGAAGGCACTGGTCCGCCACGGCCTGCACACCATCGGGGACGTCGCCGACACCCCGCTCACCACGCTCCAGCGCCTCTTCGGCGGAGCCGGGGGACGCAGGCTGCACGACCACGCCCGGGGCATCGACCCCAGGCCGGTCACCCCCAACGCCCCGGCCAAGTCCATGACGGCCGAGCGGGACTTCCCCCTCGACACCATCGACGGGGACACCGTGCGCAGGGAACTGCTCGCCATGTCCGTCGAGCTCGGAGCCCGGCTGCGCGCCACCTCCCAGGTGGCACACACGGTCGTGCTCACCGTCCGCTACGCCGACCGCTCCACCACGACCCGCTCCCGTACCCCGCGCGATCCGACCAACAGCACCGCGGCGCTCACGACGTGCGTCTACGGCATCCATGAGTCGCTGGGGCTGCAAAGGGCCAGGCTGCGCGGGCTCGTCATGCGGGCCGAGGGGCTCACCGCGGCCGAATCGACCCCGAGGCAGCTGTCGTTGGACCCCGAGGACGAGCGGATCCGCCGTCTCGAGGCGGCCGCCGACCGGGCCGCCGCCCGTTTCGCCGCGGGAGCGGTCACGCCCGCCGCACTGCTGCGGCGGCCGCCGAAGAACGCCGCCTAGCCGCCGACGGCCGCGGCCCCGGCCGTCGGCGTGGGCGTGGGCGTGGGCGCGGGCATGGACGGGCCCGTCCGCGGAACGCGACACGCGCGCCCGGCGAACCGCGGACGGGCCCCGGTCGTCCGTCACCTGCCGCCGGCGGCTCCACGGCGGCGGGACAGGACGAGGGCGGTGGAGCCCAGCACGACGAACGTCGCACCGGCGACGGCCAGCGGCAGGGAGCTGCTGCTGCCGCCGCCGGTTTGGGCGAGGTTCCCGTCGCTGACCGGGGTGGCCGACTCGCCGTTGGGCACCGGGGCGTTGGCCGCGTTCTTGTCCGCCTCGGCCCCGGCCGGGGCCTTCTTCGCCTGCGCGGTGCGCGCGTCCTTGCCGTCACCACCGGTGCCGTGCCCCCCGGTGTTGTGGCCGCCGGTGCCGTGGCTGCCGGCGCCGTCTCCGCCATGGCCGGCGTGGTCGACCGTGGACCGGCTCGCGCCCTGCTCCATCTGCGTCGTCGTCGGCGCGGACGCCTGGGGCGCGGGAGCGCCGGAGCTCTTGCCGAACACGACGTCGGAGCACGAGTAGAACGCCTCGGGGCTGTCGGAGCGCTGCCAGATCGCGTAGATCAGGTGGCGGCCGCTCTTCTTCGGCATGGTGCCGCCGAAGACGTAGGCGCCGTTCTTCAGTTGAGGGTTGGTGACGGAGGCGAACGGCTTCGCCGTCAGATCCGACCACTTCAGCGGCTTCGACGGGTTGTAGCCGTCCTTGGTGATGTAGAGGTCGAACGTCCCCTTGTGCGGCGCGGTCGCCTTGTAGCTGAAGGTGAACGAGCCCGCCTTGACCTTGGTGGCGGGCCAGTCGGCGCGCGGGAGGTCGAGCCCCTTGTACTTGTCGCGGTTGGCCGAGCAGAGCTTGCCGTCCGGGATGAGCTTCTTGTGCTGCGCGGCCGCGTTGGCGATGTTGACCTCGTTCCAGTCGTACAGCGGCTGGGTCCCGCCCGCGGCGACCAGCGCGCGGCAGGCCGCCGACCGGGGATGCTCGGGGCCCTCGGCGAAGCACCCCGCGATCCGGCTCACCGGGTTCTGCATCGAGCCGTGCGCGTACGCGGGCGAGGCGGCGAGAACGGTGAGCATCAGCGGGGTGCCGACGACGACGGCGGCAGCGGCGATCTTGCGGCGTGCGGTCATGTGGGATCTCCTTGACACGTCGTCCTGCGGCTGGCTGCGAGTGGCGAGCGCCACGCTAGCCCCGCCGGTAAGGTCGAATCGCCTGCTCAACGACGGTGGGCCGATCCTTATGGCGCGGTTAAGGAAGGCATCGGGACCGGTTAAGGCCCAGGCCGGTGGCTACCATCGCGAGCGTGCCGCGATCACGTGAACTCATCGAGGCCGCCATCGACCCGGGCTCCTGGCGGAGCTGGGACGAACCGGTCGGCGAACTGCCCGAGGACCCCGACTACCGCGCCGAGATCCTGCGCGCCCGCGAGGCCACCGGGCTGGACGAGTCGGTGGTCACCGGGGAGGGAACGATCAGGGGACGCCGAGTGGCCGTCATCGCCTGCGAGTTCGCGTTCCTCGCCGGGTCGATCGGTGTCGCCGCGGGGGAGCGCCTGGTGCGCGCGGTGGAGCGGGCCACGAGCGAGCGGCTGCCGCTGCTGGCCTCGCCCGCCTCCGGAGGCACCCGGATGCAGGAGGGCGCGATCGCCTTCCTGCAGATGGTCAAGGTGGCCGCCGCCATCACCGACCACAAGGCCGAGGGCCTGCCGTACCTGGTCTACCTGCGCCACCCGACGACGGGCGGGGTGCTGGCGTCGTGGGGATCGCTCGGGCATGTGACCGCCGCCGAACCGGGCGCGCTCATCGGCTTCCTGGGGCCCCGGGTGCACCAGGCGCTGTACGGGGAGGAGTTCCCGCCGGGCGTCCAGCTCGCGGAGAACCTGCTCGAGCACGGGCTCGTGGACGCCGTCCTGCCCCAGGACCAGTTGCACGCGGTCGCCGCCGACGCCCTCGATGTGCTGTGCGGGGAGTTGAACGGGAAGCCGCTGCCGGTGCCTTCCGACGGCGAGTCGGCGCCGACGGCCGTTTCGGCGCGACCGCGACCGCGGCCCGGTGCTGATGCGGACACGGATGAGGGCGGTGCTGGTGCCGATGGCGGCGCGGGCGCGGACGCGGGCGCCGAGCCACCGACCGCCGAGGAGTCCATCCGGCGGTCCCGGCGCGAGGACCGCCCCCGGCTGCGCGCGCTTCTCAAGGCGGCGGCCGGCGGTGTCATCCCGCTCAGCGGTACGGGCGCGGGGGAGCACGACCCCGCGCTCATGCTGGCCCTCGCCCGTTTCGGTACCGTGCCCTGCGTCGTGCTCGGCCACGACAGCGGGCAACTGGGCCCGGCGGGACTGCGGGTGGCCCGCCGGGGAATGCGGATCGCGGCCGAGCTGAACCTCCCCCTGGTCTCCGTCATCGACACCGGTGGCGCCGCGCTGTCCAAGGAGGCCGAGGAGGGCGGGCTCGCGGGTGAGATCGCCCGCTGCCTCGCGGACCTGGTCACCCTGACCGCGCCGACCGTGTGCCTGCTCCTCGGACAGGGCGCGGGCGGTGGGGCGCTGGCCCTCGTACCGGCCGACCGCGTGATCGCCGCCCGCCATGCCTGGCTCTCCCCGCTGCCGCCCGAGGGCGCCTCGGCCATCCTCTACCGGACGACCGGGCGCGCGGCCGAGGTCGCCCAGCGCCAAGGGGTGCGCTCGGCGGACCTGCTGGCCCACCGCATCGTGGACCGCATCGTCGAGGAGCGGCCCGACGCCGCCGACCGGCCGGACGAATTCCTCGCCCGGCTCGGCCGTGTGCTCGAGACCGAACTCGCGTCGCTGCGCGAGCAGGACCCGCGCGAGCGCCTGGCCGCCCGGCGGCGTCGCTACCGCGAGCTCAGGTAGCGCCGTTCCCTTCGGCGGACGGGGCTACAGGTAGAGCCCGTCGGCGGCGGACGCCTGCGACGGCAGAAGCGGTGAGCCGCCCCGGCGCAGCGCGTACAGCTCCGCGAGGGTGCTTCCCTCCGCGCCCACGCCCTCGCCGTGGCCGAGCCAGGACACCGCCTCGGCGCGGGTGAGCGGGCTGACCTCGATCCGCGACAGGCAGCGGCCGGGGCGGACGACGGCCGGATGCAGGCGCTCCAACTCCTCGTTGGTGGTGATGCCGACCAGGACATTGCGGCCCTGGCCGAGCAGCCCGTCGGTCAGGTTGAGCAGGCGGGAGAGTGCCTGGCCGGTGGCGTGCTTGGCCTCGCCCCGGATCAACTCGTCGCAGTCCTCCAGCAGAAGGAGCCGCCAGCGCTGCTCGCCATGGCTGTCCTCCTCGCCGATGGCGATGTCCATGAGGTAGCCGGGGTCGTTGAACAGGCGCTCGGGGTCGAGGACGCAGTCCACCTGGCACCAGTCCTTCCAGGACCGGGCGAGGGTGCGCAGCGCCGAGGTCTTGCCCGTGCCGGGCGGGCCGTGCAGCAGGATCAGCCGCCCGGTGATGTCGTCCGGGGTCACCTTCATCAGCTTGTCCATGCTGTCGGCCACCTTGGCCGAGTAGTTGCCGCGGATCTCCGGCCAGGTGGCGGCGGCGATCGTCCGTGTCGTGCGGTAGGGGCCACGGCGGGCGGAGAGGTACCAAAAGCCCATGGTGACGCTCTCCGGCTCGGGCTCCGGCTCGTCGGCGGCCCCTTCGAGCGCCTGCTCGAGGACCTCCTTGGCGAGCTCGTCGGTGACGGCGGTGACGGTCACCTCCCCGCCGACCCGCCACCGCGAGGCCTCCAGAGTCCAGCCCGGACCCTCGGCGAGGACCGCCGAGCGGTCCTTGTCACGGGCCGAACGCAGCACGGTGGCGTCCGGCGGCAGGAGCGTCGCCTCCTTCTTCACCTTCTCCAGCGAGGCGGAGTGCGAGAACGGCTGGTCGCCCGACGCGAAGCGGCCGAGCAGCAGGGCGTCCACGACGTCGTACGGCGAATCGCCGTCGTCGAGGTAGACGCGCAGCGGAACGGATTCCTCGGGCGCGGACACATGGAGCCCTCGCGGCTCAGGCTGCACAGCGGACATGCGCCCCATGATCGGGCACAACCGCCTCAGCCCGCATTCCTTTTCCCCGCATGGACGATTGACGCCGGCTCCGGGCCCTTCCCGCAAACGCTCCTCTCCACGGCCGCGCTCCTGTCCCCGGACGCGCTCCGCTCACGCGGCAGCGCACGGACCGCGGGCAGCAGGTACAGCGCCGCGCTGACCGCGGCCACGGCGACCACCGCGGCGCGCACCGACCACAGTTGGGTCACCAGGAGCACCTGAGCCACCGACACATTGACCAGGATTCCCGCGGCGGTGGCCAGGACCACCCGGCTGAGCGGGTCGAAGCGGCGCAGCGCCGCGGCGGCCGCTGCCCCCGGCGCGGTGAGGAGGAAGAACAGGATCAGCGGTGGCCTCAAGGGCTCGGCGAGGTCCAGGAGCACGAGCAGTGCCCCCGCCCCCGCGGTCCCCGCGGCCGCTCCGGTGAGTGCTACAGCCGGTTCCGTTCCCGCGCGAAAGGTGAGTCTGATGAAGGTCTGCATGGCGACATGGCCCCCCGATTCGCCTCAAGCCAGACTTCAATGTGACGCAGGGGCCAGGAGCCGTCAACAACGTGGTGCCGCCGCGCGCCGGTGATGGCCGGTGCGCGGCGGCTGTGTGGCGTGAAGCCGAGGGTGCGCGGAGCCGGCCCGGCGGCGGGGGCGGACGTGGTCGACGCCTGGTCGACGCCTGGCGTAGGTGCATGTCATATGCGAGACATGGTGTCGCAATAAAAATTCCCAACAAAATCAGGCAAGTTGGGTCGGTTACGCGCGTAAATCTTGGCATGAACACTTCCGCCAACGCCTGGTCGCTGCTACCAACAGAGGTGGTACACGACCAAGTTGGAGGAACCCATGAGGTTGTCCCGTTTCGTGTCCGCCGCTGCCGCGCTCGTCACGGGCGCGGTTCTTACTGCGACAGGTGCCAACCCGGCCGGTGCGGCCGGCGCCAACTACGTCGCCCTGGGCGACTCCTACTCCGCGGGAGTCGGTGCGGGCAGCTACACCGGTGAGAGCGGGGACTGCCTGCGCAGCACCAAGGCGTACCCGCAGCTCTGGGCCAACTCCCACGGCCCGTCATCGTTCGCGTTCACCGCCTGCTCCGGGGCGAGGACGAGCGATGTGCTCAACAACCAGCTCGGCCCGCTCAATTCGGCGACGACGCTGGTCAGCGTCAGCATCGGCGGTAACGACGCAGGATTCACGGACGTCATGACGACGTGTGTGATCAGCTCCGAGAGCACGTGTCTGTCCCGTATCAACGAGGCGCGGAACTTCGTCAACACCCAGCTCCCGGCCAAGCTCGACCAGACCTACGCGGCGATCAGGTCCAAGGCTCCTTCGGCCCGCGTGGTCGTCCTGGGCTACCCGCGCCTCTACAAGCTCAACGGCTCCTGCATCGTGGGGCTGAGCGAGACCAAGAGGACGGCCATCAACAACGCGGCCGACCTGCTGGACTCCGTCGTCAGCCAGCGCGCCTCCGCCGCCGGGTTCAGCTTCGGCGACGTACGCGGCACCTTCACCGGCCACGAGATCTGCTCGAACTCCGAGTGGCTGCACAGCGTGGAATGGTTCAACATCACCGAGTCCTACCACCCCATGGCCTCGGGCCAGTCCGGCGGCTACCTGCCGGTCTTCTCCGCGGCCGCGGGCTGACCGACCCGCAGCACGGCGAACGCCCCCGGGAGCACTCGCACCTCCTGGGGCGTTCGCGTGTCCGGGCGCCGGCACGCCCGGCGCCCTTGTGGACCGCCGGGAGCCGTCCTCACGACTCGTCGGCCGCCGCCTCGGACCCGCCGGGGGTGCCGGCCGCCCCCGCGGTGGTACCGGGTCCCTCGGTACTGGCGGTCTCCGTGCCGCTGGCCGAACCTGAACCGCTGTCGGTCCCCGAGCCCTCGGTGCTGCCGGCCGTGGTGGTCGAATCCGTGCAGTCGACCGAGTACGGGACATGGTTGGACTGCACCGCCTTGGGGCTTTGCACATCGACCGCGATCCAGTCGTGGTGCAGTTCCCCGGGCAGGTAGGAGGTCTCCGTGTGCTCCACGGTCTTCTCCTTGGGGTCGGACGCGGCGAATTCCAGGGTCTTCCAGCCGGGGTCGGAACTGCCGCCGTTGCTCGTGCGCCAGCGGTACTTCACCGTCGCCGGAGTCCGGCTCACCGTGAACGTCGCCCGGAAGTGCGGGGCCTGATCCGCCGGGGGCGGGCAGTACCCCGAGTACGAGTCGCGCACGGCGCTCACGTACACCGTGACGTCGACGGGCGTCGTGGGCGGCGAGCTGTGACCGCCGTGCGTACCCGTGGTGGTCGTCCCGTTGTGGGTTTCCTGCTGCTGGGTGCCGCCGGTGCCGGTCTGTGTCCCCTTGCCGGATCCCTCGGTGCCCGCGCCGGCCGAGGCCGTGCCGTTCCCACCGCCCTTACTGGTCTTCGGCGCGGGGCTCTTGGTCACGGAGCCGGACGCCGAGGTGTCATTGCCCGAGCCGCCGTTGTGCAGGGTCGCCCAGCCGATGCCGCCACCCGCCAGCGCCAGGACGACGACGGCGGCGATCACCGCTGCCCGCGCCCCGGTCCGTCCCCGCCGCCCGCCGGAACCACCCGGACCACCGGGCCCGTCGGCCCCACCGGCACCGAAGCCACCGCCGGATCCGCCCCCCGGTCCGTCCGTGTCCGTACGGGGGCCGGTCACGGTGGGCAGGTGACCCGGCGTCTGGAACGCCGCCACCACGGGAGCCGGGTTGTGGGTCGACGCCTGCGTGGAGCCCGCAGTGGGCGTGTGCGCGGCCGCCGCGGCCGACAGGTGCGTGGACGCCTGCGTCGACTGCGGCAGATCGCCCTTGACCGTCTGCGCGTAGCCGACCGCCCCCACCGGAGAGCCGGCCGCACTCGGGGTCCCGCCCGCGGCCACCTCCTCCAGCATGGCCTGGACCCGCTCGGCGCTGGTGCGCGCCTGCGGCTCCTTGCGCAGCAGCCCTTCGAGGACGGGAGCCAGCGGCCCGGCCCGCTCCGGCTCGGGCAGCTCCTCGTCCACCACGGCCTGAAGTGTGTTCAACGCGGTCGTGCGCCGGAAGGGCGAGCGCCCCTCCACGGCGGAGAACAAGGTGACGCCGAGCGACCACAGATCCGATTCGGGACCCGGCTTGCGCCCGAGCGCGCGCTCCGGCGCCAGGAATTCCGGCGAACCCACCAACTCGCCCGTACGGGTGATGGCGGAGGAGCCCTCGATCACCGCGATCCCGAAGTCGGTGAGCACCACCCGGCCGTCGTTGGCGATCAGCACATTGGCGGGTTTCACATCGCGGTGCAGCACCCCGGCCGCGTGCCCGGCCCTCAGCGCCGCCAGCACCTTCCCGCACACCTCGGCGGCCCGCCGCGGAGCCATCGGGCCCTCGGCCTCGATCACATCCGCGAGGGAGAGCCCGCGCACCAGCTCCATGACGATCCACGGGCGGCCGTCCTCGTTGGCCACGTCGTAGACCGTGATGACGTTGGGATGGTCGACCCGCGCCGCCGCCCGGCCCTCCTGCTCCAGCCTGGCGTACAGCTTCTCCACCTCGTCGGTCGCGAGGCCGGCGGGTGCCTTGACCTCCTTGACCGCCACTTCCCGGCCCAGGATCTCGTCGGTGGCGCGCCACACGACACCCATGCCGCCGCGCCCCAGCTCGTCGACCAGCCGATAGCGGCCGGAGACCAGGTCGCCCCGGTCGGGGTCGGTTCTTCTGTTCGGATTGCTGTTCATCGGCGAGTCCCCCTTCGCCCCGGTGGACCACCCCCCGCGGCCGCGCTTGCGATCGCGCTTCCCTGGAGGCGTGACCTGCTGCGAGTATGGACCCGGTTCAGCGGAACGTCCCCTGCCGTCCTGTGCTGTTACAGAACAGGGGCGAACCGTCAACAACAGTTGCGTGACGGGGAATACGCCGCATGCGGCTGCACTTCGAGGCGCGTCAGTGGATAGGCTTACCCTGCCCGCGTGGGCGCCTCGTACGGGTGGGGAGTTAGATGAAGCAGATAGAAACGCGCACCAGGCCGCGCATTCCGGCGGTGACTTGTGGTGGCAGCGTCTCGGGCGCACGCCTCGACCGCCATCTCGCGGTCCTCGGCGGGCCCGCCCTGTCGGCGGGGGAGACCGAGGACGCGGCCGGGCTGATGCTCGACCTGACCTCCCGCAACCCCGAGCGGGCAGCGCCCCGCCGTACCGCGGGTGTCTCGCTCTTCGCTCCGCTCCGCCGCCTGCGCAGGTCCCTGTTCGGCGGACGCCGCTGACCTGGAGCCCCGTATGTTCACATGACGACGGGGGCGTCCCGCCCTCCTTGCCCACGTGACTCCACTGCCCGGTGCCGGGCGGAGGACGGATGGGCAGGCGGGGTCAAGGCCGCCCCCACCGACCCCTGTGCCGCCCCTCCGCCGGCGTCCCCACCCGTCCCGGCAGTGGGTCTTCGTTGCCCGTGCACCGTTTCGGAGGGCGATGTGAACCGCACAGCTCCACGGACCGTTCCGCTCCTGCCGTTCCATGTGACCGAGCACTTCCCCGAGGTCGCCGACCTCGCCAGGCCGACCACCCTGCTCTACCCGCGCGCCGGTGCGCCGAGCGTGCACGACAGCTCCATGGGCGGTCCGCTGCTGTGGCCCGCCGACGAGCCCTGGCTGTTCTGCGAGGCGGCGGACCACTACAGGCCGCTGCGCCAGCCCGTGGAGACCGTGGGCCCGTTCGGCGTCGCGCTGACCCCCGTACTCCAGCTCTACGCCCGCGATGTGCCCGACCTGCCGATGCCCGCGGGCACCGATCTCCTCCAGGTCCTGTGGTGCCCCCTCCTCCACCCTCCCCAGCACGCCCCGCTTCCCGTGCTGCGCTGGCAGCGCACCGGGGACATCGTCATGGGTCCCCTGCTGGAGGAGCCGCCCATGCCGTGGGAGTACGACGAGGAGTGCGTCCCCCGTCCGTGCTTCGTCCACCCCACCCGGGCGACCGAGTACCCCGGCCGGGACCTTCCCCTGGATCTGCGGGACTCGGTGGAACAGCGCAGCAAGCAGCTGGAGGACGTTGTCGGCCTGTCCTACTGGGACGCCGCGGTCGCCACGCAGACCAAGGTGGGCGGCTATCCGGGGTGGACCCAGGAGCCCGACTGGCCGGTGTGCTGCTGCGGGCGGCAGATGGAGCACCTGCTGACGATCCACAGCCGGGAGCCGTCGTTCGGCAACCCCTGGCTGCCGGAGGAGGACCGGCTCGGAGAGGGGCCGATGTGGCGGCGTCCGGTCTCGCCGGAGGTGGAGTCGAGCATCGGTCCCGGGACGGGGATGAGCCTGGGGGACATGGGCGGGGTGTACGTGTTCGTGTGCCCGCAGTGCCCCAGCAGCTACGAGCACCGGTACGACTGCTCGTGAACTCGTGAACTCGTGAACTCCTGAAGCCGTGAACCCGTGAAGCCCCGACCTCGCGAGCGCGCGGGACTTGCGAACCCGTGAACCGTCGGCCGAGGGCCTGTGCGCTTGTGAAGCCCCGAGCCCGCTCCGCCGGCACATCGCTCAGCGGGCGACGCCCGACTCCCGCAGTGCCTCGATCTCGCCGGCCTCGAGCCCGAGACCGCGCAGCACGGCCGCCGTGTGCTCCCCGAGCGCGGGCACGGCGCCCATGACCGGCTCGCTGCCGGGCAGGGAGATCGGCGGCAGGAGCGCGCGCAGCGGGCCGTTCTCGGAGCCGACCTCCCGCCAGCGCTCCCGTGCGCTCAGCTGGGGATGGGCCGCGAGTTCGGTGACGTCATTGACACGGGCGTTGGCGATCCCCGCGGCGTCGAGGCGGGCGACGGCCTCCTCGGCCGTGAGCGGGGCAAGGCCCTCGGCGACGAGGGCGTCGACCTTGTCGCGGTTGCGGGTGCGGGCGACATTCGTGGCGAACGACGGGGCATCGGCCGCGTCGGGACGGCCGAGGACCTGCTCGGCCAGGCGCCGCCACTCACGGTCGTTCTGCACCGACAGCAGCACCTGTCCGCCGTCGGCCGTGCCGTACGCGTTGTAGGGGGCGATCACGGCGTGCGCGACCCCGGTGCGCTCCGGCGCGGTGCCCGTCCCCATGCCGAGGTGGAGCGGGTGCCCCATCCACTCGGCCAGCGAGTCGAACATGGACACCTCGACCGGGCCGCCGAGCCCGGTGCTCGCACGGCGCAGCAGGGCCGCCAGGACCCCGGAGAAGGCGTACATCGCCGCGGAGATGTCGGCGGCGGGGATGCCCGCCTTAACCGGCTGCTCGGGGGTGCCCGTCACCGAGACCAGGCCCGCCTCGCACTGCACCAGCATGTCGTAGGCGCGCTTGTCGCGGTAGGGGCCCTGGGGGCCGTAGCCGCTGATGTCCACGGCGATCAGGCGCGGGTGGCGGGCGCACAGGCAGGACGCGTCTAGGCGGAGGCGTGCGGCGGCGCCCGGCACCAGATTCTGGACGAAGACATCGGCGGACTCGACCAGCCGCTCGAGGACCGCCCGGCCGCGTTCGTCCTTGATGTCGAGCGCCACCGACTCCTTGCCGCGGTTGGCCCAGACGAAGTGCGAGGCGAGCCCGGCCACGGAGGTGTCGTAGCGGCGGGCGAAGTCGCCGCCGTCGGTCCGCTCCACCTTGATCACGCGGGCGCCGAGGTCGGCGAGCTGGCGCGTGGCGAAGGGGGCCGAGATCGCCTGCTCGACGGCGACGACGGTGATGCCCTCCAGGGGAAGCGGCAGGCCGGGGCTCACAGTGCGGCGATCTCCTCGGGGGTCAGTCCGGCCTCGGCCAGGACCTCGGCGGTGTGCTCACCGGGGGCGGGGGCGGCCCTGGGCGGCGGGGCCGGGGTCCCGGCGAAGCGGGGGGCGGGCATGGGCTGGACGATACCCGTGGGCCCCGGCCGGTAGGTGCCGCGGGCGGTGTTGTGCGGGTGGGCGGCGGCCTCGTTCAGCGACAGCACGGGCGTCACACAGGCCTGGCTGCCCTCGAAGACGCCGGCCCACTCGTCGCGCGGGCGCGCCGCGAACACCTTCTCCAGCCGCCGGTGCATCACCGGCCACCGCTGCCGGTCGTTCTGCTCGGCGAAGTCCGGGTCGCCCTCCAGCTCCAGCACCCGCAGCAGGTCGGCCCAGAACCTGGCCTCGATGCAGCCGACGGCGACATGGCGGCCGTCGGAGCAGCGGTAGACGCGGTAGTAGGGGGCGGCGCCGTCGAGGAAGTTGGTGCCGCGCTCGTCGGTCCACATCCCGTTGGACAGGAAGCCGAACGCCATGGAGAGCAGCAGTGCCGTCCCGTCGACCATGGCGGCGTCCACCACCTGGCCCTCGCCGCCGGTGCGCGCCCGCAGGATCGCGGAGACGACGCCGAGGGCGAGCAGCATGCCGCCGCCGCCGAAGTCGGCGACGAGGTTGAGCGGGAAGACCGGATCGCCTCCGGCGGGCCCGAACGTGCCCAGCGCGCCCGACAGCGCCAGGTAGTTGATGTCGTGGCCGGGCGTCTGGGCCAGTGGGCCGTCCTGGCCCCAGCCCGTCATCCGGGCATAGACGAGGCGGGGAGCGGCGGCGCGCAGCTCGTCGGGTCCCAGCCCCAGGCGCTCGGCCACACCGGGCCGGAACCCCTCGAGCACCGCGTCGCAGCTCTCCGCGATCCGCCGGGCCGCCGCCGCGCCCGCGGGGGTCTTCAGATCGATGGCGACGGAGCGGCGGCCGCGGTGCAGGACCGGGTGCGCCAGCGGATTGCGGTCGCCGGGCCGGTCGACGCGGATGACATCGGCGCCGAAATCGGACAGCACCATGCCGCAGAACGGCGCCGGGCCGATGCCGCCGAGCTCCAGCACGCGTACGCCGTCGAGGGGGCCGGCCATCACAGTCCCGGTCCCGGGGCTTGGCCGACGATGGGCTTGTGCACTTCGCTCGTGCCTTTCGTGGACGGTGGACGCCTCGCACGGACGCCTCGCACGGGTGGATGCCTCGCACGGGTGGACGCGGTACGGCGAGTGGACGCGGTGCGCGGGCGGACGCGGTGCGGCGAGTGGGCGGCCCGAAGTTACCCGTGAGTCATGTGCTTGTACAGATCCTTGTAGGGTTCACCCATCAGGATCCGGCCTCCAGGGTGACGGAGAAGGAGAAGCGGTCCCCCCGGTAGTGGATCCGGGCCACGTCCACCACGCGGTCGCGGTGGTCGTAGGTGACACCCGTGTAGTGCAGGATCGGGCTCAGCAGCGGAACGCCCAGCAGGCTCGCCGTCTCCGGATCGGCCAGACGTGCCTGCACGGTGTCGGTTATCCGGCTGATCCGCACACCGAGCCGGTCACGCAGGACCTTGGTCATCGGCCAGCGTTCCAGGTCGCCGGTCTCCACGCGCTCGCCCAATTCGGGCACGACGTGGTTCAGCGCCCAGCTCGACGGCTCGCCTCCGTCCCGGCGCAGCCGCCGGAACGATTCCGCCCGCTCCAGCCCCGGGAAGTGCTCGGCGATCTCGGCCGGTACCGCCACGGTCCCCCGTTCGAGGACCGTGACCTCCTCGCTGGACTGCTGGGCGACGATGGCGTCGATCGAGCCGAGCAGGCGTATCGGTGCGGTGGGACGGGCCGACGGCTCGATGAAGGTGCCGCGTCTGCGGCGCCGGGTGATCAGCCCCTCCTCCTCGAGGGGCTTGAGGGCCTGGCGCATGGTGAGCACGCTGACGCCGTAGTGCCGTGCGAGCTCGTCCTCGGTCGGCAGCCGCAGCGGGTCGTCAGGCCGCCGCCCGAGGATGGAGGCGCGCAGGCTCTGCGACACCTGGTACCACAGGGGAAGCCTGCGGTTCAGGGTCAGCGAATCCGGCTGGTACGTCTGTCCGGTCATCGTGCTCCGTGCTCAACTCATGCCGGTCACTGGCGGAAGTGGGTCTCCAGACCCTGCCACACCTCGTCGTAACCGCCCTGGCGGTGGCCGGCGTCCATCGCGTGCCGGGTGGTGACGACGGGCCATCGGGTCTCGAACATGAAGGCGAGGCCGTCGTCGACCTTCTGCGGCCCGAGCTCGGCGGCGCTGGCCCGGTCGAACGTCTCCCGGTCGGGGCCGTGCGCGCTCATCATGTTGTGCAGGCTGGCCCCGCCCGGCACGAACCCCTCCGCCTTGGCGTCGTAGGCCCCCTTGATCAGGCCCATGAACTCGCTCATCACATTGCGGTGGAAGTACGGGGGCCGGAAGGTGTCCTCGCCGACGAGCCAGCGCGGAGCGAAGACCACGAAGTCCACATTGGCCAGCCCGGGAGTGTCGGTGGGCGAGGTCAGCACGGTGAAGATCGACGGGTCCGGGTGGTCGAAGCTGATCGACCCCATGACGTTGAACCTGGTGAGGTCGTAGACGTAGGGGACGTGGTTGCCGTGCCAGGCCACCACGTCGAGCGGGGAGTGGTCATGGGCGGCCGCCCACAGGTTGCCGCCGAACTTGTTGACCACCTCCACCTGCCGCTCGCGCACCTCACGGTCTTCGTACGCGGCGACGGGGGCGAGGAAGTCCCGTGGGTTCGCCAGGCCGTTGGCGCCGATCGGCCCCAGCTCCGGGAGCTGGAAGGGCTGCCCGTAGTTCTCGCACACATACCCGCGGGCGGGCCCGTCGAGCAGCTCGACGAGGAAGCGCAGCCCACGCGGGATCAGGGCGATGTGGCCGGGCTCCACCCGCAGCGGCCCCAGCTCCGTGCGCAGCAGCAGCCCTCCCAGCTCCGGGACGACGAGGAGTTCACCGTCGGAGTCGCAGAAGAACCGGTCCTTCATCGAGCGGTCGGCGCGGTACAGATGGACGCCCATACCGCTGCGCTCGAGCACATTGCCGTTGCCGCCGACGGTGTAGAGGCCGTCCACGAAGTCCGTCGGCTCCTCGGGCAGCGGCAGGGCGCTCCAGCGCAGGCGGTTGGGGTCGGGCTCGACCTCGGTGAACGGGGCGCTTCGCAGCAGCCCGTTGCCGATCCGGTGGAACGGCGGGTGGTCGGCCGAGGGGCGCGCCCGGTACAGCCAGGTGCGCCGGTTGGCGTGCCTCGGCTCGGTGAACGCCGACCCGCTGAGCTGCTCGGCGTACAGCCCGAGCGGGGCCCGCTGCGGTGAGTTGCGCCCGACCGGCAGGGCACCGGGGACGGCCTCGCTCACGTGCTCATTGCCGAAGCCGGGGGAGTAGGACAGGCCCGCGGCCGTCTTGAGGGCCTGCTCGGACTCTTCTCCGGCTGTGCTGTGGCTGCTCATTTCGCGGGCTCCCGGTGCCGTGGTTCACATTCCTTGGCGATTCCTATGCTCGAACATAGGATTCCAGGTCACCCGCCGTCAATGCCCACCGCCGCGCGAGGCCCAGCGCAGTCCCAGACCGGCCACGGCGGCGGCCCCGGAGGCGAGGGCGCAGAAGAGGAAGACATCCAGGAAGGCCTGCGGGCCGCCGAGCCCGCGGGCGGCGACGATGGCGGCCATGGCCGCGACGCCGAGTGCTCCGCCGAGCTGCCGGGCGGTGGTGGTCAGGCCGATGCCGGAGGCGAACTTCCGCGGCGGAACGGAGGCCGCGGCGGCCGTCGACAACGCGGTCATCGTCGCGCCGAACGCCGTTCCGCCGACCAGGCCCATGGGCAGCCACCGGGTGACGAAGCTCGGCTCGGCGCCCAGCCCCGCCCACATCCAGAGCGCGACGCCCGCGAACGAGGCCATGCCGAACGCGACCACGTAGGGCAGGTGGTGGGGCTTGGCCCGCCTGCCCACGGCGAGTGCGGCGACGGCCGAGGCCAAGGCTCCCGGGGTGACCGCGAAGCCCGCGCTCAGGACGGAGTACCCCCACACCGAGGTGAGGAAGAGCGGGCCCGCCAGCATCCAGGCGAACAGCGCGGCGCCGGACATCAGCGAGGCGACATTCGCGACGGCGAAGGTGCGGTTGCCCCACAGCGCCGTTTCGACCGCCGGGGCCCCATGGGTGCGCGAGCGCAGCAGCGCCAGCGCCAGCAGGGCCGCGCCGGTGAGGACGCAGGCGTACGTGCCCGCTGAACTCCAGCCCCAGTCGCTGCCCTTGGTCAGGCCCAGCACCAGGAGGCCGACGCCGGCGGTCACCGCGCCCGTGCCGGTCAGGTCGGGCAGACGGCCCCCGCCCGTGTGCCGCTCGGGCACCGCCTTGAGCGTGCCCCACAGGAGGACGAGGCCCAGGGGGATGTTGATGAGGAAGACCGAGCGCCAGTCGAAAGCCTCCACGAGTATTCCGCCGAGGCTCGGGCCCGCGGCCGTCGCCAGGGACCCGGAGGCACCCCACGCGCCCACCGCAGAGGCCAGCCGCTCGGCCGGGACCTCGGCGAGGAGGAGCCCGAGGGCGGCGGGGATCATGCCCGCGGCCGCCGCTCCCTGCAAGGCCCTTGAGGCGACGAGGAATTCGATGGTGGGCGCCGCCGCGCACAGGGCGGAGGCGACGGTGAACGCGGATATGGAGATCAGGAAGATCCGGCGGCGGCCGAGGGTGTCGGCGAGCCGCCCGGCAGTCGTCAGCAGGGCGGCGAACAGGACCGCGTAGCTGCTGACGACCCAGGACAGGTCGGAGACGGCCACGTCGGGGAAGCTGCGCCGCAGGTCGGGAAAGGCGATGTTCACAACGGTGGTGTCGAGGAACGCCATGAAGGTGGCGCCCGCGGTGATGAGCATGACGGTGGCGGGTGACGCGGCCCGCCGCGGTGGCGGGGTGGCCGTGGAGAACGGGGTGGTCTGGGTCATGTCAGGTCCTCGATAAGGGCGCGGGAGGGCGCCGAGGGAGGGGCGGCCACGGAGGGACCGTCCGGCAGGAAAAACATACTGACAGTATGTAAAGTACATACCTGCGGTATGTTAATGTCAAGTGGGACGCTGGAGGATCGCTAGGGTGGGGGACGCACAGGGGTGCGGGACCCAGGAGGGAGCGCGGGTGTCCAGAGTCAGGAGCCGCCAGACGCAGCGTGAGCGGTCGGACGCCACGGTCGACGACCTGGTGCGCGCGGCACGCGCGCTGTTCGCCGAGGACGGCTACGCCGCGACCTCGCTCGAGGCCATATGCGACCGGGCCGGAGTGAGCAAGGGCGCGCTGTACCACCACTTCTCCAGCAAGCGGGACGTCTTCCGTGTCGTCTACGAGCGCGAGCAGGAGCATCTGTCGGAGGTGGTGCGGGGGGCGGCCGCCAAGGAGGCCGAACGGCCGTGGGAGGCCGTCTTCGAAGGATGCCGGGCCTTCCTGGAGGCGTCGCTCGATCCGCAGGTCCAGCGCATCACGCAGCTGGACGCGCCCGGCGCGCTCGGCTGGGAGGGGATGCGCGAGCTGTCCGGCAACTGCCTGGAGCTGACCAGGCTGGGAGTGGCCAGGGCGGTCGAGTCCGGCGCCATCCCGGCACGGCCGGTCGACCCGCTCACCTTCCTGCTCTACGGGGCCCTGGGGGAAAGCGCCTTGGCCATCGCGAGGGCCAAGGACCAGCCCGCGGCGCTGGCGGAGACGGTCGCCGAGCTGAGAACCCTGTTCGACGCACTGGCGCGGGGTTGAGTCGGGCGCGGGGCTGAGTGGGGCGCGGGGGCGAGTGGGGCGCTGGGGTGAGTGGGGGCGCTGGGCCCAGTCAGGTGCGGGGGCGAGTCAGGGGCTGGGTCGAGTCGGGCGCCGGCCGAGTGGGGCGCTGGGGTGAGTGGGGCGCTGCCGAGTCGGGTGAGAGGTGTCGAGTCGGGTGAGAGGTGTCGAGTGGGGCGCTGAGGCGAGTCGGGCGCGGGGTCGAGTTGCGGCACCTGCCGGAAAGTCGTCGCGGGGGCGCTAGTCGGCAGCGTGGCGTGGCCCGTCGCCGGGGCGCGGCTCGGTGCCCTTGATGCCCCCTCCTCACGCTCTGTGACCCATTGTCAGACCCACCCGCTAACGTCGTGACTGTCAGTGACAGGAGCGATGGTTTGCGGGGGAGGCCGTCATGGCGGCAGTCAAGAGCGGTGCGGCGGAGTTCGTTGGCCGGGCCGAGGTGCGGGAGCGGTTGGGGCTCGATGAGGGGCAGTTGCGTCTCGCTCTCGAGCTCGGCGAGGTGCGCTGCGGCGCGGACGGGAGCGTGGATCCGGCCGAGGTGCTCAGGGTCAGGAGCGTGCCGGGCTTTCCCGAGGCCCTGCGCGAGCGGATCGCGGACGTCGGGGCGGTCGCGGGCGCCGAGATCCTCGGGGTGAGTGCCCACCGCTTCGGGCGGCTGGCGCGGGCCGGACGGTTCCGTCCCGTGCGGTGGTACGTCAATCGGTACCGCGCGGTGGTGTGGCGGTATCTCGCGGCGGAGCTCCGTGAGTTCGCGGCCGGTCCGCCGCCGCCGACGGGCGGGGTGCCGGAGGGGGACGCCCGGGCGAGGGGCTGGCGGGCCCGCAGGGCCGAGCAGTTGCTGCGGGACGCCCCCGGGCCCTGGGAGCGCGCCGCCGTCTGGGCCTGCCTGCTCGGCGATGTGGGGCGGGTGGGCGACCAGGTCCCCGTGTCGGCCGAGGAGGCCGCCCTGCTGGCCCGGTTGGCGCCCTCATTGCGCGGTGGCGGTCCGGGTTGGCCCCTGAGGCCGGAGGTGCTGGAGTCGGTGCTCACCGCCCAGGGGCCGGACGAGGTGGCCTGGGTCGCGGGGGCGCTGGCCACCGCGCTGATGAGGGCCCGTGCGGCAGCGGAGCCACCGCCCCGGTCACCCTGATTCCGGAACCCCCAGTAACGAACATGAGTCAACGCCGGATATTGGTCTGGACCTTGACAGGCCCTCGCTTCGGCAGTGTTATGTGGTGCGGTCCGTTGGATTTCGTCTGGTTCTGATCGAATCTGAAGTCGATTCAGCCGACCACCCGTGGACTCTGGTCTGCCACGTCGCGCGTCGCGGGACCGTGCGTGGCCCTACTCGCAGGAGTCGCTCGTGCAGCAGGAAGGAACCAAACTGAGAACCCGCCTCGCGGGGGTCTGCGCCGCACTGTCCCTTGTCGCGGGAGCGGGCGCCGCCGTGGTCACCGCGGCAGCCGTCCAGGTCGCGGCCGCGCCGCCCGCCGCGGCCCTCGACAACGGCCTCGCGCTCACCCCGCCCATGGGCTTCAACAACTGGAACTCCACCGCCTGCCGGGCGGAGTTCAACGAGTCGATGGTCAAGGGCATCGCCGATCTGTTCGTCTCCAAGGGCCTCAAGGCCGCGGGCTACACCTATGTGAACCTCGACGACTGCTGGGCCAAGACCTCACGCGACTCCTCCGGGAATCTCGTCCCCGACCCGGTCCGCTTCCCCAACGGCATCAAGGCCGTCGCGGACTATGTGCACTCCAAGGGCCTGAAGTTCGGCATCTACACCAGCGCCGGCACCAAGACGTGCAACACCGCCGGATTCCCCGGGGGACTGGGCCACGAACAGCAGGACGCCGACACCTTCGCCTCCTGGGGCGTCGACTACCTCAAGTACGACAACTGCAACAACCAGGGTGTCGACGCCAAGACCCGCTACCGGAAGATGCGCGACGCGCTGAAGAACACCGGACGCCCGATCGTCTACAGCATCTGCGAATGGGGCCAGAACAAGCCCTGGGAGTGGGCCCAGGACACCGGCAATCTGTGGCGCACCACCGGTGACATCAGCGACAACTGGTCCAGCATGGTGGACAAGGTCCACAAGAACCAGGTCCTCGCCCAGTTCGCGGGACCCGGCGCCTGGAACGACCCCGACATGCTCGAGGTCGGCAACGGCGGAATGACCGACACCGAGTACCGCAGCCACTTCAGCCTCTGGTCCGTCATGGCCGCCCCGCTGCTGATCGGCTCCGATCTGCGCAAGGCCTCCACGGCGACGTTCGACATCCTCAGGAACACCGACGTCATCGCGGTCGACCAGGACCCGCTGGGCAAGCAGGGCACCGTGATATCCAGCAGCGGCGGCAAGGCGGTCTACTCCAAGCCGCTCGCCGGCGGCGACCGCGCGGTCGTGCTGTTCAACGAGAGCACCAGCGCGGCCACGATCAGCACCACCGCGAGCGCGGTGGGACTGCCCGGCGGCTCCAGCTACACACTGCGCGACCTGTGGACCAAGAGCACCCGCACCACCACGGGCACCATCAGCGCCTCCGTCCCCGCCCACGGCGTGGTGATGTACCGGGTCTCCAAGACCGGTGGCAACACCCCGCCCCCGAGCGGTACCTCGGCGGTGAGCGACCTGTCGCCCACGAGCGCCACCAGCGGCTGGGGCCCTTTCGAAACCGACACCAGCAACGGTGAGAAGCCCGCCGGCGACGGCAGGGCCATCACCATCCAGGGCGTCAAGTACAGCAAGGGGCTGGGCGTGCACGCGGCCAGCGACATCGGCTACTACCTCGGCGGTGCCTGCTCCACCCTGACCGTCGATGTCGGTGTCGACGACGAGAAGACCACCACGGGCTCCGTGGTCTTCCAGATATTCCGGGACTCCACCAAAGTCGCGGACAGCGGGCTCCTCACCGTCGACAACGCCGCCAAACGGCTCACCGCGAACCTCTCGGGAGGCACCACGCTCAGACTCGTCGTCACCGACGGCGGCAACGGCAACAATTCCGACCACGCCGACTGGGCCGACCCCCGGCTGACCTGCGCCTGACGGACGTCAAGACCGCCGACTCCGGTGCGCGGCCCGCCTGCCCGGGCCGCGCACCGGCCAGGTACATCGTCCCGAAGCCGGGCCTCCAGGGACCTGCGGCAACGCGTCCGCGAGCGCTCCGATACCGCTCCACCCCTCCTCTAGAGGCCCTCACGATCCTGTACCAGCACCGAAGGGCAGAGCATTCCGCCCGGTGCCGAGCCGTAGCGGGTAACAGGGGGAGCTGACATGGCCGCGATGGGGACAGGAACCGCCGGGGTGCTGACCTCGGTCACGGGGCTGTCCGCCCGAGGCACCGCCCGCGAGCGGGCGGCCGCTCTGGAATCGCGGTTCGGGGACCCCGCCGACCCCGACAACCCGCTGGGCCACGAGGCATTCCTGCGGGCCGACGCACGGGCCGAACTGCCCGCCGAGGGAGAGCGGCTGCTCGAGCGGTTCGGGTTGAACGCCGAGTTCGTGCCCCGGTCCCTCGGCGGCCGCCTCGACAGCATCGAGGGGCTGGTCCAGGCCCTGCGCCCGGTCTTCCGCCGGGACGCGTCCCTCGGCATCGGGTACGGCGTCTCGTCGTTCATGGCCGCGGTCAACGCCTGGTTCGCGGGCACGCAGGAACAGCGGCGCTTCACCGCCGACCTGTTGCTCGGCGGCGGCCGCATGACGGTCGCCTACCAGGAGATCGCGCACGGCAATGACTTCGTGCGCAATGAGTTCCACGCGCGTCGCGGCGGCTCGGGCTTCCTCCTCGACGGCGACAAGCACGTCATCAACAATGTCGAGCGCGCCGAAGCCCTCATGCTGTACGCGCGAACCGACAAGGCGAAGGGCAGCCGCAGCCATTCGGTTCTGCTGGTCGACAAGGAGCTCGCCCCCGCCGGGCACACCGTCTACCTGCCCCGGCGCATCACCAACGGCTGCCGGGGGCTGCAGTTCGGCGGTGTCCAGTACGCGGGGCTGCCGGTGCCCGCCTCGGCCGTGGTGGGAGGCGTCGGACAGGGAGTCGAGCTGAGCCTGCGCTCGTTCAAGGTCACCCGCAGCGCGCTGCCGTCCATGGTCCTCGCGCTCGTCGACACCTGCCTGCGCACCGCCGTCGGCTTCGCCGGCCGGCAGAGCCGCGACACGGGCACCGGCATGGACACCCGCAGCTCCCGCTCGGTCCTTGCCGCCGCCTTCGCCGACATCCTGCTCTGCGACAGCCTCGCCCTCGCCGCGACCCGCTCCGCCAGCCTCCTGCCCAGGCAGAGCAGCGGTGTCTACGCGGCGGCCGTGAAGTACCTGCTGCCGAAGATCCTCACCGAGACCGTCTACGACCTGTCGATCATCCTGGGCTCGGCCCTGTACGACAAGGACGGCCCGTACGGGATCTTCCAGAAGCACGTGCGCGACCTGCCGGTCATCACCCTCGGCCACGCCGGCACCGCCGCCTGCCAGGCCACGATCATCCCTCAGATGCCGCTGCTGGCACGGGCGGCGTGGTTCCAGGGCGCGCCCGCGCCCGGCGAGCTGTTCGAGGCCGACGGCCGGCTGCCCCCGCTCAATCTGGAACAGCTGCGGCCCCACGCCGGCCACGACCCCGTCGCCGCCTCCCTGGTGGCCGCCGTCGAGGACGACCCCGAGCGCGGCGACGACGGTGAGGACGTCATCCACCGGCTCGCCCAGGGGTTCCTCGCCGAGCTGCGGAGCCTGCGCGACCTCTGCCTGGAGCTGCGCACCACCGACCCCGCGTGGCTGGCGGGCCCGGAGACGTCGGCGCTGGCCGACCGGTATGTGCACGTCCTCGCCGCCGCCAGTGTCGTGGGCGTGTGGCGGCAGGAGCGCCGGGTACGGCCCGGCGGCTTCCTCGCCGACCCCGCCTGGGCGGTGACCGCGCTTTCGCGTACAGCAGGACGGCTCGGCGGGCTCCCCGGACTCACGGAGCTCCCCGAACCGCCCGCCCACTTCGAGGACCTCATGGTCTCCGAAGTCCTCTCGAGGTTCGGCGAGCCCCGCAGCTACGACCTCTACAACAGCCCGCTGTCCGGCTGACCGCCCCGCTGAGCAGGCGAAGCGGCCGGTGCACGGACGGTTCGATCCCCGTTCGGTCAAGACCGGTACGGGAGGACGAGAGAAGGAGTCACCCATGCGCACTGTCGGCTCTGCCAACCGGGCCGGCCTCCGCCTGGCCCCGGCAGCGGATGTGCAGCAGGCCGGTACCTTCCCCAGATCAGGCCTGTCCGGGGTCTCCGCCGGGGCGGCGGGAGGCATAGCGGTGGTCGGGGTCGACCGCTTCCCATGGGGGAGCAGCGACCAGGACCCGGCGCCGCGGCCCTTCGGGGCGGGCGGCGCCGAGGCTTTCGACTGCGACTTCTTCTCCCTCTCGCCCCGCGACGCGGGGCAACTGGACCCCCGCCAGCGGGTCCTGCTGCAATGCGCCTGGCGGGCGCTGGAGGACGCGGCGATCGCACCCCGGCGGCGTTCGATCGCCGGGACGGGGGTGTTCGTGGAGGCGACGGAAGGGCTTGCGGCGGCCGGTGACTGGGCGGCCGCGGAGGCCGGACTCGGCGCGGTGGCCCAGTGGATCTCCTACCAACTGGGCCTGAACGGGCCGTCCCTGGACGTGCGGACCGACGGCGAGGCCGCCCCGGTCGCCCTGCTCCTCGCCTGCGACGTGCTCGCGGGGCGTGAGTGCGATCTGGCCCTGGTGGCGGGCGCCCGGCTCTCCGAGCTGCGCACCGCCGACGGCGGCCGGTCCCGGCAGGCGCCCGGCGCCGCGGTGCTCGCCCTGTGCCGCCTCGACGACGCGCTCGCCGACCGCAGGCCCGTCTACGCCGTGCTGCGCGACAGCACCGACGACCCTTCGGACGAGCCGTGCGGGGGAGTGGTCGACGTGGCGGACTCGGCGCTGGCCCTGTACGGCGGCGGACCCTGGCGGCTGCCCGCGGGGTCCCTCGCCCCGCTGGACCTCCAGGAGCCGCCCTCGCCGCTGCCCCCGCCGACGACCGACGCCGGGATGGGGGTGTTCACCTTCTCCGCG
The DNA here is from genome assembly GCF_014646055.1 of Wenjunlia tyrosinilytica. Classification (GTDB taxonomy): domain Bacteria; phylum Actinomycetota; class Actinomycetes; order Streptomycetales; family Streptomycetaceae; genus Wenjunlia; species Wenjunlia tyrosinilytica. The sequence goes on from NZ_BMMS01000025.1 coordinate 106,706, forward strand.
GACACCGCGCAGGCACTGAGCCGCAATCTCGCCGAGCACGCCGAGGCCATCGGCGAGGCCATCGGCGAGGCGGCGGGACAGGCGGGCGTCACCGGCTCGCGGGCGCGCACGGCCCGGCTGTGCTGGACCAGCAACGAGGTCAAGACCGATCTGCCGTACCGCTTCGCCCTGGCCGCCGGGGACCTCGCCGAGCTCGCGGACGGCCTGCGGCGGGCGGCGCTCGACCCCGCGGTGGAGGCCTCGCTGTCCGGTGTGCCCGAGCAGAGCCCCGCCGTCGCCTACGTCCTGCCGGGCGAGGGCAGCGAGTACCCCGGAATGACCGCCCGCCTGTACCGGGGCGCGCCGCTGTACCGCAGGGCGCTGGACGAGGCGGACGAGGCCCTGCGCCCCTACTTCGAGCACCGGGTGCGCGATCTGCTGCTGCGGCACGACACCCGCGTGCACCGGCCGTCGTTCGCGCAGCCCGCCCTGTTCGCGGTGGAGTACGCGCTCGGTCGCGCGCTGTCCGAACTCGGTGTCGAGCCGGGCATGCTGGTCGGTTACGGATGCGGTGAGTTCGCCGCCGCGTGCCTGGCCGGAGTGCTGGACGTGGAGACGGCGGCGCGGCTGGTCAGTGTGCGCGGCAGGCTCGTCGAGGAGCTGCCGCCGGGCGGCCTCCTGGAGGTCTTCACCACGCTGGAGGAGACGGCGGGGCTGATCCGCGACGAGCCCGAGGTCTACCTCGCAGCCGTCGAGGGGCCCTGCCGAGTGGTGCTGTCCGCGGCCCCCGAGGTGCTGGCGCGCGTCGGCGAGCGGATGCGGCTGCAAGGCGTCCACACCAGGGCCCGGGCGGTCGAACACGCCTACCACTCCCCGCTGATGGCGCCCATCATGCGCGAGTGGAGGCGTGCTCTGGAAGGCGCCGCGTTCGCGCCCGCCCTGATACCCGTCGTCTCGACGGTTCGCGGGCGGCTGCTGGGACGCGACCGCATGGACACCGACTACTGGCTGCAGCACGCCATCGCGCCGGTCCGCTTCGCCGAGGCGGCCGAGGCCCTGCTGGCGGAGCGGCCCACCCATGTGCTGGAACTCGGGCCGGGCTCCCGACTTGCCCAGCACATAAGGGAGATCCCCTCCGCGCGAGGGGTCGGGGTGCGGCCGGTGTGCTCGGACTCCGAGGCCGCCGACGGCGGTCTCGCCGAACTGGCCGCGGCCCTCTACCGCGATGGGCACAACCTCTCCTGGGAGGCCCTGTACCCGCTGGAGCACCGGGCGTTCGCGCGGCTGCGGCCCTACCGCTTCTCCGCCGAGCGGCAGTTCGGGCCCGGCACGGGAGCCGACGGCACCGCGGGCGCCCTGCCGGACGAGGCGGTACCACGCGGCACCGCCACCGGGGACAGCTTCGTGGCGGCCGTGGTGGACGCGGTGGCCCGTGTCTGCGACTGCCTGCCCGGTGAAGTGACGACCGACGCACGCCTTTACGACGACCTGGGATTCGACTCGGTGATGTACATGGACCTCGTGGGCGAGCTGGAACGCAGAATCCCGCAGGTCGGCTCGCTCGTCCTGCAGGAGATGATGCCCAGCCTGGAGAGCGTCGAGGCGCTCGCCGGGTACCTGCGCCACGTTGCCGGCCGGGTGGCGGCATGACCGACATGTGGCTCGCCGACGAGCGGGCCCGCGCCCGGCGGGGCGGCCCGCAGCCGCTCTTCCCCGGCACGCAGTGGCACTCCCCGACGGGGCCGCAGGTGGCGGAGCCGATCCATGTGCGCGGCCCCGCGGGCCCGTGGGACCAGGTCCGGGCGGATCTGGACACCCTCGGATGGGCCGTGGTGCACGCCCGCATAGGGGAGTGGCTGCCGGAGAACCCCGACAGCCCCTCGGTGCGGCGCGTCCTGGGCCGTGACTGGGCCCGCTACGAGAAGATGCGGCACCCGAAGATCAAGGCGAGGTTCGCGGCGACGCGCTCCCTGCTCAAGCACGCCGCGGGGGTGGCGATCGACGCGCCCCCGCACAGTGTGGAGCTGGGCTACAGCGCGTTCGGCCGGCCCTATCTGCGCGGCTTCGACCAGGTGGACATCAGCCTCAGCCACACCGGTGACTTCCTGCTGGTGGGACTCACCACGCGGGGACTGATCGGCGTGGACGCGGAGGCGATCGACCGCCAGCTGCTGAGGGGCGGTACGGAGCAGCACATCTGCACCCCGTACGAGATCAAGATGCTGGAGCGGGTGCCGGCAGCCCGTAGGAACCGCAGTGCCGTGCGGCTGTGGACGCTCAAGGAGGCGTACAGCAAGGCGATCGGGCAGGGGCTGCGGTTCAAGTTCACGGAGTTCGGCTTCGGCGAGGACGGCGCGCCGGTGCGGGTCCAGCGCCCGGACGGAACGCCGGGAACCGGTGACGAGTGGACGTTCGCCACGTTCCACCCGGGCATGCGCCACTGTGCCAGCGTCGCCGTCTTCGACGCGGGCTTCGGCGCTCCCGACGACACCGCGGCCGCCACGATGCTCGACGCGGGTCTGGTCCACGCGGTGAACGAAATGGTGGCTGAAGCCTGCCAGTCGGGCGAAGCCGCCGCCTGAGACCGGCGGGGCGGAGCCCCGAGAGGGCGGGAGGGGCGAGAGAACCTCCCGCCCTTCGCCGTGCCTGCCGACCCCCCGTCGCCATGCCTGTCTGTCCCATTGCCGCGCCTGGCGGCCCCTTCGCCACGCCTGGCGGTCCCCTTCGCCATGGCTGTCTGCCCCTTTGCCACGCCTTTGGGCGCGGACCTGCCCGCGAGCGACGGCGTCCGTGAACGCCGGAGGCGGCCCGCTCCCAACCCGTCATTCCCCGGACAGTGTTGTGCCCCGGCCTTTGGGCCGGGGCACAAATCTGTCCGGGGCTCAGCCGGCAGCGTCGGCTGCTAGAAGCTGGGCTTGGCCGACGGGGCCTTCAGGTCGCCCAGGTACGGGTGCCACAGGTGCGTCGGGTCCTCCTCGACCGCCTTGACGATGTCCCGCATGGCGGCGAGGGCCTTGGGCTCCTCGTCGTCGTACACGTCGCCCTGGAGCATCTTCAGGACGTCGAGGCGGTAGCGGTCGTCCTGGACGAACGCGGTGAACAGGATGTTGAGCCGGTAGTAGATCGAGATGAACTCGTACCAGTTGCTCACACCCCGGCGCAGCTTCTTCTCGTAGGTCGCGAAGCGCTCCTTCTTGAAGTCGCCCGCCTCCGCCGCCGCGATGATGTCCGCGGAGGCGATCCGGGCGCTGTTGAGCGCGACGCTGACACCGCTGGAGAAGATCGGGTCCACGAAGCGGGCGGCGTCGCCGATGAGGACGAACTTGTCGCCCGCCACCTGGGACATGCCGTAGCTGTAGTCGCCCTCGGTCTTGAAGCCCTTGACCTGGTCGGCGTTCTTCAGCACGTCCATCAGCTCGGGACGGCTCGCCACCGTGTCCCAGAAGTACTTCTCACGGTCACCCGCGTACTGCTGGAAGCGGGACTTCTGGCTCACCACACCGATCGATGTGATGGTCTCGGTGATCGGGATCTGCCAGACCCAGGTGTCGGAGACGGGCAGGAAGTGGATGAAGATGTAGTCCGCCTGGTCCTTGTTGACCGCCAGGGCCTTGCGGTCCAGGCCGTCGAACCACGTGTGCACCGCGTACTGGTTGAACACCGGGTCCGGGATCTTGAACTTGAGCTGGTTGCCGAGCTTGGTCTGCCGACCGCTCGCGTCCACGACCATGCGCACGGGGAAGTCGACCTGGTGGCTGCCGACCTTCGCCTGGATCACCGGGTTCTCGCCGCTGAAGTCGACGTTGGAGACGCGCACGCCCTGGAAGATCTTGGCGCCGAGCTCCTCGGCGTGCTTGAGCAGGATCGCGTCGAACTTCGAACGGTCGACGTGGAACGTGTAGTCGCGGTCCACGCCCTCCTGGTCGCGCTCGCTGAAGAGGATCTCAGCGGCGCGGAAGTCGTGCGTCAGGCCGCGGAACCCGTTGTGGTCGATATTGCGGTCCTCCGCCGAGGTCCACGCGGCACCGAACTTCTTGGGGAAGTTCGCCGCCTCGATCTTGTCCATGGCTCCGATCTCGAGCAGGACAGGAGTTGTCGCCGGAACGAGGGACTCTCCCACGTGGTCCCGCGGAAACGTGTCGCCCTCGAACAGGACGACCGACAGGCCCGCTTTGGCCAGGTAGGAAGCAGCGGTCGAGCCCGCAGGGCCTCCGCCGATGATGCCGATGTCGAACTCTGCGTCCACGACGCTCTCCACTTCTGGACGGTTGGGACTGCTGGTGCTGTTCGGTGCTTCGGGCTGGACTGTGGCGGGGCCCAGTGGGTCAGGCAGGCTGGAGGGACAGCTCATAGACCATGTCCGTGATGGTCTCGACGCTGTAGAAGTGCCGGCCGGTGATGTGGGTCGGGGGGATGGTCACCCCGAGTTCGGTCCTGATGTACGTCAGCAGGATGGACGTGTTCATGGAGTTGAGCACGCCCCACTCCAGCAGCGGGGTGTCCGGCTTCAGTTCGGAGATCTCGCTGTCGTCGAGGAACTGCTCCTGGATGTACGCGTTGAGCTTGGTGTAGATCTCGTCGCGGCTGGTGGCCGTCACGGGTCCTCCCCGGGTGTCGATTTCGTCCTCCGCCGGTGGACTGCCCGGCTGCTGGGGTGATGCTGGGAGGGCGCACTGGAGACACGCTCGGCTATCGCTCAGGCCAGGGGTGGCCCGCGGGGGTCCAGTTTGGCTCTACTATTTCGCCAGGTGCTGAGTTGATTCTCGGAGAGGCGATACCGCAGGCCACGGCAGTGGTCCGTGCGGCGGGGGCCCGGCGGAGGATGTCCGGTCCATGGCCCGGGGAACGCGCGGGTCTCCCGTTTCCGTGCCTGTCGCGACGTATCGTTGGCATCGGTAATCGGAGGAACGTGCTGTGTGGAGGTGGGTGCCGTGACTGCTCCTGGTCGTGCGGAGGCGCGGGCGTGGGTGGGCGACGCCGAGGAGGACGGTGGTGCTCCGATGCGCACGGCTCGCAAGCGCACCGGGCGCAGGCCCGGCAACACCGAGAGCCGGCAGGCCATCCTGACCGCGGCGCGGGCGAAGTTCGCGCTGTACGGCTACGAGGGCGCCTCCATCCGTTCGATCGCGCAGGAGGCGGGGGTGGACACGGCGCTGATCCACCACTTCTTCCTGTCGAAGGAAGGACTCTTCGCGGCGTCCATCCACGACGCCATCGAACCGGAGCGGATGGTCGAGCAGGTCCTCGGCAAACGCCGGGCCACACGAGGCCTGGGGGAGCGGCTGGCCCGCTACTTCATGGGCCTGTGGGAGGCGCCTGAGACGCGCGACAAGATGCGGAGCATCCTGCGGTCCGCGCTCTCGCACGACAGGGCGCAGAAGATGCTGCGGGACTTCGTGGCGGTGGAGGTGCTGGGCCCGATCGCCGGAAGCACGGGCAAGTCGCACCCGGAGGTGCGCGCCGCGCTGGCGGCCTCGCAGCTCATCGGCCTGGCGCTGACCCGGTACATCGTCGAGCTGGGGCCGATAGCGTCCCTGGACGCCGAGCAGGTGGTGGCGTGTGTGGCGCCGACGCTCCAGCGGTACCTGGTCGGCCCGCTGCCCGAGTCCCTCACCGAGGACGACTGACCGGCGGACGGGACGGCCGACCGGACCGGCAGGACGGCTGACCCGGCGGCAGGACGGCTGACCGGGAGGCTGCACCCAGGTCGGGCCGCGGGGCCCCGCGAAGAAACGGGAACGGTTCGCGAAGAAGCGGGAACGGGCCGGGCAGAACGCGGAACGGCCGGGCAGAACGCGGAACGGCCGGGGAGAACGCGGAACGGCCGGGGAGAACGGGGAACGGCCGGGAAGAACACGGAACGGGCGCGGCGGGCCGGAGACGGCCCGCCGCGCCCGTTCGCTCCTTTCGGCGCTCCGGCTCGCGGATGTCACTCCCTCGAGGAAGCGACCACCCGCCGTGCCCGCAGGTCCGCGGCGCGCGCGGGCTCCGCCACCGAGCCCGCACCCGCCGTCCCCGAGCCCGCCGCCCCCGAGCCCGCCGCCGCTGGGGCCGCCGCGACCAGGCGCGAGAGCCGGGACGTCAGCGCCTCGCGGAAGTCGGGTTCCTCGAGGAAGAAGTGGCCACCCGGGATCAGGGCGAGTTCGAAGGCGCGTGAGGTCTCCCGTTCCCACGCGACGAGCCCAGCCGGGTCGGTCAAGGAGTCCCGGCGGCCGCCGAAGGCGACCAGGGGGACGTCGAGCGGCGGTCCCGCCGGGCGGGTGTAGGTCTCCACGATCTCCAGGTCCGCGCGCAGCGCCGGAAGGTACATGCGCAGCAGCTCCGGCTGGTCGAGCAGCGCCTGCGGCATCCCGCCGTAACGGTTCAGCGCCGTGATGAAGGCGTCGTCCGGCAGCTTGTGGATCGGCCGGTGGGACAGCGGCTCGCCGGGTCCATTGCGGCCGGAGACCAGCAGAGCGGCGGGCGGCAGTCCGAGCTGGTCCAGGCGCCGTGCGAGCTCGTAGGCCAGCACGGCCCCGAAGCTGTGGCCGAAGAGCGCGAACCTCTCGCCGCGGTGCGGGCGCATGGTGCGCACGAGTTCGGCGGCCAGGAGATCGGCGCGGCGCATCAGCGGCTCGCGGATGCGTGCGCCGTGGCCCGGCAGTTCCAGCGGTGTCACCGTCACCGACGGCGGAACGATCGCGTTCCACCGGCTGTACGGCATCGCGCTGCCCCCGGCGTGCGCCAGGCAGTACAGCGTCAGCTTCTCCCCGTCGGCGCCCGGCTCACCGGGCTCGCGGGGCGTGGGTGGATTCAAGAGCCCTCCCTGTAAACGTCGCGGGTGCGGGGACGGGGCCGCTCTCAAGTCTCGCGCAAGCGGCCTGGGCAACCTTTGCCAGCGCACTCGTCGTACCTCTGATGTTAACCCACAGAAGTCACTAAGTGACGACTTATTTTTTCGGACGGGGGGAGTTCAATGTCTGAGCCGACAGCGCGGCGCGAGGCCGGAAAGAGCCGCCAGTCAGGACCCGGGGGAATCCCCGCACCCCGTCAGGACGACATCGCTGTCGTCGGCGTCGGATGCCGCTTCCCCGGCGGCGTCCGCGATGTCGACACCTTCTGGGACGTCCTTCTCGAGGGCCGGGACATCGTGGCGCCGGTCCCGTCGGACCGCTGGGACGAGAGCTTCTTCCACGACGACCCCAAGAACCCCGGCACCACGTACTGCCGCGAGGGCGGCTTCCTCACCGACATCGACCGCTTCGACGCGGAGTTCTTCGGCATCTCGCCCCGCGAGGCCCGGGAGATGGACCCCCAGCAGCGGCTCCTGCTCGAGGTCTCCTGGCAGGCCATGGAGGACGCCGGGGTGCCGAGGGAGCGCTGGCACGGCAGCCGCACCAGCGTCCACATGGGCATCCTGGGCTCCGACTACCTTCTCCTGCACACCAAGGCCGCGGGCACCGAGACGATCGACCCCTACTTCGCCAGCGGCAAGGAGTTCAGCTTCGCCGCCGGGCGCATCGCCTACACCTTCGGGCTGCACGGCCCCACGATGTCGGTGAACACCGCGTGCTCCTCCTCCCTCGTCGCCGTGCACCTGGCCTGCCAGAGCCTGCGCAGCGGCGAGGCCGACACCGCCCTGGCCGGCGGTGTCAACGCGATCATCACTCCCGAGCTCACCGTGTTCATGGGCAAGGTGCAGGCGCTGTCGCCCACCGGCCGCTGCAAGCCGTTCGACGCCCGCGCCGACGGGATCGTGCGCGGTGAGGGGTGCGGTGTCGTCGTCCTCAAGCGGTACGCCGACGCCCTGCGCGACAACGACCAGGTCTACGGCGTCATCCGCGGCACCGCGGTCAACCAGGACGGGCACAGCGCCGGCCTGACCGCTCCCAACGCCCTTGCGCAGCAGGCCCTGCTGCGCACCGCGCTGGAGTCCGCCGGACTCGGCCACGAGATGCCCTCGTACGTAGAGGCGCACGGAACCGGTACCCCGCTCGGCGACCCACTGGAGATCTCCGCCCTCACCGAGGTCATCGGCAGGCACCGCCCCGAGGACCGCCGCCTGATCGTCGGCTCGCACAAGGCGAACTTCGGCCACATGGACTCCGCGGCCGGTATCGCGGGCCTGCTCAAGACCCTGATGGTGCTGCGCCACCGCACCGTCCCGCCGCAGATCCACCACAAGCACCCCTCGCCGCTGGTCGACTGGGAGCGCTCGGGGATCACCGTCCCCACCGTGCCCACCCCGCTGCCCACGGTGGACGGCCACGCGGTCAACGGGGTCAGCGCGTTCGGTCTGTCCGGCACCAACGCCCATGTCCTGGTCTCCACTCCGCCCGAGCCCTCCACCCGCAAACGCGCCAAGGCACAGCGGCAGCCCGCCCCGCGGACGCTGCTCGTCTCCGCGTCCAGCGCCGAGGGCCTGGAACAGCTCGCGGGCGACTACCGGCGGGCGCTCAGCGGATCGCCCTGGACGGGCACCCGCACCGCCTCGCCGGACGCGGTGCTGGCGGCCGCCGCCGTGCGCCGAACCCACCACCGGCACCGCCTCGCCGTCGTCGGCGACACCACCGAGGAACTCGCCGAGGCACTGGAGGCCTTCCGCACCGGGGAGCGGCGGGCCGGGGCGATCTCCGGCGAGGCCGAGGACCGGATCGGCAAGGTGGTCCATGCCTTCTCCGGCCAGGGCTCGCAGTACCCGGGTGTGGCCATGGACCTCTACGGGTCGGAACCTGTCGTACGCGAGACGCTGGACGAGTGCGACGCGCTCCTGCGCGAGCATGCCGACTGGTCCCTGCTCGACGTCCTGCGGGACGAGGACCCGGCACGCGTCAAGGCCACCGAGGTGGCCCAGCCCGCGCTCTTCGCCGTCCAGATCGCGCTGTCGCGGTTGTGGCGGTCGTGGGGAGTGGTCCCCGACGCCGTGATCGGCCACAGCATGGGCGAGGTGGCCGCCGCCGTCGTCGCGCAGGCGCTGACCCTGCCCGAGGCCGCCCGCCTCATCGTGGAGCGGGGCCGTCTGATGCAGCGGGCCACCGGCTCCGGCCGGATGGTCGCGGTGGAGCTGAGCGCCGCAGAGGTCGTCAAACGTCTCGGCGGGCGCTACCCCGAGGTGAGCGTGGCCACCGTCAACGGCCCGACATCCGTGGTGATCGCGGGCCCTCCCGCCCCGGTCGAGGGAGCGGTCGGCGAGCTGCGCCGCAGCGGCGCCAACGCGGTGCCGCTGCCCGTGGACTACGCCTTCCACCACCCGCTGATGCGCGGCTACGGCGACGAACTCGAGGCGTTCCTGGCCGACCTGACGCCGTCGGCGCCCACCGTGCCGTTCCTTTCCACGGCCACGCGGGAGGAGACGGCGCCGCCGCTGGACGCGGCCTACTGGGGCCGCAATCTGCGTGATCCCGTCCTGTTCTGGCCGGCCGTGGACCGCCTGCTGACCGCGGGAAACGCCGTCTTCGTCGAGATCGGCGCCCACCCCGTGCTCGGACGGCCCGTACAGGCCGCCCTGACCCAGCGGGGCCGACTCGGCCCCGTCGTCGGCTCGCTGGCCCGCGGCAAGGCGGGTGCGACCACCCTCGCGCAGGCCAGGGCCAAGCTGCACGTGGCCGGAGTGGGCATCGACTGGCAGGGGTTCTTCCCCCAGCCGGTGAGCCCCGTCGGCCTGCCGCCGCACCGCTGGGCCGACCAGCGCTACTGGCTCTCGGGTGTCGAGCGCGGCCGCCAGACCAACGGGGGACTGCTGCGCTCGGACGGACTGCGGGCCGAGGTCCGGCTGTTCGACGCCCGGGGAAGGCTGGTCGGGGAGCTGGCCGGGGCCTCGGTGGTGAGTGACACCGCCGCGCCCGCCGCCCCCACCGCCGCGCCCGCCGCCCCCGCCCTGGCTGCCCCCGCCCCGGCCGCCGCCGCACCCGTCGTCCCCGCCCCGTCCGCCCCCGCTCCGGTCGCCGCACCCGTCGTCCCTGCCACGGCCGCCGCACCTGTGGCCCCCGTGAGCCCCGCCCCCGAGGCGACCGCGCCCGCGGTCCCCGCCGACGGATACCAGCGCGACGAGGTCGCCGCCGCCGTGCAGAGCGCGCTGGCCGTCGTCCTGGGGCACCCCCCGGGCCAACGCCTGCCCCGCCAGCGCGGGTTCTTCGAGCTGGGCATCGACTCGATCTCCGTCTCCGAGCTCGCCCGCCGGGTGCAGGACGCGCTCGGCTGCCCGCTCGACGGCGCGGACGTCCTGTCCCACGCGAGCATCGAGGCGCTGACCGACTACATCCTGACCCTCCAGCCGGAGCCGCCGGCCCAGCCGTCAGCGGTGTCCGGCGCGGTGCCCGCCTCGTTCGCGGGGGCGGCTGCCGCGCAGCCGCCGACCGGCCCCGAGCCGATCGCGATCGTCGGCATCGGGCTGCGCGTGCCGGGCGGAGCCGACAGTCCCGAGTCGTTCTGGCGCCTGCTCGAGGACCGTACCGACGCCACGGGCGATGTCCCGCTGGAGCGCTGGGACGCCGCGTCCCTGCTCGCCGACGGCAAGGTCGGAGCGGGCCGGGTGGCCACCAAGCGCGGCGCGTTCCTCGACGCGGTGGACGGCTTCGACCACGGCTTCTTCCGGATCTCCCCGCGCGAGGCCCGCAGCATGGACCCGCAGCAGCGGCTCTTCCTCGAAGTGGCCTGGGAGTCGCTGGAGGACGCGGGTATCGCGGTCGACACACTGCGTGGAGGCCGCACCGGCGTGTTCGTCGGCCTCAACACCACGGACTACACGCAGCTGGTGACGCGCAGCCAGAACGACATCGACCTCTATTACGGCACCGGCAACTCCTTCAGCGGCGCCGCGGGACGGCTGTCCTACTTCCTCGGGGTGCGCGGTCCCAGCATCGCCGTCGACACCGCGTGCTCCTCCTCGCTGACGGCCGTGCACCTGGCCTGCCAGAGCCTGCGGGCGGGGGAGAGCGAGGTGGCGCTCGCGGGCGGGGCCAATGTGATGTCCACACCGACGGTCTTCCTGGCCATGTCGGCGGCCGGAGCGCTGGCCCCCGACGGCCGCTGCAAGACGTTCGACGACTCCGCCGACGGCTACGGCCGCGGCGAGGGCGCGGGTGCACTGGTTCTCAAGACGCTGTCGAGGGCCACTCGCGACGGTGACCGGGTGTACGCGGTCATTCGCGGCAGCGCCGTCAATCAGGACGGGGCGAGCGGCGGTCTGACGGTGCCCAGCGGCGAGGCCCAGGAAGAGGTCATCAGGACCGCCCTGGACCAGGCCGGCATGGGCCCGGACGACATCGACTACATCGAGGCGCACGGCACCGGCACCCGGCTGGGCGACGCCATAGAACTGCGGGCCCTGGCCGGGGCGGTGGGACAGCGCAGGCCGTTCGCCAAGCCGTTGCTCGTCGGCTCCGTCAAGACCAACGTGGGCCACCTCGAGGCGGCCGCCGGAGTCACCGGTCTGATCAAGATCGTGCTGTCGCTGAGGCACGAGGAGATCCCCGCCCATCTGCACGTCTCCCGGCCCACCCGCCAGGTCGCCTGGGACCGGCTGCCGCTGAAGGTCGTCACCGAGCCCACACCCTGGCCCGTGGGAGAGCGCCCGCGCAGCGCGGGGGTCAGCGCGTTCGGCTTCACCGGCACCAACGCCCATGTCGTGGTGCAGGAGGCGCCTGCCCCGGCGACGGCCGGGGGACGGCCCGTGCCGGACTCGCGCCCGCTGGTGCTCACCTCCTCCGCGCTGACGCCCGCCGCACTGCGCGCCGCGGCGGCCAGGCTGCGGGAACGTGTCGCCGGTGCCGACGAGGCCGAACTGGCCGATCTGTGCTGGGTCTCCGGAGCGCGGCGCACCCACCACGAGCACCGGTTCGCCGTGACCGGCCGCACCCGGGCGGAACTGCTCGACGGCATCGCGTCCGTGGAGCGGGGCGAGAGCGCCGAGGGCGTTCGCGTCGGCACCGCCCGGCCGGGGGAGTTCCGGCGGCTGGCCGTGATGTACGGCGCCGCCGCACCCGCCCTGCCCTGGGCGCGGCTGCTCGGGGACGCCCCCGCCGACGACGGCCTCTCGCCCGAGGCCGTACTCGGCGGTGCGGAACGGCTCGCGGCCTTCCGCTCCACCGTCACCGACCTGGACGCCGCACTGCGGGACGCCGTCGGCATCTCCCCGGTGCGGGCGTGGGAGTCGGGGGAGAGGCCGCGGAGCGGCTCCCTCCACGAGCGCGCCCTGGTCTTCGCCGGGCATCTGGCGGCCACCGCCGTCCGCGCGGCGATCGGCATCCACCCCGACGCGGTGGTCGGCCACGGCGTCGGCGAACTCGCCGCCGCCCACGCGGCGGGTGAGCTCGAACTCGCCGAGGCGGTGCGGATGCTGGCCGAGGAGCGGACACCGGGCGACCTCGGCAAGCCGGGAACGCTGCCCCGGTACTCCACCGAGGGCGGCTGGCCGGGCCTGGCGAACCAGCTCGTCGAGGACGGTATCGAAGCCCTGCTGGACATCGGCAGCGGCAGCCCCTCCGTGGCGATGCTGCGCTCCGCGCTCCAGGCACGCGACGCCGAGGTGCTGGTGCTCACCGCCCCCGCCGGACAGGCGGGCGCGGCCACTTCCGCGCCGACCGCGGTGGGCGACCTGATGACGGACGCGGCGGCCCTGCATGTGCACGGCTGCCGGATCGACTGGGACCTGCTGATCCCCGGCGGGCACCGCCTGGTCTCGCTGCCGGGCTACCCGTGGCAGCGCAAGCGCCACTGGATAGAGCTGCCCAAGGACACCTCCGCCCCCGTGGCGCCCCCGAAGCCCGCTCCCGCGCCGTCGGCCGTCGGCCCCCTGCCGTACAGCGGCTCGCTCAGCGGCACCTCCACGAACGGCAGCCCCACGACCGGCAGCCCCGCCAACGGGAGTCCGGCCCACGGGAGCCCCGCCGACGAGGGTTCGGCCAACGGCAGTGCGGCCCATGCGACCCCGGCCAACGGCAGCGCGTTCGACGAACCCCCGGCCGCCTCGGTGAACGTGAGCCCCGCCGACCCCGACGCGACCCCGCTGGTCGCCGAGCTCACCCCCCTCGGCCCGGAGGACCGGCGGGAGCGGATGCTCGACGTCATCCTCGCCATGGTGGCCGCGGTACTCGGCGGCGACGACGACATCGGCCCCGACCAGGGCTTCTTCGACCTGGGCCTGGACTCGGTGCTCGGCGCCGAGCTCAAGCAGCGCGCCGAGGAGGCACTGGGCCGCGAACTGCCCGGCACCGTCATGTTCGAGTGCCCCAACGCCCGTTCCTTCGCCGACTTCGTCCTCGACGACGTCTTCGGCGAACCCCAGACCGCGCCGGGAGCCGACGAGGCCATCCCGCACGACAGCGCGACACCCGCACCCGGGGGCGACCCCGAGGACGGACTGGACGATCTCAGTGACGACGCACTGATGGGACGTCTGCTCTCCGCGCTCTCCAGCTCCGAATCAATGCTGACCGAGGGAGACCGACCATGACGACGACGCAGAGCGGCCCGGTTCAGCATGACTACCGGCCCCAGCTCGTCGAGGCCCTGCGCACCATCGAGCGCCTGCAGGACCGCCTGAAGAACGCCCGCCCTCAGCCCCTCAACGAGCCCATCGCCATCGTCGGCCTCGGCTGCCGCCTGCCGGGCGGCGCCGACGCCCCCGAGTCCTTCTGGCGGGTGCTGCGCGGCGGGGTGGACACGACCTCCGAGTTCCCACCCGAGCGCGGTGACGCCTCCGCCCTGTACGACCCCGATCCCGACGCGCCCGGCAAGGCCTATGTCATGCGCGGCGGATTCCTCGGCAGGGTCGACCGGTTCGAGCCCTCGGTCTTCGGCATATCCCCGCGCGAGGCGCTGGGCATGGACCCCCAGCAGCGCATCCTCCTCGAGGTCGCGTGGGAGGCGCTGGAGCGCGCCGGATACGCCCCCGACAGCCTCAACGGGAGCTCCACCGGCGTCTTCCTCGGCCTGAGCACCACCGACTACGCGCGGATGCGGCAGAGCCAGGGCGACATCCGCGACGTGGACGCCTACCAGCTCGTCGGCGAGCCCAGCTTCGCCGCGGGCCGTATCTCCTACACCCTCGGCCTCCAGGGGCCCTGCAAGGTCGTCGACACCACCTGCTCCTCCTCACTGGTGGCGCTGCACGAGGCCTGCCAGGCGCTGCGTCTCGGCGAGGCAGACATGGCCCTGGCCGGCGGTGTGAACCTCATGCTCTCGCCGTACGGCTTCGTGATGATGAGCAAGTTCGCGGGGCTGTCGCCCGAGGGCCGGTGCAAGACGTTCGACGCGAGCGCCGACGGCTACGCCCGCGGTGAGGGCGCCGGGCTCGTGGTGCTCAAGCGCTGGTCCGACGCGGTCCGCGACGGCGACAACGTCATCGCCCTGGTCCGCGGCACGGCGGTCAACCACGACGGCCGCAGCAGCGGGCTCACCGTTCCCAACCCGGCCGCGCAGCAGGGCGTCATCAAGGCCGCCCTCACCCAGGCCGGGATCGCCCCCGGCGACGTCGACTACGTCGAGGCGCACGGCACCGGCACCTCGCTCGGCGACCCGATCGAGCTGCGCGCGCTGGAGGCGGTCATCGGCCGCAACCGCCCCGAGGGGGCCCCGCTGCTCGTCGGCTCGGTGAAGACCAACATCGGCCACCTGGAGTCGGCGGCCGGTGTCGCGGGCCTGCTCAAGCTGGTGCTCGCCCTCCAGCACGGCGAGATCCCGCCGCACCTGCACTTCAACGAGCCCAACCCGAACGTCGACTGGAGCAAGCTGCACATCGAGGTCACGGCCGAGGGGACCGCCTGGCCCGACGTCGAGGGCCGCCCGCGCATCGGCGCGATCAGCAGCTTCGGCGCCAGCGGAACCAACGCGCACGCCGTGGTCAGCTCCGTCCCCGAGGCGGGCACCGGGCCCAGCCCCGCCCGGGTCCAGCACCCCCACGGTGTCCTGGTCGCCTCCGCCAACAGCGAGGAGGCGCTGACCGAGGTGGCCCGCAAGTTCGCCCTCCACCTGCGCCGCGACCCCGACATCACGCTTGCCGACGCCTGCTACACCACCCAGGTCGGACGGGCCCGGCAGACCCACGGCCTGGCCGTGGCCGGGGACTCGCTCGAGGGCCTCGCCGACGCCCTCGAGGCCCACGCGCGCGGCGAGCGCGACCCGCGCCTGGTGACCGGCAGGCTCCCGGTGCACAAGCACCGCAAGGTGGCCTGGATGTTCACCGGCCAGGGCTCCCAGTACGCCGGAATGGCGCAGGGCCTCGCCGACGAACCCGCGTTCCGCGAGCCGTTCGACGAATGCGCGGCACTGTTCGACGCCGCCCTGGACCGTCCGCTCACCTCGGTGGTCTGGCCCGCGGAGGGCACCGAGTCGCCGATCGACGACACCCGCTACACCCAGCCCGCCCTCTTCGCCGTCGAGTACGCGCTCGCCCGGATGTGGCAGTCCTGGGGACTGAAGCCGATCGCCCTGCTCGGGCACAGCATCGGCGAGATCGCCGCGGCCTGCGTGGCCGGGGTCTTCGGCCTCGAGGACGCCGTCCGCCTGGTCACCGCCCGCGCGGCTCTCATGGCGCAGCTGCCCGCCGGCGGAGTGATGGCCGCGGTCACCTGCGACGAGGCCACGGCACTGGCGGCCATCGCCGATCTGACCGGGACCGTCTCCCTCGCCGCGGTCAACGGCCCCGAGAGCGTGGTCGTCTCGGGAGCGAAGGACGACGTCGCCACCGCGGTCGCGCGGCTGAAGGAGCAGGGGGTGCGGGCCCAGAACCTCACCGTCTCGCACGCCTTCCACTCCCCGCTGCTCGCCCCGATGCTGGAGGAGTTCCGGCAGATCGCGCGGAGCATCAGCTACTCGGCCCCGGCCATCCCGCTCATCTCCAACGTCACCGGCAGGCCCTGGTCCGCGCAGGACCTGGGCCCCGAGTACTGGGTGCGCCACGCCGCCGGGACCGTCCGCTTCCTCGACGGCCTGGGCAGCCTCTACGGCGACGGCATCCGCACCTTCCTCGAGGTCGGGCCGCAGCCCGTCCTGCTGGGCCTGGGCAACCGCGCCATCGAGGACCCCGACTGCGCCTGGATCCCGTCGCTGCGCCGCCCGGTCCGTGCCCGCGGCGGCTCCGGGAAGACGCTGCACGACCGGTCCGCCGTCCGCCAGGCACTGGGCACCCTGCACCTGCGCGGCACGGCCGTCGACTGGGCCGCCGTCCACAAGGGCGAGCAGCTGCGCCGCGTCCCGCTCCCGGCCACCGTGTGGCGCGGCGAGTCCTACTGGTTCGAGGAGCGCCGCGACGACGCCGGCGGCGCCTCGGCGCCGGAGCGCCCGGCCGGGATCGACGTCCCCGGCGTGGGACGCCGGCTGCGCAGCGCCGTGCCGACGTACGAGGTCTCGCTGGACGACCCCAGCTGGGAGCCGTACATCCGCACCGACCACGAGGGGCGCCGCTACCTGCCCATGGGCGCGCTGGCCAAGGTGGTCATGGACGCCGCCGCCGACGCCCTGGGCGGCCGGTGGGGCTGCGTCGAGGAGCTGTCCATCCACCACCGGTTCCCCCTGGAGCACGAGGGCCGGATCGTGCACATCACCGTGCGCGCCGACGCCGACGGCCACGCCGCCTACGAGTGCCACAGCCTCTCCCCGACGGAGGAGGCCGCGGGCGCGCCCTGGCAGCAGCACGGGCGGGGAGTTCTGCGCCGCCGCGCCGCCGGGCGCCCGCTGTCCGCCGACCTCCAGGTGCACCGCTACGGCGACGCGGTCCGCTACGAGCCCACCTCCCTGTCCTCGGCGCTGGCCGAGGCCGTCACCGGTGCCCACCGCGGCGGCGGAGGCGTCCTGGTGGCCCTGTCCCCGGAGCGGGCCGAGGGAGGCCTGAGCTGGGTGGAGGTCGTGGACGCCGCCATCGCCGCCCTGTCCTGGGACGCGGGGGTCAACGAGGCCGACTCCTCCGCCGTCGGGTTCGCCCGCAGCGTCCGTGAGCTGACCTGCGAGGACGCCCACCGCGTCCAGTACGTCAGGGCCACCGCGCACGTCAGCTCCGGCGGCGGCACCTCCGAGGAGATCGTCGGCGAGGTGGAATTCTTCGCCGAGGACGGCTCCCACCTCGGCGGGGCGAGGGAGTTGAGGGTGGTGGCGGCCAAGGACGTCGCCGCCCCGGACGCCCCCTGGCGCGACCCCGACGAGCTCCTGCAGCGCGTCGAGTGGCAGACCGTCGAGCCCCCGCCGCCGCCGGGACGCCTGCCGGGGGAGAACTACCTCCTGCTGCCGGACCGCAGCGGTGTCGCGGAGCGGCTCGCCCGGGAACTGCGCCAGCGCGGCGCACGCGTCCTGGTGGCCCGCGAGGAGGAGACCGGCTCCGCGCCGGCCGTGACCGCCGAGCTGATCGCCCGCTGGCGCGACCAGTCCAAGCAGGCCGACACCGCCGACCGCGTGATCGTGCTCACCGGGCTGGACGCCCCCGAGCCGGAGGCGACCGACACCCGGGCGCTGGAGGAGTACCGCGACCGCACGGAACTGGCCGTCATCGCACTGGTCCAGGCCCTGATCGACCGCCAGGACTGCTCGCGCGCCACTGTCTCCCTGGTCACCCGCGGCGCGATGCCCGCCATCCCCGAGCAGGGCGTCACCTGCCCGTTCGCCAACACCCTGTGGGGCCTGGGCCGGGTCATCGCCCTGGAGCACCCGGAGCACTGGGGCGGCGCGGTCGACCTCGATCCGGCCGGTCCCTCCGGCGACGACATCGGCAGGCTGGCCGCCGCGCTCATCGACGTCAGGGCCGAGGACCAGCAGGCCCTGCGCGGCCCCGACCGGTACGCGGCCCGGCTGGTGCCCCACCACCTCGGCGCCGAGGAGCTGCGGCGGGTGCCGGACGTCCGCTCCTCCGCCGCCTACCTGATCACCGGTGCGTTCGGCGGCATCGGCCAGGAACTCGCCCGCTGGCTCGCACACCAGGGCGCCGGCAAGCTCGTCCTGCTCGGCCGCACCCCGCTGCCGCCGCGCGCCGACTGGGACCTGCCCGGACTCCAGGCGTCCGTCCGCGAGCGCATCGCGGTGGTCCGCGGCCTGGAGGCCACCGGAGCGGTGGTCGACGTGGTCGCCGCCGACGTCTGCGACGTCCACCAGATGCTCCTCGTCATGGAGGACCTGGCCATCGACCGGTACCAGTTGCGCGGCGTCGTCCACGCGGCCGGTGTCTCCGTGCCCCAGTTCCTGCGCGACATCCCCGTCGACGACCCTCGCGACTACGACGCCGTGTGGCGCCCGAAGGTCGTCGGCGGCTGGCTGATGCACCAGCTGACCGAGGGGCTGGACCTGGACTTCTTCCTCGGGTTCTCCTCCATCGCCGCCACCTGGGGCTCCCAGCACCTGTCCAGCTACTCGGCCTCGAACGCCTTCCTCGACGGCCTCGCGGAGTACCGGCGCACCCTGGGCCAGACCGCGCTGACGGTCAGCTGGGGCCCGTGGGAGCTGGCCTCCAACCTGTTCGGCGCCGATGTCCTGGAGTTCCTGACCTCCACGGGCCTGCGCACCCTGTCCGCCCCGCAGTGCCTGAAGCTGCTCGGCGCCCTGCTGGCGGGCGACGCCCCCCAGGCGGTCGTCTGCGCCGCCGACTGGTCGGTGTACAAGCCGGTCATGGAGGCCAGGATCGAGCGGCCGCTGCTGCGCACCCTGGAGATCGTGGAGGACTTCGGCGACGAGGCCCCCGCGCCCGTCCTGGACGAACTGGCCGTCGCGGACGGCCCGCAGCGCCGCTCGATCCTCGTCCGGTACCTCCAGGGCGTCCTCGGCGACGTCCTCGCCGTGAGCGCCGACGCCATCGAGCCCGAGGCCGACGTGATGTCCCACGGCCTGGACTCGCTGATGGTCATGGAGGTGGTCAAGCACTGCAAGCGGGACCTTCGGGTCAGCATCCGGCCCAACCAGCTCTTCGAACGCTCCACGCTCGAGGACTGGGCCGATCTGCTCCGCGTCGAACTCGGCGGTGAGGAGGGCGCCTCGGCCGCCGCCGAGCCGGCCGAGGCCGCCATGGCCGATCCCCGCAACATCGCGGGCGACGTCACCCTCGATCCGGACATCCGCCCCCAGGGCCCGGTGCGGCCCGGCTACACCGAGCCCGACCACGTCCTGCTCACCGGTGCCACCGGCTTCGTCGGCGGCTATCTGCTGGACGAGCTGCTGGCGAGCACGCGGGCGACCGTCCACCTGCTGGTCAGGTGCGCCGACCCGGCCGAGGGACTGGCCCGGGTGCGGGCCAATGTCGAGCAGTACCTGCCCTGGCGCGAGGCGGACGAGGACCGCGTCAAGGTGATCCCGGGCGACCTCGAGAAGCCCCTCCTCGGACTGGAGGAGGACGCGTTCGACGCGCTCGGGCACAAGCTCGACGCGATCTACCACAACGGAGCCTGGGTCAACTTCTCGTACACCTACGAGCAGCTGCGCGCGGCCAACCTCGGCGGGAGCGAGGAGATCCTCAGACTCGCCTGCCGAGGACCGCTCACCCCGGTCACCTACGTCTCCACGTACGGCATCTGGGGCCTGCCCGCCGACGGCCGCACCGTCATCCGCGAGGGCGACGACATCAGCGGGGCGGGCAAGCTCGTCACCGGCTACGTCCAGACCAAGTGGGCGGCCGAGCGCCTGATGGAGACCGCCCGCGACCGCGGGATCCCGGTGGACGTGCACCGGCCGGGACGAGTGCTGGGCGACTCCCGCACCGGCGCCGCCCTGACCACGCACTTCACCACCCGCGTCATCAAGGGCTGCATCCAGCTCGGCCTCGCGCCCGCGCTGGACCTGGAGGTCGAGATGACCCCCGTGGACTACGTCAGCCGGGCCATGGTGCGCATCTCCAAGCAGCCGCACGCCTTCGGCAGGACCTTCCACCTGGTCAACGGCCGCAAGCTCAGCTTCGCCAAGCTCCTCGAAGCCATCGAGGGCCACGGCTGGAAGCTCGACGTGGTGCCCGTGGAGACCTGGTGGCAGGCCCTCCAGGACGCCTACGGCGAGAAGGACAACGAACTGCACCCCGTCATGGGGGTCGTCGAGGAGTTCGTCGTCGGCGGCGAGGAGGCCATCGACTACGACGCGACCAACGCCGAAGCCGCACTCGAGGGTACGGGTATCAACTGCCCCTCCCTGGACGAGGCCCTGCTTGGCACCTACTTCGACTGGATGGTCGAAAGCGGCTACCTGCCCAGGCCCGTCCGCTGAAGCCCCTGTTGGCACCAGAGCCTTTCTCTCACACCCACTGAGCGATCCGAGCAGGAGCGAACCATGCACCAAGACCAACCAAAAAAGGGCGCTGCCAACGGGGCCGCGGCCAAGTCCGAGCAGTCGAGCGCGAAGAAGACGGCCTCGGCGCCCGGGAAGCCGCAGTACGACGTGGCCGTCCTCGGCTCCGGCCTGGCCGGGTCCACCCTCGCGGCCTGCCTGGCCCGCAACGGCGCCAAGGTGCTCATCCTGGACGCCGGAACGCACCCGCGGTTCGCGATCGGCGAGTCCACCATCCCGTACACCTCGATGATGATGCGCCTGGTCAGCGAGCGGTACGGAGTGCCGGAGATCAAGTGGCTGACCACGTTCGAGGCGGTCCAGGCGAAGATCTCCACCAACTCCGGGGTCAAGCGCAACTTCGGGTTCCTGTACCACCGCGAGGGCAGGCGCCAGGACCCGCGCGAGACCAATATGTTCCCCATCCCCAAGATCACCCACACGGAGAACCACTTCTTCCGCCAGGACACCGACGCCTGGATGCTGGGTGTGGCACTGAAGTACGGGGCCCAGGTCAAGCAGCAGACCAAGATCACCGACGTCGACATCGACGACGACGGCGTGACCGTCATCCCGGAGAACGGCGAGACCATCCGGGTGAAGTTCGTCGTGGACGCGAGCGGCTTCCGCTCCCCGCTGGCGCGGAAGTTCGGCGTCCGTGAGGAGCCGAGCCGGCTGCGGCACCACTCGCGGTCGCTGTTCACGCACATGGTGGGTGTCAAGCCCTACGAGGACACCATGCCCAAGGGGCTGCACCAGAACCCGAGCCCGTGGAGCGAGGGCACCCTGCACCACATGTTCGACGGCGGGTGGATGTGGGTCATCCCGTTCGACAACCACGCCCGCTCCACCAGCCCGCTGTGCAGCGTCGGCCTCAACCTCGACCCGCGCGTCCACCCGGTGCCGGACTGCTCGCCCGAGGAGGAGTTCCGCCGCTTCATCGCCAAGTTCCCGGACATCGCCCCGCAGTTCGAGGGCGCCACGGCGGTCCGCGACTGGGTGCGCACCGGACGGCTCCAGTACTCGTCGAAGCAGACCATCGGCTACCGCTGGTGCCTGACCTCGCACGCGGCCGGCTTCGTCGACGCGCTGTTCTCCCGCGGCCTGTCCAACTCGATGGAGATCATCCACGCGCTCGGCTGGCGCCTGCTGGACGCCATCCGCGAGGACGACTTCTCGGTGGAGCGCTTCAAGTACGTCCAGGAGCTCGAGCAGGGCCTGCTCGACTTCAACGACGACCTGGTGGCGAACTCCTACACCTCGTTCAAGAGCTTCCCGCTGTGGAACGCCTGGTTCCGGGTGTGGTCGCTCGGCCAGATCCTGGCCACCTTCGAGATCAACCGCGCCTACGCCCAGTACCTGGACAACCACGACCCGGCCGTCCTGGAACGTCTGGAGCGCCAGGCGCCCGACGGGGCCATCCCCGACTACCGGCCGGCGCGCGAGCTGCTGAGGAAGGTCAGCGACCTGACCCGGGCGGTGCAGAACGGGAAGGCCGAACCCGACACCGCGGCCGACGAGATCCTCACCGTCCTGCGGGCCGCGGACTTCGTGCCCCCGGCGTTCGGTCTGGCCGACCCGAACAACCACTGGACCGACGCCTCCACCTTCAAGATCCTCAGCACGCTCAACTGGGCGAAGAAGAAGGCGCCGAAGGAGATGGGCGACCTCGTCTACGAGGGACTGACCCTCTTCATCCGCAAGCGCTTCGACCGCGAGGAGTTCAACCTCAAGGAAGAGCTCATCCACACGATCGCGCCGTGGCCGGTGATCGGCAAGCGGTTCCGGGTCCCCGCGCCCGAGTGACCAGATTCCGAGACCCCGAACCGTTTCGCCCGGCCGCAAGGAGTAGACCGTGGAAGACCTGAAAACCGAGAAGACGACATACGACGTGGCGATCCTGGGCTCGGGCATAGCCGGCTCCATGCTCGGCGCGATCCTGGCCCGCAACGGCGCCAAGGTGCTCCTGGTGGACGCCAGTTCCCACCCGAAGTTCGCGATCGGCGAGTCCACCATCCCGTACACCCTGGTGGCGCTGCGCACCATCTCGGAGCGCTACGGCGTCCCCGAGATCAAGACGCTGGCCACCTTCACCAACAGCACCAAGGTGCTGGGGCCGAAGTTCGGGGTGAAGAAGCACTTCGGCTTCCTGCTGCACCACGAGGGCGAGCCGCAGAACCCGCGCGAGGTCAACCAGTTCGACACGCCGGGCCTGCTGCACGAGGCGAGCCATCTGTACCGGCAGGACACCGACGCGTACATGTTCTACACGGCGATCAAGTACGGCGCCGTGCCCCGGGAGAACTTCCGGGTCGTCGACGTGGACTTCGACGACGCCGGAGTGACCATCAGCTCGGACAAGGGGGAGCAGGCTCGCGCCCGCTACGTCGTGGACGCGAGCGGCTACCGTTCCCCCATAGCCGAGAAGTTCCAGCTGCGCGACGAGGTGTGCCGCTTCAAGCACCACTCGCGCTCCATCTGGAACCACATGCTGGACGTGCCGCGCACGGACGACCTGTTCCACCACGCGCCCGAGGACACCCCTCCGGTCAAGTGGTACGAGGGCACCGTGCACCACATGTTCTCGCGCGGGTGGTTCTGGCTCATCGGGTTCGACAACCACGAGTGGTCCAGGAACCCGCTGTGCAGCGTCGGCCTGACGCTGGACCCGCGCAAGTACCCCCGGAACCCGGACATGACGCCGGAGGAGGAGTTCCACGCCTACGCGGACAGGTTCCCGGACGTGCACCGGCAGTTCCAGGGCGTCAAGCCGATCCGCGAGTGGGTGGCCACCGACCGTCTGCAGTACTCGTCGAAGCAGTGCGCCGGCGACCGCTGGTTCCTGCTCTCGCACGCGGCCGGGTTCCTCGACCCGCTGTTCTCCCGCGGCCTGTCCAACACCGCCGAGGCGATCAACACGCTCTCGTGGCGGCTGCTGGCGGCCATCAAGGACGGCGACTTCTCCCGCGAGCGCTTCGACTACGTCGACCGGCTCCAGCAGGGCCTGTTCGACTACAACGACTCCCTGGTGAACTCCGCGTTCATCTCCTGGGAGGACTACGACCTGTGGACCGCGGTCTTCAGGATCTGGGCGTGGGGCGCCAACGCGGGCACCTTCCATCTCCAGAGCGCGCTCACCAAGTACTTCAAGGACGGCAACGACGAGCACTTCAAGGCCGCGGAGGACGTGCCGCACCTCGGTCTGTACTGGCCGAACCACGAGGGGTACAAGAGCCTCTACGACGAGATGGTCGAGCAGTGCGAGGCATTCGAGGCAGGCACGGTCACGGCTCGAGAGGCCGCTGACACACTCTACGCCCACATCGCGAGGGCTCCCTATGTGCCCAAGAACTTCGGCTTCGCGGAACGCGACCAGCGGTTCCTGCACCCGACGCCGAAGGTCATCGCGAAGACCGTCCGGTGGGCGAGGAAGGAAGGCGACCCCGCGGTGCGCAGGCTGATGCTCAGCACCGGCAAGGAAGCGATCAAGGCCAAGGCCATGGGACGACGGATCTTCTGACCGGACCGAGGGGGTGGGGGCCTCCGGGAGGAGGCACCCCCGCCCCCTTGCGCCGTACCTGCGGAACGGAGCGGTCCATTCGAGGAGTTGCCCTCAGAAATTCATTGCTTGTAGAGTTAATCGCTAGATGAATTCCTAAGACGCAGCGCCCGTAGGGCGCCCCGCTCAATCGCCGTTCCGGCAGTCGTTCGACAGTCATCTGGAGGAAACATGAAGCCGTCAGCCGTCGGCGAAACGGGCAGGCAGGCCCCCCCGCCTGTGAGTCCGCCGTCCACCGCAACCGCCCAGACCGGTCCGGTCGCGACCGGACGATGGCTGGTCCTGGTCGTCGTCCTGTCCGCGGTCTTCATGCAGCTGCTGGACACGACGATCACGATGGTCGCGCTGCCGTCGCTCCAGAAGGACCTCAACGCCACGTTCGCCGACATCCAGCTGGTCGTGGCGATCTACTCCCTGGCCTTCGCCTGCATGCTGGTGACCGGCGGGCGCCTGGGTGACATCTACGGACGCAAGAAGGTCTTCCTGATCGGCATGGTGGGCTTCACGCTCGCCTCCGCGCTGTGCGGAGCGGCGCCGGACGCCACCTTCCTGATCGCCTCACGGCTGGTGCAGGGCCTGTTCTCCGGCCTGATGTTCCCGCAGGTGCTCTCGATCATCCAGGTGTCGTTCACGGAGAAGGAGCGGCCGAAGGCCCTGGCCTTCTACGGCGCCACGATCGGCCTCGGCACGGTGCTGGGCCCGGTGCTCGGCGGCTGGCTGATCGAGCTGGACATCCTGGGCACCGACTGGCGCTCCATCTTCTACGTGAACCTGCCGATCGGCCTGCTCGCCCTCTTCCTCGGCGCCGTGAAGATCAACGAGTCCTCCTCGCCCGAGGCCAGCCGGCTCGACCCGATCGGTACGGTTTTGCTGACCACGGGGCTGTTCCTGCTGATCCTCCCGCTGGTGATCGGCCGTGAGAACGACTGGCCGACCTGGAGCCTGGTCTCCCTCGCGGTCAGCCCGCTGTTCCTGATCGCCTTCTTCGTCTACGAGGCGAGGCTGACCGCCAAGCCGGGCTCCTCGCCACTGGTGCCGAGCGGGCTGTTCAAGGAGCGCTCCTTCACCGTCGGCCTGATCATCAGCCTGGTGTTCTTCGCCGGTATCCCGTCGTTCTTCATGGTCCTGTTCCTGGTCCTCCAGGTCGGCTTCGGCTACACGCCGGTCGGCGCGGGTGTGATCACCCTGTGCTTCGCCCTCATGGTCGCGGTGGGCTCGGCCCGCTCCGCCTCGGTCGTCAAGCGCCTGGGCACCTGGACGCTGGCCATCGGCTCCGGGCTGATCATGCTGGGCATGATCGGGATCATGATCACGCTGCACTACTCCGGCACCGACCTGAAGGGCTGGCACCTCATCCCGGTCCTGATCGTCGCGGGCGCGGGCGGCGGGCTCTTCCTCGCCCCCTGCACCGGGATCATCCTGGCCGGCATCAAGTCCCGCGAGGCCGGTTCGGCCTCGGGCATGCTGGCCACGGTGCAGCAGGTCGGCGCGGCCACCGGTGTCGCGGTCGCCGGCATCCTCTTCTTCGGCCTGCTGGGCTCCAACGCGACCCACTCCAGCGGCACGGCCCTGCCGGACCTGCGCCACGACCTGTCGGTCTCCGGGCTCCCGGCCGCCGAGCAGCGCAACGCCGTGGCCGGCTTCCAGACCTGTTTCGACGACCGGATGAACCAGAAGGACCTCTCGGCCACCCCGCCGAGCTGCACGGCGATCGAGCGGCGGGTCGCCGACAGCCCGGCTCCGCCCGAGATCAAGGCGAAGGTGAAGGCGGCGGTCCTCGAGGGCGCCGTGCCCAAGGCCCGCAAGGAGGACTTCAGCCTCAGCTTCCAGAAGGCCCTGTACTGGCAGGTGGGCGTTTTCGCCATCTCCATGCTGCTCGTCCTGGCCCTGCCCAAGGTCAAGCCCACCGAGACGGTGCACGCCGCCGCCTGACGGCACCGGCCGCGACGGCCGCTGGGCGGCCGTACGAGAGCCCAGCACAACCAGGCCCGACCGGGATGGCGCCGGTCGGGCCTGGTGCTGCCTGCGAGCGGTCCGCGTCGGCCGTCCCGGGGGCGGTCCTGGGACGGCTCTCGGTGGCTTGCTGGACGGGTGCGGGGAAGCGGTGGGGGATTTCCGGAGGAGGGCCGTGGCCCGTGACGAGGTCATGTTGCCCTCAGTAGTTCATCAGCTGTAGAGTTCATTAGGTGATGAATTCTGCGCCGTAGTGCCCCGCCCACAGCGGCGGAGCGCGGGCGAGGGAGGCGGGTCGACGATGGACCGAGTCATCGAGCATCTGCTGGCGCTTCCGGCCTGGGCCGCCGTGACCATGGTCTTCCTGCTCCCCGCCCTGGAGGCCTCCTCCTGGCCCGGTGTCGTCCTCCCCGGCCAGTCCGCCGTCATGGCTGGCGGTGTGCTCGCCTACCACGGCAAGGCGCCCATCGCCGTCGTTCTCGCCGCCGCCGTCCTCGGCGCCGTGGCGGGCCCCGGCATCGGCTACGCCGTGGGACGCAGGTGGGGCGGCGCGATGCTCGCCCGGCTGCCCAAGCGCCTGGTCAAGCCCGCGGACCTGGACAGGGCGCAGGACCGGCTGCGCCACCTCGGGGCCGCCGCGGTCGTCGGAGCCCGGTTCATCGGGGTGCTGCGCACGCTGGTCCCCGTCATGAGCGGCGCCGCCCACATGCCCTACCGGCGGTTCCTGGTCTGGAACGCCGTCGGCGGCAGCGTGTGGGCCGTCGCCTGGGTGCTGATGGGCTTCGCGGCGGGCAGCGGTGCGCAGCGCGGAGGCGCCGCCGAGGCGACCGGTCTCCTCGTGGCCGCCGCCGCCGTGGTCGTCGTCCTGCGCGCGGCCATGAGGCGGATACGGGCCGGGCGGTCGGCCGGGTCCGGTCTCGAGGCCCACAGCTGACAGGCCGTCGAGCGGCCGTCGGGGGGCCGTGCGAAAGGCCGATCGGCGGCCTCGGGCAGACGACGCAAAACGCCCTTGCGGTTCGAGGACGGCTCCACCACCCTTCCTCTCCTTCTGGGCATCCTCGACTCGTCCGTCGTGGCCCGATGCGGACAGCCGCGGCATGCATGTCGGAAGGACGACCCATGAAGGCCTCCAGGTCCACCGATAACGCTCAGCAATTCGCCAGGACGTCCGATCCCACCGAGAAGTACGACGTGGCCATCCTGGGCGGCACGGTGGCGGCCGGACTCCTCGGAGCGGTCCTGTCCCGCCAGGGCGTCCGGGTGCTCATCATCGGCGCGGCGGCCGACCGCGTCGAACCCGCGGGAGAGACCACGGTTCCCTACACCGCCGAGGTCTTCCTCCTGCTCGCCAAGCGGTTCAACGTGCCCGAGATCGCGGCATTCGGTCTCTTCCCCGACCTGCCCAGGAAGGTCAGGAGCTCCAGCGGCGTCAAGAAGAGCCTCGGCTTCCTCCACCACCGCGAGGGCCAGTCGCAGGACCCGCGCGAGTGCGTCCAGTTCAATGTCCCGGGCGAGCACAGCGAATGGCATCTGTTCCGCCCCGACGTGGACCGCTACACCCTCGAGATCGCCGCCGCCCACGGAGCCTCCGTCGCGCCCGAGCACATCCTCGTGGACGACGCCTGGATCGAGGACGGCGAAGGACGCGTCAGCACCACCAACGGCTCGGTCTACCAGGCCCGTTTCCTCGTCGACGTCACCGGCCCGGACAGCCCGCTGGTGCGCCGCCACGGCGGCGACGACCCCGAGCCGCGGCTGCGCCACCGCTCGCGGGTCTACGCCACCCATATGCTGGGCGTGGCCGCCTTCGAGGACGTCTGCCCGCTGTCGGACTACCCCAAGGCCACCCCGTGGTCGCAGGGCACCGTGCACCACCTCTTCGACGGCGGCTGGCTGCAGTTGGTGGACTTCGGCAACCACGAGGGCAGCGAGAATCCGGTCACCGGCGTCACCCTCAGCCTCGACCCCGAGCGCTTCGGCGACCTGCCCGAGGACCCGGCCAAGGCGTTCCGGGCCGTCGTGGACCGCTACCCCGACCTCGCCCGTCAGTTCACCGGTGCCACACCGGTGCGGCCGTGGAGGGCGCACCGGGTCTACCAGCGCACCGCCTCCACCACCTTCGGCGAGCGGTGGTTCGCCCTGGAGCGGTCGGCCGCGCGCAACGACATGTTCCTCTCGCGCGATGTGACGATGGCGGCGGAGCTGGTGCACGCCCTCGCCTCCGCGCTCGTCCCCGCCGTGCGGCGCGACGACTGGTCCACCGAGCCGTTCTCCCGCGTGGCGAAGTTCCAGGACGTCCTCGGCGACTTCAACGACCGCCTGCTGCACGCGGCCCGCACCGCGTGCCGGGACTTCCGGCTGTGGAACGCCTTCTCCCGGGTGTGGCTGCTGTGGCAGATCCTCGCCGACCTCTCCCTGAAGCGGGCGAGGCTGGACTGCGAGGCCGGACCGGGGCCCGAGCCCGACTGGGCGCCGGTGGAGGACTTCGAGCTCGGGGGCATCTGGTTCCGGGCGCCCGCGGGACTGCGGGAACTGGTGGACCGCACGCTGGACACCATCGACGAGGTGGAGGCCGGCACGGCCGACTCCGCGGCCGCCGCCGACCGCATCTTCGCCGAGCTGCGCCGCGAGCCGTTCGTCCCGCCGCTGTACAGCTTCGGCGACCCGCAGGCACGGGTGTACCACTTCACCTTCCCCAAGCGGCTGCGCATGCTGTTCTGGGTCAAGACCAAGGCTCCCGCGGACTTCCGGCGACTGCTGACCCGTGACAACGTCACCTCGGTGACCTCGGCCTCGAGCCGCTGACCGCGAGCCCCGCACACGAGCGCCCGCCGCCCCGTCGGGACGGCGGGGCGCTCCGCGTCACCGCACACTCCACACCGGCCGTACCAGCCACAGCAGCCCACACCGGCCGCCGGGCACACCGCCCCACGGCAACCGTCCCACGGCACAGCGCCCCACGGCACACCGCAGAGTCCGCCGCGTACGGCGACCAGGATCCGCGGCGAGCTCCCGGAGCGCACCGCACCACATGGCAACAGGGGAGAGAAGATGACCACGGAGCACACACAACCGCGCTCGGCCAAGACCGTGCTGGACTGGCTGGTCAACCGCATCGCCACGCGCCTCGACGTTCCGGCGGAGCAGGTGCCGGTCGACGCCTACATCGACGAACTCGACATCGACTCCGCGGACGCCCTGGTCCTCGTCACCGCGCTCCAGCAGTGGCTGGGCCGCGACCTGGACGTCACCGAGGTGTGGCGCCACCCCACCCTGCTGGAGCTGTCCGCCTACCTGGCACGGGAGTACCTGGACGCCCCCGAGGAGCGGTCCCTGCGCCGCCTGTGAGCGCCCCTCACGACGAAGCTGCCGCCGGCCCCCCGATGGGGCCGGCGGCAGCTTCGTCGTACCGCGCCGCGCTACTGCAGGATGCGGCCGTAGGCGCCGCGCCAGTACGCCAGCGGGTGGCGGTCCTGCTCGGTGCCGCCGCCGATGACCCGGCCGATCAGCAGGGTGTGGTCCCCGGCCTCCACGGCGTTGTGGAGCTCGCACTCGGCGTGCGCCACGTTCACCTGGAGCACCGGGGCGCCGCTGGCCGGTCCCGGCTCCCACCGCACACGGTCGAACTTGTCGTTGGCGCCCGAGGCGAACAGCTGCGAGACCGACTGGCCCTGCGAGCCCAGGATGTTCACGGCGAACCTGCCGCTGGACAGCACGGCCGGCAGGGTGCCGCTGCGGTTGCTGACGCTGGAGAGCAGCAGCGGCGGGTCGACCGAAACACTGCAGATCGCGGAGCAGGTCAGCCCGCGGGGCTGGTCGTTCTCGTCGAGGGTGGTGACCACGGACACGCCGCTGGCGAAGGAGGCCATCACGAAACGGAAGGTCTGCAGGTCGACCGAGGGCAGCGACTCCAGGGCCATGTCCGCGGACTGCGGCGACACCAGGTTCTGAGCCTGCGGAGTCATCACAGCTCACCGGCCTCGGTGGCGGCTGTCAGCTTCGCCCGGTCGGTCTTGCCGTTGGCCGTCCTCGGCAGGTCGTCGAGTATGTGGAGCTTGTCGATGATCATGTAGGTAGGCAGCCTTTCTGCGCAGCAGCGCTTTACGGCGAGCAGGGAGGGGCGCCCCGACTCCGACGGCACGGTGAAGGCGTGGAGCTGGGCCTCGAGCCCGGTTCCGACCACCAGGACCGCCACGTCCGAGACGGAGTCCAGGGAGGCGATGGCCGCCTCGATCTCCCCCAGTTCGATGCGGTGGCCGCGCACCTTGACCATGTGGTCCCGGCGGCCGGCGTAGTCGAGGTCTCCGTTGGCGTCACGGCGGGCGATGTCCCCCGTGCGGTAGGGGCCCCGGTGCGGCTCCCGGCCCCAGTAGCCGAGCATCACGGTCGGTCCGGTCACCACGACCTCGCCCTCGCCCCCGTCGTCGGGGTCGAGCAGCACGGTGTCCCCGGAGCAGGCCCTGCCGATCGGCACCGGCCGGTCGCGCTCCAGATCGGCGTCCGTGACCTCGTAGGAGGTGCAGACATTGGTCTCGGTGGGGCCGTACCAGTTCAGCAGCCGCACCTTCGGCCAGTCCGTGCGCAGGGCCTGGACGTGGTGGATGGCGAAGGGCTCGCCGGCGAACAGGACGGCACGCAGCGCGGGCGGCTGCGGCTGCTCGAGCAGCCCGCCCTCACGGATCATCAGGCTCAGCGCCGAGGGCACCGAGTACCAGACGGTGATCCCCCGGTCGCGGATGAACTGCGCCAGCTGCGCCGGGGCGTAGGCCATCTCCTGCGGCACGATGTGCACCGACGCCCCGGCGAGGAACGCGGCGTACAGGTCGAAGACCGACAGGTCGAAGTTGAACGGAGCGTGGTTGGACAGGCGGTCCTCGGGACCCACCTTCACCTCGCGCGCCGCCCACTCGACGAACGACAGCGAGTTGCGGTGGCTGATGCACACGCCCTTGGGCGCGCCCGTCGACCCCGAGGTGTAGAGGATGTACGCCGGCTCGTCCGGCTCGTTCTCGTACGCCTTCGGCCGGGCCCCGTCCGTGGCCTTGCGGCGCAGCTCGTCGAAGCTCAGCAGCTCCACGGCGTCCCACTCGGCCTTGCGGGCACGGAAGGCCGCGTCCTCGTCGGCGACGACGAGCGCCGGCTCGGCGTTCTCGGCGATACGGGTCAGCCGGGCCGGGGGGTTGGACCCGGTCACCGGGATGTAGATGGCGCCCACGCGCAGCGCCGCCTGCATCACGGCGATCGCGTCGACGTTCTTCTGGCTCCAGATCACCACGCGGTCTCCGGGCCGCACCTTGCGGCTCAGCAGGGCCGCCGCGTAGCGGTCGGCGAGCCGGTCGAGCTCCCGGTACGTCGTCGGGCCTTCCGCACCGTGGACGGCGACAGCGTCAGGGTGGCGCCGCGCCGACTCGATGAGAAGCTGGTGCAGTCTCATAGGCCGAGCTCCCTTGCGATGAGTTGCCGCTGGATGTCGGAGGTACCGGAGAAGATCACCGAGGGCACCGCGTCCCTGAGCGCCGCCTCGACGCGGTCCGCGCGCTGGTAGCCGCGGCCGCCGAACAGGCGCACCGCGTCGAGCGCGCTCGCGACCACGCCCTCGGACACCGCGAGCTTCGACAGCGCGATGGACAGCGTCGACGAGGCGCCCTGGTCCATCTCCCAGCAGGCGCGGTAGAGCAGCAGCCGGGCCCCCTCGGTGCGCAGTTTCATCTCGGCGATGCGGTGCGAGACCGCCTGGAACTGCGAGAGCCGCTGCCCGAACTGGCGTCGTCCGCGCACATACTTCACGGAGTGGTCGATCAGGCGGTCCGCCAGCCCGATGTACCCGGCGAACAGGCAGGCGCGCTCCCAGCCCATCGAGTGCTGGAAGATGTAGCCGCCCTGCCCGGGCTCGCCGAGGACGTTTTCGTCCGGCACGAAGGCGTTGTCGAAGCGCAGGCTGCCCGCGGGGCACTGCAGCAGGCCCATCTTGTCGAAGGGCTCGCTGGGGACGACGCCCTCCATGGAGCGCTCCACCACGAACCCGGTCACCCCGAGGTGCCCGGCCTTGGGATCGCTGGTTGCGTAGGTGGTGAAGACATCGGAGACGGGGCCGTTGCTGATGAAGCTCTTCTCGCCGTTGAGCACCCAGCCGCCATTGGTCCGCTCGGCGGTGACGGACAGCTTGGAGACGTCGGAACCGGCCTCGGCCTCGGTCATCGCGTTGCCCGCGATCAGCTCGCCGCCGCAGATCCCGGGCAGGATCCGCTTGCGCAGCTCCTCCGTGGCGAAGTCCACGATGGGCATGGCGCAGGCGAACAGGTGAGCGCTGGCGCCGAAGACCATGCCGGTCTCCACGCAGCCGCGGCCCAGCGCCTCGACCTGGAGCGCGGTGTCGAGGGCGCCGAGGCCTCCGCCGCCGTACCGCGTCGGCACGGACAGGCCGAGCAGGCCGAGGTCGCCCAGCTTCTTCCAGTCCTCACGGGTGTAGAACTCCGTCAGCTTGGCTTCCTCGGTGGGGAACGCCTCGCGCACCGCGGCGAGGGTCGCGTCGTACTTGGCACGCTGTTCAGTGGTCCAGCCGAACTCCACGGTTCCTCCGCTGGTTGATCAGGCGGTCCGGATCCGACAGTCGGCCGGGACCGGGTCCTCTCATGACTGGGTGGGCATGCGGCGGACCGTCTAGGCGGCCGCTTCGTCGCGCCCGTTTCCCACGGACGCCGGGGACTGGGCGCGGGCCGCGGACTTCGCCGTGGACGCCGCGTCCTCCTTGGCCCGGCGCAGCAGCACGGACAGCAGGGGCGCGGCCATGGCGGTGGTGACCAGCGCCATCATGACGAGCGCGGTGAACAGCTGGACGCTCAGCAGTCCGAGGTCGAGGCCGACGTTGAGGATGATCAGCTCGGTCAGTCCCCGGGTGTTCATCAGCAGGCCGAGGGTCGACGCGTCGCGCCAGTTCATCCCCGTCATCCGGGCGGGGATCGCCACACCGCCGAGCTTCGCCGTGATCGCCACGGCGATGATCGCGAGCATCTCCCACACACCCGAGGCGGTCAGGGTGGTCAGGTCGACCTTCAGTCCGGTCACCACGAAGAACAGCGGCAGGAGCAGCTTGCCGGCGTGCTCCATGGGAGTCTGGGCGGACTGGTACAGCACCCCCTCGCGGTCGCGGGGCATCACCATGCCGAAGAGGAAGGCACCGAAGATCGCGTGGATGCCGATCTGGGAGGTGACGTACGCCGAGCAGAAGACACCCGACGCGACGACGACGGCGACGTAAGGCGCGGCCCCGTTGGGCAGCCGCTTGGACGCCTGTGCCAGAAGCGGCTTGACGATCCAGAACATCACGGCGAGGTAGACCAGCGACCAGCCGATGACCCCGAGGAAGCTCGCCGCGCCGCCCGCCGTCACCAGGGCGACGACGACGGCCAGCATGCACCACGCGAGCACGTCGTCGGCAGCGGCCAGGGCCAGGGCCAAGGTGCCCACCCGGCTGAGCTGCAGCCGCTGGTCCACGATGATGCGGGCGAGCACGGGGAAGGCCGTGATGGACATCGCGACGCCCAGGAACAGGGCGAAGTCGAGCAGGTCGACGTGCTTGCCGCCCACGGAGTCGTGCGAGTTGTAGATGACGGCGGCCAGGCCCATGCCCAGCGCCAGCGGCAGCCCGATGGAGCTGAGCCAGATCGCCCCGGTGGAACGCCGCCGGCCGCGCACGGTCTTTCCGTCGAACTCCCACCCGATCATGAACATGAACAGAAGAAGGCCGACCTGGGAGACGACCGACAGGAAGGGGCGGACCTCGGCCGGGAAGAGCTTGGTCGGCAGGTCTCCTGGTAGGAGTCCGAGCAGGCTCGGTCCGAGGCAGATACCGGCGGTGATCTCACCAATGACGGCGGGTTGCTTGATACTGCGGGCAAGGAGGACGAATACCGTGCCCACGGCGAGGACCAGGGCTATGTCGCCGATGGCGACGGTGGAGATCCACTCCGCGTGCGAGGCTGCTTGGCTCACTTTCACTCCCGTGGGGGTGCGCTGGTTGTGCGGACACCACCGGTCAGCCGGCGATCGTCCAGGTGTCGTTGCCGGCGAGCAGGGCGGCGAGGTCGCCCTTGCCCTTCTGTTGGACCGCCTGGTCCAGCTGCTCGGCCATGTCGGCGTCGTAGACCGGCCGCTCGACGTTGCGGAACACCCCGATGGGGGTGTGGTGCAGCGTGTGGGGGTCGGCCAGGCGCGACAGCGCGAAAGCCGTGGCGGGACTGGCCGCGGCGGCGTCGTGCACGAGCACGCCGTCCGTGCCCTTCGTGGCCACGTTGATC
The DNA here is from genome assembly GCF_014646055.1 of Wenjunlia tyrosinilytica. Classification (GTDB taxonomy): domain Bacteria; phylum Actinomycetota; class Actinomycetes; order Streptomycetales; family Streptomycetaceae; genus Wenjunlia; species Wenjunlia tyrosinilytica. The sequence continues at coordinate 140,699 of NZ_BMMS01000025.1, forward strand.
ACTTTGAGTTCGCCCGTGGCGCGGTCGCGGACGACGCCCTTGGAGCCGAGTCCGTCGGCGGCGGGCGCCCCGAAGCGGATCGGCTGCCCGTGCTCCAGCCGGATCAGCGTCTCCTGGGCGCTGGCCTTCTCCTTGAGCGCCTCGTAAGCGCCGTCGTTGAAGATGTTGCAGTTCTGGTAGATCTCCACCAGCGCTGTGCCGGGGTGCCGCGCCGCCGCGTGCAGCACGGAGGTCAGGTGCTTGCGGTCGGAGTCGATGGTCCGGGCGATGAACGAGGCCTCCGCGCCCAGCGCGAGCGAGACCGGGTTCAGCGGCGCGTCCAGTGAGCCCATCGGTGTCGACTTGGTGATCTTGCCGACTTCGGAGGTGGGGGAGTACTGGCCCTTGGTGAGGC